>NZ_CAXUPS020000001.1:0-1885939 GCF_964252915.1 Bradyrhizobium sp. LjRoot220
ATGGCTTTACGGCTTATAACGAGCTCTCCCCGGAGAACGGCTCTTTTGCCTCCGTTGCGCCCTCAGAAGCAATTGCCTCCAGGTGCATTGACGCCAGCACCGCGACGTCAGGACCACACGTCTTCGCCGTACGCTCCGGCACCTTTCGTCAAGGGTACCTTCGCGTCCACCGCAACCCGTCCAACGTCCGTGACGACGGCCGACGCCCTTCTGAGTAGGACGGGATGGCCAATATGTGCCACTGATTTTACTTCTGGAAAAGCGAAATATTTTTTATTTCGGGGCTTGACACGATTTCGTCAAATCAGAACTGATTTGCCCGTCGGGCTAGGTGTTGTGGTCCGTAGCCCGGATGAGCAACGCGATATCCGGGTCTTGTGTCGCACTGCCCCGCATGTCGCTGCGCTCATGCGGGCTACGCGCTTCCGGGACGACGGTCGCCAATTGCAGCTCAGCCAGCTTAGCGCGAGGGAGCGCACTTTCACACGGCCTGGGCCACCGAGTGCAGCTCCTCGACCAGCACGCGCATGTTCTCGCTGTAGTCGACCGGCACCACGACGAGATGCACGCCGCCGTCGCTGAACGCCGTTTCCAGCATCGTCGCGAGCTCCCCGACTTTGCCGACGCGCGCGCCCTTGGCGCCGTAGGACTTCGCATAGGCGACGAAATCAGGATTGCCGAACTCGAGGCCGAAGTCCGGGAATTTATCGACTTCCTGTTTCCAGCGGATCATGCCGTAGGCGCGATCCTCGAGCACGAGCACGACGAGGTTCAGCTTGAGCCGCACCGCCGTCTCCAGCTCCTGCGAATTCATCATGAAGCCGCCATCGCCGCAGACCGCGAGTACGCGCCGCTCGGGGTGAATCAATGCCGCCGCGATCGCCGAAGGCAGCCCGGCCCCCATGGTCGCCAGCGCGTTGTCGAGCAGCAGCGTGTTGGCGACGCTGGTGCGGTAGTTGCGCGCAAACCAGATCTTGTACATGCCGTTGTCGAGCGCAACGATACCGTCAGGCGGAATCACCCCGCGGACGTCGTGCACAATGCGCTGCGGCGTCAGCGGAAATCGGTCCTCGGTCGCGCGCTCGGCGAGGTGGGCAAGAATTCCTTCGCGCAAACCCAGCAATGCCGCGGCGTTGGGGAGCTTGCCTTCGAGACGATCGGCAAGCGCGGTCAGGCCCGCGCCGACGTCGCCGACGATCTCGGCTTGCGGGAAGTAGACCTGCTCGACCGTCGCCGGCGTGGCGCCGACATGGATCACCTGCGGCCCATCATGGCCCATCAGGAACGGCGGCTTCTCGACGGTGTCATGGCCGATCGAAATGATCAGGTCGGCCTGGTCGATGGCCTCGTGCACCCAATCCCGCTCCGACAACGCGGCGGTGCCCATATAGAGATTGGAGCCCGCATTGACGGCGCCCTTCCCCATCTGGGTGTTGAAGAAGGGAATCTTGCAGCGCCGCACGAAGGCCGACAGCGGCTCGGCGAGCAGCGTCCGGCTCGCCGCGGCGCCCAGCATCACGAGCGGCTTCTTGGCGGCCATGATCATGGCGGCGGCACGATCGATCGCCGCTGCTGGCGCCACCGGCAGCTCGACGAGGTGCGGGGGAATCATGTCGGCAGCGGCTTCGTCGGCCGCGATGTCCTCGGGCAGTTCCAGATGCACCGGGCCCGGCCGCTCCTGCTGCGCAACGCGGAAGGCGTCGCGCACCAGGGTCGGAATACTTTGCGCTGACACGATCTGCGTCGCCATCTTGGTCAGCGGCCGCATGGTCGCGACGATATCGACGATCTGAAAGCGCGCCTGTCGGCTGCTGCGGATCGCCTTCTGTCCCGTGATCATCACCATCGGCATCGCGCCGAGATGCGCGTAGGCCGCAGCCGTCGTCAGATTGAGCGCGCCGGGACCGAGCGTCGTCAGGCAGACACCCGCGCGTCCGGTAAGTCGCCCGTAAGTGGCCGCCATGAAGCCGGCGGCCTGCTCGTGCCGGGTCAGCACCAGCCTGATCTTCGAGCGCCGCAGCGATTCCAGCACGTCGAGATTTTCCTCGCCGGGAATGGCGAAGATGTATTCGACGCCCTCGTTCTCGAGGGCCGCTACGAGCAGATCAGAGCCTTTGCTCACGCGGCTCCCCTCGCACCCTCATCCGCTTTCTCGGCACGGTGCGGCAGCGTCCATTCCGGCCGGATGAAATGACAGGTGTAACCGTCAGGATATTTCTCCAGATAATCCTGATGCTCGGGCTCCGCCTCCCAGAATGGTCCGGCCGGCGCCACTTCGGTGACGACCTTGCCGGGCCAAAGGCCGGAAGCATCGACATCGGCGATAGTGTCCAGCGCCACCCGTTTCTGCTCGTCAGAAGTATAGAAGATGGCCGAGCGGTAACTGGCGCCGCGGTCGTTGCCCTGCCGGTTCAAGGTCGAGGGATCGTGAATCTGGAAGAAGAATTCCAGCAGCTTACGATAACTGATCACGTTCGGATCGAAGATGATCTCGATGCCTTCGGCGTGATTGCCGTGATTGCGGTAGGTCGCGTTCGGCACCTCGCCGCCGGTGTAGCCGACGCGTGTAGAAATCACACCGGGATAGCGCCGCAGCAAATCCTGCACACCCCAGAAGCAGCCACCGGCCAAGACTGCGCGTTCCGTCGAAACCGTCATGTCGGTCCTCCCATGGGTTCAATAAAGCGCCGCGCCCGGGGCGCAATCAAGATCATATATACTGAGGCCGAACGATGCCAAGGTGCAAACAGCGACCCGCTGCATTGCGCCAACACCAGACTTTCGCCCGATTTCGACTTTTTGATCCTAAGCGGAATACTGATTATGTCAGGTGCCCTCGAGAAGGTGCTACGCTGTGGCCGGCGCGGTTTTTCGTGCGTGAAAGCCGGCAGGAGTGTTCCTAATTACCCTGTGCATTTTAATGGGAAATTCCCGCCACGATGATGGAGCATCGGATGCGGACGACACGCCGAACGTTTGCACGGGCGTCCTTGGCGACGGCCGCTGCGGCTCTCTTGCCAATCTCTCTGCATGCCCAGGAAAGCTCGCTCGCCCGCCGCCCCATACCCTCGACCCGCGAGGCGATGCCGATCGTGGGGCTAGGGACCTGGATCACCTTCAACGTCGGCGGCGATCCGGTGCTCAGGGACCAATGCGCTGATGTCATGGCCGCCTTCTTCGAAGCGGGCGGCCGCATGATCGATTCCTCCCCCATGTATGGCTCGTCGCAGCCGGTGGTCGGCTACGGTCTTCAAAAGCTCGGACGACCCTCCGCGCTATTCTCGGCTGAAAAGGTCTGGACGTCCTCGGCAACGGCAGGCCCGGCCCAGATCGAGCAATCGCGTCGCTTCTGGGGCGTGCCAAAGTTTGACCTCGTTCAGGTTCACAACCTCCTCGCCTGGAAGGCGCATCTGCAGACGCTGTTCGAGATGAAGAAGGCCGGCGCGGTGCGCTACGTTGGAATCACTACGTCCGAAGGGCGCCGCCATGACCTCCTCGAACAGATCATGCGGAACGAGCCTATCGATTTCGTGCAGTTCTCCTACAACGTCGTCGACCGCGAGGCGGAGAAGCGGCTGCTGCCGCTGGCGTCGGAGCGCGGCATTGCGGTGATCGTCAACCGCCCGTTCCGACAGGGTGCGCTGACGGACCGGCTCAAGAGTGAGCCGCTGCCCGAATGGGCGACCGAATTCGGGGTGTCGAGCTGGGCGCAACTCATTCTGAAATTCATCCTTTCTCACCCAGCCGTCACCGTCGCGATTCCGGCGACCACCCGCGTCGACCACGTGCGCGAAAACCTCTCGGCTGCCGCCGGAGCCATGCCGGACCCGGCCATGCGGGAGCGCATCTCGGCCACCGTGCGGGCTCTTTGATGTCGGAGTGGTGGACCTACCGGCCGGAGGATTTCCTGCTGTTTTCGCCGCGTGTCTACTGGCGGATGTTCGAATTGCACAATGCGGCCCTCTGGCCTTTACAAGTGCTTGCGCTTGCCGCCGGCCTGATCATCATCCTGCTCGTCGCATGGTGGCCGAGAAGCTCTGCACGGTGGCTTGCGCTCCTCCTCGCGATTCTTTGGATCTTCGTCGGATGGGCCTTCCTGTGGAACCGCTATGCTGACATCAACTGGGCTGCCGCCTATGTCGCGCCGGCCTTCGCTGTTGAAGGCGTGCTGCTGCTCGTCTGCGGGCCTTTGCTCGACGGCCTCACCTTCGACCGGCGCGGGCTTGCCGGCTGCATCGGATACTTCATCCTTGCCTTCGCACTCGCCGGACAACCATTGCTCGCGCCGCTACAGGGACGAGGCTGGGCCTCGTCCGAGGTTTTTGGCATCGCGCCGGATCCTACGGCGATCGCGACGCTCGGCCTTCTGCTCCTCACCCGCGGCAGGCTTTTGCCATTACTCCTACCAATCCCCGTTCTCTGGTGCCTCTTGAGCGGAATAACCCTTCGGACGATGGGAGAGCCGCAAGCGTGGACTCTTCATGCCGCGCTGACACTCGCCGCTGCCGCCTGCATCTGGACGATCATCCGTCAGCACTGATCGCCTCCAGCCGCGTGAGGAACGAACGACGATGGTCGAAGCCAAGCGCGGCCGCAAGCGCTCGGGCAACACCACGATCGGCGAACTCGTCGGCACCGCCGGGCTCCGCGGCTACGGCTTTAATGCCGTTCGTCGGAATGACCGCTTCGCATCAGAACCGGCCGTTCCAAAAAATCAGCTTTTGACCCGGAGCGGCATCGGCTGCGCCGTTGGTCGATTAGGTTAGAGCGATCGAAGCCGCTTCGACATGGTTTATGTCTCGGTGAATCAGATTTCGCAGCCGGCCAATCCCAAGGCTCTGCGCAAGCCACCAAACGCGCTCAGCCGGCAGGATTCGGTGTTGCTGGCGGGCTTTCGCCGCTCGGAGATTGTGGCTTGCTTGACGGCGGCTTTCTTTGGCTTCGACGTCGGAGCGGCGGCGGCAGTGACCTTCTTCGGTTTGGGATCGCGCCGATCGCGGTTGATCACCCGCGGCGGCTCCGATGGACCGACGCTGATGCCTTGCGGCGGAGGAAAGCGTTCGTCGATGGAAGCAGGCTGCGCCGGCGCGTCGCTGCTTGCGGTGGCAACGTCGAGTCGATCAGCCTTTTCAAGCTGGCCAGTCCTGTCAAATTGGTCAGTAGTTTCAGATTGAGCAGGCTTGGCGAAGGCAACGCGTGGCTCGGAAATGCCCGCACCGAGCTCGGCAGCGGGCTGGACCGCCACCGCTGCACTCCGCGCCGGGGCTCTGAGTTCCATTGCCGCAAGAACTCCCACACCCAAGGGTATGAGGAGACCCAACAACATCATTCTCAGCATGATGTTTCTCCGGCTTCTAATAGCGCCGGTGAAATTGTCCGATTTAATGAGGCAATCTGGCGGCGGCGGCCCTGGCAACGCGGCCCGCGCACGGCTCATCTGCCGACAGGGTTAACGGCCGGTCCGGATGTTCTGCGTCGCTGAGACCAGAAGATCGGGCGGCGGGCAGGCTCAGTCGCGGGTCATCGAGATCACCTTGAAGTCCTTGTCGAGCTTGACGTCGTACTGCCCGTCCTTGCACTTGGCGTCATCGACTTCGAAGTAGCCGCTGCCCTCGGTTTCCTTTTCCATCTTACCACCCGTGCAGCCGAACACTTCCAGGGCAGCCTTGATCTTCTCGGCCTCCGCCGGCGTCACGGGGGTGTCAGCAAGCGCGAAAGTGCTGCTTGCAAGTGCAGCAGCGCACGCCATCATCAAGGGCTTCATTTGTGCGGTCTCCAATTGAGCAAATGAAACCAGCTCAGGCCGAGTCTGTTCCAACAAGTCTGTTCCAACAACCGAAAGGCGTCAGGCGTGACCCGGCAGTCCTGCTGTGACGGTCCGCCCGCCGCTAGTAATCAAGATCCGACAAGAACGTCGTGTTGACGATTTCCAATTCCGATTGCCGCCATTCCTGCATGGGTTTTGCGCGCCCCAGGCGGTGCGAGGTCGCATCCGAGACCGAGCAGCGGACCAGGTGGTGATCCATGCCCGAAATACCGAGCAGCTGTCCAAAGCTGTCCTGCCGGTCTTCGCGGCTTTCGACTTCCGCGAAGTAGATCGTGTTATCGAACGTTCCGAGCGCCCAGCAGAACTGAACATGGTTTTGATCGGCACGTGCCAGGCTGGGCGAGAATGAAATGGCTATAATCAGGAGTTGGCGCACAAAGCGAAATAAGCAGGAAGGAATCATCTGATCGAATTCCCAAAGAATTGTTTCAATTGAGACAAGCTATTGTGGCATCGTGAGCGGGCGAGCTGATGGAGCGATGGCCATGGTGCCCGGTACCGACTTCAGGCGCGCCATCTGCTGTTCATTCGACGCCCTCAGGTCGCCCGAAGATCGACCCATGAAAGTGACGCCAACGGCGACGGTGACGGCCACCAGGTAGACCAGGAAAAGTCCGCCGGTCCAGCGGCGATAGGTGCGGCGGTCCTCTTCACTCGGGTTGTTCGGAAAAGGCTTCATACGTTTCATGAGCGACTCCGCTATGACAGCAGCCCCCGCGACGACGCTACTCCAGGATGCAATGCTTTCATGTGAACCAGGCCACACGCCGTGGACATTTTTCCGCGCGCGGCTCTCGATGGGCCTGATCGGTCGATGGGCGGCAACCCACAGATTGATCTGGCCAAGGCGACATGATTGATACGGGCTGCTCCCCCCCCCCGACAGCACATCATCCCCGGCATGTCGTCGTGACTTGAACCGTCTGAACGGGGCCCGCATAATCCGTCGTGGGGTGCCGCCTCCAGAGCACCCACCCTTGGGAGGAATACGGATGAAAGCATTCACATTGGGTGCGGCGATCATGCTTGCGTTTTCCGCCGCCGCCTACGCGCAAGCGCCAAGCTGGACCGTTCCGGCGGAAAGTCAGCGCTGTCCTTCGAAATGGGGCGCGGCAGACGAGCGCGGGTCGGCCAATCACCAGAAGCCCGCGGCGGTGATGAGCGCCGCGAAGCTGATCAAGAGCGGCGAGGTCATCGAGCTCGCGCACGTGCTCGGTCCCAGCATGGCGTTCTTCGGGACGCGGCGCTTCGACATGCATACCAAGCGCACGTTCATGAACCAGTTCTCCAACATGCGCGGCTCGAACGAAGAGATCATCATCACCGAGCTCGGCCAGGTCGGCACGCAGTTCGACGGCTTTGCGCACCAGACCCATCTCAACAGCTGGTACAATTGCCAGAAGGTCGACGAGAACGTCGATCGCACCGGCTTCAAGAAGTTCGGCATCCATAATGTGGGCACGCTGTTCACGCGCGGCGTCCTGATCGACGTCGCGGGCTTCAAGGGCGTCGAGATGCTGGGCGACAATTACGAAATCACCGTGGAGGACCTCGAGGGCGCGCTGAAGAAGCAGAATCTGACGCTGCAGCCCGGCGACGCGGTGGTCATCCACACCGGCTGGGGCAAGCTCTACGGCAAGGACAATCCGCGCTACGTGAAGTCCTGCCCCGGCATCGGCGTGCCGGCCGCGCTATGGCTTGCCGCGAAAGACCCGATGCTGCTCGGCGCCGACAACTGGCCGGTCGAAGTCTCGCCCAACCCGGACAAGCAATTGTCGCTTCCGGTGCACCAGATCGCGCTTGTCGTGAACGGCATCCACCTGCTGGAGAACATGAAACTCGACGAACTCGTGCAGAAGGGCGTCGGCGAATTCGCCTTCGTGATGCAGCCGCTCAAGATTCAGGGCGGCTCGGGCTCCACGGTGTCGCCGGTCGCGGTGAGGTAGCGGCGGCGGTCGATTGCCGAAAGGCCCGGCGCTCCGACGAACCGCGATCGTGCCCGAGCGCCGCGCGATGTCTGCTCCGAAAAGCGGAGCGGACGTCGCGCCTGCCGGGCCTCAGGGATTCCACCCGCCGCTGCCATACGGACGCGTGATAAGTTCAAGCAGGTGGCCGTTCGGGTCTTCGAAATAGACACCGCGTCCGCCGTCGTGACGGTTGATCTCGCCTGAATGCTTGCGTCCGGGATCAGCCCAGTAAGACAGCTTTCGGTCCTTGATCCGGCCGAAAATCTCGTCGAATTCGGCCTCGCTGACCAGAAAGGCGTAGTGCTGCGGGGTGATTTCGCCGTCGGTCTCCATGTAATCCAGATTGGCGCCGTTTTCGGTGACGACCATCTGGAATGGTCCCCAGCGCGTCGGCGGCGGCAGATTCAACATCTCGGCGAGGAAATCAGCCGAGGCCTTGCTGTCGCGGGCCGACAAGATCGTGTGGTTGAAATGGATGGCCATCTCGCGCCTCCCGAAAGCAGTCGGGGTTATTTACCGATAAACCGCCGATATGGCCGATCGTTCCCGACCGCTAGCCCAGCTCAAAGGTCGTGATGCCGAACACGCGTTGCAGCAGCATTGGCGGAATTGCGCCGGTATACATCCGCGCCGTCTCGAACACCGGCGCCAGCCCCAGATCCTGCGCCAACGCGACGGCGTCACGGTTGATGGCGGGAACGTCGAGGAATATCTCGCCGCCGCCGACGCTGGCCAGCAAGGTCGACAGAACCGCCTCGGCCGCGGCGCGGTCGTCGGCGACCAGTGGGCCGATCTTGTGGCCGTTCCGGCATGGACGGATCACGCCCCATCCGGCAAGCGATCCATCGCGCACTAGCGCGCGACCGCGATGTCCGGGCGAACCGATCCAGCAGCGCAGGAAGGCCGTGCGCGGCGCCGGAAACACGCTCGCGTCGTAGGCCTCCACCGCCGCCAACGGGATTTCGGTCAGCGCGACAATCGTAGGTTTTTGATTTGACGCATTTTCTTGACGCGAACCGGTATCCACTTCGCTGGAAAACGCTCTAGCCTGCGGCGCTGCCGGAGCCGCGACCGTGCCGCCGTAGCGGATGTTGGCATACGCCAGTTCGAACCCGGAGCGCCGATAGTTTTGCTGCTGCGCCGCCACGCCGTCGAGCCCGATCACGCGCGCGCCCGCGTGCGCGATGGCCGCGTTCCAGATTCGCAGTCCGTAGCCGCGGCCGCGCAGATCCGCGCGCACGATATAGAAACCGAGGAAGGCAAAACTCGCACCGTAGTTGACGCAGGAAACGGTCGCGGCCGGAGCCCCGTCGACTTCGCCGATCAAGAAGCCCTCCGGATCAACGGTGGCGAAGCAGGCGTCGTCGGCGAAGCCCGGGTTCCAGCCTTCGGCCGCCGCCCAATCGACGGCTATCGAGATTTCGTCCGGCCGCATCGGCCGGATGCGCAGATCATTCATGGCGGGCGATCGCACAGATGGACTGATGAACCGATACCACAGCTGACAACGTTATGAAAACGCGATGTCCGCAATAACCGGCAGATGATCTGAACAACTTCTCGCCTCGCGATCGGTCCAGGCTTTTACGATCGTCCCGCTCGGCGTGGCGTAAATGCGGTCGAGCCGCAGGATGGGAAGTCGCGACGGAAACGTCCGCAGGCGCGTTCGAACCGGACATCGCGCTGCCAAGGCCCGGCGCACGGACTTGAACCAGAACCAGTCGTTGAAGTCGCCGAGGACGATGGTTCGGGGCGCCTTCACCAGCGCGGCGAGCGCCTGCGCCTGCGCGTAGCGCTCGTGCATGCTGAGGCCAAGATGGGTCGCCACCACAGTCACCTCGCCGATCGGTGCAAGGATGCGCGCGGAAATCGCCCGGCGCGGTTCCCGTTCCTGGTAGGAGACGTCGGTCACTTCGGGCTCGCAGGCGAACGGCCATCGGCTCAGCAGGGCCTGACCATAGTGACCGTCCTGCGTGACGATGGAACGGGCTTCCACACGGTGCTCGCCGACGGCGTCCGCCAGCCGTCCGAACACATCGTCGGAGCGCCCGCGCGAGTCGACCTCCTGTAGCGCCACGACATCGGGCGACCATTTTTCAATCACCGAACAGACGCCATCGAGGTCGAAATCGCGATTGAGATTGAACGTGCCATGCACATTCCATGTCATGACGCGCAGGATTTCCGTCACGGGCGCCGACCACTCAGCCAGGTCACCAGAAACTGGACCGCGAGACAAACCGCTATCCACAGCACGATGGTGAGGCCGAGCGGCAGCGCGTTCGACCAGGAAGCCTGCCTGGCGAAGTCGGCAATCTGGGCGCCCAGCGCCGCCATCGTGATGATGCCCGGCGCCATGCCGAGCAGGGTTCCGATCAGAAAGTCGCTCAAGCGCAGCTGGCTCGCGCCGGCCAGAACGTTGACCAGCGTAAAGGGCGCGATCGGAACCATCCGGATCATCGCCACCGCGACTACCCCACGGCCGACAATGCGCTTCTGGACGCGCAAGGCGCGGGCGCCGAGCACGGCCTGAAGGCGCTTGTGACCCAGCAGACGGCCGATCATGAACAGCACAAGTGCGCTCAGAAGGACCCCAGCCGTCGCGCTCAAGGCGCCGATCCACGGCCCCAGTGCCGCCGCCGTCGCGGCAATCAGCACGACCACCGGAAACACCACCAGCCCGCCCAGCACGAACAGCGCCACCGCATACAGCGGCGCCAATGTCGATTGCGCATGCTGCGAAATGAAAGAGGAGACGTATCCGAGATCGGTGTAGCCGCTCAGCGGCGTGTAGCGCCAGGCAAGGGCCAGCCCCGCCAGCGCGGCGGCGGTGCCGGCCGTCGCCATCACGGTACGCCCGTTCCACATCCGCCGCGCGGTGCGCTGAAGGTCGAGCGGACGCCTTGGATCCGCGAACGGCTGGACGATGTCGATCAGCGCCGGTGGGTGTTCAAAATCGATCGGCACCAGCACCCTGCCCGCACCACTCGCCGCATGGCGATCGATAAGTCCGAACAGGTCGTCCTCGTTGTCCGCGATGACAGCCTCGTCGAGCCCGCAAAAATGCCCGATCAGCCGGCGCCGCAGGCTGCGGATGAAATCACGGTGACGTCCGCAGCTCGCCTCGAACGCCAGGTCGCACTCGGTATCCGCCCCCATGGAGCGGTTGTTGATGTTGGCGGAGCCGACGCGGAGAAAACCGTCGTCGACGATCATGACTTTGCTGTGCACCATCACCGCCGAGGATGATGCCGCATCGCTGACCAAGGGATGAAGCACGCGAAGACGATCGACAACACCGGCGGCAACGAACGGATCGATGAAGCCGCCCCGGCCGCCCTGCATCGCCTGGGATTCGAACCATGACGAATGCGCCTTCGGGGTCACGATCAGAACGCGCAGCGTGGGAACGTCCACCATCCGCCGTGCCAGCGAGCGCGCGATCTCGTTCGCGCTGGTGAACTGGTTCTCGATATAGATGAAACGGCTCGCCGCGTTGATCGAGGCCTCGAACAACCGGGCGACTTCGTCTGTTTCCTCCCGGGTCTCGGTTGGCGGCTCGGTTCGCGCGATGCCGGCTGTGATGGCCCGCGCCTGCGCCGGTACGGATGCCGGCCAGTGATCGCCTTCGACGGCCGGAAAGGGTTCGCTGGTGCAGCCTGCCGCCGTCCACCGCGCCGTCGCGATCTCGCCGAGCGCCGCTGCAGCCGGGCCCTCGACCATGCACTGGACGTCGTGGAACGGCGGGTAAGGTTTGCCGTCGGGATCGCGGCGCAACGGATGATCGAGGCGGTGCTCGCTGGTGTCCCACCTGCGGATCGTGAGGTCGAGGCCGCCGACGAATGCGATTTTATTGTCGACCACGACGATCTTCTGATGTTGGGCCGAGCCCAGCGGCAAACAGCCATCCATACAGAACCGGACCCGTCCGTCACATCCCGCGGTGAATTTTTTGGCGGAATTCCATTCCCGCTCCGAGGCATACAGCGCCGCAAAATCCCAGGTCAGAATGCTGATCTGCAACGCCGGCTTGATCTGCAGCAACGCCTTCAGGAACGCGCCGAGCTTGACCGGGAATCCATCTTCGACACGGCCTGATGGTCCCACCAGGTCCGTTTCGCTGTGAATATCCCAGCCAATAATGTAGACTTGCCGCTCCGCAGCAAGCAGCACGTCGCGCAAAGCCGCGAAGTATTCGGCGGCGTCGTTCAGAATCGCCACCCGGCTCGCTTCGCCCTTTTTCCAGACGGTCTGGCCGGGGACGAGGATGGATGAGCGTTGAAGCAGTAGTCACCTCTGCGCAATGAGAGCCATCATCTAGTTCAAACGCCGCGGAACTTATCGAGTTCCCTCGTTGGCATTTGAGGATCATTGCGAACAAAGCGAGAATCAGTGACCGTCGATTCGACCCTG
Organism: Bradyrhizobium sp. LjRoot220; assembly: GCF_964252915.1. Lineage (NCBI taxonomy): Bacteria > Pseudomonadati > Pseudomonadota > Alphaproteobacteria > Hyphomicrobiales > Nitrobacteraceae > Bradyrhizobium > Bradyrhizobium sp. LjRoot220. The sequence continues at coordinate 12,208 of NZ_CAXUPS020000001.1, forward strand.
GGGACGAATCATTCGTGTCAACTGCCGCCGCCTATCTCGACAATCTCAATCCGGAACAGCGCCGTGCGGTCGAGCATGGCGCCATCGGACCGGGCCCTTCAGCGCCGTTGCTGGTGATTGCCGGAGCTGGATCCGGCAAGACCAACACGCTTGCGCACCGCGTTGCCCACCTGATCGTCAGCGGTGCCGACCCCCGGCGCATTCTACTCATGACCTTTTCACGCCGCGCCGCCTCCGAAATGACCAAGCGCGTCGAACGGATCGCCCGCAAGATCATGGGCGACAACGCCGGCGTGATGACCGATGCCTTGGCCTGGGCAGGCACCTTCCACGGCATCGGCGCCCGTCTGCTTCGCGAGTACGCCGACCAGGTCGGCCTGAACCCGGCCTTCACGATCCACGACCGCGAGGATTCCGCCGACCTCATGAACCTGGTCCGGCACGACCTCGGCTTCTCCAGGACCGAAAGCCGTTTCCCCACCAAGAGCACCTGCCTTGCGATCTACTCGCGATGCGTCAACGCCGAGGCGCCGATCGAGCAGGTTTTGGGGGCTGCATTTCCCTGGTGCGCCGGATGGGCGTCCGAACTGAAGGAATTGTTCGCCGGCTATGTCGAAGCCAAACAGCGCCAGAACGTGCTGGACTATGATGACCTGCTGCTCTACTGGGCGCAGACCATGAACGAGCCTGAAATCGCCGACGATATCGGCGGCCGCTTCGACCATGTTCTGGTCGATGAATATCAGGACACCAACCGGCTGCAGTCCTCGATCCTGTTGGCGCTGAAGCCCGGCGGCCACGGGCTCACGGTCGTCGGCGACGATGCGCAGGCGATCTATTCGTTCCGCGCTGCGACCGTGCGCAATATCCTCGACTTCCCGGTCCAGTTCTCGCCGCCGGCCAGCATCATCACGCTCGATCGCAACTATCGCTCGACACAAGCCATTCTGGCCGCGGCCAACGGCGTGATCGATCTGGCCCGCGAGCGTTTCACCAAGAACCTCTGGACCGACCGCAACTCAGGCACGAAGCCTCAGCTTGTCACCGTGCGCGACGAAGCCGACCAGGCGCGCTGTATCATCGAGCGCGTCCTGGAGAACCGGGAGTCCGGCGCGCGCCTGAAGGAACAGGCGGTTCTGTTCCGGACGTCCAGCCATAGCGGTCCGCTGGAAGTCGAGTTGACCCGGCGCAACATTCCGTTCGTCAAGTTTGGCGGGCTCAAGTTCCTCGACGCGGCTCACGTCAAGGACATGCTGGCGCTGCTGCGTTTCGTCGAGAACCCGCGAGACCGAGTGGCCGGCTTTCGGCTGCTGCACCTGATCCCGGGCGTCGGCCCCGCCTCGGCGCAGCGCGTGCTGGACCACATGGCTAGCGAGCCCGATCCGCTTGCAGCGCTCGCCCGGGCGCCAATCCCGCCCCGCGCCGGCGCGGACTGGAAGAGCTTCACGGCTGTTATTGCCGACCTGCGTCATTCAACCTGGCCGGCCGATCTCGAGCGCGCCCGTTTGTGGTACGACCCGCATCTGGACCGAATTCACGAGGACGCCGAAACCCGCCGCGCTGACCTCATCCAGCTCGAACAGATCGCGAGCGGATACGGTTCGCGTGAACGCTTCCTCACCGAGTTGACGCTGGATCCGCCGGACGCCACCAGCGATCAGGCAGGTGTTCCCCTGCTCGACGAGGACTATTTGATCCTCTCGACGATCCACTCTGCCAAGGGCCAGGAGTGGAAGTCGGTGTTCGTGCTCAACGTGGTCGATGGCTGCATGCCCTCGGACCTCGGCACCGGAACGACGGCCGAGATCGAGGAAGAACGCCGGCTGCTTTACGTGGCGATGACCCGAGCCAAAGACGATCTGCATCTTGTCGTCCCGCAACGCTTTTTCACCCACGGCCAGCGCGCGCAAGGCGACCGCCACGTCTATGCGTCGAGAACCCGTTTCATTCCCGATCGTCTGCTCGCCTTGTTTGACAAAACAATGTGGCCGCGCGCGGTGGCCGGTGCGGCGGCTCGGCCCGCGAGCAACGGTCCGCGTATTGACGTCGGTGCTCGCATGCGCGGGATGTGGCGCTAATCCGCAGAAACCCAAGCGCATCTGCCAATTAGATGGGCAATTCGCAGCCGCGATTGTTCCATTTGTCTGATGTTTGCAACACTCGCCGCGAAAATTTTCAGCGTCACAATCGCGCCGCATGAAAATCAAAATTGAAAACGCAACCTGATCGCGTGGACGCAAATCAGGGGACACTGAATGCGACAACAACAAACCTCGATGAATGGTGGGCAATCGGCTGGCTACAGCTTCTTCTTTCAAATCGCGAGCGACGGTGAACGGCGGGCCTGTTGCGTCAAGGTGGACGCGCCAAGCATGCACGAGGCGTCGGCTCTGTTTCGGGAGAAATGGCCTGTCATCGAGTCGATGGCCCGCGACGGCATCAACGGCGAGGTCGTCGAGGATGGTGTCATCATGACGCTCGTGATGCCGTAACCGCAGGCGACGGATCGTAGGGTGGGTTAGGCGAAGCCGTAACCACCGTGACCGTGGCGACAAAAGAGGTGGGTTACGCTTCGCTAACCCACCCTACGAAGCTAGTGAATCGTAGGGTGGGCAAAGGCGCCCTTGCGCCGTGCCCACCATCACCGGTGCGATGCGAGATGGTGGGCACGCTGACGCTTTGCCCACCCTGCGAAGCAACGTCAGAGCACCTTCCGCTTGGCCAGGTTTCGCATCAGCTCACCGATGCCGAACGTCCAGGGCTCGCACTGATCGCTGGTGCGCATGCGATTGACGAGTTTGCCGAGCTGCGGCGCGGAGATCGTGACGATGTCGTCGCGCTTGTGGGTAAAGCCCTCGCCCGGCGCGTCGCGGTCCTTGACGGGTGCGAACATGGTGCCGAGGAACAACGCAAAACCGTCGGGATATTGATGCACCGGCCCGATGGTCTGGGCGACGAGGTCGGTGGCATCGCGGCTGATCTTGCTGATCGACGAATGACCGTCGAGCACAAAACCGTCCTGCCCCTTCACGGTCAGGCCGACGTCCATTTGGCGCACATGGTCGAGCGAAAAACCGCTGTCGAACAGCCGCAGCAGCGGGCCGACGGCGCAGGAGGCGTTGTTGTCCTTGGCCTTGGACAACAGCAGCGCCGAGCGGCCCTCGAAGTCGCGCAAATTGACGTCGTTACCGAGCATCGCACCGACGATCGCGCCGCGGCTCGACACCACAAGCACGACTTCCGGCTCCGGATTGTTCCAGGTCGATTTCGGATGCAGGCCGGCATCCATGCCCGTGCCGACGGAAGACATCGTCGGCGCCTTGGTGAACACTTCGGCGTCGGGACCAATGCCGACTTCCAGATACTGGCTCCAGGCGTTCTGCTCGATCAGCACCGACTTCAGCTTCATCGCTTCCGGCGAGCCGGGCTTGAGTTTTGAAAGGTCGTCGCCGACCAGCCGCACCACTTCCCTGCGGATCGCCTCCGCGGAAGTCGGATTGCCGCGCGCCCGCTCCTCGATGACGCGCTCCAGCATCGAGATCGCAAAAGTGACGCCTGCGGCTTTCAGGACTTGAAGGTCGAGCGGCGCCAGCAGCCAGGGTTTGGTGCGGTCGCGCCGATCGGGCGGCGTATTGGCGACGATGCTTTCGAGATCGCCGAGGCGCGCTCCCGCGGTGCCACGCAGCGCGTCGGCCGGGTTGGCCTCTTCGCAGAGCGCACTGACGGTGGAAAACCGCGCGCTGACGTCGAAGACGCCGTCGTTGCGAACGGCGACCACGGCCGGACCTGCGAGGTCAGGCACCCAGACCCGTCCCACCAGCGTGCCATTGGCGCCGTCTTCCGGCAGGACGTCTTTTGCGGTCAGCGTGATCATTTTGTCATCTCCCCTTGCGACTGATTTTTTATCACTCTACACGCGCGCGGTCCAAGGCGCTAACGTGCCGATCGAAGCGCGGTCAGCGTCGCCAGCATTTTGGCCCGATCGGCCGAGTCCCGATAGGCGTTGACCAGCGCGATGGCGTCATCCAGTTCGGCACCGGCGGCGCAGCCATGCCGGGCCAGCCATATCAGATTGGGCAGTTGCTCGCTGGTTCCGAGCCGTTGCAGCAGTTCGGAATAAGGCCGCGGCTCATCGGCCGGCGCCGGGCGGTAGATTTTCGCAAACTGGGCGTGCAGCTCGCTCAGCAAACTAGCGCACAAGGGTTGCGTCGCCTCGAGGTCGAGCCTGACGAGGAAGCGCTGCAGCTTCCAGCGGCTTTCCTCGTCGTATTTGTCGCGCAGGATTTCGACGGCGTCGGCGGTGCGGCTGCCGGTCTGACGGGCGCCGGCTAGCGCTTGCGCCTGCAGGCCCGGATCGTCGATGAACTTCAACCATCCCCGCAGATGCGACTGCGCGTTCAACATCGCGAAGCGCTCCGGGCGCTCCCGCAAAATTCGCCCCAACTGTTTCGGATCGCGAAGCTCGGCGAAGCGATGGACGTCGTAGCTGGGGTCGGCATACGCCTTCGCCATGGCTTCCCACGCCTTCGATTCCGCATCGCAGGAGCAGCCATATCCGACCAGCCAGCCCATTGCGGCGAGCGCACCGGATACCTGATCGGAGATCACTGCATAGGGTTGTGGCTTTGCGTTGTTGAGCACAAGCGGTTCAACGCGCTTGCCGAGCAGCGCACGCGCTTTCGCACATAGCGCCGCTGTCGGATCGAGATTGAAGAATCCGAGGTAGCGAAGCGGAAAGTCACCGCGGTCGAGCATCGCCTCGGCCTGCGCCTGACGCCGGTCGAGCTTGCGAATGCTCTCGATCACCCTCTGCTGCTTGGTCCCGTCCCGCGTATCGAGGAAAGGCGTCCAGTCCCACAGCGGTGCGTCGGCCGCCATGCGGGCGAGATCGGCGTCGTATTTCTGCAGCCGGGCAGCCTCCTGATCGTCGACGCCGTTGCGCATTTGCGACAGCGGCCAGATCGAAACGCAGACAGCAACCATCGCCGCCAGCAGGACGCCGGCCACGACTTTGATAGTCCCTGCGTACAGCCGCGCGCCCAACAACGCGAACAAACACCACGCAACGATCAGCGGCGGAACCAACGCCGGAATAACGATAGGCCACAAAAACGGCGAGATGGATGGGCGAGAAAGCAGACCGGCGGCTGCCGACGTCACCAGGCCCGACGCCGGAACGATGACGAGCGCGGCAATTGTCGCAGCGCGGGGTGCTGCGCCGTTCACGCCGGCGAGAATCGTCAGGACCATCAGCAGCAGCCACAGCACGACCATCAGGATCGCGGCATAGGCCTGCGCGAGGCCATTGCCCGCCGCATCGCTCCGTCCGAGGCCGGCCAGGGTTACCAATTGCAGGCCCCACAGCAGGAGAATGACGACGCTGAGGATGATGGCGGCGGCGACGGCAGCGACGGAGGGCTTTGTTGCGGCTAGTGGAATGTTCATCGACCATGCCTAGCACATGGCCCACGTTGTCGTCCCTGCGAACGCAGGGACCCATAACCACAGGGAGCAGTTATCAAACAAAGCCGTCAACCACCTTGCAAAACAACTACGGCCGCGGCGTATGGGTCCCTGCGTTCGCAGGGACGACAACCATCTACCGTGATCACCGCCACGGCTCCACGATGATCTTGGTGTGCCGTTCCGGATTAGCGAGATCCGCAAACGCCTGCGCGACGCCGTCGATGCCGACGCTGGCGGTCACCAGCGAGGCCGCATCGACCTCGCCTTCCGCGATCAGACGGAGGGACCAGGCGAATTCATCGGGCGTGTAGCCGAGCACATACTGGACGTTGAGCTCTTTCATGATGCCGAGCATCGGCTCGGAGCGGTCGGTCTCCATGCAGACGCCGACCACGACGATGCGCGCATCGCGCGGCGCGCCCTCGAACACCTGCTGGATCAATCCGGGAATGCCGACGCATTCGAAGATCAGCGCGGGCTTGAGCGCCGGCAGCAGGGCCTGCAGCGGCGGCCGCGCGGCCTTTTCCTCCGGCGACATCGCGGCATGCTCGGCCCAGGTCGCGTAAGGCTGGGTGCGCGCGGGGTCGACGACGACGTCGGCGCCGAGTTTTTCGGCGAGCGCACGGCGCGCCGGCGAATAGTCCGCCGCGACGATCGGATGCAGCCCCTTGATCTTGAGCGCCGCAATCACGGCGAGGCCCACCGGGCCGCAGCCGATCACCAGCGGCACTTCGTTGCCACTGATGTTGGCTTTCGCGACCGCGTGAACGCCGACCGCGAGCGGCTCGGTCAGGGCCGCATGCTCGGCCGCCAAGCCGTTCGGGACTTCGAGCAGTAACGCCTCACTGAGCAGCATGCGCTCGGCATAGGCGCCGACATTGTCGTTGGAATAGCCGATGCCCTGCGGGCCCTCCGCGGTCAGCAGCGCCGGCAGCGAACACACTCTCGTGCCGGCCTTGAACTTGCGCGTGGTGCCGGGACCGTAATCGAGAATCTCGCAGCAGAATTCGTGGCCGAATACCACGTCGCGCGAAAGGTCCATCGGCTTGCGGCCCGGAAAATGTTTTGCAAGTTCAACCATGCGGTGGGCGTGCTTGCGCGCGTGCAAGTCGGAACCACAAATGCCGCAGGCCAGTGACTTGACCAGCACCATGCCGGGGCCCGGCTTGGGCTCGGGCAACTGATCGACGATGATTTCGCCGCTCCGGAAGATTGCTGCGCGCATCGGCGTCCTCCTGTTGTTCGTTATGTTTCCTCTCCCACAGCTGGCTGCGGAAAGAAAGAACGAAAGCAGGCGGCGGCTCATCCTTGAGGACGAGTCACCAGCTGTAGCGGACGACGCCCTTGCCGGCGTAGGACCGGGTGATATCCGAGAACTCGCCCTCGAAGGTGGCGGCGGCGGACCAGCCGTTCAGCCACTTCACCTCGGCGGAGGCCGTGGTCAGCGCGGTGTTCGGCGCCTGCGCCGCGCCGCTGACAAGGAAGGTGGCGCCGGGCACCGACTGGAACAGCGCCGTGATGCTGCGGTCGGTGTTGAAATTATGCGCCCAGGCGGCGCGGCCGCGCAGCGTCAGGACCGCGTTCGGCATCGCAAAGGAGCGGTCGAGCCGGACGCCGAGTTCGCTGCGCCCCGTGGTGACGTCCTTTGCCGCATAGTTCAGTGCAAAGGCGTTCGAACCCGACAGCACCTGTTCGGCATAGGCAGGCAGTTGATAGGTGGTGAACTGTCCGGCGGCATAGGGCGTGACGCCCATCCATGGCGTGACGTAGCGGTAGCCGCCTTCGACGCGCCCGGAATACGCGTTGGCGTTGAACTCGGCGCGCAGGCGGTCGACGCCGGCCACGGTGACGGTGCGATCGGTGGTGACGTCCTGCCAGCCATACACGGCCGCGGCAGTGACATAGGCCGCGCCGACATTGTGGCGCACGAAGGCGCCGGCCTGGAACAGGTCGGAGCGCCCATGGCCCGAACCATTGACGCTGAAATTGGTGCCGCCGCCGGACACCGCGAAGCCGACCAGCGTCGACGGCGAGATCCGGTAGTCCGCGCCGGCGGCGAGACCGAACGCGCGCACCGCGGCGTTGTTCGATCCGAGACTGGCGTTGCCGTCGCTGTTGCTGCCGCCGCCAAACGCCGAGCCCCAGACGCTCCAGCGCTGGTCGAACATGTCGTTGCGCGCGACATCGGCCTTGGTCGGGAATTTGGCCAAGGCGTCGCGCGCGGACCCCTTGCTCCGGGCCGCATAGGCGTACGAACCGCTCTCTTCGGTGAACGGCACAGCGCTGCCGCCGCCGACTCCAGCGCCGCCATTGCGGCCGGCGATAAAGGGATCGGTCAACAGCCCGAGGAAGATGTTCATCGCATCAAAGGTGGACTGCTGCGACCCGGTCGCCACTTCGCCCGAAATCTGCGTCAGGCCCGCCGGCGTCAGCGAACCGACCGCCACCGGCACGCCGCTACCCGCATTGAAGGCATTCGCCAGCACGTTGGCGACGTTCTGCTGGTTGGGGGTGAGACCGGGGCCAAAACTCAGTGCGAGATTGAGATAAACATTGCTGGCATCGTAGCTCAGGCTGCTCTTGAAATTCGGCGCAGGGCTGCTCACCAGCGGGTTGAACGTGCCGTTGACGCCGCCGGCGGCGTTGAGGATGGTGTATTGCTTCGCCACGTAATTGCCGGGCGCGAAGCTGGCATGGACGGTGGCGCCGCCGAGCGTCGCAACCCCGGTAACGTTGGTGCGGTCGGAAGTGGTGGGCGAGACTTCCACCATGTAACTGGCCGCCGCGGTGAACGCGAGACTGCCCTGCACGGTGAGCACACCGATCGAATTGCCGGGCGCCAGCGCGCCGCCGTTGATCGTGGTGTTGCCGACGATGCCGTTGCCGCCGAGCGTGCCGCCGGCGTTGACAGTCACGCCGCTCGACGAGAGGATCGAACCGTTGACGGTGAGTATGCCGCCGTTCACCGTCGTGCTGCCGGTGTAGGCGTTGATGCCGGACAGGATCAGGTTTCCGCCGCCGACCTTCTCCAGCGAACCGGGACCCGGAAAGCAGCCGCAATCATCGGCAATCACGCCGGTCACCTCGGTGGTAAGGTTGTTGCCACCGACGACCAGGGTATTGCCGCCGCCGATATAGTAATTGCCGGAACCGGCAAGCGAGCCCACCGTGATGCGTCCATCATTGTTCGGGCCAGCGCTGCCGCCGAAGTCGACCGAGCCGGTGCCATTGGTGATGAACTGCGCGGTGCCGCCGTTCGCATTGTCGAGGAAGGCGGTGGTGCCGCCGTCATTGGTCACGATCCTGGCGTTGCCGGCGGTGCTGTTGTCGAAGAAAGTGGTACCGCCGCCATTGTTGGTGATGATGGTCGCATTGGCGGCGGTGGACGATGCGTTGAACTCGGTGAACCCGAAATTATTGTTGGTGATCGTGGCGCTGCCGGCAGTCGGGGTATCCGTTCCGAAGGCCTGGCCGAACGACGTCATGCCGAAGTTGTCGTTGACGATGGTCGCGGACCCGGCGGAGGCCCGGTCGGCGAAAAAGAGCACGGCAGCGTTCTGATTGGTGATCGTCGCAGTGCCGGCGTTGGTGTTGGCGAAGAAGCCGACCGCGCTGCTGCCATCGTTGATGATGGTTGCACTACCCGCGGTGGCCGTATCGGTGCCGCCGAAAACGCCAAAGGTGAGCTGGCCGGTATTGATGTTGTTGATGGCCATGCTGCCGGCTGAGCTAGCATTGAGAAAATTCGCCGTGGCGCCGTCATTGGTCAGCGAAGTGATGCCGGAGGTATTGGCGTTGACGACATCAAGACGACCGAAATTGGTGATATTGCCGACGAGCGACGCCGTATGGGTCGCATCGCCGAGCTGCAATGTCACGCAATTGCAGATTTCCGTGCCGCCGGTATAGGTGTTGTTGCCGAGCAGCACGACGGTGCCGCCGCCCGCGCTGTCCACCGTCAGCTTGCCCGCGCCGGCACCGTCGGAGATGTTGCCGGCAATGGTCAGTATGACGCCGTTGGCGTCGATCGTACCGCCTGCGCCGGAGCTGTTGATCCTGAAATTATTGGTGAAGGTGATGTTGCCGAGACCGTCGGCCTGGAACGTTGCGTTATCGAGCGTCACCGTTCCGGTGCCCACCGAACTGCTGTTGGTGACCTGCAGCGTGGTGTCGGTCACGATCGTTCCGCCGGTATAGGTATTGGTGCCGGCCAGACTCGTGACGCCACCGCCGCCGGCGGTGTCGACGATTTGCAGCACGCCGGGGCCGTTGCCATTGCTGATGGTGCCAGCCATGAACAGCGTGTTACCGTTGGAATCGATGATGCCGCCGCCGGTATTGATCCGGAAGTCATTGAAGAAGGTCAGACCCGCGGCACCGGCCTGGAACGCACCATTGTCGAGCGTCACCGTCGCGTTGCCGATCGAACTGGCGTTAGTCGCATTCACCCTCGCGCCGGTGACATTCAGTGCGGCGGAATAAGTGTTGATGCCGGAAAGCACCGCGGTACCAAAACTCCCGGAAGAATCGGTGATGTTCAAAACGGCGCCGACGGCAAAATTGGTGATGACGCCGGAGAGTGTGAGGACCGTGCCGTTGACGTCGATCGTGCCGCCCGCACCGGTGACGCCATAACTATTGGTGAAGGTCAGGTTGCCTGCACCGTTGCTCTGGAAGGCGCCGCCGTTCAATACCACGAGGCCAGTGCCGACCGAATTGGCGTTGCTGACCTGCACCGTGCCGGCCGAGATGAACGTGCCGCCGGTATAGCTGTTGTTGCCGGCCAGGATCAGCGTGCTCGGTCCGGATTGCTGCACCCCAGCGCCCGCTCCCGCGATATCGTTGGAAATGCCGATGAACTGACCGGCACTGGCGTTGTTGATGATGCCGCCCGCACTGAAAGTGACGTTCGCACCGCCGATCGAAAACGATTGCGCGTTGGCGTTGAAGGTCCAGGAATCGGGTGCGATCCCGGCGCTTACATTGATGGTGTCCGGTCCCGCGGCGTCGAAAATGGCCGACTGGCCGGCCGCAACCGGCGCGGTGGCCGGGGTCCATTCGGTGTTGGTGTTGTAATCGCCCGTGTTCGTGGTGCCGCCCCAGGTCGATTGGGCATGAGCCGCCGGCACCGCCGCGACCAACAGACCCACGCCAACCAGCAGCGCGGCCAAGCGCTGCCGCAGCCGTTTTTCCACGCCCGATGCCGATCGAAAAACCACGCCCAAACCCCGTTGCCCGCAGCGCTCTCTGGCGCTGTCCGGACGCAACCTAGCATGGGGTTCCCAAGTGCAATTACGGTTTGGCGGGAATCCCGTTGTTCTGACATCGGAAACGGGCGTTTTCCGGCGCACCTGTGGTACCCGGGCAACGCTTGAAGCACGGCCTTCTCATCCAGCGCAAGATTATTGCCGGAGAAGGATCAGGCGTTCGGAGACGATTCGGCGGCGACCGTCAGCAGCTGCGAGCGCCGCACCCGTTCGCGATGCGCGGTGTAGAGGCCGCTGGCAACGATGAAGCCGGCGCCGCTCACCGTGTAGACGTCGGGCACCTCGCCGAACACCAGGAAACCGAGGATGCTGACCCACAGCAATTGCGTGTAGGAGAACGGCGCCAGCACCGAAGCGTCGGCATAACGGAACGCCAGCACCACGATCCACTGGCCGGCGGTCGAGGCGACGCCGATGAAGAGGCCGAAGGCGATGTCGTGCCAGGTCGGCGTCACCCAGACGAACGGCACCAGCGCGGAGAGGATGCAGACGCCCGCGATCGACGAATAGGTCATCACGGTGATGGCGCGCTCGGTGCCGCTCATCATTCGCGTCATGATCAGCGTGCAGGCCCAGGCCAGCGCCGAGACCAGCGGAAAGAACGCGGCGGGTTGAAACGCTCCGGTGCCCGGGCGCAGGATGATGATGACGCCGATCAGGCCGACGCCGGTCGCGATCCAGCGCCGCAGGCCGACCTTCTCGTTCAGGAACACGATCGACAATGCCGTGACGAGCAATGGTGCGACGAAGCCGGTGGCGGAGGCTTCCGCGATCGGCAGGTAGCGCAGGCCGGAGATGAAGAACAGCGACGAGGCCAGCACCGTCACGCCGCGCATCAGCTGCAGGCCGGGCCGCATGGTCGGCAGCGCAAACAGCGGCGAGCCCGGCAGCATCGCCGGGGTCATGATCATGGCGAACACCACGAACCGGATCCACGCGATCTCGATCGACGGCAGCGTCGCGGACAGATATTTCGCCGTCACGTCGGAGATGCCGAGGAAGATCGTCGACGCCAGGATCAGCGCGATGCCCTTGAACGGGCGATCGGCGCGGGCTGGCGCTGTGGGGGTGGAATACTTCTTCTCGGGCAACGGCAATGGCGCGCTGTCCAGCCTGGCGGCTGCGGCGGGGGGCGGTGTCACGGCAATCTCGAAGGCAATAATGATCGAATCGGGCGAGGCTCCAAAAAACGCTATTTGCGCGGGAACAACAAGGTCCGATAACGGGATGCGGATATGCGCGATGCGCCCGATGGCAATAGTTTGTTAAGAAACAGCGTCTGCCGCAGCCCTCATCCCCGCGCAACGGCTTCGCCGTTGTCGCTGGAGGAGCGGCGTCTTCGCCGCGTCTCGAAGGATGGGCCACGGGCTCTCATGGTTCGAGACGGCGCTGAAGAAGCGCCTCCTCACCATGAGGAGCACGCACTACAGCATCGGCAAACCGCGCGGCTTCGGGCCGCGCGGAAAGGCGCTGTCGAGCGCCTCGATTTCGCTTGCGCTCAGCGTCAACTTCCCCGCCGCCGCGTTATCAGCGGCGTGCTCCGCGCTCGCGGCTTTCGGAATGGCGAACACCGCTTGTATGCGTGTCAGGAACGCGAGCGCGATTTGCCGCGCGTTGACGCGGCGCGCACTGGCGATCGCCTGCAGCACCTCACCGGCCTTGCTGTGCGGCGAGGGAAAATCGTTGTGGCCGAACGGCGAATAGGCGACGACGGCGACGCCATGCCGCTCGCACCACGGGATCACCGCGTGCTCGATCGCGCGCTCCTGCAAATGATAGAGCACCTGATTGCAGGCAATCCTGCCCTCACCCGCGACCGCCAGCAATTCATTGAGATCGTCGGAGTCGAAATTGCTGACGCCCCAGGAGCGGATTTTCCCGGCGGCGACCAGTTGATCGAATGCCGCCACCGTTTCCTCGAGCGGATATGACCCGCGCCAGTGCAGCAGATAGCAATCAAGATGGTCGGTCTTCAGCCGCTTCAGCGACCGTTCGCAGGCGGCAATGGTGCCGCGCCGCGACGCGTTGCTCGGCAGCACCTTGGAGACCAGATAAAGATCATCGCGCTTGCCTGCCGCCATCGCCTCCGCGATCACGAGTTCCGCATCGCCATACATTTCGGCTGTGTCGATATGGGTCATGCCGAGTTCGATGCCGCGGCATAGCGCTGCAACCGCGCTTCTGCGGTCGCCGCGATCGATGTACCAGGTGCCCTGCCCGATGACAGACACTTCCGGGCCTTTGACGCCGAATTTTTTCTGCTTCACGCTCGCCTCAACTTCTGGTGATGCCGACCAGCCGAGGGCGGCGATGGACTTCGAGCGGGTTCTCGGCCGGCAGGGCGCGCAGCCAATCGCGGAAGCTCTTGATCTCCGGACAATCCGCCGTGCCTTCTGGCGCAATCAGCCAATCGCCGAGACCGGATCCTTCGTTGACACGGTCGCAGCGATAGCCGGGGTGATGGCCGAGACTGCGCGCGATCAGCAGATCGACTTTGCCCTCGACCAGCTCGTGCAGGCCGGCAGGCTGCAGCACCCGCAAGCCGATTTCCGCATGGGCCGCTCGAAACTCCGCCAACTCCAGCCGGCGCAGGTCGAGACTGCCGTGGACCCCGAGCTGCAGCAGCACCGCGCCCGCCGGCTTCAGCCGTGCGGTCGCGTCTGCAATCACGCGAAAGCCGTCGGATATCTCGGGCAGATAGGCTTGGCCGGCCGTGGTCAGGATCAGCTGCTTATGCAGCCGCTCGAACAGGCGTACGCCGAGGCGCACTTCCAGTGCTTTGACCTGCTGCCCCACGGCGGCAGGTGTCACATGCAGTTCATGCGCGGCCAGTTTGAAGCTGAGATGCCGCGCGGCGGCTTCAAACGCGCGGAGCGCATTGAGGGGTGGCAGGGTGTAGGTCATTGCGCTGCAGTTTGTCACTGATAGGCCGTGGCCTTGCAATAGATTTTCTTGTGCGTGACCGAAGTAACAATGCTTTGCGCAGGATTGATGACCGCGGCTACGGTCGGCCCGCAGCGTCAGGAGAATATCAATGTCTCGCCGACTGGATCATCTCGTTATTTGTGTTCACGATTTGGCAAAGGCCGCGCCGGTCTGGCAAGCGCTCGGTTTTAGCCTCACGCCGACCGGCGTCCATCCCTTTGGAACCAGCAACCGCCTGGCGATGTTCGGGAACAATTTTTTGGAACTGCTGGCCGTTACCGATGCCGCGGCGGTGCCAAAGGCGACGCCCGGCCATTTCAGCTTCGCGGCGCATAACCAAGATTTCCTTCGAAGCAGCGAAGGAATGTCGATGCTGGCCTTGCACAGCACCGACTCCCATGCCGAAGCGGCGCGCTTCAACGCGGCCCACATCGGCAGCTATGCGCCGTTCGATTTCGGCCGGGACGCGGTGCTGCCGGGCGGAGGCACGGCCCGCGTCGGGTTTTCACTGGCCTTTGCCACCGACCCCGCGATGCCCGACATCGCCTTTTTCACCTGCCAGCAACGCCATCCGCCGGAACTGTTCTGGAAGGCGGAATACCAGCATCACGCCAACGGCGCCTTGCGCGTGGTCGAGGTCGTGATGTCGGCGCCGGAGCCGGCGCAGCACCGCGCGTTCCTCGAGCGCCTCACGGAGGGTGCAGCCGAACTGGTGCCCGCGCGATTGACGGTCGGCGAGCGCGGCGACCGGATCACCGTGCTCGGCCCGTCCGAGATCGCGCGCCGGCTGCCTTGTGTCACCGCCAATGGTTCGCCGCGGTTCTGCGCGGCGCGGCTGGCGGTCACCGATCTCGATGCGACCATGCGGGTCCTGAAGAATAACGGCGTCACGTTCGAGGTGATCGACAATGCACTGTTGATCCCGCCCGCCGCATCGCATGGCCTGGCTCTGGAATTCGTCGAACAGGAGATCTGACATGGCTCATCTCACCCGTCACAACCCCGCATCGGTCCATTCGCCTTCCAGCGGCTACAGCATGGGATTGGAAATCAGTCAGCACTGCCGGCTGCTGTTCGTCAGCGGCCAGGTGCCGGAAAAATCCGACGGCCGCGTGCCCGATGGGTTCGAGGCGCAATGCGAGCAGTCCTGGCGCAATATCATCGAGGTGCTCAGCTCCGCCGGTCTCGGCGTCGAGCATCTGGTCAAGATCAACACGTTCCTGACCGACAAAAGCCAGGTGGTCGCCAACCGCGCCATTCGCCGCAAGATGCTGCAAGGAAACGAACCCGCATCCACGGTCATGATCGCAGAGACCGTCGACGGCAAATGGCTGCTGGAGATCGAAGCGATTGCAGCTGAATGAGCACCATTCGAACGGTGTCGTAGGGTGGGCAAAGGCGCGTTTGCGCCGTGCCCACCATCCATCCAGAACGACGTTCGAAATGGTGGGCACGCTTCGCTTTGCCCACCCTACGAAACCGAGACAGAGTATCCCATGGCTGAGATTCACCCCTTCTACGAGTCGCATCGCGGTGCAATGGAGGCCGCGATGCGCCACCGCCTCGACCTTGCCGAAGCGATGTTGCGCGAGCGCGCGCAGCTATCCGATATCGATCGGATCAGGCAGCAGGTGATGGACGAATTCGAAATCGTGCTCACCCAGATGCCCTATGTCGGCGGCGCAGCCAGTCGCATGAGCGATTTCTTCATGCGTCTGATGGGCTTTATGGCCATCAGCCGGGTGCTCCGGCGACACTGCGTGTCGCTGGCCGTGATCGGCGAAATCGAGCGAGAAACCTACAAGACGCAATTGCTGACCATGCCCGAAGCCGAACGTCTCGCCTCGGGGCGTCAATTCATGTCGCCGGAGAATCAGACTTTGCTGCGCGAGCAGGCTACAAGAAGCCATCAGGAAGAGTTTCCGGAAGATTTCGTCTACGATTTCGTCGAGCCGGGCTCAGGCGACAACTTTGAATTCGGCATCGACTACAAAGCTTGCGGCTTTTGCAAATTCGCGGCTCGTCATGGCGATCAAGAAATCTTGCCGCACATTTGTGGGCTTGATTTCGACGCCTATGCAACGCGAGGAATCCACCTGGATAGGACACAAACCCTGGCCGGCGGCGCGAGCCACTGCAATTTCCGCTTCTCGCGGCTCCCGTCGGAGCAGGATGAAGCGGGCGCACCATAGAGGAGACTGTTCTCGGCCGACGTCGATGGCGGCTAGGCGCGAGGTACCACGGCTGCTCCCTTTGCCCTAAGCGCCGCGAGAATTCCCGATGTACCGGTGAGAACACCGAGCGGAAACAGAAAGAAGCGTTGCTCATCGGCCTGCTTCGTCATCAAATCGAACGCACGTTCGAATGCAAGGTTTCGCAGCCGGTCGCTCTGGTGAAACTGCGACGACGTGATAACACCGTGGCGCATCATGTCGGCTGTGAACCGCTCGATCTCGTGCCCTCTGCGCTGGCGATAAAGCTGTTGCAGATAACCTCCAATCGGGCCGACGCGGTCGCGAAGGTCGAGGAGATAGGAGATGCTCTCATCACCGATGCCGGCATTCAATGTCACCAGGTCCGGCGGCTGCCAGGTTGATTGCACCTCCGGTTCCGACAACAGTTGATCGATAAGCTTCTGCTTCGCCCGGGCGTGATCGACGATGGTGCCGCCAGCTGTGATGTCGGCATTGTAGCGCCCTTCTCCCGCAAGCGACATCATCGCTTCGAGACCGGAGAGCTTGTCGGCGAGGGAAGCCAACGGCGAGTTCGCCAGCAGTTTTCGGAGCCGCTCCGCGGTCCGAGGTGCGACGACCTGCAGAATCGGCTTGATCTGGTCGCGGTCGAGATCGACGGTCGGAAATTTGACGTCCTGCGGCATGTCGAGAACAACGCGTTGACAGCCGTCAACCAGCGCGATTCCGTCCTTGATAATCTCCGGCGTGAGCGCCGCCGCAACTCGATCGTAGCCAAACAGCACCGCGCTCTGGCGACCGGGCGGGGTCACCGTCCAGTACAAGGCAATCTGCTCATCCGCCCCGCGCACCTGACGCGAAACCAACACGCATCCCGCGGCGACTAACAGGGCTCTGCGACCGATGATCATGGCGATCTCCGGAAATTGGACAACCTGTCGGCGCAACGCCTGACGATCTTTCGTGTTCCCTCACATCAAAATGTGACAGCTCGAAGACCAGGTTCCACTTGCGAATCGGCTGAAGCGACTATTGAGCCGTGGCGAGTTGGCGTGGCTCGGGTGCGGCGGCGGTCTGCGCGATCAGCCGCTTCATTTCCGGAATGCAGGAACCGCAATTGGTGCCGGCCTTCAGCTTGGCGCCGATGTCGGCGGCGGAACGCGCACCGCCCGCGATCGCATCGCAGATGGTGGTGCGGCCGACGCCAAAGCAGGCGCAGACGATCGGGCCGGCATTGGCGAGGCCGTCAATCGATTTACCCGACAACAGCATGCGGCGCTGATCGTTGCTGAGCGTATCGGCGGCAAACAGCCCCTTGACCACATTCCAGTCGCCGGCGTCCCGTGCCGGCCCGATGAACAGGCAGGTCTCGATACGGTCAGCGGCAAAGGACGCCGCGCGATAGACACCACCGCCAAAATCCTTGTATTCGGCGAGATCATCGCCCGCGATCGATCCGAGCCAGGACTGCCAGTCTCGGAGATCGGCATTGTCGGCAAGCAGATAGCCATAGCCGCCATTGACGGCGACGCGCGCCCACCAGGCATGATCGGGCAATTCGAGCGGCGTGCGCGACAATGCAAAGCCGCGGAACACATATTCGTAAGGCGTGATCGACGCCGGCGTCGCCTTGTTCTCCGGCTGCCCCGAGAACGGATCGGTGATCGGCGCGACCAGCGATCCCACCCGCGCTCCGGTCGCGGTGACCGCGCTCCAGTGGATCGGCGCGAACAGCATGCCGCGCTGCTGGCGCTCGCTGACGACGACCCGCAGCGTGCATTGTCCGTAATCCGTCGTGACCCGCGCAAAATCGCCGTCGGCGACGCCGTGCCTGGCGGCGTCCTCCGGGTGCACCTCGACGAACGGCTCCGGCAAATGCTGGCCCAGCCGCGGGCTCATCCCGGTACGGGTCATGGTGTGCCATTGGTCGCGGACGCGCCCGGTGTTGAGCCGCAGCGGACGCGCAGCCGTGGTCTCGGTGCGCAGCGCCGGAATCTCCGGTGCGATAAAACGCGCCTTCTGTTCGCTGGCAAAGAATCCGCCCTCGGCAAAGAAGCGCGCCTGCGGCTGCGCATTTTGGCGGATCGGCCATTGCACCGGCCCCATTGTATCGAACGCCTCGTCCGACAGTGCCTTCAACCCGCCGATGTCGAAATCGCGGCCCCCTTCGTTCTCGAACGCCGAAAGCGCGGCGTGCTCGCGAAAGATGTCGGCGGCCGATGCAAAATTGAACGCCGTGCCAAATCCGAGCCGTTTTGCGATCTCGCCGATGATCCACCAATCGGGCCGCGCCTCCCCCGGCGAGGACAGAAATGCGCGTTGCCTCGAGATGCGCCGTTCCGAATTGGTCACGGTGCCGGATTTCTCGCCCCAGGCCTGCGCCGGGAACAGCACATGCACGCCGGCATCGACGGTGTCGTTGGAGGTCACATTCTCGGAGACCACGAACAGTTCGAGTTTCTTCAGCGCCTTGCGGACGGCGTCGGCATTGGGCAGCGACACCGCCGGATTGGTACCGATCACCCACAGCGCCTTGATCTCGCCGCGCGCGATCGCTTCGAACATCTGGACCGCCTTGAGCCCTTCATGGGTGGCGATGCGGGAGGCCTTCCAGAACCGGCGCACGCGGTCGATGTCCGGTGGCGAAAAACCCATATGGGCCGCGAGCTGGTTGGCGAGCCCGCCGACCTCGCGGCCGCCCATCGCATTGGGCTGTCCGGTCAGCGAGAACGGCGACGCGCCCACCTTGCCGATCCGGCCCGTCGCAAGATGGCAGTTGAGGATGGCGTTGACCTTGTCGGTGCCCTGCGCCGACTGGTTGACGCCTTGCGAATACATCGTGACCACGCGCGGCGTGCTCGCAAACATCTGGAAGAACGCCGCGACGTCCGGCTCGGACAGGCCGGTCGCCAGCGCAGTCGCACTGAGGCTGCCGGCCATGCTGCGCGCCCGCGCCATCGCGTCGTCGAAACCCGACGTGTGGCGTTCGATGTAATCGTGGTCGAGCGCGCCATTGTCGGCAAGATGCACCAGCAAGCCGCTGAACAGCGCCGTGTCGGTGCCGGGCTTCAGGCCCAGAAACAGATCATCATCGCCGACCGTATCGGTGCGGCGGGGATCGATCACCGCGATGCGGGCGCCGCGGCTCTGTTTGTTGACCAGCATGCGCTGGTACAGCACCGGATGGCACCAGGCCGCATTGGAGCCGACCAGCACCAGGAGATCGGCTTCGTCGAGATCCTCGTAACAGCCGGGCACGGTGTCGGCGCCGAAGGCGCGTCGGTGGCCGGCGACGGAGGAAGCCATGCACAGCCGCGAATTAGTGTCGACATTGGCGCTGCCGACAAATCCCTTCATCAGCTTGTTGGCGACGTAATAGTCCTCCGTCAGCAACTGGCCGGAGAGATAGAACGCGACCGCGCCGGGGCCGTCGCGCGCGATAATGTGCTGAAACCGGTGCGCGACGTGGTCGAGCGCGTCGCTCCAGGCCACGCGCTCCATGGTCCCCTTGTCGCAGCGGATCATCGGATGCAGCAGCCGGTTTTCAAGACCGAGCGTTTCGCCGAGCGCCGATCCCTTCGAGCACAGCCGGCCGAAATTCGCCGGGTGTTCGGGATCGCCGGAGATTGCCGCGCCGCCCCTTCCGTCCGGCGTCGCCAGAACGCCGCAGCCGACGCCGCAATAAGCGCAGGTGGTCTTGGTGGCACGCAGATCGGGATCGACGGCGGTCATGCAGGCAACCGGCTCATGCCGCCTCTGAACGGATCGCGAGCGAGCGGCCGAACATCATGTCGGCGCGAATTCGCGCGGTAGATTGACGGTTGCGGATCAGTTCGAGATACCAGAGCGCGTCGCTGACGTCGCCGATCAGAACCGCGCCGGTCAGCCGTCCGTCCGCTATCACGAGTTTTTTGTAGGTGCCGCAATTGAGATCGCTGAGCACGATGGTCTCGGAACCGTCGGCGCCTGCGAAATCGCCCGCGGAGAACACGCTGACGCCGGAGACCTTCAGGTTGGTCGCCACGATGCTGCCGCCATAGCAGGCGTCGGTGCCTGCAAGATGCCGCGCCAGCACCCGCGCCTGCTCATAGGCCGGCTCGACCAGGCCGTAACAGATGCCGCGGTGCTCGGCGCATTCGCCGATCGCAAAGATGTCCGCAGCACCGGTTTGCATGACGTCATCGACGACGATGCCGCGGTTGACGGCGATGCCGGCTTCCTTTGCCAGCGCAATGTTCGGGCGGATGCCTGCCGCAAAGATCACCGCATCGGCGTCGATGCGGCGGCCATCGCTAAGTTCGACGCCCTCGACCCGCGTCTCGCCATGGATCCGCGCGGTGTTGGCGTTGAGCAGGATTTCGATGCCCTTGCTTTCGACCAGCGATTTCAACAGTTCCGCGGCGGGCGCATCGAGCTGGCGCTCCATCAGCCGGTCCATCAGATGAACCAGCGTCACCGGCGCACCGGCCTTGGCGAGCCCGTAGGCCGCTTCCAGTCCCAAAAGTCCGCCACCGACCACCACCACGCGCTTCTTCTGCGCGGCCAGTGTCAGCAGAAGGTCGACGTCGCGGCTGTCGCGAAACGTATGCACGCCGGCGAGATCGGCGCCGGGCACGTTCAGCCGCAACGCCGACGACCCCGTGGTCAGGACCAGCTTCGAGAACGGGATGCTCTCCTCGTTCTCGATCTTGACTTCGCGCCGCCCGACATCGACCTCGGTGGCCCGGCAGCCATATTTGAGGGTGACGCCGCGGTCGCGCCACCATGAAGCAGGTCTTAGCTCGATATCATGCGAGGCGGTCTCGCCGGCGAGAACCGACGACAGCAGCACGCGGTTATAGGCAAGCCGCGGCTCGTCGCCGATCACGGCTATAGCGTAGCGCCCGAGCGCAACCTTGGCCAGTTCGTCGACCAGACGCGCGGCCGCCATTCCGTTGCCGACAATGACCAAGGGTTCGCTCATGACTTATCCTTTGGCGTATCCTCACTCGGCGGCTTGGGCGCTGCCGTAGGCTTCCGAAATCATGTAGCCGGACAGCGTGCCGTAGGCCGCGGACCAGGCGGATGCGGTCTCCGGCGTCCAGGCGTCGCCGAGCCCTTGCTCCAGGGTCCACAACAAGGCGCCGCCAACGACGGGATAGTGTTCGGCCTTTGCGCCATAGCCGACATGGCGCTTGGCGAGTGCGCTCGCGGCCGGCAGCACGGCTTCGAGGTTGGTCAGCCCGCCCACGACGACGGCAAGCGTCGCCATGAGTTTCTTGCGCTGCTCGGTCATGTTGTCCGGAAACATCGCCCGGACCGCGGGTGCCACTTCAAAGAGGCGGCCGTAGAACAAAACCGCTGCCTGCTCCGAGATCGGCGCGACCTTGGTGAAACTTTGCTGCACGAGTTTGACCTGCTCTGGTGTCATGTCGTTCTCCTGCCTCTTCCAAAGCCTTGCCCGGATCGGGAGCGAAATTGTTCGCCCCGGCGGCAGCGAAATTGTTCACCCCCTGGGTGCAAAGCAAGAACTACGCCGCTTCGACGAAGCGGTGCCGCTCGTAGAGGAATTCGAGCACGCGCTGCCGGCACTTCAGGTAACCGGGGTTGGTTGCGAGCTCGAGCCGCTTGCGCGGACGCGCCAGCGGCACTTCCAGCACCTCGCCGATCCGCGCGCTCGGCCCGTTGGTCATCATCACGATGCGGTCCGACAGCAGCACGGCTTCGTCGACGTCGTGGGTGATCATCAGGATGGTGTTGCCGAGCTTCTGGTGCAGCGCCATCACCGAATCCTGCAGATGGGCACGGGTCAGCGCATCGAGCGCGCCAAAGGGCTCGTCGAGCAGCAGCACCTTCGGTTCCATCGCCAGCGCCCGTGCGATCCCGACGCGCTGCTTCATGCCGCCGGAGATTTCCGACGGGCGCTTGTCCTTGGCATGGGCCATCTGCACGAGGTTGAGATTGTGCATCACCCAGGCGTCGCGTTCGCTGCGGGTCTTGCTCGAGGCGAATACCTTGTCGACGCCGAGCCGGACGTTTTCGTAGACGGTGAGCCAGGGCAGCAGGCTGTGGTTCTGGAACACCACTGCGCGATCGGGTCCTGGTGAATTGACTTCGCGGTTTTCCAGCAGCACGCAGCCATTGGTGCAGTCGGTCAGACCGGCCACGATGTTGAGCAGCGTGGACTTGCCGCAACCGGAATGGCCGATAATCGAGACGTATTCGCCCTTGTTGATCGTCAGGCTGATGTCCTTCAGCACCTCGGTCGTGGCGTTGCCGCGGGTGAAGGTCTTGTCGATGTGATCGAGCTTCAGATAGGCCTGCATGATATGTTTCCTTCAGCCTGCGGAGGTGCCGCGGGTCACGATCTTGCCCAGTCCTGCGATCAACCGATCGAGCACGAAGCCGATGATGCCGACATAGAACAGCGCCAGGATGATTTCGCTGATGTGCGAGGAATTCCAGGCGTCCCAGATGAAGAAGCCGATGCCGACGCCGCCGATCAGCATCTCTGCCGCGATGATGGCGAGCCAGGACAGGCCGATGCCGATGCGCAGGCCGGTGAAGATGTAGGGCGCCGCGGCCGGGATCATGATCTTGCCGAAGAACTCCAGCGGATTGAGCTGAACTACCGCCGCGACGTTGCGATAGTCCTGCGGAATATTGCGGATGCCGACCGCGGTGTTGATGATGATCGGCCAGATCGAGGTGATGAAAATCACGAAGATCGCCGAGGGCTGACCGTCACGGAAGGCGGCCAGCGCCAGCGGCAACCAGGCCAGCGGCGGAATGGTGCGCAGCACCTGGAACAGCGGATCGAGGCCGCGCATCGCCCAAACCGATTGTCCGACCAATGTGCCAAGCGCCACGCCGACGACCGCGGCAATCGAGTAGCCGAGCGCCACGCGCTGCAAGCTGGCGGACAGATGCCAGAACAGTCCCTTGTCGATACCGCCGCGATCGAAGAACGGATCGAAGATCAATTCCTTGGTGTCATTGAAAACTTTCGACGGCGGCGGCAGGGCCGAACCGGTGCGACGGCAGACCAGCTCCCAGAACAGCATCAGGAGCGCGATCACGATCAGCGGCGGCACGACGCGCACCGCGGTCTCCTTCGCCATCTTGAGGTATTTTTCGGCACGCGGCGGACGGTTCGGCGTCATCGTCACGACCGGGGTGGCAACCGGGGCTGCCGCGGGCGCAACAATCGCGGTGGCGGGTTCGGTCTTGATCGCAGGCATATTCATTGGAAATGCGTCTCCGTTTTCACGAGGCGGACCGCCCGCTTGCGGGCGGTCCTGCTGGATCAGACTTCAACACGCTTGATCGACAGGGACTTCAGGTACGCGGAAGGATTTTCCGGATCGAACACCTTGCCGTCGAAGAAGGTTTCCTTGCCGCGCGACTTGGAGGCCGGGATGTCGGCAGCGGCAACACCCATGGTCTTGGCGGCCTCTCTCCAGAGATCCTCGCGGTTGACCTTGGCGATCAGCGCCTTGGTGTCCAAGCCCGCGTCAAACTTGCCCCAGCGGATGTCCTCGGTGAGGAACCAGAGATCGTGGCTCTGGAAAGGATAGGAAGCATGATCGCGCCAGTATTTCATGATGTGCGGCGAGTTCTCGACGACCTTACCGGGAATGCCGTAGTCGAACTTGCCTGCCGAGCGGTCGTAGACGTCATCGACCGGGCAGTTCATCCACTGCCGCTTACCCATGATGGTCGCCAGCTCTTTCTTGTTCTCGGCCTTGTCGGCCCATTGCTGCGCATCCATCACCGCCATCAGGATCGCCTGGGCGGCCTTCGGATATTTGTCGACCCAGGCCGCGCGCATGCCCAATGACTTCTCTGGATGCTTGGCCCAGATTTCACCGGTGTTGACCGCGGTGTAGCCGATCTTCTGATTGATCAGCTGCAGGTTCCACGGCTCACCGACGCAGAAGCAATCCATGGTGCCAACCTTCATGTTGGCGACCATTTGCGGCGGCGGCACCACGATGGTCTCGATGTCCTTGTCGGGATCGATGCCGCCGGCGGCGAGCCAGTAGCGGATCCACAGATCGTGCGTGCCGCCCGGGAACGTCATCGCAGCCTTGACGGATTTGCCGGCAGCTTTCTTCTTTTCCAGCGCGACCTTGAACGGCGCAGTGTCGACGCCGAGCTTGAGATCGGCATATTCGTTGGAAACGGAAATGCACTGGCTGTCGAGATTGAGCCGCGCCAGGATGTACATCGGCGTCGGCTGATTGTTCTGCGTCACCTTTCCGGCCGAGATCAGATACGGCATCGGGGTCAGGATATGCGCGCCGTCGATGCCGTTGCCTTCCGAGCCCAGCACGAGGTTGTCGCGGGTGGTGCCCCACGAAGCCTGCTTGGCGACCTCGACGTCAGGCATGCCATATTTGGCGAAGAAGCCCTTGTCCTTGGCGACGAACAACGGCCCGGCGTCGCTCAACGCGATGAACCCGAGCGTTGCCTTGGTCACTTCCGGACCGGCCCCTTGCGCGAAGGCGCCGGCCGGGAAATTCAGCTTGGCCGCCGCGAGCAGTGCCGCCGTGCCGGCGGTCGCTTTCAGAAGCTGGCGGCGGCTGAGGCCGCGTGAGGTCGGATGGGTGGGCTTCGTCATGGGGTATCGCGCTCCTTTGCGTGTGAATGGGCCGTCCGACTGGTGCCGCCGCGCGAGGCGCAAAAAGGCGCGTTCCGGGGAGGCCCCGGAATGGTGGCGGTACAATTCGGATGAGTGGTCTCAAGGGACGGCATCAATGGCGTCGGCACAAGCTATTCAAGCTTCGTGCCAAGCCCTTCTCAGCGCAAAAAATATAGCTATTTCAATAAATTGCAGGTCTGGAACCACGGCGCGCAAGGACAGGCGGCCGCATTCGAAATTTGCGATTCGCTTAATAATTGTGCGACGCACAAGAATTGAGCAGGCGCAAAAACGCTGTGTTCAGGCTTCCTCGGAAGCCTTGTCGGTCGTCTTGTCAGAGGCCTTGGCCATCATCGGCTTTGGCGCAGCGCCAGCGCCCGGCTTCATCCTGAATTCGTAGGTCATCAGGTGCCATGGCGCAGCCGCCGGCTTGCCATCCGGCATCACCGGATCGCTGCGCTTTTCGATCTTCGCCACCAGTTCGTCCTTGACGCCGAACACGACGTCGGAATCCAGATATTTGTCGCCCTCCATGAACACATGCGTGATCAGCGGCTGATAGCCGGGCGCATCGACCAGGAAGTGCACATGCGCCGGCCGCATCGCGTGACGCCGGGTCTGGATGATCATTTCGCCGACCGGACCGTCGGTCGGGATCGGATAGCTGCACGGCAAAATGGTGCGGAAGAAGAACCCGCCATCGGCGTCGGTGACGAAGCGCGCCCGCGACGAGGGTCCCTCCGTGGCGTAAGACGCCTTCTGTGAATCGTAATAGCCCTCATCGTCGGCGTGCCAGATATCGACCGGAACGTTCGCCAGCGGCTTGCCCTTGAGGTCGGTGACGCGGCTCTGCACGAACATCCGCTCGCCCGGCAAATTGGCCGAAACATCGGTGCCGTGCGGCGTCACCCGGTGCTCACCGACATAGAACGGCCCGAGCACGGTGGTCTCGGTGGCGCCCTCGCGTTCCCGGTGATTGACGGCATCGACCAGCATCGAAACGCCCAGCACGTCGGAGAGCAGGATGAATTCCTGGCGGATCGGGGTGCACTTCTGACCGGTCCGGGTCAGGAAATCGATCGCGTATTCCCATTCCTCGAAGGTGAGATCGGTCCTGGAGACAAAATCGTGCAGCGATTTCACCAGCTCCTGCAGCAGGAATTTCGCCCGCGGATCCGGCGTGTCTTCAAAGCTGCGGATCACGGCGGCGGTGAGTTCGGTCTCGTTGAATTGGGGCATTTTTGGCTGTCCTGCGAAGTGCGCGATGGCAGGCGTAAGCCTACACCAGCGTCCCGGCCGGGGTAAGCGCGGGCGGTTGGAACGGAGCACACTTTTCGGCTATCAAGGCCCTCTCTCGTCAGCCGGAGATCAGCCCGATGCTAGCCCCCACCCCCGCCTCGCCCGAATCCGCCGGCATGTCGAAGTCGGCGCTCGACCGTCTCGAAAACCATCTGAAGCAGCGCTACATCGACGCCGGCCGCTTCCCGGGAACACAGGTTTTGATCTACCGCCGCGGCAAGGTGGTCCATTCGGCCGTGCAGGGCTTTGCCGACCTCGAGCGCAAGGTCCCGGTCAAGGACGACACCATCTTCCGCATCTATTCGATGACCAAGCCGATCACGAGCGTGGCCTTCATGATGCTGCTCGAGGAGGGCCGCGTCGCACTCGACGAGCCCGTCCATAAATACATTCCGGAATGGAAGAATCTTGGCGTGTTCCAAGCCGGCACCTTCCCGGCGTTCCTGACCAGGCCGCCGTCGCGGCCGATGCTGATCGTGGACCTGTTGCGGCACACTTCCGGCCTCACTTACGGCTTCCAGCAGCGCTCCAATGTCGATGCCGCCTATCGCGAGAAGAAGATCGGCGAGGTCATCAAGGCCGGCACACTGCAAAGCATGATCGAGGACCTCGCCAAGATCCCGCTGGAATTTTCGCCGGGCGACGGCTGGAACTATTCGGTCGCCACCGATGTGGTCGGCTATCTCGTCGGCAAGATCAGCGGCATGCCGTTCGAGCAGTTCCTGAAAGATCGCATCTTCGATCCGCTCGGCATGAACGACACCGACTTCTTCGTGCCGGCAGACAAGGCGCATCGCTTCGCGGCGTGCTATTCCGCCGATCCGCAAGGCGGCTTCAACCCGCTCGCCGCCGACCGCAAGGGCGAACTGACACTGCAGGACGATCCGGCGACGAGTTCGTTCCTGTCGCCCCCCTCGCTTATCTCCGGCGGCGGCGGACTGTGCTCGACCGCGGCCGACTATCTCACCTTCTGCCGGGCGCTGCTGGGTGGCGGCGAGCTTGGCGGCGTCAGGCTGATCGGGCCAAAGACGCTGAAGTTGATGACCTCGAACCATCTGCCCGGCGGTGTCGATCTGCCGGCGATGTCGCGCTCACTGTTCAGTGAGGCCGCCTATAACGGCATCGGCTTTGGTCTCGGCTTTGCCGTCACGATGCATCCGGCGCAGACGCTGATTCCCGGCAGCCCCGGTGAATACAACTGGGGCGGTGCGGCGACGACGTCGTTCTTCATCGATCCCGCCGAAGAGCTGATCACGATCTTCATGACTCAGGTGCTGCCGTCGAGCGCCTATCCGCTGCGGCGCGAGCTGCGCACCCTGGTGTATTCGGCGATCACCGACAGCAATCTTTGAGGGCGCAGCCCGGTCCCACGGCGCCACTGCGGGACGGCAGGCTCCTGACTACTTCAGCATCTCCGGCACGATCAGGCGCGGCAGGAACAGCGACACGCTGGGCCAGATGATCAGCGCCGCCAATACCAGCAGCATCGGTATCAGCATGATCACCGTGTCCTTGAGCGCATAGCGCAGCCGCACCCCGGCGATCGAGCACGCGATCATCAGACATAGCCCGTAGGGCGGCGTCACCAGCCCGAACGCCAACGAGACGATCGAGATGATCGCGAACTGCACCGGATGCAGATCGACCGCCCGCGCCAGCGGCTCCAGCACGGTGCCGACGATCACGATGGCCGGAATGGCGTCGAGGAAGCAGCCGACCACCAGAAAACAGAACGAGATGAAGAAGCCCGCCGCGATCGGACCCATGCCCCAGGTCGAAACGTTGGCCAGCAGTTCCTGCGGGATCTTGTAATAGGCCAAGAGCCAGCCGAATGCGCTGGCGGTGCCGATGCAGAACAGCGCGACCCCGGCCAGCCGCCCGGTGTCGAGCAAGGCCTTGTAGAGCTGCTTCAAGCCGGTCTCCCGGTAAAAGAACGTCGACAGCGCCGCCGAATACAGCACCGCGACGCAGGCGGACTCGGTCGCCGTGAACCAGCCGAGCAGAATGCCGCCGACGATGATGAACGGCGTGATCAGCGCCGGAATCGAGCGCCACAGCGAGCAGCGCATCTCGACCCAGCTCGATTTTGGATAGGTCGGATAACCGCGCCGGACCGCATAGATATGCACGGTTGCCATCTGCGCGCCCGCGATCAGCAATCCCGGCACGATGCCGGCCAGGTACATCGCGGCGATCGACGTCGAGATCAGCCCACCCCACACGATCATCAGGATCGACGGCGGTATGATGACCGCGAGCACCGCCGACACCGCAGTGATGGCGATCGAGAACGAGAGGTCGTAGCCCTCCTTGGTCTGGGCATCGATGAAGATCTTGGACTGGCTCGCCGCATCCGCCGTCGAGGAGCCGGAGATGCCGGCGAAGAACACCGACAGCACCACGTTGATCTGCGCCAGCGACCCCGGCCAGTGCCCGACCATCGCGCGCGACAGCGCCACCAGCCGGTCGGTGATGCCGCCGATGCTCATCAGGTTCGCCGTCAGCAGGAAAAACGGCACCGACAGCAGGATGAAGGAATTGTAGGCGTTGAAGGTTTCCTGCGCGAGCATCATCATCGACAGCCGCGGCTCGATCAGCAGGATCGGCAGACAGGCGAGCCCGAGCGCGAAGGCGACCGGCACGCGCAGGATGAGCAGGCCGACGAAAACGCCGAACAGGACCATCGCGGCCTGCCCGGCGGAAAGAACGCTGCCGCTCATCGCGCCACCCCGAGCAAAATCCGCGCCTCATCGACGATTTGTTCGCCCGCAAACACGATCCACGTGAAGCCCGCCACCGGCCACGCGACATGGATCAGCCAGAGCGGCAAGTCGGCAAGCTCCGAGGTCCGATTCCAGGCGAACCGCGTGAACTCGAGGCCGGCCAGCACGAACACCAGCGCCAGCGCCAATATCCCGAGCCGTCCCATGATCCGCACTGCGGCCTCCGATCGCCGCGACAGATTGGGCCACACATCGACTTCGAAATGCTGCGCCTCCCTGACGCCGACCATTGCCCCGATCATGATGGTCCAGATGAACAGGAACCGCGCCATCTCCTCGGTCCAGATGTAGGACGGGATAAAGGGCGTGTAGCGCGAGATGATCTGCAGCGTGACGGGAATGACCAAGATGCCGACGCAGGCCGCCAGCAGGATTTCCAGCAATTTGCCATAGGCGGCCGTCACGCGGCGCCACAGCGACGTGTTGGATGGCATCGGTACTTCGGTCATTGGCCCCCGCGCAGTCACAGTCATCGAGCGGGGCAAGCCGCGAGGCTTGCCCCGGAATTTTACTCAAGCATTTCTGGCTTTAGGTGGCGTTGATCTTTTCAAAGATGGCTTCGGCGCCAATTTCCTTGGCATAGGTCGCCATCACGGGATCGGCGAGCTTCTTCATGGCATCGCGTTCCTCGAACGGGACCCGCTTGAGCTTGCCGGCCTTCTCCAAGGTATCAAGCTTGATGACTTCCTCGCTCGACTCGAGCTGCCGGCCGAAATCGCCGGCCTCCTTGCCTGCTTTCATGATGGCGTCCTGCAAGTCCTTTGGCAGGGTCTTGAACGTTTTCACCGAGAAGCAGATCGGGCGGATCGAGACCGCGTGCTGGGTCAGGTTGAGGTGAGGTGCGACCTCGTAGAACTTCATCGCCTCGACGCCGGCCGCCTCGTTTTCGCCGGCGGAGATCACGCCATTCTGGATGGCGTTGTAGACCTCGTTATAGGCGATCACCGTCGGCGACATTCCGGCGGCGGCAAACGTCTTCGACCAGATCGGCGCGCCCTGCACCCGCACCTTGAGACCCTTGATGTCGGCCAGGTTCTTCAGCGGCTTGTTGGCGAAGATGTTGCGAATGCCGCCGCCGGCGTAGCCGATCAGCACCACTTCGGCCTTGGCCGCGACTTCGTCGGCGACCGGCGCCAGGATGTTGGCTTGGACCACCTTGTTCATGTGGTCGATGCCCTTGAACACAAACGGGGCGTCGATGAACGGCGCTGCCTTGGCGAAGGTCGACATGTGGGCCGGAGAAACGATGCCGTAATCGACCGCCTTGCCTTGCGACATGTATTCGAAATACTGCTTCTCGAGACCGAGCGACGAGTTCTTGTGCAGCGTGAAATTGACCGGCTTGCCGTAATATTTCTTCACCAGCTCCTCGAACCGAACCAGTGCCTTGGTGAACGCGTGATCATCGTTGAACTGCACCGCGCCGTTGAGCGTGACGGGCGCCTGCGCCTTCAGGATCGATGGCATTCCAAGGACACCCGCGGCCGCGGTCGCACCTAGTCCGGCCAATACTGTTCTGCGCTGCATAGGTTTTCCCCTCCCTGTGCCCCGCCCCTGTACCGGGTCGTGGGCTGTGCCGAAAATGCGGCTGTGAATTCCAAGCGTATGCAAAAGGGCGCTGCTTTGAAAGCTAATTTCAACTGCAGGGATTGAGCAGGGTTCGGCCACGACACGTGCCATGATGCGGCGCACAAACAAGTCATCGCGAAGCCCGGCGCTGTCCGATATCGGACTAAAATCCTTGGCGGATATCGGCCGCTTCTCCTATGGTCGTGGCAGTTGGGCACCGATCCGGGATTAGCGTTGCCAAAACCCTCATTGCCGATGCGTCTCGCCCTTCTGGTGGCGGGAACCACGCTGCCGCTGATCATTTTCGCGGCCGGCATCGTTTACAATAATTACGCGCAGGACCGTAAGAACGCGACGCAGCGCGTGCTGGAAACCGTGCGCGGCATCCGCCTCGTGCTCGACGCCGAAATGCAGCGCATGACGGGCGGGCTCCAGGTGCTGTCACTCACCAACGCGCTGCCGGACCGCGACTTCGAAGGCTTCCGCCGCATCGCCAGCGGCTTTCTCGAACAATACGGCCGGGACGGCGTCGTGCTGGTGGCGGACCGCGAAGGCCGCCAGTTGTTTTCCTCGCTCACGACCGACACCGGCAACCTTCCGCTGCGCAACAACCTCGACCTTGTAGAGAAGATCTTCGCGACCAAGCGTCCGCACTACTCGAATCTGTTCACCGGCGTGGTCAAGAAGAAGCTGATCATGACGGTCGAAGTGCCGGTCATTCGCGACGGCGAGGTGCTCTACGACATCTCGTTCAGCCCGCCGCTCGAGATCTTCCAGGCCATGATCGAACAGCAAAGTCCAGGCAAGGACTGGACGATTTCGATCTTCGACGGCGAAGGCACCAATTTCGCGCGCGTGCCGAATCCGCAGAATACGATCGGCCAGCGTGCATCGCCGTCGCTCTATGCCGAGCTGTTCCGCAAGCCCGAGGGAACGTTTGCGACCGTGTCGCTCGAGGGCGTGCCGCTGATCACCGGCGTGGCACGCTCCCCGCTCACCGGCTGGACGGTCGCCGCCGGGATTGCGGAAAGCTCGCTGGTTGCCCCTTTATGGCGCAGTCTGGCGATCACCAGCCTGATCGGAGGCGTGCTGCTGCTGGTCGGCCTAGCCTTTGCGGTGCGGATGGCGACGGCGATTGCCCGCGGTGAGATGCTGCACGATCTGCTGATCGACGAGCTCAACCACCGCGTCAAGAACACGCTCGCGATCCTGCAGTCGATCGCCACGCAGACCTTTCGCAGCGCCAGCCGCGCCGAGCGCGAGAAATTCGAGGGCCGGCTCGGCGCACTCGCCGAAGCGCATAATCTGCTCAGCCAGGAGAAGTGGCAGGGCTCCGAGCTGCAGGACGTCATCGCACGGGTGCTCAAGCCCTATCTGCTCAACAATCCGGAGCGGGTGCGGATGTTCGGACCGAAGGTGCCGCTATCGCCGCGGCTTGCCGTGGTGCTGTCGATGATCGTGCACGAGATCGCGACCAATGCCGCAAAATACGGCGCGCTGTCGAACGACAATGGCACCGTCACGGTGGATTGGGAGATCCTCGAGGAGAGCGACGGCCGCAAGCTTCGGATGATCTGGACCGAAACCGGCGGGCCGCAGGTCACGGCGCCGGTGCAGCGCGGTTTCGGCTCGCGCCTGATCGAACGCAGCGCACGCGACCAGCTCGGCGGCGAAGCCACCGTCGACTTCCTGCCCCGCGGCGTCGTCTGCACGGTAACCGCGGCGCTCGATCACGTGACGTGAGCGGGCCAACTCGATGGCGACTTGTCGACGGCGACTAGGCGCGGCGCGGGCTCGAACCGGGGAATTGCCGAATCTCGCCGCCGGCCAGTGCCTGGATCGGTCGCCGGCAACCGGGGCGACAACGAGTCGCACCGGCCAGGGCGCAGTGCCATTCGGCGCGCGAGGAGGTTTTGCGCAGGACTTGCCGGCCCGAACGCAGCGCTATTTGACGAGCTTCAGATACGGCGGCAGCCGCCGGCCCTGATCACGCTTGGCGCTTTGCGCGGACTGATCATCCGTCACCATCAGGTCGCACAATGCCTTGAGTTCGGAATCCGTCACCCGATGGAGTTCCATTCGAAGCTCGAGAATCGCCAGCGACAGCAATCTTGCCGTCTCCGGGCTGCCCTTATCCGTCAAAACTGCCCGGCACTCTTCCAGCGTTGCGAGGAGCGACAACAGACGTTCTTCTGAATGAGCCACCGGCATTTTGTCAGTTCCCGAGCTTGCAAGGTAGATCAGAGGCGGTCCGGATCGTCGCTTCATAGGCCTCTCCACGAAAAGGCATTAAATAATTCGGCCGCCGTCACGCAATCGATCGTGTGAGAGCCTGACCATGATGATCCAGAACTTTTGCTCGATTGTCCAGCGCGCTATCGATTTGAAAATCGTATCGACGCTGCTGTATTTTCCTAAATATCACGGTTGAGGTCTGCCCACGATACAAGCCACGGGAGGCCTTCAAGTAGACCTGTAGGGGTATTTTAACGGCCCACAACCCGCCACAAACATCCGTAGAAGTACCCGGTACACAAGCGTTACATAGTAAGTATGCTCTCAAAAACTGTGGCCTGTGAACTCGCGGTGGTTGTGGTTTGTCGAATAGTTTGCCAAATGTAGGGATACGGGGTTTTGCTACATTATCCCGGGCGCCAATGGCTGAAGGTAGCCGACGGCGCCGGTATCCGGGTGCTTCCAACGCGCAAATGCGTTTGGCTACCATCCCGCAATCGCTCGATATCCCGTGGTTCTAACGACGAATCCACGATCCTGACGAACTTAACGCGGTAAATGCGGATGAATCCCTGACCTAATCGCTCAGGGTTTCCCGATGGAAGGACGGTAAAACCAGAATGAAAACATCAGCAGCAAAGAAGATGAAGCAGCGCAGTGCCGGCAAACCCGACATTGAATTGGGCAAGCGGATTCGCTTGCGGCGTGTGGAGCAGAAGATCTCGCAAGCGGAGCTAGGCGATAAGCTTGGCGTCAGCTTCCAGCAGGTCCAGAAGTATGAGAAGGGCGTCAACCGTGTCGGCGCAGCTCGTCTTCAGCAGATCGCCACCGCGCTCGATGTGCCCGTCACCTTCTTCTATGACGGCGACGGCAAGGCGCGTGAGGTCGAGAGCCTCTTGTTCCTCGACAGCGCCTTCAGCCTGCGGTTGTTGCGAGCCTACAGCAAGATCAAGGACCAGACGGTACAACGCCAGCTGGTGTCCTTGATGGAATCGATCGCAGCGAACGAAGACTGATCGATTGCCCGGTGTTTTCGCGCGAACCGGGGGCCGGTTCGCGCGAAGAAATATGCCAAATCCGGTTCTGATTGCATCAGACCCGAACGGTCCTTTCCGATTGAAATTTTCAAACAGCAGAGAACGCGACGTCGCGATCCCGCGGCGCGTTGCGCGCGAGTTTTGCTGATTACTTTTCGCCCTCGAAATCAGAGGGCGCAAACGCCACCACATCAACGATCCGCCTATGGCTTCCGCTCTTCCATTCCACCGCCGACAGAGCTTCGTAGCTTCGTAGGGCGGGTTCTCTTTAACCCGCCGCTCGATGGCGAGATGGCGGGTTAAAGAGAACCCTACGGGTGACGTGACCCGGACGATCGGGAACGACGACGCAGGCGAGATGAGCTATGCGGTAGCGTGTTTGGCGGAATGCGCCGGGTGGATTTCGTGCACTGTCGCTTTCTTGAACTGTCGTTCGCCGGCATAGCACCACGGCGAAAACGCGATTGGCGCCGGACGAAGCGGCCGCGAAGAAACATCCCCGCGGCCGCGATTGGTGGATTAAACTACAGGTGCGGCCAGCCTATGCGCGCGCCCATTTCTGAACCCGGACTGGAACCCGATCGATGCTAGATGTTCCCAACAACACCGAAAAATCCTACGCCGACGGCAAGATCCTGCAGCGCATCAGCGACGGCGTCGGGGTCATCACCTTCAACAATCCCGAGAAGCGCAACGCCATGTCGCTCGAGATGTGGGAAGGGCTCGGCAGCGCGCTGATCGAGCTGCGCGACAATCCCGACATCCGCGTCGTCATCATGGCCGGTGCCGGCGACAAGGCGTTCGTCTCGGGCGCCGACATCAGCCAGTTCGAAAAGACCCGCCACAACGCGCAAGCGTCGGAAGCGTATTCCAGACGCAGCGCGGCGCAGCGGGCGCTGCTGGCGGATTATCCGAAGCCGACGATTGCCTGCATCCGGGGCTTCTGCCTCGGCGGCGGCATGCAGGTCGCGATGCTGGCGGACATCCGTCTCGCGGCCGACAACAGCCAGTTCGGCATTCCCGCCGCCAAACTCGGCATCGCCTATGGCTATGACGGGCTCAAGCATCTGGTGTCGCTGGTCGGACCGTCCTGGGCGCGGCTGATCATGTACACGGGCATGCGGATCGATGCCGCCGAAGCGGTGCGGATCGGACTCGTCGACCGCGTGTTGCCCGGGCCTGATTTGTGGGACGCGACCATGGAGATCGCGCGCACGATTTCCGGCAACGCGCCGCTGGCAATCAAGGCCGCCAAGATCACCATCGCCGAGGTGCTGAAAGACGAAAGCCATCGCGACATCGCTGCGATCAAGGCTGTTGGCACCGCCTGCATGGACTCTGAGGATTTTCGCGAGGGCCGCACCGCGTTCATGGAAAAGCGCAAGCCGCAGTTCAAGGGTAGATAGATAGCGCTGGCAAGCAGCTTCCACATACTCCGCGTCGTCCCTGCGAACGCAGGGACCGATACGCCGCGGCCCATCGACTGAGCGATGGAGTAGTCACCTTCCGCAACAACTGGCGCCGGTGGTTATGGGTCCCTGCGTTCGCAGGGACGACGATGAGATTGATCCTTCGACCCGGCCCTAAATCGCCGCCAGCACCGCCCTGGTGATGTCAGCCGTACCGTTGCCGCCGCCGAACTCCATCGGCTTGATGCCGTCGGCATAGGCGGTGTCGACCGCGCGCTCGATGCGCTCGGCGGCTTCGGCCGCGTTCTCGAGCCCGTGCTTGTCGGCGAGCCAGTCCAGCATCATCGCCGCCGACAGCATCATGGCCGTCGGGTTGGCCTTGCCCTGCCCCATGATATCGGGCGCCGTGCCGTGGCAGGGCTGGAACACCGCATAGCGGTCGCCGATATCGGCCGACGGCGCCATGCCGAGGCCGCCGATCAGCCCGGCGGCGAGATCGGAAAGAATATCGCCGAACATGTTCTCCGTCACCATGACGTCGAAATCCCAGGGCCGCTTCACCATCATCAGCGAGCAGGCATCGACATAGACCCGTTCGGTCTTGACGTCAGGGTGACGGCTGGCGGCCTCATCGAACATGCCGCGGAAGAACGCGAACGCCCGGAACACATTTGCCTTGTCGACGCAGGTCAGGCTGCCGTTCGCCCGTCCCCGCGCCTTGCGGCGTTCGGCGAGGCGGAACGAAAACTCGAACAGCCGCTCCGAAGTCCTGCGCGTGATGACCAGCGTCTCGCGCGCCTCGGTGTCGGTCACCACCCCC
The DNA here is from genome assembly GCF_964252915.1 of Bradyrhizobium sp. LjRoot220. Classification (NCBI taxonomy): domain Bacteria; kingdom Pseudomonadati; phylum Pseudomonadota; class Alphaproteobacteria; order Hyphomicrobiales; family Nitrobacteraceae; genus Bradyrhizobium; species Bradyrhizobium sp. LjRoot220. Next base: position 47,833 of record NZ_CAXUPS020000001.1, read on the forward strand.
TTGCCCATCGACGCGAACAGGCCCTCGGTGGATTCCCGGATCAGGACGAAATCGATGCCCTTCCGGTCGGCGCCCACGATCGGGCTCGGTACCCCCGGGATCAGCCGCGCCGGGCGCACGCCGGCATAGAGATCGAAATGCATGCGCAGTTCGATCTGCGGCGCGATCTCGGTGTTGTCGGGATAGCGCACCGACGGCAGACCACAGGCGCCGAGCAGGATCGCGTCCGCTTCCTCGCACAGCCGCACCGTGCTTTCCGGCATCGATTTTCCCGTGGCGAGATAATTGTTGGCGCCGGCCGGCGCGTCGGTGAAGCGAAATTTCAGGTCCGACGTGCTCTCGATCTTTCGCAGAACCTCGAGCGCGGGCGCCATCACTTCAGGCCCGATGCCATCGCCGCCGAGCACGGCGATGTGGAATGCGTTATTGGCGGACATGGGGTTCCTTCCACGACGATTGATATTTCGTCATGGCCGGGCTTGTCCCGGCCATCCACGACTTCCCTTGCTAGAAGCAAGACGTGGATGCCCGGCACAAGGCCGGGCATGACGGAGGCAGGACTTCTACGGCGTCAGCACCGCGCGGCCAACCAGCTTGCCCTTCTGCAAATCGGTCAGCGCTTCGTTGGCTTTCGCGAGCGGCATGGTCGTCACCGGGATCGGCGCGATCTTCTTGCTCCGGACCAGATCGAGCAATTCCTGGGTTTCGCGCAGATTCCCGACATAGCTGCCCTGGATCGTGATCGCCTTGATCGGAATCAGCGGCAGCGCGAAGGTGGCGCCGCCGCCGAACAGGCCGACGATCACGAGCTTGCCGCCCTTGGTCAGGCAGTCGAAGCCGAGCTGCGTGGTCTGGGCGTTGCCGACCAGATCGATCACCGCACGGATCGGCCCGCCGGCCTTCTGCTGCAACTGCTCCAGCGCATCCGCCGCCTTGCCGTCGACGCTCGCAAGCGCGCCGGCCGCTTCCGCCGCTTCGCGTTTGCGCGCGTCGATGTCGACCATGATGGCACCCTTGCCGCCCATCGCCTTCAGCAGCGACAGCGCCATCAGGCCGAGGCCGCCGGCGCCGAAGATCACGATCGGCGTATGCAGGACGTTCTCGACCTTCTTGAGCGCGCTGTAGGTGGTGACCCCGGAGCACGCATAGGGCGCCGCGGTGACGGGATCGAGCCCGTTCAGGTTCAGCAGGTACTTCGGATTCGGCACCGTCATGTAATCGGCATAGCCGCCGTCGCAATAGACGCCGAGCGAGTTCGGCTTGACGATGCACATGTTCTCGTCGCCGCCGACACAGGTCTCGCATTTGCCGCAGCCGAGCCAGGGATAGACCAGCGTGACGTCGCCGACCTTGAGCCCGCCGGTCGCGGCCTTGGCATCGGGCCCGAAGGCTACGATCTCGCCGACAGTCTCATGGCCCATCGTGCGCGGCAGCGAGACGCCGCGATCTCTGAGCGACAGCGGCTTGCGGCCATGGCCGAGATCGTAGCCGCCTTCCCAGATGTGCAGATCACTGTGGCAGACGCCGGCTGCCTTCACCTTCAGCAACACCTGCGATCCCGTGGGCTCCGGCGTCGGATGATCGACTTCTTTCAGGGGGGCGTTGAACTCGGCGACCTGGAAACTTTTCATCGGTTCTCTCCCGTCATTCTTGTTCTTGAGCAGGCATTTTCGGGCCAACATTGCCACGTCTGTCCAGTCGAGACAAACGCGGAGATAGCGTTTTCAAGCGAAGTGGATACCGGTTAGCGTGAAGAAAACGCGTCAAAAAAATACCATCCGATATTCAGATCAGCGGATGATGGCAAGCCACGAACTGCCCCGGCGCCACAGCGCGAAGTTCCGGCACCTCGTCGCTGCATCGCTGATCCGCGCGCGGACAGCGGGTCCGGAAACGGCAGCCGGAAGGTGGCGAAATCGGCGACGGCGGCTCGCCAACCGGCACGGTCTCGGCCGGGCGCACGTCCGGATCGGGCACCGGGATAGCCTCGATCAGCAGCGCGGTATAGGGATGCGCCGGTTTGGCGAACAACTGCTCGGAAGGGCCGACCTCGCACAGCCGCCCGAGATACATCACCGCGACGCGGTCGCTCACCGCCTTCACCACCGCGAGATCATGCGCGATGAACAGCAGCGTCAGGCCATAGCGCGCCTTCATCTCTTCCAGCAGATTGAGGATCTGCGCCCGGATCGAAACGTCGAGCGCGGAGACCGGCTCGTCGCAGACGATAAATTCCGGATTGAGCACCAGCGCGCGCGCAATGCAGATGCGCTGGCATTGCCCGCCGGAGAATTCGTGCGGCAGCCGTCCGGCGACAAGCGCCGGATCAAGCCCGACGGCGCTGAGTGCTTCGTCGACCAACTGCTGGCGTTTGGCCGGATCCTTGACGCCCGAAATGATCAGCGGCTCGGCGATGATATCGCCGATCCGCCGCCGTGGGTTGAGCGACGCGATCGGATCCTGGAAGATCAATTGCACGCGCTGGCGCATCAGGCGCAGCGTATCGCCATGCATCGCCGTGAGGTCGTGGCCGTCGAACAGCACGCGGCCCGATACCGGCCGGCGCAACTGCAGCACCGCGCGGCCGAGCGTCGACTTGCCGCAGCCGGATTCGCCCACCAGCCCCAGCGTTTCGCCGCGCGCGATCTGCAGGGACACGCCGGACACCGCATGCACGATCTTGTTGCCGACCGGATACTCAACGACGAGTTTGTCGACGTCGAGCAGCGGATCGGTCGAAGCGGCGGGCGAAGCTTGCTGCATCATGCGCGGGCCCCGGCGCAGGTTTCGATCGGATGGAAGCAGGCGTATTGGTGATCAGGGGATTCCGCCTCCGCAAGACCAGGCTTTTCGGTGTGGCACTGGCCGGCCGCATAACGGCAGCGCGGCGAGAACGAACAGCCTTTCAGCGGCCGGGTCGGATCGGGCGGCCGGCCCGAGATCGCCGGCAGCGGCGTATGCGGCGCGGCGTCGATCCTGGGAAGCGCGGCCAGCAGCGCCTCGGTATAGGGCATCCGCATTTTCTTGAACAAGGCCGGCGTCGGCGCCCGCTCCACCACGCGGCCGGCATACATCACCGCGACTTCGTCGGTGCGGCCGGCGACGACGCCGAGGTCATGGGTGATCAGGATCATCGCCATATGCCGGCGGCGCTGCTCGCGCGCCAGCAAGTCAAGAATTTGCGCCTGGATCGTCACATCGAGCGCGGTGGTCGGCTCGTCCGCAATCAGCAGTTTTGGTTCGCACGACAGCGCGATCGCGATCGCCACGCGCTGCCGCATACCGCCCGACAGCTGATGCGGATACTGCATCAACCGCTGCTCCGGTGCGGGAATGCCGACCGCGGCGAGCAGCTCGATGCTGCGTCTGGTCGCCGCTGCCATGTCGAGCTCGAGATGCTCTTGCAGCGTCTCGATCAGCTGGGTGCCGATGGTCAACACCGGATTGAGCGAGGTCATCGGGTCCTGGAACACGACCGCCAGCGAGCGTCCGCGGAGCTTGCGCAATTTCTCCGGCGACAGCTGCAGCAGGTCCTGCCCGTCGAACATCACGCGGCCGGAAAGCTTTGCCTTCTTCGGCAGCAATTGCAGGATCGCGCGCGACAGCATGGTCTTGCCGCAACCGGATTCCCCGACCACGCCGAGCGTCCGACCGGCGCCGACCGTGAGGTCGACATGGTCCACCGCGCGCAGATTGCCGCGCGGCGTCGGCAAATCGACGGAGACGTCCTCAACGAAAAGCAGCGTATCTTCGGTCACAGCGCGCCCTGACGGGGATCGGTGAGTGCCCGGAGCGTGTCGCCGACCAGGTTAAAGGACAACACGGTCAGGAACATCGCGATTGCGGGAATAAAGGCAAGTCTTGGCGCCATCTCCAGACTCTCGCGCCCCTCCCCGATCATGCTGCCCCAGCTCGATATCGGCGGCGGCACGCCGAGGCCAAGGAACGAAAGGGAGCCTTCGGCCACGATGGTAACGGCGACGGCGAGCAGGAAGAAAGCAAACAACGGCAGTATCACGTTGGGCAGCAGCTCGCGCAGCAGGATGCGCGCATGCGTGGCGCCAAGCGCCTGCGCGGCGATCACGAATTCACGGCGCGCCAAGGTCAGCGTCGCCGCCCGCGCCACCCGCATGAAGGCGGGAACGCCGAGCAGGCCGAGAATAAGCGTCAGATGCAGGATCGATTGCCCGAGATAGGCGGTTACCGCGAGCGCCAGGATCAGCGGCGGAAACGCCAGCAGCACATCCATGCTGCCGACCACCACCGACTCGAACCGGCCGCGGAAATAGCCTGCCAGCAAGCCGAGCGCGCCGCCGAAGGTGAGCCCGATGATCGGCGCGCACAGCCCCACAATCAGCGATATCCGCGCGCCGTAGATCACCCGGGCGAGTTCATCGCGGCCGAGGCCGTCGGTGCCAAGCCAGTGCTGCGCCGAAAACGGCGCGCGCTTCTCCAGCATGTCCATGTCGGTCGGGCTCGGCAGCGGCAGCACGTCGGCGAAGATCGCGACCGCAAACACAAAGATCATCCAGACGATCGCCATCCAGAACAGCAATCCGAGCCGGCGGCCCCGCCGCGCCGGGGCTTCCGCAACACTTGCTTCGATGCCGAGGTCAAGCGTGGCCATGACGGATCCTTGGGTCGAGCATGGCGTAGAGCATATCGACGATGAAGTTGATCAACACGAAGCCGGCGCCGACCAGCAACACCACGCCCTGCAGGATGACGAGGTCGCGCGTGGTGATCGCGCCGACCAGGAGCCGGCCAATTCCCGGCAGCGCAAACACCGTCTCGACGATGACGGCGCCGCCGATCAATCGCCCGATATTGATTCCGGTGATCGTAACCAGCGTGAGCGATGAAGGCTTGAGTGCATGCACGAACAGGATGCGCGATGCCTTCAGGCCTTTGGCCTTGGCCAGCGCAATATAATCCTCCTGCAGGGTCGCGATCATGTCGGAGCGAAGCACGCGCATGATCCCGGGCCATTCGGCCAGCGCCAGCGTCAATGCGGGCAGCACCATGAACCGCAAGTTCCTGGCCGGATCTTCGCCGAACGGCACGTAACCGGTCGCCGGCAGCCAGCGCAGCTCCACCGCGAACAGATAGATCAGCAGGATCGCCGACAGGAAGGTGGGCACCGAAAGCATGCCGAAGGCGGTGCCGGTCATGAAGCGGTCGAACGGACCGCCGCTCCGCGCGGCGCAGATGATCGCCAGGGGAACGCCGATCGCAAGCGCCATGACCTGGGCCAGGAGCATCAGTTCCAGCGAGATCGGCAGCCGTTCGGTCACCGCCTGCAACACGGTTTGCCCGGTGCGGAACGAGCGCCCGAAGTCGCCCTGCAGGACGTTGCCGAGCCAGCCGAAGTAACGAATGTAGATCGGCTGATCCAGTCCCATGTCGGCTCTTAGCGCCGCCACCTTTTCCGGCGTCGCCTGGTCGCCGAGGATGGTGTAGGCGAGATCGCCCGGCAGCAGCGACGCGATCAGGAACGTCAGCAGCGAGACCGCGATCAGCACCGGCACGAGATACAGCAGCCTTCGCGCGACAAAGGTCAGCATGCAGGATTATTCCAGCCAGACGCGGGACAGGTCGATAACGCCACTGTACATCTTCGGCAATCCCTTCACCTTGGCGCTCGACATTGCGTAATAGGTGTTCTGGAAGGTCCAGTACCAGATCGCTTCCTTGTTGATCAGCCGGCTGATGGCGCAGTAATCCTCGTTGCGCTTTTCCTGGTCGGGGGTGGCCCGCGCGCGCTCCAGCAGTTGATCGAGTTCCGGATTCGAATAATTGGCAAGTGCGACCGGGCTGCCCGAACGGAAATTGGAGTACATCTGCGTATCGGGATCGGCAAAGTCGACGATCCGCCACGGCGTCACTTGGAACTGCCGCATGAAGGCGCGCGGCGGAATCGTGGCCTGGTCGACCTGCTCGATTTCCATGTTGGCGCCGGCCCGCTTCCATAATTGTTGCAGCACCTGACCGGTGGCGCGCCCACGTGGTGTCGCCGTGACCAGCATCTTGAACTCAACCGGCTTGCCGTATTCCTTGATCAGCGCCTTGGCCTTCTCGAGGTCTTCGGGCAGTGCGCCGTCATCCTTGCACTTCACCCAGGAGCCGTCGCCGTAGGGATTGGTCGCCGGCCTTGCGAGACCGTTGGTGAGCGCCTGCGACATCTTCTTGCGATCGAGCGCCATCACCAGCGCCTGGCGCACGCGGACGTCGTCGAATGGCGGGACCTTGGTGTTGAACGCGGCGACCGCGGCGCCGGAGCCGGCATAGGTATGTACCGTGAGCTTCGGATCCTTCTGGGCTTTCTGAATATTGTCGGCGTCGGCTTCGTCGTCCCAGATGAAATCGGCCTCGCCCGATTGCAGGCTGGCGAAGCGCGACTGCGCATCCGGAAGCGGCTTCAGCGTGATGCGATCGAGATAGATGCGGTCCTTGTCCCAATAATCCGGATTCCGTTCCAGGACCATCCGGTCTCCTGCGGTCCATGACTTCAGGACAAAAGGTCCGGTGCCGACGGGATTGCGGTTGTAGTCATCGCCCTTGGTCTTCCACGCCGTGGGAGAATGAACTGCGCCGTTCTGGTTCGCATAAGAAACAATGAGCGAAGGGAAGTTCACCGAAGGGTCGTTGAGATTATAGACCAACGTCAGTTCGTCGGGCGCCTGAACGTTTTTGACGTTGGAGATATAGAAGGCGCAACGACACTTGTTCGCAGGATCCTTCTGCCGGTCGAAATTGGCCTTGTAGGCTTCGGCATTGAACGGCGTGCCGTCGTGAAATTTGACGCCCGGTCTCAGCTTGAAGGTCCAGGTCTTGAAATCGTCCGAATGAGACCAGGATAATGCGAGCTTGGGCTGCGGCTTACCGCTGGCGTCGAGATAGGTGAGCGTATCGAAGAGGGCCGATGACGCCGTCAATGCCGCCGTGTCGTAAACGCCAACCTTCAGCGGATCGAAACCGGGAATGTCGAGTTCGAGACCCATCGTGACGCTGCCGCCCTTCTTCTGGGCGTTGGCGGGAACGGCACACAGCGAGAGCGCAAATCCCGCCACAAGAAATGCGCGCGCAAGTGCGCCCGAACGGACCGCAGCTGTCATGGATGCTCCCTCCAAAATGTCGTCCGTCCGGTGTTCCGGATCGTCGATGGCTGACGGCAAGATTGTCTGGAATCGCAGTCGCGGGCAAGGCCGTTCGCAAGGCGGGATGAAAAGCCACCGAAGCGCGGCTTGCTTCAGCCGTGCGCCGCCTTCGGCGATTTGCCGGCAAAGGCCGCGATTTCACCTTCCGACAGGCCGGTCTCCTTCAGATAGGCCCGCGTATGCTCGCCCAGCGTCGACATCCGCTTCGCCGCCGAGACCTTGGCGCCCGACATGCGGAACGGCAGATTGAGCACCTTGAAGCTGCCGCCGTCATCCTGGACCTCGGCCAGCGCGCCGCGATGGGTAATCTGCGGGTCCCTCAGCGCCTCGCTCACCGTGCGATAGGCCGATGAGGGCACGCCGTGCTCGCCAAGCGCGACGAGACAGTGTTGCGTCGTCACCGAGCGCGACCACGCCTCGACGCCCTCCATCAGGCTGCCCCAGTTTTCACGGCGGTCGGAATATTTCGCAAACCGGGGATCGCTGACCCATTCGGGATGACCGATCACCTGCATCAGGCTCTGGAAGGTCTTTTCGCTGGCGATCGCGACCATGACATAGCCATCCAGGGTTTCGATCGGGCCGAACATCGGCCGCTGCGTCGCCTTCACCTCGAATTGCGACCACTGCAATTCGTTCAGTGTCAGGCTCAGCATCGATTCCAGCATCGAGACGTCGATGTGCTGGCCCTTCCCGCTGTGGGCGCGCTGATACAGCGCCGCCGAGATGGCGCCAAACGCATAGACGCCGGTAAGCACGTCGGCATGATAGATGCCGCAATAATCCGGCCGGGTGCGTCCGGGCTGATAGGCCAGATGCGCCATCTCATAGCCGGAGGCCGCATGGATCACCGGCGCATAGGCCGGCAGCTCCGCCGACGGGCCGGTCTGGCCGTAGCCGGAGATCGAGCAGTAGACCAGTTTCGGATTGAGCGCGCGCAGTGAAGCGTAGTCGAGCTTCAGGCGCCGCATCACCCCGGGGCGGAAATTCTCGACCAGCACGTCCGCGGCCGCGACCAGCCGGCGCACGGCCTCCACCCCCTCGGGCGATTTCAGATCGAGCACCAGGCTGTTCTTGCCGACATTGAGCTGCCCGAACGCGGTGCTGCAATGGTTTCGCAGCGGCGGGCGGGTCCGCATCGTCTCGCCTTCGGCGGTTTCGATCTTGATGACCTCGGCGCCCATGTCGGCGAGCATCCGTGTGCAGTGAGGGCCGGCGATCGTGGTCGAGAAATCGAGGACGCGCAGCCCGGCGAAGCTCCCTGTCAAATTCCCCTCATCGTTAGTATCTATCGTCATTCCGTGGAGCTCCTTCGGCCTTGCGGCTTCTCGTTCGCGTTTTCGTTTTCCTGGCGCGGCATGACACTAAATTGCGCGGGCGCTGCATGGAAGCGTTTCCCTAGGAACCACGGGCCACGTCGCGCATTGCGTAGGTGAAAATTGGACCTTTTCTTGCATAAGTCATAGTCAAGGCTGGAGTCATAGTCAGGGCTGGTACGAGGGGCATTCCTTGAAGGTCTTGTTCGTAACCACGGAAATGGATGACTTCGTCCGGGTGGGCGGTCTTGCTGCCGTTTCCGCCGCCCTGCCCCGGGCACTGCGCCCGTGGAGCGACGTCCGGATCATGCTGCCCGGCTACCGGGACATCATCGAACAGTTCACCCACATTGAAATCGTTGGACAATGCACGTCTTTGGCCGAGATGCCCGCCTGCTCGCTCGGCCGGGCGTCGACGCGAGACGGCCTGCCGGTCTATGTGCTGTTGTGCCCACAACTCTACGACCGGCCGGGTAACCCCTACGGCGATGAATCCGGGCGCGACTGGCCCGACAACGACGTCCGTTTCGCACGATTTGCGTCCGCTGCGGCCGAGCTTGCCGCAGGCAGTCTGGACAAGAATTGGGCAGCGGACCTGGTCCACGCCAATGACTGGCAGGCTGCATTGACTCCGGCCTACCTCGCCTGGAAGGGCGTCAAGGTCCCCTCGATCCTGACCATTCACAACCTGGCCTATCAGGGTTTGTTTCCGCGGGAGTCGATGCGCCGGATCGGCGCGCCGGAGGCTTCCTTCCACATCGACGGGCTCGAATTCTACGATCAGATGTCGTTTCTGAAGGGCGGCATCGTCTACGCCTCGCATCTGACCACGGTCAGCGCGACCTACGCCAAAGAGATTACGACACCCGAACTCGGCTGCGGGCTCGAGGGCCTGCTGCGGCAGCGCTCGGACGCTTCGGAACTGACCGGCATCCTCAACGGCATCGACGAAAGCTGGGATCCGCGCGCCTGCGCGCAGCTGGCGCAGCCCTTTGGCGCCGGCGATTGGCAAGGCAAGCAGGCCAACGCCGATTACGTCCGCAAGCAGTTTGGCCTCGCCGTATCGCGTGGACCGATCTTCGGTCTGGTCGCCCGCCTCGTGCATCAGAAGGGCATCGACCTCGTGCTGTCCGCCGCCGACGAGATCGTCGAGGCCGGCGGCCAAATTGTCGTCACCGGCAGCGGCGAGCCGCATATCGAACGGGCGCTGATCGATGCGCATCGGCGCAGGCCGGACGCGATCGGCGTCGTCATCGGCTTCAACGACGGACAGGCGCGGCGAATTTTCGCCGGCAGCGATTTCACGCTGATGCCTTCGCGGTTCGAACCGTGCGGTCTGAGCCAGATGTATGCGCAGCGGTTCGGATCGCTGCCGATCGGTCACCAGACCGGCGGGCTGGCGGAGACCATCGAGGACGGCGAGACCGGCTTCCTGTTCTCGCAGCCGTCGGCGGAGTCCTTCCTCGGCGGCGTGCGCCGCGCGTTCGATGCCTTCATCGCGAAAGACCGCCTCGACCTGATGCGCCGCAGCGCCATGGCTCGGTCCTTCAGCTGGGGCCTTTCGGCGTCGCTGTATAACGCGCTCTATCGCAAGACGGTGGGGTCGCAAGTCGGCGCGTGAGCGCGATTGCTGCTGCCAGCGCCTTTGACCATACGGGTCAGCCCGACCACCGATAATGGCCCCCGGCGTTATACCCTGTCCACGCCGGTTTCCCGGAGCAGACCCGGCGACGATGTCGCGCCGGGTGCTCAACCGGTTCAAACCGATTTTTTGTGACACGCTCGAACCGCTTTCCATCCGGCATCGTCGAACTCATGTGCGAACCATTCCGGTTTCGCCGAACCGAGAAATGGAGAGTTTTAAATGTCGATGAAGTCGAAATTATCATTGGCTGCTCTGGCTGGCCTCGTTGCGATGAGCGCCCTGGCAACCACCAGCGCCAGCGCTTTTTCGCTCCGGGTTTGCGATGAAACGGGATCGAAGCTGGGTTGCGGCAGTACCTGGGTCTACCAGGAAGAGGGACGCAACAAGCGGCAGCCGACTCCCCCGCGTCACCATACCTACGGTAGCCGCGAAGATGCCATGCTCAATGCGGGCGGTGGTGGCGGCGGCGGCGGTGGTGGTGGCGGCGGTGGCCGATAATTTGCACTGACCTTCCAGGTTGAGTAAGTCGCCGCCGGGGTAACCCGGCGGCGCGTCCATGCCGGAGCCAACGCCGCCCGAAGGCGGGCCTTTGAGCTCAGCTCACCGCGGTCCGTTTCGGTTCGACGATCTCGAACATCCGCGGGAATTCATCCATTAGCATCATCAGTTCGCCGAGCCGCATCGGATTGCCGCTGGCTACGATCTTGCCGCTGCCGACCGCTTCAGGAAACGTCGTCAGCCTGGCGATGACTTCATCGAGCACGCTGCGCGTCAGCGTGAACGTCGCATCGGCATCGGCCGCCTGTGCGCCCGCTACGTAAGTCAGCGCGGAATTTTCCAAATTGAGCACAAACGTTTCGTTAGTGTCGGTGAAATTCCAGTTCAGCACGATGCGCTTGCCTTCGGCCTTGGGGCCGTTGAGGCGCACGCCGAGCACGTCCCACAGCTGCTCGGTGCGCAGCGCAGCCAATGTTTCGCGCGGCATCGGCGCGCGTGCCGGCACTTTCGGCATGCCGAGCCGCAACTCCTGTGCGCCGAACAGATAGGCGTTGCGCCAGGTCGCACTTTCCGAGGCGTAGCCGAGCTGCTCGAACGTATCGGCGAGCAACGCGCGTGCCGCCTGATTGTCGGGATCGGCGAACACGAGATGGCTGACAGCTTGCGCCACGAAGCGGAATTCGCCCTTGGCGAAGTCTTTTGCGGCCCGCGCGAGGATCGCCTCCGCGCCGCCCATATACTCGACATATTTTTTGCCGGATTCGACCGGCGGCAGCGGATCGAGATTGACGGGATTGGCGTCGTACCAGCCGAGATATTTCTGGTAGATCGCCTTCACATTGTGCCTGATGTGGCCGTAGTAGCCGCGGCCGTGCCAGGCGCCTTCGAGGCTCGCCGGCAGACGGATTGTTTCGGCGATTTCGGTCGCGGTAAGGCCGTGGTTCATCAAGCGGATGGTCTGGTCATGCGCGAACTTATAGAGATCGCGCTGCTGGCGGATCATGGTGTCGATCCGCTCATGGCCCCACACCGGCCAATGGTGCTGGCCGCACATCGCGTCCGCCTTGCCGCCCCACATCTGCAGCGCCTCGCCAAGATATTTCGACCACGCGAGCGCATCACGAACGTCGGCGCCGCGGAACGGCAGCAGATTGTGGAAATTATGCGTGCAGTTCTCAGCCAGATTCAAGAGCTTGTAGCGCGGGATGAAGAAATGCATCTCCGCCGGCGCTTCCGAGTTCGGCGCCATCTGGAATTCAAACTCGAGGCCGTCGACGGTGCGCTTGTCGCCGGTTGCCATGATCAGGTCGGTCGGCCGCAGCAGCGCGACCGAGCCCGCCGCCATCGACTTGCCGAGGCCGCAATCGACCTGCCCGCGCACGCCCTTGGCCAGCAGCGGCCCGAACTGATATTGCGCCCGACGCAACATCGCCGGCCCGGCGATGATGTTTTCGGAGACCGCGTGCTCCATGAAGAAATTCGGCGCGATGATCGGCACCCGGCCGCTCGACAGCGTTTCGTCGTCGAGCACGCCGCGCGCGCCGCCCCAATGGTCGGTGTGGGTGTGGGTGAAGATCACGGCGACGACCGGCCGTATGCCCCGATGCTGGAAGTACAATTCGATCGCGGCGCGGGCGCCCTCGATCGAGGTCAGTGTATCCACCACGATCACGCCGCTGTCGCCCTCCATCAGCGTCATGTTGGCGATGTCGAGCCCGCGCACCTGATAGACGCCGGGGACCACCTCGAACAGGCCGTGATGCATGTTGAGGCGAGACTGCCGCCACAGGCTCGGGTCGACCGTTGCCGGCGCTTCTTCGGCCGAGAGGAAGCCATAGGGCTCGAGGCTCCAGACCACCCGGCCCTGCGGCGAGGTCACCTTCGCGTTTTCGATGGTGCCGAGAAAACCCCGCGCCGCGTCGTCGAAATCGCGCGTGTCCGAAAACGGCAGCGCCTTCAACGTCGCTGCGTGTTGCGCAATGACAGGCGCGGAAGCTTGCTTGGGAGATTCTTTCGGTGCTTCCGCACTTGTTGTTTGGGTCATGCTCGTTCACTCCCTGACGTCTGAAAAGCGCTTAAGTCGCGACCGACGCCTCGCTTCAGCGGAACTGCAGCCCTTCGAATGCGCCATTGCTGCGCCACGCGTCGATATATTTGAAGTAGGCCAGCGCGCCCGCGGGATGGCCGACATTCAGCCTGGCCGCGGGACCGGGCTCGTGTCCCTCATTGTTGTAATAGCCGGGGGTGCAGTCCGGCGCGCCGATCATTCGTCCGGCGCCGGTCAATAACAACTCGACCCATTGGTCCTCAGCCTCTTTTGTCACCTCGATCTGCCTGAAGCCGTTGTGTTGCGCGTGCTTGACCATGACCGCGATGGTCCTTGCGGCCTCGGTCAGATTATGCGGCACGTTGGAGATCAGGTTGGCGCCCTGCGTCGGCTGCACGAAGAAGGCGTTCGGAAAACCGTGGACGTGGACGCCGTGTTTGGATCGCATCCCCTCGGCCCAATGCTCCGACAGCTTGACGCCGCCCCGGCCCGTCATGTCGAATCCGGCTCGCCGCTTATATTCGGTGCCGACCTCAAAACCTGACGCGTAGATGATGCAGTCGAGCTGATATTCCTTGCCCGCGACGACGACGCCCTTCTCGGTAATCTTCTCGACGCCCTTGCCATCGGTGTCGACCAGATGCGTGCCTGGCGTGTTGAATGCCTGCAGATACTCGTCGTGGAAGCATGGACGCTTGCAGAGTTGGCGATACCAGGCCTTGAGTTTTGCTGCGGTCTCGCGGTCGCCCACGATCGCATCGATCCTCGATCGGATCTCCTCCATCTTTTCGAAGTCGGAGTCCTCAAACGCGGCCAGCATCTTGGCCGGAATTCGCTCCTCGCGCGGCAGCTGCACGATCCTGGCTCGGATCCGCCGCGACAGGTCGGTCCAGCCGTCCTGAACCAGATCTTCCTCGGCGTTGCCGCCGGCCTGGTTCGCCGTAAAGTTCTCCAGCCAGCGCTGCTGCCAGCCAGGCGTGGCAATCCCCGAAAACCATTTGGGATCGATCGGCGCGTTGGCGCGGACATCGACGGAAGACGGCGTGCGTTGGAAAACGTAGAGTTCCCTGGCGGCACGCGCCAGATGCGGTACGCACTGCACGGACGTCGCCCCGGTGCCGATGATGCCGATGCGTTTGTCGGCGAGCTTGTCCAGCGGCGTGCCCGAGGGGTCACCACCGGTGTATTCGTAATCCCACCGGCTGGTGTGGAACGAATGTCCCTTGAAGGATTCGATACCTGAAATGCCCGGCAGTTTCGGCACGTGCAGCGGTCCCGTGCCCATGCCGATGAACTGCGCGGTGAAGACGTCGTCGCGGTTGGTGGTGATGATCCAGCGCGACTGCGCCTCGTCCCATTTCAGATCAGTGACCTCTGTATGAAACAGCGCGTTGTCGTCGAGCCCATATTGCATGCCGATACGCCGGCAATGCGCGAGGATTTCCGGCGCGTGCGCGTATTTCTCCGACGGCATGTGCCCGGTCTCTTCGAGCAAGGGCATATAGACCATCGAGGCCGTATCGCATTGCGCGCCGGGATAGCGGTTCCAGTACCAGGTGCCGCCGAAATCCCCGCCCTTCTCGATGATGCGGACATCGTTGATCCCGGCTTCGGTCAGCCGCGCCGCGGTGGCCAAGCCCGCGAAGCCGCCGCCGATGAAGGCGAAGGTGACGTGGTCGGTCTTGGGATCGCGCGGCGTGATGGGCGTATAAGGATCGTCGAGGTAATGCGCGAGCTGTCCCTTGACTTCGATGTACTGGTCGTTGCCGTCGGCGCGGAGCCGCTTGTTGCGCTCCTCCATATACTTCTGGCGCAACTTCTCCTTGTCGAACGCATGGCTGCGCAGGTATTGCGGTTCCTCCGTGATCGTCATCCGAAATTGCCTCTGATCTGCCGCAGATATACCCCGTAGCCGATACGCAGTAAGCGTCCTCACGGCGAAAAGATCAACCGGCGATCAAGGCGTCAGTGCTGCGCCCAGAGATAGGCTGCGGTCGCTGCGAACCCGAGCACGGTTCGCACGGCGTGCAGCCCTCCCCAATGCACGATCAGGCGGCGCGATTCCGGGCCCGCATCGGCGGGGGCGATGGCATTCAGCCTGCGGTTGGTCGGCATGATGCCGAACAGCGTGTAGGGCCAGTTGGCAAATATCAGAACGGCGCCGATCGTCCAGCGCCAATCGCCGCTCTGCCATGCGGCGATCAATCCCAAAACGCCAGAAATCACCGCGCAGCTCGCCTGCATCGCAAAGCCGCGGGCATAGCTGGGCTTCCATTGCGTCAGCAGGCTCCGGTCATCGAGAAGCAGACGCGCCGGCTGTTCGGCGAAGTTGATGAAGAACGCCGCGCCGGTGAAGGCGGCGGCGACGATGGTGGCCAGTTGTCCGATCAGCATAATGACGCACTCCGATATTGACAACATATTGTCATTTCGTATATCCATTGCCAATGAGAAGCAAGCGGCATACGCAAGCCGGACAGGCCTTGACCAGCCTGATCCTCGCGATATTCCGGCTCAACGGACGGCTGCTGCTGGCCGGCGACCGGCTGGTCGCCGGCCTCGATCTGACCAGCGCGCGCTGGCAGGTGCTGGGCGCCATTGCGCTGGCCGAGCGGCCGCAGCCCGTGGCGTGGCTGGCGCGCAACATGGGACTCAATCGCCAGGGGGTTCAGCGCATCGTCAACGAAATGCGCGATGAGGGCCTGCTCGAGCTGCAGCCCAATCCGCACCACCGCCGCGCGCATCTGGTCGTGCTGACCAAGCGGGGGACGGACGCGTTCGAGGCTGCCACGAGGCTTCAGGTGCCGTGGGTCAATGACCTCGCCGATGGCGTCAGCTTGAAGGACCTTGCGACCACACAGAGGGTGGTTGCGGAACTGTGCGGGCGGCTGGAATTAGGCTTGAGTGGTGATGCTGACGAGGGTGGCTGAGAAGGCTGCCACCACAACAAACGCCGTCATTCCGGGATGGTGCGTTAGCACCAGACCTCAGATGTGCAAATTGCACATCGGGGAATCTCGAGATCCCGGGTTCGCGCTTCGCGCGCCCCGGGATGACGCTAACGCGTCACTTCTTCACCTTGCTCGCATCCATCTTGATGCTGGTATCGAGCATCTTGGTCGAGAACGCGGTGCCGACATCGAACGGCTTTTCCATGCCGAGATAGGTCTGCACCAGTTCATAGTCCTTCTTCATCCGCTCGGCGTCGATCCAGCCCAGCGCCCTGGTGGTGGTGAAATCATCCGTCATCAGGAACTTGATGCGCTCCCATTGCCGTTGCTGGTTTTCCTTGTCCAGCCCCGATGCCGCATCGAGCAGCGCCTTCAGGCAAGGGGCGACGTCGGCAACGCAAGCGGCGAATGCCTTCTGGCTGACCTTGACGAACGCGTCGGCGATTTTCGGATTCTTTTCCAGATAGGCACCGTTGACGATCAGCGAGTTGCCGTAGGGATTGAGCCCGATGTCCTTCCAGTTGACATAGCCGAGGTCGGCGCCGAACTCGATCACCTTGAGATCATGCTCGTTGTAGAAGTCGCTGATGATATCGACGGTGTGGCTCTTCAGCGCCGCGATCTTGGCGGTCGGTCCGACATTGACGAAGCTGACCGCGTCCGGCGCGATGCCGGCGGCCTTGGCGAACGCCGGCCACATCACCCGCGACGCGTCGCCGGGCGGATTGCCGATCTTGTGGCCCGGAAAATCCTTCGGGCCGTTCACGCCATAGCTCTTCAGCCAGTAGAACGTCTGGCCGGTATTGGCGTAGATGCTCATCAGTGCCACGACGTCGGCGCCCTTGCTGCGCGCCACCAGCATGGTCGCGAGATCGGCAATGCCGAACGGTGAACCGCCGGAGCCGACCTTCAGCGAGGAGACGCCGGAGCCCTTGCCGGTCTCGATGGTGAGATCGATGCCGGCTTTCTCGTACCAGCCCTGCGCCTTGGCGTAGTAGAACGGCGAATGGTCCGCGGTCGGCGCCCAGTTCAGGATCAGGTTGACGGCCTCGCCGGCACAAGAGGGCGCCGCCTGAACGGCCAGCGCGAAAACCAGTCCCGCAACCTTCAAGCCCTTCATGGCAACTCTCCTCGTTTGCAAATTGGCGGTATGTAACAGCTGTTCGTTGGCCAAGCCGGCCTTGTCGTTGCACGCCTGTGACGCTACCAATGCAACAAGGGACGAGACGAATTGTCAACTGTTTGGTTGGAAATGCCCAAAAAACGAACTGATGACTTAAAGCCGCAGCGGCGCGATCCGGCGGCGACGCGCAAGAAGCTACTGACGGCGGCACGCCGTGAGTTTGCCGATAGTGGGCTCGCCGGCGCCCGGGTCGACGAGATCGCGGCGCGCGCCGGCGTCAACAAGCAGTTAGTCTATCACTATTTCGGCGACAAGGACGCGCTGTATCTGGCGGTGCTGGAATGGGTCTATGAGGAGATCCGCGCCCAGGAACGCAAGCTCAACCTCGAAGGCCTGCCGCCACAGCAAGCCATCAAGCGGCTGATCGAAGCCTCCTTCGACCATCTCGCCGCCCACCCCGACTTCATCGTGCTCTTGAACGACGAAAACCGCGGCGGCGCCCGCCACGTGCGCGGCTCCCGCAAGCTGGAGGCGATGCATTCGCCGCTGGTCAGCATGGTGTCGGCCATCCTCAGCGAGGGTGTCCGCGCCGGCGTGTTCCGCAAGGGGATCAACGCCGTACATCTCTACATTTCGATTGCGGGGCTCAGTTATTTCTACTTCTCGAACACGCCGACCCTGTCGGCGATCTTCGGCAAGGACCTGTCGAGCCCGGCGGCGCGGAAGGCACGCCGCAAGCACGTGGTCGACCTGGTGATGCAGTCGCTGCGGCCGTGATGGCACCGGGGCCGCTGCGAGGACGGGGTCGTGAGGAACGCATGCTGCCTCAACCGTCGTCCCGGCGAACGCCGGGACGCATACGCCGCGACGGTTGTTGTTGAAGAAGGTGTCTGACGCCAGCGCTTTGAATCGATGGGCCGCGGCGTATGGGTCCCCCGATGCGCAATTGCGCATCTGAGCTCAAGGCCGGGACGACAGTGGAGAGATCCTAATCAACCAACTGGTTGAAACCTACAACGCCCCGGAGTACACTGCACCCAGCGGCCGGGAACCGGACGCTTTCCGAAGGAGCATTCCGTGTCTGGCGACGCAGGCCGATCGGCAAGAACCGTGGCGATCATCCTGATCGTGCATTTGGCCGTGATCGTGCTGTGGCAGGTGCTGGTCGACGCCTTTCAGGTTCCAAAATTCATCCTGCCCTCGCCGCTGGCCGCGCTCTCGACGCTGACATCGGCCAAATACGCCTGGCTCTCCAACCTCTGGGTCACGGGGGCGGAAATCCTCGGCGGCTTCTGCCTCGGCGCGCTGGTCGGCGTCATGCTGGCGGTGATGTTCACCTGGTCGCCTCTGATCAGCCTGTTGCTGCTGCCGCTGTTCGTGACGCTGAACATGATCCCGAAGGTGGCGCTGGGACCGCTGTTCATCGTCTGGTTCTCCTATGGCATCTTTCCGAACATCCTGATCGCGTTTTCGATCTGCTTCTTCCCGATCCTGCTCACGACGGCGCGGGGGCTGAGCGAGGTCGAGCCTGACCTGCTGGATCTCGTCAAATCGCTGCGCGGTTCGCGCTGGACGCTGTTCCGAAAAATCCAGTTGCCGGGCGCGCTGCCTTACGTATTTTCAGGCATGAAGGTCGGCGCCATCCTGGCGGTGGCGGGCGCCATCGTCGGCGAGTTCATCGCTTCCGAGCGCGGGCTCGGCTATCTCATGATCCAGGTGCAGTCCTCGCTCGACACGCCGGCGATGGTGATGGCCGTCATTCTGCTGACCCTGCTCGGCGTGGCGCTGTACGGCCTGGTGCTCGGCCTCGAACGGCTGTTCGTGGTTCGCGACATCCGGCTGCAATAGAGCGAACGAGAGAACAACCATGCTGCTGACCCGCGACCAACTGCCGGAGACGATTCCCGATCTCGCCGCGCTCGACGAACTGCTGTGCCGTCCGAGCCAGGCGCTGATCGACGACCTGCGCAAGGTCGATGGCGACATCATGGTTTTGGGCGTAGCCGGCAAGATGGGGCCGACGCTGGCGGGCCTCGCCAAGGCCGCCCTGCCCGACCGCCGGATTATCGGCGTCGCCCGCTTCAGCGAGCCTGATGTCAAGGACTGGCTGCAGGCCCGCGGCGTCGAGAGCATCAATTGCGACCTGCTCGATGAGGCCGCGATCAAGGCGCTGCCTAAAGCTCCGAACATCATCTTCATGGCCGGGCGCAAGTTCGGCGCCGAAGGCGATTTGTCGCTGACCTGGGCGATGAATGCGCACGTCCCCGCTTTGGTGGCGCAGGCCTTTGCCGCCTCGCGGATCGTCGCGTTCTCGACCGGCTGCGTCTATCCCTTCGTGCCCGTGAACGGCAAAGGCGCCGACGAGGACCTTGCCCCGAACCCGCCCGGTGAATACGCGCAATCCTGCGTCGGGCGCGAACGCATGTTCGAATATTTCTCGCGCAAGCATTCAACGCCGGGGCGGCTGTTCCGGCTCAACTACGCGATCGACATGCGCTACGGCGTGCTGCACGACATCGCCAGCAAGGTGTTGCAGGGCAAGCCGATCGACGTCAGCCTCGGCCATGTCAATTTCATCTGGCAGGGCGATGCGTCGTCGCAGGCGCTGCGCTGCCTGGCGCATTGCGATACGCCGACCTCGCCGATCAATGTCAGCGGCCACGAAATTCTGGCGGTGCGCGATCTCGCCGCGAAATTCGGCCAACGGTTTGGGATTGCCCCGGTCATCACCGGCAAGGAGGAGCCGACGGCATGGCTGACCGATACCTCGCAAGCCGTCAAACTGTTCGGCCTGCCTGTTGTCGATACCGATCAACTGATCCGCTGGACCGCCGACTGGGTAGCGCGGTCGATGCCGAGCCTCGGCAAGCCCACCAAGTATGAGGTGCGCGATGGCCGCTACTGAGCACTTCGAACTCATCGAACTCGGCGTCGCCGATGCGCCGGCTGGATTGTTGTTGTCGGCCGAAGCGCACTGGAACCAGAACGAGGCCGACTGGCGGTTTTTCCTGGCTAAGGGAATCGTGTTCGGGGTGCGCGACGGTACGCAACTGGTCGCGACCGCGGCGCTGCTGCCCTACTCCGCCGGCAACGCCTGGATCAGCATGGTGCTGGTGACCGCGAGTTGGCGCCGCCGCGGTGTGGCAACCAGACTGGTCGACGCCTGCCTCAAGTCAGCGACAAAGCTTGGCCTCACCACCTGGCTCGACGCGACGCCTGATGGGGCCAACGTCTATGGCCCGCTCGGCTTCACCCCGACGCTGCAACTGCGGCGGCTGCGGCTGGAAGCTCCGAAAGGCGTGAGCGCCGCGCGATCGCTGGCGACCTGCAGCGTCGCCGATTTCATCGCGCGCGATGTCAGCGCCATGGGATTCGACCGCGGCCCGCTGCTGACCGAGTTCGGCGGGCGCGCCGGTTCCCGCATGGTATCATCCGGCAATGCCCTGGCGCTGGTCCGCGACGGCCGCACCGCGCGCCATATCGGACCGGTGTTTGCGGACGCCAGCGAACGCGCGCTTGCGCTGGTCGACGCCATCGTGCGATCCGAGCAAGGCCCCTGGCTGCTCGATGCAGTCCATTCGCAGGAAGATTTCCTGCGCGGGCTCACCGATACCGGCTGGACCATCGAGCGGCCGTTTCAGCGCATGCGTTTCGGCCGCGCCACCATGCTCGCGGCCGAACTGCCGTACGCGGTCGCCGGCCCGGAATTTGGATAGGATTTTTCATGCACCACAGCGAAATCAAGTCCGACGTGCGAAAGCTGATCGCGGACGGCACGGTGATCCCCGCGCATCCGCTGGCGCTGGACGCAAGCCGCAAGCTCGACAGCAGGCACCAGCGCGCGCTGTCGCGCTACTACATCGATGCCGGCGCCGGCGGGCTGGCGGTCGGCGTCCACACCACGCAATTCGCGATCCGCGACGCCGGGCTCTACAAGCCGGTGCTGGAACTGGCAGCGCAGACCGCGGCCGACTGGACCGGGCGGCCGCTCGCGATGGTCGCCGGCCTCGCAGGTCCGACGCAGCAGGCGATTGCGGAGGCGCGGATCGCGCGCGGCATCGGCTACCATGCCGGCCTGCTCAGCCTCGCTGCGATGAAGTCGGCCTCCGAGGACGAGATCATCGCGCATTGCGAGGCGGTGGCGCGCGAGATCCCGCTGGTCGGCTTCTACCTGCAGCCCGCCGTCGGCGGCGTCATCCTGAATGCAGACTTCTGGCGCCGGTTTGCGACCATCGACAACGTCATCGCGATCAAGATCGCGCCGTTCAACCGCTACCGCACCCTTGACGTGCTGCGCGGCGTGGCCGCGGCCGGCGCGCTCGACCGCGTCGCGCTCTATACCGGCAATGATGACCATATCCTGCTCGATCTCATGTTGCCATTCGACCTGCGCGACAACGGCGTCACCACCCGCGCTTACTTCAAGGGCGGCCTGCTTGGCCATTGGTCGGTTTGGACGGCGGCTGCGATCAAACAGTTCGAGATGTGTAAGGCGGCGCGGGGCAAGGGCACGGTGCCGGCGGACCTTTTGGCACTCGACGCCCGCGTGACCGATTGCAACAGCGCGTTCTTCGACGTCGCCAATAATTTCCACGGCTGCATCGCCGGCTGCCACGAAATCCTGCGGCGGCAGGGGTTGCTGCAGGGCCTGTGGTGCCTCGATCCGGCCGAAGGCTTGAGCCCCGGCCAGATGCAGGAGATCGACCGCGTCTGCCGCGAGCACGCCGATCTCTCCGACGACGCCTTCGTCGCCGAGCACTTGCAGAAATGGCTGGCATGACGGCGGAGGAGCCCTTCATCAGCCTGCGCAACGTCCGCAAGGTCTACCGGTCGAAAGGCACGGAATTCCTCGCCGTCTCCGACGTCACCATGGACGTCAGCGAAGGCGAGCTGGTCTCGCTGGTCGGCCCGTCCGGCTGCGGCAAGACCACGGTGCTGAAGATCCTGGCCGGGCTGCATGACGCCGACGGCGGCACCATCAAGATCGGCAGCGCCAAGACGCCGTTCGACCCCGCGCGCGACATCGGCATGGTGTTCCAGCAGGCGCTGCTGCTGAAATGGCGGACCATCCTCGACAACGTGCTGCTGCCCGCCGAAATCGTCGGGCTGCCGATGAGGGCCGCACGCGATCGCGCCCGCGATCTGCTCAATCTCGTCGGCCTCGCCGGCTATGAGGACAAATATCCGCAGCAACTGTCCGGCGGCATGCAGCAGCGCACCGCGATCGCGCGCGCCTTCATCCACGATCCCAAGCTGATCCTGATGGACGAGCCGTTCGGCGCGCTCGACGCCCTGACCCGCGAACAGATGAACCTGGAAATGCTGCGGATCTGGCGCGAAAGCGGCAAGACCATCATCTTCGTGACCCACAGCATCCAGGAAGCCGTGTTCCTCGCCTCGCATTGCGCGGTGCTCACCGCCGGTCCGGCGCGAATGGCGGAGTACTTCCCGATCGAGCTGCCGTTCCCGCGCGATCTGCCGATCAAGACCACCGACGAATTCGGCGCCTATGCGCGGCGGATTTATGCGAGCCTCGGGCTGGGGCCGAGTGGGTAGAATCTAACCGCGTCATTGCGAGCGAAGCGAAGCAATCCACTTCTCGGCGTGCCGCACTAAGGATTGCTTCGCGGAGCCTGTCATCGGGCGCGCATTCGCGCGACCCGTTGGCTCGCAATGACGGTAGATGGGTCACTGGCTACTTTCTCATCAGGCTTGGGTCCGCATGCGCGCGCCGCCGCTCCGATGACGGCCGAGTGCGACGAATTGGCGCGACGGGCAAATCAGTTCTGTTTTCCGTAAATCATGTCAAGTCCCGAAATAAAAAATATTTCTCTTTTACAGAAGATCAAATCAGGGTATATCCTTGGCCATCCCGTCCTACTCAGAAGGGCGTCGGCCGTCGTCACGGACGTTGGACGGGTTGCGGTGGACGCTGATGTTGCGATGGACGATCGCGGCAAAGGCGTACGGCGAAGACGTGTGGTCCTGACGTCGCGGTGCTGGCGTCAACGCACCTGGAGACAATAGTTTTCAGGGCGCTACGGAGGCAAAAGAGCCGTTCTCCGGGGAGAGCTCGTTATAAGCCGTAAAGCCATTGCGCAGGGAAGGCCGGGTGTTCTCCGCTGCCCTGTATGCTCGTGTGCAGCTTTCTATCTACAAACCGCACACGGGACCGCGGGTGCAGCGCGCACCCGGTCTTCCCTGCGCCCTCTATTTTCGAGGGCGGGAAGTTTCTCCAGCAAGCCTCGGGCGCAACGCGTCGCGAGAACGTGAGCGCACATTCGGTTGTCATCACCCGCGAAGGCGGGTGACCCAGTATTCCAGAGACGTCAATGATCGAACCGAGAAGCCGCGGCGTACTGGGTCCCCCGCTTTCGCGGAGGACGACGGCATTTCTGGAGCGGCGTCGTACCCGTCATTGCGAGGAGCGCTTGCGACGAAGCAATCCATGCTGCCTTTCGTTGCGCGATGGATTGCGTCGCTTCGCTCGCAATGACGAAGCTGAATTCTCACACCGGCAGCGCGATCGAGTATTTCACCTGGCTCAGTGCAAAACTCGACTCGATCGAGGCGATGCCGTCGAGCCGGGTCAGCTTGGTTTTCAGGAACGTTTCATAGGACGACAGGTCAGCGGCGACGACGCGCAGCAGGTAATCGCGATTTCCCGTCATCAGATAGCATTCCAGCACCTCGTCCCATTTCGAGATCGCTTTCGCAAACCGGTTGAGGTCCTCCTCCTTCTGCCGCGCCAGCTTGATCGAGATGAAGACGCTGACATGAAGCCCGAGCGATTTCTGGTCGACGGTGGCGATATAGCGGGTGATGACGCCGCGTTCCTCCAGCAGTTTCACCCGGCGGTGGCAGGGCGAGACCGAGAGCCCGACCTTGTCGGCGAGTTGCTGCATCGTCATGCGGCTGTCGGATTGCAGCAGGCTGAGAATCCTGCGGTCGATGGCGTCGAGGGCATGCATTGGAACGAACTCGGGATTATGGGGCCAGAAGTGGGATGATATTCCAATCTGGGACGGTATGTCGCGGAAATTTGAGATTTCTGGGAACCTCAGGCCCGGTAAAATTTGACAGACTTGGCCCTGAAGTCCGGAGCACCGCCCATGCCCATCGCGCCCGCACGCCTGGAATTATTGTCCGCGCTGGCCGCCAAGGTGCTCTGGCTGTCGTCATGGACCATCCACCATGCCAATCACATCCGGCCCAACACCGACGGCTTGAAGGTCGGCGGCCACCAGGCTTCCTCGGCCTCGCTCGCCAACATCATGTCGGCGCTGTATTTCTCGGTGCTGCGGCCGCAGGACCGCGTCGCCGTGAAGCCGCATGCGAGCCCGGTATTCCATGCCATCCAGTATCTGTTCGGGCACCAGACCCGCGAGCAGCTGGAAAATTTCCGCGGCTTCAAGGGCGCGCAATCCTATCCGTCACGCACCAAGGATGCCGATGACGTCGATTTCTCGACGGGGTCGGTCGGCCTCGGCGTCGCGCAAACCCTGTTCTCCTCGCTGGTGCAGGATTACGTCAAGTCGCACGGCTGGATGAAGGACCGGCCGGAAGGGCGGATGATCGCGTTGGTCGGCGACGCCGAAATGGACGAGGGCAATATCTTCGAGGCGCTGCTCGAGGGCTGGAAGCACGGGCTGCGCAACACCTGGTGGGTCGTCGACTACAACCGCCAGAGCCTGGACGCCGTGGTGCGCGAAGGGCTCTGGGAGAAATTCGAATCCATGTTCCGCAATTTCGGCTGGGACGTCAGAATCGTGAAGTACGGCACGCTGATGCAGGCGGCGTTCGCCGAACCCGGCGGCGAGGCGCTGCGGCGCTGGATCGACGCCTGCCCGAACCAGATGTATGCCGCGTTGTGTTTCCAGGGCGGCGCCGCGTTCCGCAAACATCTGCGGGACGATATCGGCGATCAGGGCCCGGTCACGCAACTGATCGACCGCCGCAGCGACGAGGAACTGCTGGCGCTGATGTCCAATCTCGGTGGCCACGACATGTCGAGCATGATCGATGCGTTCGAGGCGATCGACCATGATCGTCCGGTCTGCTTCATCGCCTACACCATCAAGGGCGTCGGGCTGCCGATGCAGGGCCACAAGGACAACCATGCCGGCCTGATGACGGTGGCGCAGATGGAAAAATGGCGCGCGGCGCAGAACATCCGTCCCGGTCATGAATGGGAGAAGTTCGAGGGATTGTCGCAGGATGCGGCGAAACTGGAAGCGTTCCTGGCGGAAGCACCGTTCAACGCCGAGGGCCGCCGTCGCCTGACCGCGCCCGTGATCGAGGTGCCCGAGCGGCTCGCCTTCAAGCCGGCGGCGCAGATGTCGACGCAGCAGGGCTTTGGCCTCGTGCTGAATGAACTGGCGCGCGGCGATACCGAACTGGCCTCGCGCATCGTCACCACCTCGCCCGACGTGACGGTGTCGACCAATCTCGGCGCCTGGGTCAACCGCCGCGGGTTGTTCGCCAAGGCCGAAAACCACGATCTGTTCCGGCAGGAGAAAATCCCCTCGACCTTCAACTGGGATTTTTCGCCCAAGGGCCAGCATCTCGAACTCGGCATTGCCGAGATGAACCTGTTCATCATGCTCTCGGCGCTTGGGTTGTCGCACCAGATCAACGGCGAGCGGCTGCTGCCGATCGGTACATTGTACGACCCCTTCATCCAGCGCGGCCTCGATGCGATGAACTATGCCTGTTACCAGGACGCGCGCTTCATGGTGGCGGCGACGCCGTCCGGCATCACTCTGGCGCCGGAAGGCGGCGCGCACCAGTCGATCGCAACGCCCCTGATCGGCATCGCACAGGATGGCCTCGCCTCGTTCGAGCCGGCCTTTGTCGATGAACTCTCCGTGATCATGGGCTGGGGCTTTGGGCATATGCAGCGCGAAGCCGGTGAGGGCGGGTCGGTGTATCTGCGGCTTTCGACGCGGTCGGTCGACCAGCCGCAGCGGATCATGACGCCGGACCTGCAGCGCGAGATCACTGACGGCGCCTATTGGCTACGCAAGCCCGGCGCGAACTGCGACGTCGTGATCGCTTATACCGGCGCGGTCGCGCCCGAGGCGATCGAGGCGGTCGGCTTCATCGGCGAGAGCCACCGGGATGTCGGGCTATTGGCGGTGACATCGGCTGACCGCCTGCATTCAGGCTGGACCGCGGCGCGAAAACTGCGGCGCGACCGCCGCGGTGTGGCGCATCTCAGCCATATCGAGCAATTGCTGGCGCCGCTGCCGCGCGACTGCGGCATCGTCTCGGTGATAGACGGCCATCCGGCGGCGCTGGGCTGGCTCGGCAGCGTGCGCGGTCACCGGCTGGAAGCGCTGGGTGTCGAGCAGTTCGGCCAGACCGGCACGATCGCCGACCTCTACCGCCACCATGGCATGGACGCCAATTCCATCATCGATGCGGCGGAAAGCCTCACGGTCGGGGCGCCGGTGCGGCATCGGAAAATGGCGGTGTGAGATACCGCCGATGCCGCGCGACCCCCACCCCAACCCTCCCCCGCAAGTGCGGGAGAGGGAGCCCAGCGCGCATGTGGTTAAGTGATGTTCGCCACAACGTCGGTCCACTCCCTCTCCCGCACTTGCGGGGGAGGGCGGGGTGGGGGTCCCTCCACACGGGAAGATGCTGAAGCGACCGCCTTGCATCCGTTACACCACTGACCTTATATCCAGCCCCGCCGCAACGCGGCAATCCGCATATGGCGGGTTCAATTGCCGGGATTTTCGTGCAAGGATGCCTGCCGAACGCCCCCGTTCCCTTTATCCTTCCGCCCTGTGAAATAACGAGGTTTCCGATGGTCAATCGCTTGCAATTCTACATCGACGGCGCCTGGGTCGATCCCGCCGTCAAGAAATCCACGCCCGTCGTCAATCCGGCGACCGAAGAGGCGATGTATGAGGTTGCGCTCGGCTCCAAGGCCGACCTCGACAAGGCCGTCGCTGCCGCCAAGCGCGCCTTCGTGACCTTCTCGCAGACCAGCCGCGAGGAGCGCGTCGTCCTACTCGAGAAGATCATCGAAGTCTACAAGACCCGCATGAAGGACATTGGTGCTGCCGTATCCGACGAAATGGGTGCGCCGCTCCCGATGGCGGAGCGCCTGCAGGCCGGCGCCGGCCTCGGCCATATCGCTTCCACTTTGGAAGTTCTCAAAAACTATCATTTCGAGGAAAACGTCGGCACCGCCACCGTGCTGCGCGAGCCGGTCGGCGTCATCGGCATGATCACGCCGTGGAACTGGCCGCTGAACCAGATCGCCTGCAAGGTCGCGCCGGCGCTCGCCGCCGGCTGCACCATGATCCTGAAGCCGTCGGAATTCACCCCGACCTCGGCATTGATCTTCGCGGAAATCCTCCATGAAGCCGGCGTGCCGAAGGGCGTCTTCAACCTCGTCAACGGCCTCGGCCCCGAGGTTGGGGCCGCGATGAGCGAACATCCCGACATCGACATGATCTCGTTCACCGGTTCGACCCGCGCCGGCGTCGATGTCGCCAAGCGCGCCGCGCCGACCGTGAAGCGCGTCAGCCAGGAACTCGGCGGCAAGTCGCCGAACGTGATCCTCGAAGGCGCCGACCTCACCAAGGCCGTCACCGGCGGTGTCATGCACATGTTCAACAATTCCGGACAATCGTGCAACGCGCCGTCGCGGATGATCGTGCCGCTGTCGAAGATGAAGGAAGTCGCCGCCATCGCGAAGAGCGTTGCCGACAAGACCAAGGCGGGCGATCCGCGCGCCGAAGGCACGACCATTGGCCCTGTGGTGTCCCGCATCCAGTGGGACAAGATCCAGGCGCTGATCAAGAAAGGCATCGACGAGGGCGCAACGCTGGTCGCCGGCGGTCCCGGTCTCCCCGAGGGCGTCAACAAGGGCTTCTACGTGCGCCCGACCATCTTCGCCGACGTCACCAACGACATGACCATCGCCCGCGAGGAAATCTTCGGGCCGGTGCTCACGATCCTCGGTGCCAAGGACGAAGCCGAAGCGGTCAAGATCGCCAACGACACGCCGTATGGTCTGGCCGGTTACGTCACCGGTGACACCGTGGAAAGCGCGCGCCGCGTCGGCCGCCAGATCCGCGCCGGCAACGTCAACCTGCAGGGCGTGCCCAACGACCGCACCGCGCCGTTCGGTGGCTACAAGCAGTCCGGCAACGGCCGCGAGTGGGGCAAGTACGGCCTGGAAGAATACCTCGAAGTGAAGGCGGTCGCCGGCTACAACGCCGCGTAACCTGATCCGGCGCTAGCGTCGTCGATTCCAAAAAGTGCCGGCTGCCCTAAAGCAGCCGGCATTTTCGTTAGAGTGCATCGTCGTCGAATTGAGCTCGCATCAAGCGACCGCCGCGGGGCGCGACGATAAAAAAATAAAAGGGAGAGCGGACATGAGGAGACTGGTCATTGCGCTTGTCGCGCTAATTCCGCTGACCGGCGCAGCTCGGGCCCAGACACCGAAGGATCTGATCGCAGCGCTGAAGGTGAAATGGAACGAGCCGACGCCGCCGTTCAAGATGATCGGCAACGTCTACTATGTCGGAACCAATGGCCTCGCAT
Source organism: Bradyrhizobium sp. LjRoot220 (assembly GCF_964252915.1). Classification (NCBI taxonomy): domain Bacteria; kingdom Pseudomonadati; phylum Pseudomonadota; class Alphaproteobacteria; order Hyphomicrobiales; family Nitrobacteraceae; genus Bradyrhizobium; species Bradyrhizobium sp. LjRoot220. Next base: position 76,135 of record NZ_CAXUPS020000001.1, read on the forward strand.
CCTATCTGATCACGTCGCCGCAGGGCCACATCCTGGTCGATACGGTCATGCCGGATGCGACGTCGCAGATCAAAGGCAACATCGAGAAGCTCGGCTTCAAGATCACCGACATCAAGTACCTCCTCAACACCCATGCCCATATCGATCACACCGGCGGCCTTGCCGAAATGAAGCAGGCCAGCGGTGCGCAACTTGTCGCGGGCGAGGCCGACAAGCCGCTGCTCGAAGGCGGCTACTATCCGGGCGCGCGCGAGGACACCGCGCTGGCGTTTCCGCCGGTCAAGGTGGATCGCACGGTGCGCGAGGGCGACACGGTTACATCAGGCGAGGTGAAGCTGATCGCACGCGAAACGTCCGGCCATTCGCCGGGCTGCACCAGCTGGGAATTTTCAGTGAAGGACGGCGACGCCACGCGTTCAGTCCTGATCTTCTGCAGCGGCACCGTGGCGCTGAATCGCCTCGTCACCAATCCGACCTATCCCGGCATCGTCGCCGATTACCGCAAGACATTCGCGCGGGCCAAGGACATGAAGGTGGATGTACTCCTCGCCCCACATCCCGAGATGTACAAGATGCAAGAGAAGCGCGCCAAACTCGCGGATGGCGCGCCCAATCCGTTCGTCAATCCCGGCGAGTTCAACGCCTATGCCGCGGCACTGGAAAAGGCGTTCGAAGAGGGCCTCGCCAAGCAAACCGCCGCCGCGCAGGAAAAGAAGGGCTGAAGCGGGCACGGCGAGGGCGTCGACTATCCCCCGAGCGCGCCTTGCGTGTTCACATACAGCGCGTAGATCGACTGGCTCGCGGCCATGAACAGCCGGTTGCGCTTCAGCCCGCCGAAACAGAGATTGGCGCAGCGCTCGGGCAGCGCGATGCGGCCGATCATCACGCCATCGGGCGCGAACACCACCACGCCGTCGAGTTCGGGATCGCCCATGCCCCAGCCGCACCACAGATTGCCGTCGATGTCGCATCGCATGCCGTCGGGCGTGCCGGGGCCGGCATCAACGAACAGACGCTTGTCGGAAAGCATGTCGCCGCCGGGCGAGACGTCGTAGGCAAGAATCTTGCGGGTCGGCACGCCCCGGGATTCGATGACGTAGAGAATCTTCTCATCCGGCGAGAAGCAAAGCCCGTTCGGCCCCAAAATGCCTTCGGCAACGATGGTCGCCTTGCCGGTCGTACCATCGAGGCGGTAGACATTCATGTCGAGTTCGGGCTCGGCCTTGTAGCCCTCGTAATTGCCGAGCAGGCCGAAAATCGGATCGGTGAACCAGATCGAACCGTCCGACTTGACGACCACATCGTTCGGCGAGTTGAGGCGCTTGCCGTGGAAGGAGTCGATCAGCACCGTTATCGATCCGTCATATTCCGTGCGGGTGACGCGGCGGCCGCCGTGCTCGCACGTGATCAGCCGGCCCTGGCGGTCGCGGGTATGGCCGTTGGCGAAATTCGACGGCTTGCGGTAGTGGCTGACGGCGCCGGTCTCCTCTTCCCATTTGACGATGCGGTTATTGGGAATGTCGCTGCACAACAAATAGCGTCCGTCGCCGAACCATACCGGGCCCTCGGCCCAGCGCAGGCCGGTGGTCAGCCGTTCCACCGCCGAGAGCTTCAGCCAATATTTCTCGAAACGCGGATCGAGCGCATGGATCGCCGGATCGGGATAATAGCTCGCCGGCTGCCAGCCGGCGCGGGATGTTGCCTCGGACATTTGCTGTTCTCGTTGCTGTTGCGTTTCCTCGCAGATTGGTTTGCTATCATTGTCGGCCAGCGACCGCAAATCGGGTCGTAAGAAAGAGGGAAGAAAATGCCACGCATATTGATGACCGGCGCCGCCGGAGGAATTGGCACCAGCCTGCGCAAGCTGTTGCCGCCGATCTACCCGGATTTGCTGCTGAGCGATCTAGCGACGCCTGCCGATCTCGGCGCGAGCGAAAAATTCAAGGCGGCTGATCTGGCCGATCCCGCGCAGGTCGAGGCGATCTGCGAGGGCGTCGACGGCATCCTGCACTTCGGCGGCTATTCGGTCGAAGGCCCGTGGGACCAGATCCTGCAATCCAACATCATCGGTGGCTACAATCTGTTCGAGGCGGCGCGCAAGAAGGGCGTCAAGCGCGTGGTGTTTGCCTCATCCAACCACGCCGTCGGCTTCTACCCGCGCCACCACCGGATCGGCACCGATGTCACCGCGCGCCCCGACAGCCGCTATGGCGTCAGCAAGGTGTTCGGCGAAGCGGTCGGCGCGCTCTATGCCGATAAGCACGGACTCGGGGTGACGTGCCTGCGTATCGGCAATTTCGGCGACAGGCCGCTCGACCATCGCCGGCTCGCGATCTGGCTGAAGCCGGAAGACCTGGTGCAGCTCTGCCGGATCGGGCTCGAACATCCCGACATTCATTTCGAGATCTTCTACGGCGCCTCCTACAACGAGCGCGCCTGGTGGGACAATCACCGCGCCTACGATCTCGGCTATCGCCCGACCGGCCGCGGCGAAGATCATCGCGAGCATGCGATGGCCGAGCAGGCCAAGCTCAAGCCCGATCCGGTCAGCGACTACTACCAGGGCGGCACGTTCTGCGGCCTGGAGTTTGATGGCGACAAGAGCAGGATCGTGGATTGGAAATGAGGCCAGTGGCGTCATTCCGGGGCGTGCGGAGCGCGAACCCGGAATGCATTGTGCAACAGAGCAGGTGGCCTGTTGGATTCCCCGATGCGCAATTGCGCATCTGAGGCCTGCGCCAAGTGGCGCATCCCGGAATGAGCTGTTAATCCGCGCCCCCATCCCCCGCGATGCGGCGGAGATAATCCGACTTGCTGAACTGCATGTGATCCACGCAGAGCTGCGCCAGCGCCCAGCTGTCGCGGCCTCTCAGCAGTTCGATCATGAATTCGTGCTGGCGACGTGACAGCGCGAGCCCCTCTCTGTCGGCGAGATTCTTGGCGCGCATCGGCAGCGTCAGGTTCATGTAGTCCTGCAGCGAACGCACCAGATAGGGGTTGCCGCAGGCGGAGAACAGCGCGACGTGAAAGGCGTCGTTGGCCTCATGAATGCCGCGCAGATCCTGGGCGTCGGCCTTGGCGCAGTATTGCCGTTGCAATTCGCTCAATTGCTCGATCAGGCTTGCGGGTGCGGGCAGGGTGATCATCAGCGCGGCCTGCCGCGTCAGCATCTCCCGCACCTCGTAGATCTGCCGCACTTCCTTGGCCGAATAGAACCGCACGGTGGCGCCGATGTTCTTCTCGCGCAGCACGATGCCCTGGCGTTCGAGCTGAAACAGCCCCTGGCGTACGAAGTGCCGGCTGGCGCGGTAACGCGTCATCAGCGTGTCTTCGACCAGCCGTGAACCCGGCGCGAAGCGGCCGAAGATGATGTCCTCTTCGAGCCGGCGGATCACTTCCGCCTGCTCTTCCTCGCGCGTCAGCGCCGAAATCTCGCTCAATGCTGCCTGCGGCTTCATGGCAAAGCCTCCCAGCCCGACAGCCGATAGCAATCCTCGACCAGCCGCAACGTCTGAAGATTATCCTGCGGGGCAGTCTCGAACGGCGTGTTGTCCCGTAGCGATTGCACGAAGTGCGCAATCGTCCGGTTATAGGACCCCTGATATTCGGTGGCGAGATCGTAAACCCTCTCCTGCGGCGAAACGCCCGCGCAGCTGAGTTGCGGCCCATCCAGCTTGATGGTGCCCTTGTCGCCGAGGATTTCGAGCCGGTCGATCTGGGTGGCCGGATGCCCGTGCGCCGCGAAACTCGCAAACACCGTGACGCCGGCGCCGTTCTCGGTCTGGAGCTGGATCGCCGCGCCGTCTTCGCCGACGAGCTGATCGCTGGAGCGCGAAAGCGCAGCCGACATCACGCGCAGGGGTCCGAGCAGCATGCGCAGCGTATCGAGGTGATGGATCAATACCTCCGCGACCAGCATGCGTTTTTCGCGGCGCATGAAGGGCTGCCGCTCCAGCGCCGGACAAAGACCGTCCGCTCCCGGCAGCACACCCGACGTCAGCAGCGTGAGCTGCGCCTGCTTGACGTTGCCGATGCGGCCCTCGCGCAGCCAGGCCGCGGCGTCGCGATAATATCCGCGAAAACGCCAGTTCTCGTGCACCATCAGCCGCGTCAGGTCGCGGACCTCGGCGGCGAGGTCGGTCGCTTGCTGCAGGTTCGGCGCCAGCGGCTTCTGGCAGAGCACCGGCAGGCGCTTAGCTGCCGCGAACCGGACCAATGGCGCGTGCATCTCGCGAGGCGCCGCGATATCGATGGCATCGAGTTCGGTCTCCGCCAGCATCGCTTCGGCGCTGGCGTAGGTCTTGGTTATCTCGAATTCGGTTGCACGGCGCGCGGCATTGTCGGCCGAGGGATCGGCGACCGCAACAACGCGGGCCTGATCTGCTATACTGGCCCAGGCGATCAGATGGTGGCGGCTCACCATGCCGGCGCCGACAAGACCAATGCGCAACGGCTGGTTCATGGATGCTCGCTTCCGGTCATTCGCTGGAAATCAACACGCGGTGGCCATATTGTCAATAATATCGCATGATTATTGGTGAGACTGGCGCAGTTTCAGCGCAGAATGTCCCAATATTGACAATAATCCAGCGGGCTCCTTAAGTGCGAACGCATAGCGACAGGGAATGGCAAGATGGCTGATGATGGACTTCGCAAGGGACTGGCAAGTTATGGCGATGCTGGCTTCTCGCTGTTCCTGCGTAAGGCCTTCATCAAGGCGATGGGCTATTCCGACGACGCGCTCAATCGCCCGATCGTCGGCATCACCAATACCTACAGCGATTACAACCCCTGCCACGGCAACGTCCCGCAGATCATCGAGGCCGTGAAGCGCGGCGTGATGCTGACCGGTGCGATGCCGATGGTGTTTCCGACCATCTCGATCGCCGAAAGCTTTTCGCATCCGACCTCGATGTATCTGCGCAATCTGATGGCGATGGATACCGAGGAGATGATCCGCGCCCAGCCAATGGACGCGATCGTGGTGATCGGCGGCTGCGACAAGACCTTGCCGGCGCAGATCATGGCCGCGGTCAGTGCGGACCTGCCAACCGTCGTGATTCCCGTCGGACCCATGGTGGTCGGGCATCACAAGGGCGAGGTGCTCGGCGCCTGCACGGATTGCCGGCGGCTGTGGGGGAAATACCGCGCCGGTGAAATCGATGATATCGAGATCGAAGCCGTCAACGGCCGGCTGGCGCCATCGGTTGGCACCTGCATGGTGATGGGCACGGCCTCCACGATGGCCTGCATCACCGAAGCGCTCGGCCTGTCGCTGCCGATGAGTGCGACGATTCCGGCGCCGCACGCCGAGCGTTTCCGTTCGGCCGAAGCGAGCGGCAAGGTCGCCGCCGCGTTGGCCAAGGCGAAGGGACCGCGGCCGAGCGAGTTTCTGACCGCGTCGTCGTTCCGGAACGCGCAAGTGGTGCTGCAGGCGATCGGCGGCTCGACCAACGGGCTCATCCATCTGACCGCGATCGCCAACCGCACCAAACACCGCATCGATCTCGAAGGTTTTGACAGGCTCGGGCGCGAAGTGCCTGTCCTGATCGACCTGAAGCCGTCGGGCGAACATTATATGGAGCACTTCCATCATGCCGGCGGCCTGCCGAAGCTGATGGCGCAGCTCGGCGATCTCATCGATCTCGATGCCAAAACCATCACCGGTGCGACGCTGCGCGATGTCGTGGCCAATGCGGAGGAAGTGCCGGGGCAGGATGCGATCCGTCCCCGCAGCAATCCGATCAAGCCGGAAGGCGCGATGGCGGTGCTGCACGGCAACCTCGCGCCGCGCGGCGCCGTGATCAAGCATTCGGCGGCGAGCCCCAGGCTGTTGCAGCATACCGGCCGCGCCGTCGTGTTCGAATCGGTCGAGGACATGACGCTGCGCGTCGACGATCCGGCGCTCGACGTTAACGCCGATGACATACTGGTGCTGCGCAACGCCGGGCCGAAGGGCGCGCCGGGCATGCCGGAGGCGGGCTATCTGCCGATCCCGAAGAAGCTCGGCCGCGCCGGTGTCAAGGACATGGTGCGAATATCCGACGCGCGCATGAGCGGGACAGCGTTCGGTACCATCGTGCTGCACATCACGCCGGAATCCGCGGTCGGTGGCCCGCTGGCGCTGGTGAGGAATGGCGACATGATCCGGCTCGACGTCGCCAAACGCAGCATCGATCTAATGGTCGACAATGCCGAACTCGAAAAACGCCGCGCTGCGCTGGCGCCGCCAACGACGCCCGATTGGGCCAAGCGCGGTTACGCGCATCTGTTCAACGAGACCATCCTGCAGGCCGACGAAGGCTGCGACTTCGATTTCATGCGCGGCGAGGGCAAGGGCTGAGGGGCTATCGAAGCGCACCTCGATCGTCATGCCCGCGAAGGCGGGGCATCCAGTAACGGGCGTCGGTGGGTTGAGCCGAGAGGCCGCGGCGTACTGGATCATCCGGTTTCGCGGATGATGACAGCCAAACGAGGACACTCTATTTCCCCTTGCTGGTGAACTTCTTCACCGCCAACCGAAATTCGTCGGTGTTCATCGCGGCGATAATCTTCTCCTCCTCGGCATCGAGCTGCTGTTTGGTCGGCGTGACCGCGGCCTGGTAAACCAGTGACTTGGTGCCGCTGATCGCCGCTGGCGGATTCTGTGCCAGTCGTTCGGCGAACTTTTGCGTCGCCAGCTTCAGCTCAGCGGCCGGAACCACCCGGGCGACCAACCCCCAATCGTAGGCTTGCTGCGCCGAAAAACTGTCTTCGGCGAGAAATAGCTGCAGCGCACGGCGGGTGCCGACGGTGCCGACCATGCCGACGGTGCTGCCGCCATCCGGCGACACCCCGATCTTGGCGTAGGCCGGCGTGAAGCGGGCATCCTCGGCGGCGATGCAGAGATCGGTCACGAAAGCGAGTCCCATGCCGGCGCCGGCCGCCGAGCCGTGCACGCTCGACAGCACGATCTTCGGCATCCGCCGCACAGTTTCGATAAAGGCGTGGTAGTGCTTCAGCAATTCGCCGACCACAGGCGCAATAGTGTCAGCCGCGGCCGCGGCGCCGATAGTCTGCAAATCGCCGCCGGCGCTGAAGGCGCGGCCTTCGCCCTGGATCACCAGCACCCTTATCGCGTCATTGGCCTCGACCTCGGCGCCGAGCTGTTCCAGCTTCCTGGCGATCGACAGGTCGATCGAGTTGAACGCCGCGGGGCGGTTCAGCGTGATGGTCGCGATCGGACCGTCGATCGTGAGCCGCGCCGGCTCATCGGATGGGGCAGCGGTATGATCTTGTGTTGCCATCGGAAAATCCTCGGCTCGGGACGGGGCAGGACATTTAAATAGCAGAAGGCGGGAGGTGACAATCCCGGGCCGGAGGGGCAGGGATGCCCTTGCGCGATCCAAAACCTTGAGGCCTAATGGGGCCGCCCATCGTTCGGGACGCGGACACGAGCGCCGCTCTCACGAGGCGAGCAAGCCAACATCGGCGGTGAGAGGAGACGACATGGGTAATTCCTATGCGCCAGCAATTGGGTTGTCCCGATGACGCATGGACCGGTTGTACAAGGGCCTGTTGTAATCGTCGGCGCCGGCCACGCCGGCTTTCAGGTCGCGGCCTCGCTGCGCCAGCACGGCTTTGCCGAGCGCATCGCGCTTCTGAACGACGAAGGCCATCTGCCGTATCAGCGGCCGCCATTGTCCAAGGCCTATCTGAAGGGAACCGGCGGGCCTGACAGCCTGATGTTCCGGCCGGAAAAATTCTTTTCCGACCAGAAGATCGATTTGATCTCCGACCGCGCGGTGTCGATCGACCGCGCTGCACATAAGCTGTTGCTCGGTTCTGGTTCCTCACTCGATTACGGCCATCTGGTGCTGGCGACCGGGGCGCGCAACCGCCTGCTCGACATTCCCAATGCCAATCTGGAGGGCGTGCGCTATCTGCGCACTCTCGACGAAAGCGAGGCGCTGCGGCACCGGATCGGAGCCGGTCAGCGCGTCGTCGTGATCGGCGCCGGCTTCATCGGGCTTGAATTCGCGGCGACCGCCCGGGGCAAGGGCCTCGAAGTCGACGTGATCGAACTCGCCAGCCGGGTGATGGCGCGCGCGGTGACCGCGGAAATCTCCGAGTTCTTTCAGACCAGCCACACCGCGGCCGGCATTCGCATTCATCTCGGCGTGCAAGTCACGAGCATCGAGAGCGACGGCAGCAATGTCACCGGCGTCAGCCTCAGCGATGGCCGGCATCTGCCTGCCGATCTCGTGGTGGTCGGGGTCGGTGTTTTGCCGAATGTCGAACTGGCGGCCGAAGCCGGCCTGCCGGTAGCCGCCGGCATCATCGTCGACGAGCATCTGCTGACGGCCGATCCTGATATCTCGGCAATCGGCGATTGCGCGCTCTATACCAGCCCGCGTTTTGGCGGATCGCTGCGGCTGGAATCCGTGCAGAACGCTACCGATCACGCGCGCTGCGTCGCGGCGCGGCTGACCGGCGATGCCAAAGTCTATGACGGGCTGCCGTGGTTCTGGAGCGACCAGGGTCCCCACAAACTTCAGATCGCGGGTTTGACGACGGGCTATGACCAGGTGGTGGTGCGCGGCGATCGCGGGGCTGGGGCATTCTCCGCCTTCTGCTACAAGTCCGGCCATCTCGTCGGCATCGAATCCGTCAATCGCGCCGGGGATCACATGTTCGGGCGGCGTCTGCTGGCGGCCAACGGCTCGATTACGCCAGCCCAGGCGGCCGACCCTGGCTTCGATTTGAAGGGTGCCCTGACGTAAGTCGGGTTCGCCGCCGGTTCGCTTGCATCGTCGCGCCGATTCAGCAACGCTGTCGCCGCGCGGTCCGTCAATGAGGTTTCCGGCATTCGGGGAGGGTGGCATGTCCGTCTGGATACGCTGTCTCACGCTAAGCATCGCCGTCGGCCTTGCGATGGTCATGGCCGGCCCGGCTTCGGCCCAGACCAAGCTGAGATGGGCGCATGTCTATGAGATCACCGAGCCCTACCACACCGAAGCGCTGTGGGCGGCGAGCGAGATCAGGAAACGCAGCAACGGCAAATTCGATATCGAGGTGTTTCCAGCGTCCCGGCTCGGCAACGAGAATCAGCTTAATGAGGGGCTTGGGCTCGGCACCATCGATATCGTCTATGTCGGCATCAACTTCGTCGCGGCGACCTACAAGCCGCTCGGCATCACCGGCGCGCCGTTCATGCTGCGCGATTTCGACCATTGGAAGGCCTATCGCGCCAGCAAGCTGTTTGCCGATCTTTCGAAGGATTATGAAGACAAGACCCGGCACAAGATCGTCGCGCTGACTTATTACGGGCAGCGTCATGTCACTGCCAACAAGCCGATCGGCAAGCCCGAGGACATGAAGGGCATGAAGCTGCGTGTGCCGCCGGCGCCGCTGGTCCTGATGTTCACCAGATCGGTCGGCGCCAACGCAACGCCGATCGCATTCTCCGACGTCTATTATGCGCTCCGGCAAGGCCTGGTGGACGGTCAGGAGAATCCGCTGCCGACGATCATGGCCAAGAAATTTTACGAGGTGCAGAGCCACATCGTGCTGACCGGCCACATCACGGAATCGATGGTCACGGTGGTCGGCAGTCATGTCTGGAACAAGCTCACGCCGGACCAGCGAACGCTGTTTGCGGAGACGATGAAGGAGGCCGCCGCGAAAGCGACAGAGGCGATCGAGGCTTCCGAGCGGGTTTTGGCCACACAGCTCAGGAATCTCGGCATGACCGTGGTCGAGCCGGATCGTCAGGCTTTTCGGAAGGCCGCAGTGCCGCTGCACAACGACGCCGCCGCCGGCGCCGGATGGACGCGGGCGCAGTACGACGAATTGCAGTCGCTGAAGTGACGGCTGGGCGTTGACGCGGAGGTAGCGGGACTGGGTCAGATGATGGCCGCCACTTCCGCCGCCGTCGGCATCGAGGGTGCTGCACCCATCCGCTGCACGCAGATCGACGCCGCGGCATTGGCATAAGCGAGGGCGTCGCGGATCGATTTTCCGCCGGCAAGCTGCGCCGCCAGCGCGCCGACAAGGCAATCGCCGGCGCCGGTGGTGTCCACCGCTTTCACCGTGCGGCCCGGAATGACCGACGGCTGACCGTCGATCATGACAAGCACGCCGCGGCTGCCCAGCGTTACGCAGATGGTCTGGTCGCGACTTGACGGCAGCAACCGGACAGCTTCGATGAAGCGGGTATCATCGTCGGTATCGCGAAGCTCAGTGCCGGCGAGCAGCCCAAGTTCAGTCTCGTTGAGAACGAGGATGTCGACGAGATCGAGCAGCTCGCGTCCGAACTTGGCCGCGGGCGCGGGATTGAGAATGGTGGTCGCGCCGGCGGCCCGCGCGCGCTTGAAAAAAGCGCCGATCGTCGGCTGTGGTATTTCGAACTGGCTGACTGCGACGTCGCCTTTGGCGAGAATGGGCGCGCCGATATCCTCGGTACTCACCAGGGCGTTGGCGCCGGGCACGACGACGATGGTGTTGTCGGCATTGGCGATGGTGATGAGCGCCGTACCGGTGTGGGCCTCGGCAATGTCCTTGACGAAGGCGAGGTCGACGCCTTGCGCAGCGAGAAACGCCCGCAATTGCTGTCCGAACGCGTCGGTGCCCAGCCGGCCGATCAGCGTGGTCGGCGCGCCGAGTTTAGCCGCAGCCACCGCCTGGTTGGCGCCCTTGCCGCCGGGAAAATACAGCACCGCTTTGCCGGCGACGGTCTCGCCGATCTGCGGATGCCGGTCGGCGGTCGCCACCACATCCATGTTGATGCTGCCGGCGACGAAGACGCGTCCCATCTTTATCCCCACACGCCGCGGTCAGGCCCCGACCGCGAACTCCTGCTTGACCGCTTCGATGTCGGTAAGCGCCGGCAATCCGGCCTCGTTGCCGAGCCGCTGGATCTTGAAGGTCGAGGCGGCGCGCGCAAATTCGAAATGCTCATGCCAGCCTTTGCCGGGGTTGCTTAGATAGGAATAGACGTAGGCACCATGGAAAACGTCGCCGGCGCCGTTGGTGTCGATCACGCGCTCGCGGGGGATCGGGAGCGCCGGCAGGCTGCGAACGGAGCCGGTCTCGTCGTACCACAGTAGGCCCTTTTCGCCGAGCGTGACGCCGCCGACCCGGCAGCCGCGGCTCTTGAGATAGTCCAGCATCGCTTCCGGCGTCTTGTCCATCTGCTCGCATAGCCGCTCGGCGACGATGGCGACGTCGATGAACTCCAATAGCTCATGGGTATTGGTGCGCAGGCCGCCGCCGTCGAGCGAGGTCAGAATGCCGTCCTCGCGGCACAGCTTTGCGTAGTGGATCGCGGCGTCCGGCTGGTGGCCGTCGATATGCAGCGCGCGGCATCCTCTGAGGTTGAGGATCGGAAAGGGATGGATGTGTTCGTCGTCGCGGCAGCGCACGATGGCGCGCTTGCCGTCCTTGGGCATGATGAAGGACAGCGACGAGGCGTTGACCTTGCGCGGATGGATCGAGATGCCGTATTTCGCGCTCATGTCCTGAAACATGCGGCCGAGCCAGTCGTTGGCGACGGTCGAAATCAGGTCCGGCACGATACCGAGCTTGGCGCAGCAGAACGCCGCCGTGACGGCGTTGCCGCCAAACGACACCGCGTAGGCCGAGGCCACATGCTTTTCGTCGCCGCTCGGCATGTGGTCGGTGATGAAGGTAACGTCGATATAGGTCTGTCCGATGAAGAGAGCCTGCATTCGTTTTCCGTCATTGTACTTCAGAGTATTGGGCTGAAGGGGTGGGTCCGGCCCGGCGCGTTACATTAGCACCGCTTATCGGATGCATTCGCTGAAAATATTCGCAACCGTGCCGTCTTTGCGACTTGAGAAGGGCATGTGAGGGGACTAGGACCGTCCTTGAGGCGTTGCCAGCATGCCCGCCATAACGGCTGACCGTGCTCCGGGGTTCCGGTCGGTGCGACAAAAGGGGAGGGCTTTCCCGTGATTACAGGTCTCGATCACGTCGTCGTTCTCACCGGCGATATTTCGGCGGGCGAGGCGGCATATCAGTCGCTGTTTGCGCGGACGCCGGCCTGGCGCAGCGGCGGCGACGGAGCCGAGCGCGTGTTGTTCACGCTGGACAATATGACGCTGGAGCTGATGGCGCCGAGCGGTGAGGGCGCGGCCGCGGACCGCATACGTACCGTGCTTGCGACGCAAGGCGAGGGGCTGGCGAGTCTTTGTTTTCGCACCAACGACATCGAGCAAATGCAGCGCAGGCTCGACCGGCTGACCCTGAAGCCGGAGCCGGTCGCCGAGGTCGAAAGCCGCGACGCCGTCACGGAAGCTATTTTGTCGTGGAAGCGCACCCGCGCCGCCACCGATGCGACGCGTGGCATCCGCATGTTCTTCCTCGAACTGGCAAAGGAGCGCCCACTGTCGGTGCGAACCGGGCCGGCATCGATCACCGCGATGGACCATGTCGTGATCTCGACGCCGGATCCCGAGCGCGCCGCCGCGCTCTATGGCGCGCGGCTCGGGCTCGACATGGCGCTCGACCGCTCGCATCCGGACTGGGGCCGGCTGATGTTCTTCCGCTGCGGCGACCTCATCGTCGAGGTCACGCACCGGCCGGGCAAGCCGGCGACGGGCGCGCAGGACAGGGACAAGGACAGGCTGCGCGGCATATGCTGGCGCGTCGCCGACATCGACGCCACCCATGCGCGGCTCGTGGCTGCCGGCGTCGACGTCTCGGAAATCCGCACCGGCCGCAAGCCGGGGACGCGGGTGATGACCGTGCGCAACGGCACCTGCGGCGTGCCGACGCTGCTGGTGCAGCCGGCGGTGAAGCCGTAGGGTGATCGGCCGCAGGATGGGCAAAGGCGCGCTTGCGCCGTGCCCACCATTCTTTCGGCAAGCAAGTTGGTGGGCACGCTTGCGCTTTGCCCACCCTACATTCTCAAACGGCGGCGCGCATGCTACAGGTGAATCCCGTAGGATCATTGAGCAATTGAATTGGCCAAGGCAAAACGCATTCTGAAATGGCAGCGCGACCCCGAGGGGATGCGGATCCGCATTCTCGAGGCCGCCAAGCAGGAATTTGCCGCCCACGGCCTTGCCGGTGCACGGGTCGACCGGATCGCGGCCAATGCCGGCGCCAACAAGCGCATGCTGTATTATCACATCGGCAACAAGGAGGACCTCTATCTCGAGGTGCTCGAAGGCGCCTATGAGCAGATCCGCAACGAGGAGCGCGGCCTCGACCTCGAACATCTCGACCCGCCGGAAGCGATCGAGCGCCTGATCGATTTCACCTGGAACTACTTCATCCGCAATCCGGAATTTCTGGCGCTGCTCAACACCGAGAACCTGGCGAAAGCGCGTCACCTCAAGCGCTCCACCAAGGTCAAATCGATGCATTCGCCGTTCGTCGAGATGATCCGCACCGTGGTCAATCGCGGCGTCGAGAGCGGTGACTTCCGCGTCGCGGTCGATCCGGTCCAGCTCTATATCTCGATCGCGGCACTGTGCTTCTTCTATCTGTCGAACAGCGCGACGCTGAGCGTGATCTTCGGCCGCGACCTCCTGAAAAAGGAGGCGAGGGACGAGCGCCTCGCCCACATGGTCGCCCTGGTGCTGGCGGCCTTGACAGGAAAATCCACCGCGGATTTCGGCAAGCCGAAGCCGGCCGGGTTGCGGTCGGCGGCACATCAGCCGGTGTGAGGAGAGACGCTGTCGTCCCTGCGATGGCCGCTGTCATCCTCCGCGGAAGCGGGGGATCCAGTACGCCGCGGCTTCTCGGTTCAATCATTGGCGTCTCTGGAATACTGGGTCGCCCGGTTAGCTCAATCCCGTCATCCTGAGGTGCGCGCTCTTGCGCGCCTCGAAGGACGACGGCCCGTCTGTGGCCGATCTATCCTTCGAGGCTCGCTGCGCTCGCACCTCAGGATGACGGGAATACAGTTTCGCGATCTCGCGGCGCATTACGCCCGAGCTTTGCTGGAAACTTCAACGCCCCCTCCAATAAGAGGGCGCAGGGAATGCCGGATGCGCGCTGCACCCGCGATCTCGTGTGCAATGTGCACAAACAAAGGTGCACACGAGCATACAGGGCAGCGGAGAACATCCGACATTCCCTGCGCAATGGCTTTACGGCTTATAACGTGCTCTCCCCGGAGAACGGCTCTTTTGCCTCCGTAGCGCCCTGGAAGCTATTGCCTCCAGGTGCATTGACGCCAGCACCGCGACGTCAGGACCACACGCCTTTGCCGTACGCTCTCGTGCCGTTCGTTATCGGCGCTGCCAGCGTCCACCGCGACCCGTCCCAACGATCGTGACGATCATGATACGCCCCTCTGGCGGGACGGGATGGCGAAGATATAAACTGATTTGCGATTCTGTAAAAGCGAAATATTTTTCATTTTGGGAGCTTGACATGAATTCCGTAAACCAGAAGTGATTTGCCCGTCGGGTTGATTTGTCGCAACTGGAATTGAAGTGTGGGGCAACGCCGTCGAGTGAGCTTTGGCGATTACTATAGATCGGGGGCGATCGTTCAAGCGAACGAAGTGATTTTATCTCAGGTTTTCGAGTAGCGATTGCTAAGGAAAAGGAATCACTCCTTACGAACTGGCGCCGGAGATCAAGTTGGCGGTGAAGACAGTCGCGGGTTCAGTTTCGAACTTCGGTGCAAGCGCCAAGGCAAAGCTGAGCAACGTCGCGATCAACGGCGCGCCCGGAGTCGTTGCGCGGGCCTCTGAAGCTCTGCTGCACGACCTTGCCGAGATCGGTGGACTTCCGGCAAAGGCCATCAACCTTGTTGGCGAGACAACGCTTGCGCATCTCAAGACGCGCCCGGACTACGCGGTCACCGTCAATAACGCCCTCGTCGGCTTTATTGAAGTAAAGGCGCCCGGCAAGGGCGCCGGCCACGAAAATTTTCTGATCCGCACGACAAGGATCAATGGGACAAATTGAAGTCGCTTCCCAACCTGCTTTACACCGATGGCAACTCCTTCAGCCTTTGGCGAGATAGTGGAGCAGTCGGAAAGTCGTTCATCTAGAGGGAGACGTTGAATCAGGAGCCAAACTGATTTCCTGCGACCCTTGCTCCGCTCGATCTTGAATTTCTTCAATGGAATCGATTCCGCCAAAGACCGCGAAAAAGCTAGCCGAGGTCTGCGCTCGCCTCTGCCGCTTGCTGCGTGATGAAGTGGTCGAGCAAATGGTGGCGGGTAATGCGGGACTGACCGCCACTGCTGGACTGGCGAAAGCTTCTGTTTCCGCAAGCGGACGACGCGCAATTTGCCGATGGTTACGCGCAGGCAGTAACGTTTGGTCTGTTGGTGGCGCGCTCAGGATATCTCCTTATCGGGTGGAATTGAGCAGGCTGCGCAGGAACCAGTCGACTCGCTGATTGCGACTGCTCAGGTTGCTGACCGACGACGTGACAAATCAGGAAGCTCTTAAGACGTCCCTCGCTACGCTCACGCGTTCTGGACGAATCAACTGGCATACCATCAGCAAGGATAACGCCAGAAGCTTGGCTTTACTTCTACGAGGTGCTGCCGGAGAGTCTATGACAACAAGCTACGCAAGCGGACTGGTTCTTCTACGCCCCCAGAAGTTGTCTCCGCCATGGTCAATCTTGTTGACCAGACGTTACGCGGCCCGCTCTTTGAGCGGCCTCACAAGTTGCTGCTGCTGACGTGATCGTAGCCGATCCGGCGGTTGGAACAGGCACGTTCCTGCTTGGTGTACTTCGCCGCATCGCGTCTGCGGTATCGGCGGACCAAGATCAAGGCGCTGTGCGGCGCGATCGAAGCTGCGGCGACGCGTAGTGGCTTTGAACTTCAATTCGGGCCGTTCGCAGTCGCGCAGCTACGCATTATCGCGGAAATGGCGCTGATAACGCTGCTCCCGAGCGCGTCTGCGCCATCTGTTCCCCGACCTCCGCCTCTTTATTACCGACACTCTAGGCAATCCGTTCGTGAGGAAACGCTCGGACGCCGGTTGTGAGCCAATTGCAAAGTCGCGCCGCGACATAAACACAATTAAGAAAACACAGCCGATCACGGTCGTCGTGGAAATCCGCCCTACAAGGAAAAGGCCGACGGTATGGGCGGTTGGATTGAAACCGGCACGAAGGGGCGCGAAGCGCCCTCGATCGCTGGAGACCGCCGCGCGAATGGGGTGTGGGCGCACACAAAACACCTGAAGAATTTATACGTCTATTTCTGGCGTTGGGCGACGTGGAAAGTTTTTCGGTTCTGGGCTAGCTGCATCGACCGGCTTGGTGGACAAAGACGAAGAATTGTCTGCTTCATCACCGTGGCAGGGTTTTTGAACGGTCCTGGCTTTGAAAAGATGCGTGACGATCTTCGACGGACTTGCTCAAGATATGGATCGTCGATTGCTCGCCAGAGGACGCAGCCGGAAGTTGCGACACGCATCTTCCAGGGGGTGCAACAACCTATTTGCATCGTGCTTGCTGCCCGCAAACTGGCCAGAATCTACGCAGGAGCGGCCGGAAGTGCTTTTCCGGGAGTTACCGAAGGGTAATCGGAGTGAGAAGTTTGTAGCCCTGAATGCTTTTTCACTTGATGATTCGGGATGGATCGATTGCCCTTCGGGATGGCGCGATCCTTTCTTGCCAGAAGCGACCGGCATTTGGGCGGCACTCCCTCCTCTTAGCGACCTCTTTGCCTACGACGGTTCGGGTGTTATGCCCGGTCGAACTTGGAGTAATTGCGCCTGATGCAGGGTCGCTAGCGCGCCCCGGAGCAAAACTTATCGGCGAGAAGGATGTGGAGAGAAGGACGTGCTTTTCCATCCGCATGAAGGCGGAGATAAGACAGTCTCGAAAAAATCAACGACGGGTCTTGTAGGCCACGAGCATCGCGCTGGGTCAGTAAATGATCTGCAGAGCCGCAATCACGCCGACTCGTTACAGCTTCCGATCTTTTGATCGTCAATGGATCGCCTGATCCGCGCCTCATCAATAGGCCAGATCCCACACTGTGGAACAGCTATTCAGCACGGCAGGTTTATCTAATCGGACTTGAACGGCATTCTCCAACATCTGGGCCGGCGATCACTTTCGCTGGACATATCCCGAATCACGATCACTATAAAAGTCGTTGCTGGCCGAGTGCGGCCGCTTTGGAGCGATCGAACCGCGACGCAACCCAACATCAAGCCTCTGTTACGACTCAATTTGGCGAAAACACGGCCAGCCGGTGAAGCCGAGGACGTGATGGCTTATTTTGCCGCTGTAATGGCGCGGCTTTCACTGCACGATTCAGTCGATCTCGTCAACCCCTGATGTTGCCGTTCCGTCACAGCTGATGCAAAGTTGTTTGCGAAGCCGTTGCAATAGGCAGCGAAGTGATTTGGCACTGCATTGTTATAGTGAGCGTTTTACTGACCCATCAGCAAACCGGCCGAAACAGGCGCCGCGCCTTCAAAAGAGACCGCACCCACATTCTGTTAGAGGTATGATTCCGTCCACACCTGAACCGCTGCCTGATTCGATGGATTATGATCCGACGACACAGCGGCTGAAAATCAGTAAAGGGTATGTCGAGAACGTCACAATAGAGATGTGGCGCTACGAAGTCTCGGGGAAGCAGATTTTGTCGCAGTGGTTCAGCTACCGCCGCCGCGACCTGTACGCCAGTAATTGGTGATAAGCGACCGCCTTCACCACTTGAAAGGATCCAGCCCGAAGGTTGGTTGCCGGAGTACACCACCGATCTGCTCGATCTTTTGCATGTTCTCGGCCGACTGATCGCATTGGAACCCGCGCAAGTTAGCCTGCTTAACCGCATCTGTGCCGGACCATTGCAGGCGCCGACGAACTCAGAGCGGCCAGGAGCGTTCACAATGCCGGAGGCGGCCTCGCCGAGCCTAAGAGCAAAGCAAGAGCTAATTGGTTGTCGGTGGGGTGCGGGGAAAAGTCAGCCAAATAGCTCGCGCGGCTCGGCTAGATCGCGCATGATTCATGCGAATTCGGCATCCAATCGCGTGACACATGGCTTCTTCCAGACAAAGTGACCTTTTCCAGCAGGACGAGCAATCCGGCCTGTTCGGCGAGAATGCACCTACGCCGGAATATCGGGCCGATCCTGACTCGGTGCGCGCGGAACTCTACAAAATTCTCGCAGAAGCTCGTGCTGCGCAGAAGCTGCCGTAGAGGAGCCGAGGACGGTTCTCCTCCTTTACCGGACTATTTTTCCGCAGATGACAAACTGGTTCCCTCTGGCGGGACGGGATGGACGAAGATATAGACCGATTTTGTATTCTGTAAAAGCGAAATATTTTTTATTTCGGAGCTTGACATGAATTCCGTAAACCAGAAGTGATTTGCCCGTCGGGTCGATTTGTCGCACCCCGAGCAGTTCCCTCCGTCGTCATTCCCCGATGCGCAATTGCGCATCTGAGGGCGCGCGAAGCGAGAGCCCGGAATCCACCGAGTCGCGGAGCATGCAGCCTGATGGATTCCGGGCTCGCGCTGCGCGCGCCCCGGAATGACGGCTCAAAATGTCACAGGAAAGCCACTGGACAGTATTTATCCAACGGGTTAATTTCTCCTCAGATAGAACTGATCAGGGAGCGAGACGTGGCCGAACCGAAGGGCCCCAGCGGCGTGACCAAGGCGCTTAACGCGGCGTGGGTGCGGCCGTTTTTGTTCCTGATCTTCATCGTCGTGATCTGGGACCTGACCATCCGCGTGTTCCGGATTCCCGCCTATCAGATACCGGCGCCCGGCGACGTCGTCGCGGTGCTGTGGACCGATTGGCCGGAACTGCTGCGGCAGGCCTGGCCCACCACCTACGCCACCATCTGCGGCTTCCTGCTGTCGGCCGTGTTCGGCATTCCCGTCGCCATGCTGATCGCGGGATCGAAGACCGTGGAAAGCTATGTCTATCCGCTGCTGGTGTTCTCCCAGTCGGTGCCGAAGATCGCGATCGCGCCGCTGTTCGTGGTCTGGTTCGGCTTCGGCATCATCCCGAAAGTGATCTCGGCGTTTCTATTGGGATTCTTCCCGGTCGTGGTGTCGGCGGTGCAGGGATTCAAGTCGGTCGATCCTGATATGGTCGACCTGGCGCGCGCGATGCAGGGCAGCCGCTTCCGTGTGTTCTGCGCCGTCAACCTGCCGCATGCGATGCCTGCGATCTTTTCGGGGCTGAAAGTGTCGATCACGCTGGCCGTTGTCGGCGCCGTGGTCGGCGAATTCGTCGGCTCCAATTCCGGGATCGGCTATGTGCTGCAGCGCTCGATCGGCACCTTCGATTTGCCGACGATGTTTGCCGCGCTGGTGATTCTCGCGCTGCTCGGCGTGATCCTGTTCTGGATCGTCGACCGGATCGAAAGCCTCGTCATTCCCTGGCACGTCAGCCAGCGCGAGGACATCATCTTTGCTTCGTAAACTGTAACCCAAAAAAGAGCGGCCCACCCAAGGACCGCAAGCCAACACCAACGGGAGGACGACAATGATACGAGCGATGACTGCGGTTTCGGCCGCGCTGATCTGGGCTGCACTGGCTGTTCCCGCATCCGCCGCCGACAAGGTGGTGCTGATGCTGAACTGGTACGTCTATGGCGAGCACGCGCCGTTCTATTACGGCAAGGCCAAGGGCATCTATGCCGCCGAGGGCATCGACCTCGAGATCCAGGAAGGCCGCGGTTCGGCGGCGACCACGCAGGCGGTTGCGGCCAAGACCGCCAATTTCGGCTATGTCGACGTGCCCACGATGATGCGCGCAGCGGTCAAGGGCGCGCCGATCGTCGCCACCGGCGTGCTGCTGCAGACCAGCCCGATGTCGGCAATGGGTTTCGTCGAGAAGAACATCACGAAGCCCGAGCACATCAAGGGCAAGACGGTGGCGATCACGCCCGCCGATTCCATGACCCAGATCTGGCCGCTGTTCCTGAAAAAGACCGGCCTGAAGGAAGGCGATTTCCAGACGGTGGCCGGCGACGGTCAGACCAAGCTGAACGCCGTCATCAACGGCCAGGCTGACTTGCTGCTCGGCTACGTCATGGACCAGTCGATGAAGATCAAGGACGCCACCGGCAAGGACGTCAACGCGATCAAGTTCGCCGACTACGGCATCAACATGGTCTGCTCGGGCGTCGTCGCCAACACCGAGTTCGTCAAGGCCAATGCCGACCTGGTCAAGCGCTTCATGTCGGCGACGACCAAGGCCGTCGAAGCCGCCGAGAAGGACCCCAAGGGCGCGGCGCAAGCGATCCTCGACGCCAACCCCAAGGGCGGCAAGCTCGAAACGCTGACGAAGGGTTTTGAGCTGACGATCCCGCTCTATCGCACCGCCGAAACCAAGAACAAGCGGCCGTTCGAGGTGACCGACCAGAACATGACCGACACGGTCAACCTGATGGTCGAGTACGGCGGCCTCGAAGCCAAGGCCAAGGACAATCCAAAGGCGTTTTATACGAATGACTATCTGCCGAAGGGCGGGTCTTGAGCCATTGATGACACATCCATCGTCGTCCCTGCCGAGTGCGCGGTTGCGCACGGAGCAGGGACCCATAGCCACCGGCCTGCGTTGTTGCAGAAGGTCTCTACCTCCGTGCCCGAACGAAACGGCACGGCGTATGGATCCCTGCGTTCGCAGGGACGACGGCTGGAGGAAGTTCTCCAATGGGTCCGGCAAACAAAATCACCCTGCGAAGGGTGGGTCGTGAGTTACTGATGTCATATCTATCGTCGTCCCTGCGAACGCAGGGACCCATAGCCACCGGCCTGCGTTGTTGCAAAAGGTCTCTACCTCCGTGCCCGAACGAAACGGCACGGCGTATGGGTCCCTGCGTTCGCAGGGACGACGGGTGGAGAGGAATTCTCTGAATGAGCGCAGCGACCAAAGCAACCAACCCCGATCA
This sequence comes from Bradyrhizobium sp. LjRoot220, assembly GCF_964252915.1. Lineage (NCBI taxonomy): Bacteria > Pseudomonadati > Pseudomonadota > Alphaproteobacteria > Hyphomicrobiales > Nitrobacteraceae > Bradyrhizobium > Bradyrhizobium sp. LjRoot220. Next base: position 96,990 of record NZ_CAXUPS020000001.1, read on the forward strand.
ACCGAGCGCGCATCTGCGCCTGGTGTCCGATCGCGCAGGCGCCGGCACGCCGGGGATCACACTGTCGGGCGTGTCGAAAACCTATCGCTCGCGCGACGGCGACGTGCCGTCGCTGAAGCCGCTGGATTTTCATATCAACGAGGGCGAGTTCTTTGTCGTGGTCGGCCCATCCGGCTGCGGCAAATCCACGCTGCTGAAGATGATTTCGGGCCTGCTGGCGCCCTCGACCGGAGAGATCCTGGTCGAAGGCGAGCAGGTGACAAAACCGCACGGCAATGTCGGCATTGTGTTCCAGAACGCGCTGCTGCTGCCCTGGCGCAACATCCTCGGCAATGTGATGTTGCCGATCGACATGAAGCGGCTGCCGCGCGAGGAATATCTGGTGCGCGCCAAGGCGCTGCTGAAGATGGTCGGACTCGAAGGGTTCGAGAAGAAGCTGCCCTGGCAATTGTCCGGCGGCATGCAGCAGCGCGCCTCGATCTGCCGGGCGCTGGTGCACGATCCAAAAATCATGCTGATGGACGAACCGTTCGGCGCGCTCGACGCCATGACGCGCGAGAAGATGAATGTCGAGCTGATGCGGATCCAGCGCGAGACCGGAAAGACGGTGCTGCTGATCACGCATTCGATACCGGAAGCGGTATTTTTGGCCGACCGCGTGCTTGTTATGACCGAGCGGCCCGGCGCGATCGCGGCGATCTATGACGTGCCGCTGCCGCGGCCGCGTTCGCTGGATTCGATGGCCGATCCCGCCTTCACCGAACTGGTGCAGCGGATCCGAAAACACTTCTTCACCCAAAGCGCGCTGGATTGAGCCGGCTGATGCCGCCACGTCTGACCGTCCGAGATATCGCTTTCTTTGAACGGCCCGTGCAATTTGCCCGGCCGTTCCGGTTCGGCGCCGTGGTCATCAACGCGACGCCGCAGATGTTCGTGCGGGTCGAGATCGAGGTTGAAGGCAAGGGCAAGGCGACGGGCGCCAGCGCCGAATTCCTGGTCCCAAAATGGTTCGACAAGCGGCCGCATCTAGCGCCACACGAAACGGTGGAGGAGCTACGGCGTTCGCTCCTGATCGCGCGCGAACTCTATCTGGCGACTTCCGGCTACGAAACCGCGTTCAGCCTGCATGCGGCCTGTATCGGCGCGCAGATCGCAGCTTGCACCACAGAAGACATCCCGCCGCTTGCCGCAGCCTATGGTCCGGCCGAAATCGACAAGGCAGTCCTGGACGCGCTGCTGCGTGCGACCGGCGTCAACTTCTTTGACGGTATGGCTGATAATATCGCCGGCATCGACGCGCGGCTGTCGCGCGATCTCGGCGATGAGGATGTTGCGCGCTTCCTTTCCAGCCGTCAGCGGCTGGCGCGCGTCGCGATCCGCCACACGGTTGGCATGGACGACAAGATAGAAGGCGAGGGCGGTGTTGCCGACGCACACGAAAACTCCGGCGCGCGCTACTTCAAGCTCAAGCTCAATGGCGATCCCGTCCACGATGCGGAGCGCCTGATCCGTATCGGCCGCGAGCTCGCCACGCTGCCGCATGATTACAGCGTCACGCTGGATGCCAACGAGCAATATGCCGACCTCAACGCGCTGGGGGCGCTGGTGGAGCAGCTCGACCGCGATAGTGCGCTGAAGCCGATTGCAACAAAGCTGCTCTATATCGAGCAGCCGATGCCGCGCGACATCACGCGGCAATCGCCGCTCGGCGCGCTTGCCGGCCGCGACTTTATCGTCGACGAGGCCGATGATTCCTACGACGCGTTCCCCGCGGCGCGCGCGCTGGGCTATCGCGGCATCTCCTCGAAATCCTGCAAGGGCATCTACAAGTCGGTGATCAACGCCGCCCGCGCCGCCAAGTGGAGCGCGGCAGGCGACAGGGCCTTCATCGCCGGCGAGGATCTGACCTGTCAGGCCGGCCTTGCCGTGCAGCAGGATCTGGCGCTCGGCGCGCTGATCGGCGTCACCCATGCCGAGCGCAATGGCCATCATTACGTCGATGGTTTCGGTGACACGCCGGCCGCCGAGGCGGAAGCGTTTCTCACCGCCCATCCCGATCTCTATACGCGCGACGGCAAGAAAGTCCGCCTCGCGATTCATGACGGCGATCTCCTGACGGGATCGCTGACGACAGCGGGCTTTGCCACAACCGTGCATCCTGTGTGGTCCGCGATGTCACCGCTGCAGCGGCCAAAGCCACGAATTCCAACGGAGCAAACACGATGACGACCAAACGCCTCGGCCTGATCATGAACGGTGTGACCGGCCGCATGGGGCTCAACCAGCATCTGGTCCGCTCCATCGTCGCGATCCGCGACCAGGGCGGCGTGGTGCTTGAGAACGGCGACCGCATGATGCCGGACCCGATCCTGATCGGCCGCGACGCGGATAAAGTGGAGCGGCTTGCAAAACGCTTCAACATCGAGCGCTGGTCGACCGACCTCGACAAGGCACTGGCGGACAAGAACGACAGCATCTTCTTCGATGCCGCGACCACGCAGGCGCGGCCCTCGCTGCTGACCAAGGCGATCAATGCCGGCAAGCATGTCTATTGCGAGAAGCCGATCGCGACCAATCTGGAGGAAGCGGTGGCAGTGCTGCGCCTCGCTGCTGCAAAAGGCGTCAAGCACGGCACCGTGCAGGACAAGTTGTTCCTGCCGGGCCTGAAGAAGCTCGCCTTCCTGCGCGATTCCGGCTTCTTCGGCCGCATGCTCTCGGTGCGCGGCGAGTTCGGCTATTGGGTGTTCGAAGGCGCCTGGCAGGAGGCGCAGCGGCCGTCCTGGAATTACCGCAGCGAGGATGGCGGCGGCATCATCCTGGACATGGTCTGCCACTGGCGTTACGTGCTCGACAATCTCTTCGGCGAAGTCGAAAGCGTGAGCTGCCTCGGCACCACGGATATTCCTGAACGTTTCGACGAGAAGGGCAAGCAGTACAAGGCGACCGCGGATGACTCCGCCTACGCCACCTTTCGTCTCAAGGGCGGCGTGATCGCGCACATCAATATGTCCTGGGTGACGCGGGTCTATCGCGACGACCTCGTCACCTTCCAGGTCGATGGTACCCATGGCTCGGCGGTGGCCGGGCTCACCGATTGCGTGATCCAGGCGCGGCAGGCGACGCCGCGCCCGGTGTGGAATCCGGACGAGAAGCGCACCCATGATTTCTATGCCGACTGGCAGAGGCTCCCCGAAAACGTCGTGTATGACAACGGCTTCAAGGAGCAGTGGGCAATGTTCATTCGCCATGTCTGCGAGGACGCGCCGTATAAATATACGCTGCTGGAAGGCGCCAAGGGCGTGCAACTCGCGGAATGCGCCTTGCAGAGCTGGCGCGAACGGCGCTGGATCGACGTCGCCCCGATCAAGGTGTGAGGTGAGGCCATGAACAAGCCGGTATTGCCTGTCTCTTCGCTGTCGCTGAAGCTGCCGACTGCGAACCGTTCCATCGAAACCTATCGGCTGGCGGCGTCGCGGGTTTTTCCGGCGCGGCTCGAAGGCACGCTGAACCGCGTCGCGTTCTCGGCGGCGCATGTGGTGGCCGATCCCCTTGCCGACAACGATCCTTGGCTGACATCAGCGATCGATTGGGACAAGACCATCGCCTTTCGCGAACATATCTGGGACCTCGGCCTCGGCGTCGCCGAAGCGATGGATACCGCGCAGCGCGGCATGGGGCTGGACTGGCCCACTTCGCTGGAATTGATCCAGCGCTCGGTGAAAGCTGCAAAAGCAAGAGGCGATGCGCTGGTGTTTTCCGGCGCCGGCACCGATCACCTCGCGGTCGAGGATGCCAAAAACATCGACGACGTGATCCGGGCCTATGAGGAACAGATCGCGGCGGTCGAGAAGGCCGGCGGGCGCATCATCCTGATGGCGTCGCGCGCACTCGCAAAAATCGGCCGCAGCGCCGACGATTACGCAAAAGTCTACAACCGCGTGCTGTCGCAGGTCCGCGAGCCCGTGATCATCCACTGGCTCGGCGACATGTTCGATCCGGCGCTGGCGAATTACTGGGGCACGTCCAGCCTCGACGAAGCCATGGACATCGCGGTCGGCATCATCAACGCCAACGCCGCCAAGGTCGACGGCGTCAAGGTCTCGCTGCTCGACAAGCAGCGCGAGATCGACATGCGGCGCCGGCTCGATCAACGTGTAAAAGTGTATACCGGCGACGATTTCAACTATGCCGAACTGATCGCCGGCGACGACCAGGGCTTTTCCCACGCGCTGCTCGGCATCTTCGATGCGATTGCGCCGGCCGCGTCCTACGCGCTGTCGCGGCTGGCAGCGGGCGACGAGGCCGGCTTCCACGACGTGCTGGGGCCGACGGTGCCGCTGTCGCGCCACATCTTCAAGGCGCCGACGCGGTTCTACAAAACCGGAATCGTGTTCATGGCCTATCTCAACGGCCACCAGGATCATTTCACCATGGTGGGCGGGCAGGAGAGCACGCGCTCGACGCTGCACCTGGCCGAACTGTTCCGGCTGGCCGACCAGGCGGGCCTGCTCGCCAATCCGGAACTGGCGACACGGCGGATGAAGGCCGTGCTGGCGACACGCGGCATTGAGTCCTGATGCGGGATTTTTCGCAAGATCATCGCTGGCTGTCGCTGAACACGGCGACCGTCCGCAAGCAGGGCGACCTTATTGCGATCATCGAGGCCTGCGCGCGGCATGGCATCCGTGCCATCGATCCCTGGCGCGATCAGGTCGCCGCCGTCGGTCTCGACCGCGCCGCGCGCGCGGTGCGTGATGCCGGGATGGAACTCACGGGGTATTGCCGTGGCGGCATGTTCACATCGGACGCCGCGCATCGCACCCAGGCGCGCGACGACAACCGCCGCGCCATTGACGAGGCCAAGGCGCTGGGCGCGCCCTGCATCGTGCTTGTCGTGGGCGGACTGCCGCAATATTCGCGGCCGGGCAGCGCGGCCTCAAAGGACATCATGGAGGCCCGCAGCCAGGTGCACGACGGCATCGCCGAGATAATGGAATACGCCAAGGGCGCAAATATGCCGCTGGCGATCGAGCCGCTGCATCCGGCCTATGCCGGCGATCGCGCCTGCGTCAACACGACAAAACAGGCGCTGGACCTTTGCGATGTACTCGATCCGCAACGATCAGGCGCGCTCGGGGTCGCGCTCGACGTCTATCACGTCTGGTGGGACCCGGAACTGCTGCCGCAGATCGCGCGCGCCGGAAAGGATCGCCTGTTGGCGTTTCACGTCTGCGACTGGCTGGTGCCTACCAACGATATCCTCAACGACCGCGGCATGATGGGCGACGGCATCATCGACATCAAATCGGTGCGCGCGGCCGTCGAAGCGCAGGGCTTCGAAGGGTATTCCGAAATCGAGATTTTTTCGGAGGATTGGTGGGCCAAGCCGATGGACGAGGTCTTGCGGACCTGCATCGAACGGCACCGGTTGGTGGTTTGAGAGGCGACCTCTATCCACGTCGTCCCGGCCTTGAGCCGGGACCCATAACCACCGTAATTGATTGTTGAAAGAGCTGGAGCACCAGCTTGGTTTAACCACGGGAGCCTGTGGTTATGGGTCCTGCGTTCGCAGGGACGACAGCAACACAATCCCAATCGCTCAGATGAGCCGCTTGCGGATCATGTCCTCGATCGCGGCGAGTTCGCGATTGGCTTTGTGCAGCTGGGCCTCGGCGGCCTGCGCGCGAAATTCGGCGGCGAGCGCGTGATCTTCCGCAGCTACGATGCGTTTTTCGGCCCGCTGCATGGCTTTCGCCATTTCCTCGAGTCGCGCGTTGAAATCATTGATGAGGTCGCGGCGGGCGCGCTCGGAAGCGTCGCGCTGCTTTTCGGCCAGCCGCAGCCGTTCGGTCGCGCTCTTGCACAGGGACTGGGCGCGGGCTTCGGTCTCGCGCGCCTGACTTTCCATGCCCTCGAACATTTCGGCGGCCTGCTGCATCAGGCTCAGCGCGGTCGCGCCGTGCGCCTTGGCGGGCTGCCGGGCAAAGCTGACGACTTTCTCTTCTTCGTCGGGCAAGGAACCAAAGGAACCAAGCGGAGAACCAGGCGGGGTACTGGGCGCAGAGGCGTAGCGGTAATCCCAGATATCCTCACGAAGCTGCTGATTTGCGCGGTACGCCATACGGGAGGCCCTTTTCGAAACGCCGGTCCCGAAAAAGGTACGCAAACATGGTAAACCGCGGGTTAATTAACGACCCAGAGCAGAGAGACGGCAGAGGCCGGAATCGCGCCCGATCGCGACGGCGCACATCCAAGCCGGCGCCCGTACGGGCGAGGCGGATCGGTTCAACTCAAAGGCCTGTCGGACAGTCTAGCTGACTATTTCTTCTTGCCCGAGCCAAAACCCGACTGCAGGTTGCCGACGCCCTTCTGGCTCGGTGCCGCGGCGATGGTTTTGATCTTTTCCTTCTTGGGCTTCTTGGTTTCCCGATTGCTGCGTTGCTCACCCTTGGCCATGACGGTCTCTCCCTGGAGTTGATTGCTTCGAAAGCATCGTGTGCCGGGCAAAGGTAGCAACTTGGCGAAGGATAGATACAGGGCGATCGGGCGAAAGCCGATTTAATTTCGGCCGATCGGCCTTGCCATGCCCTATGGTCGCGCGGCGATTCCCCGGCAGAGCCCGACATAGCCAACAGCAAAGCGAGTCCGCATGAGCGAACGACTGGACAATCTGAAGAAGGCGAGAGGTCGCATGCTCGAAGAGCGCGATGCGCACGCCAAGGTTCTGGCGGCGCCGTTCGATCGCGACAAGGCCGAGCGCGCGCGCACCAAATTCGTGGAGATGCAGCTCTTGATCGATGCGATCGATCGCGCCATCGCAGGCGAGCCGGCGACGGCGTAAGCAGGTTGCCGCCTACGACGCCCCGGTGCTTGCGCCGACCTGGCAGGGCACGCTCAAAAATCCGCGAAACCGGACCCGGCCGCCGCGCACCGGCTCGCCCTTGAGCGCATAGTCCGGAAACCGCGCCAGGAATCGCGAGATCGCGATCGCGCCTTCGAGCCGCGCCAGCGCCATTCCGGCGCATTGATGCGCGCCGGTGCCGAAGGCGAGATGCCGGTTCGGCGTGCGGCCGATATCGAGGTTTTCAGGGTCGGCGAACTGCTGCGGATCGCGGTTGGCGGCGCCGATGCACAGCGTCACCGGCGTACCCGCCGGCATGGCGACGCCGCCGAGTTCGACCGGCTCGACCGTCATCCGGTTGCCGAGCTGGTTGGAGCTTTCGAACCGCAGCATCTCCTCGATTGCGGTCTTGATCATCGCGGGATTTGCGATCAGCCGCGCCTTCTGGTGCGGATAGCGCGACAGCGCCACCAGCCCGTTGCCGATCAGATTGGTGGTGGTCTCATGGCCGGCATTGAGCAGGAAAATGCAGTTGTGCAGCAGTTCCTTCGAGGTCAGCCGCTCGCCATTTTCCTCGCCCTGAATGAGGCGCGTCAGCACGTCACGCTCGGGGTTGCCGGGTTTTGCGCGACGCCGCTCGACCAGGATTTCGAGATAGCCGAGGAAATCCTTCACCGCCTTGTTGCCGCGCGCGAACACCTCCGGACTGATTACGGGCTCGAGCGCGCCCAGAATGGCGAGCGACCAGTCGCGCAGCGGCGCCCGCTCCTCATGGGGGACGTCGAGCAAATTGCCGATCACTTCAATCGGGATGGCGGCGGCAAAGTCGTCGATCAGGTCGACCTTTTCCTTTGTGGCGAGGCCATCGAGCAGCCCGTCGACCAGCTCGATCAGGTCGGTTTCCATGGCCGCAATCGCGCGCGGTGACAGCGCGCCCATGATCAGCCGCCGCACCCTGGTGTGGGCGGGGGGATCGTTGAAGACAAGGCTGGTGGTGTGGTGCTCATAGAGCAGGCTGTCGCCGTATTTCGGCGCAAACTCCTTTTTCTTGTCGGAAGAGAACACCTTGGTCGCCTTGTAGGCGGTGACCAAATCGTCATAGCGGGTCAGGAAATAGGACCCGTTCGGCAGCCGCTTGACTGGCTCGTTCTCCCGCAATGCTCGATAGGTCGGATAAGGGTTGGCATAGAATTCCGGCGTCAGTTTCTCCAGGTCGAAATCCGCCGACAGCTTCCGCGCATCCAGATTCATGGCTCGTTTACTCTTTGCGAAGCGGGCAAGTGCGAATACCGACGCAGGTCGCACGGGAGGATTAGTCGCAATTGCAACTAAATTAAACGCCGTCCCCGGCCCGGGTCAATTCAAACTGGACCGAATTCAGGCCGAAACGCCGGTTGCGCTGCAATATATCCTTGACTTGGTCAAGGTGAGTGATTACTCACACGATCCATGTCCAGCCTTCGCATGACCAGTGATTTACGGCGTCAATTGATTTTGAGCGCCGCCAAGCGGTGCTTCGCCCGCAACGGCTTTGCCGGCACCACGACCAAGAGCGTGGCGGCGGCCGCGGCCATTTCGGAAGGGCTGCTGTTCAAGCATTTTCCGTCCAAGGCCGCGCTTTATGCCGAAATCCTGGCCGAGGAGTGCGAGGCCGATCCGGATCTGGTGCATCTGCTTGGCCAGGCGCCGTCGACCGCGACGCTGGTCGAACTGATCAAGGGCATGGTCGGTCACTTCGTGCAGATCTCTGACGGCCCCGACGAGCAGGAGGCCCAGCGGCTGCGGCTGATGACGACGAGCCATCTCGACGACGGCGAATTCGCGCGGCTGCTTTATACCAAGGTCAGCGATTTGATCGGCACCGTCTTCACCGCATCGCTCGAAAGTGCGGTAGCGGCCGGCGACGCGTCCAAGATCGGCAACGAGCCGCTCAACCTGTTTTGGTTTGCCCATCACACCGTGTTGATGGCCGCGCTCTCGCGGCTTCCGGTGGTGCCTGTTCTCACCTACGGAAACGCTACCGATCTCGAACGGCAGCTTTGTCAATTCATCCTCCGCGGTATCGGACTTAACGAAGCCGCAATTGCTACGCATTTGGACCACGAGCTGTCGCCGAATTCGGGACAATCGGTAGCTGCAGAAAGTGCATGAAATGAATATCGTAACCGAAAGCCATCTTAAGGGTCAGCCGATTGGCGACAAGGCGCGCAAACGTCCGGTGCGGATGGTGCGCTGGTTCATCGTTGTCGGGCTGTTGCTGAGCTTGCTGGTCGGCGGCCTGGTCTGGTTCAACTACTTCCGCGGCAAGATGATCGCGCAGTTTTTCGCCAACAACAAACCGCCGGCGGCCAGCGTCACCGTTGCCGAGGCGAAGTCCGAAACCATTCCGAACCTGCTGACCGCGGTCGGCGATCTCGCCGCCGTGCATCAGGTCAATGTCACCTCGGATGTGAACGGCCGTATCACCGAGATCATGTTCACCGCGGGTGCCACCGTAAAGGAAGGCACCCCACTGGTGCAATTGTTCGATGGTCCTGAGCAGGCCGACCTCAACAGCTTCAAGGCGCAGGCGACCGTGGCACAGATCACGCTCGAGCGCGCCAAGGCACTGGCCAGCCGTCAATTCGGGCCGCAGGCGACCGTCGATCAGGCCCAGTCGGCGTTCGACCAGGCCAATGCCGGCATCGCCAGGACCCAGGCGGTTATCTCGCAGAAGCTGGTGCGGGCGCCGTTCGACGGCGATCTCGGCGTTCGCAGGGTTGAGGTCGGTCAGTACCTCACGGCGGGAACGCAGATCGTTTCGTTGACTGACCTGTCGCGGCTCTACGCCAACTTCACCGTGACGGAGAAGGACTCAGGCGCGCTCAAGGTCGGGCAGACCGTTCGTATTGCAGTCGACGCCTATCCAGGCCGCCCCTTCGAGGGCAAGATCACGACCATCGAGCCGCAGATCGCGACCGACACGCGCAACATTCGCGTCCAGGCGACGATCGAAAATCCGGAGCGCATCCTCAAGCCCGGCATGTTCACGACCACCACGGTGGTGCTGCCGGACAAGCCGCCGGTCATCACCATCCCCGAAACCGCGGTCGATTACACGCTGTATGGCGACTCCGTCTATCTCCTCACCGAGAAGAAAGAGGATGACGGCAAGACCAGCCTGACGGTGACGCGCACTTTCGTGCAGACCGGCAACCGCATCCACGGGCGCGCGGAGATCCTGAAGGGGCTGAAGGCGGGCGACCGCGTCGTCTCGGTAGGGCAGCTCAAGCTGCAATCGGGCGCGGCCGTGACGATCTCGGCCGATCCGGCACCGCCGATTCCGGCAAAGCCGCCGCGCTACTGAACGCGCCGCGGCCGTAGGGCCGCGTTCGCATCATCAAGATTCAGGCGCCGGTCTTGTGGAGAGGCCGTGCCCAAATATTTGAACTGGATAACCAGCGATGGCCTTAACTGATATTTTCATCAAGCGTCCGGTTTTGTCGGTCGTCGTCAGCCTGCTGATTCTGTTGATCGGCCTGAGGGCCGCCAGCGTCTTGCCGATCCGGCAATATCCCAAGCTGTCGAACACGGTGATCAACGTCACCACGGTCTATCCGGGCGCGTCCGCGAATCTGATTCAAGGCTTCATCTCCACGCCGATCGAGCAGGCGATCGCCTCGGCCGAAGGTGTCGACTACATCACCTCGTCGTCCGTGCAGGGCACCAGCACGATCCAGGTCTACATCAAGTTGAATTTCGACCCGAACCAGGCGCTGACTGAAGTTCTCGCCAAGGTGAACTCGGTCAAATATCTGATCCCGAGAGAATCCAACGATCCGATCGTGACCAAGACGACCGGTCAGACCACGGCCGTGATGTATCTCGGCTTCTCCAGCGACGAGTTGTCCGGGTCGGCGATCTCGGACTATCTGACGCGCGTGGTTCAGCCGGTGCTGTCGACCGTTGACGGTGTGGCGTCGGCCGACATTCTGGGCGGACAGACATTCGCGATGCGGCTGTGGCTTGATCCGGTCAAGATGGCCGGGCGCGGCGTATCGCCGAGCGACGTCCAGGCGGCGATCCAGGCCAACAACTTTCAGGCCGCCGCCGGCCAGGCCAAAGGCTACCTCATCGTCTCCAACATTACGACCAACACCGACTTGCGGAACCTCGACCAGTTCAAACGCATGATCGTGAAATCCAGGGACGGCGGCTTCGTGCGGGTCGAGGATATCGCGACCGTCGAACTGGCGGCGCAAAGCACCGACGCGAGTGTGGCGTTCAGCGGCGAACGCGCCATCTTCATCGGCGTGCAGGCGACCCCGCAAGGCAACCCGCTGACGCTGGTCAAGGGGGTCCGCGCACTGTTCCCGGAGCTCGAACGCAATTTGCCACCTTCGATGAAGATGAAGGTGGCCTACGACTCCACCAAGTTCATTCAGTCGTCGATCGACGAGGTGCAGAACACGCTGATCGAGGCGATGCTGATCGTCGTGGTCGTGATCTTCCTGTTCCTGGCATCGTTCCGCTCGGTGATCATTCCCGTCGTCACGATTCCCCTGTCGCTGATCGGCGTCTGCAGCCTGATGCTGGCGCTGGGCTTCAGCTTCAACCTGCTGACGCTGCTGGCGATGGTGCTCGCCATCGGGCTTGTGGTCGACGACGCTATCGTGGTGGTCGAGAACATCCATCGCCATCTGGAAGAGGGGAAAACGCCAGTACAGGCGTCATTGCAGGGCGCGCGCGAAATTGTCGGCCCCGTGATCTCGATGACGATCACGCTGGCGGCCGTGTATGCGCCGATCGGCTTCCTCGGCGGTTTGACCGGCTCGCTGTTCCGCGAGTTTGCCTTCACGCTCGCCGGTTCGGTGATCGTGTCCGGCGTCATTGCGCTGACGCTGTCGCCGATGATGTGCTCGGTCCTGCTCAAGAGCGCCGAAGAGGGGCGTTTCGCCAGGATCGTCAACCGGGTGTTCGGCGCGATGACCCGCTGGTACGGCAGGCAACTCGATCGCTCGCTCGACTATCGCCCGATCACCGGCGTGTTCGCGCTGACGATCCTCGGCCTGGTCGGCTTCCTGTATATGAACACGGCCAAGGAACTCGCGCCCGAAGAGGACCAGGGCATCGTGTTCTCGGTGACCAAGGCGCCGAAATACGCCAATATCGACTATGTCGATTTCTACGGCGAAAAGCTCGACAAGGCGTTTGCCAAATTTTCCGAAACCGATCTGCGCTTCGTCCTCAACGGCATCAATGGACCGCAGGGCGGCATTGCCGGCATGCTGCTCAAGCCGTGGGACGAGCGCGAACGTTCCTCGATCAAGCTGAAGCCGCTGGTGCAGGCGGAGATCAGCAAGATCGAAGGCGTCCAGGCGTTTGCGTTCAACCTGCCGCCGCTCCCGGGCGGGCCAGGTGGGTTGCCGATTCAGATGGTGATCAATTCGACCGCGGGCTTCCAGGCCGTCTATGAGGAGATGAACAAGCTCAAGGACGCGGCGCGCAAGAGCGGCCTGTTCATCGTCTCCGACAGCGATCTCGATTTCAATCAGCCGGTGGTGCGGATCGACATCAACCGTTCCAAGGCAAGCGACCTCGGCATCAACATGGCGCAGGTCGGCGCCACGCTGCAGACGCTGCTGGGTGGCAATTACGTCAACCGCTTCAACCTTGAGGGACGGTCGTATCAGGTGATCCCGCAAGTGCCTCGCGGCATGCGGCTGTCGCCGGAATCGCTCGGCGGTTACTATGTCCCGACCAACACCGGGCAATTGGTGCCGCTGTCGACCATCGTGTCGATCGAGACCGCGACCGACCCGAACGCGCTGACGCATTACAACCAGCTCAACTCCTCGACCTTCTCGGCGGTGCCGATGCCGGGCGTGACGGTCGGGCAGGCGGTGGACTTCCTGGAAGGCGAAGCCAAGAAGCTGCCTGCCGGCTTTGGTCACGACTATCTGGCCGATTCCCGGCAGTATGTGCAGGAAGGCAACCAGCTCGCGATCACTTTCGGCTTCGCGCTGATCATCATCTTCCTGGTGCTGGCGGCGCAGTTCGAAAGCCTGCGCGATCCCCTGGTGATCATGATCAGCGTTCCCATGGCGATCGTCGGCGCGCTGATCCCGCTGTTCTTCGGCGTAGCGACGATCAACATCTACACGCAGGTCGGATTGCTGACGCTGGTCGGCCTGATCACCAAGCACGGCATCCTGATGGTGGAGTTCGCCAACGAATTGCAACTCAAGGAAGGTCTCGACAAGCGTTCGGCGATCGAAATGGCGGCCCGGATCCGACTGCGTCCGATCCTGATGACGACGGCGGCGATGGTCACCGGCCTGATCCCGCTGCTGACCGCGACGGGCGCCGGTGCGGCGAGCCGCTTCTCGATCGGTCTCGTCGTGGTGTCCGGCATGTCGATCGGCACGCTGTTCACGCTGTTCGTGCTGCCAGCGGTCTATGTCTGGATGGCCACCGACCACCAGGCCAAGGCTGGTTCGCGGCGGACCAAGGAGATCGCGGATTTCGATTTGGCAACGCCGGGACTCAAGCCGACGTGATAGCCTGAGATCATTCCTGCAAAGACCAGGCGGCAACGGTTCTCACCGTTGCCGCCTTTTTCGTGTCTCGTGATAGCCTGTCCCGCGGGCGCGCCGGACAGGCGCGGCGCCACTCAGCGGTGGCAAGCGCGCCGGGAAAACAAGAAACGGAGAAGAGACATGACGACCGACTTCGTGGCGGGCAACTACCGGTTCATCCCGGCGGTGTTTCAGTATTCGGCTGGGGCTGCGGCCAACCCCGGTTTCGAGATCGAGCGGGTGCGCTTCGACAAACCGGTGGCGCTGGCGGAAGGTTTTGCCGAGATCGCCAAATATATTCAGGCCGCGGGCAGGCCACTGACCTCCTTCTGCGCCTGCGAGCTGCGCTCGCCAGCGGCGTTCACCGATGAAGGCTTTCGCAAATTCAACCTGCACTACGTCAAGACGCTCGCCGAGTGGGAGATCTACGACGGCACTGCCAACCCGGTGGCGCGCAGCAATGTCTGTCCCGAGATCGACCCGCCGACCGAGCCGTCGTTCTACGCCTTCTCGTTCACGCGCCCGAGCGGGAACATGGCGCCGAGCTTCGTGATATCCGGCAGCGGCGAATCGGTCGACGGCGGTGCCACCTATGCCGAGCGCACCGTGCGCTATCGCGACCTCAGCCCGGAGGGAATCAAGGAGAAAGTCAGCTACGTGGTCGGCGCCATGGAGCGCCGCATGGGCGAGTTCGGCTTCGGCTGGAAAGATGCGACGGCGGCGCAGACCTACACCGTGCACGACTTCTATCCGGTGTTCGCCGAACAGCTGGTCCGCCGTGGCGCCGCGCGCTCGGGCCTGACCTGGCATTTCGCGCGGCCGCCGGTGATCGACCTCGAGTACGAAATGGATTGCAGAAGGGTTTTGCGGGAGTTGGTGATTTGAGGCGTGGCGCGTAGAGGGGTGTTTCCTCCCTCGCCCCGCTCTTGCGGGGAGAGGGTAGGGTGAGGGGCCTTCTATCTGCCAGCACTGAATTCGAGGGTGGGCCGGTACCCCCTCACCCGGATCGCGCCGGACGATGCTTCGCATCGCCGAGGCGATCCGACCTCTCCTCGCAAGCGGGGGAAGGTAAGCAAGCGCCTACCGCTCCCTTGGGTCGAGCGCGTCGCGCAGGCCGTCGCCGACCAGGTTGAACGACAGCACCACGAGGAAGATCGCCAGTCCCGGCCAGATCGCCATCCAGGGCGCGTTGGTGAGGAAACGCTGCGCGGCGTTGAGCATGCTGCCCCAGGACGGTGAGGGCGGCTGCTGGCCGAGGCCGAGGAACGACAGCGCGGCTTCGGCGATGATGGCGGCCGCAATCGACAGCGTCGCCTGCACCAGCAGCGCCGGCATGATGTTCGGCAGGATGTGAAATAGCGCGATGCGCCAGCGCGGATTGCCCATCGCGCGTGCGGCCTCGATATAATCCTCGACCTTGACGGCCATCACCTGGCCGCGGGTCAACCGCACGAAGATCGGCGTCGCCGAGATGCCGATCGCGATCATGGCATTGCCGAGGCTCGGTCCGAGAAACGCTGCCAGCGCGATGGCGAGGATCAGGAATGGGCAGGCCAGCATCGCATCCGTGATGCGGCTGATCAGGCCGTCGATGAAGCCGCCGCGATAGCCCGACAAGAGGCCGAGCGGCACGCCGATGCCGAGCGCAATCCCGACCGAGATCGCGCCGGCCATCAGGGAAGCCCGGGCGCCGTAGACGACGCGGGCCAGGATATCGCGGCCGAGATCGTCAGTGCCGAACCAGTGCTGCCACGTCGGCGGCTTGCGCACCAGCGACCAGCTGGTTGCGATCGGGTCATAGGGTATGATCAGCGGCGCGAACAGCGACAGCAGCACGAACAGCGCGATGATGATCAGGCCGGCCACGGCGCCCTTGCGCTTGAACAGCCGCCGCAGCGCGCGCCGGGTCGGGCTCTCCAGTTCATCGGAGACGATTTTTGGAATCGTGCCGAGGATTACATCGGTCATTCGTCAGGCCCTCAGCCGCGGGTTGACGAGGACATAGGCGATATCGGCGACCAGATTGAGCGTGATGTAGATCGTCGCGGTCGTCAGCACGACGCCTTGCACGACCGCATAATCGCGGTTGAACACGGCGTCGACGATCAGCTTGCCAAAGCCCGGAATCGAAAAAATCTGCTCGGTCAGCACCGCGCCCGACAGCAGCGTGCCGAGTTCGAGCGCGCCGAGCGTGATCACCGGCGTCAGTGCGTTGCGCATCGCGTGCTTGAGGATCACCGAGCGTTCGGAAAGGCCCTTGGCGCGCGCGGTGCGGACGTAGTCGCTTTCCAGTACCTGCAGCATGGCGCTGCGGGTATGCCGCATCAGGATCGCGGCAATCGCATTGCCGAGCACGAAAGCGGGCATGATGGTAGAGGCGATGCTGGCGCGCCAGTTTTCCGACAATGGCACATAGCCGGACGCGGGAAGCCAGCCGAGTTCGATCGAGAACAGGAAGATTAGCATGATGCCGAGCCAGAAATTCGGCGTCGAGATGCCCCATAGCGCAAACAAATTGGCGCCGTAGTCCCACGCCGTGCCTTTCTTGACAGCGGAAACGATGCCGGCGGGAATGCCGATCAGGAACGCGATCACGATCGCCATCGAGCCGAGCTGGATCGTCACCGGCAGCTTCTGCGCGATCAGGCTGAGCACCGGCACCTTGATGCGCAGCGACTCGCCGAAATCGCCCGACAGCACGCCCTTGACCCAATAGACGTACTGGATCGGGATCGGCTGATCGAGCCGGTATTGCGCGCGGATTTGCGCGATCACTTCGGGGTCGCGCTCCTCGCCGGCCATGACCAGCGCCGGATCGCCCGGCAACAGATGTTGCAGCGAGAAGATCAGTACCGACACGAAGAACAGCGTCGGGATCAGCTGCAGGATGCGCTGGCCGAGGAAGTTCAGCATGGTTCGTCTCGTGTCCCGGGCGCTGCGCAACATGCAATGTTGCGCTGCTGAACCGGGACCCAGTTTGGCCGCGGGGTGGGTCCCGGCTCTGCGGCGCAGCGCAAGCGCGCTGCACCACGTCCGGGACGCGAGTGCATCGGTCGGCCCCTCACTTCAGCGTCAGCCCGGTCACGCGCACCAGCCCGTCCGGCATCTGCTTGTAGCCTTCCAGCCTGGTGGAATGTGCGATCAGGATCTTGCGGTGATAGATGTAGAGCAGCGGATCTTCTTCCAGCACGATCTTCGCCAGCTTCTCATAGATCGCCTTGCGCTGCGCCTGATCGGTGACGAGACGGCCGTCGTCGAGCGCCTTGTCGGCTTCGGGATTGGACCAGCCGCTGTAGTTCTGCGGCGCGTTGGATTTCTGGAACACGTAGGAATTGCCGTCGGGATCGATCCGTCCGCTCCAGGCCAGCATGAAGGCCTGATATTCACCTGATTCGGCCAGCTTCAGCGAGGTCGCAAATTCCGTGACGCGGATCTTCATGTCGAAACCCGCTTCCGAGGCCATCGACTGGATCACCTGCGCCACGGCTTCGGTTTCCGCGCCCTTCGGCACCATGAAGTCGACGCTGACCGGCGGGGTGACGCCGGCTTCCTTCAGCAGCGCCTTGGCCTTGGCGACGTCGCGTCCGCGGACCGGGAAAGCTTTTTGGTAATAAGGATGATCGGGATTGACCCATTGGTTGCCGGTCTTGAATTCGCCGTTGAACACCACCTGATTGATGGCCTCGCGATCGAGCGAAAGATCGAGCGCCTGGCGCACTTTCGCCGACTGGCTGAGCGGCCCCTTGGCCTTGTCCTTGCCGACGTTCAGCGTTACGCCCTGATAGCCGAGCTCGATGGCGCTGGATAATTTCAGTTTCGGGTCGCTCTGCACCGCCTTGATGTCGGTGGCCAGCAGGCGTTCGATCAAATCGAGGCCGCCGGATTTCAAATTGGCGAGGCGTACGGTGGCGTCGACCAGCGGCAGATAGACGATGCGGTCGATCTTGACCGCGTCCTTGTTCCAGTAGTCGGCGAATTTCTCGAACACAATGCGGTCCTGCTGCACGCGCTCGACGAATTTGTAGGGACCCGCGCAGACCGGCTTCAAGCCGAACTTGTCGCCTTCGGCCTTTGCGGCTTTCGGCGAAACCATCATGCCGGCGCGGTCGGTGAGCTGGGCTATCAGCGGCGAGAACGGCGTCTTCAAGACCAGCTTGATGGTGAGGGGATCGACGATGTCGACACGGTCGAGCTGGGCCAGTTCCGGTTTGCGGAACGAGGTCGGCATCGTCAGATGGCGATCCAGCGAGAATTTCGCGGCCTCGGCGTCCAGCGGTTCGCCGTCGTGGAATTTCACGCCCGGCCGCAGCTTGATGATGACTTCCTTGCCGTCGGCCGAAGTCTGGTGCGACAGCGCGAGCTGCGGCACGATGTTGATCTTCTCGTCGATGTCGAACAGCTTGTCGCACAATGATGCGAACACGATGCGGCCGACATAGGTGCGCCCGAGCGTCGGATCGAGAATATCCGGATCCTCGGCCAAGCCGATGCGCAGCGTGGTCTGCGCCTGCACACTCGCTTCGAACGACAGCAACAGCGCCGCCGCGGTCACCGCCAAACGCAAGATTTTCATCGCACCCATCCCTTTGATTACACTGCTGTCGGTCGTGTCCCTGATATACCAACACCGGTACGGCCCGCACCTTCCGTCCGTCCAAAGGCGGCGACCAGTTTTTCAAGGACTGGTGAAAAGCCGCCATCTGAGGGCACGATGCTGTCCGGTGCCGGCAGTTCCGCCATCCGGTGGCACGCCGTCGCATGGCCCGTGCTGTCGGCCACGAGTTGCGGCACTTCGGTGCGGCAACGCTCGACCACATAGGGACAGCGGGTATGAAAGCGGCAGCCGGACGGCGGATCGAGCGCGCTCGGCATCTCGCCCTGCAACACGATGCGGCTGCGTTTGGCTTGTGGCTTGGGTACCGGAATCGCCGACAGCAAGGCCCGGCTATAGGGATGCCGGGGGGCGGCGAACAGCGCTTGCGCGTCCGCGGTCTCGACGATGACGCCGAGATTCATCACCGCGACCCGGTGGGCGATGTGCTTCACCACGGCGAGGTCGTGCGAGACAAAAATATACGCAAGGCCCAGCCGGTTCTGCAAATCGCGCAGCAGGTTCAGGATCTGCGAGCGGATCGAGACGTCGAGCGCCGATACCGGCTCGTCGCAGATGATCAGTTTCGGCTCCACCGCGAGCGCCCGCGCGATCGCGATGCGCTGGCGCTGGCCGCCGGAGAATTCGTGCGGGTAGCGGCGGGCAAAGCGCGGCTCCAGCCCGACCAGCCGCAGCAATTCCTCGACCCGCTCGCGGCGACGCGGTGCGGGCACGAGGTCATGCAGCGCCAGCGGCTCGGTCAGGATCTGGCTCACCGTCATGCGCGGATTGAGCGAGGCATAAGGGTCCTGGAAAATGATCTGCGCGTCGCGTCGGAAGTTGCGCAGTTCATTGGCGCCCAGCGCGAGGAGATCGCGGCCCTCGAAGCGAACGCTGCCGGCGTCGGGTTCAATCAGCCGCAGCACCAGCCGGCTGACGGTGGATTTTCCGCAGCCGGATTCGCCGACCAGCGCCAGCGTCTTGCCGGCCTCGACGCGGAAGCTGACGCCGTCGACGGCCCTGACGAAGGCGGTGGCGCGGCCGAACACCGAACGCGCCGCGACGAAATGCTTTACAAGTCCTTTGACCTCGAGCAGCGCGCTCATGATACCAGCCGCTCCAGCGGCGCGCGGATGCAGCGCGAGGCGTGGCCGGGGCTGAGGATCGCCAGCGGCGGCGGCGCTGCGACGCAGATGTCAGCGACAAAAGGACAGCGCGCCGCGAAGCGGCAACCGGGCGGCGGGTTGGCCATGTTCGGCACCATGCCCTCGATGGTGGCCAGATGCGCGGCCCGGCGGTCGAGCCGCGGGATCGAGCCGAGCAGGCCGACGGTGTAGGGATGCTGCGGATTGGCGAACAGCTCATCAACCGGCGCGCGCTCGACGATCTCGCCGGCATACATCACGGCGACCTCGTCGCAGACTTCGGCGACAACGCCGAGATCGTGCGTGATCAGGATGATCGCAGCCCCGCTGGCGGCCTTCAGCTCGCGCATCAGATCGAGGATCTGCGCCTGCAGCGTGACGTCGAGCGCCGTGGTCGGCTCGTCCGCGATCAACAGGCGGGGATCGCAGGCCAGCGCCATCGCGATCATCACGCGCTGGCGCATGCCGCCGGAAAGCTTGTGCGGATATTCGTCGATGCGCTTGTCGGGCGAGGGGATGTGGACGCGGCGCAGCAGCTCGATGGCGCGTTCGCGGGCCTGACGCTTCGAGCCGCCGCGATGGCGCAGGATGGTCTCGATGATCTGGTCGCCGATGGTGAAACTCGGATTGAGCGAGGTCATCGGCTCCTGGAAAATCATTGCCAGGCGATTGCCGCGGAGGTCGCGCAGGGTCTCGTCGGGCACGTCGAGCAGATCAAAACCGTCGAAGCGGATCGAGCCGGAAACTTCCGCCGAGTGTTTCGACAACAGCCCCATGATCGCCAGCGATGTGACGCTCTTGCCGCAGCCGGATTCGCCGACCAGCCCGAGCGTCGCGCCGTTGGCGACGCTGAGATCGACGGTATCGACGGCATGCGTCGAGCGGCCATCGTCGCCATGGAACACGACGCGCAAGCCCTCGATTTCGATGAGGGGGGTCGTGCTCATGCCTTGCCAGTCGTCGCTTTGATGCTGGCCTCGATGCCGGCGTCGATGGTCGCGCGATCGGTGATCCCGGCGGGATTCTTGCGCGTCGGCATGAAGGCGCGGAAATGCACCCAGCGCTCGCGGCTTACTTGTTCGAGGCGCTCCAGCTCGCGCAGCGGATCGGTGTGGTCGTCGACGCGCAGATTGAGCTCGGACCATTCCTCCTCGCCATGGATCAGCAGCGCCGCAGATTGCTTGCCGCGCTTGTCGCCGCCGGCGGCTTCGCCCGCATGCATCGCGGCAATCAGCCGGCGAGGAAAGGGCAGGCCAGCATTGGCGACATAGGCCTTTGCGGTGTCGTCGAGCACGGCGGCGCCGGCCAGCATGTTGCCCGCGATCGAGAAACCTTCGCCCTGGATGTGTCCGCACCAGTCGACGCAATCGCGGCCGGTATGCGCAGCGATGCGGCCCTTGGTGTCCATGATGTGGAGTTGCCGGCTTTCGCGGCCGTCGTCGGTGGCGACAAGGGTTTTGAGGATGTCGCTCGGGTCAAGTCCCTGGCTCAACAGCTTCACGCCGTCGATGCCGTAATAGGGATTGACCAATGCCTGGGTCGCGATGCCGCCGATACCGGCGACGAGATGCGGCACGCGCGCGCCGACCGCGAAGAATTTGGTCGCGACCGCGATGCCGAACTGGCCGGTCGCGGGATCGCGGGCGATGATCGACCAGGTCATCTGAAGCCCCTTATCGTCCGGCCGCGTAGCCTTGCATGCCCCTCGGATTGGCGGCCGCACGGCGGCGGCGGCCGACCTTGGAAGCCGCGGTGAGACGGCCTTCCGACCAATCGGGGCCGATCTCGACGACATGGCCGCGGCCCTTCAACGTATCGACGGTCGCCTTCGGCACACGGTTTTCAACAACCAGCACGCCGGGCCTTGCGGTGCGCGGCCAGAACGAGATCGGGAAATGTTCGGAGTGCCAGGCCGGCGCGTCGATCGCTTCCTGCAGGTTCAGATTGGCGTGGACGTGGCGCAGGAAAAACTGCGTGGTCCATTGGTCCTGCTGGTCGCCGCCAGGCGAACCCCAGGCCATGTACGGCTCGCCGTCGCGTAGCGCCATGGTCGGCGACAGCGTGGTGCGCGGGCGCTTGCCCGGCGCCAGTGCCGCGGGATGGTCTTCCTCGAGCCAGAACATCTGGGCGCGGCTGCCGAGACAGAAGCCGAGTTCGGGAATCACCGGCGAGGATTGCAGCCAGCCGCCGGACGGCGTCGCCGAGATCATGTTGCCGGCCTGGTCGATGATATCGAAATGCACGGTGTCGCCACGCACTTCGCCGAAGCGGCCGACAGTCGGCTCGCCCGCGCCCATGGCGCCGACCGCCTCGCGATGGCCTTCGGCGCGGCGCATTTTCACGACCGAACCAAACCCTTCCACCGAGCCGGGGAGGAAATCGAGCGAGGCCTTGTCCCTTGAGATCAGCTTGCGGCGTTTGTCATTGTAGGCGTCCGACAGCAAGGTCGCGATCGGGATGTCGGTGAATTTGGGATCACCGTAGAATTTTTCGCGGTCCGCGAAAGCGAGTTTTGCGCATTCGATCTGCAGGTGGATGAATTCGGGCCCAGTCGGATCGAGCCCGTCGAGTTCGAAACCCTTGAGCAGTGCCAGTTGCTGCAGCATCACCGGGCCCTGGCTCCAGACTCCCGGTTTGCAGACGGTGTAGCGGCCGTAATCATAAGTCAGCGGCGCCTCGACGGTCGGCTGCCAGCGCGCCATGTCGTCGGCGCGGAGCACGCCGCGGTGCGGTGAGCCGCTGACGTCCATCACGTCCTGGGTGCGGCAGAACTTGTCGATCGCCTCCGCAACGAAGCCGTGCGACCACGCTTTTCGCGCGCCTTCGATCTGCGCGACGCGATCGCCACCAGCGCTTTCGGCCTCTTTCAGGATGCGGGCGTAGGTTTCCGACAGCTGCTTGTTGGTGAACAGCGTGCCGGGTTTCGGCACTTCGTTGTTCGGCAGATAGACCGCGGCCGAGGTCTTCCAGTGATTCCTGAACAGCTTTTCGACGATCTGGATCGTCGCTGCGGCGCGCTCGACCAGCGGATAGCCGTCGCGGGCGTAAGCAATCGCGGGTTCCAGCACGTCGCGCAGCCGCATTGTGCCGTAATCGCGCAACAGCAACATCCAGGATTCGAACGTGCCGGGCACGCAGGCCGCGAGCAGCCCGGTGCCGGGCACCATCTCCAGCCCCTCACTGCGATAATGCGCGATGGTGGCGCCTGACGGCGCCGGGCCCTGGCCGCAAATCACTTCGGTGCGGCCGCGCCTGGTGTCGTGCACGATGATCGGCACATCGCCGCCCGGGCCGTTCAGATGCGGCTCGACCACCTGCAGCGTGAAGGCGGTAGCAACGCCGGCATCGAACGCGTTGCCGCCCTTTTCCAGAATGCCCATCCCGACCGCGGTGGCGATCCAGTGGGTCGAGGTCACCACCCCGAACGTGCCTTCGATTTCCGGCCTGGTCGTGAACGGATCGGGGTTGATGTTGCTCATGGGAATCCGATGCTGCGCTTGGTATTTGGTGCGCCACTTGACCACAGGCGGGGCGCGCTGCCAACCGTTTGGTTGACGTGGCGGGCTCCCATCCCGGCGATCAGGCAGGCACGGCTTCGGCCGGCGAATTGACGGCGTGGCAGGCGACGCCGTTGATCAGCGCGGGCGCTTCCTGGCGGCAGAGATCGTAGGCCAGCGGGCAGCGCGGGTTGAAGGCGCAGCCGGGCGGCGGATTGATCGGATTGGGGATCTCGCCCTTGACCGGAATCCGCTGGCGTCCGGACATCGCAAGATCCGGAACCGCGCCCAGCAGCATCTTGGTGTAGGGCATCCGCGGATTGCTGAAGAGTTCGCGCCCTTCGGCGATCTCGACGATGCGGCCGAGATACATCACGCCGATCCGGCTCGCCATGTGGCGCACCACGGCAAGGTTATGGCTGATGAAGAGATAGGTGAGGCCGAACTTGTCCTGCAAGTCGCGCATCAGATTGAGAATCTGTGCCTGCACCGAGACATCAAGCGCCGAGGTCGGCTCGTCGCAGACGATGAATTCGGCTTCCGACGCCAGCGCGCGGGCGATCGCAATGCGCTGGCGCTGGCCGCCGGAAAACTCGTGGGGAAATTTCAGGCCGTCATCGGCATGCAGGCCGACGAGGCTCAGCAGTTCGCCGACGCGCGCGGCGATGTCGCGCTCGCCCTGGATCAGGTCGAAGGCGCGGATCGGCTCGGAGACGATGGCGTCCACTCTGAATCTTGGATTGAGGCTGGCATAGGGATCCTGGAAGATCATCTGGATGCGGCGGCGCAGCTTTTGCCGCACCTGCGCCTGTCTTGCATCGGTCATCGAGACGCCGTCGATGAGAACTTCGCCGGAACTCGGCGGCAGCAATCCCACCACCATCCGCGCTACCGTGGTTTTGCCCGAACCGGATTCGCCGACGAGGGCAAAAGTCTCGCCCTTCTTGATATCGAAGGTCACGCCGTCGACCGCCTTCAGGAATTCCAGGTGGCCGCCTTCGAGCATGCGGTTAAGCCACGGCTTGGACACGTCGAACTCGCAGCGCAAATTCCTGACGTCGATGAAAGATGCCGCGCTCATGCCGCGGTCTCCTTGATCGCCTTGGACGCGCCATCATAGAGATGACAGGCCACGGCCTGCGTGCCGTGCGCGATCGGCTCCGGACGCTCGACGCGGCAGCGGTCGAAGACGAAGCCGCAGCGCGGGTTGAACGGGCAACCTTGCGGGATCGCCGACAGCCGCGGCATCGAACCGGGTATCTGCACCAGCCGCTTGTCTTCGCCCGCGAGCGTCGGGATCGCGCCCATCAGGCCCTTGGCGTAGGGATGCAGCGGGTTCTGGACCACGTCCTGAACCGGGCCGATCTCGGCAATCCGCCCCGAATACATCACCGCGACGCGGTCGGAGGTTTCGGCGATCACGCCCATGTCGTGCGTCACCAGCATCACGGCGGTGCCATGGTCGCGGCCAAGGCGTTTGATCAGCGAGATGATCTGCGCCTGCACGGAGACGTCAAGGGCCGTGGTCGGCTCGTCGGCGATGATCAGATCCGGTTCGGCGCAGATCGCCAGCGCGATCACGACGCGCTGGCGCATGCCGCCGGAGAATTCATGCGGATAGGCGTCGATGCGTTTTTCCGGCGCCGGAATGCCGACCTCCGCCAAAAGGTCGATGGCGCGCTTGCGCGCCGCGGTCTCGGAGAGATTGAGATGGGTCCGGATGGTTTCGACGATCTGGTCGCCGATCTTGTAGAGCGGATTGAGGCTGGTCAGCGGATCCTGGAAGATCATGCCGATGCGTTTGCCGCGGATGCGACGGATTTCTTCCGGCGGCAGATGATCGATCCGCATCCCCGACAGATAGATCTCGCCGCCCGCGATCCGCCCCGGCGGATCGATCAGGCCGATCACGGCAAGGCCCGTCACGGATTTGCCGGCGCCGGATTCACCGACCACGCCGAGCACCTCGCCTTTGGCGATGTCGAAGGAGATGCCGTTGATGGCGTGCAAGACGCTGCGGCGGGTGTGGAACTCCACCTCGAGGTTACGCACGGAGAGGACAGGAATGGTCATCGGAGCTTCGGATTGAGCGCGTCGCGCAGCCAGTCGCCGAGCAGGTTGATGGAAAGGATCAGTCCGGCCAGCGCAAAGCCGGGGAAGGCCACGATCCACCATTCGCCCGCGAACAGATAATTGTTGCCGATCCGGATCAGCGTGCCCAGCGATGGCATGGTATCGGGCATCCCGGCCCCGAGGAAGGACAGGGTGGCTTCCGTAATGACGGCGAGCGCGAGGTTGATGGTGGCTATCACCAGGATCGGCCCCATTGTGTTCGGTAGCACGTGACGCAGCATGATGATGGGGGCGGGCAGCCCGATCAATTGGGCGGCTGCAACATAATCCTTGTTCTTCTCGACCATGACGGAGCCGCGCACGGTGCGGGCATACTGCACCCAGAAACTTAAGCCGATCGCGATCACCAGCACCACCAGCGTACTCATGGCGTCGAGCCGGTTGCCGAACACCGACTTGGCGACGCCGTTGACCAGGAGCGCGATCAGGATCGCCGGAAACGTCAGTTGCACGTCGGCGATGCGCATGATCAGTCCATCGACCGCGCCGCCGACATAGCCCGCGATCAGCCCGAGCGTAATGCCGAGCGCGCCGGCGAAGACGACACCGAGCACGCCGACGACAAGCGAAATCCGCAGCCCGTAGAGAATGGCGGAGAACACGTCGCGGCCCTGCTCGTCGGTGCCGAGCAGGAACGGGCTTTGGCCGTCGGCCGTCCACAGCGGCGAAATGCGCGAATTCATCAGTTGAAGCTGCGCCGGATCGAACGGGTTCTGAACCGAGAGAACCGAGGCGAAGATCGCCAGCAGGAAAAACAGCATGGTAACGGCCGCCGCCACCATCGTCAGCTTGGAACGGCGGAACGAATAGAAGATGTCGCTGTCCAGCGCGCGTCTGAACCAGCCCGTGCCGGCGCGCGCAACGGCTGCGCTCGGCTCGGCTCGGTGGGGGACGACGGCGTCGGACATCGATAATCTATCTCGCTTCAAGCCGGACGGCGGATCGTCGAGCGCAGGCGCGGATCGACGACGGTGTAGAGGATATCGACCACCAGATTGATGGTGACGAAGATCAGCGACACCATCAGCAGGTAGGCCGCCATGATCGGAATATCGACGTTTTGCACAGCCTGCACGAACAACAACCCCATGCCCGGCCACTGGAACACGGTCTCGGTAATGATCGCAAATGCAATAACCGAGCCAAATTGCAACCCCGCCACGGTGATGACGGGAACCAGGGTGTTCTTGAGCGCATGACCGAAATGGATCGCGCGCGTGGTCAGGCCGCGCGCCCGCGCGAAGCGGATGTAATCGGTGCGGAGGACTTCCAGCATTTCAGCGCGCACCAGCCGCATGATCAACGTCAGCTGGAACAGGCCGAGCGTGATCGACGGCAGGATCAGCGCCTTGAGGCCGGAAAGCGTCAGCAGGCCCGTGGTCCACCAGCCGACCCGCACGACATCGCCGCGGCCAAACGAGGGCAGCCAGCCCAGCGTCACCGAGAACAGATAGATCAGGAGAATGCCGATCAGGAAGGTCGGCAGCGAGATTCCGATCAGCGATACGGCCTGGAATATTTTGGCAAGCACGGTGTCGCGTTTGAGCGCCGAATAAACCCCCATCAGGATGCCGAACACCATCGCGAAGATCGTCGCGCAGATCGCGAGCTCCAGTGTCGCGGGCATCCGTTCTGCGAGCAGGCTGGAGACCGGCTGGCGGAACTGATAGGACACCCCGAACTTGAACTGCACGGCGTTGCCGAAATAGCGCGCGAACTGCACCGGCACTGGATCGTCGAGACCGAGCGATTTGCGCACCGCCTCGCGCTCAGCGGCCGGCGTATCCAGCGAAACGATTTGGTTGACGGGGTCGCCGGCGAAACGGAACATCGAGAACGAGATGACCCCGACCGCGATCATGACGCCGATGGCCTGGATCGCGCGGCGAAGAGTGAAAGCGAGCATGTATTCCTTTCACTGCTCTTTCGGTACGGCGGCGGACGTCGCTGCCGCCTGAAAGCGAAAAGTCCCGGAAGCCGCTAAGCCGTCGGGACCCGGTGTTGAGGCCTGACTAGTCCTGTTTGGTCGCCCAGTAGAGCAGGACCTGATTGTCGGCGCGCTGGCTCAGCTTGACTTTTTTGGACACGCCCCAGGCCAGCGCCTGCTGATGCAGCGGGATGTAACCGAAATCCTTGTCGAGGATCGCGTAAGCGCTCTTGATCAACTGATCACGCTTGGTGGTGTCGGCTTCCTGCAATATCTTGTCGGTGAGGGCGTCAATTTCCTTGTTGCAATATCCGCTGAGATTGTTTTCCCCGCGCGAACTCTTGGGGTTGTCGCGACAGCCGATAACGTCGTAGAGCACGTTATGGGAATCGAGAGTTCCGGGAGTCCAGCCCAACAGAAAGAACGACGTCTGATAGCCGCCCGCCTTGAGAACCTTGGCGAAGTACTGCGCCTTGGGTTGCGCGAGGAGGTCAACTTTGACGCCGATCCGGGCCAGCATGCTGACGATCGCCTGGCAGATTGGGGCGTCATTGACGTAGCGGTCGTTGGGGCAGTCTAGGCTGACTTCGAAACCGTCGGGGTAGCCGGCTTCGGCCAGAAGCTTCTTGGCGCCGTCGGGATCGAATTTCGGCCGCGTGAAATCTTTTGACAGTGCAAATAATTGCGGTGCGATCATCAGCGCCGATGGCGTGGAAAGGCCGCGCATCACGCGGGTCTTGATCAGCTCGACATCGATTGCCTTGTAGAACGCCTCGCGGACGCGAACGTCCTTGAAGGGGTTCTTGCCCTTGATGTTGGAATACAGCAATTCATCGCGAAGTGTGTCCATGCCGAGAAAGATGGTGCGAAGTTCTGGTCCCTTCAGCACCTGGGCGTTGGGGCTGGACTCCACGCGTGTGATATCCTGGATCGGAACCGGCTCGATGACGTCGACTTCGCCCGACAGCAGGGCGGCCACGCGCGTGGCGGCCGAGCCGATCGGCGTGAAGACGATCTCTTTCAGATTGTGCTCGGGCTTGCGCCACCAATTCGGATTGGCCTTGTAGACGGTCTTGACGCCGGGTTGATGGCTTTCGACGGAGAACGGACCGGTGCCATTGGCGTTGAGCGAGGCAAAACTGGGCGAAGTTGCCGCCACTGGAGTTGGAGCGATCGAGTTGTTCGCCTCGGCCCATTTCTTGTCCATGATGTACCAGGTATCCCATTGCGAATGTAGAATGGGATTTGGCGAGGTCAGGATGAAATCCACGGTGTGGTCGTCGACCTTGACGACCTTGGCATCGGACGGAATGCGGGTGGGAAGGTTCGAGCCCTTGGCCCGAACCCGCTCGGCCGAGAAGACCACATCGTCGGCGGTGAAGGGGTCGCCGTTATGGAATTTGACGCCTTTGCGCAGGTGGAACCGCCAGCGGGTCGGCTCCGGCGTTTCCCAGCTCTCCGCCAGCGCGGGGATGATCTTCAGGTCCTTGTCGCGGGCGGTAAGGCCTTCGAAGACATGTCCGAGATGGGCGTGGGTGGTGCTTTCGTTCAGCGTGTACGGATCCAGCGATTTGAGGTCGCCCTGGTTGGCGTAGCGCAGGCTCTGGGCCGATGCCGGCGCAGCCGCAAAGCCGAGCATTGTAACCGTAGCCGCTGCAAGCAAACTCTGACGTACCGACATTTGTTGGATATCCCCGCTTTGATCAGCCCCAATTCCGCAAACGACGGCGGATATTGCCGATCCATGTTGCCAAAGTCCAGCCGCCGCGCAAGCGCGATCTCCTTGTTGAGCGGACCGGTTTGCGCCGCGATGCGGCAATGAGTAGCTTCACCTTTAACTGTGGGCGCGATTGCGTCACATTAAACTTTCGGAGTGCCGGATGGCGGAACTGAAGGCCGACGTTCTTGTGTTGGGAGCGGGCATGGTCGGCGTCGGCGCCGCCCTGCACCTGCAAAAAAAGGGCCGCGACACGGTCCTGATCGACCGGCACGAACTCGCCGGCGAGGAAACCAGCTACGGCAATGGCGGGCTGATCGAATGCGCGTCGGTCTTTCCCTACATGTTCCCCCGGGATCTGCGCCAGATCCTGCAATACGCGACCAATCGCACGCCGCAGCTGCGCTATCATTTCGGCGATCTGCCATCGTTCCTGCCCTGGCTGGTACGCTACTTCCTGGCCTCTTCGCCCGAGCGTGCGCTGCACAGTGCAATGGCCGAACTGCCGCTGATCCAGCGCAGCCTGGTCGAGCATGAGGCGCTGATTGCGGAAGCCAACGTGCCGGAGTTGTTGCGCCGGACCGGCTGGATCAAGCTCTATCGTTCCGACGCGACGCTGACAAAAGCGGTGAAGGAACTTGAACGCGCCAGGCAATATGGCGTCGCAGGCAATATCCTCGATGCGCCTGCGATCGCGGCGCGCGAGCCGAATCTGACCGGCGATTTCGCCGGTGCGGTGCACTTTCCCGATCCCGGCTTTGTCCCCGATCCCGGCGGACTCACCAAGGCCTATGCGGCGCTGTTCGGCCGCAACGGCGGCCGCTTCCTGGTCGGCGATGCGCGCACGCTCGAACAATCCGGCGCACGGTGGCGCGTCGCAACCCTCGAAGGATCGATCACGGCGCGCGAAGTCGTCGTCGCCATGGGCCCATGGTCCGATCAGATCTTTGCCCCGCTGGGCTATTCGATCCCGCTCAACGTCAAGCGCGGCTATCACATCCATTTGGCGCCGCGCGGCAATGCCGTGCTCAACCACCCCGTGCTGGACGCCGACCAGGGCTTTTTGCTGGCGCCGATGAACCGCGGCATTCGCCTGACCACCGGCGCCGAGATGGCCCGCCGCGACGCGCCGCCGACGCCGGTTCAGGTCGAACGGGCCATGCCAAAGGCGCATAGACTGTTTCCGTTGGGAGAGCCGGTCGACGCCCAGCCGTGGAAGGGGGCACGGCCCTGTTTGCCGGATATGCTGCCGGTGATCGGGAAGGCGCCCCGCCATCCTGGTTTGTGGTTCGATTTCGGCCACCAGCACCACGGCCTGACGCTCGGACCCGCGACCGGCCGGCTGCTGGCGGAAATGATGACCGGCGAGACCCCGTTCGCCGATACTAGCCCTTTTGCTGTCGAACGTTTTGGTTGACCATATGCGGCAAATGGGGGCCCCGGGGGGCGGTCTTGTCCTTGCGTGACTCAGCCAGTCACGGCGATACTGCGGCAAGCCACAAAATCAAGGAGCGGCCATGAAGGTAAATGTCGAAATTGATTGCACGCCGCTCGAGGCCCGGCAGTTTTTCGGACTTCCCGACGTCGCGCCGATGCAGACCGCGGTCATGGACAAGATGCAGCAGCAGGTGATGGCCAACATCGACAAGGTCTCACCGGAATCGCTGCTGCAATCCTGGTTCACCTTCGATCCCAAGATCGCCGAACGCTTTCAGGACATGTTCGTGACCATGGCCGGTCTCGGAGGCATGGCCAAGAAGGACAAGAAATAGTGGCCGTTGCGGAGGACGCGCCGGCGGCAGCGCAGGGCGCGCCGGCGGCAGGACGCAAGCTTCGTCCACCGAGCCTGTTCATGATGCTCGCCGAAGCAAGAAGCGTGTTCGAACTGAATTCGAGCTTGCTGCTTTCGCCTTTATTGATGCGCGCCCCGAAGGGCGACGGTCATCCGGTGCTGGCGCTGCCGGGATTTCTCGCCAGCGATCTGTCGATGTTGCCGATGCGGCGCTATCTGAAAGAGCTCGGCTACGATTCCTATGCATGGAAAATGGGCCGCAACTTCGGCGGCGTCGCCAGCAAGCGCGCTGCGTTGCGCGACCTGTTGAGGCAAATCCACGACACCACGGGGCGAAAGGTCAGCATCATTGGCTGGAGTCTCGGCGGCATCTACGCACGCGATCTCGCAGTGCAACTGCCGGACATGGTACGATCCGTGATCACGCTCGGAAGTCCGTTTGCCAACGACATCACTGCGACCAATGCCACGCGGCTGTACGAGGCGCTGTCGGGGGAAGGCATCAACGACAACCCGGAGATCAGGGAAGCCATCGCCGGCGACCTGCCGGTGCCCGTGACCTCGATCTATTCCCGCACCGATGGGATCGTGAACTGGCGTACCAGCCTGTTGCGTCCCTCCAGCACGGCCGAAAATATCGAGGTGCATCTCGCAAGCCATATCGGGCTTGGCGTGAACCCGGCCGCCCTGTGGGCGGTGGCCGACCGTCTGGCGCAGCCGGAAGGCGAATTTAAGCAATTTGATCGGTCAGGGCCGTTTGCCATTGCATATGGGGCTCCGGAAAATGCACTATCCTGACCAACGTCCTTGAAGACCGGGGTACGCAATCCCGGCTTCAGGACCGTCTGAACGCCAGAAGCGCCAATAAGAGCGTCGCGTGATCTCTGCGGGAGGAAAACATGACTGACGCCAAAAAGCTGTCCTCAATGGACGCGTCGTTTCTGTATCTGGAAACGCCGGAAATGCCGATGCATGTCGGAAGCATGGCGATCTTCCGCCTGCCCGAGAATTACAACGGCAACTTCTTCGAAGATTTCAAGGCGATGATTGGCTCGCGACTGCACCTCGCGCCGATCCTGAAAGCGCGCCTTGAAAAGGCGCCGCTCGACATCGATCATCCGTCCTGGGTCGAGGACGACCAGTTCGACATCGACCGCCATATTTTCCGCGGCAGCCTGCCGGCGCCGTACGACCGCGCGACGCTGGAGCGCATCGTCGGCTGGATGCATGCCAAGCTGCTCAACCGTGCCCGTCCGCTCTGGGAGTTTTACGTCTTCGAAGGCATGAAGGACAACGAGATTGGGCTTTACTCCAAGATGCACCACGCCTGCATCGACGGCGGCGCCGGGGCAGCGCTCACCAACATGATCTACGATTTGACGCCGGTGCCGCGAAAGGTCGAGCCGCCGACGGCGCGCAAGGTCGCGCAAGAGCCGCGCGACATCGCCGCCAACCTGATCGATTCCTATCAGCAGCTCTGGCGGCAGCCGTTCGATTCCTCGGCGGCGCCGAAGGGCCTGGAACTGCCGCGTTCGGGCAAGAGCGACCTCGGATCGATCCTGTTCGACAACGCCATGTTCCAGATCGAAAGCGCGGTGAAGTTTGCCGCCAGCGTGCCGACCATGCTCAAGAGCGTTTCCGAAGTGATCGGCAAGATTTCCGATCCGAAATCGCGCGACAGCATCGCCAGCATGGTGTCGCCGCCGACCATCCTGAACAAGGCGATCTCGTCCGAGCGCAGCTTTGCCGGCACCTCGATCTCGCTGTCGCGGGCCAAGGCGGTGGCGAAAGCTTCCGGCGGCAAGCTCAACGACGTCGTACTGGCGCTGTCCTCCGGTGTGGTCCGCCGCTATCTGCAGCAGCAGGGCGCGCTGCCAACCAAGTCGCTGACCGCCGCAGTGCCGATCTCGCTGCGCGAGGAGGGCAACACCGAGGCCAACAACCAGGTGTTCGGCATGATCTGCTCGATCGCCACCAACCTCGAGGATCCCAAGGGGCGGCTGGAGGCGATCATCGCGCAATCCACCAAGTCCAAGGAGATGTCGCATCCGCTGCGTGCGTTGATGCCGCAGGTCTCCAACATCTCGATGCTGGGCGCGCCGATCGTGGTGCAGATCCTGGCGCTGCTCTACAGCCGCTCGAATCTCTCCGACGTGCTGCCGCCGGCGGCCAACATCACCGTTTCCAACGTGCCGGGGCCGCGGCAAACCTTGTACGCGGCAGGCGCGGAATTGCTGCACATCTTCCCGGTGTCGATCTCGACCCACGGGCTCGCGCTCAACATCACCGTGCAGAGCTATCGCGACCAGCTCGATTTCGGCTTCATCGCCGGTGCCAACATCATCCCGCATGTCCAGGTTCTGTGCGACATGCTTCCGCTGGAGTTTGAAGCGCTGGAGGCGGCCTATGCGCCGCCGCCGACGATGACCAGCGCGGCTGAATAGGATTTTTGCGATGATTGAAATGCCGCAGCTGCAGTTCGCTGAGACGAACGGTATTCGCATGGGTTATTACGAGGCCGGGCCGAAGACCGACAAGCCGCCGGTCATACTGTGCCATGGCTGGCCGGAGATCGCGTTCTCCTGGCGTCACCAGATCAAGGCGCTAAGCGAGGCCGGAATCCGGGTGATCGCGCCGGACCAGCGCGGCTATGGTTCGACCGACCGGCCAGAGCCGGTCGAAGCCTATGACATCGAGCACCTCACCGGCGATCTGGTCGGCCTGATGGACCATCTGAAGATCGACAAGGCGATCTTCGTCGGCCACGACTGGGGCGGCTTCATCATCTGGCAGATGCCGCTCCGCCACATCGACCGCGTCGCTGGCGTGATCGGCATCAACACGCCGCATCATGATCGCGCGCCGGCCGATCCGATCGAGCTGTTCCGCAAGCGGTTCGGCGACAGCATGTACATCGTGCAGTTCCAGGATCCGGCCCGCGAGCCCGACAAGATCTTCGGCAGCCGGGTCGAGCAGACGTTTGACGCCTTCATGCGCAAGCCGGTGCCGCGGCCCGCCGACACACCCGCTGACCAGGTGGTCGCCGGCGTCGGTGCTTCACCGCGACTCAATTTGGCGTTTCCGCAGATGATTGCGGGTTACGACGCCAAGCATGACCCGCGGACACCAATCCTGTCGCCGGAAGAGAAGAAGGTGTTCGTCGATACGTTCACGAAGTCAGGTTTCACCGGCGGCATCAACTGGTACCGCAACATGTCGCGCAACTGGCAGCGTTCGGCCGGGATCGATCACACGGTGAAGGTGCCGGCGCTGATGATCATGGCCGAGAACGACCATGTGCTGCCGCCGTCGTCGGCCGATGGCATGGAAAAGATCGTTCCCGATCTGGAGAAATACCTGGTGCGCGACAGCGGCCATTGGACGCAACAGGAAAAGCCGGACGAGGTCAGCGCCAAGCTGATCGAATGGCGCAGGAAGCGGTTTGGGTGATACGACGGCTCTCTCCGGTCGTCATTGCGAGCGAAGCGAAGCAATCCATTCTTTCTCTTTGCGGTGCGATGGATTGCTTCGCTTCGCTCGCAATTACGGGGTGAGAGCGTTGCGCGTTGTTCAAAACAAGACGAGGCAGGGGTAATATCGCAATGGCGTCGCCGAACAAACTCGATCCGATCCCGCATCCGCCGAAAAAGCCCGTCGTCGGCAACATGCTGTCGCTGGATCCGAACGCGCCGGTGCAGCATCTGGTGCGGCTGACCAAGGAGCTCGGGCCGATCTTCTGGCTCGACATGATGGGCGCGCCGCTCGTCATCGTGTCCGGTCACGACCTCATCGACGAGCTCTCCGACGAGAAGCGCTTCGACAAGGCGGTGCGCGGCTCATTGCGCCGGGTGCGCGCGGTCGGCGGCGACGGCCTGTTCACCGCCGACACGTCGGAGCCGAACTGGAGCAAGGCGCATAACATCCTGCTGCAGCCGTTCGGCAACCGCGCGATGCAATCCTATCATGCGAGCATGGTCGACATCGCCGAACAGCTGGTCAAGAAGTGGGAGCGGCTGAACGGCGACGAGGAAATCGACGTCGTCCATGACATGACGGCGCTGACGCTCGACACCATCGGTCTGTGCGGCTTCGACTACCGTTTCAACTCGTTCTATCGCCGCGACTATCATCCGTTCGTGGAATCGCTGGTGCGCTCGCTCGAGACCATCATGATGACGCGCGGCCTGCCGCTCGAAGGCCTGTGGCTGCAGAAGCGTCGCCGCGACCTTGCCCAGGACGTCGCCTTCATGAACAAGATGGTCGACGAGATCATCGCCGAGCGCCGCGGCAACGCGGAGGCCGCCGAAGGCAAGAAGGACATGCTCGGCGCCATGATGACCGGCGTCGACCGCGCCACCGGCGAGCAGCTCGACGACGTCAACATCCGCTACCAGATCAACACCTTCCTGATCGCGGGGCATGAGACCACCAGCGGACTGCTCTCGTGCACGCTCTATGCGCTGCTCAAGCATCCCGATGTGCTGAAGAAGGCCTATGAGGAGGTCGACCGCGTGCTCGGCCCGGACATCGAGGCGCGGCCGACCTATCAGCAGGTCACGCAGCTGACCTATATCACGCAGATCCTGAAGGAGGCGCTGCGGCTATGGCCGCCGGCGCCGGCCTATGGCATCGCCCCGCTCCAGGACGAGACCATCGGCGGCAAGTACAAGCTGAGGAAGAACACCTTCGTCACCATCCTGGTGATGGCGTTGCACCGCGATCCCAGCGTCTGGGGCCCGAACCCGGACGCGTTCGATCCGGAGAATTTCAGCCGCGAGGCCGAAGCCAGGCGCCCGGTCAACGCCTGGAAACCGTTCGGCAACGGCCAGCGCGCCTGCATCGGGCGCGGCTTTGCGATGCACGAGGCGGCGCTGGCGATCGGCATGATCCTGCAGCGCTTCAAGCTCATCGACATTAACCGCTATCAGATGCATCTGAAAGAGACGCTGACGATCAAGCCGGACGGTTTCAAGATCAAGGTGCGGCCGCGCGCTGACAGGGATCGTGGTGCCTTCGCCGGTCGCGCGGCCGCAGCGGTCGCGGCCTCGAACACGGCGGCAGCGCCAGCCCGCCACCGCCCCGGTCACAACACGCCGCTTTTGGTGCTCTACGGCTCCAACCTCGGTACCGCCGAAGAACTCGCGACCCGCGTCGCCGACCTTGCCGAGGTCAACGGCTTTGCGACCAAACTCGGCGCGCTCGATGATTACGTCGGCAAGCTGCCGGAGCAGGGCGGCGTCCTGATCTTCTGCGCCTCCTATAATGGCGCCGCCCCCGACAACGCCACGCAGTTCGTCAAATGGCTGGGCAGTGACCTGGCCAAGGATGCGTTGGCCAAAGTCCGCTACGCGGTGTTCGGCTGCGGCAACAGCGACTGGGCGGCAACCTATCAGTCGGTGCCGCGCATGATCGACGAACAAATGGCCGCGCATGGCGCGCGCAGCGTCCATGGGCGCGGCGAGGGCGATGCCCGCAGCGATCTCGATGGCCAGTTCGAGAAATGGTTCGCCGCCGCCGCGGCCGCGGCCACCAAGGAATTCGGTCTCGCGTCGACTTTCACCCGCAGCGCCGACGACGCGCCGCTGTACACGATCGAGCCGGTGGCGCCGACCGCGGTCAACGTCATCGTGGCGCAGGGCGGCGTCTCGCCGATGAAGGTGCAGCTCAATTCCGAACTGCAGAACAGATCCGGCGCCAATCCCTCCGACCGCTCGACCCGGCATATCGAGGTGCAGTTGCCGCCGGGCATTTCCTACCGCGTCGGCGATCACCTCAGCGTGGTGCCGCGCAACGATCCGGCGCTGGTCGATTCCGTCGCGCGCCGCTTCGGCTTCCTGCCCGCGGACCAGATCAGGCTTGCGGTCGCCGAAGGCCGCCGCGCGCAACTGCCGACCGGCCATGCCGTGTCGGTCGGGCGTTTGCTGACCGAGTTCGTCGAGTTGCAGCAGATCGCGACCCGCAAGCAGATCCAGATCATGTCGGAGCACACGCGCTGCCCGATGACCAAGCCGAAACTGCTGGCCTATGTCGGCGATGATGCCGCCTCCACTGAACTTTACCGCAGCGATGTTCTCGGAAAGCGCAAATCGGTATTTGACGTGCTGGAGGAATATCCGGCCTGCGAGCTGCCGTTCCACGCCTATCTCGAAATGCTGTCGCTGCTGGCGCCGCGTTATTATTCGATCTCGTCGTCACCGGCGGGCGATGGGTCGCGCTGCAGCGTCACCGTCGGCGTGGTCGAAGCGCCCGCAAGTTCGGGCCGCGGCGTCTACAAGGGCGTCTGCTCGAACTATCTCGCCGGCCGCCGCGCCGGCGACACCATCCATGCCACGGTGCGCGAAACCAAGGCCGGCTTCCGCCTGCCGGACGATGCCTCGGTGCCGATCATCATGATCGGCCCCGGCACCGGGCTGGCGCCATTCCGCGGCTTCCTGCAGGAGCGCGCCGACCGCAAGGCCAAGGGCGCAAGCCTGGGCGCGGCGATGCTGTTCTTCGGCTGCCGCCATCCCGAGCAGGACTTTCTCTACGCGGATGAATTGAAAGGGTTCGCCGCCGATGGCGTCACCGAGCTGCACACCGCGTTCTCGCGCGCGGATGGACCGAAGACCTATGTGCAGCACCTCGTCGCCGCGCAGAAGGATCAGGTGTGGGACCTGATCGAGAAGGGCGCGATCGTCTATGTCTGCGGCGACGGCGGCAAAATGGAGCCGGACGTCAAGGCAGCGTTGGTGTCGATCTATCGCGAGCGCAGCGGTGCCGATGCGGATGCAGGCGTGCGCTGGATCGACGATCTCGGAGCCAGGAACCGCTATGTGCTCGATGTATGGGCGGGGGGATAGTCTCTCATCCGTCGTCCCTGCGAACGCAGGGACCCATAGCCACCGGCGGAAATTTTGCGAATGGTCTCTGCCGTGCTGCCCTATCGACAGATCACGCGGTATGGGTCCCTGCGTTCGCAGGGACGACAGCAATCTATAATCGTGTGCTAGAACTCCCACATGATTCCCTGGGAAAAAATCGACACCGCGCATGTTCCAGGCACTGACGCGGAACTGCGCCTGATGAAGCGCGGCGCCGAGTTCTCCATCATGCTCGGCACCAACGAGCTGATGAACAGCCGCCTCTCTGGCTCCGAAGCCGCGCTCGCGACTCTCGCGGTCAAGAAGCTGGAGGCGAACAAGACGCCGCATCTGCTGATCGGCGGATTGGGCATGGGGTTTACGCTGCGCGCCGCGCTTGCGGTGCTCGGCGCCGGGGCGCGGATCGTGGTGGCGGAACTGGTGCCGGCCGTCGTGGCCTGGGGGCGAGGCCCGATGGCGGAGATTTTTGGCGGCAGCCTGAACGATACGCGCGTCAGCATTCAGGAAGTCGACGTCACCGAAATCATCCGGTCCAGCCGATCGAAATTCGATGCCATTCTGCTCGACGTCGACAACGGTCCGGAAGGCCTGACCCGGAAAACCAATGACGGGCTTTACAGTTCAGCCGGATTGAGCGCGGCGCACACTGCGCTTCGCCCCGGCGGAGTCCTCGCGGTCTGGTCGTCCGGCCCCAACGCGCCGTTTTCAAAACGGCTGCGTGCTGCCGGTTTCGATGTGAATGAAGTTGCCGTGCGCGCGACAGGCCGAGGCGGCGGTGCGCGTCATGTCATCTGGATCGCAACGAAGAGCTGAGTTTCAATTCGTAGGGTGGGCAAAGCCACCGGGTCGCCCGAATGCGCGCCCGATGACAGGCGCCGCGTGCCCACCATCGTTCTGCGTAACGATAGATGGTGGGCACGGCGCAAGCGCGCCTTTGCCCACCCTACAGTCCGACCTCAGAACATCGTGTTGCTGTTCGCCGGATTCTCGGGGATGGCTTGCACGACGTCCCAATGCTCGACGATCTTGCCGTTCTCCAGCTTGAAGATGTCGATGATTGCGCTCCCCCGCGTGCCGGGCTCGCGAACGGCGTGGACATGCAGGATGACGTAATCGCCGTCCACGAACGAGCGCTTGATCTCGCTGCGCGAGTTCGGGAATTTCTCGCGCAGGAATCCGATGAACTTGCGGAATCCCTCGGGGCCATCGGCGGCGTTCGGATTGTGCTGGACATAGCGGTCGCCCATATAGGCGATCGCCCCGTCGGCATCCTTCTGGTTCAGCCCCTTCTCATAGAATTCAAGCACGGCCTTTCGATTGGCTTCCTGCTTCGCATCGGCGGCCCAGGCGCTGGGGGAGGCGAGGACTAACAGCATGACGGCGGCCAAGGCTATGCGTGGCCGGAGGACAAGATCCATGTTCAGGCTCCATCTGTCGATATCGCTGTGCCGTCTATAGTGCTCGAGCCCGGTGGCCGGAAGAAGTCACCTCGAAGTAACCGGATCAAGCCGCCTTCGCCGCCGCGCCATGGGCATGCTTGTCGATGGCGTCGATGATCTGCGGCCACATCGGGATCGGCAGCGCGTGGCCCATGCGGTCGATCATCACAAGTTTTGCGCCGGGGATCGAGGCCGCGGTGTCCTTGCCGCCCTCGGGCCGCACCAGCGGATCGACGGTGCCGTGAATCACCAGCGTCGGCGCCTTCACCGCGCTGAGCCGTGCCTTGCGGCTGCCGGAGGCGAGCACCGCGCGCAGCTGGCGACCGACGCCGGCCGGGTTGAGGCCGCGCTCATAGGTGCGTTCGGCGCGCGAGCGGTCGGCCGCCTCATCTTCCGGGAACGAGCCGACGCGCAAAACCTTCCAGGTCTTGGCAAAGCGCTCGAAATACTCTTCCCTGGTCGCTGGCGGCGGCGCCATCAGCATCGCGGCGGCCTCGCGGGTCGGTCCCGGCACTTTGGGATCGCCTGTTGTCGACATGATCGAGGTCAGCGAGCGCACCCGCGACGGAAACGAGATCGCGACCTCCTGGGCGATCATGCCGCCCATCGATGCGCCGACCAGATGCGCCGACTTGATGCCGAGCACATCCATCAGGCCGACAGTATCCTCGGCCATGTCGATCAGTTTGTAGGGCGCGGCGACCGGGATTTTGAGGAATTTGAGCTTGAGCAATTCGAACGCGGTCAGGCGCTTGCCGCCGGTCATGCGGGAGGATTTGCCGATGTCGCGGTTGTCGAAACGGATGACACGAAAGCCGCGCGCGGCGAGCTGGCGGCAGAACTCATCGTCCCAATGGATCATCTGGGCGCCGAGGCCCATGATCAGCAGCAGCGGCTCCGCGCCGGCGTCTCCGAAGATTTCGTAGCAAATGTCGATGCCATTGGCGTGGGCGATCTGCGGCGGCTGATGGGCAAGCGTCACGGCGGCGATCCTTTGATGGTATCTAGCTAAGAACGGTATGCCACGGTTTACCGCATTGCAGAAGGCGGTGCACCGCCGCGGTAACCATTTGATCCGGTTGACCAGCAAGCCGCAACGGTGTCGTATGGCGAATAATATCCGAGGCGTAGCAAAGCGCTCGTAACCAATGGAGGGCGCCAATGGCCGACAAAGGCAATGATCCTGCCGTGATCTGGCAGACCATGATCGGGGAGATGGAGAAGGGGTTCAACTCCTTTGCCAACCAGGCGATGGCTTCGCCCGAATTTTCCAAGGTGATGAATCAGGTCGGCGGCGCCACGGCGGGCGCGCAAAAACAGCTCGGCGAGATGATGGAGAAATATCTCGTCAGCATGAACCTGCCGAGCCGGTCGCAACTGGTCGGCATGGCCGAGCGGATTCAGGGAATCGAAGGTCAGCTCAACGAGATCAAGGCGATGCTGCACCAGATCCATCACAATTCGCTGGCGCCGGAAGGCGGCTATGGCGCGGCGCGGCCGCCGCGCACCAAACGTCCGCCCGAGGGAGAGCAAAAATGAACGCCGGCGCTGGTCTCAAGTCCGCAGGCCTCGATCTGGCATCGATCCCGGAGCGGATCCAGTCCGAGGTGCAGCGCGCGATCCAGCGCAGCATCAAGGGTGTCGAATACATCGCCTCGTCCGGCCCCGCGCTGGGCTCGACGCCAAAGGACATTCTGGCGGTTCGCGGCACCATGAATCTTTATCACTACCGGCCCGTCGCGGACGAAATCTACCGGGTGCCGATCCTGATCGTGATGGCGACCACCAACCGCGGCTACATCCTCGACATGGTGCCGGGCCAGAGTTTCATCGAGTTCCTGCTGAAGCGCGGCTACGACGTCTACATGCTGGACTGGACCGCGCCGAAGCCGGAGGAGAAACGTCTGGGGATGGAGGACTACGTCCTCGACTTCATTCCGGATTGCGTCCGCCGGGTGCAGCAGGATTCCGGCGAGCAGGACGTCACCGTGATCGGCTATTGCTTCGGCGGCGTGCTGTCGCTGCTCTACGGCTCGATCTTCAACGACGGGCCGATGAAGAACCTGATCTGCTTCACCACGCCGATCGATTTCCGCGAGATGAAGCTGTTCTCGAATTTCTCGGACCGGCGCTATTTCGACGTCGATCGCCTCGTCGACAGTGTCGGCAATGTGCCACCCGAGATGATCCTGTCGTCGTTCGAGATGCTGCGGCCGGCGTCGCGTGCCGCCAGCCAGGTGCAGTTATGGGAAAACATCTGGAACGACGAATACGTCAAGGCCTACCGGATGATGGATCGCTGGGGCACCGACACCTTGCCGCTGGCCGGCGAGTATTTTCGCACGATTACAAAAGACCTGATGTGGGACAACAAGCTCTACAACGACACCATGAGCGTCGGCGGACGGACGGCCAATATCGCCGACATCAAGGTGCCGATCCTGCATGCGGTCGCCGAGCACGACCACATCGTGCCCTACGACGCGGCCAAGCATTTGATCGCCAAGGTCGGCTCGTCCGACAAGGAAGAGGTGATTCTGAAGGGCGGCCACGTCAGCGTCGTCGCCGGCGCCAACGCGATCAAGCGGCTGTGGCCGAAACTGGACAACTGGTTAGGTAAGAGATCAACATGAGTGAAACACGTTCCTATCCGCGCCACGTCAAGACCGACGCCGGCGAGATCGAATTCCGCCTGATGGGCCG
Source organism: Bradyrhizobium sp. LjRoot220 (assembly GCF_964252915.1). Classification (NCBI taxonomy): domain Bacteria; kingdom Pseudomonadati; phylum Pseudomonadota; class Alphaproteobacteria; order Hyphomicrobiales; family Nitrobacteraceae; genus Bradyrhizobium; species Bradyrhizobium sp. LjRoot220. The sequence continues at coordinate 138,192 of NZ_CAXUPS020000001.1, forward strand.
CGCCGACGAGCCGGCCGTGCTCGCCTTCGCGCAGAAACTGCCGACGCATGATTTGCTGTTCCTGCCGCGCAACATCAGTCAGCCCAAGGTGCTGTCCGCCTGGGTCAACGAGATCGAGCGCGGCCAGATCACGAGCCTCTTGGCGGTGAAGGGCGGCGCGGTGGTCGGTTGCGGCACGCTGGTGCGCGATCCGCATTCGTGGTCGCCCCATGTCGGCGAGATCCGGATGGTGGTGTCGCAGGACGTGCGCGGGCAGGGCGTCGGCCGGGCGCTGTCGCAGGAGACCTTTGCGCTGGCGCTAGGCGCCGGGCTGGAAAAGCTCTCGGTGCAGATGACCGTCGACCAGCAGGCGGCGATCGCGCTGTTCGAGAGCCTCGGCTTCAAGGCCGAGGCCCTGTTGCGCGACCATGTCCGGGACGTCGACGGCAGGAAGCACGACATCGTCGTGCTCGGGCACAATGTGGCGCAGGTCCGGGCCCAGATGGAGGCGTACGGGCTTCCAGGCGCCGTCCAGCACTAAGAACCGGCCGTCCAGCACCAAGGGTGCCGTCCGGCATCAGGCACAAAACTGCGAAAACAACCCCATGCAAAGAAAGCAAGGGTCTGTTCCGGCTCGCAAAAATCGTCCCGTGTAGCGGCCAATTCCCCCTCCAACACTAAGACTAAAGTGGAACTTTCGCCCTTTCCCTAGGCAAACCGCCTGCCGTTAAGGCTTATCACGAGTTTGTGATGTCGCGGTGCAACATCGATGTTGCGTCGCAACATTAACTATGGCACAACGATCTCGCCCCGGGCCATTCCGGACGGGGTGAGCCCATAGCTCAAACCTGAGGATGGAGAGACCCCAATGACCACCGAAACCAATTCCGTGCTGAACACCGTCAAGGAAGCCTTCGCGCCCGTCACCGAGGCGTTCACCAAGCTCCAGAACCTCGAAGTTCCGGAAGCCGCCCGTGAGTTCGTGAAGAAGCAGGCCGAGACCGCCAAGGTTCGCGCCGCCGACATGCATGCCGGCTCCGAGAAGGTGACCGCCGCCATCGAGACCGCCGTTGCCGGTTCGGTTTCCGAGGCCGCCAAGATCAGCCGCACCATCCAGCAGGCGTTCTATCAGGACGCGGAAGCGTTCTTCGCCGGCATCGACAAGCTCGCTTCGGCCAAGTCGCTGAGCGAAGCCGCCCAGATCCAGTCGGACATGGTCCGTGCGCGTGGCGAAGTGTTCGTCTCGCGGGCAAAGGCCACCACCGAGTATCTCGGCAAGCTCGTCGCCGACAGCGCCAAGACCGCTCAGGACAACTTCTCCAAGGTCTACAGCAAGACCGCCTGATCGCGATCTGCCAACTGCCGTTTTGGAAGGCCCGCTTTAGGCGGGCCTTCTTTTTGGCTGAAGCGCCGCCGTCATCCTGAGGTGCGAGCCGTCTTCGGCGAGCCTCGAAGGATGGCCACGGGCGACGGCGCCTGCGGCCATCCTTCGAGGCGCGCAAGGAAGTGCGCGCACCTCAGGATGACGTCCGTGTGTGTGGTACTTATATAAGAGCAGCCTTCAATTCGAAAGCCGCCATGCCCATCCCCGCCAGCTTCGTCATCGACACGCCTGCCGACGCGCAGCGCGCCGCGGAATTGCGCCGCGTCAAGCTGCTGGCGACGCTGGTGCTGGCGGCGACGTTTGCGATCTTCATTGCAACCAGGGCGCTGTTGCCGATCCACCCCGCGTTCGGCTTCGTCGCGGCCTTTGCGGAGGCCGCTACCATCGGCGGCCTCGCCGACTGGTACGCGGTTGTTGCCTTGTTTCGCCGGCCGTTGGGACTGCCGATCCCGCACACCGCGATCATCCAGAGCAACCAGCACCGCATCGCCGACAAGCTCGGCGAATTCATTGAGGTGCATTTCCTCGAGGCGGCTCCGGTTGAAGCCAAACTGCGCCAGATCGATTTCGGCGCGTTCATCGCCGACTGGCTGCGCGACCGCAAGCGCAGCGAGGATCTCGCGCGCTTTGCGTTGCGGCTGTTGCCGGAAGCGGTGGCCGCGACGGAGAATTCCGGGCTGATGACTTTTGTCAGCCGCCGCATCACCGCGCAATTGATGTCGATCGATCTGGCGCCGCTCGCCGCCGGCACGCTGCGCGCCTTCGTGAAGGAGGGCCGCCATCAGGGCTTGCTCGATGATCTTCTGCGCGGTGTGCATCAGACCATGACGCAGGCCGAAACCATGGCGATGATTCGCGAAAAGATCCGCGCCGAATTGCCGACGCTTTTAAAACTTTATCGCGCGGACAAGTTTCTGGTGAACAAGATCGTGGCGTCCGCCAGCGCTTTCTTCGAGGAAGTCCGGAACGATCCCAAACATCCGTTCCGCGACGAGTTCGATCGTATGGTGCTGACCTTCGTCGATCGGCTCGGCACCGATCCGGCCTACGCCGAGCGCATCCAGGGGCTGAAGCGCGATCTTTTGGCGCGCCCCGAATTGACCAGCCTCGCGCGCCACATCTGGGAGAATGCGCGCTCCTTCTTCGAGCGCAGCGCGTCAGGCGAGACGCAGGTGCTGGAGCAATATCTCGTGCGGATGTTCGTAACGGCCGGCGAGGCGCTGGCGGCCGACGCCGAGATGCGCGCCGAAATCAACCAGGGCCTGGTGGCCGTGCTGCGCAGCGTGGTCGCCGAACAGAAGAGCGGCGTCTCGACCTTCATCTCCGATCAGGTCAAATCCTGGGACATGGGGCAGTTGATTGCGCTGATCGAAATCAACATCGGCCGCGACCTGCAGTACATCCGCTTCAACGGCTCGCTGATCGGCGGGCTTGCAGGATTGGTGCTTTACACGCTCGAATACCTGCTCCGGCTCGTGTGACTAATTAATCACGTCAGCGCTTTTAGTTGTCACAAGTGTGAAGTGGCCGTTGAAAGAAGAAATCCGGTTCCTTAGCTTTTTAGAAACAATGTTGCGTTGCGGAACGATTCTACCAGGTGCGCATTCCATCGAACCCTGGGCTGGCTGCCGAGACGTAAGGGGCCGGCCCGAGAAGGAGATATGATGTCCGTTGCTACGCAGTCGCTTCGTCCGCCGTCCAGAACCCTGATGTTTCTGGAGGGGCGCGCGATTTCCGAATTGGGCGCTTTCCTCGGGGCGTTGCCGCTGCTGAGTCTGGCGCCGCGAGGCGACGGGCATCCGGTACTGGTATTGCCCGGGCTTGTCGCTTCCGACACTTCGACGCGCCCGCTGCGCAGCTTTCTGAAAAGCCGGGGCTATGCCGTCAGCGGCTGGCGCCAGGGCCGTAATCTTGGCCTGCGCCAGGGCGTGCAGCACGCGATGGTCGATCTGGTCCACGAATTGAACGACACGCATGGCCGAAAAGTCAGCCTCGTCGGCTGGAGTCTCGGCGGTCTCTACGCCCGCCAGCTCGCCAAGATGATGCCGGAGCGGGTGCGCTCGGTGATCACGCTCGGCAGCCCGTTCGCGGCCGGCCCCAAGGCGACCAACGCCTGGCGCGTCTATGAAATGGCGAGCGGCCGCCGCGCCGACGAAGAGGATACGCGGTTCGGCGGATCGCTGGCGGGCACGCCGCCGGTGCCGACCACCGCGATCTTCAGCCGTACCGACGGCATCTGCGCCTGGCAGGGCTGCATGGAGCAGACCACCGCGACCTCTGAAAGCATCGAGGTCGAGAGCAGCCATTGCGGCATGGGCCATCATCCCGCCGCGGTTTACGCGGTCGCCGATCGTCTGGCCCAGCCGGAAGGCAAATGGACCCCGTTCGACCGCAGCGGCTGGCGCAGCATGGTGTATCCGAATCCGGATCGGTAAGGGCACTTATACTTACCTCGCCCCGCTCTTGCGGGGAGAGGTCGGATTGCGGAAGCAATCCGGGTGAGGGGCCTCACCGCGTACTCATATCTTGCGAATTTGCCGAGGCAGCCCCTCACCCCAACCCTCTCCCCGTGAAGAACGGGGCGAGGGAGCAGACTGAGCGCGCGCTTCTACATTAATCGCCAACAACACCGCCATATCCGGATCGGTGAGGGTGCTTGCTTACCTCGCCCCGCTCTTGCGGGGAGAGGTCGGATTGCGGAAGCAATCCGGGTGAGGGGCCCTCACCGCGTACTCATATCTTGCGAATTTGCCGAGGCAGCCCCTCACCCCAACCCTCTCCCCGTGAAGAACGGGGCGAGGGAGCAGACTGAGCGCGTCTCGAACCCTCATGGTGAGGAGCGCGTTCTTGCGCGCGTCTCGAACCATGAGGCCCGCGCTTGCCGCCATTTCCGTGAATCCGCAAAACACGCTATGCCTTGACGCATGCCGCAGCCGCTCGCCCGCATTGTCGAACAGCTCAAGCGCGAACCGTCGCGCACCGGATCGATCGTCATCACCGTGTTCGGCGACGCCATCGTGCCGCGCGGCGGTTCGGTGTGGCTTGGCACGCTGCTGGAGTTTTTCCAGGCACTGGATATCGACAGCGGCGTCGTGCGCACGGCGATGTCGCGGCTCGCGGCCGACGGCTGGCTCGAGCGCAACAAGGTCGGCCGCAACAGCTTTTATCGGCTCGACCACAAGGGGCGGCAGACCTTCGATACCGCCACCAAACACATCTACGATCCGCCGCCCTCCGACTGGACCGGGCGGTTTGAACTGCTCTTGATCGGCAACGGCGGGGATCGCGACGCCTCGCGCGATGCGCTGAAGAATGCCGGCTTCGGCAGTCCGCTGCCGGGGGTTTGGGTCGCGCCCTCAGGTGTGCCGGTTCCGGAGGAAGCCGCGGGCGCGATCCGCCTGGAAGTGTCCGCCGAGGACGACAGCGGCCGGCGGCTGCTCAGCGAAAGCTGGCCGCTGCAGCGCACCGCCGACGCCTATCTGAAATTCATCAAAACCTTCGAGCCGCTGCGCGCCTCGCTCGGCCGCGGCGAGATTCTATCCGACACCGATGCCTTCACCGCGCGGATACTCCTCATCCACCATTACCGCCGCGTCGTGCTGCGCGACCCCTTGCTGCCGACGCCGCTGTTGCCGCGGAACTGGCCGGGCCAGGCGGCGCGACGGCTCTGCGGCGAGATCTATCGCGGGCTGCTTCCTGCATCGGAACAATGGCTTGATGCGCATGCGAGCAACGAAAATGGGCCGTTGCCGAAGCCGGCCAGGGCATTGGCGCGGCGGTTTGACGAGACGTAAACATGTTACAAAAATAACTTGCATTTGTATTTTTATGTTATATGTTGGAGGAAAGAACAAACGGGAGGTCGGCCATGTACACGCAGGCGCTCAACACGTCCGACGGCGATAACAGCCACATCGAGGACGCCGCGCGCTCCGCCCAGTTCCAGGCCCGCATCGATGCCGACGAGCGCATTGAGCCCAACGACTGGATGCCGGCAGCCTACCGCAAGACGCTGACGCGGCAGATTTCCCAGCACGCCCATTCCGAAATCGTCGGCATGCTCCCTGAGGGCAACTGGATCACCCGCGCGCCGTCGCTGCGCCGCAAGGCGGCGCTGCTGGCGAAGGTGCAGGACGAATGCGGCCACGGGCTTTATCTCTATGCCGCGGCCGAAACGCTCGGCACCTCGCGCGAAGAGCTGGTCGATTTGATGCTGGCGGGGAAAGCAAAATACTCCTCGATCTTCAACTATCCGACACTGACCTGGGCCGACATCGGCGCGATCGGCTGGCTGGTCGATGGCGCGGCGATCATGAACCAGATTCCGCTGTGCCGCTGTTCCTATGGCCCGTACGCGCGCGCGATGATCCGCGTCTGCAAGGAGGAATCCTTCCATCAGCGCCAGGGTTTTGAGATCATGGTGACGTTGTCGAGGGGCTCTGAAGAGCAGAAGGCGATGGCGCAGAGCGCGCTCGATCGCTGGTGGTGGCCGGTGCTGATGATGTTCGGCCCGCCCGACAAGGCGAGCCAGCACTCGGACACCTCGACCAAATGGAAGATCAAGCGTTTTTCCAATGACGAACTGCGCCAGAAATTCGTCGATGCCACGGTGCCGCAGGCGCAGTTCCTGGGCCTCACCATTCCTGATCCCGGCATGAAACAAAATGCCAACGGCAACTGGGAATACAGCCCGATCGACTGGGAAGAGTTCAATCAGGTGCTGGCCGGCAACGGCCCCTGCAATCGCGACCGGCTGGCGGCGCGGCGCAAGGCGCATGACGACGGCGCCTGGGTGCGCGAGGCGGCGCTGGCCTATGCCGAAAAGCGCAAGCAGCGCCAGCACGCGCAAGCGGCGGAATAGGGAGATCACCATGGCCACACCGAACATGCCGCTCTGGGAAGTCTTCATCCGCAGCCGCAACGGGCTTGCGCACAAGCATGTCGGCTCGCTGCACGCCGCCGACACCACGCTGGCGCTGCAGGCCGCGCGCGACATCTACACCCGCCGCGGCGAGGGCCTCTCGATCTGGGTGGTGCCGTCGAACGCGATCACGGCGTCCGATCCGTCCGAAAAGGGCATGATGTTCGAGCCCGCGGAATCGAAGATTTACCGGCACCCGACGTTTTACGACGTGCCCGATGAAGTCGGGCATATGTGATTTTCGTTCCTCATGGTGAGGAGGCGCGCAGCGCCGTCTCGAACCATGAGGCTTAGGCGAAAAATGCAGACCTCATCCTGAGGAGCTTGCGAAGCAAGCGTCTCGAAGGATGGCGGCAAGGGATGAATTCGCGGCCCATCCTTCGAGACGCGCGCAACGGCGCGCTCCTCAGGATGAGGTCGGAGCAAGTTAGCAAGGGACGTTCAATGGCTGTCGCCTCCATCTCCGTCTCCGAAACCCCGCTGGTGCTCTACACCCTGCGGCGCGCCGACGATGCGCTGATCCTCGGGCATCGGCTGTCGGAATGGTGCGGTCATGCGCCGATGCTGGAAGAGGACATGGCGCTCGCCAATATGGGCCTCGACCTGCTCGGCCAGGCCCGCGAGCTTTATTCCTACGCCGCCAAGGTCGAAGGCCGGGGCAACGACGAGGACAAGTTCGCCTATCTGCGCGACGTCAGGCAGTACCGCAATCTGTTGCTGCTGGAACAGCCAAACGGCGATTTCGCGCGCACCATGGTGCGGCAGTTCTTCTACGCGGCCTTCGCCGATCTCTATTGGCGCGCGATGATGCAATCGACCGATCCGACGCTGGCTGCGATCGCGGCGAAATCGGAGAAGGAAAGCGCTTATCACATCAGGCATTCATCGGAATGGATGGTGCGGCTCGGCGACGGCACCGAGGAAAGCCACCGCCGCGCGCAGGCTGCGATTGACGACCTCTGGGCCTATACCGGCGAGATGTTTCACCTCGACGACAGCGAGCGCGGCCTGATCGATGCGGGCATTGCGATCGATCCCGCCAAACTGCACGCGCCATGGCTCAAGACAGTGTCCGGCGTCGTCAACGAGGCGACACTGGCGTTGCCGAAGAATAACTGGATGCAGCGGGGTGGACGCGACGGCCGGCACAGCGAGCATCTCGGCCATCTCCTCAGCGAATTGCAGTCGATGCCGCGCACGTTTCCGGGGGCGACATGGTGAAGGTCATGCTCAGCGATGCCGATCTGCGCCGGCGCGCCTGGAGTGCGGCCGCGCAAGTGGTCGACCCCGAGATTCCGGTGCTGACGATCGCCGATCTCGGCGTGCTGCGTGACGTCGCGGTCAGCGACGGCCATGTCGAAATCGCGATCACGCCGACCTATTCCGGCTGCCCCGCGATGAACGTGATCGCGCTCGAAATCGAACTGGCGCTGGAGCGCGCCGGCATCGCACGGCCCAAAATCCGCACCGTGCTGTCGCCGGCCTGGACCACTGACTGGATGAGCGAGGACGGCCGCCGCAAGCTCAGGGAATACGGCATCGCGCCGCCGCAGGCTTCAAGCTCGCGCCGTGCGTTGTTCGGCGAACAGCAGGTGGCCTGTCCGCAATGCGGCTCCGGGAATACCGAAGTGTTGTCCGAATTCGGTTCGACCTCCTGCAAGGCGCTGTGGCGCTGCAAGAGCTGCCGCGAGCCGTTCGACTATTTCAAGTGTCATTGATCATGTCCCTCACACCCCGCTTCCATCGTCTCGCCGTCAGCGACTTGCGCCGCGAAGCGCCGGACGCGGTGTCGCTGACTTTTGCGATCCCCGCAGAGTTGACGAACGATTACAGTTTTTCGCCCGGCCAATACCTGACCCTGCGCACCACCATGGATGGCGAGGAAGTGCGCCGGTCCTATTCGATCTGCTCCGGCCCCGATGACGGCGAATTGCGGATTGCCGTGAAAAAAGTCGATGGCGGCGCGTTTTCGAATTGGGTTGAGGATGAACTCAAAGCCGGCGACGAACTCGACGTGATGACGCCGACCGGCCGCTTCGGCGTCGCGCATGCGCCTGACGAGGCGCGGGTCTATGCCGGCTTTGCCGCGGGTTCTGGCATCACGCCGATCCTGTCGATTGTGAAGGGCGTGCTAACGCGCGAGCCGAACAGCCGCTTCTTCCTGTTCTATGGCAACCGCTCGACATCGAGCATGATGTTCCTCGAGGCGCTGGAAGAATTGAAGGACCGTTTCCTGCAGCGCTTCTCGCTGTTCCACGTCATCTCCGGCGAGGAGCAGGATATTCCGATCCTGCACGGCCGGCTCGACGGCGATAAAGTGCGCGTGCTGCTGCGCTCGCTGGTGCCGGCGGCCAGCATCGATCACGTCTTCATCTGCGGCCCCCTGGGCATGAGCGAGGACATCGAAACGACCTGCCGCGAGATCGGCATCGCCGAGGATCGGATCCATGTCGAGCGCTTCGTCTCGGAATTCGGCGGCAAGCCGCGCGCCAGGAAGGTCGTCGAGGCATCGGCGCCGCCGAAAGCGATGGCGTCGCTTGTCATCGACGGCAAGCGCCGCGAGGTGCCGGTGGCCGAGGATGAATCGATTCTCGACGCCGCCCTGCGTGCCGGCATGGACCTGCCATTCGCCTGCAAGGGCGGCATGTGCTCGACTTGCCGCGCCAAGCTGGTCGAGGGCGATGCGCAGATGGAGGTGAACTATTCGCTGGAGCCGTGGGAGCTGAAGGCTGGATTCATCCTCACCTGCCAGGCCCGGCCGGTGTCGGACAGGGTCGTGGTGGATTACGATCATGTTTGATTTGTCATTCCGGGGCGGCGCGAAGCGACGAGCCCGGAATCCATTAGGCGGCAGGTTACGTAGATGAATGGATTCCGGGCCTGCGCCTCAGGTCCGCAATTGCGGACCGAAGGCGCATCCCGGAATGACGGAGGGAGCGTTTGACACCTCTTCGCCCAAGACTGACTGAATTCGAAAGAGGCCGGTTGCAACAGGCCCGACGACAGGGAGACCGCAGTGAACGCCAATGCCACGCTTTCGCCCGACGACCTCGCGCGCGCCTGTGCGGACGCGATGTGGAAGGAGGACGACGCCAGCAAGGGGCTCGGCATGACGATCGTCGAGATCGGGCCGGGCCGGGCGACGCTGTCGATGACGGTCAGGCCGGAGATGGTGAACGGCCAGCGCATCGCCCATGGCGGCTTCATCTTTACGCTGGCGGATTCCACTTTTGCTTTTGCCTGCAACACGCACAACGAACGCGCGGTCGCGGCACAGTGCCATGTCACCTTCATCCGGCCCGGCAAGCTCGGCGACGTGCTGGTGGCGAGCGCGCGGGAAATTTCGCGCAACGGCAGGTCGGGGATCTACGATGTGCAGGTCACCGCCGGTGATGCTGTCATCGCGGAGTTTCGCGGGCATTCCCGCACCATTGGCGGCGCGTGGCTGCCTAATACGACGGTCAAATAAACAAAGTGACCTTTGAGGAAACGCACGATGGCTTCGAGCAAGCTTCAATCCAATGCGGGCGGGTACCGCGCCGAAATGGACGCAGCGGAGCGCGCCTCCCGCGACGAGATCGTGGCGTTGCAGACCAAGCGGCTCGCCTGGTCGCTGGCGCATGCCTACGACAACGTCGCCCATTACAAGAAGGCGTTTGACAAGGCCGGCGTGCACCCCGGCGATTTCAAGCAGCTTTCCGATCTCGCCAGATTTCCGTTCACGGTGAAAACCGACCTGCGCGACAATTACCCGTTCAACATGTTCGCGGTGCCGCGCGAGAAAATGGTGCGCGTCCATGCGTCTTCAGGCACGACCGGCAAGCCGATCGTGGTCGGCTACACCCAGGCCGATATCGATGTCTGGGCTGATGTGATGGCGCGCTCGATCCGCGCCGCCGGCGGCCGCACCGGCATGATCATGCACAACGCCTATGGCTATGGCCTGTTCACCGGCGGGCTTGGCGCGCATTACGGCGCCGAAAAGCTCGGCTGCACGGTGGTGCCGGTGTCCGGCGGCATGACCGAACGGCAGGTGCAGCTGATCAACGATTTCAAACCCGACATCATCACGGTGACGCCGAGCTACATGCTGGCGATATCGGACGAATTCAGGAAGCAGGGGCTGGACCCGCGAAAATCCTCGCTGAAGTTCGGCATCTTCGGCGCCGAACCCTGGACCAACGCGATGCGTGCCGAGATCGAGCAGACCTTCGACATGGACGCGACCGACATTTACGGCCTGTCCGAAGTGATCGGCCCCGGCGTCGCGCAGGAATGCGTGGAGACCAAGGACGGCCTGCATATCTGGGAGGACCATTTTTATCCCGAAGTGATCGATCCCGAGACCGGCGCGGTGCTGCCGGATGGCGGAAAGGGCGAACTGGTGTTCACCTCGCTGACCAAAGAGGCGTTTCCGATCATCCGCTACCGCACCCGCGACCTGACGCGGCTGCTGCCGGGCACCGCGCGGCCGGGCATGCGGCGGATGGAGAAAGTTACCGGACGTTCCGACGACATGATCATCCTGCGCGGGGTCAACGTATTCCCGACCCAGATCGAGGAGGCGCTGCTGGCGACCGACTGGTGCGGCGGCCACTTCATCATCGAACTGACGCGCGATGGCCGCATGGACGAAATGACCGTGCTGGCGGAAGCCCGCCCCGAGCATTGGGACGGCAGCGGCCTGACCGCGCATACGGAAAAAGTCGCAACCTTCATCAAGAACACCATAGGCATCACCGCCCGCATCAAGGCCGTGGCTCCCGAGACGCTGGAACGTTCGCTCGGCAAGGCGAAACGTGTTTACGACAAGCGCCCGAAAGGGTAACTGCTGACTCGCGCGGCGCGAACTCGCGCGAGATCAGGATTTTAATTGATGCCGGTTGCCGGAAAGCCAGATAGCGAGCACGTTTCGATCAACGCCCGCTGCGTTCGCCTTCAGGCGAAGGTCGCCGATGCCACCTCGCTCGCACCTGTGATCGAAACCCATGCACTATCCCGCGCCGCGAACGAACTGCTGATCGAGGTCAAGGCTGCCGCCGTCAATCCGTCTGACGTCAAGGCCGCCACCGGCCTGATGCCCTACGCGGTGTTTCCACGCACGCCGGGCCGCGACTATGCCGGCATTGTCATCGACGGCCCGGCGGGGTCCATCGGACGCGAAGTGTTCGGCTCGTCCGGCGACCTCGGCATCCGCCGCGACGGCAGCCATGCCACGCATCTCGTGGTCGAAGCCGATGCGGTCGTTGAGAAACCCAAAGGCATTTCATGGGAGGAGGCCGCCGGCATCGGCGTTCCCTTCGTGACGGCGATGGAAGGCCTGCGCCGCGCCGGAATTCCAACAGCCGGCGACACCGTGCTGGTCATGGGCGTCAACGGCAAGGTCGGGCAGGCGGCGGTGCAGATCGCGAGCTGGCACGGCGCGCGGGTGATCGGCGTGGTGCGCCGGAGCGAGCCCTATGAGGGCCACAGCCATTCGAAGGTCGAGGTGATCGATGCGTCGGTGACCGACGTCGCGGCACGCGTGCGCGAACTCACGGACGGCAAGGGCGCCGACATCGTCTTCAACACCGTCGGCGATCCCTATTTCCAGGCGGCGCATCAATCGCTGGCGCTGCGCGGACGCCAGATCCTGATCGCGGCGGTCGACCGCATCGTGCAGTTCGACATCCTGGCGTTCTATCGCGGCCAGCACACGTATGTCGGCATCGATACGCTCGGCTTGTCGTCGATCGCAACCGGCGCGGTGCTCAGGGAAATCGGCCCCGGCTTTGCCAGCGGTCACCTGAAGCCGTTCCCGATCAAAGAGAGTGCGATCTATCCGCTGGAACAGGCCAAAGCCGCCTTGACAGCGGTGGCCGGTTCGTCGCGCGACCGCGTGATCCTGCGGCCGGCGTAAGTCCTCCCCGACAGAACTTTTTCCTCGTTGCAGCGGGAACGAAACCCTTCGCATTCCGGTTGGAGTCGGTTGCTTTATTCTCTCGTCGTCGCGCTGCGCGAAAGCTTCATTCTTTGTTCGCCGCTGCCGTGGACGCCCCCATGCATGCGCCGCTATAGCAGGGTGAAATCCGTAGCATATTTATGCTGTCGCGGCTGATATCGCCGAACGCTTGAGGAAAATGCCGTGCAGGGCGCTGCGAACATTATTGTCTTGAGTGGACTTTTGATCGGCCTCGTCTACGGCGCGGTCGGCCTGTTGAGCGGGTTTTGCATGCTCTCGAGCCTGCGCGGCTGGTGGGCGGAAGGCGACGGCCGCCTGGTCCGCACCTATGCGCTGGCGATCGGCGTGGCGGTGGCGTCGACGCAATTGCTGGCGGCGGCGGGCCTCGTCGACCTCGGCAAGTCGATCTATCTGCAACCGTCATTCTCGGTGCCGCTGATGTTTTTTGGCGGGCTGTTGTTCGGCTACGGCATGGTGCTGTCGAACGGCTGCGGCTCGCGCGCGCTGGTGCTGCTCGGGCGCGGCAATCTGCGTTCCTTCGTGGTGGTGATCGTGCTCGGCATTTTTGCGATGATGACGCTGAAGGGCCTGATTGCGCCGGCGCGCATCGCCATGGTGCAGGCCTCGCAGACCACGACTTCGGTGAATTCGGTGCCGGCGCTGTTGTCGGCGTTCGGCCTCAGTGAAATCACGGCGCGCATGCTGGCGGCGTCCGCCGTCAGCGCCGCGCTGATCATCTTCGCCTTTGCGTATGCGCCGTTCCGCAAATCATCAGGCCAGGTCGCCGCCGGTGTTGTGATCGGTCTTCTGGTCGCGGGCGGCTGGTTCGCCAGCGGCTATCTCGGCGCCGACGATTTCAATCCGGCGCCGGTGGTGTCGCTCACCTTCGTCGCGCCGATCGGCGATGCCTTGCAATATGTCATGCTGTCGACGGGCTCGACGCTGAATTTCGGCATCGCCACTGTCGGCGGCGTGCTCGCCGGCAGCCTCATCACCGCGCTGGCGACCGGGCGTTTTCACCTCGAGGGCTTTCAATCGCCCCGTCACATGCTGCGCTCGGCCGGCGGCGCGGCGCTGATGGGCGCCGGCGGCGTGATGGCATTCGGTTGCTCGATCGGGCAGGGCCTGACGGGATTTTCGACGCTGGCGCTGGCTTCGTTGATTGCGGTCGCCAGCATCATGGCCGGCACCGCCATCGGTCTGCGCGGCGCGCTCCGCGTTCGTCCGCTCGCGACGGCCTAATACTTTACTTCTCCCTCGCCCCGCGCTTGCGGGGAGAGGGTCGGGGTGAGGGGCTCTATCCGCGCGATTGGTGCAAGTTGATCGACCTGTACCCCCTCACCCGGATCGCAAGGGCGATCCGACCTCTCCCCGCAAGCGGGGCGAGGTAAGCAAATCACTCCGCAGCCTTGGTCACGATGCGCACCTCCGACGTCAGCGTCCGGTGCACCGGGCACTTGTCGGCGATCTCCATCAGCCGCTTGCGCTGGTCGGCATCGAGCGCGCCCTCGATCGAGATCAGCCGGTCGATCTGGTCGAGCATGCCGACGCGGGTCTCGCATTCGACGCAATCTTCCGCATGGATCTTGCTGTGCTTCAGCGTCACCGTGACGCGATCCAGCGGCAGCGATTTGCGGTCGGCATACATCCGCATCGTCATTGAGGTGCAGGCGCCCAAACCTGCCAGCACGAAATCATATGGTCCTGGCCCGGAGTCCTGGCCGCCGGCGGCAACGGGTTCATCGGCCAGCATCTGATGCGCGCCGGTGGTGACGGTCTGCTGGAATTTGCCGGCGCGGGTCTCGCGCACCACGACGTTTCGCGGCACGAGTTCGGCGGTCGGTGCCGCCTGAAGCGGCTCGACATAGCGTTCGGCCCAGGCGGCAATGACGTCGGCTACGTAAGTGGAATCGCGCTTGCTGCTGAGCAGATGATCGGCGCCCGCCAGCGACACGAAGCTCTTGGGATGTTTTGCCGCTATAAAAATGTTCGTGGCGTTGTCGATTCCGACGGTGTCGTCGGTCGGCGAGTGCATGATCAGCAGCGCCTTGTGCAGCTTGGCGACATGCGCCATCAGGCCGTGTCCGGCGATGTCGTCGAGGAATTCGCGCTTGATATGGAACGGCCGGCCGGCGAGCTGAACCTCGACCTTGCCTTGCGCGCGGATATCCTCGATGCGATCCTTGAAGAAATGCGTGACGTGGCCGGGATCGGAGGGCGCGGCGATGGTCACGACCGCTTTGGCATCCGGGATTTGGCTGGCGGCGGCAAGGATTGCAGCACCACCGAGGCTATGGCCGATCAGGATCGTGGGCGCTGTTCGGGTTTCGCGCAAATGATCGGCGGCGTGGACGAGATCGGCGACATTCGATGTAAAGGTGGAATTTGCGAAATCGCCTTCACTCGAACCTAGCCCGGTGAAGTCGAACCGCAGCACCGCGATGCCTCGCGCCGTCAGCGCGGTCGCGATGCGTTTGGCCGCCAGCACGTCCTTGCCGCAGGTAAAGCAGTGCGCAAACAGCGCATAGGCCTGGATCGCGCCATCGGGCTTGTCCAGCGCCGCGGCAAGCTGATGGCCGCCTTCGCCGGTGAATTGAAAGCGTTCGGTCGGCACGGGCGTTCTCCCTATCGTGACTCGTTAGTCGCTATCATAGCGTTGTTCGGCCCAGGGGTCGCCGCGGTTGTGGTAGCCGCGGACTTCCCAATAGCCCGGCGCATCCTTGTCGAGGAATTCGATGCTCTGCAGCCATTTGGCGCTCTTCCAGAAATACAGATGCGGCACCACCAGCCGCACCGGGCCGCCATGGTCCTGCTCCAACGGCTTACCGGACCAGCTATGGGCGAGCAGGGCGTCGCCAGCGGCGAAATCTTCCAACGCAAGATTGGTGGTGTAGCCGTCGTGCGAATGCAGCACCACGAACCGCGCCGCGTCGCGCGGACGGCAGGCCATCAGGAGGTCGCGGGTCGCAAGCCCCTCCCATTGATTGTCGTAGCGCGACCAGGTGGTGACGCAGTGAATGTCGGAGACGAACTGCGTCTGCGGCTGCGCGGTGAATTGCGCAAAATTCCAGTAGATCGGATTTTCGACCGCGCCATAGACGTCGAGCCGCCAGCGCTCGCGCGAAATGTTCGGCGTCAGCCCGAGGTCGAGCACCGGCCAGTCGCGCGTCAGATGCTGGCCCGGCGGCAGCCGCTGATCCTCGGGACGAGCAACTTTGCCGGTGAGGAATTTGCCCTCGCGCGCCCAGCGCTCCTTGCTGCGCGTCAGCTTGCTCTCCGGCGGCGGCTCCTGGTCGTCGCTCATGTCAGGACCTCATTCGTGACGATGTATCCAACGATTTGAGGTGACGGAATGCGTTACTTCGGCGCGCGCGGCTCGATCGGCGTGCTGCCGCGTACACCCAGAATATCTTCCAGCGCCTTGGCGCCGGCAAGAAGTTTGGCTTCACCGCGCGGCGGGGCCACCATTTGCAGTCCGACCGGCAGGCCCGACGCCGTAAAGCCGCACGGCAGCGACAGCGCCGGGCAGCACACCAGCGTGATCGCGTAGACGATGCCGAGCCATTCGACATAATTGTCGAACTGTTTGCCGGCGCATTCGGCGACATAGCGGTTCTCGATCGGGAACGGCGCCACGATCGTCGCGGGCGCCAGCAAGAGGTCGTACTTATCGAAGAATTCCAGCGTGCGCTGGGTCATGGCGACGCGCTGCGCTTCGGCGCGTTCGATCTGCTCAACCGTCAGCTTGAGGCCTTCCTCGATATTCCAGATCACTTCGGGCTTGAGCTGGTCGCGCTGGGTGCGCAGCAGCTGCGCCTTGCTCAGCGCGAAGTCGAACGCGCGCAGCACGTGGAAACATTCGTGGGCTTCGCGCAAATCCGGGTGGGCTTCCTCGACGATGACACCCAGCTCGGCGAAACGCTGCGCAGCCTTGCGGGTGATGGCGGCGACCTCGGGATCGACAGGCGTGATGCCGAGGTCGGGTGAATAGGCGATGCGCTTCGGCTTGGCTCCTGCGCGCACGGCGGACAGGAACGAATTCGGCAGCACGGGCAGCGACAGGGGATCGCCGGGATGCTCGCCGCTCATGGCATCGAGCAGCAGTGCGACGTCCTCGACGTTGCGCGCCATCGGGCCCTGGACGCCGAGGTTGCGGTCGACCGCGGCCACCAGCGAATGTGCGACGCGGCCGATGCTTGGCCTTAAGCCGACGACGCCGCAGAAGCTCGCGGGATTGCGTAAGCTACCGCCCATGTCGGAGCCGTGGGCGAGCCAGGCGGTGCCGGTGGCAAGCGCTGCCGCCGCTCCGCCCGAGGAGCCGGCGGCGGAGCGCGAGGTGTCCCAGGGATTGCGCGTCGGTCCGAACACTTCGTTGAAGGTGTTGGCGCCGGCGCCGAATTCCGGCGTGTTAGACTTGGCGTAGATCACGCCGCCATTGTTTTCGAGATGCTCGACCAGAATGTCCGATTTCGCCGGAATGTTGTTCCTGTAGATCGGCGAACCCTGCGTGGTCAGCACGCCCTCGACGGCGGTGAGGTCCTTGATCGGGATCGGCAGGCCCGCGAGCAGGCCGCGCTCGCCGACCGGCTTCTTCATCAGCGCCCTGGCGCGGTCGCGGGCACGGTCGAAACACAGCGTCGGCAGCGCGTTGACGGGGCCATCAACTTCGGCGATACGCTTTTCCAGCACGTCGAGCAGATCCAGCGGGGTGACGTCGCCCGCCCTCAATTTGTCGACGATGGCACACGCCGTCTCTCGCACCAGCCCCTGATCAGCCACTTTGCTCTCCGTGGTTTCTTGCTCGTGAATGGTGCTGTAGAACATTTCTTGGCAAAGTGGAAACGCGTCCACGTCGTGGCTGCACTGGAGATTTGGAATGCCGGAATTGTTCTCTACGCTGGATTGGCGCGCGATGAGCCAGCAGGACCGCGACCGCGGCCTAAATAACGGCGTCGCGGTGCCCGGGAGCATGGCGATGGTTGCCGGCTGGGAACAACGCTCCGGCGAGATGCGCAAGCGTCACCCCGGCCAGCTCGACCTCCGCTACGGCCCGCGCGAACGCAACCGGATCGATTTTTTGAAAGCCGCCGACAAGGCGCCGACGCTGCTGTTCATCCACGGCGGCTATTGGCAGGCCCGCGCCAAGGAAGTGTTCACCGTGTTCGCGGAGGGACCGATGGCGCATGCCATCAATGTGGCGCTGATCGGCTATACGCTGGCACCTGATGCGACGCTCGACGAGATCGTCGCCGAAATCCATTCCGGCATCGATTTTCTCGCCGGGCAATTGCCCGCGCTGGGCGCGGCCGGCGATGACATCGTGGTATCCGGCTGGTCCGCCGGCGGCCATCTTACTTCGATGGCGCTGTCGCATCCGAAGGTGCGGGCGGGGATGGCGATCTCAGGCATCTACGATCTCGAGCCTGTCAGGCACAGCTATCTCAACGAGAAACTGCAAGCCGATGAAGCTGTCTCGCTCCGCAACTCGCCGGTGAAGCAGCCGGGCGGTCCGCTCAAACCGCTGTCGCTGGTGGTCGGCAGCGCCGAGCTGCCGCTGCTGCGCAAGCAGACCGCCGACTTCGCTGCCCACCGCGCCAGATACGGATTGCCGGTGACCTATGAAGAGATTCCCGGCGCCGATCATTTTTCAATCATGCACGAGATGATGGCGCCGAAGGGAAGGATCACGACGCTGATCCGGCAGTTGTTTGAGCGGACAGCGGGCTGACGTCATCCCCGCGCAACGGCTTTGCCGTTGTCGCTGGAGGTGCGAGCCTCTTCGGCGAGCCTCGAAGGATGACCGCAACAGGTGCCGCTGCCCATCCTTCGAGGCGCGCAAGAGCGCGCACCTCAGGATGACGTCGGAGTTTGCGGTGGCGCTCTTGTGTTGATCGCGCCTACCCCCACCCCGCACTGATCCCACCATCCACCGTATAAATCACGCCCGACGTATACCCTGAACGATCCGACGCCAGGAACGCCATCAGGTCGCCGATTTCGCGCGCATGGGCGGGGCGGCCGAGCGGCAGGCCTTTCTGGAATTCCTTGTAGCGGTTCTCGTCGCCGAACTGGCTTTTGGCGCGCGTCTTGAGCAGCGTGACGTGGCGGTCGGTACCGACAGGGCCGGGATTGATGCCGACCACCCGGATATTATCGGCGAGGCTTTTGCCGCCGAGCGCGCGGGTAAACGCCATCAGCGCGGCGTTGCCGGCGCTGCCGCAGATATAATTGGCGTCGAATTTTTCACCGGCGGCACCGATATCGTTGACGATGACGCCGTGGCCGCGGGCCTTCATCTGCGCGTAGACCGCGCGGGTGAGGTTGATGTAGCCGAACACTTTCAGTTCCCAGGCGTGACGCCAAGTCGCCTCGTCGATCTTGTCGATCGAGCCGCCCGGGATATCGCCGGCATTGTTGACGAGGATGTCGATGTCGGAGGCATCGTTTGCCAGCTTTGCCAAATCCTCCGGTTTGCGCAGGTCGACGACGTGCGTCGTGGCGTCGATCTGGTGCGCCGAGCGCAGCCGGTCGGCGAGCGCCTTCAATTGCTCGCCGTTGCGGGCGGCGAGGCGGATGTCGCAGCCTTCCTCGGCGAAGGCTTCGGCCGCGGCGGCGCCAATGCCTTTGGAGGCGCCGGTGATCAGGACGCGCTTGCCGCGCAAATGCAGATCCATGGGAGTTCTCGCTTCAGGAGGAGATATCGGGTGGATGTGTCCGGCGAAATTGGTAGGCGGTCGGCCCGTCGGCGGTCAACATTGCAGTGCAGCGTTGCACCAGAATGCAGTTTGGTCCATTGCAAGGAAATGCCATAAGCCGTGTTCCCGGCAAGCTACCAGTCACCCAAGGAATCCCAAAGAATGAGCAAAAAAACCTATCGCATCGCGGTCATTCCCGGCGACGGCATCGGCAAGGAAGTGGTCCCGGAGGGGCTGCGCGTGCTGGAGGCGGCCGCGAAGAAGCACGGCGTCGCCGTGCATTTCGATCATTTCGATTTCGCGTCCTGGGATTATTACGAACAGCACGGCGAGATGATGCCGGAGGACTGGAAGGCCAAAATTGGCAAGCATGACGCGATCTATTTCGGCGCGGTCGGCTGGCCCGCGAAAATCCCCGATCACATTTCGTTGTGGGGCTCGCTGATCAAATTCCGCCGGGAGTTCGACCAGTACGTCAATTTGCGTCCGGTGCGGCTGATGCCCGGCGTGCCGTCACCGCTCGCGGGCCGCAAGCCCGGCGATATCGATTTTTGGGTGGTGCGCGAAAACACCGAGGGCGAGTATTCCTCCGTCGGCGGGCGGATGTTCCCGGACACCGACCGTGAATTCGTCACCCAGCAGACCGTGATGACGCGCGTCGGCGTCGATCGTATCCTCAAATTCGCATTCGATCTCGCGGCGTCACGCCCGAAGCAGCATCTGACTTCGGCAACCAAGTCCAACGGCATCTCGATCACGATGCCCTATTGGGACGAGCGCGTGGAGGCGATGGCGAAGAACTATCCCAAGGTGAAGTGGGACAAGTACCACATCGACATCCTCACCGCGAATTTCGTGCTGCATCCGGACTGGTTCGATGTCGTGGTCGGCTCCAATTTGTTCGGCGATATCCTGTCCGATCTCGGTCCGGCCTGCACCGGCACCATCGGCATCGCGCCATCAGGCAACATCAATCCTCCGGGGCTTTTCCCATCGGTGTTCGAGCCGGTGCACGGCTCGGCGCCTGATATCGCGGGGCAGGGCATCGCCAACCCGATCGGCATGATCTGGTCGGGCGCGATGATGCTGGAGCATCTCGGCGAGAAGGAAGCGGCGGCCTCGATCGTCGGCGCCATCGAGCGCACGCTCGGCGAACGCACGCTGCGCACCAGGGATCTCGGCGGTAATGCGGATACGACCGCGTGCGGCAAGGCGGTGGCGGAGATGGTGGAGTAGAGCGGCGAGACCACAAGCTCTATCGTCGTCCCGGCCTTGAGCCGGGACCCATACGCCGCGGCGGTTG
The DNA here is from genome assembly GCF_964252915.1 of Bradyrhizobium sp. LjRoot220. Lineage (NCBI taxonomy): Bacteria > Pseudomonadati > Pseudomonadota > Alphaproteobacteria > Hyphomicrobiales > Nitrobacteraceae > Bradyrhizobium > Bradyrhizobium sp. LjRoot220. Next base: position 158,415 of record NZ_CAXUPS020000001.1, read on the forward strand.
TGATGGTAGCAGGTGTCGGCCACCTTGCTTTAGCCGATAGCACAACGCGGTATGGGTCCCGGCTCAAGGCCGGGACGACAGAAATTCCCTACTTCCCCTTCGCGATCCGGCGGCAGTGCTCCAACGCCGCGCCGATCAGATTTTCGCTCGCCTCGGGCGTACGGAACGCGGAATGCGCCGACAGCGTGACATTGGGCAGTTTTGTCAGCGGATGATCCGCCGGCAGCGGCTCGATGTTGAAGACGTCGAGGCCGGCGTGGCGGATCTGGCCCGATTTCAGCGCCTCGATCATCGCGTCCTCGTCGACGATCGCGGCGCGCGCGGTGTTGACGAGGATGACGCCGGGCTTCATCGCCTCGATGCAGGCGGCCGAAACCAGCCCGCGGGTTTCGTCGTTGAGCAGCAAATGGATCGAGACCACGTCGCTTTCGGTCAGCAGCTCATCGAGCTCGACAAACTCGACCTTCGGATGCTTCTTGGTCGACCGGTTCCAGGCGATCACGCGCATGCCGCTGCCGAGCGCGATGCGCGCGACTTCCGCGGCGATGCCGCCGAAGCCGATCAGGCCGAGCGTCTTGCCGGTCAGCTGCATGGCGTCGTCGCGCAGCCAGTTGCCGGCGCGGATCCCGCGGTCCATGCGGGCAAGGCCGCGCGCGCCTTCCCACATCAGCGCGATGGCGCATTCGGCCACCGCTGTATCACCATAGCCCTTGATCAGGTGCACCTCGATGCCGAGTTCGCCGAGTTCTTCCGGGTTCATGTAGCTGCGCGCGCCGGTGCCGAGAAACACCACGTGCTTCAGCCCGGTGCATTTTTCCGCAATGTCCGTCGGCAGCGCGGTGTGATCGACAATCGCGATCTCGGCGCCGTCGAGGATCTCTGGATATTGATCCGAGGTGATATCGGGATCCCGGTGGATGCGAACCGTGGGATCCCCGGGCTTTTGCAGCCGCTCGAAGATCACGGCCAGCGATTCATTGGCATCGACAAAAACACCGCGCATGGCAGCCCCCTCCGGTTTTGATTTATTTATGACGCCACGCCGGCGAGCGCCAGCACGGTATGCATCAGGACGTTGGCGCCCGCGGTGCAGTCGGCCTGCGTAGCGTCTTCCAGCTCGTTGTGGCTGATGCCGTCCTTGCACGGCACGAACACCATCGCGGCCGGCATCACGGTGTTGAGGTTGCAGGCGTCGTGGCCGGCGCCGGACGTGATGCGGCGATGCGAATAGCCCAGCGCCGTGGCGGCATTCTCGACGGCGTCGACCAGCTTCGGGTCGAAATGCGTCGGCGGCTTGCGCCAGACCAGATTGATCTTGACGTCGACCTTGCGACGGGTGGCGATCTCCGCGATCGCGGCGCGCAAATCCTTGTCCAGCGCGTCCATGATGGCGGCGTCCGCGCTGCGGCAATCCATCGTGAAGGCGATTTCGCCGGGAATGACGTTGCGCGAGGGATTGGCGATCACGGCCTCGCCGATGGTCCCGACCGCCTTCGGGCCGTGCTTCCTGGCGGTTGCTTCCATCGCCAGCACGATTTCGGACAGGGTGGCCAACGCATCGCGGCGCAGCGGCATCGGCGTCGAGCCGGCATGGCTTTCAAAACCGGTGATCTTGCCGTCGTACCACAGCACGCCTTGGCCGGAATCGACGACGCCAATGGTCTTGTTCTCGGCTTCGAGGATCGGGCCTTGCTCGATATGCAGTTCGACGAAGCTGGAGAATTTTTGGCGGCCGACCGGGCTCTCGCCGCGATAGCCGATGCTGTCGAGCGCCTCTGCCACGGTGACGCCTTCGGCATCCCTGCGCGACAAAATGTCGTCGGTGGTGAAATCGCCGACATAGGCGGCTGACGCCATCATCGCCGGCGCGAAGCGCGAGCCTTCCTCATTGGTCCAGTTGCAGATGCAGATCGGCGTTTCGGTTTCGATCCCGGCATCGTTCAAGGTGCGAACCATTTCGAGGGCAGCAAGTGTGCCGAGTACGCCGTCGAACTTGCCGCCGGTCGGCTGGGTGTCGAGGTGGGAACCGACGCCGATCGGCGCCTTTGACATGTCGCGCCCCTTGCGCAGGCCGAACATCGAGCCGAGCGCGTCGACGTGAACCTCGAGACTGGCGGCCTCGCAGGCTTTCCGGAACCAGTCGCGCACCTGCTTGTCCTCAGGCCCCAGCGTCAGACGCCGGACGCCGCCTTTTGGCGTCGCGCCGAATTTCGCGGTTTCATGAATGGTATCCCACAGCCGGGCGGAATCGATTTGCAGATTAGATGCGATTTTGGTCATTCAGCCATTCCGGTCTTGATTGATGCTCACCCGATCCGCTTCAATGACGCGCCTGCAGCGGCGCGTCAACAACGACGCCGCCTTGCGCCAGCGAGGCCGCCAGTTCAGCGACGCGTTCGATCGCAACGGTGTCGGGGGAGGTCAGCCAGCTCGCCGAAAACGTCAACAGCGGCAACTGCAGGTTGGTCGACAACAATTGCAGCTTTCCATCGGCCATTTCGCTTTCGACAATCGCGGTCGGAATCACGGCTATGCCGAGGCCTTCGATCGCCATATGTTTGACGGTACCGAGCGAGGCGCTGGCGTGCAGGCGCATCGGCGGCAAATCGGGCCGGTTGAACAGCGAGCGGACGATTTCGTACGGCGGCGTCTTGCGTGGAAAGGTGATGATGGGAAATTTGGCGAGGTCGTGCACCGTCAACCGCTCCTTGCCCAACCCAAGCGAAGGGCTCGCCAGAAATCCGACCGAATAGTCGCACAGCACCCGGTTGCTGATGGTCGGCCCCGTCACCGGCCCGAGCAGGAACGCAAGCTCGATCTCCTGCGCCAGCAGCCGGTTGCGCAAATTCGAGGTGATATCGACCTCGATCTCGAGCGAGAGGTTGGGGTAGGTATGATTGACGCTCTTGATCAGTTTCGTCAGGAAGGTGTGGACGATGGTTTCGGCCACGCCGAGCCGCAGCACGCCGCGCATCGCCGAGTGGTCGCCGACCACGGCGAGCATTTCCGAGCGCAGCCCGATCAGTTTTTCCGCATACACCATCATTTGCCGCCCGCTCGGCGTCGGCAGCACCATGCGGCGGTCGCGCTGCAACAGCTTCACCCCGACCTCGCGTTCGAGTTGGGCGATCCGCTGCGAGATCGCCGGCTGGGTGGTGTTGAGCTTGTGGGCGGCGCCACGGAAGCTGCCGAGCGTCACCACCCACATGAAGGTCTCAATTGCCTTGAAATCAGCCATGCACCCTCTGTCCGCAGGACGATAAATCAGTTTTATCGATCTTGATCAAAAATGACGATTAGACATTATCATAGCCTTATGTCCGAGTAGATGTCGACCTGATTGGAGCTGTTGCAACGATGACCAGCTTGGCAAAGACGGACCGACCCGATCCCGATACGGCGAATTTATCGCCCAGCGTCGCCGCCCGGCACGCCTGCCGCGCCGGCATGGCCACCACCACGGCCGGCGTCGCCAACGGCTTCGTCCAGGGCAATCTGGTGATCCTGCCGGAAAAGCTCGCGGCGGCGTTTCACCGGTTCTGCCAGCTCAATCCCAAACCGTGCCCGATCATCGGCATGTCCGATGTCGGCGATTTCAGAATACCCTCGCTCGGCCTCGACCTCGACATCCGCACCGACCTGCCGCGCTACCGCGTCTGGCGCGATGGCGAGGTGGTGGAGGAGCCGACCGACATCATGGCGCGTTGGCGCGACGACCTGGTCGCGTTCGTGATCGGGTGCTCGTACTCGTTCGAGGAAGCGTTGCTGGCGGACGGCCTGCCGATCCGCCACATCGAGCGCAAGCTGCGCGTGCCGATGTACCGCACCAACATCGCCTGCGGCGCGGCGGGCCCGTTCGCCGGTCCGATGGTGGTGTCGATGCGGCCGTTCAAGCCGGCGGATGCGATCCGCGCGGTGCAGATCACTTCGCGCTTTCCTTCCGTGCACGGCGCGCCGGTTCATCTCGGCCATCCGCACGCGATCGGGATTGCCGATATCGACAAGCCCGATTACGGCGACGCGGTGCCGGTCGGGGACGACGAGATTCCGGTGTTCTGGGCCTGCGGTGTGACGCCGCAATCGGTGATCGCGGCGGCCAAGCTGCCGTTTGCGATCACGCATGCGCCCGGACTGATGCTGGTGACCGATCTGCAGAACAAGTCGCTTGCCGTGCTTTGATGCAATCGCTGCCGTTCATTGAGGCTTTACCGTAACCGTCAATCGCTTCATCGATAACCGCCGTTCAAAGGGGAATTTTGTCATGACGATCACTCGCCGCAATGTATTGCTTGGAGCCACCGCCGCTGCTGCGCTCGCGCCGATCGCAAGCCGCGCGCAAACGCCTGAAGTGGTGATCGGCGTCACTTATCCGATGTCGGGCTCCAGCGCGCAGATCGGCGTCGATGCGCAGCACGCCTATGCGACCGCAACCGATATCATCAACAACAAACATGATTTCGATCTGCCGCTGGCCAAGGATGCCGGATTGCCGGGCCTCGGCGGTGCCAAGATTCGTCTCGTGTTCGCCGACCATCAGGGCGATCCCCAGAAGGGCCGTGCCGAAGCCGAACGCCTGATCATGCAGGAGAAAGTCTGCGCCATCATCGGCAGCTACCAGAGCTCGGTGGCGGTCACCATCAGCCAGACCTGCGAGCGCTATCAGGTCCCGTTCGTGTCGGCCGACAATTCGTCGCCGAGCCTGCATACCCGCGGCCTGAAATTCTTCTTCCGCGCCGCGCCGCACGACGAAATGTTCACCAAGGCGATGTTCGACTTCTACGAGGCCTTGAAGAAGAAGGGCACCAGGATCGAGACGCTGGCGCTGTTCCACGAGGACACCATCTTCGGAACCGACTCCGCGAACGCGCAGCTCAAGCTTGCCAATGCGCTCGGCTACAAGGTCGTCGCCGACATCAAGTACCGTTCCAATTCGCCCTCGCTGTCGGCAGAGGTGCAGCAGCTCAAGTCGGCGAATGCCGACGTGCTGATGCCCTCGAGCTACACCACCGACGGCATCATGCTGGTCAAGACCATGGCCGAACTCGGCTACAAGCCGAAGGCCATCGTGGCGCAGGCCGCGGGCTTTTCCGAGAAGGCGCTGTACGACGCGGTCGGCGACAAGCTCGAAGGCGTCATCACCCGCGGCAGTTTTTCGCTCGATCTCGCCGCCAAGCGGCCGATGGTCGGCAAGATCAACGACATGTTCAAGGCGAAGTCGGGCAAGGACCTCAACGACAACACGTCGCGCGAGTTCATGGGCCTGATCGTGCTGGCGGACGCCATCAACCGCGCCAAGGCGACCGACGGCGAGAAGATCCGTGCGGCGCTGGCCGCGACCGAAATCCCGGGCGAGCAGACCATCATGCCGTGGAAGCGCGTCAAGTTCGACGAGATGGGCCAGAACAACGACGCCGACCCGGTGCTGCTGCAATATATCGGCGGCAAGTTCGTCACCATCTCGCCGCCGCAAGGCGCGGTCGCCGAGGCCGTCTGGCCGATGAAGTAAGTCGTCGTTTCCGAAAGTGTATCACAAGCGCCGCGTCGTCCCTGCGAATGCAGGGACCCATACGCTCAGGAGCATCGGCTTCATCGTGGCCTCACGTCCTTCTTTCAAATGCAAATCCGGTGGTGATGGGTCCCTGCGTTCGCAGGGACGACGTGAGACGGGGGTACACCAGTGACAGCCGAGACCATTATCCAAAGCCTGGCGAGCGGCCTCCTGATGGGGCTGCTCTACGGGCTGATCGCGGTCGGCCTTGCGCTGATCTTCGGCCTGATGGACGTGGTGAATTTCGCCCATGGCGAATTCCTGATGATCGCGATGTACGCGTCGTTCTTCCTCTTCGCGTTCTTCGCGATCGATCCGCTGCTGGCGGCGCCGCTGGTTGCGGCGGCGTTGTTCGTCTTTGGCGCCGTGGTTTATCTTTTGATCGTACGCTTTGCGGTCCGGGCGAAGGCAAATGCCGGCATGGTGCAGATCTTCTCCACCTTTGGCCTGGCGATCGTGATGCGCGGCGTGGCGCAATTCTTCTTTACGCCGGACTACCGCAGCGTCACCCATTCATGGTTCGGCGGTAAAACCGTCTCGATCGGCGGCATCTTCCTGCCGCAGCCGCAACTGATCGGCGCGGCGGTGGCGATGCTGGCGTTCGGCGGGCTGTATTACTTCATCAACCGCACTGACTTCGGCCGCGCGCTCGAAGCGACGCGGGAGGACGCCGGCGCGGTGGCGCTGGTCGGCATCGACAAGAACCGCGTGTTCGCGCTGGGCTGGGGCCTCGGTGCGGCGCTGGTGGGCCTGGCCGGCGCCATCATGTCGATCTTTTTCTACATCTATCCCGACGTCGGCGCGTCGTTTGCGCTGATCGCCTATGTCACGGTGGCGCTCGGCGGCTTCGGCAGCGTGTTCGGCGCCTTTGCCGGCGGCATCATCGTCGGCCTGGTCGAAGCCTCCACCGCGCTTCTCCTGCCGCCGTCGCTGAAGTCGGTCGGCATCTATGCGGTCTATCTCCTGGTCGTGTTCGTGCGGCCGCGCGGCCTGTTCGGATCGATGTGATGGATACGGATTTCGCAAAACGCCGCCGCCGCGATCTGATCGTCGCATTGTGTCTCGCCGCCGTCGCCGCCGTGGTGCCGCTGTTCGTCAAGGACTCCTACGTCCAGAACATCATGGTGCTGACGCTGATGTGGGCGGCGCTGTCGCAGAGCTGGAACATTCTCTCCGGCTATTGCGGACAGATCTCGCTCGGTCACGCGCTCTATTTCGGGATTGGCGCCTATACCACGACGCTGCTGTTCACCAAGTTCGGCGTCCTGCCGTGGTTCGGCATGGTCGGCGGCGGCGTGATCTCCGCGGTCATTGCCATGGCACTCGGTTATCCCTGCTTCCGCCTGCGCGGGCATTACTTCGCGATCGCCACCATCGTCATTGCCGAGATCGGGCTCCTGCTGTTCCACAACTGGGATTGGGCGGGCGCGGCACTGGGCATCGAGATTCCCGTGCGCGGCGACAGCTGGCTCAAATTCCAGTTCGCGCGCAGCAAGCTGCCGTATTTCTACTTTGCGCTGGCGCTGGCCTGCGTCGCCTGGTTCGTTACCTGGTGGCTGGAGGATTCCAAATGGGGCTATTGGTGGCGCGCGGTGAAGGACAATCCGGACGCCGCTGAAAGCCTTGGTGTCGTCGTGTTCAATTCCAAGATGGGCGCTGCCGCGGTATCGGCGTTTCTGGTCGCGGTCGGCGGCAGCTTCTATGCGCAGTTCGTTTCCTATATCGATCCCGAGAGCATCATGGGCTTTCATATCTCGCTGCTGATGGCGCTCCCAGCGGTGCTCGGCGGCATCGGGACGCTATGGGGGCCGATGCTGGGGGCCGTCATCCTGATTCCGATCACGGAATTGACGCGGTCCTACGCCGGCGGTTCCGGCCGCGGCGTCGACCTGATCGTGTATGGCGGCCTGATCATCGCGATCTCGCTGGCGCGGCCGCAGGGGTTGGTCTCGCTGTTCGCGCCGAAGCGCAAGGAGGCGACGCGATGAGTACGCTCCTGCTGGAAACCCGCGGCGTCTGGCAGCGTTTTGGTGGCCTCGTCGCCAACAGCGACGTCTCGATCTCGGTCGGTCGCGGCGAAATTGTCGGCCTGATCGGGCCGAACGGCGCCGGTAAATCGACGCTGTTCAATCTGATCGCGGGCGTGCTGCCGCCGACCCAAGGCTCGATCTGGTTCGACGGTGAAGACGTCACCGCGCTGCCGGCGGCTGAGCGCTGCGTGCGCGGCATCGCCCGGACCTTTCAGGTCGTGAAAAGCTTCGAGACCATGACCGTGATCGACAACGTCATCGTCGGCGCGCTGATGCGAAACACGGTGATGCGCGTAGCGCGGGAGAAAGCCCATGAGGTGCTGGAGTTCTGCGGCCTTGCGGCGCGCGCCAATGTGCTCGCCAGCGATCTGGTGCCGTCGGAAAAGCGCCGCCTCGAGGTCGCGCGCGCGCTGGCAACCGAACCGAAACTGTTGCTGCTTGACGAATGCCTGACCGGTCTGACGCCGCTCGAGGCCCAGACCGGCGTCGAACTGGTGCGCAAGGTGCGCGACACCGGCGTTACCATTCTGATGGTCGAGCACGTCATGGAAATCGTGATGCCGCTGGTCGACCGCGCCATCGTGCTCGATCTCGGCAAGGTGCTGGTCGAGGGCAAGCCGAGCGACGTGGTTCGCGATCCGAAAGTCATCAGCGCCTATTTGGGGGACCGTCATGCTGTCGGTGCATGAAGTCACCACCGCCTATCAGGGGTTGGTCGCGATCTCGGCGGTCACGATCGAGGTCGCCACGGGCGAAATCGTCTGCGTCGCCGGCGCCAACGGGGCCGGCAAGTCGACGTTGCTGAAATCGATCGCCGGCGCCGAGCGGCCGCGTTCCGGCACCGTCACCTTCGACGGCGAGCGGATCGACGGCCTGGCGCAGCATGTCATCACCTCGCGCGGCATCGCCTATGTGCCGGAGAACCGCCGGCTGTTTCCGCGGCTCTCGGTGCGCGACAATTTGCGGCTCGGCAGCTATCTCTATCGCGGCAAAGCCGACCGCGAGGCGCCGCTGGAGCTGGTCTTCAAGCTGTTCCCGCGATTGTCGGAGCGTATGGATCAGCGCGCCGAAACGCTGTCCGGCGGCGAACAGCAGATGCTGGCGATCGGCCGCGCGCTGATGACGCGGCCGCGGCTGTTGATGCTCGACGAGCCCTCGCAGGGCATCATGCCGAAACTGGTCGATGAAATCTTCCAGGCGGTCAAACGCATCCGCGACACCGGCATGACCGTCTTGATTGTCGAGCAGCGAATGGCCGAGTGCCTGGAAATCGCCGACCGCGCCTACATCCTGCAAACCGGCCGCGTGCTGATGCAGGGCAGCGCGGCGGAGATCCGGACCAATCCGGACGTAAGGAAGGCGTATTTGGGGCTGTGACTGCTAAGTTATCTCTGCGTACACCGCCGTCATCCTGAGGTGCGCGCCCTTGCGCGCCTCGAAGGATGAGCCGCAAGCACTCCCGTAACCCCATCCTTCGAGGCTCGCCGAAGACGGCGAGCACCTCAGGATGACGGCGGTGGGTGTGGCGGCTTCGCTTAGCTCGCAATGACGCGGAGTTGGCGTATCCGGATTTTCTCCGTCATGCCCGGGCTTGACCCGGGCATCCACGTCTTGCTTTCTCTTGACGACAACGAACGTGGATGGCCGGGACAAGCCCGGCCATGACGAGGAGAGGTCAGTTGTGCTCGTGCCCATGCTCCGGCAACACCAGCCCAAACACCCTGGTCAAATCCGCCACCTGTTCCGGCGACAGATACCGTGGGTTCAGCCCGCGCAGCAGCAGGTACAATTTCGCGGTCTCTTCCAGTTCCTCGATCGCGAACACCGCGGCTTCCAGCGTGTCGCCTGACACCACCGGGCCGTGATTGGCCAGCAGCACGGATGAATATCTCCCCGCCAATCCCTTGATCGCGTCCGCCACGGCGGGATCGCCGGGGCGATAGTACGGCACCAATGCGGTGTGACCGCATTTCATCAGGTAATAGGGCGTCATCGGCGGCAGTGCGGCGCGGGGATCGATTTCCGGCAGCATCGAGAGCGCCACCGAATGGGTCGAATGCAGGTGCACCACCGCGCGGGCCGCGTTGCGGGTTTGATAGAGCGCCGTGTGCAGCGGCACTTCCTTGGTCGGGGCGTCGCCCGAGAGCAGTTTGCCGTCGGCGCCGAGCCGCGACAGCCGGGCCGGATCCAGCGATCCGAGCGAGGCGTTGGTCGGGGTCACCAGCCAGCCACCATCGTCGAGTTTGACGCTGATATTGCCCGAGGAGCCTGGTGTCAGCCCGCGCTCGAACAGCGAACGGCCGAGGCGGCAGATTTCGTCGCGAATTCTGGTTTCGCTCATGGATAAAACCCTGTTCCTCCGGCCTTTTCTCACGCTTTGGCAGCGCGGCCAAGCCGTGATACCCAAGGGCAAAGCCGCAAGGGGCCAAGGCTCAGAGAAACCTTAGGGAACGTCACAATGCCAGAATCCGCCAAACCGCGCGTTGCCGTCATCGGGCTGGGCTCGATGGGTTTTGGCATGGCCACCTCGCTGCGCCGTGCCGGGTTTGACGTGACCGGCTGCGACGTCTCGGCGGAGTCGGTCGCGCGGTTCGTGGCCGATGGCGGCAGTGGCGCCAAAACCCCGGCGGAAGCCGCCAAGGCGGCCGATATCGTCGTCAGCGTCGTCGTCAACGCCGCGCAGACCGAAACCATCCTGTTCGGTGCGGATGGCGCCGCCGAAACCCTGGCCAAGGGCGCGGTATTCATTTCTTCCGCGACCATGGACCCCGATATCGCCCGGCGGCTCGCAAAGCAGCTGGAGGGGACGGGGCGGCTTTATCTGGATGCGCCGATCTCCGGCGGCGCGCAGCGCGCGGCGCAGGGCGAACTTACCATCCTGGCTTCGGGCAGTGAGGCGGCCTTTGCCAAGGCGCGGCCGGCGCTGGATGCGATGGCGGCCAAACTCTATGAGCTTGGCGATGCCGCGGGGCAGGGCGCCGCGTTCAAGATGATCAACCAGCTATTGGCCGGCGTGCACATCGCCGCGGCTTCGGAAGCGATCGCGTTTGCGGCCAAGCAGGGCCTCGACATCAAGAAGGTCTATGAGGTGATCACGGCCTCCGCCGGCAATTCCTGGATGTTCGAAAACCGCATCCCGCATGTGCTCGACGGCGACTATGCGCCGCGCAGCGCGGTCGAGATTTTCGTGAAAGACCTCGGCATCATCCAGGACATGGCGCGGACGGCGAAATTCCCGGTGCCGGTCGCGGCCGCGGCGCTGCAGATGTTCCTGATGACGGCGGCCTCCGGCATGGGTCGCGACGACGACGCCTCGGTGGCGCGGATGTATGCCCGCGTCACCGGCACGCATCTGCCGGGCGAGCCGAAGTAACCAAGCAGAAAGAGGACAGCCAATGCCCCGCTTTGCCGCCAATCTCACGATGATGTTCAACGAAGTCCCGTTCCTCGAGCGCTTCGACGCCGCCGCGAAAGCGGGCTTCACCGCGGTCGAGTTCCTGTTTCCCTATGAGCATCCAGCCGACGAAGTCGGCAAGCGGCTGAAGACCGCCGGCCTGACGCAGGCGCTGTTCAATCTGCCGCCGGGCGACTGGAATGCCGGCGAAAAGGGTTTTGCCGCGCTGCCGGAGCGCTTCGACGACCTGAAAGAGAGCCTGCAGACCGCGCTGCCCTATGCGCAGGCGACCGGCGTCAAGCGGCTGCATCTGATGGCGGGGATTGCCGACCGCGGCGACCGCAAGGCGGTGGAAGCGTTTTACAAGTCGGTGGCGTGGACAGCAGAATTCTTCACGCCCCATGGCCTCGACGTTGTGATCGAGCCGATCAATTCGCGCAACGTGCCCGGATACTTCCTGAACGACTTCCTGTTCGCGCGCGATCTCATCACGGAGCTGAAGATTCCGAACCTGAAACTGCAGTTCGACATCTACCACTGCCAGATCATCCATGGCGACGTGACCATGCGGCTGCGCGAGATGATGCCGATCATTGGCCACATCCAGATCGCCAGCATTCCCTCGCGCAACGAGCCCGACGGCGAGGAGCTGAATTATCCGTTCCTATTCGACGAACTCGACCGGCTCGGCTATGGCGGCTTTGTCGGCTGCGAATACAATCCGCGCGGCAAGACCACCGACGGTCTCGGCTGGTTCAAACCCTACGCCGGAGCAAAGCCGTGAAACTTTCTCTGGGCTGTATCGCCGACGATTACACCGGCGCCTCCGATCTCGCCAACACGCTGACGCGCTGCGGCCTGCGCACGGTGCAGACCATCGGCGTGCCCTCCGACGATCTCATGCTGCCGGAAGTCGATGCTGTCGTGGTGTCGCTGAAGAGCCGCTCGATCGAGGCGGGTTTGGCCGTGACGCGTTCGCGATCGGCGGAAAAATGGCTGCGCGGCCGTGGCGCCGATCATGTGTTGTTCAAGATCTGCTCGACCTTCGATTCCACCGACGCCGGGAATATCGGCCCTGTGATGGATGCGCTGCGCGCCGATTCCGGCGACGCCATCGTGCTGGTGACGCCGGCCTTTCCGGAAACCGGCCGCACGGTCTATCAAGGCAATCTGTTTGTCGGCGCCGTGCCGCTCAACGAAAGCCCGCTGAAGGACCACCCGCTCAATCCGATGCATGATTCCAATCTGGTGCGGGTGCTGGCGCGCCAGAGCCGAACCAGAGTCGGGCTGGTCGCCCTTGCAACGCTCGCGAGAGGTGAGGGCGCCGTGCGCGCGCGTCTCACCGATCTCGCAAGTCAGGGTATTGGCGCCGCCATCATCGACGCCGTGTTCGATCGCGATCTGGAAACCATCGGCCATGTCGCGCTGGACCATCGCTTGTCGGTCGGCGCCTCCGGCATCGGGCTGGGTCTTGCGCGGGCGCTGGTCGCTTCCGGCAAGGTTGGATCGGATGTGACAGCTGGGAATGCCGAGGCGCTAGTCGGCGGGCCGGCCGCGTGCCTCGCCGGCAGTTGCTCGCAGGCGACCTTGCTGCAGATCGCCAATGCCGAAAAGGCGATGCCGGTCTTGCATCTCGATCCCGACCGCGTCATCGCTGGTCCCGAAGAAGCCCGGCGCGCACTGGCGTGGGCCAAGGAACGAATCAGTGACGGCCCGCTTCTAATCGCGAGCAGCTCGACGCCGGATCAGGTCTCAGCCCTGCAATCCCGGCATGGCCGCGATGCAGCCGGACATGCCATCGAACAGGCGATGGCCGACATCGCCGACGGTCTGGTGCAATCCGGTGTGCGCCGGTTGGTGGTCGCAGGCGGCGAAACGTCAGGCGCTGTGGTCGATCGCCTGGGGATTCCCGGCTTCCTGGTTGGCGCGGAAATCGCTGCAGGCGTGCCGGTTCTGCGCGCGGTGGGAGCGAAAAACGGCGCGATGTTGCTGGCACTGAAGTCAGGCAATTTCGGCGGCGCCGAATTCTTTTCCGACGCGCTCAAGCTGATGCGCTGAAGCGTTCTACGCCATTCATTTGCGAGAGATTTCTGTCGCGTACCGTATTTTTACGGAACGGCGGATTCGCGCGACGTGAGAACGGCGACGCAGCGAAGAGCCCGGCTCTCCCCAAGGGAGCCCGGGCTTTTGCCTTCTGCAACTCTACAGCGAAATCCGGTCGGGCTACTCGGTAGTTCCACTGAGCCAAAATTAACCAGTCTTGTTTACAAGGGCATTGTTTTTGCGGCGCGCGCTGGGCGACTGGTGCGTTTTGGGGAAATTTTGGGGTTCGCTGACATGATCAAGCTCAATCGCATCGGGTATAAACTGGGCCTGGCCGGCGCGCTCGGCATCTTGCTGGCGGGCGGCATGGTGGCCAACCAGATGATGTCGGAACGGGCGATCGAGGCGGCGAACGACCGCGCCGACCGGTCGCAGCGAGTCATCGACGCCGCGATATCTGCCAATCTGAACGGACGCCAGATCGAACTTGCCGCGCGCAACATCAGGCTGGCGACGAAGGCCGCCGACGTCGAACGGAACGCAGCCGACCTCAACCGGCTCAAGGCCGCTGAATTCAAGGCGCTGGATGATGCGCAGGCGATTGCCGGGCTGCCGGATATCAAGCAGCGTCTGGAGAAAATCAAGTCGCTGATGACTTCCTACACGGCCGGCGTTGATGAGCTGGCGAAGACGCAGCTCAATCTCCTCGCGGTGATCGACAAGCGCTCGGCGATTTCGGCTGAATGGACCAAGGCGATCGAGACCCAATTGGCCTCGCCCGCGCTGGCCAAGCTCGACAACAAGCTCGAGATCGAAAAGCTGCTGCACATGGCCGACGCCAAGGTCAACACGTTGCGCGCCATGGTCTGGCGGCTGGGTGCCACCGGCGATGTCAGCCTGATCGCCCGGATTGCGAAGACCCAGGCCGCGCTCAAGGCCAACTTCAACCTGTTGCGGGGCGAGGCCGACGACCGCGATTTGCTGGTCGTGGTCTCCTCGCTGGATTCGATCGTCAAACGTTTCCTGGCCGCCAATGACGAAGCGGTCAAGCTCGAGGAATTGAAGGCGGATATTATCGCCAACCGCACCGTCAAGTTTGCCCAGGAGGCGGGCACACTGATGGACAGCCAGGTCGACCTGTCGCGAAAGAATTACGCCACATCGAAGGAAGAAGCTGCCGCCGAGACCGCGCGCGCCAGCCAGGTCAGCCTCGCCATGGGCGTCGTTGTGATCATCGCGCTGTTCGCATCGATGGTTTTTTCCTTCCTGGGAATCTCCCGTCCGATGACGCGTCTGAACGCTGCGCTGGGCGAGATGGCCGGCGGCAACCTCGACGTGGTGATTCCCGGCGCCAAGCGCGGCGACGAAATCGGCGACCTCGCCAAGACGGTCACGACCATCAGGGAGAATGCCGAGCAGAAGGCTCGCGACGAAGCCGAGGCCAAGATCAAGCAGGACCAGATCGCCGCCCGGCAGCGCAAGGACGACATGATCAAGCTCGCCGATACCTTCGAGACCGCGGTCGGCGAGATCGTCGAGACCGTGTCGTCGGCCTCGAGCGAATTGGAAGCCTCCGCCGGCACACTGACCTCGAACGCCGAGCGCGCCCAGGAGTTGACGACGATGGTGGCCGCAGCCTCCGAGGAAGCCTCCACCAACGTGCAGTCAGTGGCGTCAGCGACCGAGGAGCTGTCCTCCTCGGTCAACGAGATCAGCCGCCAGGTGCAGGAATCGGCACGGATGGCCAATGCGGCCGTCGACCAGGCCCGCACCACCAACGACCGGGTCAGCCAATTGTCGAAGGCGGCGAGCCGGATCGGCGACGTCGTCGAACTCATCAACACCATCGCCGAGCAGACCAATTTGCTGGCGCTCAACGCCACCATCGAGGCGGCGCGGGCCGGCGATGCCGGCCGTGGCTTCGCGGTCGTGGCGTCGGAAGTGAAGGCGCTGGCCGAGCAGACCTCCAAGGCCACCGGCGAGATCGGCCTGCAGATATCAGGCATCCAGGCCGCGACCCAGGACTCGGTGAACGCGATCAAGGAAATCAGCGGCACCATCGAAAAGCTGTCGGAGATTTCCTCTACCATCGCCGCGGCCGTGGAGGAACAGGGCGCCGCGACGCAGGAAATTTCACGCAACGTGCAGCAGGCCGCCCACGGCACCCAGCAGGTATCGTCGAACATCACCGACGTGCAGCGCGGCGCTTCCGAGACCGGCTCGGCTTCCACGCAGGTTCTCTCCGCCGCGCAATCGCTGTCGGGCGACAGCAACCGCCTCAAGCAAGAGGTCGGCAAGTTTCTGGATTCAGTGCGCGCGGCCTGACAGGGCGCGCATCGCTGGGATCAGTACGTGCGTTTTTCGGTAGCAGTACGCAATACGTGCCGTTTGGCCGACGTTTTGGTCCCCGGCGCGGCACCGATGGGTGCGACCAAATGACTCGGGTGTCCTACGGAGTGCGAAATTAACTACGAATGAGGCGCCCAGCGGTACTGTTTCAATGACGCCGCTCGAGACCTCAAAAATCGCAGGAGGCCCGCGCTGGCAGCGAATTTCGCTGCGCGGAGGTTGATCCGCCGGAATGTGGCAATGCACTCTTTCGGGGATCGAAGATGTCTTGGCTCAACAATTTCAAGATTGCCTACAAGGTCAGCCTCATCGTCGTGCTGATGGCTATGGTCACGCTTGGAACCGTCGCCTTCGCCACCTACCAGATGAGGGTCGCGGACGATGCCAATACGGATGTCGTGACGCGTATTGACAAATCCACCACCATGGCAGTCCGCGCCAGCCGCCGCGCCGAGAATTATGTCTCCGCTGCGTTTCAACTGGCGGCGGAAACCACCGATGCGGGCAACGTAAAATATCTCGCGCAAACCGTCGATAGCCGGAAGGCCTTTGAGACTCTCATGTCTACGGTCCTGAAGGATATGCCGGAGAAGACGGCCGTCATTCAGCCCACGATCGGCAATTTTGAGAAAGCCTTTGCGGCGTGCACACCCGGCATTCAGTATGCGGCGTCGACAAACACGCCAGATGAGAATCTGAAGGCGGCGGTGCGCCTCAAGGCCGAATGCGTTCCGTCGATCGAAGCTGCGATCGAGTCGCACGTGAAGCTGGTCGACGACCTCATGGCCAACGCCACCAGGGTTTCCGACGATCTGACCAGACAGGCCAATTCTGCGATCCGCCTGGTCTGGATCTCGGCAATTGCTGGTCTGCTGGTAGGTCTGGCCATCGCCCTCTGGATCGGCATCAAGGGGCTGGCCACGCCGATTGCTCGATTGAAGGCGACGATGGCGGCGTTTGCGCAAAACGACCTGAAGGCCGACGTCCCCGGTATCGAACGCCGCGACGAGCTGGGCGAAATGGCCCGCACCGTGGAAGTGTTCAAGAAAAATGCGCTCGAAGTCGAGCGTATGAGGGCCGACCAGCAGGCGGCCGAGCAGCGTCAGGCGCTGCAGCGCAAGGCCGACATGATCAGGCTGGCGAACGAATTCGAGGGCGCGGTTGGCGAGATTGTCGAAACCGTATCATCGGCTTCGACCGAACTGGAGGCGTCCGCCGGTACGCTGACCAGGACCGCCGAGCGGGCGCAGGAGGTTACCACGACTGTTGCGGCGGCTTCGGAAGAAGCCTCCACCAACGTGCAGTCGGTGGCGTCGGCGACCGAGGAGCTGTCGTCGTCGGTCAACGAGATCAGCCGCCAGGTACAGGAATCGGCGCGGATGGCCAATGAGGCGGTCGATCAGGCCCGCACCACCAACGACCGGGTTGGCGAATTGTCGAAAGCCGCGAGCCGCATCGGCGATGTCGTCGAACTCATCAACACCATTGCCGGTCAGACCAACCTGCTGGCGCTCAATGCCACCATCGAGGCCGCGCGCGCCGGCGAGGCCGGCCGCGGCTTCGCAGTCGTGGCGTCGGAAGTGAAGGCGCTGGCCGAACAGACCGCGAAAGCCACCGGCGAGATCGGCCAGCAGATCACCGGCATCCAGGCGGCGACCCAGGATTCGGTGAATGCGATCCGGGAGATTAGCGGCACCATCGAACGATTGTCGGAGATCGCATCGACGATTGCCTCTGCGGTCGAGGAACAGGGCGCCGCGACGCAGGAGATTTCGCGCAACGTGCAGCAGGCCGCCGAAGGCACCCATATGGTGTCGTCCAACATCACCGACGTGCAGCGCGGCGCCGGCGAGACCGGTTCGGCGTCCGCGCAAGTGCTCTCCGCGGCGCAATCGCTGTCCCGCGACAGCAACCGTCTCAAGCTCGAGGTCGGCAAGTTTCTCGATTCGGTGCGCGCGGCCTGATCAGGCCGGCTGACGCGGCTGCCAAGGGCAAGCCGACGACGGCGTCGAAAAAGCAGGATGTGAAGGGGTAGGGCGGGGGGCTTCCGTGCCTCGGACGCTTTCTTAACCTCGCCCCGCTTGCGGGGAGAGGTCGGCGCGCAGCGCCGGGTGAGGGGGTACAGGTCTCAACTCAGTCAGCGCTCGCGGAGAGAGCCCCTCACCCCAACCCTCTCCCCGCAAGCGCGGGGCGCGGGAGCAGAGAGAGTCACCCCACCCGCCACTCCAGCACGCCGTCGCCGGCCGTGACGATATCGCCGACCGAACCCACCGGCGTACGGTCCATGTTGCGCAAATGCGCCAGCGTCGCGCTGTCGCTCGCCGGCACCCGCGCCAGGGCGCGCGCATTATCCGCCGTGCGCATCATCACCACGCCGTGCTCGACATCGCCCTTGCCGCCATAGATCACGGTAAAGCTTTCAATCTTGCCCTTGCCTGAGGCCTCCGTGACGAACTCGGGCACGACGCCCTTGCGGCGGTCGGCTTCGGCCTGCACGCTGGTGTCCTGCGCCAGCGCCTCGCTCGGCGCTTGCCGCGACAGCACCAGGCCGTGATGCTTGGTGACAAAGCCGCCCTGGCCGTAGAGCAGGCCGAGCTTGCCGCCGCTGCGCAGTTTGCGCACCATCGCGCAGGCCGCATGCGTCATGTAGGTGTTGAGCGGCGCGCCGAAGAACGTGAGGCCGCCGGTGACGGTCGGCGTGACGTCGGGGCCGAGGCCGAGCGTCCGCCGCGCCATCTTCGGCACGCAGGGAAAGCAGCTGTATAGTTCGATCGCGTCGAACTTCTTGCCGTCACCCTCGGCGAGGTCCATCACGGCCTTCAGTACGACATTTTGCGGATGGCTCTCGAAGAACTGGTCGCGCACCAGATAGTCGCGCGGCTCTTCCGCCGACGCGCCGTCCCAAACGTAGATCAAGCGCTCCTCGGGCACGCCCGCGGCACGGGCCTTGGCCAGCGACGTCATCAGGATCGCGCCGCCCATGTTGACGGTCGGATTGGCCACCATCAGCTTGGTGTAGGGCCAGGCGATCAACCGGTTTTCCGGCGTCGGCGTCGTGATCTCGTCCGGCGTGAAGTTCTTCTTCAGCCACGAATTGGGATTCTCCGACGCCACGCGCGCATAGGTCGACCAGAGCTGTCCGGATTCCGCCAGCGCCTCGCGCGGCGTCTGGCCCCAATGGGCTGAGGTTGCGGATTCATACAGCGGATAGACCGTGATGGGGCGGAACACACCGAGCGTCACCGCCATCGGCTTCTGGAACGCCGCGCCGCGTTTGGGCTCCTCGACTTCATGGGCGAACGGCGTCCAGGGCAGCTCGATGCCGGCCCGCTGCGCCTTGGTGGCGGTCGACTGCGCCTCGGCGCCGCACACCGCCGCCACGCTGCATTCGCCGCGCGCGATGCGCTTGGCGGCCTCATGCAGGTAACGGATCGGGCTCTCGCCGCCGACCGGGCCGTAATAGCAATGCGCCGGCCTCGCGCCGAGCCGTTCGGCGAGCAGTTTTTCGGGGTCGCGGTAGCGCCAGCTCAGGAAATTCACCACGTCGAGCGAGCCGAGTTCGCCGAGCAGTTCTGCGCCGCTGTCGGCCTCCGCGCGCCTCAGCGCCTGCTCCAGCAGCGCGAGTGGCTCGAGCCCGGCGGCGATATCCGTCGGCCGGTCGACGATTTCGCCGACGCCGACGATGACGGGAATGCGGTCTTCAGGGAGGGATGTTGGCATTTCCTTGTTTCTCTTTCTCGCTACAACACGGACCTCATCCTGAGGAGCGGCGTCTTCGCCGCGTCTCGAAGGATGGGCCGCGGGCCTCATGGTTCTCCCGGCGATGCGTAGCATCGTCCGGAGACGGCGCAAGCGCGCCTCCTCACCATGAGGAGTAAATTCAATCCTCCATCAACGCATTCATATGCTCGACCGCATCGACAAAATCTTCCTTGAACTCCTGCACCACGGCGCCGGCGGATTTGACGCTGTCGATCAGGCCGACGCCCTGGCCGACGAAGTAACTCACGAGGTCGCGCGCCTGGGTGTTGCCGGCGGCCGCGGCGCGGTCGATCGAGTTGAAGGCGTCGCGGCTGATGATGCTTTGCAGCGGCATCGGCAGCGCGCCGGGGCTATCAGGCCCGCGGTCCCACGCATCCGTCCAGACCGAGCGCAACTGCCGCGCCGGCTTGCCGGTGCGGCCCCTGGATCGGATGGCGTCGCGCGAGGACGCCGCGATCATCTTCTCGCGAAAAATTTCGGTGGTCTCGGATTCGACCGTCGCCAGCCACACCGAACCGGTCCAGACACCCGCCGCGCCCATCGCCATGCAGGCCGCCATCTGGTGTCCGGTCATGATGCCGCCCGCCGCCAGCACCGGCACGTTGCGGATCGGCTTGATCGCCTTGATCACCTCGGGCACCAGCACCATGGTGGAGACCTCGCCGCAATGGCCGCCGGCCTCGGTGCCCTGGGCGACCAGGATGTCGACGCCGGCGGCGACCTGCCGCAGCGCGTGCTCCTTGGAGCCAATGAGGGCGGCGACCGGCACGTCGTGCTGGCGGCCCATCTCGATCATCGCCTTCGGCGGCACGCCGAGCGCGTTCGCGATCAGCTTGATCGGATGACGGAAGGAAACTTCGAGCACGTCCAGTGCGCGCTGCGCGTCGAACGGCTGCGGCTGGTTGTCGGCGACGTTGGTGGTTGTCAGTTCGATGCCGTATTTCTTCAGCAGCGAGCGGGTGAAGTCGCGATGTGCGGGCGAGATCCGCGCCTCCAGGCTTTTCCAGGTGACGTCCTTTTCGCCCGCGGTCGAGATGTTCTCGGGGATCAGCACGTCGAGCCCGTAAGGCTTGCCGTCGGCGTGATCGTCGATCCATTTCAGCTCCTGCTCGATGGACTCCGGCGAATGCGCGGTCGCGCCCAGCACGCCAAAGCCGCCGGCACGGCTGACGGCCGCCACCACGTCGCGGCAATGGCTGAACGCCAGCAGCGGAAATTCTATGCCCAGCATGTCGCAGATCGGGGATTTCATGGCCGTATCCGTTCCCTGTGGCGGTCTTTGCGCCACCTGTTGTTGTTTCTTATTTGTCTGTTGCCCGGACGCTAGCCCATCAAGGGCTGGGATGCCAAGCGTGTTAGCAACAAGCTCAACCTCATCCCCGCGCAACGGCTCTGCCGTTGTCGCTGGAGGAGCGGCGTCTTCGCCGCGTCTCGAAGGATGAATGCCCGGCCGTGGCCTCATGGCTCGAGACGCGCGAAGATGCGCTCCTCACCATGAGGGGCAGCGAACATTCCATGCCGCAAAATATGCAGCCCGATGCGGCTGATTTGCCGCTTGCGCTTTCGCCGCCTGAGGAGAATGCTGTCCAACAAATCAAGAATTCTCCAGGGAGTTTCCATGCCCGCATCGCCATCCACTTCGGTGAAAGCTTCCGAGACCTACGACGTCGTGGTGGTCGGCGCGGGTTTTGCCGGCATGTACATGCTGCACAAACTGCGCGGGCAGGGGTTTTCAGTGCGGGTCTATGAGCAGGGCGATGGCGTCGGCGGCACCTGGTACTGGAACCGTTATCCCGGCGCGCGCTGCGACGTCGAGAGCATGCAATATTCCTATTCGTTCTCCGAAGAGCTGCAGGAGGAATGGGACTGGAGCGAACGCTACGCACCGCAGCCGGAGATCTTGAAATACGCCAACCACGTCGCCGACCGTTTTGAACTCCGTCCCGACATCCAGTTCAACACAACAGTCGAACGCGCCGAATTCGACGAGCGCACCAACTTCTGGTCGGTCGCCACCTCCGACGGCAAGACCGTGACCGCGAAATTCGTGGTGCTCGCCACCGGCTGCCTGTCAAACGCACGGATGCCCGAGATCAGGGGTCTCGATCGTTTTGAGGGTAAGGTCTATCACACCGGTCATTGGCCGCATGAGACAGTCGATTTTACCGGCCAGCGCGTCGGCGTGATCGGCACGGGATCGTCGGGCATCCAGTCGGTGCCTGTGATCGCCGAGCAGGCGGGCCATCTCACGGTGTTTCAGCGCACTGCGAACTTTTCGATTCCGGCCCGTAACGCCATGCTGACCGAGGAAGAGCGGCAGGCGTTCCGCGAAAAGTATCCGGAAGTCAGGCAGTTCGCGCGCACGGAATCGCGCAACGGCATCTACACTGAAATTCCCGACCGCGGCGCGCTCGATGACGGCGACGACGAGCGGCGCGCCAACTACGAGGCGCGCTGGAACCGCGGCGGCCTCACCTTCATGTCGGTTTACAACAACCTCGTGCTGGACCAGACCGCCAACGACACCGCCGCCGATTTCGTCCGCGAGAAGGTCGCCGAGATCGTCAAGGATCCGGAGACAGCAAAGCTGCTGCAGCCCACCACCCATCCGATCGGCACCAAGCGCATCTGCATCGACACCGACTATTTTTCGACGTTCAACCGGCCGAACGTGACGCTGGTCGACATCAAGTCCAATCCGATCGAGGAGATCACCGCCAACGCGGTCCGCACCGGCGGGCGGGAATACGAAGTCGATGCATTGGTGCTCGCGACCGGCTTCGATGCCATGACCGGCTCGGTCGCCAGGATCGACATTCGCGGCCGCAGCGGCCAGACGCTGAACCAGAAATGGGCCGAAGGTCCGCGCACCTATCTCGGCCTCATGAGCGCCGGCTTCCCCAATCTCTTCGTCATCACCGGTCCCGGCAGCCCGTCGGTGCTGAGCAACATGATTGTCTCGATCGAACAGCATGTCGATTGGATCACCGACTGCGTGATCTATATGCGCGACCGCGGCCTCGACACCATGGAAGCCAAAAAGGACGCGGAGGACAATTGGGTCGCCCACGTCAACGAGGTCGCCGACACCACGCTGTTTCCGCAGGCCAATTCCTGGTACATGGGCGCTAACGTTCCCGGCAAGCCGCGGATCTTCATGCCCTATATCGGCGGCGTCGGACCGTACCGGCAGATCTGCGACGACGTCGCTGCGAAGGGTTATGAGGGGTTTGCGATGACGGGCGCGGAGCCAGCTCAGAAACGTGCTGCGTCATCCTGAGGTGCGCTCGGCGGCGCAATTGCGCCGCTGGCTTGCGCGCCTCGAAGGATGAGCCGCTTGCACTCTGCCAACCACCCTTCGAGGCTCGCTGACGCTCGCACCTCAGGGTGACGGTTGGAGTTTGACAAGTCACTGCGTAGGGTGGGCAAAGCGAAGCGGCCCACCATCTGCAGCGACACGTTAGGGTGGTGGGCACGGCGCAAGTGCGCCTTTGCCCACCCTACGAGCGCAACCGCCGGCCCAACACCTCAACGAACCGATCCGCATCGGCCTCGTCGTTATAAACATGCGGCGAGATGCGCATCCGTCCCAGGCGCGGCGCGACGTAGACGCCTTCGCTTGCCAGTCCTTCGATCAGGCCAGCCGGCATGCCGCCCTTGAAGGCGAGGCTCAATATGTGCGGCGCGCGCAAGCGGACATCCGGCACGCTGACGCCGATGCCGCGCACGCCTTCTGCAATCCGTTCCGTCAGCATCGCCAGACGCTGCACCACGGCCGATGCGCCCCATTCGGCCATCATCTCCATGCCGATGGACGCCATCTCCATCGAGATGAAATAGTCGCGCTCGCCCATGTCGAAGCGGCGTGCATCGGGCACGTAATCGAGATCGGTGAAATAGACCGCATTCTCGGCGCGCACGTCGCGGCGGCCGGCCGAAGTCTGTTCCAGCGGGATGCCGTTCTGATGGCGCTTGGCGACATAGAGAAACGCACGGCCGTAGGGCCCAAGCACCCATTTATAGGTCGGGAACAGCACGAAATCCGGATCGAGCCGCGTCACGTCCATCGCCAGCACGCCGACGGCCTGTGTCGCGTCGACAAGAAACGCCGCGCCCTGCTGCCGCAGCGCCGCGCCGACTTTATCGACATCGATCAGCCCGCCGTCGGACCAGTGCACCGAGGAGATCGAGGCGAGGCTCACCGGTGGTGCGCCTGACCGTTCGATCGCAGCGAGCACCGCCGACGTCCAGTCGCCGTCATCTGGCTGACCAACCGTCTCGACGACGAAACCCTGCGTCTCGGCCCGCGCGTGCCATTCGAGCACCGGGGAGGAGTGATCGCTTTCCAGCACGATCACGCGGGTGCCGCGCGGAATCGTCAAAAGCTTTGCCGCCGTCGCGACGCCGTAGCTGATCGAAGGCGTCAGTGCGATATCGGAAGGGTCGGCGTTGATCAGCCGCGCGGCGGCTATCCGCGCGCGTTCATTCTGCTGGCTGGCGAAGGAAGCCGGCAGCGTCCACGGCGTGCCCTTGCGGAGAACTGCTGCGCGGCCGGCCTCCAGGGTCCGGATCGGCAACGGGCTGTAGGACGCGGCATTGAGGTAGCAAACGTGAGGCGGGATCTCGAACAAGGCGCGTTGCGAGCCAAGCATGTGAATGATCTCATTGGTGCGATCGATCCACTATCGCCGATCCCGGCCGCGCCAGCCACAAAAGCATTGCTCCGAGTACAACTCCGCCGCACCGGTTTTTACGCTATGATTTGCTGAACCTGAGGCATGGCAGGCGCGACCAAAGGGCGTTCGCAAAGCTCCACGATATCAGTGGCAACAGAGGCGGCCATGTCACTTTCTTACGAAACCCAACGACCCATCGCCTCGGACAATATGGTCGCCGGAGCCGTCTACGTGTTTTACGGCGTGGGGTATTTCACCGGGATTTCAGCCCTGATGGGCGTCATCATCGCGCATGTGAAAGTCGGCGATACCGACCCGGTGATGCAGTCCCATTTCCGGTTCCAGATCAGGACCTTCTGGATCGGACTGCTGTACCTTGCGATCGGCATTCCGCTGAGCCTGGTGCTGATCGGCCTGCCGATTGTTGCCTGGTGGTTCATCTGGTCACTCATCCGCATCGTCAAGGGCGGCCTGTTGAGCATCGAGCACAAACCGATCGCTAATCCCGGGTCCTGGCTGTTCGGATAATCCAGCCGGCGGGGAACTGCCCCCTAAACCTCCAGCCACTCCTTGCGCACGCCGGCATTGGCCGCGAGCGCCGCCGGCGTTCCCTCGAATACGATGCGGCCGTGGCCCATCACATAGAGGCGGCGCGAAATCTTCAGCGCGATGGTGAGCTTCTGCTCGACCAGAAGAATAGCCGTGCCGCGGCGGGCGATTTCATCGAGCAGCGTGCCGACCTGTTCGACCAGTTTTGGCGCGAGGCCCTCGGTCGGCTCGTCGATGATGACGAGATCGGGATCGCCCATCAGCGTGCGGCACATCGTCAGCATCTGCTGTTCGCCGCCCGACAGCACGCCGGCGGGATTGTCCTGCCGCGCGGCGAGATTGGGAAACAGCTTGAACACGTCCTCGAATTTCCAGCGCCCGACGACGCCGGCGCGCTTCAACCCGAGTTCGAGATTCTGCCGCACGGTGAGGCCCGGAAACACCTGGCGATCCTCCGGGACATAGCCGATGCCGAGATGGGCGATCTGGTCGGGCCGAAGGCCGGCGATCGTGCGGCCCTTGAAATGGATCTGCCCGGATGGCGGCACCAGCCCCATGATGGTCTTGCAGGCGGTGGAGCGCCCGACGCCGTTGCGGCCGAGCAGGCTGACGATTTCGCCCTGGTCGACGGACAGGTCGACACCCTGCAGGATGTGGCTCTTGCCATAGAAGGCGTGGAGATCGCGCACCTCGAGCATCATGCCGCCACCGTTCCGAGATAGGCTTCCTGCACGGCAGCGTTGCCGCGGATCGCGGCCGGCGCATCGGACGCGATCACTTCGCCATAGACCAGCACGGTGATGCGGTCGGCGATTCCGAACACCACGCTCATGTCGTGCTCGACCATGATCAGCGTCTTGCCTTCGGACACCGAGCGGATCAGCGCCACCGCGCTTTCGGTTTCGCTGTGGCTCATGCCCGCGGTCGGCTCGTCGAGCAGGATGATCTCGGCGCCGCCGGCAATCGTGATGCCGATTTCGAGCGCACGCTGCTCGGCATAGGATAACAAGCCAGCCTGGAGATTGCGCCGGTCGGAGAGCTTCAGCCGCTCCAGCAACCGGTCGGTGGCCAAATTCAATTCATTCTGCGTTCCCAGCAGCCGCCAGAACGAATAGCGATAGCCTTGCGACCACAACAGGCCGCAGCGGATGTTCTCGAACACGGTCATGCGCGGGAAGATCGAGGTGATCTGGAAGCTGCGCGACAGGCCGAGCCGGTTGATCTCCTGCGGCGCGAGATCGGCAGTCGATTGGCCGTTGACCGTGATCGAGCCTGACGTGATCGGAAACCGCCCCGAGATCAGGTTGAACAGCGTGGTCTTGCCGGCGCCGTTGGGGCCGATGATGGCATGACGTTCGCCCTTGGGAATGCTTAAGTTGACGCCGCGGATGATTTCGGTGCGTCCGAAATTCTTGCGCACGTCCACTAGCTCGACGGCGGGTGCGGTCATGCCATTGCCCCCTTCAGCTTGGCGCTTTCCATCACCTCATCCCAGCGCCGGCGGAAGCCGCGTGCCTCATGGCGCAGCCAGAGCGCGCCAAGGACGAGCGCGGCGATTGCGATCACCCACGGCATCGGCGCCGTGGTATCGATCAGGTGGCCGCCGATCGTGAATCGCTTGCCTTGGGCCGCGCCGATCGTGGTGAAGGACGCCAGTTCGACCATGAACACGAAGCCGAGCATAACCAATAGCGCCGGCGGAAACGCCCGCGCGTAGGGCAGCAACAGCTCGCGCATCCGTCCCGCGCGCCAGATCGGCAGATGCATGAAGATCAGCCCGATCAGCCCGCCCGGCGCGTACATCACCATGACGATGAAGAGCACGCCGACATAAAGCAGCCAGGCATTGCTGAGCAGGCTGACACCGCTCTGCAGCAGCACCACGACGATGGTACCCAGGATCGGCCCGAAGAATCCGCCGGCGCCGCCGATATAGACGGCCAGCAGCGCGTTGGCCGACTTTGCCGCGGATACGGTGTCGAAGGTTACGATCTCGTAGATCAGCACATACAGCCCGCCGCCGATGCCGGCGAAGAAGCCTGACAGCGTGAATTGCATCAGCCGCACCATGCGCGGATCGTAGCCGACGAACTGCGCGCGTTCGAAATTGTCACGGGTGGCGTTGGCCATTTTGCCGAGCGCGGTCTGGGTCTGCAGCCGCATCAGGGCCGCGGCGATGAAGGCCCAGGCCAGCACCAGGCAGTAGACCTGCCATGGCGAGGTGTAGCGGACGCCGACCAGGCTGGTATCCATCACGCGGTCGATGGTGATGCCGCCTTCGCCGCCGAAGAAGGCCATGAACATCAAGGCAGCGGCCGAGACCAGTTCGCCGAGCCCCATCGTGATCATGGCAAACGCCGTGGCGCGCTGCTTGGTGACGAGCCAGCCGAACACATAGCCGAAGAACATCCCGCCGAGCCCGCCCGCCAGCGGCACCAATTCGGTCGGCAGCCAGATCGTGCCGGCCTTGACCAGATTGATGACATGCGCGGCGCAGTAGGCCCCGAGCCCGAACAGCACGGCGTGGCCGAACGACAGCAGGCCGGCCTGGCCCATCAGCATGTTGTAGGACAGCGCGAAGATCGCCATCACGCCGATCTCGCTCATCAGCGTCAGCACGAAGCCGGAATGGCGGCCCTTGGTCCAGTCGTAGAACAGGAACGGGAACCCGAGCAGGATGACGAGGACCAAAAGCCAGGGCCAGTGGCGGCGAAGCATGTTCATGTATCGCGTGTCCCCATCAGCCCGCGGGGACGGAACACCAGGATCAGCACCATCATCAGGAACGGCAGCAGCGCGCCGATCCTTGGCAGCGTCACGGTGAGGACTTCAGCGAACGGCGTGCTCGACGTCACCACGAAGCCGAACTTGGCCAGCAAATCCGCGAGCGACACGTCGAACACGACGGCAAAGGTCTGGATCAGCCCCATCAGAATGGAGGCAATAAAGCAGCCGGACAGCGAGCCGAGGCCACCGAACACGACCACGACGAATACGATCGGCCCCATGGTGAAGGCCATCGCGGGCTCGGTGACCTGGTAGTTGCCGCCGATCACGCCGGCGAGGCCGGCCAGCGCCGTGCCGGCGGCGAACACCAGCGTGAAGATACGCGGCACGTTATGGCCGAGCGCGGAGGCCATCTGGGGATGGGTCAGCGCCGCCTGGATCACGAGGCCAATGCGCGTGCGGGTCAGGCCGAGCCAGATCGCGCCGAACATCAGGGCTGAGATCAGCAGCATGAAGGCGCGGTAGGCGGGGAATTGCGTGCCGTAGATCTTGAACAGCGGAAAATCCAGCAGCTCCGGCACGCGATAGGGCACCGGCAGCAGGCCCCAGGTCATCTGCACGCCCTTTTCGATCAAGAGCGCGAGGCCGAAGGTGAACAACAGCTCGGCGATGTGGCCGTTCTGATGGACGCGCCGCAGCCCCCACATCTCGATCCCCGCGCCGATCAGACCGCAGAGCACGGGGGCGATGATCAGCGCCGGCCAGAAGCCGACATAGAGGCTGATCGTGTAGGCGAAATAGGCGCCCAGCATATAGGCGCTGGCATGCGCGAAGTTCAGCACACCCATCATGCTGAGGATGAGCGTAAGCCCGCTCGCCAGCATGAACAACAGCATGCCGTAGACGAGACCGTTCAGGAGGGAAACGACGAAGACTTCCATGCTACCAGACCATCGCAAGGGCGAGGCCTGCTCCCCGGGGGAGGGAAGCAGGCGACTATCGTGTTGGTCAGGAGGCGCTCGGACGCTTCATCTTGCAGGTGTTGGGCTGGTCGACGTCCTTGGCGAGGATCGTCGCCGAAGTGGCCCAGCCGAGCCCGGTGCCTTCGGCGTCGTACTTCACGCCCTTCTTGAAGGTGCCGACAAAGTACTCGGTGATGATTTGGTGGTCTGCCTTGCGCATCTTGGTATCAAAGCCGAGGAAGTCCTTGACCTGAAGGTCTTCCATCGCGAGTGCGATCTTGGTCGGGTCGACCGAGCCCGCCTTGTTCACCGCGGCTTGCAGATATTCGAAGATGGTGCGGAAGCCTGCCGCCGAGAAGTCGAACTTGTGCTTGTCGCGGAACCCCTTGGCGAATTCCTCGGCCTCCTTGTTGCCGATCTCCGGCGCCACGTTCTCGCCGAACGGCATCACGGCCAGCACGCGGTTGTCGCCGCCGACACCGATCGCGGTCGGGCCGCCGGCCAGATGGGCATAGAAGGTGTAATAGCGCAGGTCCGCACCGGCATCGACGCCAGCCTTGATCAACAGGTTCATGTCCGGACCCCAATTGCCGGTCAAGAGCGCCTGCGCGCCTGACGCCTTGATCTTGGTCAGGTAAGGCGAGAAATCCTTGATCTTGCCGAGCGGGATCAACTCGTCACCGACGACCTGAATGTCAGGCCGCAGTTTGGTGAGATAGGTTTTCACCTCGCGCTGTACCGACTGGCCGAACAGATAGTCCTGATTGATCAGGTAGACCTTGGTGACGTCCTTGGGCAGTGCGCGAACCATCACCTCGGCCTTCATGCCGACATGCAGGTCGAAGCGGAAATGCCAGAAGCTGCATTGCTCGTTGGTGAGTTCGGTGGCCACCGCGCCGCAGTTCAGATAGATGATGCGGTTATCCGGGTTGCGGTCGTTGTGCTTGTTGACACCATCGATCAGGGCCGCGGCGATGTTGGAGCCGCTGCACTGCATGATGAAGGGCATGCTCTGGTCGGTCGCGCTCTTCAGCGCGATCAGCGCGTCTGACGGCTGCGATTTGTTGTCGAACGGAACCAGTTCGAATTTCTTGCCGAGCGCGCCGCCCTTGGCGTTGATATAGTCGATGATGTATTGCATCTGCTTGAGGTTGGCGTCGCCGACCTGCGCGAACGGCCCCGAAAGCGGATCGGTGTAGGCTACCTTGATGGTGCCTTGTGCGAGCGCCTGACCGCCACCAGCGGTCCCAAGTACAATGCCAATTACAATCCCAAAGAGCGCAGAAAACCACTTGCCTTGCAGCATGGTGCATTCCTCCCCTGAGAGGCCCGCATTTGTTGTCTTGCGGTACCGATGCGAAACCGTAACATGGAGCCGACGCGGACCGCCACGGGAATTGTTTGATATCGCCATGCCACATCTTGCAGTTGGCGGCGACACTCCCAACGTATACCAGACGCAATTCTTATTCCGCCGCGCGGCAATCACCCCTGATGTGACATGGCCGAAAGAAGCCTGGAGCTAAACCAATGAACGATTCTGTGACCGACCCCACCGCTTATGTGCCGCCCAAAGTCTGGACCTGGAATAAGGCAAGCGGCGGAACGTTCGCCAGCATCAACCGCCCGATCGCCGGGCCCACGCATGACAAGGAACTGCCGGTCGGCCGACATCCGTTTCAGCTCTATTCGCTGGCGACGCCGAACGGGGTGAAGGTCACCGTCATGTTCGAGGAGCTCTTGGCGGCCGGTCACGCCGGGGCGGAATACGACGCGTGGCTGATCAAGATCGACGGCAACCAGTTCGGCAGCGGCTTTGTCGCGGTCAACCCGAACTCAAAAATCCCGGCGCTGATGGACCGCAGCGGGCCGACGCCGATCCGGCTGTTCGAGTCCGGCGCGATCCTGATGCATCTGGCGGAAAAGTTCGGGGCCTTCCTGCCGGCCGGCGGTGAGGCGCGGGCGGAATGCCTGTCATGGCTGTTCTGGCAGATGGGCAGCGCGCCGTTTCTCGGCGGCGGCTTTGGCCATTTCTATGCCTACGCGCCGACCAGGATCGAATACGCCATAGACCGCTACGCCATGGAGGTGAAGCGCCAGCTCGACGTGCTTGACCGGCGTCTTGCCGACAACGAATATCTCGCCGGCAGCGAGTACACCATTGCCGACATGGCGACCTGGCCGTGGTACGGCGCGCTCGCAAAGGGCCTGGTCTACGGCGCCGGCGAATTTCTGTCGGTGCAGGAATACAAGAACGTGCAGCGCTGGACCGACGTGATCGCCAAACGTCCGGCGGTGAAACGCGGGCGCATGGTCAACCGGATCTCGGGCGATCCGGCCAGCCAGCTGCACGAGCGGCACGAGGCCAGCGATTTCGACACGCAGACGCAGGACAAGATCGGCGAGCCGGCCAACGCGTCGCCGTAGTTCGTAGGGTGGGCAAAGGCGCACTTGCGCCGTGCCCACCATTCTCGTTTGTGATCGTCGTTGGAATGGTGGGCACGCTTCGCTTTGCCCACCCTACGAAAAAATCATCCCGAGGAAACCGCCATGCCGACCTTCGAAAAAGGCGCCGTTCGCATCCACTACGAGGAGGCTGGCTCCGGCTTTCCGTTGCTGATGATCGCCGGCGGCGGGCTGAACTCGACGATCGCGGGCCTGTCAGGCGATTACCCGCCGTTCGATTCCTTTGAGGAGTTCAAGGGCGAGTACCGCTGCATCGCGGCTGATCTGCGCAACGCCAACACCGGAAAATCCTCCGGCCCGCTCGAGGTCGACCGGCCCTGGGATTCCCACACCGACGACCATCTCGGCCTGATGGATCATCTTCGCATCGACAAGTTCATGGTGCTCGGCTTCTGCATCGGCGGCCCCCTGATCTGGAATCTGTTGAAGCGTGCGCCCGATCGCATCGTCGCCGCGGTGTTGGCGCAGCCCTCAGGCTCGCGGCCCGAGATGCGCGATTTGTTTTACGACAACAACACCAAGGGCTGGGCGCCGGAACTCCTCAAGCAGCGGCCCGACATCACGCCGGAGCAGGTCGACAAATTCCTGACCAGGATGTACCGGACCAACCCCGATTTCGTTTTCACGGTGACGCGCGATTTCGTGCGTCAATGCCGGACGCCGGTGCTGATCCTGCCCGACGATATCCCGGCACATCCCTATGCAGTTGCGATGGAGTCGGCGATGCTAGCGCCGAATGCGGAGGTCAGCATGTTTCCGTGGAAGGAGCCCAAGGAGCGGATTCCGCTCGCGGCGCGCCAGATCCGGTCGTTCCTGCGCGCGCACCGGCCGGCGTCGGCTTAAGCGTCATTCCGGGGCGCGCAGCGAACTATGATGTGCAATTGCACATCTGAGAATCTCGAGATTCCGGGTCTGGTCCTGCGGACCATCCCGGAATGACGGAGTGTCTAGTAACGGGCACGGCGCAAGGGCGTCTTTGCCCACCCTACGAAGCGCTCAGCAGGTCGTTATCTTCCGGATGCTTGCGCATATAGCCCTGGATGAACTCGCATTCCACCGTAAGTTTGCGTCCCTGCGCCCGCACCGCATCGAGGGTTGCGCGCGCGAGTTTCGAGCCGATGCCCTTGCCGCCGAGTTCCTGCGGTACTTCGGTATGCTCGAGCGTGATCGCGCCTGGTGATTTGCGGTAGGCGACGAATGCGATCGTGCCGTCGACGTCCAGCTCAAAGCGGCTGCCGGTTTCGTTGTCGCGGAAATGTTCGGTCATGCGCGGTCCAATCGGTGCGTAGGGTGGGTTAGCCAACGGGTCGCGCGAATGCGCGCCCGATGATAAACTCCGCGTAACCCACCATCTTCGTTCTGTGCATCGGCGGTGGGTTACGCCTTCGGCTAACCCACCCTACAAAACACTACTTCGCCGGAAGTTCCGGGGCCGGCGGGAACACGACGCGGTCGTCGGTGCGGCAGTAGCGGTCGGCGAACATGCGGCCGATCGGGTGGTAGCGCTCCATGTGCACGCGCATGGTCTCGGTGTCCCACAATTCGTCGCGGATGTAGAAGTTGATGCCTTCGCCCATGATCAGCGTGCGGTCGCCGTTGACGTCGATGGTTTTCCAGATCTTGCACTCCATCGCCCACGGCGCATCCGCGAGCCGCGGCACCGCGACCCTGGTCGATGGCGCCAGTTTCAAGCCGAGATAGCCGGGCTCGCCGACATCGGGCGGAAAGTCGCCGCTGGAATCGTGCATCGCGCGCGCCAGCGGCTCGTCGGTGAGGTTGACGACGAATTCGCCGGTGCGCTGGATGTTGACCAGCGTGTCCTTGACGCGTCCGTCGGGCCGCAGGTTGACGGCAAACATGCACAGCGGCGGGTCTTCGCAAAATACGTTGAAGAAACTGAACGGCGCCGCGTTGACCACGCCGGTCGGGCCCGCTGAAGTTACCCACGCGATCGGGCGCGGCAGCACGAAGCCGGCGAGAAGCTTGTAGCGCTCGCGCGGTTGCAGGCTTTCAGGCGCGTATTCCATGGGGATCCTGTTTCGCGCGGCGGCGGGCGAGGGGACTCACTGCGGGCGAATTTGCGGAGGCACCCCCACCCCAGCCCTCCCCCGCAAGTGCGGGAGAGGGGGCGCAGCGGTGTTTGTTGCGTCATCGAGATCTAACACTGGCTCATTTTTGCGCACACTGCTCATCACACGGCACGCTCCACTCCCTCTCCCGCGCTTGCGGGGGA
This sequence comes from Bradyrhizobium sp. LjRoot220, assembly GCF_964252915.1. Taxonomy (NCBI): domain Bacteria; kingdom Pseudomonadati; phylum Pseudomonadota; class Alphaproteobacteria; order Hyphomicrobiales; family Nitrobacteraceae; genus Bradyrhizobium; species Bradyrhizobium sp. LjRoot220. The sequence goes on from NZ_CAXUPS020000001.1 coordinate 191,154, forward strand.
GGGCGGGGTGGGGGCGCCCCACGGGGACTCCCGATAAGGCGGCCCCACAAACCCTACGGCATGCTCAGTTCATGCCGTCCGACCACCATCCAGTGCACTTCATCCGGACCGTCGGCGAAGCGCAGATGCCGCACGTCCTGGTACATCTCTCCGAGCTGGCTCCATTGCGAAATGCCTGTCGCGCCGTGCATCTGGATCGCCTGGTCGATGATCTTGCAGGTGCGCTCGGGCACCATGGCTTTGACCATGCTGACCCAGATCCGCGCTTCCTTGTTGCCGAGCACGTCCATCGCTTTCGCGGCTTTGAGCACCATCAGCCGCATCGCCTCGATTTCGCAGCGCGCCTGCGCGATGATCTGCAGATTGCCGCCGAGATGGGCGATCTTCTTGCCGAAGGCCTCGCGGGTCAGGCCGCGCGACACCATCAGGTCGAGTGCCTTTTCCGCCTTGCCGATGGTGCGCATGCAGTGATGGATGCGGCCGGGGCCGAGCCGGACCTGCGAGATTTCAAAACCGCGGCCTTCGCCGAGCAGCATGTTCTCCTTCGGCACCCGGCAATTGTTGAAGCGCAGATGCATGTGGCCGCGCGGCGCGTGGTCGTGGCCGAACACGTGCATCGGGCCGAGGATCTCGACGCCGGGGGTGTCGATCGGCACCAGGATCTGCGATTGCTGCTTGCTGGGAGGGGCGTCCGGGTTGGTCTTCACCATCACGATCATGATCTTGCAGCGCGGATCGCCGGCGCCTGAAATGTAGTACTTCTCGCCGTTGATCACCCATTCGTCGCCGACGAGCTTTGCCGAGGTCGAGATGTTCTTGGCGTCGGAGGAGGCGACATTGGGTTCGGTCATCGCATAGGCCGAACGGATTTCGCCGGCCAGCAGCGGCTTCAGCCACTTCTCCTTCTGCTCCTTGGTGCCGACGCGTTCCAGCACTTCCATGTTGCCGGTGTCGGGCGCCGAGCAGTTCATGGTCTCCGACGCCATCGGATTCTTCGCCAGCTCGACCGCGATATAGGCGTAATCGAGATTCTTCAGGCCCTGGCCGGTCTCGTCATCGGGTAGGAAGAAGTTCCACAGGCCGACCTCCTTGGCCTTGTCCTTGGCCTTCTGCAGGCACGCAAGCTGCTCCGGCGTAAAGCTCCAGCGATCCTTCTTGCCTTCGCCAAGCTTTGCGAATTCGACCGACATCGGATCGACGGTTTCGCGGATGAACTTCTTGACGTGCTCGTAGAGCGGACGGACCTCGTCCGACATCCGCAGATCGTTGAGTTCCTCGCCCGGATTGAGGTTGTAGGTCGTCGTTCGCGGGATGTAGGCGTGTTTCATGTGACAGGGTCTCCCTTTGGCGCGGATCTTTGTTGGTTGGCGCGCAATCTAGACGTCCGATGGGTCCTCGCACAAGCGGCCGACGCGTGGCGCGCGGCAGCCCTGCAACCGCCAATCACGGTCAATTCAAACAGTGTTTGAAACCATCATGGCTAGCGTGTTCCGACCTCGCTTGGCTTGCCGTTCGGATTTATCGCCGCGTGGAAATTCCGTTGCAGCCGTGCGCCCTTGACCAGCGCGTAGATCGCGGGGATCACGTCGGGCGCTCCGGCTCGATCGTGCGAAGCTGAGGCTGACCGCCAGATCTAGCCTGGCCGGGCGCTGCCCTCGTACATGAACGTCATTGCCTTGGGTCCAGGCATATAGCCGGTCTCCACCCGATCAATCCTGAAGCCGGCACTTTCGATCATCACGCTGATGGGTCGATTGAGATGACAGCCGCCGCTGATGCGTTTCCAGGCAGGCGTCAGCCAGTCCTGCCATCGCCGCACATTCTTGTCCGGCGCCATGCCATGTTCCACGAACAAGAGCTTGCCGCTTGGCCGAAGGACGCGCCGCATTTCGGTAAGCGCCACGGCGGCATCTGGAATGCTGCACAAGGTCCAGCTAGTTACAACGGTATCAACGCTGTGATCATCGAGTGGAATGGCTTCTGCTGACGCATCGACGAAGTTGACCTGCAAGCCCGGATGCAGAGCACGGCGAGCCATTGCCGTGAGTTGAGGTGACGGCTCCAGCGCCAGCAATTCCGTTACTTGTGGCCGATAGAACGGCAGATTTCGGCCGGAACCGATCCCGATCTCGAGCACGCGGCCTTCGGCCGGGCCGATCACTCGCTCGCGATACGGCCGAAGTTGCTCGTTTCGCATCGCGAGATCGCAAACCTTCGGTAGGATGACGTCGTTGTAGAAGCCCATCAATTGACACCCGCAATTGCCCCGAACCATGGGATGTGGAGGCTGTCGGCCGCCAACACCAGGCCTCTCAGCATCGCGCTTCGATCATCTTGCTGATTTCTTCCGGTGCGGCAAAAATCACGTCTGCCCGGTCACCCATCATTCCCGCCGGCACAATGGCTGGTGCGCCGGTGTGCGGACCATCTTTTCCGGAATCGGTTTTCAGGCGCAGATTGCGCTCCCAAAAGGCGCGGGTCTTGCCATCGGCGGTGGTCACCCGATAGGTGTCGTGACAATAGGTAATCGCCTTCACCTGCATGTTGGACTCGAGGCTTTTCAGTTTGGGAACGCGGCCGCCCCCCATCATTCCTCCCATCATTCCGCCCATATCTCCCATCTGCCCTTGAGCGCTCATTTGCGGCGCGGCTCCCGGTTTTGTTGCTTCCCTCAAAAAGGCGAGCAGGTCCGCACGGCGCTGCGGGTCCTTGATGCCGTTAAACGGCATTTCATTGTCCGGCACCATGCTATCAGGATCGCTCAACCAGGCGTCCAGCGAACGGTCATCCCAGATAATGCCGGACGATTTGAGAGCATCAGAGTAGCGTTCAAAGCTCTGCAACGATCCGGACTTGCGGTCCCAGAGACCGGCAAGACTCGGCCCCGTCATGTTCCGGTCCGCCTCAAGCGAATGGCATGGCGCGCACATGCGAAAATCCCGTTGGCCCCGCGCGATATCGCCGTGCTGGGCCGACGACGGAGACGACAGTGCAATCGTCGAAAGCCCAATGACAATGAGCTTGTTCATTGCCGACCGTCCTTGCTTGCCGTGCGAAGGTACTTGATCAGTGCCGCGGCCCCCAGGATCAAGACGATCACGACCAACAACCAGACGAACCCCATGCCCCACATCATTCCAGGCATCATATTGTCCATCATTGGCTCACCTCAGACAGCTCGCGGAATATCACCTGTTGGGGAGGATTACCTGCAAGCCGCGCGCCTCATGCACATGAGCATCATGAATGAGCACGGCAGAGACGCCATAATGCGAAATATCTCAGCGGCATTCAGCCAGTTCCAGTTCCAAGCGACGCTGAGGGAAATCGTCGTTGCAAAGACAAGATACAGCGCCATCCGATAGCGAGCGAAATAATCGCCCAAGGTCGTGATCAGTGAGGCCCTGCCCATAAGCGTGTCGTTGTCTCGACTTAAGTTCATTGGAATGCCTCTTGTTGTGATTAACGGAAATGTGACGGGTTGCGGAAGTCGGAAGGGGACGACAGCCGCAACCCTCCTGCTTCAGATCGCGCCTATGCCTCGGCAGACGACCTTAGTACGGCAGCAGGGGCGGCCCTGGGTATCAACGACCCTTTGGCCCGCCCTGGTAGCGGCCGCCGGCAGTCGCAGGCGCGATACGTGGCGCTGCCCGATCGTAGGCGAATGCAGAATACGGATCGGCTTGCGAGGCGGACCTGATCGGCGTGCTCTTCCTGATCTCGTTCGGCCAATAGCTCTTATCGGTAATGGTCGAGCCCGCCTGTGTGGTCGCGGAGATCGCCATGAGCGCCAACGCGAGGGACATCGTGAGAAGGTATTTGGTTGACATGTTCCGGCTCCATGATTGTGGAAGCGCCGTCGTGCGCGCCTCTAACCATGAGTTCGGAGCTAATTGTCCGTCGGTTACATGCTCACGCCGACGTGAAGCCACCTGATGTATCATCACCAACGCAACAGCCGTGGCCCTAATGCTGCACCTGCCAGTGTGCACAGCACAATCGTTCCGCCGTACCAGACGGCGATAAACGGCAGCGCATCGTCCGTACAATGGAGCGCATAAGCCATCGCGCTGACGCCTCCCGCTACGAGACCCGCGAACGCGCCGGCTCGCGAAGGATTGGTGGGAGCGCCTTTTCGCACGGCCCAAATTGAAATAGCGAAGGGAACGATCGCAATGACCGGAATGGAGAGAAGACATTCCAGCCATTCATCGCCCACGATCATACTTTCCCAATGCGACTGGGGTGCGGATCCAAGGCTGATGGCGGCAAGAACCGCAACGATGAGAAACGGCACGGCGACTAGGAGGGGCGAGATTTTCCGTTCCCCGCCGGGGTGCGCCAGCCTCGTCAAGTAAACCAGAGAGAGACCAACGATCCCAATCGCGAACGTCAGCTTGATCGTGAGATAGATCAGCGCGCGGGTTGTTGTCAGGTCGGGGCGGAAGCCTAGGCCGGCAAAAGCGATGCCGAGGGCCGCGATCGCCGCCGCGGCAATTGCGACATAGAGCGTTCGGACAACCGCCTTGGGGTCGACAGGCTCAAGGCTCGTGCTCAGAAGCGCAACCAGATCATCCGTCTTCATGTTCGCGTTTCCCGGGAAATCGACGCAGCGAGCGCTTTGAGCCCACGATGAATATTTACCTTTACGCCCGACTCGGAGAGACCGCATCGATTCGCGGCTTCGGCGACGCTCAGCCCGTCAAGTTTTACGGCCTTGATCGCGCATTGCATGCCTTCCGGCAACCGCTGCATGAGCCGCTGGATATCATGCGTGCTTTCGGCGTCGGAACTGTCATCATGTGCCATGACCTCATCGGCCGCGTCGATCGGCATCTCGGCGAGCGACGCGCGATTGCGGCGCAAAAAATCGATCAGCTTGTAGCGCGCGATGGCGTGCACCCAAGGCGTGAGTGGCTCCCGCGGATCATACGTATGCCGCTTCAGGTGGATCGCCAATATGGCCTCCTGCACCAAATCTTCCGCCTCCGCTATTTCCCTGCCGACTGCGACGAGTTTGGCCTTGTAGTAGGCACGCAGGCGACGGCTCAACCGGTCGAGCAGCGAGCGGTGCGACGCCGCGTTACCGTCCAGGCTCGCAAGCATGAGGGCCTTGAGTTCGATTTCGAGGGTCGTCATGCCTGCTATCTCGTTAGTTCGGTCGTCCGCCGAATTTAGTTACAGCGTCTACATCGAGCTAAAAAAGCGGGTCCAATAAGTTCCTTGCCAAGTTTGATCATTCGGCACGCTCAAGAGCTTTTTGCGGTGCGCCAGGAGAGACGATCGGCCGTGGGGGTCCGACAGAATCGTCCGTATTCTTCAACCCGAAGCCCTTGACCAGCGCGTAGATCGCGGGGATCACGATCAGCGTCAGCAGCGTCGAGGAAATCATGCCGCCGATCATCGGCACCGCGATGCGCTGCATGATCTCCGAGCCCGTGCCGGTGCTCCACATGATCGGCAATAGCCCGGCCATGATGGCGACGACTGTCATCATCTTCGGCCGCACCCGCTCCACCGCGCCTTCCATGATCGCCTCGTAGAGGTCCTGCCTGGTCAGCGCACGGCCCTCGGCGTCGCTGCGGGCGCGGACTTCGTCGAGCGCCTGGTTGAGGTAGATCAGCATCACGACGCCGGTTTCGGCGGCGACACCCGCAAGTGCGATAAAGCCGACGGCAACCGCCACCGAAAGGTTAAATCCCAGCCACCACATCAGCCAGAGCCCGCCGACCAGCGCGAACGGTAGCGACAGCATCACGATCATGGTTTCGGTGATGGAGCGGAAGTTGAGGTACAAGAGCAGGAAGATAATGAGCAGCGTCGCGGGAATGACGATTTTGAGCCTTGCGGTGGCGCGTTCGAGATATTCGTACTGGCCGCTCCACATTACATAGTAGCCGGGCGGAAATTCGATGCTGGCCTTCACCGCGGCTTGCGCGTCGGCGACGTAGCTGCCGATGTCGCGGTCGCGGATGTCGACATAGATATAGACCGCGAGCTGGCCGTTCTCGGTCCGGATCGACGTCGGCCCGCGCGAGGGGGCTACCTTGGCGACTTCTCCGAGTGGCACCGCCCCGCCGCCCGGCATCGGCACCAGCACGTCACGGCCGATCGCCTGCGGATCGCCGCGCAAATCGCGGGGATAGCGCATGTTGACGCCGAAGCGCTGGCGTCCCTCCACGGTGGTGGTGACGGTCTGGCCGCCAAGCGCGGTCGCGATCACGTCATGGACGTCCTGCACCATGATGCCGTAGCGCGCCATCGCCGCGCGATCGGGCGTGATGTCGAGGTAATAGCCGCCGATGCCACGCTCGGCATAGGCTGACGACGTCCCAGGCACCGCCTTCAGCACCTGTTCGATCTGCTTTGCGAGCCTGTCGATTTCGACCAGATCGGTGCCGATCACCTTGACGCCGATCGGTGTTCTTATGCCGGTCGAAAGCATGTCGATGCGCGCCTTGATCGGCTGGGTCCAGGCGTTGGAGACGCCGGGAAACTGCAGTGCCCGGTCCATCTCGGCGGTCAGGCTTTCCACCGTCAGGCCCGGCCGCCATTGCTCCTTCGGCTTGAGGTTGATCACGGTCTCGAACATCTCGGAGGGGGCGGGATCGGTCGCCGTCAAGGCCCGGCCGGCCTTGCCATACACGGACACCACCTCCGGAAACGTGCGGATAATGCGGTCCTGGATCTGCATTAGTTCGGCTGCCTTGGTGACGGATATCCCCGGCAACGTCGTCGGCATATAAAGCAGCGTGCCTTCGTTGAGGTTCGGCATGAACTCGGTGCCGAGTTGCCGCGCCGGCCAGATCGTCACCGCGAGCACCGCCACCGCCAGCAGGATCACCAGCACCTTGGCACGCATCACGCCCTTGATGACGGGGCGGTAGACCCAGATCAGGAAGCGGTTGATCGGATTGCTGCGCTCCGGGATGATCTTGCCGCGCACGAAAAGGATCATCAGCGCCGGCACCAGCGTCACCGACAACAAGGCCGCCGCCGCCATCGCAAAGGTCTTGGTGAAGGCGAGCGGGCTGAACAGCCGGCCTTCCTGCGATTCCAGCGTAAATATCGGCATGAACGAAACGGTGATGATCAGCAGGCTGAAGAACAGCGCAGGCCCGACCTGCGAGGCCGCCTCGATCAACACGTCGACGCGGGATCGCCCGGGTTCGGCGCGTTCGAGATGCTTGTGCGCGTTCTCGATCATCACGATCGCGGCGTCGACCATGGCGCCGATCGCGATTGCGATGCCGCCGAGGCTCATGATGTTGGAGCCGATGCCGAGCAGTTTCATCGCACCGAACGCCATCAGCACGCCGACCGGCAGCATCAGGATCGCGACCAGGGCGCTGCGGACGTGCAGCAGGAACACGATGCACACCAGCGCCACGATGACGCATTCCTCGAACAAAGTACGCTTGAGCGTGTCGATCGCGGCGTTGATCAGGTTCGAGCGGTCATAGACGGCGACGATCTCGACCGATTTCGGCAGGCTGCTGGCGATCTCGGTGATCCGCTTCTTGACGTTCTGAATCACGTCCAGCGCATTGACGCCGAAACGCTGCAGCACGATGCCGCTGGCGACTTCGCCTTCGCCGTTGAGTTCGGTGATGCCGCGCCGCTCGTCCGGGCCGAGCTCGACGCGGGCGACGTCCTTCAGCAGCACCGGCGTGCCGCCACTGGCCTTGAGCACGATGTTGCCGAGGTCGTTGATGCCCTTGATGTAGCCCTTGCCGCGAATGACATATTCGAACTCGGACAATTCGACAGTGCGGCCGCCGACATCGGCATTGCTGGCGCGGATCGCCTCGCGCATCTTTGGCATCGTGATGCCGAGGTCGCGCATGCGCTGCGGATCGAGGATGACGTTGTATTGCCGGACGAAGCCGCCGACGCTGGCGACTTCGGCGACGCCTTCGGCCTTGGCCAGGGCGAACTTCAGATTCCAGTCCTGGATCGCGCGGGTATCGGAAAGATTCAGTTCCTTTGACATCACGGCATATTGGTAGACCCAGCCGACGCCGGTGGCGTCCGGCCCCATCGTCGGCGTCACGCCCGCGGGCAGGCGTCCCGAAGCGCTGTTGAGGAATTCCAGCACGCGCGATCGTGCCCAATAAATGTCGGTGCCGTCCTCGAAGATCACATAGACAAACGAAACGCCGAAGAACGAGAAGCCGCGCACCACCTTGGAGCGCGGCACGGTCAGCATCGCCGTGGTGAGGGGATAGGTGACCTGATCCTCGATCACCTGCGGCGCCTGGCCCGGGTATTCCGTGTAGACGATCACCTGGGTGTCGGAGAGATCGGGAATCGCATCGAGCGGCAGATGTGCCAGCGCATAGATGCCGGCGGCGGTGGCAAAGCCGGCGCCGAACAACACCAGCAGCAGATTGCGCGCCGACCAGGCGATCAGGCGGGCGATCATGGCTGCGCTCCGTCCGCAAAGCCCTTCAGCGCGGCCTTCAGATTGCTTTCCGCATCGATCAGGAAGTTCGCCGAAACCACCACCGGGTCGCCTTCGCTGACGCCGTCCCGCACCTCGACATAACCGTCGCCGCGATGGCCGAGCTTGACCTCGCGCGGCTCGAAGCGGCCTTCGCCCTTGTCGACGAACACGGCCTGTCGCCGGCCGGTGTCCATCACGGCGCTCTCCGGAATGGCAAGCACCGGCGCGGAACTGCCGATGTCGATCTCGGCATCGACATACATGTCGTGGATCAGCACCAGATCGGGATTGTTCAGTTCGATCCGCAAGCGCCCGGTGCGCGTCTCCTTGTTGATCTGGGGATAGATGATGTTGATTTTCCCGGTGAATGTGCGGCCGGGAAACCCGCGCGCCTTTACGGTGGCCGATTGCCCGATCGCCAGCATCCCCATGTCACGCTCGGCCACATCGATGATCGCCCAGAGCTGGCTATGGTCGGCGATCCTGAACAGAACGTCGCCCGGCTGTGCGCGTGCGCCCTCGATGGCGTTGCGTTCGAGCACGATGCCGTCGCGCGGCGACGTCCATTCGACGGCAATGGGAACCGTCCGGCTTTTCTCCATCGCAACGATCGCCGCATCGGGCACGTCGAGATTCATCAGCCGCTGACGCGAGCCTTTGCCATAGGCCGCGTCGCTGCCGATGGCCTTGGAGTTGATCGTCGAGATGTAGTCGGCCGCCGCCGACGAGATCGCCGGGCTGTAGACCTCCATCAAGGGCTGGCCCTTGGCGACGCGGCTGCCGGTGGTGACGTTGGCGATCTTCTGCAGATAGCTTTCGGCCCGCATCGAAATCACGGAGACGCGGCGCTCGTCGAGCTGAATGGTGCCCGGCGCGTGGATCATGCTGCGGATGACGCGCGGCGCCGCAGGCTCCGACTTGACGCCGGTGCGCTGGATTTTTCCCGGTGACAGTTTTACCGAGCCGTCATCGCTGTCCTCGCCCTCATAGACCGCGATGTAATCCATTCCCATCGGATCCTTTTTGGGGACGGGGGAGGTATCGGGCAGTCCCATCGGATTGCGATAGTATTTGATCTTGCGATCGGCCGGCTTCCCGGCCGACATCTTCGTCGAATCGTCCTCGCCCTCGTAGACGGGGATGTAATCCATCCCCATCGAATCCTTCTTGGGGACAGGGGAGGTGTCGGGCTCTCCCATCGGATTGCGGTAATGTTTGATCTTGCGATCGGCCGGGGCTTCTGCGGACGCCGTCGCCGCGCGTTCGCCGGCTCCATTTTTCATTTGCGCAATCGCCAGGCCGGCAATGCCTGTGAGGGCAACGCCGAAGAGCGCCCCCCATAGGGAGCGCGAAAATCCGGTGGTCTTCATTTCGATATCCTCAGGGTCTCTTGGTCAGCCGCGAAAGCGGCAAAGGCAGGCGCGCGAACGCGCCGCCGGGGCGTCAGGCGTTAAGCCGAACGGACCAGGGAGCGAGGAGGTCTGGGAGGGGGATGTTGGCCGAGGCTGTCGCCCTGCGGATCGCTGCCGGGCGCCAGCAGTCGGACCGTGACGGGCCGGATTTCGATCGTCGCGGCCGACGGCGACACCTGAAAATTCGTGACCATGCAGAGCGCCATCAGCGGGCACTGGCCGCAGTCCACGGGCCCGGACTTGTCCGGGCAGCACGGCATATCGGTGGCCATTGCCGCCATCTCCGCGGCCGCCATCGGCGCAGCCCCCTCGATTCCCTTGCCCGCATTCGCCGACGCGGAAAGCGGGGCGAAGACCAGCCCTGCGATCAGGAAGACCGCCAGCAGCCGGGAAATTTGGACCGAGATGTTCACGCGCCTATTTTCCCACGATCCGGCCGCCAAGGAAAGCCAAAGGGAACCGCTGCCAACCCCGGCCGGATCACTAATTCGCCAGTATCCTGAACGGGGACCTAATCGTTAACCAATCGGCCGCGGCGCGTTCTTCTCTCCGTCATTCCGGGGCGCACGCAGCGCGAGCCCGGAATCCATGTCAACACGAATTTTGCGGCCCAATGGATTCCGGGCCTGCGCCAAGCGGCGCATCTACGATGTGCAATTGCACATCGGAGAATGACGGCGGCTAATGCATCCGGTGATGCTGCCTGGCCGGCGCGTCCGACGTGTAGCCTCTCAAATCGGCGTATTGCTTCATCTGGTGCGGCGACAGGATCTGCGCCGTCGCCAGGTGGTATTTGAGGTGCGCGTTGCGCAGCTCGGCCTGGGTCACGCCGATCCCGAGGGTCGCGTCCTTGAGCGCGTCCGGTGTGATCGCGCGGGCGGCAAACTGCCGGTCGAGCGCGCCTTCCTGCTCGAGCAATCGCGCGCCGATCGGGGTGGCTTCCGCCTTCATGGAATCAAACAGCGCCTGAATCCGCTGCTTTTGTTCAGCCGACAGCGCCAGCTTCTCGGACAATTCCAGCACATGCAGCGGCCCGGGATAGCCGTTCAGCTCGGCCGCCAGCGCCAGGCCCATGCCCCGGCCGGCCCTGAGGTCGTCGACCTGCTGCGCGGACAGCGCCTTGATCGGGCGGCTTTGCATCCCGGCATAGGGCGACTGCGCGAGCGCCGCAGTCGAAGCGAGGGCGAGGATCGTGATGGCGGCGGCAATGGCTTTCATGAAATTCTCTCCTGTGCTGTTCCGATCTTATTGATCCGGATGACAAGCGCACATCAAGGTTTCGTCAGAGATCACGCCACGCGCTGAAAGACACTGAATTGGAAGCTCTGGTGCGAGCCCCACGGCGTGGCATGGTCATTGGCCCGGCTTTGCAGCAGCTTGAAGCCGGCCCCCAGCGTCTGGGCGAGGCGCGCCGCATCGTAGCGCATCACCGGCAGGCCGCTGCATTTCTCGGGTCCATCCAGTGCGAAGGTCGCGAGGATGGCGTGGCCGCCGGTCTTCAAACCCTGCTTGAGCCGCGCGATGTAGCCCGCGCGGTCGCGCTCCTCGGTCAGAAAGTGAAACGCGGCCCGGTCATGCCAGATGTCGTACGCCCGCGACGGCTCCCACGTGGTGGCATCGGCCACCAGCCAATGCGCGCGTGAGGCCCGTTCGCCGAGACGGGCCTGGGCGGTCTCCAAAGCCGCCGCGGACAGATCGAGTACGGTGACGTCACAAAATCCCTGTTCGATCAGGCGATCGACCAGCCGTGACGCGCCGCCGCCGATATCGATGATCGCCGAATTGGGCGTAGCCCCGATTTCGGCGATCAGCGCCAGCGACGGGGCAGGGCTTTCCTGAAACCAGCTGACCTCGTTCTCGCGCTTGCTGGCGTAGACGTTGTCCCAGTGCGCCTGTCGGCTGTCATTCTTCATCGCGTGCTTCTGCTGCGCGTCCACCGCAGCCGGACGGGTACGAGATGCTAACGGGTTGGTGGCGCAGGAACTGGCGAACAATCATGGCTTGCGCTCCTGGATTTTGCGGGGTACGGTCATTCAATCACTCTGCAGAATGTTTCATTGAGGGGAGTCCGTGTCAAGCACCGGCCCGAAACAAGCGATCTTTGCCAGGTTGGCCGAAGTGGCCCAGGCGTTCGGTCACGCGCACCGACTGGAACTTCTTGAGCACCTCGCCCAAGGCGAGCGCAGTGTCGAGGAACTCTCGGCGCGGGCCAATCTGAACTTCGCCAACACTTCGCGACACTTGCAGATTCTTAGGCGCGCGCGGCTCGTCGACACCGAGCGTCGCGGGAAGCAAGTGCTCTATCGGCTCGCTGGCGATGCCGAAGTGGTGGAGCTGATGCGTGCGCTCGGGCGCGTGGGTGAGCGGAATAACGCCGAGGTCAACCGCATCATCACCGACTACTTCCATGCGCGCGACGCGCTGGAGGCTGTGTCGAGAAAAGACCTGATGCCGCGGCTGCGTGACGGCCTTGTCATGATTCTCGACGTGCGGCCCGAAGACGAGTTTGCGCTTGGACATCTTCCCGGTGCCCTCAACGTACCGCTTGGCAAACTGGAGCATCGCTTGAATGAGTTCCCGGCAGACCGCGAAATCATCGCTTATTGCCGCGGTCCCTATTGCATTCTCTCGTTTGAGGCGGTCGCGGCGCTTCGCGCGCGCGGATATCTCGCCCGTCGGCTTGAGGATGGGTATCCCGAATGGAAGGCTGCCGGCTTGCCGATCGAAACTGCGGCCTGAATAACCTTTTGCCCAAGCGGGCAAGCAATCGGTGACTCTGCGATCGAAATACCGGGAGTACGAATGCGTAAACCGCGATTCATAGCCGAGCAAGGACGCCAGCCGTCTGGCCTGCTGGGTCAGATCGTTGCGCGCGTCATGGCAAAGGAAACAGCCGGCGAAAACGATTTCGCTCTGAAGCTATTACAGCTTCAGCCCGAAGACGCCGTGCTGGAGATTGGGTGCGGCCATGGGGAAACCCTGGCAAAGTGCGCCAACGTGGTTTCTCGCGGGATTCTCCGTGGAATAGATTTCTCACCGGTGATGCACCGTCATGCGATGCGTCGACATCGGCGGTTGGTGGCAGAGAAGCGAATTGAATTTCATCTCGGGAGCAGCGACCAGCTGCCATTCGATGACGAGACGTTCAACCGCGCCTTCGCTGTCCATACTATTTATTTCTGGAAAACGCCGCTCGATCATCTCGCGGAGGCCTGCCGCGTGTTGAATCCTGGGGGGCGCTTCGTTCTTGGCTTTCGTCCAGCGGAAGATCCTGGATTCCGGGCGACCTATCCCAGCGAGATCTATCATATCAGGCCCGAAGCCGAGGTTGTTCAATTGGCGGAAGATGCTGGCTTCGAGTCCATCGACCTGCGCAGGCACACACGCGGCAAGGCGCGGATCAGTTTTTTGCTTGCGCAGAAAAAAGAGGGGCGCCAGACCGAAGCGGTACCGGTGCGATCGTGACGCTCCCCGGATTTTTCGAAGGCACGGGGATGCCCGAAGCAGGTTGGTGGGAGGCGCTTTTTCCCGATCCGGCCGCGATCCTCAAATCGGTCGGGTTGTCGCCCGGAAGCGACGCCGTCGATCTCTGCTCCGGAGACGGTTGGTTCACGTTACAGATGGCGTGTATCGCCCGTCGCGTCGTCGCCGTTGATATCGATAATCGATTGCTGGAGGTCAGCCGCGCGCGGCTAAACGATTCGGGCATCACCAATTGCGCATTTATCGCTGGCGACGCCTACGAATTACAGACGATGGTGCCGGAGCCCGCCGACTTTGTCTTCATGGCGAACGCGTTCCACGGCGTTCCGGACCGACTCAAGCTGGCCCGCGCGATCAAAGCGGTGCTTAAGCCCGGCGGGCTGGTTGCAATCGTCAATTGGCACGACCGTCCCCGTGAGGAAACAGCAATTCTCGGTGAGCCTCGTGGCCCCGAAAGTGAATTGAGAATATCTCCGTCCCGGACTATCGAGGCCGTGCAGCCGAGCGGCCTGATCTTCAAACGAATCGTTGAAATTCCGCATTACCACTATGGAGCCGTGTTCCAGAATCCGGCCTGAGAGTCGATATGCCTTCCATCCTGGATAACAAGAACACGGCAGCACCGTCCGTGTTTCTTCCCGCTGCCTTGTTGCGCGAGGCACGTCGGCAAAAGGGATTGCCGACTGCCGATGTCCCTGCAATCTGCATCCTTGATCCGGATGGCGATATGGTACGACGGTTGCGGGAGAGCGGCGAGGCCCGAGCTTTCAAACCGTGGGCCTGTTACCATACGCTACTCGATACGTTCGCCCTCGCCGGGCGGACGGTAGGCATCGTTGGGTGCGCGGTCGGCGCACCGTTCGCTGTGCTGGTCGCCGAGCAGCTTTTTGCCAGCGGCTGCCGCCTGCTGATCAGCGTGACTTCTGCCGGGCAGATTACCGCGGGCACACCACCGCCCTATTTCGTCATCATCGACCGGGCGTTGAGGGATGAAGGAACGAGCTATCATTATGTGGCACCCGCAGAATACGCGGATGCCGACCCCAGCCTGGTGAAGATAGCCAGCGATTTCCTCGGTGGGGCAGCGCAACATGTGCTTGTCGGCGCAACCTGGACCACGGACGCGCCGTTTCGCGAAACGGCCGCCGCTATCGATCTGGCAAAATCGAAAGGTGTGCTGGCGGTGGAAATGGAGGCCGCCGCACTCTACGCGTTTGCGGCTGCGGCCAAGGTGCAGGTGCTCTGTCTTGCCCACGTCACCAATACGATGGGACAGACCGGTGACGATTTTGAAAAGGGGGAAGCTGACGGCACGAGGGACGCGCTCGCGGTGCTTTGGCGCCTCGTTGACGCATTCGGTGCGCCGCTGGCTTCCAATGCCGCCGCGGAACAGTCGAGCACGGTGACGTCACAGAATCCCTGATCGATCAGGCGATCGACTAGCCGTGACGCCTAAACCAGCTGACCTCGTTCTCGCGTGCTGGCGTAGACGTTGTCCCAATGCGCCTGACGGCTTTCGCTTTCCATTGCGTCCTCCTCCGATCAACCGAAGGTTGCTAATCCTGCCGTTCGCAGGCAATATTACCGCAGAACCGGGAGCAGGGCTTGGCCCCAAATATGTCCACAGCCTGGCGCAAATAATGCAGGGCTCGAAATAGCCGTGCTTCAAATAGTGCCGGCTGCGTTTCCGATTGATCACCAAACCATAAAACACTCGCCGGACGCCGGCGACCAGCAAACTGAGGAGCCAATAATGAAAAGGATATCACTTTTCCTTGGAGTCCTGCTGCTATTTTCCGCGAATACGCAGGCATTTGCCGGGGATTCGCGAGAACTGATCGCTCAACTGAAGCAAGGAAATTACGTCATCATTTTCCGCCATGGTGCGACCGACGACAGCCAGAAGGACATCCACCCCTTCAAGTTCGACGACATGAAAGCGCAACGCCAATTGAACGAGAAAGGCCGAGAAACCGCTCGCCAGATCGGTGCCGCGCTCAAGGCGCAGGACATTCCGGTCGGCGACGTCTATACCAGCAAGCTCAACCGGGCGGTTGAAACCGGCCAGATCTTGTCAGGAAAAGAAGTCCGCGCCGTGGATGCCCTGACCGATAGCGGTGGCGGCAGCGCCTCGTCGATGGCCAATCCCACCGGTGCCAACGCGAAGGCTGGGCTCGCCATTCGTGAGCTGGTCAATGCGATACCGAAGCCCGGCACGAACAATTTGCTGGTCACCCACAAGACCAACTTCGCCGACGCGTTCGGCAAGGAAGCGGGCGATGTCGGGGAGGCGGAGGCGTTTGTCTATCAGCCGAAACCGGCCAGCGCTCCCGTATTCGTCGGACGCATCAAGGCGGCGGATTGGACCATCGTCTCGAATTAAGCGCTTGGCTGATCCTCGCGCGCGGTGGGTTCCGCAGGCAGCAGCGTCGGCATTGGAACGTTTCCCGTTCCGCCAGATTACATTTCGGTAATCCGGCGGGGCGTTTTTGCCTGGCGCGGCGCCTCGACGCACCATGGCTTCTTGAAGCGGTGCCGGCAGGCTTCCTACATCGGGAATGGCTGTCACGGCGCGTCGCCGCGGCAGCAGGGAGACGAGTATGAGCTATTTCAAGACTGCCATTCTGCTGGCCGGTCTTACTGGCCTCTTCATGGGCGTCGGCTATCTGATTGGCGGTGCCGGCGGCGCCATGATCGCGCTTGTGATCGCCGCCGCGACCAACCTGTTCGCCTACTGGAATTCCGACCGCATGGTGCTGTCGATGTACGGCGCCCATGAGGTCGACCGGAGCACCGCGCCCGACCTTTACAACCTGGTGGCCGAGCTTGCCGGGCGCGCCGGCCTGCCGATGCCGCGCGTCTTCCTGATGGACGAGGCGCAGCCCAACGCGTTCGCCACCGGCCGTAACCCGCAGAACGCGGCGGTTGCCGTGACCACCGGCCTGATGCACTCGCTCAGCCGCGAGGAGCTGGCCGGCGTGATCGCGCACGAACTCGCGCACATCAAGAATCACGACACGTTGCTGATGACGATTACGGCGACCATTGCCGGCGCCGTCTCGATGGTGGCGCAGTTCGGCATGTTCTTCGGCGGCAACCGCGACAGCAATAATGGCCTCGGCGTCATCGGCTCGATCGCGATGATGATCCTGGCCCCGCTCGGCGCCATGCTGGTGCAGATGGCGATCAGCCGGACCCGCGAATACGCCGCCGACGATCTCGGCGCGCGCATCGTCGGCCAGCCGATGTGGCTTGCGTCCGCACTGGCCAAGATCGCCAATGCGGCGCATCAGGTGCCGAACATGGAAGCCGAGCGCAATCCGGCGACGGCGCACATGTTCATCATCAACCCGCTGTCAGGGCACGGCGTCGACAACCTGTTCACGACGCACCCCTCGACCGAAAACCGCATCGCCGCGCTGCAGCAGCTCGCCGCGGAAATGGGCGCCCGCGTCGGCACCGCTTCCGCTGGTGCCGGCAGCAACACGCCGCGCCGCGGCCCGTGGGGCCGTCCCTCGACCTCGCGCGGCCCATGGGGCTGAGCGGTTGAGTTCTCTCATCGTCGTCATTCCCGATGCGCAATCGCGCATCTGAGGGCGCGCGCTGCGCGAGCCCCGGAATCCATCAGGCCTCAAGTGTTGTCGCTTGATGGATTCCGGGCTCTCGCTTTGCGAGCCCCGGAATGACGGAAAGAGCCGCGGCAAATTGACCCGACGGGCAAATCAATTCTTGTTTTCAGAAATCGTGTCAAGCCTCAAAATAAAAAATATTTCGCTTTTACGGAAGCCAAATCAGTGACACATATTGGCCATCCCGTCCTACTCAGAAGGGCGTCGGCCGTCGTCACGGACGTTGGACGGGTTGCGGTGGACGCTGATGTCGCGGAGACGACCGTGACAAAAGCGTACGGCGAAGACGTGTGGTCCTGACGTCGCGGTGCTGGCGTCAATGCACCTGGAGACAATAGTTTTCAGGGCGCAACGGAGGCAAAAGAGCCGTTCTCCGGGGAGAGCTCGTTATAAGCCGTAAAGCCATTGCGCAGGGAAGGCCGGGTGTTCCCCGCTGCCCTGTATGCTCGTGTGCAGCTTTCTATCTACCAACCGCACACGAGACCGCGGGTGCAGCGCGCACCCGGTCTTCCCTGCGCCCTCTGTTTGGAGAGGGCGGGAAGTTTCCAGCAAACCTCGGGCGCAATGCGTCGCGAGATCGTGAACGCTTACCCGTCATCCTGAGGCGCGAGCCTTGCGGTGCACTTGCACCGCTGGGCGCGCCTCGAAGGATGAATCGGCCACAGCCGGGCCGTCGTCCTTCGAGGCGCGCAAGAGCGCGCACCTCAGGATGACGGTCAAGGATGTCAAAACGCCGTGTATCCGCCATCGATCACAAAACAATCCGCCGTATGATACGACGACGCCTGGCTCATGATGTAGACCGCGATGCCGCCGAAATCGGCGGGCTCGCCGAACCGGCGCACCGGAATCCGCGGCATCACGTTGGCGACGAACTTGTCGTTGGCCATCAGCCCGGACGTCATGTCGCTCTTGATCCAGCCGGGCAGGATCGCATTCGCGGTCACGCCGTGACGCGCGAGTTCGACGGCGAGCGCGCGGCACAGCGCGTTGAGCGCGGCCTTGGTGCCGGCGTAATGCTCGTTGCGCGCGGTGCCGAACAGCGACGCCAGGCTCGAGGTCGCGACCAGCCGCCCGAACCTGTCGCCGGCTTCCGCGCGTTCGGTCATGTGGCGCGCCGCGGCCTGGAACACATGGAAGACACCGTCGAGATTGGTCGCGAACATTTTTCGCCATTCTTCCTCGGTGCGATCGATGAAGGCGCGCCGTCCGCCGCCGCCGATGCCGGCATTGGCAAAGCAGCCGTCGACGCGCCCGAGCGCATCCAGCGTGGCCTGCATCGCGGCCTTGACGGAAGCGGGATCGCTGACGTCGCAGATCCTCGTATCGACCTTGCCGGGACCCTTGGCCAGGGTTGCAGCGGCGCTCGCATTCTTGTCGGCGTTGCGGCCCCAGATCGAGACGCTGCAACCGGCGGCGTTGAGCGCCTGCGCAATGCCGAGGCCGATGCCGCCATTACCGCCGGTGATGACGGCGACGCGGCCGGTGAGGTCGAAAATGCTCATGAATGTTTCCTCAAGTCGTGCGCCCGGTGGCGGGCAGATGTTCGCCTTCAACCATGGACAAGCCGATCAGGAAAATCAAATATGGGTCCAGACAACACATCTGACCCATCGCGCAAGCCGAATAGCGCGTAAACACAACTCGTGAGGAAACAAATGCAGTTCAAGCACGTCACGCTCGATTTCGATGGCCCGGTCGCAATTCTCAAGCTCGACCACCAGGAGGTCATGAACGCGGTTTCGATGGACATGCTGGGCGGGCTTGCCGATGCGCTCGATGAGATCGAGGACAAGAAGGCGGAGGTCCGTTGCGTCGTGCTGACCGGCGCCGGCCGCGCCTTCTGCACCGGCGCCAATCTGCAAGGCCGCAACAATCAGAAGCCCGGCAAGAGCAACGCCGGCTCGTCGCTGGAAGTCGGCTTCCATCCCTTTCTGCGGCGCGTCCGCAGGCTGCATTGTCCGCTGGTGACCGCGGTCAACGGCCCCGCCGCGGGCGCCGGGATGAGCTTCGCGCTGATGGGCGACATGATCCTGTGCGCGCGCTCGTCCTATTTCCTGCAGGCGTTCCGCCGCATCGGCCTGGTGCCGGATTGCGGATCGACCTGGCTGTTGCCACGGATGATCGGCAAGGCGCGCTCGGTGGAATTGTCGCTGATGGGCGAGCGGCTGCCGGCGGAAAAGGCGCTGGAATGGGGCCTCGTCAACCGCGTCCATGACGATGCGGTGTTGATGGAAGAGGCGATGAAGCTGGCGCATGATCTCGCCAATGGTCCGACGATCGCGCTGTCGCTGATCCGCAAGCTTTACTGGGACAGCCCGGAAAATTCCTTCGAGGAACAGCTCAACCTCGAATTCGAATCGCAGCGCATCGCGGGCTCGGCGGAAGACTTCAAGGAAGGCGTCACCGCGTTCCTTGAAAAGCGTCCCGCCAAGTTCAGGGGCAAATGATCGAGGAGCAACTCGGACGCTGCGTCGCCGCCTGGTATCCGGGCGCGACCGGCGTCACTGGCGCCGCAAAACTCTCCGGCGGCGCCAGCCAGGAAACCTGGTCGTTCGACATCGTTCACCTCAGCGGCAATGTCGGCGCGATCCTGCGCCGCGCGCCGCCCGGCTATGGTGCTTCGCCCGGCCGGGCTGCCGGCCTCGACGCCGAGGCGACGTTGATGCAACTGGCGCACGACGCCGGCCTGCCGTCGCCGCGCGTGATGCATGTGTTGCGGCCCGAGGACGACCTCGGCACCGGCTTCATCATGCAACGGATCGAGGGCGAGACCATCGCGCGAAAAATTCTGCGCGATGAACAATTCGCAAAAGCTCGCCCGATGCTGGCGCGTCAGCTCGGCGGCGTCATCGCGGGCATCCACGGCCTGCCGGCATCAAAACTGCCAAAACTGCGCGAGATGACGGCGACCAAAGAAATCGCCGATCTCGATCGCGAGTACCGCAGTTTTGGCCGGCCCCGCCCGGTATTCGAACTGGCGCTGCGCTGGCTGCGCGAACGCGATCCCGGTCCCTCGAAGGAAGTCACGCTGGTGCACGGCGATTTCCGCCACGGCAACCTGATCATCGGCCCCGACGGCGTCCGCGCGGTGCTGGATTGGGAGCTGGCGCATCTCGGCGATCCGATGGAAGACTTGGGCTGGATTTGCGTCAACTCCTGGCGCTTCGGCGAGATCGACAAGCCGGTCGGCGGGTTCGGTGCGCGAGAAGATCTGTTTGCCGGTTATGAGGCGGCGGGCCGCAAGGCTGATCCGGCACGCGTAAAATTCTGGGAAGTGATGGGCACGCTGCGCTGGGGCATCATGTGCTGCGGCATGATGCAGCGGTTTCGGCAGGGCCCGGATCATTCGATGGAGCGCGCCATGATCGGGCGCCGTTCGTCGGAAACGGAAATCGATTTGCTGAGACTGCTAGTCCCAAGAGGGAAATGACATGCAGGACGAACCGACACCCGCCGAACTGATCAAGGCGGTCGCGGATTTTCTGCGCAACGAGATCACGCCTGAAATCAAGGGCCACAACGCCTTCAAGCTGCGCGTCGCCATCAACGGCCTCGATCTGGTGACCCGGCAACTGGCGCTGGAAGGTGGCAGCGATAGCGCGGAGGCCGCGCGGCTCAAGCAATTGCTCGGCATCGACGGCGCGCTGCTCGACCTCAACCGCGCGCTGTCGGACAAGATTGCAAGCGGCGAGATCGATCTGCAGACGCCGGGGCTGGCGGAGCATCTGTGGCAGTCCACGATGGACAAGCTCGCCGTCGATCAGCCGAATTACGTGTCGTATAAGCGGGAGTTGGGGACGAAGTGATGGTGACTCCGTCATTCCGGGATGGTGCGTTAGCACCAGACCCGGAATCTCGAGATCCCGGGTTCGGTGCTTCGCATCGCCCCGGGATGACGACTGCGTCGTCATTTCCCCAGCCATTTCGGCGCCCGCTTCTCCGCAAACGCCTTCGGGCCCTCGATGTAATCCTGCGAGGCCGCCATCGCCTTCACCGCCGGATATTCGCGCTGCTCGGCCATCGCCTGTTCCAGCGAGACCGACAGGCCCTTCTGGATTGCTTGCTTGGAGGCGCGGATCGACATCGGCGAGTTCTTGGCGATGGTGTCAGCCCAGCGCTCGGCCGCGGCCAGCGCTTCACCCGCGGGGACCACCTCGTTGACGAAACCGAGCTCGAGACCTTCCTTGGCCGAGACGTGGCGGGCGGTGAGGATCATGCCCATGGCGCGCTTCATGCCGATCTGGCGCGGCAGCCGGTGCACGCCGCCGGCCAACGCGGCAAGGCCGACGCGCGGCTCGGGCAGCGCGAAGGTCGCATTTTCGGACGCGATGATGAGGTCGCAGGCCAGCGCGATCTCGAAGCCGCCGCCCATCGCGACGCCGTTGACGGCCGCGATGATCGGCTTGTCGCAGTCGAAGCGCGAGGTGAGGCCGGCAAAGCCGCCCTTGTCCCAGCCGCGCTTGCCGCCTGCCGCCTGCCATTTCAGATCATTGCCGGCACAAAACGCCTTGTCGCCGGCGCCGGTGACGATCGCGACCCACTGGTCGGGATCGGCGGAGAAATCGTCGAACACCTTGTCGAGTTCGAAATGCGCGTCGATATGCAGCGCGTTGTACACTTCGGGGCGGTTCAACGTGATGATGGTGATCGGACCCTTGCGCGTGACCTTGGAGAATTTGAGATCCATGTTCGCTCCCGCTGTTTTTCTGTGACGAGGAATAATAGCGCGCTGCCGGCCGCTGGAACCCATTCAATTACGCAAGCGAGCCGCGCGTCACAAGCGATATTCCGTTGCTTGACTTGGGTACGCTCTTCCAACCTTAATCGAAAATGCGCCGCCTGGCCCGGCTAGCCACTAAACACAATAAACCACATTTTCGGGAGAGACCGCCGTGGATTTTGCATTGCCCGCCGACCTCGTCGCCTATCTCGACGAACTCGATCGATTTGTCGCGCGCGAGATCAAGCCGCTGGAGGAGGCCGACGACAACATCCGTTTCTTCGACCATCGCCGCGAATGGGCACGCACCGATTTCGACAAGGGCGGTTTGCCGCGGCACGAATGGGAAGCGCTGCTGCGCAAGGCCAAAAACCTCGCCGACGCCGCCGGCCATCTGCGCTTTGCGATCCCGAAGCGCTACGGCGGCAAGGACGGTTCCAACCTCTGGATGGCCGTGATCCGCGAGCATTTCGCTTCCCAGGGATTAGGCCTGCACAATGATTTGCAGAACGAGCATTCGATCGTCGGCAATTTGCCGATCGTGACCATGCTCGACCGCTACGGCACCGACGAGCAGAAGGCGATGATCGACGGTTCGATCACCGGCAAATACCGCATCACGTTTGGCTTGACCGAGCCCGAGCACGGCTCCGACGCCACGCACATGGAAACGCGGGCGGTGCCGGCGACCCGCGACAACGTCAAGGGCTGGCTCGTCAACGGCCAGAAGATGTGGACCACCGGCATGCATGTCGCGACGCATTGCGCGCTGTTCGCCCGCACGTCAGGTGATGACGGCGATGCGCGCGGCATCACCTGTCTCCTGGTGCCGGCCAAAGCGGAGGGCGTGAAGGTCGAGGAGTATATGTGGACCTTCAACATGCCGACCGATCATCCCCGCGTCAGCTTCACCGACGTATTCGTGCCTGACGACGCGCTGTTCGGCGAGGTCGGCCGCGGCCTGTCGCTGGCGCAGTGCTTCGTGCACGAGAACCGCATCCGGCAGGCCGCAAGTTCGCTGGGAGCGGCGGTCTATTGCATCAACGAGAGCGTGAAATACGCGCGCGAGCGAAAGCCGTTCGGCAAGGCGCTGGCGGAGAACCAGGCGATCCAGTGGCCGCTGGTGGAACTGGCGACGCAGGCCGAAATGCTGCGGCTGTTGATCCGCAAGACCGCGTGGGAGATGGACAAGCTGACCCAGGCGGAAGTCGAGCACACGCTCTCCGACAAGGTTTCGATGTGCAATTTCTGGGCAAACCGTCTCTGCTGCGAAGCGGCCGACCGCGCCATGCAGGTGCATGGCGGCATGGGCTACTCGCGCCATAAACCCTTCGAACACATCTACCGCCACCACCGCCGCTACCGCATCACCGAAGGCAGCGAAGAAATCCAGAAGCGGAAAGTGGCGGGATTTCTGTTCGGGTATATGGGGGCAGGGAAGCATTGAGGGGAGGCGACAACTCTCTCCCCACGTCGTCCCTGCGAACGCAGGGACCCATAACCACAGCGTAGAGTGTGGGGCACGCTAGCTAAACGGAGGCAACGTATACTACCCGCAATGAATAACGACAGGGCGTATGGGTCCCTGCGTTCGCAGGGACGACGTGGAGAAGGTGGCGCATGCACGAGATCAATTCACCTGACGATCTTTCCCCGCCCAATACGGGTCACGCAAATTCCGCCGCAAAATCTTGCCCGAGGGATTGCGCGGCAGCGCTTCCATGAAGTCGACCGTCTTCGGCGTCTTGAAGCCGGCGATGCGTTCGCGGGTGAAGTTGATGATGTCGGCGGACGTCGCGGCCTTGCCGGGCTTCATCACCACGATCGCCTTGACCGCTTCGCCCCATTTGTCGTCGGGGATGCCGATCACGGCAGCTTCGGCGACGTCAGGGTGATCGCAGATCGCGCTCTCGACTTCGGCGGGGTAGATGTTCTCGCCGCCGGAGATGATCATGTCCTTGATGCGGTCGTGGATATAGAGGTAGCCATCCTTGTCCAGATAGCCGGCATCGCCGGTGCGCAGCCAGCCGTCGCGGTCGAGCGTTCTGGCGGTGGCTTCCGGCAGGTTCCAGTAGCCGACCATGTTGGAGCCGGAACGCGTCGCGATCTCGCCGACTTCGCCCACCGGCAACCGCTTGCCGTCGGCGTCGAGGATCGCAAGCTCGATGCCGGGCAGGGCCTTGCCGGCCGAGCGCATGCGGTCGAGGCCCTCGATGTGGTCTTCCGGCGGCAGCGCGACGATGGTGCCGGTGGTTTCGGTCATGCCGTACATCTGCACGAAGCCGCATTTGAACACTTCGATGCATTCCTTGAGCAGCGCTGCCGGGATCGGCGAGGCGCCGTAGAGCATGTATTTCAGCCGCGAGAAATCCACCTGCCGCGCCCGCGGCTGCCGCACCACGAACTGCATCGCGGCCGGCACCATGAACAGTTTGGTGATGCCGGACTGCTCGAGGAAATCCAGCACCTTGGTCGGATCGAACTCGCGCGCGATGACGCCCTTGGCGCCATGATAGAGCCCCATCACGCCCCAGCCGGAGCCGCCGATGTGGAAGATCGGCATTGCCACCAGCGAGACGTCGTCGGTGGACCATTTGTTCCAGTCGGGCTTCTCGGCCTCACTGCCGGTCTGCACCAGATTGAGGAAGTTGGCGTGCGACAGCATCGCGCCCTTGGGTTTGCCGGTGGTGCCCGATGTATAAAGCTGGATCGCGATGTCCTTCGGACTGATCGGCACCTTCGGATCATCGCCGCTTTGCGCGTCGCGCCACGCCGCAAAATCCGGCCATTCCGACGCGCCGCCTTCGGTGGTGATGATGGTGCGCAGATCAGGCAGCTGCGGCTTGATGTTGCGGGCCTGCGTGATGAATTCCGGCCCCACGAACAATACCGGCGCGCGGCAATCCGCGACGATGAAGGCGACTTCGGGTCCGGCCAGCCGCCAATTCACCGGCGCCATCACCACATTGGCCTTCATCGCGCCCATCAAGAGTTCGAAATAGATGTCGCTGTTCTTGCCGAGATAGGCGATGCGCTCGCCCGGCTTGACGCCAAGCGCGATCAGCGCATTGGCCACGCGATTGGTCTTGATGTCGAACTCGGCGAAACTGGTCTGGCGCCCTTCGAACTCATAGGCTACGGCATTGCCGCGGCTCCTGGCGCGCTCGCGCACCATCTCGGCAAGGTTGGCCGGCGCTTGTGTGGCGGACATGTTTCTCCCGTCGTGTCTTATTTTCGTTGCGCAGAGTTTGGCGCGGTCCGGCAACAAAAACAATATGCCGCTCAATATGCCACTGTCGTCCCTGCGAACGCAGGGACCCATACGCCGCGGCCCATCGGTGAGACGATAGAGTTAGTTGCCTTCGCAAAACGAATGACGGTGGTTATGGGTCCCTGCGTGCGCAGGGACGACAACCTAGCTGCCCCTGGCCGCGCGATCCTTTTCGTTCTGCGCCTTGATCGTGTCCCGCGCCCGCTCCCAGTCCGCATCCGACCAGTCGCGCATCTCGTAGAAGTTGCCGCCGGTTGCCAGCGCCTGCGCGCCGTCCATCGCAATGGTCTCGCCATTGATCCAGTCGCAACCGCCGGAGATCAGGAACACGGCAAGGTTCTGCAACTCCTCCATCTTGCCGACGCGGCCCATCGGATTCCTGGCAATGGTGCGGGCACCGGGTTCATCGCCGGGGTTGAGACGCTTGCTCATGCCCTCGGTCGGGATTTCGCCGGGAGCGATGGTGTTGAGGCGGATGCCATAGCGGCCCCATTCCATTGCCAGCGACATTGTCATGGCGTGGATCGCGGATTTGCTCATCGCGGACGGCACCACATAGGGGCTGCCGTTGCGCACCCACGTCACGGTGATCGACACCACGTTGCCGCGCTGTTTCTCCGCAATCCAGCGCCGGCCGATCGCATGCGTCACGTAGAACGTACCGTGCATCACGATATTGGCGATGGCATCGAAGCCGCGCGGCGTCAGGTCCTGGGTGCGCGAGACGAAATTGCCGGCGGCGTTGTTGATGAGGTCGGTGAGCGGACCGCCGCTCCAGATCGATTCGATCATTTCATCGACCGCAAGCGCGTTGCGGATGTCGACGCCGTGGCTGACCACGCGTCCGCCGTGCAGGTCCATCAGTTCGGTTGCGGTCTCGTCGCACACGATTTTGCGGCGGCCGCAGATATGGACCTCGGCGCCAAGCTCGAGGAATCGCGCCGCCATGGATTTGCCGAGGCCGGTACCGCCCCCGGTTACGAGAATGCGCCGCCCGGCGAGAAGCTGATCGTTGAACATCGTTTCCACCCGAAGGAATTCTGTTAATTGGTCGATTGACTAAATCCGGACAAGGCCGTTCTGTAAAGCGGTATCAAGAAAAAGCAGTGGAGGAGAATTCTCATGGAGCAGCGCGTCGCGATCTCGATTTCGGACGGCATTGCCGACGTCCGGCTGGTACGAGCGGACAAAATGAACGCGCTCGATGCCGCGATGTTCGGGGCGATTGTGGCTGCAACTGAACGACTTGCCCATGAAAAAGGCGTCCGGGCGGTAGTATTGTCCGGCGAGGGCCGGTCGTTCTGCGCCGGTCTCGATATGGGCCGTTTCGCCGCGATGAAGGAGACCGGCGGCAACGGGATCGCCGGGGGCGAGAAGCGCGACCTTTCCGCACGCACCCATGGCCTGGCCAATTTTCCCCAGCAGGCGGTATGGGGCTGGCGGCAACTTCCGGTTCCGGTGATTGCGGCAATCCAGGGCGTCGCCTTTGGCGGCGGGTTCCAGCTCGCGCTCGGCGCCGACATGCGCTTTCTCACCCCGGATGCGCGGATGTCGATCATGGAAATCAAATGGGGCCTGGTGCCCGACATGGCGGGCACGCCGATCCTCGCCAGCCTGGTGCGCGACGATATCCTGCGCGATCTCACCTACACCGGCCGCATTTTCTCCGCGCAAGAAGCCATGAGCTACGGCCTTGCCACGCGAATTTGCGACGACCCGCGCGCCGCGGCCTTCGAGGTTGCGCGCGAAATCGCCGGCAAGAGTCCCGATGCGATCCGCGCCGCCAAGCGCATGCTCAACAATCTCTCCGTCGATCCCGGCCCGGCGCTGCTCGCCGAATCCGTCGAGCAGATGAAGCTGATGGGTGGGCCCAACCAGCAGGAAGCCGTGCGCGCCAATCTGGAGAAGCGGGCACCGAGATTTGCGGATGCGGGATGAATGCTCAGACCTCATCCTGAGGAGGCCGCGAAGCGGCCGTCTCGAAGGATGGCCACAAACTCATGGTTCGAGACGCGCGAAGACGCGCTCCTCACCATGAGGACTTGCAAACCCGGCGAGAAATCGGAAGCGACAATGACAACGCCATCGCCCTTCCTCGGCATCATCAGCGGCCAGCGCCGGCGCGAGCATGCCGAGGTCGCCGAGCGCGCCGACCGTATCGCCAGCGGCCTGCATCAGCTCGGCGTCAAGCCCGGTGATAGCGTCTGCATGCTGATGCGCAACGACATCGCCTTCATCGAGGCGGCCTATGCCGCGATGCGGCTCGGCGCCTATGGTGTTCCCGTCAACTGGCACTTCAAGCCGGAAGAAATCAATTACGTGCTGAAGGATTCCGGCACCTCCGTGCTGATCGCGCATGCCGACATGCTGCATCAGTTGCGCGATGCGATTCCATCCGGCGTCACCGCGCTCAGCGTGCCGACGCCGCCGGAGATTCTGGCGAACTACAGGATCAATCCCGATCATCTCGCGACGCCGGATTTCGCGATCGATTTCGAATCCTGGCTCCAGCAGCAGCCGCGCTATGATGGGCCGGTGGTGCCGCAGCCGCAGAACATGATTTATACCTCGGGCACCACGGGCCACCCGAAGGGCGTACGCCGCTTTGCGCCGACGCCCGCGCAGAGCGCCAACGCCGAGGCGATGCGCGCGATGATCTACGGCCTCAAACCGGGCGCGCGCACGATCCTGCCGGGCCCGCTGTATCATTCCGCGCCGAACTCGTTCGGCCTGCGCGCCGGACGCCTTGGCGGCGCGCTGATATTGATGCCACGCTTCGAGCCCGAGGAATTCCTGCGCCTGATCGAGACGGAGCGGGTCGACACGATATTCATGGTGCCGACCATGTTCATCCGGCTGATGAAGCTGCCCGAGGAAGTGCGCAGGAAGTACGACGTGTCGTCGCTGCGTCATATCATCCATGCCGCCGCACCCTGTCCGGCCGACGTCAAGCGCGCGATGATCGAATGGTGGGGGCCGGTGATCTATGAATTCTACGGCTCGACCGAGTCAGGCGCCGTGACCTTCGCCAGTTCCGAGGACGCGCTGAAGAAGCCCGGTACCGTCGGCAAGATATCGCCGGGCGCCGAACTGCGCTTCATCGGCGATGACGGGCGCGTGCTGCCGCCGGGCGAAATCGGCGAAATCTATTCGCGCATCGCGGGCAATCCGGATTTCACCTATCACAACAAGCCGGAGAAGCGTGCCGAGATCGACCGCGAGGGGTTCATCACCTCGGGCGACGTCGGCTATGTCGACGAAGACGGCTACGTCTTTATCTGCGACCGCAAGCGCGACATGGTGATTTCGGGCGGCGTCAATATCTATCCGGCGGAAATCGAGGCCGCGCTGCATGCCGTGCCCGGGGTGCATGACTGCGCGGTGTTCGGCATTCCCGACGAAGAATTCGGCGAAGCGCTGATGGCGGTGGTGGAGCCGCAGCCGGGCGTGACGCTCGATATCGCCGCGGTCCGCGCCGAGCTGAAGGAGTCACTGGCCGATTATAAGGTGCCCAAGCACATCGAAATCCAGGCCAATCTGCCGCGGGAAGATTCCGGCAAGATCTTCAAGCGCCGCCTGCGCGATCCCTATTGGGAGCGGGCCGGGCGAAGGATTTAGTCCAACTCCTCATGGTGAGGAGCGCCAACTGCGCGTCTCCGGACGATGCTTCGCATCGCCGGGCGAACCATGCAGGCCCCGATGTGGCCATCCTTCGAGACGCGGTCTGGTGGCCACTCCTCAGGATGAGGTCCGTCAGTTTGCACCGCCTCGATCTTTATCTTGCACTGCGGCAAAAAACTTGCACACTCCAGAACTTGCCGGGCAAGCCTCTGGAGTAGCCGACCATGTCACCCCAGACCGTGCCTTCCGAGACCGAGATCCGCGTCAATCGCGTCGAAGACGCCGAGGATGCGCGGCTGCGGACCGATATCAGGCTGCTGGGGCGCATTCTCGGCGATACCGTGCGTGACCAGGAGGGCGCTGAGGCGTTCGATCTGGTCGAGCGTATCAGGCAGACCTCGATCCGGTTTCACCGCGACGACGACAAGCTGGCGCGGCGGGAGCTGGAAACCATTCTCGACAGCATGTCGACCAGCGAGACGGTGCGGATCGTCCGCGCCTTCAGCTATTTCTCGCATCTGGCCAATATCGCCGAGGACCAGAACAACATCCGCCAGATGCGTGGATGGGGCGTCGGCGGCGCGTCACGGCCGAGCGTGCTCACGCAAACTTTGGCACACGCAAAGACGGCCGGCTTCAGCGCCGCCGATCTGCGCCGCTTCTTTGGGGATGCCCAGGTCAGCCCGGTGCTCACAGCGCATCCGACCGAGGTCCGCCGCAAGAGCACGATCGACCGCGAGATGGAGATTGCCGCGCTGCTCGACCGCCGCGAACGCGTGCAGCTGACCCCGGAAGAGATCGAGGCCAGCGACGAGCAGTTGCGCCGCGCCGTGCTGACGCTGTGGCAGACCAATCTGCTGCGCCGGACCAAGCTGACGGTGCTCGACGAAGTCGCCAACGGACTTTCATTCTACGACTATACCTTCCTGCATGAGGTGCCGCGGCTGCATTGCGCGCTGGAGGACCGGCTGAATCAGGAGGATGCCGGCACGCAAGGCGAACTGGCGTCGTTCCTGACCATGGGGAGCTGGATCGGCGGCGACCGCGACGGCAATCCGTTCGTGACCGCCGACGTGATGCGCGGCACCTTGCGCCTGCAATCGAGCCGCGTGATGCGCTTCTACCTCGAAGAGCTGCACGCGCTCGGCGCCGAGCTGTCGCTCGCTGCGCATCTCGCCGACGTTTCCGAAGAGTTGCGCGCGCTAGCCGAGCGTTCGCCCGATACCTCGCCGCACCGGAGCGGCGAGCCGTATCGACTGGCGGTATCGGGTATCTATGCGCGCCTGACTGCGACCGCCGGGCGGCTCGAGGTCGAAACCACGCGGCCGGCGGTCGGCGCGGCCGCGCCCTATACCAGCGTCAAGGAATTCAAGGCCGATCTCGACGTGCTCGACCGTTCGCTGATTGCCAATAATTCGGGCGTGATCGCGCGCGGGCGGCTCAGGCTATTGCGCCGCGCCGTCGATTGCTTCGGCTTCCATCTGGCCCGGCTCGATATGCGGCAGAATTCGGCCGTGCATGAGCGGACGGTGGCCGAATTGCTCGATGCGGCGATGCCCGGCATGTCCTATCTGGCGCTTGGCGAGGAGGCGCGCGTCGCGCTGCTTGCGAGCGAATTGCGCAACGCCCGGCCGCTGACGTCCTCCTTCGTGAAATACAGCGAGGAGACACTCGGTGAACTCGCGGTGTTCCACGCCGCCGCCGAGGCGCACGCCAAATTCGGTCCCGACGTGATTCATCAATGCATTATCTCGATGTGCAAGGGCATGTCCGACATGCTGGAGGTCGCGCTGCTGCTCAAGGAGGTCGGACTGGTCGATCCCTCCGGCCGCAGCTCGATCAACATCGTTCCGCTGTTTGAGACCATTGAGGACTTGCAGGCTTCCAGCGCCATCATGGACCGGATGCTGTCACTGCACGATTATCGCAAGCTGGTAGACAGCCGCGGCGGCGTACAGGAAGTGATGCTCGGCTATTCCGACAGCAACAAGGATGGCGGTTTTGTTACTTCGGGCTGGGAGCTCTACAAAGCCGAGATTGGCCTCGTCGAGGTGTTCGAGCGCCACCATGTGCGGATGCGGCTGTTCCACGGCCGCGGCGGTTCGGTCGGCCGCGGCGGCGGGCCGAGCTATGACGCGATCATCGCGCAGCCCGGCGGCGCGGTGAACGGCCAAATCCGCATCACCGAGCAGGGCGAGATCATCTCCAGCAAGTATTCCAACGCCGAGGTCGGCCGCAGTAATCTGGAGATCCTGGCGGCTGCCACGCTGGAAGCCAGCCTGCTGCATCCCAGGCAAAGTGCGCAGCGCACCGAATATCTGACCGCGATGGACCAGCTGTCGGCGCTGGCGTTCAGGGCTTATCGCGGGCTGGTCTACGAGACCGAAGGCTTTGCCGACTATTTCTGGGGTTCGACCGTCATCACCGAAATCTCGACGCTCAACATCGGCAGCCGCCCCGCGTCGCGCAAGAAGACCCGCGAGATCGAGGATTTGCGCGCGATCCCCTGGGTGTTCAGCTGGGCGCAATGCCGGCTGATGCTGCCGGGCTGGTACGGCTTCGGTTCGGCGGTCGAGAGCTGGATCGCCGAACACCCCGAGCAGGGCATGCCGTTCCTGCAGGAGCTCTACCGCGAATGGCCGTTCTTCCGGATGTTGCTGTCGAATATGGACATGGTGCTGGCCAAGAGCTCGATCGCGATCGCTTCGCGCTATGCCGAACTGGTGCCTGACGTAGCGCTGCGCGACAAAATCTTCGGACGCATCAAGCGCGAGTGGAACCTGTCGATCGAGACGCTGCTCGACATCATGGGCCAGGAACGGCTGTTGCAGGGCAACCCGCTGCTGGAGAGATCGATCCGCAACCGCTTCCCTTATCTCGATCCGCTCAACCACGTGCAGGTGGAGTTGCTGAAAGAGCATCGCGCGCAAAACCCCGACGAGCAGGTACTGCGCGGGATTCAGCTGACGATTAACGGGATATCGGCGGGGCTGCGGAATAGCGGGTAGGGGACGACCGGGACTTCATCTCGTCATTGCGAGCTACCGGGTCGCGCGAATGCGCGCCCGATGACAGGCTCCGCGAAGCAATCCATCTCTCCGCGTGTGCGGATGGATGGATTGCTTCGTCGCTTCGCTCCTCGCAATGACGTCTGTAGGTGCAGATCACCCCAACTATAGCGGTGCTGTCGCCGCCCCTGGATTGATCAAGGCTTCAACGCGCCCTGCACACTGGTGTAGACGGCATAAAGCGATGACGAGCCGCAGATGTACAGCCGGTTTCGCTGCATGCCACCAAAACACAGATTGGCAACGGTTTCCGGGATGTGGATCTTGCCGAGCAGATCGCCATCCGGCATGTAGCAGCGCACGCCGTCCTCGTTCGGATCGCCCCAGCCCACCGAGCACCACAGGCGCCCGGCGGTGTCGCAGCGCAGCCCGTCGGTGATGCTGGGCTTGGGCATGTCCGCAAAGACCTTGCTGTTCGAAAGCTTGCCGGCCGCAAGATCGACGTCGAACACGCGGATATGCGACGGGTTGTCCGGCCCGTCGGTGAAACCGGTGTCGCAGATGTAGAGCTTCTTCTCGTCAGGCGAGAAGCAAAGGCCGTTAGGCTGCACGAAGTCATCGACGACCATCTTGATGTCACCGGATTTCGGATCCACCCGATAGACGTTCTTCTTGTCCTGCTCGGCATCGGCTTTAATGCCCTCATAGAAGCCGCCGATCCCGTAGCCCGGATCGCAGAACCAGATCGAACCGTCGGCGGCGACAACCGCGTCGTTCGGCGAGTTAAGTTTCTTGCCGTTGAACTTGTCGGCGATGATGGTGATCGAGCCGTCGAGTTCGGTCCGGGTCACCCGTCGGCCGCTATGTTCACAGGTGATCAGGCGTCCTTCCCGATCGATGGTGTTGCCGTTCGAGTTCATCGACGGTTGCCGGTAGACGCTGACGTGACCGTCATCCTCCGAGAAGCGCATGATGCGGTTGTTGGGAATGTCGGAGAACAGCACATAGCGGCCGGCTGGGAAGTAGACCGGTCCCTCGGCCCAGCGGAATCCGGTGGCGACGCGCTCGACGGCCATGGTGCCGGCAAAGGCCGGGAAGCCGGTTGGCCCGAACGAGACCCCCTTCTTTTTCATCGACTCCAGGCGGGCATCCGGATAGCGGGCCCCCGGCAGTGGCCCCAGCGGCAGCGGCGCGGTTGACCGCGTTACGACGCCGGTTTGGCCGAATGGCGTGACGGACGCCGCGGAAGCCGCCGTCATCGTCGCCGCGGTCGCGGCCAGCGCCGCCGCGCCCTTGAACAACGTGCGGCGATCGAGCCCGCTCGATCTCGCATCGGCCCGGTGGTCAGGCAGATCAGTCGGATTTGTCATGATTTCCTCCCATGGTTTTTGTCGTTGGGAAGGAAAGTCTGAGCCCGCAATCCGGCGGAAAGCGGGCGAAGTTTGGGGGCAACCGGGGGGTGGTGAGGAAGTGGCGGTCGTGCGGTGCGCAAAGTGTAAGCGTGCCCACCCTTCCTTTTGCAAAGGGAGGTGGGCACGGCGCCGGCGCGCCTTTGCCCACCCCAGGCTTCGGTAGTTAGATCGGATCCCAGGTGAAAATGTCGGCCGAGCGGTCGAGCTTGGAGAATGATCCCTTGAGCGCTGGCATGCCGTGCTCGGCGATGGTCTGTGGCGTCCAGCCTTCGCCGCGGTGCACCGAGCGCACCGGACGATGCTGGCCGAACAGGAAAATTTCGTTCATGCGCACGCCGAAGATTTGTCCGGTCACGTCCTTGGCGGCGTCGCCGAGCAGATGCGCGCAGAGCGGCGCGATCTTCTCCGGTCCCATCTGCTGGATTTTCGCCACCCGCGCCTTCTCGGCTTCGGTCTCGGTCGGGATGGTGCCGATCATGCGGGTCCAGGCGAACGGCGAGACGCAGTTCGAGCGCACGTTGAAGCGGCCCATATCGAGCGCGATCGACTTCGACAGGCCGACGATGCCGAGCTTGGCGGCGGCGTAATTGGCCTGGCCGAAATTGCCGATCAGGCCCGAGGTCGAGGTGAAGTGCACGAAGGAGCCGCTCTCCTGTTCGCGGAACAGCCGCGCCGCGGCGTGGCTGACATAGAACGAGCCCATCAGATGCACCTTGATGACGGCCTCGAACGCCTCCACGCTCATTTTGTGGAAGATCATGTCGCGCAGGATGCCGGCATTGTTGACGACGCCGTCGAGCCGCCCGAAATGATCGGTCGCCGTCTTCACGATCTTGCTGGCGGGGATCGCTTCCGCCACCGACTCGAAATTGGCGACCGCGCTGCCGCCGCGCTTCTTGATTTCTTCGACCACTTCCTCGGCGGGAGCGGCGCTGGTGCCGGCGCCGTCGGCGGCGACGCCGGGATCGTTGACCACGACCTTTGCCCCTTCGGCCGCGCAGAGCAGCGCGATCTCACGGCCAATGCCGCGGCCCGCGCCGGTGACGATGATGACTTTGTCTTGCAGTGATTTGGTCATGGTGGTTCTCCCGTTGTCTGTGTGAATTATTTTTCGTCATTCCGGGGCGGAGCGAAGCGACGAGCCCGGAATCCATAACCACGATCGGGAGTATGGATTCCGGGCCTGCGCCAAGTGGCGCATCCCGGAATGACGAAAGCTGTTAGCGTTCGTTCGTAAAGATGATCGTGCCGGATGCCGCGAACATGCCGCCGACGCCGTGGCAGACCGAGATTTTCGCGTCCTTGACTTGCGCCGGCGCGATGCCGCGCATTTGCCGCACGCTTTCCTGCAGCGCGTACATGCCGTACATGCCCGAATGCATGTAGCTCAATCCGCCGCCATTGGTGTTGAGCGGCAGCTTGCCGCCGGGGCGCGTGTTGCCGTCGGCGATGAACTTGCCGGTCGCTTCATGCGGCATGAAGCCGAGATCGCCAAGGCCAAACAGCGGCAGATGCGCAAAGGCGTCGTAGATCATCAGATGATCGACGTCCTTGTGGGCGATGCCGGCCTCCCTGAACGCCATCGGCCCGGCCACCTTGAAGGCGCGCGAGGAGTTGAAGGTCTCCATCTGGCTGACCATCGGTGTTTCCACGCTCTCGCCAGTGCCGAGGATATAGACCGGCTTGTTCGGGAAATCCCTGGCGCGGTCGGCCGAGGTGAGGATCAGCGCGCCGCCGCCGTCAGTGACGAGGCAGCATTGCAGGATGCGGAACGGATAGGCGATCATCTTCGAGTTCAGCACGTCCTCGACCGTGATCGGCGCCTTCATGGTGGCGCGCGGATTCTTCGCGGCCCATTCGCGCTGCACCACCGCGACCATGGCGATCTGCTCATGGGTGATGCCGTAGGTCTTCATGTAGCGCAGCACGGGGATCGGAAACATGCTGGGCGGGCCGAACACGCCGAACGGCGATTCGAACTGGCCGTTGAGGCTGTCCGGCGGCGTCGAGCGCGGCAGCTTGCCGATCATCGACTTGCCGCTCTCGGCGTGTGTGATCAGCACCGTCTTGCACAGCCCGGCCTCGATCGCGGCCGCGGCGTGGCGGACATGCAGCATGAACGAGCAGCCGCCAACCGAGGTGCCGTCGACCCAGGTCGGCTTGATGCCGAGGTAATGGGCGATCTGCTGCGGGGTTTCCACCGCGGTGGCGATGCCGTCGATGTCGGACAGTTTCAGCCCGGCATCGGCAATGGCGTTGAGCGCCGCATCGGCGTGGAGCTGGATCTGCGACATGTTCGGAATGACGCCAAGTTCGGTGGTCTCGGCGGCGCCGACGACGGCGACCTGGTTTCTGCGCATGGTGCTAGCCCTTCGCCGGACGGAACTGGGGAAGGGTGATCTTGTCGTCGAGCTTCTCGAACGCGACTTCGAGCCTCATGTCGAGTTCGAGCGCCTCCGGCGTCTGCGGGCAATCGATGATGTTGCTCATCATGCGCGGGCCTTCGTCGAGTTCGACGACGGCGATCGCATAAGGTGGCGTGAAGCCGGGCGCGGCGGGCCGATGGTTGATGACGTAGCTGTAGAGCTTGGCCTTGCCGCTCGCCTTGAACACGCTGACCTTGCGCGAGGCGCAGGACGGGCAGAATGGGCGCGGCGGAAAATAGACATTGGCGCAGGCATCGCAACGTTGCAGGCGCAATTCGCCGGCCGCGGTACCGTCCCAGAAATGCTGGGTTTCCGGGGTCGGCTTCGGTCTAGCGCGCGCTGGCTCCGCCATATCAGGCATTCCTCCTCGAGGCGGGCATCGGCCCGCGTGCTGCGATCTTGATGCGACATTTGACCATTCCCCGTCAACGGTCCAGCGGCGCCGTTGCATGGCCGCATTCCCGCAAGCCAACAGCGCTTGTATGCCAGCGTGTCTCAGGCAATAGTCCGCGCCGCGGCAAATCATTGCCCTGCGTACCGCGCAACTTCGGACCAGCGGCGCCAAAGCAAAACGAAACCGGACAGGTCATGCCGAACATATCAACACTTGCCTCACTCGCCGCCGATCTCGAGAGCGGGGCGACCTCCGCCCGCAAGCTGGTGGAGGAATGTCTTGCCAAAATAGCCGACGCTTCGGGCGAGGGATCGCGCGCGTTCATCCATGTCGACAAGGAAGGCGCCCTAGGTGCGGCAGACGCGATGGACCGGCTGCGCAAGGCCCATGCGGCGCCGTCGCCGTTTGCCGGCATCCCGGTCTCGATCAAGGATCTGTTCGACATCAAGGGGCAGGTGACCCGCGCCGGCTCGCGGGCGCTGGAAGATTGCACGCCGGCGGGAGCCGATGCGCCTGTGGTGGCGCGGCTGCGCCGGGCCGGCTTCATCGTGATCGGTCGAACCAACATGACCGAGTTCGCCTATTCCGGCATCGGCATCAACCCGCATTACGGCACGCCGAAGAGCGTCTGGAACCGTAGAGTCGGCCACGTGCCCGGCGGCTCGTCCTCGGGCGCAGCGGTCTCGGTCGCTGACGGCATGGCGCATGGCGCGCTCGGCACCGATACCGGCGGCTCCTGCCGGATCCCGGCGGCGTTCAACGGCATCGTCGGCTTCAAGCCGACGCAGCGCCGCGTACCGCTCGACGGCGGCGTGCCGCTGTCATTCTCGCTCGACAGTTTCGGACCGCTGGCACGCACGGTTCAGTGCTGTGCGACGATGGACGCCGTGCTGGCCGATGAGGCTGAGCTGCCGGTGTTACAGCCGCGCCCCGTCAGGGGCATGCGGCTCGCGGTGCCGACCACGGTTGCGCTCGATGACCTCGATTACGAGGTCGCAAAAACGTTCGAGCGCGCGCTGGAGACGCTGTCACGGCAGGGCGCGCTGATCGAACGGATCGAAGTGCCGGAATTCCTCGACGTCGGCGCGATGAACGCCAAGGGCGGTTTTGCGGCGTCGGAGAGCTATGCGTGGCACCGCTATCTGATCGTCAGCAAGGGCGACGTCTACGATCCCCGCGTGCACGTCCGCATCCTGCGCGGCGAGGGCATGAGCGCCGCCGACTATATCGACCTGCTTGGCGCCCGAAAGTCGTTCATCGCGCACGCCGAAGCACGCATCGCGCCCTATGACGCGCTGGTCATGCCGACCACGGCCAATACACCTCCCGTCATCGCCGACCTCGCCGACGACAAGGCGTTCGCAACGCAAAATTTGCGCGCGTTGCGCAACTGCACGCTGATCAACATGCTCGACGGCTGCGCGATTTCGCTGCCGGCGAATCGCGAAGGCGAGGTGCCGGTTGGCCTGATGCTGGCGGGCGCCGGCGGAAGAGACCGCTGCATTTTCGAACTCGCGGCCGGAATGGAGAACGTCATCCGTGTTTGATCTTACCTTTACCGTCGAAGACAAGGGCGCGCCGACGCCACTGACGCTTGCGATCGATCAGGCCGTGATTGCCGGCTGGACCGGGCGCGATCCGGTGGCGCGCGACAAGCACATTGCGGAACTGGAAGCGATCGGCATCGCGCGGCCGGCCTCGACGCCGATCTATTACCGCGTCTCCACGCGCCGCATCACCACCACCGACAGCATCGAAGTCAGCGGCGGCGATTCCAGCGGCGAAGTCGAGTTTGTGCTGATCGGCTGGCAGGGCCGCATCCTTGTCGGCTGCGGCTCCGACCATACCGACCGCAAGGTGGAAGCCTACAGCGTCACGGTGTCCAAACAGATGTGCGACAAGCCGATGGCATCAACGCTGTGGGAGCTGGAAGACGTCATCGGTCACTGGGACCAGATGATCCTGCGCTCCTGGGCCGTCATCGACGGCGCGCGGGTGCTGTACCAGGAAGGCACGCTCGATGGCATGCTGCCGGTCAAGGATTTGATCGACCGCGGCTTTGGCGGCAAGGGCCTGCCGGATGGTTGCGCGATGTTCGGCGGCACGTTTGCGGCCAAGGGCGGCATCCGCCCCGCGAGCCGGTTCGAGTTCGAACTGGAAGATCCCGTGCTGAAGCGAAAGATCGGCCACGGTTATGACGTGATCGCGCTGCCGGTGTTGGGGTAGCGTTCCACTCGGTCGTCATGCCCGGCCTTGTGCCGGGCATCCACGTCTTTCGATCATCGAGTAAAGCAAGACGTGGATGGGCCGGGACGAGCCCGGCCATGACGGAGTTCCTCGGAAATCGGGTGGCTTGAGGGATAGCGGTCTGAGAAACTTCCTGCCATGAAAGCCACTGCAAAAACCGCCGACCGCCATGCATCCCCCGACATCGCCGCCCGCGTCGATGGCATCGACTGGACGCGGGTGACCGCCGATCTCGACGGGCAAGGCAGCGCCGTGCTGAAGGGATTGCTGTCGCCGGACGAATGCCAGGCACTCGCCGCGCTGTATCCGGATGACACAAAATTCCGCAGCCGCATCGTGATGGGGCGGCACGGATTTGGGCGCGGCGAATACAAATATTTCTCCTATCCGCTGCCCGACCTGATCGCGGAACTGCGCCCGGCGCTGTACGCGCGGCTGTGCGGCATTGCCAATCGCTGGAACCAGACGATGGGCATCGACATCCGCTATCCCTTGGCGCATCAGGCATTCCTGAAGTGCTGCCACGACGCTGGACAAGTCCGGCCGACGCCGCTGCTGCTGCAATACGGCGAAGGCGATTACAATTGCCTGCATCAGGACCTCTATGGCGAGCATGTGTTCCCGTTGCAGGTCGCGATACTCCTTTCGGAGCCCGGCCGCGATTTCACCGGTGGCGAGTTCGTGCTGACCGAGCAGCGGCCGCGGATGCAGTCGCGGCCGGAAGTAGTGCCGCTGATGCAGGGCGATGCTGTGGCATTTGCTGTGCATCACCGGCCGGTGCAGGGGACGCGCGGGTTCTATCGCGTTAATCTGCGCCACGGCGTCAGCCAGATCCGCTCCGGCCACCGTCACACCGTCGGCGTGATCTTTCACGACGCCAAATGATTCACCGTGTGAGTACGAAGCGAAATGACGGCAGATTTATTCGACGCCATTGCCGAAGTGCAGCCGTCGCGGGAAGCGATGGCTGATGGCGCCGTGCTGTTGCGCGGCTTCGGTTTGCGTTTTGAAGCCGGTCTGATTCCGGCGCTGCGCGAGATCGTGGCGCAAGCGCCGTTTCGTCATATGTCGACGCCGGGCGGTCACCAGATGTCGGTGGCGATGACCAATTGCGGCAATGCCGGTTGGGTCACCGATCGCACCGGCTATCGTTATGACGGCGTCGATCCCGAGTCCGGAAAGCCATGGCCGAAAATGCCGGCGGTGTTTTGCGACTTGGCCGCGGAAGCGGCGACTGAGGCCGGCTTCAAGAACTTTGCGCCGGATGCCTGCCTGATCAACCGATACGAGCCCGGCGCCCGGATGTCGCTGCATCAGGACAAGGACGAGCAGGATTTTGCCGCGCCGATCGTCTCGGTGTCGCTCGGGATACCGGCGATCTTCCTGTTCGGCGGATTGAAGCGCGCCGACAGGCCGGCCCGGTTTCGGCTGGTGCATGGCGATGTCGTGGTCTGGGGCGGGCCGTCGCGCCTGTTTTTTCACGGCGTTGCGCCCCTGACCGACGGTGAACACGCCGTGTTGGGCCGCCAGCGCATCAATCTGACGTTTCGAAAAGCGCGCTGACGCGAGCTTACCCGCTTCCCAGCGAAGTTTCGTCTGGTCTATGCTCTTCCCGGGCGGGGAGCGGGATATGACCAGCACAGACGTAAAGGCTGACAGCGGCGCCGGCGCCAGCCGCACCGGCATTTACCTGGCCGTGCTGCAACTGATCTTCACGCTGGGCTGGACCACTTACGTCATCTATTTGCCGAA
This sequence comes from Bradyrhizobium sp. LjRoot220, assembly GCF_964252915.1. NCBI lineage: Bacteria > Pseudomonadati > Pseudomonadota > Alphaproteobacteria > Hyphomicrobiales > Nitrobacteraceae > Bradyrhizobium > Bradyrhizobium sp. LjRoot220. The sequence goes on from NZ_CAXUPS020000001.1 coordinate 230,978, forward strand.
GCTCGCGGCCCAAGTCGGAATCGCACCTGGCATGGTGATCTTCATCCTGATGCTCGATCAGGCCATCTTCACCATCACCGACACCGCGATGGGAATTGCGGCCGACAGGATCGCGCCCTTTATCGGCCGGCTCGGCGTCTTCGTCGGCATCCTGACCGCGATCTCCTGCGCGGCCTTTGTCGCGCTGCCGTTCGTGGCCGGCACGGGTCCGGGCGCGCAAGCCTGGTTCATCGTGCTGATCGTGATCTGGGTCGTGACCTCGTCGGCGTTGCGCGCGCCGCCGCTGACGCTGCTCGGCAAGCACCGCGCGCGGTCACAGGTGCCGCTCCTGGCGGCGCTGGCGATGCTGGGTTACGGCCTGGCCGGCGCGATCTCGCCCTATCTCGGCACGGTGCTGCGCAACCATGACCCTCGGATTCCGTTCCTGTTATCGGGCGCCGTGCTGCTGCTCACCACGCTGGCGCTGTCGAAGGTGGAGCGGGACGCCGCCGCGCAGGCACCCGCCCCGAGCGCGCCCGCTGTGCCGGCAAAAGCGCTCAGCACGATCCCAATGTTCTTCATTGCGTCGATGATGATCCTGTCGCTCGGCTATCAGCTGCATTTCAGCCTCAACAGTTCATCGTTCTTTCTACGGTTCACGACGGCCGATCAACTTCAGTGGCTTCTGCCGGTGTTCTGGATCGGCTTCAATATCGCGATGTTTCCGGCGAGCGTCGTGGTCAAGCATCGCGGCGGGCTGATCGTGATGGGGGCCGCAGGCCTGTTTGGCGCGCTGGCGGTGCTCGCCGCCGAGCTGTCGGGCAGTCTCAACGTCCTCATTGTCGCGCAGTTCGTCGCCGGCGCGGCCTGGGGGTGCATGCTGATGAGCGCGGTATCGGCAGCGCTGGCGATCGGGGACACCGGCGCCGAGGGCAAGGTGATCGGGCTGGTGTTTTCAGCGCTGGCGCTGGCGACCTTTGCGCGGATGGCGGCGGTCGCCGGCGGCCTGCAGAAGCTGCCGGAATACGCGCCGCTGCTGCACTGGGCGCCAGTCGCCTGCTGGGCGGTTGCGGGCACGGGCCTGGTGGTGCTCGCAGCGTCGCGGATGCAGCGAAGTCTGCAGGAGAGAAGGGCTTAAGCTCTATCCGTCGTCATTCCGGGATGGTCCGAAGGACCAGACCCGGAATCTCGAGATTCCGGGTTCGCGCTATCGCGCGCCCCGGAATGACGGTGAAAAAATCACGGCTTCGCTGGATGAATAAATGTCCACGGGCTGACTTCGGAGTCGGTCGGCACTTCCACCGAAATCACGTAAGGCCCGCCATCGGCCAGCGCCTTTTCCAGCGCCGGACGAAAGTGATCGGGCGAGGTAACGCGCGCGGCACCAACGCCGAAGGATTCCGCGAGTTTTACGAAATCCGGATTGACCAGATCGGACGCCACCACGCGGCCGTCGAAGCGCTCGCGCTGGTCGCGCCGCACATTGCCGTAGGCGTTGTTGTTGAAGACCAGCGTCACCACGCCGATCTTGAACTGCACGGCGGTCGACAATTCCTGTACGCCGAACATGAAGCCGCCGTCGCCGGTGATCGCAACCACCGGCCGGTCAGGATGCGCGACCTTGGCGCCGAGCGCAGTCGGGAATCCCGAGCCGAGCGTGCCCTGATAGCCTGAGGTAATGAACGTGCGCGGTTCATAGACAGGAAAACCGTACCAGGAAGCAAAGCCGACCTGCGATAGTTCATCGGTGACGATGGCATTCGGCGGCAGCACCTCGCGCAGGATGTTCAGATAGGCCATCTGCGGCTGAACCTTCTGGATCTCCTGATGCGCCGCGGCCGTGGCTTCGCGGATCGCGGAACGCCTGCCGCTGGTCCTGCTGTAACCGGCCTTTTTCACCGCCGCGACCAGATCGGCCGTGCCGGCCTTGGCGTCGGCGACCACGGCGGCGTCCGGCGTTAGCCGCCGCATTTCCGACGGATCGATGTCGATACGAACCGACTTCAGGCCCGCCGGCTGGAACGGCCATCGAAAACCCGAGGCCGGCAATTCTATGCGTGTCCCGATACCGATCATCAAATCCGTCTGCGGCCACAATTTGTAGGCCGCCGCCATCGTCAGCCCGAGTTCGTGGGCGTTGGAGACGATGCCGCGGCCGCTGCGAAACGCCACCACGGGCGCATCGATCATTTCAGCGAGTTCGAGGATTTCCTCGCGCGCGTGGATCGCGCCGCTGCCGACAAAGATCATCGGCCGCTTGCTGCCGGATACCAGAGCAGCTGCCGCTTTGATGCGGTCAGGATCGGGCTGCGGGGCCGGGAAGGGATCGAACGGCGTGGAGGTTGCGATCTGCGCGCGCTGCGTGAACACGTCCCACGGCATTTCCAGCGAAACCGGGCCGCGGCGTCCCGACAACAATTCCTGGAACGCGCGCGAGACTTTTGTCGGCGCTTCGTCAGGATACTCGATTCTATCAGCCCATTTCACGAAGGTTCGCAATGTCGCGAGCTGGTCCGGCATCTCGTGCAGATGACCGCGGCCCTTGCCGAGGAACGCCGTCGGCACCTGACCGGTCAGGCACAGCACCGGCTCGTTACACCCGAGCGCCGTCAGCAGCGCGGCACTTGCGTTGAGCACGCCGGGGCCGGGCACCACGCTGAACACGCCGGGCTTGCCGCTCGCGCGCGCATAGCCAAAGGCCATGTAGCCGCAGGCCTGCTCGTGCCGTGCGCCGATCACTTTCAATTGCGCCTGATGGAAGGCGTCGAATAGGCCGTAGATCTGCGCGCCGGGCAGGCCGAACACGGTATCGACGCCGTGCGCGACGAGTCCGTTGACGATCGCTTCGCCGCCGGAAGTTGAAGTCATGTCACCATTCCATCATTCAGGGATTGATCAGGCTTCGTCGGCCACGCCATTACGCAGCATCCCGACACCCTCGGCTTCGACCTCGATGACGTCGCCGGGCTTGAGGTAGCGCGGCGGATCGAACCGGGCGCCGGCCCCGGTCGGCGTTCCCGTCACGATGACGTCGCCGGGCACCAGCGTGGTGAAGGTCGAGATGTAGTTGAGGAGATAGCGGAAGCCGAAGATCAGCCGCGAGGTGCGGTCGTCCTGCCGCGTCTCGCCGTTGACCTTTGTCGTCAGGCGAACGTCCGCGATCTGCGCTTCACTGGTGTAGGGGACCAGCCAAGGGCCAAGGCTGCCGGTCGAGTCAAAATTCTTGCCCTGGGTGACGTTGAACTTCGCGTGCCGCACCCAGTCGCGGATGGTGCCTTCATTGCAAAGCGTGACTGCCGCGATGTGGTCCAGCGCAGCACCTTCCTGGATGTGGCGGCCGGCCTTGCCGATCACGAGCACCAGTTCGCCCTCATAATCGAGCTGCGCCGACGCGCGCGGCCGGATTAGCGGTGCGTTGTGCCCGACAAAGGAGCGCGGCGTGCGCATGAACATGCTGGGAAATTTCGGTGCGTCCTGGCCGTCCTTGTACTCGGCGTTGCGGTCCGGATAGTTGACGCCGATGCAGATGATCTTTTCCGGCGTCGGGATCGGCGGCTGCCATGTGATGGCGTCGAGCGCATGATCCGGCGAGCGCTTGGCGGCGTCCTCGGCAAGTCTTGTCAATGCGCCGGCAGCGATGGCTTCGCGCAGCGTCGGGTAATCTTGTCCGAAGCGCGCCGAGAGGTCGATGATGCCGGTATCGGTGACGGCACCGTATTTGGTGACGCCGCCGATCGAATAGGTCGCGAGGCGAGGCTGAGTCATCTGGGCATCCTAATCCGCGATCGTGACGTCGGCGACAAACGCCGGTTCGCGCACCGCCTGTCCTGTGAACGGCGAGCCCTGCTCGAACCAGGAGCGCGGCGCCGGTGCGCCCCACAGCGTTTGCCGGCGCGGGTCTTTTAGCGACCAGCGCAGCGGCTCGTGGTCGTGGTCGCCGGTGAAATAATCGCTGGTGTAGAGTTCGAGGCGGTGGCCGTCGGGGTCTCTGATATAGAGGAAGAACGCGTTCGAGATGCCGTGGCGGCCGGGGCCGCGCTCGATATTTTTAAGGAACCCGCTGGAAGCCATCACGTCGCAGAGATGCAGCACGTTCATCGCCGTCGGCACCCAATAAGCAAAATGGTGCAGGCGAGGGCCCTTGCCGTTGGTGATGGCGAAATCGTGCACATTGCCCTTGCGGTGCATCCAGGCCGCCGCGATGCGTCCGTTCGGTCCGTCCTCCTCGCCATATTCGGTCAGCCGGAAACCCAGCCGCGCGTAGAAATCGACGGTGCCCTGCACCTCGGCGGCGAACACGTTGAAATGATCGAGCCGCTGCGGATGGCAGCCCTTGTAGAGGTCGTAGCGCCGCAACAGATGCGGGCGCTTTTCCATCGAGGCATAGAGTTCGATCTGAAAGCCGAAGGGATCGGTGAAATGCAGCGTGCGGCCCTGGAACGGCTGTTCGGCGAAGCCGTAAGTGATGCCGTTCTCGGAAAAGAAAGCCGCGGCCTTGTCGAGATCGCCATCATTGCCGACCTTGAAGCCGAGCCGGTTGCAGGCGGCGGTGGGCGCCTTGCGCAGCACCAGCGAGTGATGTTGATGCTCCTCGGCGCCGCGTAAGTAGACCGCCCTGTCGTCACGGTCCTCGACATGGAGCCCGACGGTCTTTTCGTAGAAGTCGCTGCTGGCGTTCAAATCCGTCACGTCGAGCACGGCGTGGCTGGAGCGGATGATGTTGAACGGCGGATCGAAGACGTGTGTTGGTACCGGCATGGCGTTTTCCCAGTTGGCTTCGTCATTCCGGGATGGTGCGTTAGCACCAGACCCGGAATCTCGAGATTCCGGGTTCGCTTCGCGCCCCGGAATGACGGTGAATCCTAAACTCCCAATCTCTGAATCTTGTGCGTTCCGCGCGCCAGCGAGACGTGTTTGGTTTCCATGTAGACGTCGAACGAGTAATCGCCGCCGTCGCGGCCGATGCCGGACGATTTCATGCCGCCGAACGGCGTCGGCAGATGGCGGACGTTTTCGGAATTGAGCCAGATCATGCCGGCTTCCAGTTCGTCGGCGACGCGCAGCGCGCGGCCCATGTCGCCGGTCCAGACGTAGCCGGTCAGGCCGTACTGCACGCCGTTGGCGATCTCGATCGCGTCCTTCTCGTCCTTGAAGGGGATCACGGTCAGGAACGGGCCGAACACCTCTTCCTGCGCGACCCGCATTTTCGAGTGTGCGCCGGTGACCAGTGTCGGCTGCACGTAATGCCCGCCGCCGGGACCATCGTGCGGCTTGCCGCCGACCGCAATGGTCGCACCGTCCTCCTGCGCGACATCAAAGTAGCTGCAGACTTTCGCAAGATGCCGCTCGTGGATCAGGGGACCGATTTCGGTGACGGGGTCGAGGGGATGGCCGACCTTCAGCGCCTTCACCCGCGCCGTCAGCTTCTCGATGAATTTTTCCGCGATGCCCTGCTGGACCAAGAGCCGGCTTGACGAGGTGCAGCGCTCGCCATTGAGCGAGTAGATCATGAATACGACGGCATCAAGTGCGCGGTCCAGATCGGCGTCGTCGAACACGATCACGGGATTCTTGCCGCCGAGTTCGAAATGCACACGCTTCAAGGTCGGCGCGCCCTGCGCCATGATCGCCGAACCCGTCGAACTCTCGCCGACAAAGCCGATCGCCTTGATCGCGGGATGCTCGGTCAGTGCTTTGCCGGCCTCTTCGCCGATGCCGTGCACGGTGTTGAGCACGCCATCGGGCACACCCGCTTGCTTGACCAATTTGGCCAGCAGATCGGCCGTCACCGGTGACCATTCGGCGGGCTTGTGCACGACCGTGCAGCCGGCGGCGAGCGCAGGCGCGATCTTCCAGGTCGACAGCATGAACGGCGTGTTCCACGGCGTGATCACGCCGACCGGACCGATCGGTACCCTCGTCGAGATGTTCCAGTGCTCTTCGCTCGGGGTGTTGAGGCCGTCCCGGGCTTCGGCGCATTTATCAGCAAAGAAGCGGAAATTCTCCGCGGCGCGGATCGCCGCCTTGGCCATGAAGCGATGGGCCTGTCCGGTGTCGATGCATTCGAGCACCGCGATATCGTCGGCGCGATCCTCGATGGCGTCGGCCACGCGATGCAGCAGCTTCTTGCGCATTGTCGCCGGCATGTCGCGCCAGGATTTGAAAGCGACGGACGCTGCAGTGGCGGCGCGGTCGATATCCTCGGCATTACCGCGCGCGACCGATGCCAGCACCGCGCCATCGATAGGAGATTTTGTCTCGAACGTCCGCCCAGAGATCGATGGCACGACCTTGCCGTCGATCATGTGCCCGATGCCCTCGGCCTTCAGTTTGGCGAGCAGGGGCGCGGCGCGGTCGCGATTGGCCTGAAACACGTCCTTCGGGGTGACCTTATCCATTGACCGCCTCCGCCTTCAAAGCTTCGTGGATGTTGTTGCGCTTCCAGCTGGTGTCCTTGTCGTTGACCTGCATATCGAACGACAACGCGAATTTGGTCTCAGTGAATACCGGATCAAGATGGGCCGACAGCGCCTTGAAAATGTGCTCGCCGGCCTTCTGGCGTGTCGCGAGATCGCGGCCTTCGCCGAGCCGTAGTATCATGTCGAGGAAGCCGTAATTCGGCTTGCCGTCTGCCATCGCGTAATGCTCGCATCTGATCGCGCGGACGCGGATGCCGCCGAGCGGGAAGATGCCGGTTTCAACGGCGGCCTTGCGCATCAGTTCCACGACGAGGCCCATATCGACGCGCGCGTCCAGATTGGCGGAGTATTCGATCGTGAAATGCGGCATGTCGGTCCTCCAGCAGTTCCCGCGCAAGCATCAAGCGAAGTAGCAGCTTACTGAGCCGTAGGGGCCATAGTCGGCCTGGATCGTGTCGCCTTTGCGGGTTTCGATCGGGCGAATGAATGATCCCGCCAGCACCACCTGACCGGCCTCCAGCGCCAATCCATTGGGCGCGATTTTGTTGGCAAGCCACGCCACGGAAGTTGCGGGATGGTTGAGCACGGCGGCGGCAAGCCCGGTCTCTTCCAATTGGCCGTTGCGAAAGCACAGCGCGCCGATCCAGCGCAGGTCGGCGTCCATCGGGCGGATCGGCCGGCCGCCGAGCACGATGCCGGCATTGGCGGCGTTGTCGGCCACGGTGTCGAAGATCTTGCGCGTCGCTTTGGTTTGCGGGTCGACGCGCTCGACGCGCGTGTCCAAAATCTCCAGCGCCGGCACCACGAAGTCGGTGGCGTTGAGCACGTCGAACATCGTGCAGTCGGGACCTGAAAGCCGCGTCTTCATCACGAACGCCAGTTCGGCCTCGACGCGGGTGGCGATGAAGCGGTCCGTCGGCACGAGGCCGCCATCGGCAAAGAACATGTCGTCGAGCAGGACGCCGGAATCAGGCTCATCGATATTGAGCGCGCTCTGCATCGCCTTCGAAGTCAGGCCTATCTTGTGGCCCTTGACGATGCGGCCTTGCGCGATCTTTATCTCGACCCACGCCTTCTGAATCGCGTAGGCATCCGCGATTGAAATGCCGGGGTGCTCGAGCGAAAGCTGCCGGATTTGCGTGCGGGTCTTTTCCGCATGATCCAGCCGCTCGGCGCAGCTGCGGATTTGGTCGTTGGAAAGGGGCATATGCTCTCAGCAAAAAGTTGGTGCCGGGAGATGATTAACATGTTAAGTGAAATCGATCAAACCGAATTTATGCTTGCTGCACCGCAAAACTTTATTCCCTTTGATCAGCATTACTGATGGCGGACGATCGACGGATGGCGCGGAAGAAATCACAGACTGAACCCGGAGCGGAAGCAGCCGAGACGGCGCGCCCCGCGCCGATGCGCGATTTCTCGCGCTCGTTGCCGATGTCGCTGCTGCGCGCCCGCGAAGCCGTGATGCGGCAGTTCCGCCCCTCCCTGCGCAATCACGGCCTGACCGAACAGCAGTGGCGGATCCTGCGCGCGCTGACGACGGTGGACGCCATTGAAGTTACTGAACTCGCGCGCGTCGCGTTTCTGCTCGGACCAAGCCTGTCGCGCATCCTGCGTGACCTCGAAGCGCGCCATTTGATCGAGCGCCGCACCGCGAAGGCCGATTTGCGGCGCGCCGTGGTGTCGATAACAGCCAAGGGATTGAAATTGATCGAGGCGGTGGCGCCGACCTCGGAAGCGATCTACGCCGAAATCACCAGCCGCTATGGCGCGCGCAAGCTTGCCGAATTGCAGGACATGCTGGGCGTGCTGGAACGCAGCCTCTCGGCGATGGAAGTGGCAGGCGAGGGAAGCGGCGAGGGCGAGGAGTGAGCACAAATTTGCATGATGCTACCGGCGCTACGCATAGCGGCCGGCAAATGATTGCAATCATCGCCGGATAGCGGCCGAGGCCATAGACACGCGTGCGATTTTTCGCTCAAAGTGCGGCCAAGCCGGTCGCGAAAACCGGCGCGGGAGCTGGCGGTTTCGTCGCGGGATGATGCGGCTGGACCGGAGGCGAAGAGCAGGCTGAACTCCAGACATGGTCACTATCCAAGTCAGCAATTTGATCGATTTCGTTGCCGAGATTTTTTCGCGCTCGAAATCGTCGCCGGAAGAAGCAAGGCGGATTGCGACCTATCTGACGACAGCCAATCTCACCGGTCATGACAGCCATGGCGTGATCCGGGTGCCGCTGTATGTCAACTGGCGGAAAATGGGCACGGTGGTTCCCGACCAGACCGTAGACGTCGTGGTCGATACACCCTCGCTCGCTGTCATCGACGGCAAGTTCGGATACGGACAGACCGTGACGCCGCAGGCGGTGCGGATCGGTATCGAGAAATGCAAGAAGGCGGGGCTTGCCGCAATCGCGCTGCGCAACGCCGGCCATATCGGCCGCGTCGGCGACTGGGCGGAGATGGCCGCCGCCGAAGGCCTGGTATCCGTGCATTTCGTCAACGCCGCCGGTTCGCTGCTGGTGGCGCCCTATGGCGGCGTCGAGAAGCGGCTGTCGACCGCGCCCTATTGCGTCGGCATTCCGCGAAAGGGGCAGGATCCGATCGTGCTCGATTTTGCGACCTCGGTCGTCGCCGAAGGCAAGGTGCTGGTCGCAAGCCGCGGCGGCAAGAAATTGCCAGTCGGCGCCCTGGTCGATGCCGACGGCACGCTGAGCGAGGATCCGGCCGTGCTCTATGGGCCGCACAGCGCGGAGGGGCCGCGCGATCACACCAAGGGCACCGGCGCGATCCGCGCTTTCGGCGAGCACAAAGGCTCGGGGCTCGCGTTCATCTGCGAACTGCTCGGCGGCGCATTGACCGGCACTGGTGCCACTTCGGCGCACCGGCAATTCGCCAACGGTATGCTCGCGATCTATATCGATCCGAAGGTGATCGACACCAGCAATTTCTTCGACGGCGAAATCTCGCGCTACGTCGACTTCATCCGGGCGACCAAGCCGGTCTCAGGTGTTGACGCTGTGCTGATCCCCGGCGATCCCGAGAAGAAAATGCGTGCCGACCGCACCAGAAATGGTGTGCCGCTGCCGGACGATACCTGGGCAGCGATCGTCAACACCGCCCGCGAGGTCGGTGTCAGCGAAGGCAGTATCCAGCGGGCCGTGAGCTAGGCGGCCAACCGAAATCCAACACTTGAAATCTCAAACCGGTTGCAACGACCACAAAAGGAAACGCGATCAATGACTACCAACAACGTCAAGAAAGTCTGGGCTTCGGGCAAGGCCGTCGTCAACGCCTGGCTGGCTATCCCGTCAGGGTTTTCGGCCGAAGTCATCGCGCAGTGCGGCTTCGACAGCGTCACCGTGGATATGCAACACGGCGTGCAGGATTATATGTCGATGGTGCAGTGTTTCCAGGCGATGAACGGTCATCCCGTGACGCCGATGGTTCGCGTTCCCTGGAACGAGCCCGGCGTCATCGGCAAGGTGCTCGACGGTGGCGCCTATGGCGTGATCTGCCCGATGATCAACACGCCGGAAGAAGCCAGGAACCTGGTTCAGTACGCGAAATATCCGCCGAAGGGCACGCGCTCCAACGGCCCGATCCGCTCCGGCATGTACGGCTCGGCCGGCACCTATCAGCAGACCGCCAATGACGAGATCGTGCTGCTGCCGATGATGGAAACCAAGACCGCGGTCGAGAACATGGAAGCCATCCTCGATGTCGAGGGCATCAACGGCGTCTATATCGGCCCCTCCGATCTCGGCTTCTCCTACGGCCTGGTGCCGAAGCTCGACCGCGACGAGCCGGAAATCCTCAAGATCTATGAGAAGATCGTCAAGGAATGTGGCAAGCGCGGCCTTCACCCCGGCATCCACTGCTCGGGCGCCGAGGGCGCGGTGCGTGCGATCAACATGGGCTTCAAGCTGGTGACGCTGTCGAACGAGAGCGGCCTGATGATGACCTATGCCAAGATGCAGGTGAACCAGACCCGCAAGGATTCCGCCGGCAAGGCGTAAGTTCTGGGATCCCGGACGCGGTGCAGCGCTGCTTTAGCGGTGCACCGCAGAGCCGGGACCGTTTTGTGTGGTAAGACGTTGGCCCCGGATGGCTGTTCAGCAATCCGGGGCATGGTCGTTTTTAGATAGCCAGGAGACCTGTCATGGCCCCAGCCCCCGTCATCCGCCTGCACCCCGATGATGGCGTGCTGATCGCACGCTCGAGCCTGCCTGCGGGCATGGTCGTGGCTGACGGCGTCACCACGGTCGAGCGGATTCCCGCCGGTCACAAGGTCGCGATCAAGCCGATCGCGACCGGCGAGCCGGTGCGGCGCTACGGCCAGATCATCGGCTTTGCGACGATTCCCATTGCGCCCGGCCAGCACGTCCACACCCAGAATTGCGGCATGGGCGATTTCGCCAAGGATTACGCGTTCGGCGTCGATGTTAAGCCGACGCCGAATTTCGATTTGCCTGCGACCTTCGAGGGCATTCGCCGTTCCGATGGGCGCGTCGCGACCCGCAACTATATCGGCATTCTCACCTCGGTGAATTGCAGCGCGCATGTCGCCGGCATGGTCGCCGACATCTTCAAGAAGAACCCGTTCAGCGGCGACAATCCGCTGGCGGATTTTCCCAATGTCGACGGCGTGGTCGCGCTGACCCACAAGACCGGCTGCGGTATGACGCAGGACGAGCCGCTGGCGCTGCTGCGGCGGACGCTCGGCGGTTATGCGCGGCATGCGAATTTCTCGGCCGTTGTCGTGCTGGGCCTCGGCTGCGAGGTCAATCAGATCGGCGGCTTGATGCAGGAACAAAAACTCGCGGGCCGCCTGCGCGCGATGGACATCCAGGAAGTCGGCGGCACGCGTAAGACAGTGGAGGCCGGCGTCGCCTTCGTGCGCGAGGCGCTGACGGACGCCAACAAGGTAAAGCGCGAGCCGGTGCCGGCGAGCGAATTGACGGTGGCGCTGCAATGCGGCGGCTCCGACGGTTACTCCGGCGTCTCGGCCAATCCGGCGCTGGGTGCGGCGAGCGATCTGCTGGTGCGCCATGGCGGCACCGTGATCCTGTCGGAGACGCCCGAAACCTACGGCGCCGAACATCTCCTGACCCGCCGCGCGGTTAGCCGCGAGGTCGGCGAAAAGCTCGTCGGCCTGATGCGCTGGTGGGACGAATACACGGCGCGGGAAGGCGCCGAGATGAACGCCAATCCGAGCCCCGGCAACAAGGCCGGCGGCCTCACCACGATTCTTGAGAAGTCGCTGGGCGCGATGGCCAAGGCCGGCACCACCAATCTGGTCGACGTGCTCAACTATGCCGAGCCCGTCACCAAGAAGGGTTTTGTCTTTATGGACACGCCCGGCTACGACCCCGTTGCGGCGACCGGACAAGTCGCGGGCGGCGCCAATCTGGTTTGCTTCACCACCGGCCGCGGCAGCGTGTTCGGCTGCAAGCCCGCGCCCTCGATCAAGCTGGCGACCAACACGCCGATGTACACCCGTATGGAAGATGACATGGACGTCAATTGCGGCACCATTCTCGACGGCCAGGAGACCGTGCAGCAATGCGGCCAGCGCATCTTCGAACTGATGCTGAAGACCGCATCGGGCCAGCCGACCAAGAGCGAGAGCTTTGACTTCGGCGGCGCGGAGTTTGCGCCATGGGTGCTTGGGGCGACGATGTGAGAGAGGGTAAGGCAGGGACCTTCTGACGTCATTGCGAGCGAAGCGAAGCAATCCATAGCGCCGCATGCGGAACCATGGATTGCGTCGTCGCTTTGCTCCTCGCAATGACGGTGGCGGCGCTTTCGCCCGCCGAGTAGGCAACGCCTGCCCGTTGTTAGTGCTTGATCCATACCGGAACCAGTGTTCTGCTTAAAAAAGCTGCTGGAGTAGCCCGTCCGTGTCGATCTTCGTCGCACTACATCACGTCACCCACTACAAATACGACCGACCGATCGACATCGGGCCTCAAACCGTACGCCTGCGGCCGGCGCCGCATACGCGCACGCCGGTCCTGAGTTATTCGCTCAAGGTCACGCCTTCAAATCACTTCGTGAACTGGCAGCAGGATCCGCAAGGCAACTGGCTGGCGCGATTCGTCTTCCCGGAGAAGGCGAGCGAGCTAAAGATCGAGGTCGATTTCTCGGCGCAGATGACCGTGGTCAATCCGTTCGATTTCTTTGTCGAACCCTACGCCACCGCTTTTCCGTTTCAGTACACCGACGATCTCAAGACCGAGCTGGCGCCGTATCTGGCGACATCAGAGCATGGTCCGCTGTTCGATGCTTATCTGAAGGACATCCCGCGCCAGGCCGACAGCACGGTCAACTTCCTGGTCGACCTCAACGCACGGCTGCAGAAGAAAATCGGTTACGTCATTCGCATGGAGCCGGGCATCCAGACGCCGGAGGAGACGCTAGCTTCCGGCTCCGGCTCGTGCCGCGACTCCGCCTGGCTCTTGATCCAGATTTTCCGGCATCTTGGGCTCGCGGCGCGCTTCGTCTCCGGTTATCTCATTCAGTTGCGGCCTGACATCGATCCGGTCGAAGGTCCGCGCGAGGTCGAAAGCGATTTCACCGATCTGCACGCCTGGGCCGAGGTCTATCTGCCCGGCGCGGGCTGGATCGGCTTCGACGTCACCTCGGGCATGCTGACCGGCGAGGGGCACATTCCCGTCGCTGCCACGCCGCACTATCGTTCGGCAGCGCCGATCTCGGGCAGCGCCGGCTTTGCCAATGTCGAGTTCGGCTTCGAGATGAGCGTCAAGCGCATCCGCGAGACGCCGCGGATCACGCGGCCGTTCTCCGACGAATCCTGGTCGCGTCTCGACAGGCTCGGCGAGGCGGTCGATGCCGATCTGAGGAAAGACGACGTGCGGCTGACGATGGGCGGCGAGCCGACGTTCGTTTCGGTCGACGATCTGGAATCGCCGGAATGGAATATCGCCGCGGTCGGCCCGACCAAGCGCACGCTCGCCGACGATTTGATCCGCAAATTGCGCGCGCGTTTTGCACCCGGCGGCCTGCTGCATTACGGGCAGGGCAAATGGTATCCCGGCGAGAGCCTGCCGCGCTGGGCGTTCGGGCTCTATTGGCGCAAGGACGGCGTACCGATCTGGAAGAACGCCGACCTGATCGCGAACATCGAGAACCCGCGCAAGGCCGACATCGCCGACGCCGAGCATTTTGCCGAAGGCACCGCGAAGAAGCTCGGGCTGGGTCCTGAATATGTGCTGCCCGCATTCGAGGATCCCGCGCACTGGATTCAAAAGGAAGCGGCGCTGCCGGGCAATGTCGATCCGACCGACTCCAAACTGGCCGATCCGGAAGAGCGCTTGCGGATGGCGCGGGTGTTCGATTCAGGGCTGAACAAACCCAAAGGTTTTGTCCTGCCGATCCAGCGCTGGAATGCCGCGGCAAAGCCGCATCCCGGGCGCTGGCGCAGCGAACGCTGGAAAGTGAAGCGCGGCCATCTGTTCCTGTTTCCGGGCGATTCCCCGCTCGGGCTGCGGCTGCCGATCGCTTCGCTGGAGCACATTCCGCCGGAGGAATATCCCTACATCGTCGAGCAGGATCCGATGGAGCCGCGCGACGAACTGGTCGTTTCCGACGCGGACACCAAGACGGAAGACACCAAGGCCAAGGAGAAGGAGAAGCCAAAACTCGAGCCCGTGCGCACGGCGATGTCGATCGAAATCCGCGACGGCATCCTGTGCGCCTTCATGCCGCCGGTCGAGAAACTGGAAGATTATCTGGAACTGATCACGGCGGTCGAAGCCACGGCCGAAGAGCTGCAGCTGCAGGTCCATGTCGAGGGCTATTCGCCGCCTTATGATCCGCGCGTCGAAGTCATCAAGGTGACGCCCGACCCCGGCGTCATCGAGATCAACATCCAGCCGGCGCAGAGCTGGCGCGAGGCGGTCGACATCACCTTCGGGCTTTACGAGGACGCCGCAAAGACCCGCCTCGGCGCCAACCGTTTTTTGGTCGACGGCCGCCACACCGGCACCGGCGGCGGCAATCACGTCGTGGTCGGCGGCAGCACGCCGCAGGACTCGCCGTTCCTGCGCCGGCCCGATTTGTTGAAGAGTCTGGTCCTGTACTGGCAGCGTCATCCCTCGCTGTCGTATCTGTTCTCGGGCATGTTCATCGGCCCGACCAGCCAGGCGCCGCGCATCGACGAGGCGCGGCATGACGGGCTCTATGAACTCGAGATTGCGCTGGCCCACGTGCCGCCGCCCGGCATCGAGGCGCCGCTGTGGCTGGTCGACCGGCTGTTCCGCCACATCCTCGTCGACATCACCGGCAATACCCATCGCGCCGAAATCTGCATCGACAAACTCTATTCGCCTGATAGCCCGACCGGCCGTCTGGGGCTGGTCGAGTTTCGCGCGCTGGAAATGCCGCCCGATCCGCGGATGTCGCTGGCGCAGCAACTCTTGATCCGGGCGCTGATCGCCAAAATGTGGCGCGAGCCGCAACAGGGCCAATTTGTGCGCTGGGGCACCACGCTGCACGATCGCTTCATGCTGCCGCATTTCCTCTGGGAAGATTTTCTGGGCGTGCTCGAAGAACTCAAGCAATTCGGCTACGAATTCTCGCCGGAATGGTATTCGGCGCAGCTCGAGTTTCGTTTTCCGGTGTTCGGCCGGGTCAATCACGGTGGCGTTTCGCTGGAGGTGCGGCAGGCGCTGGAACCCTGGCATGTGCTGGGTGAAGAAGGCTCGGCCGGAGGCACCGTGCGCTACGTCGATTCGTCGGTGGAGCGGTTGCAGATCAAGGCGTCGGGCTTCGTCGAAGGCCGCCACGTCGTCACCTGCAACGGCCGGCGGGTGCCGATGACGGCGACCGGCCGTGCCGGCGAGGCCGTTGCCGGCGTCCGCTTCAAGGCCTGGCAGCCGGCGTCGGGGCTGCATCCGACCATTCCGGTCCACGCGCCCCTGACATTTGATTTAATTGATACCTGGAACGGCCGCTCGCTCGGCGGCTGCGTCTACCATGTCGCCCACCCCGGTGGCCGCAGCTATGACACCAAGCCGGTCAATTCCTATGAAGCCGAGGCGCGGCGGCTGGCCCGGTTTCAGGACCACGGCCACACCCCGGGCAGGATCGAACCGCCGCCCGAGGAACGCACAATTGAATTTCCCTTGACGCTCGACTTGAGGACGCCGCTCCTGCACTAAGGATGCCCAGATCGGAGAGTCGGATGGCGGGGCAAGCCGGCAGTCAGGATAACAAAGCCCGTCCGGGCCAGCGCCGGATGGCGCAATGGACGCGCGATTATGCGCGGCTGCCCGGAATTCCCGATGAATATATCGGGCAGGACGGCGCGCCCCGGCCAGCCTGGGCCCGGTTCTTCGACGCCTTTGCAGCGCTTTCGCCTGCCGACATCGAACGCCGATTCGCCTCCGCGGACCGCCATTTGCGGGAGGCCGGCGTCACCTATCGCGCGCCGGGCGAGACCGCCGACCGGTTATGGCCGCTGAGCCATCTGCCGCTCATCATCGACGAGACCGACTGGCAGCAACTGACCGCGGGGATCGCCCAGCGCGCGCAGTTGCTCGAAATGGTGCTGCGCGATCTCTATGGCGAGGGCCGCCTGGTGGCGGACGGCGCAGTGCCGGCGGCGGCGATTGCCGGCAGCAACGAATATCTGCGCGCGGTCAGCGGCATCAAGCCGCCGGGCGGCCGTTACCTGCATCTCTATGCCGCCGATGTCGGCCGCGGTCCGGATGGACGCTGGTGGGTGCTCAGCGACCGTACCCAGGCGCCGTCAGGGGCCGGTTACGCGTTGGAAAACCGTCTGGTGCTGTCGCGCGCCTTTTCCAATCTCTACAAGTCGATGAACGTCGAACGCGTCGCGCCGTTCTTCGAGGCATTCCGCGACGCGCTGCGCGCCAGCGCCGACCGTGATGAGCCGCGGATCGGATTGCTGACGCCGGGCGCCTTCAACGAGACCTATTTCGAACATGCGACGATCGCGCGCTATCTCGGCTTCCTGCTGGTCGAGGGCGACGACCTCGCCGTCAGCGGCGACCGCATCCATATCCGCACGGTCGCCGGGTTGAAGCGGCTCGATGTGCTGCTGCGCCGGGTCGATTCCAATTTCCTCGATCCGCTGGAACTCGATGCGTCCTCGCATCTCGGCGTGCCCGGTCTGATCGACGTGCTGCGCAAAAACGGCGTCGTGGTCGCCAACATGCCGGGGTCCGGCGTGCTGGAGGCGCGGGCGCTGCTTGGCTTCCTGCCCAATTTGTGCCGCCGCTTGCTCAGCGAGGACTTGCTGATGCCGCACATCGCGACCTGGTGGTGCGGCCAGAAATCGGCGCGCGAGGAAGTGCTGTCGCGGCTCGACGATTTCGCGATCGAGGGCGCCTATGGCCGGGCCGTGCCGGGTTTTCCGGGCAATGGACCTGTGCTTGCGGGCGAACTCTCGTCGCCCGAGCGCGAGCGGCTCAAGAGCGCCATCTCCGACCGCGGCATCGACTTTGTCGGCCAGGAGTTGGTGCGGCTGTCGACGACGCCCACTTGGGAGAACGGCCGGATCACGCCGCGTCCGTTCGTGCTGCGGGTGTTTGCCGCCGCCACGCCGAACGGCTGGACCATCCTGCCCGGCGGCTTCTGCCGCATCGCCGACCAACCGGATGCCCGTGCCGTATCGATGGGCGACGGCGCGCGGTCGGCCGACGTCTGGGTAGTGTCCGACAAGGCGATCCCGGCTTCGACGCTGCTGCCGGCGGCGGACACGGTGCGGATCAGGCGTATCGCCGGCGTGGTACCGAGCCGCGCGGCGGATAATCTGTTCTGGCTCGGGCGCTATCTTGAGCGCGCCGAAGCGACGCTGCGGCTGATCCGCGCGCTCGGCGCGCCGATGCGCGATACCGGCAAGGGCGCACCAGCCGGTGCATCGACCGCGCTGCCCTCAGTCGAGCGCATCCAGCGGCTGCTGGTGGCCTGGGGCGCGACTTCGCAGACGAGCCGGGCCAATTCCGCCAAAGTCGCCGCCGAGGCATTGCAGAGCCCGGAAAAGTTCGGCTCGGCGCTGTCGCTGCTGCGATCGGCCCAGCGCACCGCGACCTCATTGCGGGAGCGACTCTCGCCCGACGCCTGGCAGGTCATCACCGAGATGGTCGAACGCCTCAGCGTCGAGGCCGACGATGACGACTTCGTGCTCAGCGCGGCCGAACTGAGCTTGCAGGAACTCGCGAGCTTCGCAGGGCTCGCGCAGGAGAACATGAACCGTGCCGCCGGCTGGCGCTTCCTCGAAATGGGCCGCCGCGCCGAGCGCGCCATCAACACCGCGCGGTTCGCCCGCCAGTTCGCCTATGACGAAGCCGGCGACGAGGACCTCGACGTTCTGCTGACGCTGGTCGATTGCCAGATCACCTACCGCTCGCGCTATCTGGTCGGGCCGGCGCTGGCGCCGGTGCGCGATCTGGCGGTGCTCGACCCCTACAATCCGCGCTCGGTCGCCTTCCAGGTGGCGGCGCTCAATGAGCACATTGCGAGCCTTCCGAGCCTCAAGGAGCACGGTCTGATCGAGCGGCCGCAGCGGCTGGCGGTGGCGCTGCAGGCGATGCTGACGACAGCGGAAGCCTCTAGCCTGGATGTCAAAACTCTGTTCGCGCTGGAGCAGGATTTGCTCAATCTCGCCGACGCCATCGGGCTGCATTATTTCCCGCACGGACCCAATGCGAGCCGGCCGGAGAAGCTGACGGGCCTCGCGTGATCTACGATATCCGGCACGTCACGACCTATAGCTATGAGAGCGCGGTGAGCTTTGCGCGCTGCTCGCTGCGGCTGGAGCCGCGCAGCGGCGATGGCCAGCAACTGGTCTCGCATTCCGTCGAGATCCGGCCCAAGCCGGCGGAACGCACGATACGCCGCGATTTCTTCGGAACCCACACCGAGAGCGTGCTGATCGAGACCGCGCATCGCAGCTTGCGGATCGATTCCAGGTCGCGGGTGCAGGTAGCGCGGCAGGCGCTTGGCCGCACGGCGCCGAGCCCATCATGGGAAAGCGTCCGCGACGTCGCCTTTGAAGCCTCCAGCCTCGGTCCGGCCTCGCCCATCGGCTATGTGTTTGCGAGTTCGCTGGTGCCGGTGTTGCAGCCGGTCACGGCTTACGCCGCGGCAAGCTTTCCGCAAGGGAAGGGCATACTCGTTGGCGCCGTCGACCTCATGCATCGCATCCGCCGCGAGTTCAAATACGATCCAAAAGCCACCGTGATCTCGACGCCGCTCAAGGAAGTGTTCGAGAAGCGCCACGGCGTCTGCCAGGATTTTGCCCATGTGATGATCGCAGGCCTTCGCGGCCTCGGGCTGCCGGCGGCCTATGTCAGCGGCTACCTGCGCACCTACCCGCCGGCGGGCCAGCCGCGTCTGCAGGGTGCCGACGCCACCCACGCCTGGGTCTCGGTGTGGTGCGGCGCCGAGATCGGCTGGATCGGGTTCGATCCGACCAACGACCTCCTGGTCGAGAACGACCACATCAACCTGGCGGTCGGGCGCGACTTCTCCGACGTCTCGCCGGTCGATGGCATCATCGTCGGCTCCCGCAAGCAGAAACTCGCGGTCGCCGTGGATGTGCTGCCGGTGGAATAGGCCAGCGCCTTCTCGCCGCTGTCCAGCACAGCTTGGACAAAATCGCGAAAACAACCCCATGCAAAGATACGGGCCCCGGCTTGCTACACGGGTGCCGCGATGCGTCCGGACACGAGAAGTAATGTTACGTCGTCACGGTCCTGACCTGATTTCATCCCGCTCCAGACTCGGACAAAAGCCTATAAACTTGAAGTTGTCTGCGCACGGACTCAAGTCGGACGCCGTGCCGTGTCCGGAAGTGGCAAGGAGCAGGCATACGCGCGGCGTCGTAACTGCACCACTTGACAGACTCGCGTGCTGTAAATGACGGGAACTTGTCATAGCGCAGGGAACACAGCGATTGAAAGACGATCCTGCGACAAAATCACTCGTGACAGATGCTGCCTGGCTTTTTCACGGAACTCATACCCCTCGGCTGAGTTTTGGTCGCATGCTGGATTCCATTATCGGCCCCGTTGAAATCGAATACACCCTCGACCTGTTGCTCGCGATGACGCTCGGCTTCGCCGTCGGAGCTGAGCGGGAATCGCGCGGGAAGGATGCTGGAATCAGCACACACACGCTCGTCATCGTGGGGGCAATGCTCTTCACCTTCATGTCGATGACGGTCGATCCGGCCTCGAAATCGCGCATCGCGGCACAGATCGTCTCTGGAATCGGCTTTCTGGGTGCGGGCCTCATCATCAAGGAAGGTGTGAGCGTCAAGAACCTCACCACTGCCGCGAGCCTCTGGGCTGCCGGCGCGATCGGGATGGCGATCGGGTTCGGCTACTCGGCTATTGCGACGGTATCGACCCTGGCGATGCTCATCATACCTCGCATCCCCCACATGGGTAAGAAGAAGGAGAAATTCGAATCGTAACCGCTCTTCTCGCCTTTGCGAGCCAACAGCTTCGCTTCAATCATTTCATTGCTGATCATGGTCGTCCCCCTCGTGGTTGCGGGATTCGTTTCCACGTGGGCGGGAACGCCATCGAGGCGCTCCCGCGGCCGTTCGCGATTTTCTTTCGCCTGCGATGTTCAGCCAACCGGTCCGGGGACCCAATAGTCGCCGGACAGCGGCTTGACTGTTACGCCATGAATCACCCCGCGCTGCAGGCTCGGATCGAAATGGCGCATCGCCCGCTCATTGAGGTCAATGATGCGGCCAGGCGTCAGTGGCCCCACGTCATTTATCTTGACGATGACCTTCTTGCCGACTGCTTCAACGAGGGCATATTTCGGCCTTGCGCCATATCGGACGCCACCAAATTTCTGGCGCAAGGTCGTCTTGATGGCAGCCGCCCAGACCGAGGCATCATAGCGCTCGCCGGAGGCTGTGTTCGGGCCGCCCTCCCGCCATCCGGGCCGGAACGGATTGTACGTGGATGCTGCGCCAACGATCGCATCCCCGGAAGCGGCATTGACGACGGCGCTTGAATGAACTGCAACGGCTTCACTTCGAGCAACGGAAACAGAAATGACAAACATAACCAGGGCGCCGCAAATCGCGGCGCTCGAGCGACACAACATTATAACTCCTCGATTGATTTATGGATGGTTCGGTTCCCGACGCCGCAAAACACGGTCAAGCGAACGCGGATGCGTTATCGACTCGCGCCAAGTATTTGCGGATTCGTGCCTGCCCTGGCGACGGAACCGTTGTGGGAACCGCAGTGGTCCGCACAGGTGTTCTTAGTTCTCATCGACTAAGACAGAAATTGCGTCAGCAAAATGACTGAACAAGCGTTCATGGTTGGGGCGTAATCAGGAACCAGCATCTGAGCGATGACCACTCAGTCTTTGACAGCGCGCCGCGAACTTCGCCTCTTGCCGGTCAGCTGACATATCGTCGAGCAGATGCGTCAGGTCCGAGAAGTGCCAGCAAGGGATGTCGACAGTCGAATATCTTCCGCCGCTTACGACAGCAACAACATAGCAATGCGCTGAATGTTTGCGTTGGGATTAACTTCGGACTTGGGCGCCGACAATTGCGATGCCTGCTTTACCTTCTCGAGCAGACATCGCATTCGGCAAACCAAATCCGCCGTAGCCACGCGTGCCGGCGATAGGCACCGGCTTCGCGAAATCACACGGGCTCGCGCTAGGTCCCCGTCCGCTTCATCCCATCGACCGGGTCGGCGCGCAGATTGCGGAAGAATGTTTCGACTTCGCGCGAGAGCGTTTCCGCAGTGGCCGTGAGATCGCTGGAGGCCGTGAGCACGGAAGCCGCGGCGGTGCTGGTCTTGCCCATGGCGTCGCTGAGCGAGCCGATATTGACCACCAGCGTGCCGTTGCCTTGCGCTGCCAGCTGCGCGTTCTGCGAGATTTCGCGGGTGGCGAGATCCTGCTGCTCGATGGCGCCGGCAATGGCCGATGTCACGTCGTTGATCTCGCGCACCGCGTTGCCGATTTCGCGGACGGCATCCACCGAATTCCTGGTCGAGCTCTGGATCAGGCCGACGTTCTGGCCGATCTCGGCGGTCGCCTTGGCGGTCTGCTCGGCCAGCGCCTTGACTTCGTGGGCGACGACGGCGAAGCCGCGGCCGGCATCGCCGGCGCGTGCCGCCTCGATCGTCGCGTTCAGCGCCAGCAGGTTGGTTTGCTCGGCGATCGCCTGGATCAGGCTGAGCACGCCGTCGATGCGTTGCGTTGCGGCCGCCAGCCCTTCGATCTCGGTGACGGATTTTTCGGTGCGCAGGCCGGCCTGTTCGACCGCGCTGGCGGACTGGCGGACCTGCCGGCCGATCTCCTCGACGGAAGCGGACAGCTCTTCGGCGGCGCTGGCGACTGCGGAAACGTTGCTTGAAGCCTGTTCGGTGGCACCCGATGCCACAACCGCGCGTCCGCTGGCGTCCGACGCCACGCTGGCTATGGTCTCGGCGGTGCCGCGCATCGACGTCGCGTTGTCGGTGACGGCGCGCAGCACGCCGCCGATCGCTTCACGGAAGGCGTCCACCGCGGCTTCGATTTGTTTTGTGCGTTGTTCGCGGGCTCTGGAATCCTCCAGCACCTGCGAATTGAGGTTGCGGTTGCGATCCATCGCCGCCTGGAAAATCTTGATGGCGCGCGCCAGCGCGCCGATCTCGTCGCCACGATGGGCGTGCGGGACCTCGACGCCTT
Organism: Bradyrhizobium sp. LjRoot220; assembly: GCF_964252915.1. NCBI lineage: Bacteria > Pseudomonadati > Pseudomonadota > Alphaproteobacteria > Hyphomicrobiales > Nitrobacteraceae > Bradyrhizobium > Bradyrhizobium sp. LjRoot220. The sequence continues at coordinate 253,083 of NZ_CAXUPS020000001.1, forward strand.
CGGCGCCGTCGGCGACGCGCTTGATGGTGTCGGTGATGACGGACAGCGGACGGGCCACCGAACGGGAAATGATCAGCACGCCGATGATGACCACGATGATCGCAAGAACGCCGAGGCCGGTCAGCACAAAGGCCATCGTGTGGTTGGCCTCGGCCTGCTGCGCCAGCCTCCTGCTGCGCTCGGCGTAGACCCTGGAAAGCGCTTCGAGGTCCTTGTTCAGGGCCGAGCGCACCTGGCGATTGCCGTCATTGTCGCCCCATTCGCGGCCGGCGGCGGCGCCGATTTCGACGCCGCGGCGAACCAGTTCCTTGCGGAAGTCGATGAATTGTTCGATGCGCTTCTTGAAGGTGGCGAACTGCTCTGAATCGTCGGCCTGGACCAGCGCCTGCCAGTTCCTGACGACTTCGAGAATGCTCTCGTTGAACTTGAGCAATCCGTCGCCGTACTTCTTCACGACGGCGGGCTCGCTCGACATGTAGACGCCGCGGGACTCCATCACCACCGCGTAGACCAGCGAATTGACGCGCTCGACGTTGAGCGCGGCGCGGCTTGCCGTGGCGACGGCTTCCGTCAGCGCTGCATTCTGGCGCGTGTTGTAATCGGACAATGCGGTGATGGCGGCGACCAGAACCGCGAACAACGCAAAGATCGAATACAGCTTGGCGGCGAGCGAGAGGCGTGACGCCATGCCGCGGACGGAATTGACACTGGGGGATTTCGCGATTTCGGCCATGGCGGCACTCCTGTAGGGCCGTGAGCACCGTCGGCCATCGACAAATTATCTCGAATTTTAGTGGAGGGTTCCTTAACGCGCGAGATTCATGTGTCTGCAATTTTTAGAAGAAATTTATAAGAAAACCATATGATCAGAATGTTCCTCACGGTGGAACTCAGGCGCGACCCCGGACCTGGGGAGCGCGCCTGGCATGCCAGTACTGCCCGTGAACGGCCGCTTTTGGGGTCAGTTGCACTACGGATAGGCAATTTAACCCTTGGTTCGCTCTTTTCTGCGAGCCTTGAGGGCCGCGGTTGTGGACCGCCTGCCGAACCAACTAATCGGGGAGATAGTAAGGTGAATATTTGCTTCATGAAGCCGTTGATTTCAGCCCTTGTTGCCACGCTCGTTTCCGCCGGCGCCGCGATGGCCGCCGATGGCGCCAGCAAGGATGACGCCGTCGCGATGGTCAAAAAGGCGGTCGCGTTCATTAAGGAGCAGAGCCCCGACAAGGCCTATCCCGAATTTACCGGTAAGGATGCCAAATTCATCGATCGCGACTTGTACGTCGTCGTCTATCAACTCGACGGCAAGGTGCTGGCGCACGGCTCGAACCCGAAATTCGTCGGCAAGGACATGAGCGATGCGCAGGACGTGGACGGCAAGCTCTACGTCAAGGAGCGCGTCGAATTGGCGGCCAAGCAGCCTTCGTTCTGGCAGGACTACAAGTTCGTCAATCCGGTGAGCAAGAAGGTCGAGCCGAAGCAGATGTACTGCGAGAAGCTGGAAAACACCGCCGTATGCGCCGGCATCTACAAGCTCTGACGCCGCGACAACCGGTGGCGCTCAAGATCGTCGCAGCGAAGGGGTGATATGCTCGGCTGGATCAAAAATATCGGGCTGTCCTGGAAAGTACAACTCGCGCCGACGTTCCTGATCCTGGTCCTGGTCGGCGTCGGCGCCTATGCCTTGCAGGCATTGCGGTCGAACCAGACCGCGGTCGACGCACTGGTCTCCGGGCCGATGCGGCAATCCGAACTGGCGAGCGACCTCACCACCATAACCTGGATGGCGCACGCCAAGCTGTACCGCCTGGCGGCAACCGCGGCCAACGAAACCGATGCCAAAAAGGTCGCGGCCATCGTCAAGGAAGCCTCCGATGCCGCCGCAAAGATCACTGAAGCGCTAAAGGCGGTCGAAAGCGCCCAGGGCGGGGTCAAATCGGATGGTATTGAAAAGCTGAAAACCGCCGTCGCCGGCTATCTCAAGCAATCGAAGAACGCGATCGAAATGGCCGACGGCGATACCGGATCGGCGCTGATGTTCATCAAGGGCGCGGAGCGGAATTTCGCCGACATCGAGAAGCTGACCGACGATTTGATCACGCGCAGCAGCGAGAGCAAGGATCGGGAAATCGCGCGTGCGGGCATGAACCTCGAGCAGCAGCAGTTGACGCTCATGGTCGTGCTGCTGGTGGTGGCTTTCGCCGGGATCGTCGTTTCATTCCTGATCGGCCGGAGCATTTCCCGCCCGGTGGTGGCGATGTCGCGGGCGATGCGCGAACTCGCAGCCGGCAATTTCGACGTCAAGCTGCCGGGCCTCGAGCGCCGCGACGAAGTCGGCCAGATGGCCCACGCGGTGCAGGAATTCAAGGTGCAGGCCGTCGCCAAGGCGGAACGTGAGACCGCCGAGCGTGAGCAAGAGCATCGCGCGCAGCAGACGACCCGCCGTACCGAACTGCACGATCTGGCGGAAAGCTTCGAAACCGCGGTCGGCAATATCATCGACAACGTCAGTTCGGCCTCCAGCGAGCTGGAAAATTCCGCGGGCGTCCTGAACGGGAGCAGCGCGGCAACCCAGCAGCTCAGCACGGTGGTCGCGACGGCGTCGGAAGAGACCTCCACCAACGTGCAATCGGTCGCTTCTGCGACCGAGGAAATGGCCAGCTCCATCAACGAAATCGGACGCCAGGTGGCGGCTTCCAACCGGATCGCCAACGAGGCGGTCGATCAGGCGCAGAAGACCGACGCGCGGATCGCCGAATTGTCGCTGGCGGCAAACCGCATCGGCGACGTCACCCAGTTGATCACCACGATCGCGGAGCAGACCAACCTGCTGGCGCTGAACGCCACCATCGAGGCCGCGCGCGCCGGCGAGGCCGGGCGGGGTTTTGCGGTGGTGGCGCAGGAGGTCAAGGCGCTGGCGGCGCAGACCGCCAAGGCTACCAGCGAGATCTCGATGCAGATTGCCGGCATGCAGGCGGCAACCCAGGATTCGGTGGTCGCCATCAAGGAGATCAGCGGCACGATCGGACGGGTTTCCGAAATCGCCGCGGCGATCGCCGCTGCGATCGAGCAGCAGGGCGCCGCCACCCAGGAAATCGCCCGCAACGTGCAGCAGGCCGCCGTCGGCTCCACACAGGTCGCAACCAGCATCGCGGACGTCAATCGCAGCGCCGGCGATACCGGCACGGCGTCTTCGCAGGTGCTTGCATCGGCGCAGATGCTCGCCAGCGAAAACAAGCGTCTGAAGACCGAAGTGGTCAAATTTCTCGCCACCGTTCGGGCTGCGTAGGACGCCTTCCGGTGATAGTCTGCTCTGCGACCGGCGGCGGATTCAGGCGCTGCCGGGCCTGGAGTTGCCATGGTCTATCGCCAAGCCATCGATGCCACCTCTTACGTGTTCGATGATTTGCGTGACCTGCTCGCCAAGGCGACGCCGCCGCGTTCCGGCGATCGCCTGGCCGGCGTCGCCGCCGACAGCGCCCAGCAGATGATCGCGGCGCGGATCGCGCTCGCGAATGTCCCGCTCAAGCAGTTCCTGCAGGAAATGGTGGTGCCTTACGAGGACGACGAGGTCACCCGGCTGATCGTCGATAGCCACGATGCGGCAGGCTTTGCGGCGATCTCGTCGCTGACGGTGGGCGGGTTTCGCGACTGGCTGCTGTCGGACGCTGCGACCTCCGCGGTGCTGAACAAAGTCGCGCGCGGGATCACGCCCGAAATGGCGGCCGCCGTGTCCAAGCTGATGCGCAACCAGGATCTGATCCTGGTCGCGAAGAAATGCGCGGTCACGACGGCGTTCCGCAACACCATCGGGCTGAAGGGGCGGATGAGCGTCCGGCTGCAGCCCAACCATCCCTTTGATGATATCAGGGGCATTACCGCCGCGATCCTCGACGGCATCCTGCTCGGATCGGGCGATGCCTGTATCGGCATCAACCCCGCCAGCGACGATCCGGCCGTGATCGGCGAACTCGTGCGCCTGATCGACGGCGTCATCGCGCGGTTGCAGATTCCGACCCAGGGCTGTGTGCTCACCCATGTCACCACCACGCTGGGATTGATCGGGCAGGGCGCCCCGGTCGATCTCGTGTTTCAGTCGATCGCGGGGACCGAGGCCGCCAACCGCAGCTTTGGCGTCGATCTGGCGCTGTTGCGTGAAGCGCAACAGGCCGGATTGTCGCTGCGCCGCGGCACGGTTGGCAGCAACGTGATGTATTTCGAGACCGGGCAGGGCTCGGCGCTGTCGGCGGGCGCCCATCACAATGTCGACCAGCAGACTCTGGAAGCACGGGCCTATGCCGTGGCGCGCGCCTTCGATCCCTTGCTGGTCAACAGCGTGGTCGGCTTTATCGGCCCGGAATACCTGTATGACGGCAAGGAGATCATCCGCGCCGGGCTGGAGGACCATTTCTGCGGCAAGCTGCTCGGCCTGCCGCTCGGCGTCGACGTTTGCTACACCAACCATGCCGAGGCCGACCAGGACGACATGGACAATTTGCTGACGCTGCTGGCGGCCGCCGGCGTCACCTTCATCATGGGGGTGCCCGGCGCGGATGACGTGATGCTGAACTACCAGTCCACCTCATTCCACGACGCGCTCTACGTCAGGGACCTGTTCGGCCTGAAGCGGGCACCCGAATTCGACGAGTGGCTGGTGCGTACCGGTCTTGCCGGCGCCGATTTCCGCCTTGCGGGCGACGCGGGCCTGCTGCCCGAATTTGCGTCGCGGCTGATCGCTTGAACCGTCCGGACGCGCCCGCCGACCAATCTCAAGCAACCATTGGGCCATCAGCGGGTTAAGAGAGGTCGCCACATTGTTGAAGAAATTCTGGCCCACCCTTCAATGACGTGGTTAGATTTGCGCAAGACTTTGCCTGAGAAGGCGTTGTCTGAAGGGCTTTGTCTGAAAAGGCTTTGGCTGAGGAAGTTTGATGAGAGCTGAAGGCATCGAGACGGCACGGCGCATCCTGTGCGTCTTCCCGCGCTATACGTCTTCGTTTGGTACTTTCGAATACGCCTATCCCCTGACCGACGGCGTGCGGGCTTTCATGCCGCCGCAAGGGCTGCTGCTGATCGCAGCCTATTTGCCGGCCAATTGGCCGGTCCGCTTCGTTGACGAGAACCTCCGTCCTGCCACTACGGAAGATTTCGAGTGGGCGGAAGCGGTGTTCGTCAGCGGCATGCACATCCAGCGCCAGCAGATGAACGACATCTGCCGCCGGGCCCATGCCTTCGACCTCGCGGTCGCGATCGGCGGGCCGTCGGTGAGCGCGTGCCCGGATTACTATCCCTCGTTCGACTACCTCCATGTCGGCGAACTCGGCGACGCGACCAACGAGTTGATCGCGCGGTTGGCGCGCGACCCGTCGCGGCCGGAGCAGCAGGTGGTGCTGAAGACCGCCGATCGGCTTGCGATGACGGAATTTCCGATTCCGGCATATGAGCTCGCCGAGACCAGAAAATATCTGCTCGGCAGCATCCAGTATTCGAGCGGCTGTCCCTACCAGTGCGAGTTCTGCGACATTCCCGGCCTCTATGGCCGCAACCCGCGCATCAAGTCGCCGCAGCAGATCGTCGCCGAACTCGACAAGCTGCGCGAATGCGGAATGACCGACACGGTGTATTTCGTCGATGACAATTTCATCGGCAACCGCAAGGCGGCGCTGGACCTGTTGCCGCATCTTGTCGAATGGCAGAAGCGAACCGGCTACATCACGCGCCTCGCCTGCGAGGCGACGCTCAATATCGCCAAGCGGCCCGAGATCCTGGAGAAGATGCGTGAGGCGTTGTTCGTCACCGTGTTCTGCGGCATCGAGACCCCCGATCCCGACGCGCTGAAGGCGATGCACAAGGACCACAACATGATGGTCCCGATCCTGGAAGGCATCCATACCATCAACTCCTACGGCATGGAGGTCGTCTCCGGCATCATCATGGGCCTCGATACCGACAAGCCCGAGACCGCCGACGCGTTGCTGGCCTTTGTCGATGAATCCCGGATTCCGCTGCTGACCATCAATCTGCTGCAGGCGCTGCCGAAGACGCCGTTGTGGGATCGTCTGGAGCGGGAAGGCCGTCTGCTCAACGACGACGACAGCCGCGACTCCAATGTCGAGTTCCTGTTGCCCTACGATCAGGTGGTCAGTTCCTGGCGCCGATGCATGGAGGTCGCCTATGAGCCCGCCAAGCTGTTCGAGCGCTATCAGTACCAATGCGAGTACACCTACGCCAACCGGCTGAAAGTGCCTGTCAGTCCGGAGATGCGAAGCTGGGCCAATATCAGGCGCGGTCTGATCATGCTGCGCAATATCTTCTGGAAGGTCGGGGTGCTCGGCGACTATAGGAAGGCGTTCTGGAAATTTGCGCTGGGCCGGCTGCGGCAGGGCGACATCGAAGGCCTGATTGGTGCGTCGATGATCGCGCATCATCTCATCATGTTCGCGCGTGATGCCTCCGGCGGTCAGCAGAACGCGTCGAACTATTCGATCCGGCTGCGCGAGGCATCGGTTCCCGCCGAGTAACGCCGATATGAAAGCACCGGCTATGAAAACACCGGCGCCGCCGTCACGTTCGCTGAGCGATCTGCGGGAATTGACGCCGGCACGCGTCGGGCTTGGCCGGGCCGGCGCCAGCATGCCGACGCAAGCATTGCTCTCCTTCACCCTCGACCACGCGCGGGCGCGCGACGCGGTTCATGGCACGTTCGATACGTCGCGGATTCTGGCAGGATTGACCGGCATTGGGCTGGCGCCGGTTCTGCTTTCCAGCCAGGCGCGCAACCGGCGAGACTATCTGCGCCGCCCCGATCTTGGACGCACGCTCGATCCGGCCTCGCTACGTGCACTGGCCGATCGAAGCGGCGGCCCATGCCAGCTGGCCATCGTGGTCGGCGACGGCCTGTCGCCGGCGGCGGTCAATGTCCACGCGGTTGAACTGGTTCGTAATCTCGTTCCGCGATTGCAGGAAGCCGGGATCCAGGTCGGCGGTACCGCGGTCGCCTCGGGCGCGCGCGTGGCGCTGGGCGACGAGATCGGCGCCCTGTTCGGCGCGCGCATGGTCCTGATGTTGATCGGCGAGCGGCCGGGCCTGTCGGCGCCGGACAGCCTCGGAGCCTATCTGACCTTTGCGCCGCGCCTCGGCCTCACCGACGCGATGCGCAACTGCGTCTCCAACATCCACGGCGCCGGGCTGAGCTACGACGAAGCCGCCTTCAAGATCGCTTGGCTGGTGCGCGAAGGCCTGGCCCGCCAGGTCACGGGCGTCGCACTAAAAGATGAAAGCGGCGGGGCGCCTGCCCAAATCGGAGCAAACTAAATCCAGTGTGACAAATCAGAGACTTAGCGCTGATTTTCGCGATCCGCACGCCGCTTTACCCGCGCTCGCGCGCTTGCCGGATGCGGTCCGGGCCTGTAAAACGGCGGCGGTTAATTTACCGCGTGATTTCAAGGGCTAGCGCCAATCAGACATGGCTGCAATCAGACATGGGCTGACTGAGCCGCATTCGTGCCCGCAACCCAAGCTACAATTCAAGCCGACGTGAGAACTGGACAGGGTATGCTCGAAAAGAACACCGAAAGTCGGGTCCACGTCGAGGAGATCGAGGCGCCGCCGCCGCGAGGGCAGAGCATCGCCTTCGGGCTCGAGCGCATGGGCCTGATCGCGCTCAAGGCGCCGATCCTGTCCTGCCTCATCCTGGCCGTGCTGATGATTGCGGCGATCTTCGGCATCCAGCGCATCAAGATCGACGATTCGCTGAGCCAGCTGTTCCGCTCCGATTCCAAGGACTACAAGCAGTACGAGGCCGTCACGAAGCGCTTCCCGGCGACCGAATTCGACGTGCTGGTCGTGGTCGAAGGCAAGGCGCTGCTGGCGCGGCCCAATCTCGAGAAGATCCGTGACATGGTCACGGACCTGCAACTGGTCGATGGCGTGCGCGGCCTGGTCTCGCTGTTTTCGGCGCGCCAGGCGCCGGAGCGCGGCAAGCTGCCGGCGGCGCTGTTCCCCTCCGAGCTGCCGGAAGGCGCGGCCTACGACAAATTCGTCGAGACCGTTAAGACCAACGAGATCATTCGCGGCAAGCTGTTGTCCGAGGACGGCACGCTGGCGCTGATGGTGCTGTCGCTCGAACCGTCGATCGTCAGCAGCAACGCCCTCAGCAAGGTGATCGGCGATATCCGCAAGATCATGGCCGATGATCTCGCCGGCAGCGGGCTCAACGCGCAGCTGTCCGGCGTTCCCGTCATGCAGCTCGAGATCCGCAACGCGGTCAAGCGCGACGGGCTGACCTACAACATCCTCGGCATTCTGGCCGGCTGCATCATCGCGATCGTGTTCTTCCGCAAGATATCGTTCATGATCGTCGCGGCGTTCCCGCCGATCATCGCCATTCTGCTTGCGCTCGGCAGCCTCGGCTGGGCCGGGTTCAATCTCAACATGTTCCTCAACGTGATGACGCCGCTCATCATGGTGATCAGCTTCTCCGATTCGATGCAGCTGACCTTTGCGGCGCGCGACCGGCTGATCGCGGGACAGGACAAGTTCACCGCCTTCAAGAACGCGGTGCTGGTGGTGGGCCCCGCCTGCGTGCTGACGCACGGCACCGCGGGCATATCGTTCATCGCGCTGCAATTCTCCGATTCGGAACTGATCCGCAAATTCGGCGAGGCCGGACTTGCCGCGACCATCATCGCGCTGGTCGCGGTGCTGTCGCTGGTGCCGGTGTTCGGCGTGCTGCTGGTGCGCAACGAAAAGGTTCTCGCCGTCAAGTTCCAGGGCGCGGATGCCGGCGTACAGGCGCTGCGCAATTTCTGCTACTGGATCGCCGTGCGCATGGTCGGCCGCCCCGGGCTGTTCAGCCTGCTCGCGGTGATCCTCGTCGCCGGCCTCGGCTACATCTATGCCACGCTGGAGCCGCGCTACCGGCTCGCCGATCAGGTGCCCGACAAGCGTCAGGCGGTGGCGGCGTCTAGCCGGCTCGACGCCAAGCTCACCGGAGCCAATCCGATCGACGTGCTGATCGAATTTCCCAAGGGCGCCTCGCTCTACGCGCCGGACACCCTGAAGGCGATCGCCGACGTCCACGCGATGGTGGAGACCGCAGCCGGCGTCGGCAATGTCTGGTCGCTGGAAACGCTGCGCCGCTGGCTCGCCGAAAAGGCCGGGAGTACCGACATCGCGACGCTGAAGGAATATGTCGGCTTCATCCCCGAACATCTGGTGCGGCGCTTCATCTCGGCCGATCAGGACGCCGTGGTGGTGTCGGGCCGCGTTCCCGATCTCGATTCGAGCGAGATCCTGCCCGTGGTCGACAAGCTCGATAAGGCGCTCGACAAGGTGCGCGCCGAGCATCCGGGATTTGAGGTCGCGGTGACCGGCCTGTCGGCCATCGCCGCGCGCAACAGCGCCAACATGATCCAGAAGCTCAATCACGGGCTCACGATCGAATTCCTGCTGGTCGCGGTCTTCATTGGGCTCGCGTTCCGCTCCGTGGTGGTGATGTTCTCCTGCATCCTGCCCGGCATCTTCCCGGTGGTGGCATCGGGCACCGTGCTGTGGATGCTGGGGGAGGGGCTGCAGTTCGCCAGCGTGGTGGCGCTGACGGTGTCGTTCGGCCTCGGCCTCAGCGCGACGATCCACTTCCTGAACCGGCTGCGGCTGGAATCGAAGCCCGGCATCAGTCCGGAACTGGCGGTGGAACGCGCGACCGTGCTGGTCGGGCCGGCGCTGATCCTGACCACGGTGGTGCTGGCCTGCGGCCTCGTCGTGACGGTCTTTTCCGACCTGCCGTCGCTGCGCCTGTTTGGCTGGCTCAGCGCGTTCTCGATGGTTGCGGCACTGGTCGCGGATCTCTTCATCCTGCGACCGACGTCGATGTTCCTGATCAATCTGTCGGAAAGGATCCGCGGCACCGGCGCGCATGCCAAGCCGGCAGAGTAGGCGGGTCAAGCTGTCAATACCAAGCCGTCAATAGAGAGCTGCGATACGAAAAAGAGCCAGGTTCTGATCAACAGAACCTGGCTCTTTGCTAAGAAGCTCTGAGAAGCCCGCTCGATCAGGTCTTCGTCAGGGTGATGTTGACGCCGCGGATTTCGCCCTTGGAGCTGATCTGGACGGTCTGCTTGGTGCCGTTGGTCCGCAGGTTAAGGTTGGCCGCAAATCCGGACGCCTCGACGAACACGTCGATCTGTCCGCCGCCGGCGGTGCCCTGCAGATTGCCGAAGATGTTGCGGCTCTTTTCGCTCCAGTTGCCGGAGATCCGGTCGCCCTGGCTGGTGACGTCGCTGGAGAGAACGAATTTGTAGCTGTCGCTGGCGCAGTTCAGGTTCTGCTTCAAGCCCATCCCGGAAGCATTGACCTTGTAGTCGGCCTTGCAGCGGATGTTTTCCGTGGTGCCGTTGGACAGCGCGACGGTGCCTGCGCCGGCCCAATTTCCGTCGAAACCGGCAAACGGGCCTCCCGCCTGGGTGTGGCCTGCGGAAACCGACAATATCAGCGCGGCGCCAACGCCAGCGGCCGCGAGAGCCTGACCAAACAAGCCGGAACCAAAGATTTTCATTGTGATTTTCCCATCAAAATAGACGTTCTTTCAAAGACCCGTCTCGCCCACATCGAAGATTTAGTGTTCCCGCCATATTTTAGGTTCAAATGACGCAATGCCCACTGCGGCGATTGCGCCGGACAGGCGGCATTTTCATGCATGGAATCAAAATATCCCGGTGAGCTTCGCCGCCAGCATCTAGCTTTGCGGGTCCCGATCCGCAACAGCCGAGTGCGAAGAAATCTCCATCGCGAATCCATGTTAAATATCAATCGGTTAATGGATGAGTGGCGGCGCCGCAAATTTGGCCGCATTTACCAGTGCTTGTCGTCGCCTCATTGCTGCGCTACGCGGCGCCTGCCATTCAAACAAATCCCTCCCGGCGATGCATGAACACGATTCGGGTCCGGGGTTTCTTGCTGCCGAAATGAAGGAATACGATGCGTAAACTTTTCCTGGCTCTCTCCTTATTGTCGATCGCGGTGTCATCGGATGCCTTCGCCCAGCAGCGGAGCGGAACGCCGGATGAACAGAAGGCCTGCGCCCGCGATGTGCAGCGCCTCTGCCGTGCGGTGATTGATCAGGGCGATTTCACCATCCTGGCCTGCCTGCAGCAAAATCGTCCCAAGATCTCGCCTGCCTGCAATCAGGTGCTGAAGAACCACGGACAATAAGCGCGTTCTCATCGGTTAACCGCCGCGCCAGGCCTGTTTCTGGCTCGTTTCCCGGCGCGGCGGCATCGGCCGATGGCCCCAGATAGCATTGGTTTTGGCGGCGTATTCCCCTATATGGGGCTCGCGATCCGTTGCATGCGCCTGATATCGGCGCATGTCGCCATTTTGGACCAACGTAGCCAGTTTTTTGATGACCAGCGCGAGCGAACTGCGATCCGGAAAGACCCACCGTGACGAGAATTTTCCGGTCGCGTCGTGGATCATTCATCCGCGTCACCGGGCGCTGATTCTCAGCTTCTACAATTTCGTCAGGACGGCCGACGACATCGCCGATCACGCGACGCTGCCGCCAGACGAAAAGTTGCGCCTGCTCGACCTGCTCGAGGCCGAATTGCTCGGTAACGGGAACACCCAGAAGGAGGCGGTCAGCCTGCGCAACGCGTTCGCCGCCCGCAAGATGCCGCCGCGCCACGCGCTCGACGTGCTGATCGCGTTCCGGATGGACGTCACCAAGCTGCGTTACGAGAACTGGGACGAGGTGATCCACTATTGCCGCTACTCGGCGATGCCGGTCGGCCGCTTCATGCTCGACGTTCACGGCGAGAGCACCTCGACCTGGGCGGCCTCCGATGCGCTATGCGCCGGCTTGCAGATCAACAACCACCTGCAGGATTGCGGTAAGGATTTTCGCGATCTCAACCGTGTCTACCTGCCGCGCGACGCGCTCGCGGCCGCGGGTGCTGATGTCGAGATGCTGGGCGAGGCGAAATCGCCGCCGGCGCTGTTGAAGTGCCTGCAAGCGCTCGCGGTGCGCACCGAGACCGTGCTCAACGAAAGCAAATCGCTTGCGGGGCAAGTGAAGGATTTCCGCCTCGGGCTCGAGATTGCGGTGATCCAGGCCTTTGCCGACAAGATCGTAGGCTTGCTGAAGGTGCGCGATCCGCTCTCTGAGCGCGTACACCTCAGTCCGCTTGAATTGATGGCGCAGAGTCTTGGCGCCATCGCCAGCGAGATCGCGCGCCGCGCGGTGGGACGCCGGCCCGTGTCGAAACCGGCGGCCGGCGCATGACATCAGAGACGGCGGCGGCCAACGCGAATTACGGCACCACCGCGTCCGGCAGTTCGTTCTATGCCGCGATGCGCATCCTGCCGCGTGCCCAGCGCGAGGCGATGTTCCAGATCTACAGTTTCTGCCGGCAAGTCGATGACATCGCCGACTCCCATGGCCCGCGGCCGGAGCGGCTCGCTGCGCTCCAGCAATGGCGCGACGACATCGACGCGCTCTACCAGGGCCGTCCGCCGGCGCGCCTGCAGGATTACGTCGCCTCGGTGCGGACTTTCGGCCTCAAGCGCGAGGATTTCCTCGCCGTCGTCGATGGCATGGAGATGGACGTGCCGCAGGACATCCGTGCGCCGGACCTTGCAACGCTCGATCTTTATTGCGACCGCGTCGCCAGCGCCGTCGGGCGCCTGTCGGTGCGGGTGTTCGGCCTACCGGAGGGCGACGGCGTTGAGCTCGCGCATCATCTCGGCCGTGCGCTGCAATTGACCAATATCCTGCGCGACATCGATGAGGACGCCAGCCTTGGCCGACTGTATCTGCCGCGTGAAGCCCTGCTGCATGCCGGCATCACCAGCGACGACCCGCAGAAGGTGATTACCGAGCGCGCGTTGCCGAAAGTATGCCAGCCGCTGGCCGAACGGGCCAAGGCGTATTTCGAGAAGGCCGACGAGATCATGAAGCGCAATTCGCGGCGCAAGGTGCGTGCGCCCCGGATCATGTCGAAATATTACCGCGCGATCCTCGACCTGTTGCTGGAGCGGGGATTTGCCGCCCCGCGCGAGCCGGTCCGCGTCAACAAGATGGCCAAGATTGCCATCCTTCTCCGTTACGCGATCATCTGATGCAGAAAACCGCACACATCATCGGCGCGGGCATTTCCGGCCTCTCCGCAGCCGTCCGGCTGGCCAACGCCAATTACAGGGTGTGCGTCCACGAGGCGACGCAAACCACCGGCGGGCGTTGCCGCTCCTATTTCGACGCCGCCACCAATTTGATGATCGACAACGGCAATCATCTGCTGCTGTCAGGCAACAGCCATGCGCTGGCCTATGCGCGCTCGATCGGCACCGAGGCGGGACTGGTCGGACCGAAGCGCGCGCAGTTTCCCTTCTGCGACGTCTCGACCGGCCAGCGCTGGCAGCTCGATCTCGGCGATGGCCGGCTGCCGCTCTGGGTGTTCGACGAGGCGCGCCGGGTGCCCGACACCGGCCTGCGCGATTATCTCGCACTGATGCCGCTGATCTGGGCAGGGACGGACAAACTGGTCGGCAAGGCGATCCCCTGCGAGGGCACGCTGTACCAGCGGCTGGTGCAGCCGTTGCTGCTGGCCGCGCTCAACGTCGATCCGCCGGAGGGCTCGGCGGGTCTGGCCGGCGCGATCGTCCGGGAAACGCTGCTCGCCGGCGGTCAGGCCTGCCGGCCGCTGATCGCCCGCGATGGCTTGAGTTCGGTGTTGATCGAACCCGCGGTCAAGCTGCTGCAGGACAAAGGTGCCAGCGTTCAGCTTGGGCATGAACTGCGTGAGTTCGTGATGAACGGCAGCCAAGTCGGCGGACTGAAGTTTGGCGATGACGCGATTTCGCTGGCGCCTGACGATGTCGTCGTGCTCGCCGTTCCGCCGCGCCCCGCGGCATCGCTGCTGCCGGGCCTCAAAACGCCGACGAAATTCCGCGCCATCGTCAATGCACATTTCCGCTTCGATCCGCCACGGGATGCGCCGCCGATTCTCGGCGTCGTCGGCGGCTTGGTGGAATGGCTGTTTGCGTTCCCGCAGCGCCTGTCGGTCACCATCAGCAATGGTGACCGTTTGGTCGATATGCCGCGTGAAGAACTCGCGCAGGCGATCTGGCGGGATGTTTGCAAGGCCGGTGGCGTGCAGGGCGAATTGCCCCCTTGGCAGATCGTGCGCGAACGCCGTGCTACGTTCGAGGCGACGCCGGAGCAGAACGCGCTGCGGCCAGGCCCGGTCACGGCCTTCAAAAACCTGTTTCTCGCCGGCGACTGGACTGATACGGGGTTGCCGGCAACCATCGAGGGATCGGTGCGGTCGGGTGACCGCGCCGCCGATCTGGTTTTGGCCAGGCGACAAGCCTGACCGGAAGCGAGCCTGACCGCGTTCACGGTGCGGTTTAGCGAACAGAGGATGTCTGACGAAATGTCTTCCGTCGATCACAGCGTTGCAGTCGGGCCAGCCGACCCCGTCGCGCCAGTCGATCCCGCCGCGCCAGTCGACCCCGTCGCATTGGAAAAGTCGATCTCCGCGGCGACGCAGGCGCTGCTCGGCTATCGCCAATCCGACGGGCACTGGATCTTCGAGCTGGAAGCCGACAGCACGATCCCATCGGAATATATTCTGCTGCGCCATTATCTCGCCGAGCCCGTCGATAGCGAACTCGAAGCCAAGATCGCCAACTATCTTCGCCGCACCCAGGGCGATCATGGCGGCTGGCCGCTGGTGCAGGACGGCGTATTCGACATGAGCGCCAGCGTGAAGTCGTATTTCGCGCTGAAGATGATCGGCGATTCCATCGATGCGCCGCACATGGTGCGGGCGCGCGAGGCGATCCGCTCGCGCGGCGGCGCAGCCAACGTCAACGTGTTCACCCGGTTTTTGCTGGCGTTCTACGGCGTGCTGACCTGGCGCGCGGTGCCGGTGCTGCCGATCGAGATCATGCTGCTGCCGATGTGGTCGCCGTTCCATCTCAACAAGATTTCGTACTGGGCGCGCACCACGATCGTGCCGCTGATGGTGATGGCGGCGCTGAAGCCGCTGGCGAAGAATCCGAAGGGCGTCGGCATCGACGAGTTGTTCCTGCAGGATCCGACGTCGGTTGGGATGACGGCGAAGGCGCCACATCAGAGCTGGGGCTGGTTCGCGCTGTTCCGCTCGCTCGACGTCATCCTGCGCAAGATCGAGCCACTGTTTCCCAAAAAGCTTCGTACCCGGGCGATCGAAAGCGCGATCGCATTCATCGAAGAGCGGCTGAACGGCGAGGATGGTCTTGGCGCGATCTATCCGCCGATGGCCAACACCGTGATGATGTATGAGGCGCTCGGCCGGCCTGCGGATTACCCGCCGCGCGCGATCACGCGCCGGGGTATCGACAGGTTGCTCGTGGTCGGCGAACACGAAGCCTATTGCCAGCCATGTGTGTCGCCGGTGTGGGACACCGGGCTGACCTGCCACGCGCTGATCGAAGCGGGTGGCACGGAAGTATTGCCGCAGACCAAGCAGGCGCTCGACTGGCTGCTGCCGAAGCAGGTCCTGGATATCAAGGGCGACTGGGCGGCGAAGCGTCCCGACGTGCGGCCGGGCGGCTGGGCGTTCCAGTACAACAACGCTTACTATCCGGATCTCGACGACACCGCCGTCGTCGTCATGGCCATGGACCGCACGCGTCGGCAGTCAGGAAGCAACGAGTACGATACCGCGATCGCGCGCGGCCGTGAGTGGATCGAGGGCATGCAGAGCCGCGACGGCGGCTGGGCCGCCTTCGACGTCAACAACCTCGAATATTATCTCAACAACATTCCGTTCTCCGACCACGGCGCGCTGCTCGACCCGCCGACCGAAGACGTTACCGCGCGCTGTATTTCGATGCTGGCGCAACTCGGCGAGACCGCCAAGACCAGCAAGGCGGTCGCCGACGGCGTGGCTTATTTGCGCCGCACCCAGCTTGCCGAAGGCTCGTGGTACGGCCGCTGGGGGCTGAATTACGTCTACGGCACCTGGTCGGTGCTCTGTGCACTAAATGTCGCAGGTGTCGACCATCAGGAGCCAATGATTCGCAAGGCGGTGGATTGGCTGCTGTCGATCCAGAATCGGGACGGCGGCTGGGGCGAGGATGCGGTCAGTTACCGCCTGGACTACGGGGGATTCGAGGCGGCGCCATCGACCTCCTCGCAAACGGCATGGGCCTTGCTTGGGTTGATGGCCGCGGGCGAGGTCGGGAACCCGGCCGTTGCGCGTGGTATTGAGTACCTAAAAACCACACAGACCGAAAAAGGACTGTGGGACGAGGCGCGCTACACGGCTACGGGGTTTCCGCGGGTGTTTTATTTGCGTTATCATGGCTACTCGAAGTTCTTTCCGCTCTGGGCGCTGGCGCGGTATCGGAATTTGAGAAGCACCAACAGCAGGGTGGTAGGGGTCGGGATGTGACTTTGGGGGCGGGGGCCGCCGCGTTCGCGGATAATTCGATCGGGGACAGTTCGATCGATCCGCGGCCGGTTTTGATCGTTACAGGCTTGGTACAGGAGGCCCGCATCGCGGCCGGTCCGGGCATGATCGTGATCTGCAGCAGTAGCGATCCGCAGCAATTGCGCGCGCTGCTCGCGACACTGGATTCATCGACATTCAGGGGCGTGATCTCGTTCGGCGTCGCCGGCGGGCTCGATCCGTCGCTGAAGGCGGGCGATGTCGTGGTCGCGACCGAGGTTCTTTCTGGCGATACCCGGTTTCTGGCGGGCCTGGCGCTCAACGAGGAAATGATCGCCAGCGCGGCGCTGCGGCGCCGGCGCGTGATTCGCGGCGGTCTTGCCGGGGTGGAGCAGGTGATTGCGGCGACCGCCTGCAAGGCCGCGCTGCATTCGGAGACCGGTGCGGCGGCGGTCGACATGGAGAGCCATATCGCGGCGGCCTACGCCGCCAAGGCGGGCATTCCGTTCGCGGCGCTGCGCGTCATCTCCGATCCTGCCAGCCGCGCGCTGCCGGCCTTGGCCAAGAGCGCGATCAAGCCGAACGGCGATATCGACCTGCGCAAGGTGCTGCGCGGCCTCGCACGCAATCCGCGGACGCTGCGTGCGCTGGTCTCCACCGGAATCGATTTCAACCGTGCGCTACGCTCGCTGCGCGGCTGCCGCGGCTTCATCACCGGCGGCGAGAGGCTGGTTGCGGCCAACGCCTGACGCTCGAAATAGCTTGCACCGAAATAGTCGCTGAAATGAAAAATGCCGTCGCAACGCGACGGCATTTTGTTTGAACTCAGTCTCGCCTTCGCGCAACGCGGGCGAGCCGCGTTGCGCCGGTCGCCCTCAGGCGGCCGTGGAGGCCTTTTGCTGCTGCTTGGCGGCTGCGGCGGCGGCCTCGTCCTTGCGGATCTCCGACAGGCGCTTCTGCACTTCCGCCGAGAAGATGTACTGCGCCGGACGCTGCTTATCGAGGTTGATCTCGGGCGCCATCGGGCCGGTGGTCCGGACGCCGCGCAGCGCCACCCACATCGCCTTCAACGGATTGACCAGCGCGGCGTTGGCAGCAGTCGGCTCGTAGCCGCAGTGGGCCATGCAGTCGGCGCACTTCTCGTACTTGCCGGTGCCGTAGGTCTCCCAGTCGGTGGTCTCCATCAATTCCTTGAAGGTCTTGGTGTAGCCCTCGCCGAGCAGGTAGCAGGGCTTCTGCCAGCCGAAGATGTTGCGCGCCGGCATGCCCCACGGGGTGCATTCGTAACTCTGGTTGCCGGCCAGGAAGTCGAGAAACAGGCCGGAATGCATGAAGTTCCACTTCTTGCCCTTGCCGAGCGCGAAGACGTCGCGGAACAGCTTCTTGGTCTTGGTGCGGTTGAGGAAGTGCTCCTGGTCGGGCGCGCGCTCATAGGCGTAGCCCGGCGACATCGAGACGCCGACACCGAGTTCGGTGGTGAAGTCGAGGAACTTGGCGATGTCTTCCGCCGCATGCCCGTCGAAAATCGTGGCATTGACGTTGACGGCGAAGCCGCGCGCCTTGGCGGCCTTGATCGCGGAAACCGCGCGGTCGAATACGCCCTTCTGCGACACCGCCTTGTCGTGGTGATCCTTCAGGCCGTCGAGATGCACCGAGAAGAAAAGGTACGGCGAGGGCTCGAACAGATCGAGCTTCTTTTCCAGCAGCAGCGCGTTGGTGCAGAGCGAGACGAACTTCTTGCGCGCCACGAGGCCGCGCACGATCTCGCCGATCTCCTTGTGGATCAGGGGCTCACCGCCCGGGATCGCCACCATCGGCGCGCCGCATTCATCGGCCGCATCCCAGCATTCCTGTGCCGACATGCGGCGATTGAGGATCGCATCGGGATAGTCGATCTTGCCGCAGCCGACGCAGGCCAGGTTGCAGCGGAACAACGGTTCGAGCATCAGCACCAGCGGATAGCGCTTTCGGCCAAGCAGCTTCTGCTTGATCAGATAACCGCCGATACGCAACTCCTTGAAGAACGGTATTGCCATTACAGGATTTCTTTCTAGGACCTAAGTCGTCGTGAAGTGGATCAGCCCGCAGTCAGTTCGGCCGGAAGCCGGAACTCGATATTTTCTTCCCGGCCGGGAAGTATCGACACCGTGACGGGTCCGATACGCCTCAAAGCCTCGATCACGTCGTCGACCAAAACTTCGGGCGCCGAGGCGCCCGCCGTGATGCCGACGGCTTTTGCATCTTTCAGCCAATCAGGGTTCAACTCCCTCCCATCGGCAATGAGATAACTCGCGACCCCGACCTCGGTGCCGATTTCGCGAAGCCTGTTTGAGTTGGAACTATTGGTGGCCCCCACCACCAAAATGACGTCCACAAGTTTGCTCAGGTCCCTTACCGCAGTTTGGCGGTTCTGTGTCGCATAGCAGATATCCCGGATGTCTGGGCCTTGAATATCTGTAAAACGGGCCTGAAGGGCCGCAATTATGTCTTTTGTGTCGTCAACGCTGAGGGTGGTCTGGGTAATATAGGCCACCGGGGTGTCGGCTGGCAGCGTCAGGGCCGCCACGTCGCCGACGTTCTGGACCAGCAGGACGGGTCCGGGAACCTGACCCATGGTTCCCTCGACCTCGGGGTGTCCGGCATGGCCGATCAGGATCAGGGCCCGGCCCTTCGACATATACCGTTTGCCCTGATTGTGGACCTTGGTGACGAGCGGGCAGGTGGCATTGAGCACCGGCAGGCCGCGCGCGGCAGCCTCCTCCTCGACGCTGCGTGCGACGCCGTGGGCGCTGAACACGGTGACGGCGAGTGGGGGAACTTCCGAGAGATCCTCGACGAAAATCGCGCCCTTGTTCTTCAGGCTTTCGACCACGTACTTATTGTGCACGATTTCGTGCCGTACATAGACCGGCGGGCCGTATTTCTCGAGCGCCCGCTCGACGATCTCGATGGCACGCACGACGCCCGCACAAAATCCGCGGGGCTGCGCCAGATACACTTCCATGGGACGCTCATTACGCAAGTTGCACCAAATTCATTCAAATGCCTTCGTGCAGTCCCGCCGGACAAATTCCAGTTAAACCGCACTACCGGTTCCGGGAGGTAATCTCCGCCCAAGCGCATGGAACCACAGGGCTTTGTGTCAAAAAATTTGCGTTTAGAAAAGCCGGTACGCAAAAGGCCGTGTGCCGATCAAGGCCGCGGGAAGTATCATGATACCAAAAGTGCGCACGCCTCTCATCATTTCGTCACTTTCTCGCCCGCAGTGGGCGTCTATATGAGGTCCCTCGATGCCGTTTCGGCCGGTTTTTGCCGCTCCTGCGCGGGACTCTTCTGAAAGTAACCAAAACCAACATTAGACCGACCCAAGATCGACCCATGTAGATCGCTCGCTGGAACTCCGCTAGACAGCGGGCGTTTTCGGCAAGCTCCCTAAGACCTAGAAAGAAATAATGTGCTGACCAGTCTGGTTGTCTCAATTGTTAGATCGTGCACGCGGTTTGCCAGCTTCATCGTCGTCATTTCGCTGCTTCTCGCGATCGGCGGCGGCTTCTATGCCGCGCGGAATTTCTCCATCAATACCGACATCAACACGCTGATCTCGCCCGACCTGGACTGGCGCCAGCGCGACAACCAGTTCGAGAAGGCGTTCGATCGCGAAAAGCTCATCCTGGCCGTCATCGAGGCCCCGTCACCCGAGCTCACCGGCGCCGCTGCCAAGGCGCTGTCCGAAAAGCTTGCGGGCGACACCAGGAATTTCGAATCGGTGCAGCCGCTCGGCTCCGGCGAGTTCTTTGAGAAGAGCGGGCTGTTGTTCCTGCCGGTGGAGGAGGTCGGCAAGGTCGCCGGGCAGCTCGAAGCCGCCGCCCCCCTGATCGAAATCATGGCCGGCGATCCATCGATCCGCGGCCTGACCGGCGCGCTGGAAACCGGCCTTGCCGGCATCAAGCGCGGCCAGGTGAAGCTCGACAACGCGGAACGGCCCTTCAACCTGATCTCGCAGACGGTCGAGAACATCCTGAGTAAGGGAACCGCGACGTTCTCGTGGCGCGAACTCGTCAGCGACAAGCCGCTGGCCGACTCCGACAAACGCGCCTTCATCGAGTTCAAGCCGAAGCTCGACTACAACGCGCTCGAGCCCGGCAAGGACGCCACCGACGCGATCCGGCAGGCGGCCAAGGAGCTTAATTTCGCGAGCGAGTATGGCGCGCGCGTGCGGCTGACCGGGCCGGTTCCGATCGCCAACGAGGAATACGCTACCGTTCAGGACGGTGCGATCGTCAACGGCATCGGCACCGTTGCAATCGTGCTCGTGATTCTGTGGATGGCGCTGCATTCAGGCAAGATTATCTTCGCGGTGTTCGTGAACCTGTTCGTCGGCCTTGCCATCACCACGGCGGTCGGTCTGATGATGGTGGGTTCGCTCAATCTGCTGTCGATCGCCTTCGCGGTGCTGTTCGTCGGACTCGGCGTGGATTTCGGAATCCAGTTCAGCGTCCGTTACCGTTCGGAGCGCTTCAAGAATGACGATCTGGTGCTCGCGCTGGAGAGCGCGGCACGCCGCTCGTCGGTCCCGTTGTCGCTGGCGGCGATGGCGACCGCCGCCGGTTTCCTGTGCTTCCTGCCGACTGATTACAAGGGCATTTCCGAACTCGGCAAGATCGCCGGCGCCGGCATGGTGGTGGCGTTCATCACCAGCATCACGACGTTGCCGGCACTGCTGACCCTGCTCAATCCTCCCGGCGAAAGCGAGCCGGTCGGCTATGCTTTCCTGGCGCCGGTCGACGACTTTCTCGAGCGGCACCGCGTCATCATCATCGTCGGCACGATCCTGGTCGCGCTGGCCGGTCTGCCGCTGCTCTATTTCATGAAGTTCGACTTCAACCCGATCAATCTGCGCAACTCGAGGGTGGAGTCGATCGCGACCTTCCTCGATCTGCGCAAGGATCCCAACACCGGCGCCAACGCCATCAACGTGATGACGAACTCGGAGGCCGACGCCAAGAAGATCGAGGCGAAGCTGGAGAAGCTGCCGGAAGTGCTTCGCGTGATGTCGCTCGACAGTTTCGTGCCGCAGGATCAGCCGGCCAAACTGAAATTGATTGCGCAGGCCGCCAAGGTGGTCGACCCCGCGCTCAATCCGGAGTCCGTCGATGCCGCGCCGACCGATGCCGAGAACGTCGAAGCGCTCAAGAGTTCGGTCGACAGCCTGCGCAGGACCGCTGGCGACGGCAAGGGGCCGGGCGCGGCCGCGTCGCGACGGCTGGCGGACGCGCTGTCGAAGCTTGCCGAATCAACCCAGGCGGTTCGCGACAAGGCGCAGGGCATTTTCGTCGTTCCCCTCAAGATAACCTTCGACCAGCTCAAGAACACGATGCAGGCCCAGCCGGTCACCTTGAAAACGCTGCCGCCCGAACTGGTGAGCAGCTGGAAGACCAAGGACGGCCTGATGCGCGTCGAGGCGCTGCCGAAGGGTGACCCGAACGACAATGACGTTCTGCGCAAGTTTGCCGATGCGGTTCTGGCGGCCGAGCCGACTGCGATCGGTGGCCCGGTCTCGATTCTCAAGTCCGGCGATACCGTCGTCAAGGCATTCATCCACGCCGGCATCTGGGCGCTGATCGTGATCAGCCTGTTGCTCTGGCTGGCATTGCGGCGAGTCACCGACGTGCTGCTGACGCTGGTGCCGTTGCTGGTGGCCGGTGCGGTGACGATGGAGATCTGCGTGCTGATCGGGCTCCCGCTCAATTTCGCCAACATCGTCGCATGGCCGCTGATGCTCGGCATCGGCGTCGCCTTCAAGATCTATTATGTGACGGCATGGCGGTCGGGCAGAACCAACCTGCTGCAGACCAGCCTGACGCGCGCGATCTTTTTCAGCGCGCTGACGACCGCCACGGCTTTCGGAAGCCTGTGGCTATCCAGTCATCCCGGCACCGCCAGCATGGGTAAATTGCTGGCGCTGTCGCTCGTCACCACCCTGGCCGCGGTGCTGCTGTTTCAGCCCGCGCTAATGGGCAAACCGCGCGACGTCGGGGAGTAGGCAGATATCGCCGACGGCATCGGCGGCCGCCTGCTTCTGGCCGGCGACCGGCTTCTGACCCGGTACCGGGCCCACGGCGCCGGTGGTCTTCGGCCCGGGAGGCCCGCCCGCCGGAGCGGTTGCCGTGGCACCCGCACCGGCCTTCGGGGCGCCCGGATTTTTCGGCGCGCCGCCCTTGGCCATGCTGTTGGACGGGCTTGAGGGTATCGGCGGTCCGGCACGGGTCCAGGTCTCGCCGCCGCACAGGAAGCCCAGCACGCAGCCTTGAATTTCGAGCTGGTCGGTCCCAATTGGCTTGATGGTCGAACTATAAAGCTGTCCGTCCTTGGCGTTGTAGACTTGGCCTTCCCACGCATCGACGCCGGGCTTCTTCTTCATGTCGATCAGGATCGCCATGCCGAGCGTCGGCCGGCTCTTCTTTGCGGGATCAGGATTATTCGAATCACGGCCACCCGGCGTTTTCTCCCAGGCGACGGCACCCCACATGTTGCCGTTGCATTGAGCGACGCGAATGTTGGCGACGCCGTCGGCCACTTTCCAGTCGCCGGTGGGATCGGCGGCCAGAGCGGAGGTAACACCTGTGGCTAAAAAGAATCCGGAAAAAACTATTCTGCGCGCGAGGGTTCTTGGGCAGTGCAACATGGTTCAAACCTATGCTTAAGTAGATGTGCAAGCGGGGTCAAAACGCCGCATTGAGCGTTTTCAGTTGACGAAATGACCAGCAACCGACGTATGTAGCGAATGCTAAGTTCAAATCTAGACGTTTCCGAGATGTTTGTGGAGCGCCAGGCGCAGCGCAGTTCCATGCATTCGCGCCATTTGAACGAGCAACTGGTCCGCGTGCTCAAGACCATTGGTTACGATGTCGGCTTTCAGAAGGGTCAAGGTCAATACCTGTTCGATCGTGACGGGGCGCGCTATCTGGATCTACTGAGCGGATTTGGCGTTTTTGCGATTGGCCGCAATCATCCGGCGCTGCGCCATGCCCTGAAAAGCGTGCTCGACAGCGATTTCCCCAACCTGGTGCAGCTGGACGTCTCAACGCTGGCCGGCGTGCTGGCGGAACGCCTGCTCGAACATGTGCCGTATCTGGACAAGGTGTTTTTCGCCAATTCCGGCGCCGAAACCGTCGAGGCGGCGATCAAATTCGCCCGTGGCGCCACCGGGCGGCCCGGCATCGTCTCCTGTTCGCACTCCTTTCACGGACTGTCTTACGGCGCCCTGTCGCTGATGGACGATTCCAACTTCCGCACCGGCTTCGAGCCGCTGTTGCCCGGATGCACCCAGATCCCGTTCAACGATCTGGCCGCGCTGGAACAGGCGCTGTCGTCGCGTCAGGTTGCCGCCTTCATCGTCGAGCCGATTCAGGGCAAGGGCGTCAACCTGCCCACCGACGAATTTCTGCCGGGCGCGCTGGCGCTGTGCCGCAAATACGGCACGCTGTTCATTGCCGATGAAATCCAGACCGGGATCGGCCGTACAGGCAAGTTTTTGGCGGTCGAGCACTGGAATGTCGAGCCCGACATGGTGCTGCTGGCGAAGGCGCTGTCCGGCGGACATGTGCCGGTCGGCGCGCTGCTGACCCGCAAGAGCATCTTCGACAAGATCTTCAATCAAATGGATCGCGCCGTCGTGCACGGCTCGACCTTTGCGAAGAACGATCTGGCGATGGCGGCCGGTATCGCCACGCTCGAAGTGATGAAGGCCGAAAAACTGGTCGAGCAGGCGGCGAAACGTGGCGCCGAGCTCCGGCTCGCGCTGACCCGCATGGTGCCCGGCTACGAATTGCTGAAGGAAGTGCGCGGCAAGGGATTGATGATCGGCATCGAGTTCGGTCCGCCGAAATCGCTGCGGCTGAAAGCTTCCTGGAACGTGCTTGAGACCGCCAACAAGGGCTTGTTCTGCCAGCTCATCACGGTGCCGCTGTTCAAGGATCACAAGATCCTGACCCAGGTCTCCGGCCATGGCAGCCACACCATCAAGCTGCTGCCGCCGCTCGTCATCTCCGAAGAAGACTGCAGCTGGATCGAAAAGGCGTTCGACACCGTGATCGCCTCCAGCCACAAGGTGCCCGGCGCGATCTGGTCGCTCGGCAAGACCCTGGTCGACAACGCCGTGCGGAAGTCGGCGTAACGCTTACGCGCCGCGCGCGATCGCCCTCGCGGCGAGTGCAAGGACTCCTTCTGAATTCTGGGCGGCGCGACTGCGCTTATGCCGCAGTTTCGGCCGATCCGCGCGATAGTATTCTTCTTCACCCGAATAAATTCACGAGGAGGAGACCGATGCGCATTACCGGCGGCTGTCATTGCGGTGCGATCCGCTACCAGGTGGAGGGCGACCTGATCGTGCATGCGCTCTGTCATTGCGCGGATTGCCGGCGGCACGCCGGCGCACCGATGGTGGGCTGGGCGATGTACGCCGAAGATGCGGTCAAGGTGACGCAAGGCGAGCCCAAGATCTACGCTTCTTCCGAACACGGCCGGCGGCAGTTTTGCGCCAATTGCGGAACCGGGCTGTTCTATACCAATGCGAACATGCTGCCCGGGATGATCGACGTGCAAAGCGGCACCTATGACGATCCCGATGTCGTTCCTGTCATGGCGCACATCCAGGTCGCCGAGCGGATCGGCTGGATGGAGCGTGCGCACGAATTGCCGGTATTCGAACGTTACCCTGCGCAGACATAGCCGGCCGGCAGATCATCACCCGCAACCTTGATGGCCTCAGGCATCGGCCTTTGCGTCCATCGCCAGCGTCTCGCCGATGCGTTCGGCCGCGGCAGCGCTCAGGCTGCCGCGGGCGAGGCCGAGCGGAACGTTGCGCCTTGCGAGTGCGCGATAGAGTTGACCTGCATCGGCGTCGAGGTGGTCCAGCGCAGTCAAATGCTTGCGCACCGTTCCGATGTCGCCCCTTGCGACACACCCGCCCATGCCGTTGGCGAGGCCGCCATCGCGGACGGCAGAAAGCGTGCCCGCAAGCAGCGGCAGCATGGCATCGAGCGCCTGTTTCTCGCTCGCGCCGAACGTGCGCCACAGGTTCGCGCCTTCGGCGAGCAGCGCTATCAGGAACGGGCCGACATAGTAGGCGGAGGCGTGATACAGCGCGCGCTGCCCGGGCGGCACTTGCACGGGAACGCAACCGATTTTCGATGCCATCTGCTGCAGCGATTCGAGAAGTTCGGCTTCCGCCTCGACCCCGACGGTGCAACCCGGCAGCCCCTTCAGCGCGACGGCCGGATTGGTGAACATCTGCATCGGATGGAATCCGCCGATCGACGCGCCGCAATTCCCTGCGTTTCGAAGCGCATCGACTTCGGTCGCGCCGCTGCAGTGAATGACCCGGTGTCGCGCACGCCACGCGATGCCGTCGGCCACCGTCGCAATGGCGTCGTCGGCCACGGTCAGCCAGACGAAGTCGCAGGCATCGGCAACCGCCTGCGCGCTTGCAAGCGGCTGCAAGCCAGGTACTTCTTTCGCCATCAACGCCAGATCGGCGGCTTTCCGGCTCCAGGCAGCTGTCACCTGGTAACCGGCATTCGCAAACGCTTGCGCGAGCGTGCGGCCGACGCGGCCGCACCCGACGAAGCCGTGCCTCTGTTCCTGCATCGTCAACTCCGGAAGGCGGGATCCATGCGGTCGAGCTTGCGCAGCAAGGCGTCCCACTCCAGCCCGCCATAGCCGCCGGCGTTGCCGCGGGCGCCTTCATTGACGGTGGGATTGGTCTCGGCCTCGTTCAGCAAGGTGATTTCGGTGCCTGCAAAGCACGTCACCGTACTGTCGATGGCGGCAGCGGTCGGCGGGTGCAGCGGACGATTGCAGCAGAGCATGTCCACCTGGATGCGGCAGGCGTTCTCCAGCCAGTACATGGCGTTGAAGGCCTGTGGGATGCTGCGGCCGCAGGCAAGCAGTCCGTGATTGCGCAGGATCAGGATGTCGTGAGGGCCAAGGTCGCTGGTGATGCGGTCGCATTCCGCCCCGCTGATCGCCGGCCCCTCGAAATCGTGGTAGCCGATGCGGCCGTGAAAGCGCATCGCCGTCTGCGACAGCGGCAACAACCCTTCGCGCAGTCCGCTGACCGCCGTGCCAGCGCGGCTGTGGGTGTGGATGATGCACTGCAGGTCCGGACGGGCCTTGTGAATCGGCGCGTGCAGGTAGAAGCCGGCCACGTTGACATTGTAACCGTGATCCGGTTGCAGGATGGTCGCGCCCTCGACATCGATCTTGACGAGGCTCGATGCCGTGATCTCCTCGTACAACATGCCGTAGGGGTTGATCAGATAGTGCTCTGCTGCGCCGGGAATCCGGGCGCTGATGTGGTTGTAGATCAAGTCGGTCATGCCGAATGCCGCCATCAGGCGGTAACAGGCGGCGAGGTGGATTCGGGTTCGCCATTCTTCGCTCGAAACCGCGGATTGCACATTCGAGATCGGGATGACTTCCATCTTGCCCATCAGGAGGTCCTCAGTTGGCGGTGACGCTGGCGCGGGCGACGATGTCGCCGAAGTCCGGACCGTTCGCGAGCGTGCCGATCAGGCCGGCATGCCGGTTTCCCATCCGTGAGCTGACGAAGCGATCCGCAACGCTTGCGGGGCTGTGCTTCAACATTTCGCTGGCCTGCAACGCCAGCGCCATGCGCGCCACGATGCGGCGGCCGTCACCCTCGTCATTGACGCGGTCGCCGAGATCGTCGTTCAGGTCGGAAAGGAATTGTCCATGGGCCCGATCCGCCGCGCCCGCGCCGGACATTTCGGCCATGAACGCCTCGCGTGCGCCTTGCTCGCGGCTCAGTGCCCGCAGCACGTCCATGCACATCATGTTCGACGTGCCCTCCCAGATCGAGTTCAGCGGCGCCTCTCGGTAGAGCCGCGCGATCGGGTTCTCCATGATGAAGCCGTTGCCGCCGTGAACTTGCAGCGCTTCATACACGAAGGTAACGGCGCGCTGGCAGTTCCAGAATTTTACGACGGGGGTGGCGACCCGCGCGAGCAACCGTTCGCTTTCGCTGGTGTGCATGCCGTCGGTCGCGCGCGCAATCCGAAACGCGGCTAGCGTTGCCGCTTCGCTTTCCAGCGCGAGGTCGGCCAGCACGTTGGCCTGCATCGGCAGCTCAGCCATCCGGTGGCCAAAGCCATTGCGCGTCGAGGCGTGGTTGATCGCCAGTGTCAGTGCCTGCCGCATCAAGCCGGCCGATCCCACCGCGAAGTCGAGCCGCGTGAGGTGGGCATGGGACAGGATCTCGCGGATGCCGCCACCTTCCTCGCCGACCAGCATCGCGAAAGTGCGATTGAATTCGACCTCACTCGATGCGTTGGAGCGGTTGCCGCATTTGTCCTTCAGACGTTGCACGAAAACGCGATTGCTGCTGCCGTCGGCAAGCAGGCGGCGCACGAAGAAGCAACTGACGCCGGATTTAGTCCGCGCCAGCGTGTAAAACCCGTCGCAGGTCGGGACGGAGAAGAACCATTTGTGTCCGGTCAGCAGGTAGATCTGCGCGCCGTCTTCGCTGCCGGCAAACACGCCGACGGTTTGCGTTTGCCGCAGGTCCGAGCCGCCCTGTTTTTCGGTCATCGCGTAACCGATCACCGCGCCGGTTTTCTGCTCGATCGGCAGGCGCCGCGGATCATAGTGCGTCGACAGCGTCTTTTTGCGCCACAGCGCAAACTCAGGCTTGCCGGCAAAACCGGCGGCGGCGGCGTAGGCCATTCCGGTTGGGCAACCGACGCCGCTTTCCACCTGGTTCCAGAGATAGCTGAGCACCGCGCGCGCGAAATGGCCCATGGGCTGCGTGGTGGTCCATGCCAGGCTGTGGACGCCGTTGCCGAACGCCAGTCCCATCAGCTGATGCCAGGACGGATGGAATTCGACCCAGTCGGTGCGGTTGCCGAAGCGGTCGTGGCTTCGGAGCTGCGGTGCGTGCTCGTTGGCCAGCCGTGCGGCTTCCTGGACCTGCGCGTCGCCGGCAAGCGCCCCGACCACCGAAGCGTTGGTGGCGCTCCATGGCGCATGGCGATCGACCATGTCGCGCAGCACGACATCGCCCGCGAAGGCGTCGTAGCCGCTGCAGGGACTGGCCTGGTTCAGAACCTGGTGGGTTTCGATGGACGGAAATGGATGATCCGCAAGCGGCGCGGCCTGGAGCGTCACGTTCATTGGGCTCTCCGCGGCTTCTTGATGCTGGTCAGTCTTGGCGAATTGGCGCGGACCATGCGAACGCAAGCGATCGCCACCTGTTCGGCAAGCGTCTCGATTTCCTGTTTCCGGGGGCGGGTGGCGCGCGCCAGCGGCCGGATCAGCGGCTCCATCATGGCGCCGGTGACACAGGTGGAAAGCACGTCGCTCGGCATGTCGATGAACTCGCCGCGGCGAATGCCGTCGTCGATCAGCCGCGCGAACTGCTTGGCGAGCGCATCCCGGTATTGCAGCCTGGCTTCGTCGAGCGCGGGCTCGCAGGGTTCGGCGATAAGGGCATAGGCCAGCCGCGGCTCGCGCGCGGCCCGGCGCACGAACGTCGCCACGGCGTCATGCATCCGCGAGGTGGCGTCGCCTTCGGAATCGATGATGCTTGCGGCGACTTCGGCCTCGCGCTTCGAAACTTCCGACAGCACCTGCACGCACAGATCGACCTTGGAATCGAAGTAGCGATAGACCGAGCCGGTCGCCAGGCCGGCGCGGCTCGCAATCACCGATATCTGCGCAGCCGACCACCCGCCCTCGGCGATCAGCTCGCGCGTGACCCTGACGACGTTCTTGAGCGTGTCCTCGATCTGCTGCCGTCGTCTCTGCGCTTGCGCCATTGTGAATCTGGACTTCAAGTAGTGTGAATTTTTATTCAGGAAATGTGAACCTACATTCATTTCGCAGGCGAGTCAAACGCGCCTGCGCGTGCAGGCAATCCATACTGTCATGTTGCGATGGCCGTTACCGGTCTTGTGCTTCGAACGCCTTCAGTGCCCCTAGCACGAGTTCGGGCGCTTCCTGCGCAACGCTGTGACCCACGCCGTCGAATTTCATTTCGGTCGCGGCCGGCAACAGCGCGACGGCGCGCGAAGCCATCTCCTTGTAGATCGGCCAGGATTTTTCCGTGGTCGCCACGCGCACCGGGCACTTGATCTCGGGCAGCCACGCGAACGGATTGCCGCGCGCGTCGCCTGTGTAAACCTGCTCCATCGCCTGAAGGATCGGAAGCAGCACGGCTGACTCGATTTCCGGCGTGCAGCGCAGCCGCACCCGGCCGTCTTCCTGAGCTGCGAAACCGTGTCGGATATAGGCCCGCAGCGAATTCTCCGTCCATGCCGCAAAGGCAGGCGCCGCGCGATAACGCGCAAACGCGGCTTCCGCGCTCTCGAACTCGGCCTGGCGGCGCAGCACGCCCTGCGCGGCGCCGTTGGCAAAGTCGCTCGTGCGATCTGGAGGCGGCGCGCGCGGATCCATGATCGTGGGCTCGATCACGAACAGGCGGGCAAAACGCTCGGGAAGCAGTTTCGCGGCCAGCAGCAGGTCGGTCGCGCCGGCGCTGTGTCCGATGCCATAGATGCTGGTGAGGTCGAGCGCCTCGATCACCCGGCACACATCCTCGGCAAAATCCTGGAAGTGATAGTGGTCGGCCGCGGGCTTGTGGCTGTCGCCATGGCCGCGGCGGTCGAGCGCATAGACCGTGTAGCGTAACGCGAGTTCGCGGGCGACGTCGTCCCAGACCTCGGCGACGAAACCGGTGCCGTGCAACAGAAGGGCAGGCGGCTTGGCTCGATCCTCAAGCCCCCATCTCGCCAGTGCGATGCGCGCGTCGGCATTTCCAATCGAAATCCGAACCGGGTCCGTCAAGCGCGGGCATCCTCCAGAATCATTGTCGCAGCTTTTTCGGCGATCATCGCGGTCGGCGTATTGGTATTGCCCGAGGTGATCGTCGGCATCACCGAGGCGTCGGCGACGCGCAAGGCGGCGATGCCGTGAAAGCGCAGGCGCTCGTCGACAACGGCCATCGGATCGCTCGCCGTGCCCATCTTCGCGGTGCCGACGGGGTGAAAAATCGTGGTGCCGATGTCGCCGGCGGCTTTTGCGAGCGACGCATCGTCGTCGCCGACGCTGGGACCGGGCAGGTACTCTTGCGGGTGAAATCGCGCCAGCGCCTGCTGCTTCATCAGTCGGCGGGTGGTGCGGATGGCATCCGCCGCGACCTGGCGATCCTCGCCGGTCGACAGATAATTCGGCGCGATCGCGGGCGCCTCGTCGGCGTGTGAGGATCGCACCCGCACGGTGCCGCGCGAGGTCGGCTGCAGATTGCAGGCGCTGACCGTGATGGCGGGAAACCGGTGCAGCGGATCGCCGAACTTGTCGAGCGACAGCGGCTGCACGTGGAACTGGATGTTGGCGCGCGCGCGATGCGGATCGGAGCGCGTGAAGATGCCGAGCTGCGACGGCGCCATGGTCAGCGGGCCGCGGCGGCGGAACGCATAGTCCAGCCCCATCAGGCCGCGCCGAAACAGATTGTAATAGGTCTCGTTCAGGGTGCGGACGCCCTCGACCTTGTAGATCGCGCGCTGCTGCAGATGGTCCTGCAGATTGCGTCCCACACCCCCGCGATCCAGCGTGACGTCGATGCCAAGGGGCGACAGCCAGTCGGCGGGCCCGATCCCCGAACGATGCAATATCTGCGTCGATCCGATCGCACCGGCGCACAGAATGACTTCACCCTGGGTGCGGGCCTCAATGAGGTCATTGCCTTGATAGAAACGCACGCCGACGGCGCGGCCGTTCTCGACAATCAGCCGATCGACCAGCACGTGCTTTTCCAGCCGCAAATTCTGGCGGTTCAGCACCGGTTTCAGAAAGCCCCGCGCCGAAGACCAGCGGCGGCCGCGCTTCTGGTTGACGTGGAAATAGCTGATGCCCTCATTGTCGCCGGTGTTGAAATCGGCAATGCGGCGGATGCCCATCTGTTCGGCGGCGTCACCGACCGCGTCGAGCACTTCCCAGGACAGCCGCGGCGCTTCGATCCGCCAGCCGCCGCCCGTGCCGTGGTGCTCGCTCTTCCCGAGGAAATGATCCTCGAGCCGCAGGAAGTGCGGCAACACGTCGTCATAGCCCCAGCCGGTGAGGCCGAGCTGCCGCCAGTGATCGTAATCGGCGGCCTGGCCCCGCATCGAGATCATGGCGTTGATCGCCGACGAGCCGCCGATCACCTTGCCGCGGGGATAGGCCAGCGCGCGGCCGTTGAGGCCGGGCTCGGGCTCGGTCTTGAACATCCAGTCGGAGCGCGGATTGCCGATCGCGAAGAGGTAGCCGACCGGAATGTGGAACCAGATCCAGTTGTCGTTGCCGCCGGCCTCCAGGATCAGCACGCGATTGCCGGGATCGGCCGACAGCCGGTTGGCCAAGATGCAGCCGGCGGTGCCCGCGCCGACCACGATATAGTCGAAATCACCTTCAAGCCTGCTCGGCATCTTTTCGATTTCCACCCATTCAATAGTCGTCATGCGCGGCCTTGCCGCCTTCGCTAAAGCTTCGGCGGGCCGGCCACTCGTGGCCTCGTCGAAGCCCTGGCGGAGACGGGTGCCGGGCATCTAGGTTCTTTCAGTCCTAATAGTCAGACGTGGATGGCTGGGACAAGCCCGGCCATGACGGAAAGCTGCCAAAGCAAATGGGCCTCTGCAGCCGCGTGTGTTGGGTGGACCGCTCCTTGCATGCTACAGGAAAACAGCGCTCACCCCAAAAAGAACCGATCAGTTCCATGCCCATTGTCAACCGTGTCGCCGATCTGCAACCCGATATCCAGGCCTGGCGCCGCGATATCCATCAACACCCCGAGCTGCTGTACGAGGTGCACCGCACGGCGGCGCTGGTGGCGGACCGGTTGCGGGAATTCGGTTGCGACGAGGTGGTCACCGGGCTTGGCCGCACCGGCGTGGTCGGCGTCATCAAGGGCAACAGGCCCGCCGGCAAAGGCGAGATGAAGGTGATCGGGCTGCGCGCCGATATGGACGCGCTGCCGATCGAGGAAGCGACCAACCTGCCTTACGCCTCCAGGAACCCGGGTTTGATGCACGCCTGCGGCCATGACGGCCACACCGCGATGCTGCTCGGCGCCGCGCGCTATCTCGCCGAGACGCGCAATTTCGCCGGCGATGCGGTCGTGATCTTCCAGCCGGCGGAAGAGGGCGGCGCGGGCGCCGTCGCGATGCTTAAGGACGGCCTGATGGACCGTTTCGGCATCGAGCAGGTCTACGGCATGCACAATGGTCCGGGCATTCCGGTCGGGAGCTTTGCCATTCGGCCCGGCCCGATCATGGCCGGCGGCGATGCCGTCGCCATCAGGATCGAGGGGCACGGCGGGCACGCCGCGCGTCCGCACAAATGCATCGATTCGGTGCTGGTTGGCGCGCAGCTGATCAATGCGCTGCAGTCGATCGTGTCGCGCAGCGTCGATCCGCTGGAATCGGCTGTCATTTCGATCTGCGAGTTTCACGCCGGCAATGCCCGCAACGTGATCCCGCACACCGCTGAGCTGGCAGGCACCGTCCGCACCCTGAACGCCGAGGTGCGGAAACTGGTGGAAAAGCGCGTGCGCGAGGTCGTCGCCGGCATAGCGCAGATCACGGGCGCCAAGATCGACCTGACCTACAACCGCGGCTATCCGGTGACGGTCAACCACGTCGCTCAGACCGACCTCGCTGTTCGCGCCGCCCGGGAAATCGCCGGCGACGCCAACGTTGAGGAGATGGCGCCGCTGATGGCCGGCGAGGATTTCGCCTTCATGCTGGAGCAGCGGCCGGGCGCGTTGATTTTCTGCGGCAACGGCGACAGCGCTGGGCTGCATCACCCCGAATACAATTTCAACGACGAGGCGCTGGTGTTCGGCACCTCGTACTGGATCAAGCTGGTCGAGAACACGCTGGCAGCGTGAGGCCGTTCACCGGCTTTTCAAACGACGCCAATGAGAGGGTCTTCGGGCCGGCAAAGGCTGCGCCGGGATTTCGGTCAAGCGAGCACCCCGGGGCGGAATGGGGCTCTGCGGCAGAGTGCTGGGTCGAGCCCGTCTTGCATGCTAGACAGGACGGGCGTTCAACCCGGAAGCAGAGAATTTCAATGCCCATCGTCAACCGCGTCGCCGACCTTCAACCCGATATTCAGGCCTGGCGCCGCGATATCCATCAACACCCCGAATTGCTGTATGACGTGCACCGCACTGCGGCATTCGTGGCCGACCGCTTGCGCGAATTCGGCTGCGACGAGGTCGCGACCGGCCTCGGCCGGACCGGCGTCGTCGGCGTCATCAAGGGCAAGAAGCCGGCCGGCAAGGGCGACATCAGGGTGATCGGGCTGCGCGCCGACATGGACGCGCTGCCGATCGAGGAAGCCACCAACCTGCCTTATGCCTCCAAGATATCAGGCAAGATGCATGCCTGCGGCCATGACGGCCACACCGCGATGCTGCTCGGGGCGGCCCGCTATCTCGCCGAGACCCGCAATTTCGCCGGCGATGCGGTCGTGATCTTCCAGCCGGCCGAAGAGGGTGGCGCCGGTGCCGACGCGATGATCAAGGACGGCCTGATGGATCGTTTTGGCATCGATCAGGTTTATGGCATGCATAATGGCCCGGGCATTCCGGTCGGCAGCTTCGCCATTCGCTCCGGCCCGATCATGGCGGCGACCGATGAACTCGATATCAAGATCACCGGGCTTGGCGGCCACGCGGCACGGCCGCATATCTGCATCGATTCCGTGCTGGTCGGGGCGCAGGTGGTCACCGCGCTGCAGTCGATCGTGTCGCGCAGCATCGATCCGTTGGAGTCGGCGGTGATCTCGGTCTGCGAATTCCAGGCCGGCAACGCCCGCAACGTGATCCCGCAAACCGCTGAATTGCGCGGCACGATCCGGACGTTGACGCCGGAAGTTCGCGCATTGGTCGAGAAGCGGGTGCGCGAGGTGGTCGCCGGCGTGGCGCAAATCACCGGCGCGAAAATCGACCTCACCTACAAGCGTGGTTATCCCGTCACCGTCAACCACGCTTCGCAAACCGAGTTCGCAACCAGGATCGCCAGGGAGATCGCCGGCGAGGCCAATGTGCACGAGACCCCGCCGCTGATGGGTGCGGAGGATTTTTCCTACATGCTGGAGGCACGTCCCGGCGCGTTCATCTTCTGCGGCAATGGCGATACCGCGGGCCTGCATCACCCCGAATACAATTTCAACGACGAGGCGATCGTCCACGGCACGTCATACTGGATCAAGCTGGTGGAGAACGCGCTGCCGGCGTGAGGTGAGATTAGCGCCAAAAGCAAAAGGCCCGCGCGGAGCGGGCCTTTTTTGTTGCGTCAGCCGCCGTCGTGGCTGACGAGGGGCAGGCCGCGCGCTGTGCAGCACCGGGGCTAGAGGAAGCCGTACAGCGCGCCGACCTTATGGGAACGTCATGGCGTGAACAGGACGTCCCAAAATCCTCCCCAGAGAATGAGATAGTATCCTCCATCAATTGAAGGTTGTACATCTATTTTGTCATTTTTCGAGCGGGCGGTAACAGGAATTTGCGGTTCCAGAATGCGCGGGAACTTCAGGCGGCGCGCGCCGATTTTCGCAGCAATGCCGCCGCGATTTTGAGGTCGCCGACGAAGCGCTGGTATTCCCGCGCCTTGGCGTCGGCATCGGGTACGCGCAGAAGATAGGACGGATGCACCGTCACCAGCGCCCTCGTACCGTCGTCGAGATTGATTGCATGCCCGCGGTTTTTGCCGATCGGGGTGATTTTCCCGAACACGCTCTGCGCCGCGGTAGCGCCCATCGCGACCACCAAAGCGGGGTTGATCGCGGCGCGTTCGCGTTCATACCATTGGCGGCAGGCCTTGATTTCGGGCGTATTCGGCTTCTGGTGCAGGCGGATTTTTCCGCGCGGCACAAATTTGAAATGCTTCACCGCGTTGGTGACGTAGACCTTTGAGCGGTCGATGCCGGCCTCTTTTAACGCGCGGTCCAGCAATTGGCCGGCCGGTCCGACGAACGGTTTGCCCGCGAGGTCTTCCTTGTCGCCGGGCTGCTCGCCGACCAGCATGATCTCAGCGGCTTGCGGGCCTTCGCCGAACACGGTCTGGGTCGCGTTCTTCCAGAGCGGGCAGGCGCGGCAATCGGCGGCTTCTTCGCGCAGGATTTCGATATCGTCGGCAGCCTGCTTGCGGCGCATGGGCGGCTCCGTTGCGGCATTCGCGATCATCGCGCCGGGCAAGCCTTCGGCGCTTTCGGTCAGAGGCTTAATCGATGAGCCCTGCGGGTTCCTCGGGTATTTCCGCGATATCCCGGTTTGCAACGCATTCGCCTTCAGCCGGGCCGGATCTAGGACGCTGGCGTAATAGCGCCGCCAGGTTTCTTCCAGGCGATTTTCTGTCGGCGCCTCGGACGTGTCGATGCCGCGCGTGATCGAGACGGCATGGCCATCCCAATGCGCGCAGACGTCCGGCGTCAGGATCGACCAGGGCATGTCCGCAAAGCGACGGGCAAAGAAGGGCGCAGCCAGCTCGACGATATGATGCTCCGGTTCGAACCAGGCGACGAAATGCGATTTATGCTCGCGGCCGATTTCGCGGAAACGGACGCTGGCCTGCATCCGCTGCGTGTCGCGATGCACGGCCTTGGCCATTGCCGAGACGCGCGCAACGTCGGGATCGGTCGCAACATTGAGCAAATCGTGATCGCCGCGCAGCCGCCACAGCAGGCGATAGAGAAGAGCGAAGCGCTCGCCATCGCGGTGCAGGATCGCGGCCTGCGCCAACTCAACGAATTTTGCGGATACGCTGAAAGCGCCGTGCGGTGGTTCGAGCGGCGAGGCGGATGGTTCGAAAGGTTCGGGCGTGGTGCCGCGCACCCGCCATGTCACATCCAGGGGCTGCACTTCGGTCAGTGCCAGGGCCCGTGCCGCTTTCCGCCAGCCGTCGAAATCGGTTTCGCAGTCGAGGGTGATTGAGTATGCCGGTTTCATCTCAGAATCTCTTTGATTCCATTCATGAATCGCCAGAGTCGCAATCCCGATTGACTCTGCAGGCCCTGTTAGCTTTATATTAGAACATATCATGAACAAATGAGCCAGCAGCAGGTTCATCCCAAGAACCGCAACGGCTCCAGAATTCCGAGGAACGGCGCATGACCGGCGCACGCATGAGCACGCTTGCGAGTTTGCGCGGCCGCATCGAGCGCATCGAGGCGGGCGTGGATATGCATGCGCTCCATAAAGTGGCGCTCGGCCATGCCGAGGCCGATGCGACGCTGTGCGGCGGCCTCGCCCGCGCCGCGGTGCATGAAGTCTTTGCCGAAGGACATCAGGGGGCGGCGGCGAGCGGATTTATCGCCGGCCTTGCGGGACGGGTGATTTCGCGCCGGCCGCTGGTCTGGGTACGGCAGGATTTTTCGGAAATCGAATCCGGCGCGCTCTCGATGAGCGGGCTGGCCGAACTCGGGCTGGATCCGCGGCTGCTGGTGACCGTGCGCGCCGCGGACGTCGATGCCGCGTTGCGGACCGCCGCCGACGCGCTGGCCTGCGATGCGCTCGGCGCCGTGGTGCTGGAAGTCTGGGGCGAGCCGCGGCAGCTCGATCTCGTCGCCAGCCGCAAACTGACATTGGCCGCGCAGGCTTCCGGCGTCACCGCGTTGCTGTTGCGGCTGGCGGCCGTGCCGTCGCCCTCGACCGCGGAGACCAGATGGATCGTGCGCGCGGCGCATTCGCCGCCATCAGCGTCTTCAAGGTCTGCGGCGCCTTGGCAGGCATGGGGCGCGCCAATGTTCGACGCCGAGCTCATTCGTAACCGTCACGGCCCGGTTGGGCGGTGGATCATGGAATGGAAATGTGATGAGTGCCTTTTCAGCGAACCGGCGGCGAATCCTCAGCCTCTGGCTGCCACGCCTGCCCATCGACCGCATCAAGCGCAAAGCGTTTTCAGACGAAGCGCGTGAGCAAAACTCTCACGACACGAACGGTGCGCTCCCTCTCCCGCTTGCGGGGGAGGGTTGGGGTGGGGGTGCCGCCGCGAGTCAGACTGTTCGTGTGGAGAGAGTTTCCTCCGCCAGGATCGCATCCCCGCAAGCGGAAGAGATGCAACGAGACACCCCCACCGTCGTCGTCGCCAAACAAAACAACGCGCTGCAGATCTATGCGCTCGACGATCTCGCGGCGCGTTCCGGTCTCGAGATCGGTCTGCCGCTCGCCAATGCCCGCGCCATCTGCCCGGAATTGACGGTGTTCGATGCCGACCCGGTTGCGGACGCCAAAACGCTTGGCGATATCGCCGACTGGTGCGATCGCTTCACGCCGCTGGTGGCGCTCGATCCCCCGCACGGGCTGTATCTCGACATCACCGGCTGCGCCCATCTGTTCGGCGGCGAGCGCGCGCTGCTGCAGACCCTGTGCGGCGCGCTGACCCGCAGAGGTTTTGTCGTCAGCGCCGGCATCGCGGGAACCTCGATCTGCGCGCGCACCATGACGCGGCATGTTTCAGGGAAAATCATTGCCGATGGCGAGGAAGCTGACGCCGTCGGCCCGCTGCCGGTCGCAGCCCTCGGCGCCGATACCGCCATCACCAGCGGTCTTCGCCGCGCCGGGTTGAAAACCATTGGCGACGTCGCCGCG
Source organism: Bradyrhizobium sp. LjRoot220 (assembly GCF_964252915.1). Classification (NCBI taxonomy): domain Bacteria; kingdom Pseudomonadati; phylum Pseudomonadota; class Alphaproteobacteria; order Hyphomicrobiales; family Nitrobacteraceae; genus Bradyrhizobium; species Bradyrhizobium sp. LjRoot220. Next base: position 291,159 of record NZ_CAXUPS020000001.1, read on the forward strand.
CGCGCGCGCCACGAGATCACGGCCAGATTTGGCGCAAGCTTCACGGTCCTGCTCGAACACGCGCTGGGGCAGGGCGATGCGCCGATCAGCCCACGAAAACCGCTGCCGGATTACATCGTCGAGAAACGCTTTCCCGAACCGGTTGCCACCGACAATGTGATCGTGATGAACCTGTCGGCGCTGGCCAGTACGCTGGTCACCGCGATGGACAAGCAGGGCAAGGGCGCGCGGCGGCTGGAGGCGAGTTTCTTCCGCACCGACGGCGCGGTGCGCACGATCCTGGTCGATACCGGCCGCCCCGTGACCAAGCCTGAGGTGATCGACCGGCTGTTTCGCGAGCGGCTCGATGCCTTGAACGATCCGCTCGATCCCGGTTTTGGCTTCGATCTCATCCGTCTGTCCGCCAGCCGCACCGAAATCGTGGTGCAGCAGCAGCGCGATCTCGACGCCAATATCCATGACAATGACGAACTGGCGGCCCTGATCGACCGCATCGCCGCGCGGATCGGCGGAAAGCGCGTGGTCGTGCATCTGCCGCAGGACACCCATATTCCGGAACGCGCGGTGTTGGCGGTATCAGCGCAGCATCATCTGGCCGCCGCGACGCAGGCTGCCTGGCCTGAGCGGATCGCGAGCGAGCCGCCATTGCGGCCGCTGCGGCTGTTCGAAAAACCGGAGCCCATCAAGGTGCCGTTTGCGTCCGTGCCCGACGGGCCGCCGCATCAATTCACCTGGCGCCGCGTGACGCACGCGGTGGTGCGGGTGGAAGGCCCCGAACGCATCGCGATGGAATGGTGGAAACAGAATGGCGAGGCGCTGACGCGGGATTATTTCCGCATTGAGGACGCTGAAGGACGGCGCTTCTGGGTCTATCGCGACGGGCTCTATGAAGGCGAACAAGCAGAGCAGGAAGGCGAACCCGTCCCGCCCAAATGGTTCGTGCACGGGCTATTCGCATGAACAACGCAGCTTATGCCGAAATCGGCATCACCACGAATTTCTCCTTCCTGCGCGGCGGCTCCGATCCGCGCGCCTATGTGCACGAGGCGAGCCGGCTTGGCATTCCCGTGATCGGGATCGCCGACCACAACACGCTGGCCGGCGTGGTGCGCGCCTACAAGGAACTCGACAATCCCGAGGTTTTATACAAGCCAAAACTTCTGATCGGATCGCGCCTCGTCTTCATGGACGGCACGCCGGATATTCTGGTCTATCCGCGCGACCGCGCCGCCTATGGCCGGCTGTGCCAGCTCTTGACCCGCGGCAAACGCGGCGGCGATACCGAGCGGATCGCCAAGGGGGAATGCCATCTGAAACTCGATGACCTCCTGGAATTCAGCGAAGGCCAGCTCCTGGTGCTGACGCTGCCGCATCGCTTCGACTCTCCGGAATCTCTGAAAATCCTGGACCGTCTGAAGGCCAGCCGCGCCGATGGCGTGTGGCTGGCCGCGAGCCTGTTGTATCGCGGCGACGACCGCCGCCGGCTGGCGCGGCTGCATCTGATATCGCTGACATCAAAGGTGCCGCTATTGGCAACCAACGAGGTGCTGTACCACGATGCCGCGCGCCGTCCGCTGCAGGACGTGCTGACCTGTATCCGCGAGAAAACCACCATCGAAGCGATCGGCAAGCGGCTCGAGGCCAATGCGGAACGCTATCTCAAGCCGCCGCATGAAATGGCGCGGCTGTTCCGCGGTCTGCCGGACGCGATCGCGGAAACCATGCGCTTTGCCGATCGTATCTCCTTCTCGCTCGACCAACTCAAATACCAGTATCCGGACGAGCCGGTACCGCCGGGCAAGACCGCGCAGCAGCATCTGGAAGACCTGACATGGCAGGGTGTTATCAGTTATTTTGGTGGAGAGATCGATGACACGCTCCGCGCCACCTTGCGCAAGGAACTGGCGCTGATCGCCGAGCTCAACTACGCGCATTATTTCCTCACCGTGCACGACATCGTCCATTATGCGCGCAGCCAGAACATCCTCTGTCAGGGCAGGGGATCGGCGGCGAACTCGGCGGTCTGCTACGTGCTCGGCATTACCTCGGTCGACCCGACCAAGGTCGATCTGCTGTTTGAGCGGTTCATTTCCAAGGAGCGGCTGGAGCCGCCCGACATCGACGTCGATTTCGAGCATTCGCGCCGCGAAGAGGTGATGCAATATGTCTATCGGCGCTACGGCCGCCACCGCGCCGCGATCATTGCCACCGTCATTCATTACCGCCCGCGCAGCGCGATCCGCGATGTCGGCAAGGCGCTGGGGCTGACGGAAGACGTCACCGCGGCCTTGGCCGATACGGTGTGGGGCAGCTGGGGCAAGGGCCTCAACGAGATGCAGGTTCGGCAGGCCGGACTGGATCCGCAAAATGCGATGATCGAGCTCGCGGTGGCGCTTGCGACCGAACTGATCGAATTCCCGCGGCATCTGTCACAGCATGTCGGCGGCTATGTGCTGACGCAGGACCGGCTCGATACTTACGTGCCGATCGGCAACGCGGCGATGGACGACCGCACCTTCATCGAATGGGACAAGGACGACGTCGACGCGCTGAACATGATGAAGGTCGACGTGCTGGCGCTGGGCATGCTGACCTGCATCCGCAAATGTTTTGATCTCATCGCCGATCACAAGGGTAAGCGATACGAGCTGGCCGATATCAAATCGAAGGATGACGACGCAGTCTATCAAATGCTGCAGAGAGGTGAATCGCTCGGCGTGTTCCAGGTCGAGAGCCGCGCCCAGATGAACATGCTGCCGCGCCTGAAGCCGCGAACTTTTTACGATCTCGTCATCGAGGTTGCGATCGTGCGGCCCGGCCCGATCCAGGGCGACATGGTGCATCCCTATCTCAAGCGCCGCAAAATGCGGCCGGAGGATATCGAGTATCCCTATCCAAAGGGCGGCAACAAGGATGAGCTGCGTAACGTCCTGCACAAGACGCTGGGCGTTCCCTTGTTCCAGGAACAGGCGATGCGTATCGCCATCGAGGCTGCGGAATTTACCTCCGAAGAAGCCAACGGGCTGCGCCGCGCCATGGCGACGTTCCGCAATCTCGGGACCATCGGCAAGTTCGAAGCCAAGATGGTCGGCAACATGATCCGCCGCGGCTACGATCCCGAGTTCGCCAATAATTGCTTCAACCAGATCAAGGGATTTGGCTCCTACGGCTTTCCGGAAAGCCATGCCGCAAGTTTCGCGCAGCTCGTCTATGTCTCGTCATGGCTCAAGCATTACCATCCCGACGCGTTCTGCTGCGGGCTGTTGAACTCGCAGCCGATGGGCTTTTACGCCCCGGCCCAGATCGTCGGCGACGCCCGCAAGAACGGCGTCGAAGTACGCGAGATCGACGTGTCGTATAGCTTTGCGCAGAACACGCTGGAAGAGGGCGAAGGAAAATATTGCGCGGTGCGGCTCGGGTTTCGCCAGATTGACGGTTTCAAATGGACCGATCCGGATGAGGAGAGTTTGAAGAAATCTCAACTGTCATTCCGGGGCGCGCCCCTTGGCGCGAGCCCGGAAACCATTGCGCCGCATCCGCGTGGTAAAATGGATTCCGGGCTCGCGCTACGCGCGCCTACGATGCGCAATTGCGCATCGGAGAATGACGAGAGCGCAGAAGACTGGGCCGACCGCATCATCGCCGCCCGCACACGCTGTCCGTTCACCTCGCTGGAGGAATTCGCGCGCGACACCGCGTTGCCCAAGCGCGCGCTGATCCTGCTGGCAGATGCCGACGCGTTCCGTTCCCTCGGGCTCGATCGCCGCGCCGCGCTGTGGGCGGTGCGGCGGCTGCCCGACGACGTGCCGCTGCCGCTGTTCGAGGCGGCGGTCGCGCGCGAGCAGCCGGACGAGAATGCAAAGCCTTTGCCTGACATGCCGCTGCCGGAGCAGGTGGTCGCCGACTATCAGACCATCCGGTTGTCGCTGAAGGGCCATCCGCTGGAATTTTTACGCGCGATGCTTTCAAGAGAGCGCGTGGTGCCTTGCGAACACATCGCGCATCGCAACGACCGGAAGCATGTCCGCTGCGCCGGCGTGGTCCTGGTGCGGCAGCGTCCGGGCAGCGCCAAGGGCGTTGTCTTCATGACGCTGGAGGATGAAACCGGGATCGCCAACATCGTGGTGTGGCCGGCGGTGATGGAAAAATACCGCAAGGAAGTGATGGGTGCACGCCTGATCATGGTCGAGGGCTACATCCAGAGCAGTCCGGAACAGGTGACGCATCTGGTCGCGCAGCGGCTGTTCGACCGCTCGCACGATCTGATCGGTCTGGCCAACGACGCACTCAGCCGCAAGCATCCGGTGCCGACCGGCCCCGCGTTGATCGAACCGCTCAACGACGATCGCCGCGATCACCCCGAGACGTCAGCGCACAAGATCCGCCATCCGCGCAACGTCCGGATATTGCCACCGTCGCGGGATTTTCATTGAGGCGCGAACGCCATGGCGCACCCCGCACATTAAAATGGCCGCTGGACGTACATCCAGCGGCCGTCCCGGAAGAACAAATTGATTGTTGATGAAACCTCTAGCCCCGGGTGATCCCTAATCTAGCCGACGCGAGGCGGTGCATCGAGTCAAAATCGGTCAACCCGCCCCAGAAGCGATGGTAACGTTACCTGCCGGTCTCACCCAAATGGGGGTGGCGTTTGACGATCCCTTGTCGGAACGTGGAGCCGCTTGGAAGCGGGCCGCGTAACCCGATTTGGACACCGGTTTCGAAGCGCGTGGCTGAAACGATGGCATAGGCATAGCCAATGGGGACGAAGGTGGACGTTGACCGGTTGCAGTCCATCAGCAACCGGCTTGGAGAAGCGGTGCTCGACCCTGCGCTGTGGCCGGTCCTGATGCAGGACGTTTGCAGCGCCAGCGGTTCGACCAGCGCCTGTCTGCTGCAAAGCGACGTCCGGACTCCCGACGTGCCGATGACGGAGTCCGGGCGGGAATTCTTCAAGGCCTATTTCGACAATCACTACCACGAAAACGACATCCGTGCGGTTCGCGGCGTGCCGCTGTTGATGGCAGGACGTCAGATCGTCAGCGACCAGGACATCTTCACGTCCGAGACTGAAATGCTCCGCGATCCCCTGTATGCGCATGCGAACAGTTTCGGGCTGCGCTGGTTTGCGGTTGTCGGTTTTTTTGCGGGACCGGCGTTGTGGGGTTTTTCCATCCAGCGCTCGATCGCCGAGGGCGCTTTTGACGAATCCGAAAAAATGGCGCTAGCTGGCCTGTCGCAACGGTTGACCGAGACGGCCACGCTTTCGACCGCGGTCGGAAGGGGCGTGCTGTCCGGCATCACCAATGCGTTGACCTTCATCAAGCGTGCCGCGATTGCGCTCGACCGGTTCGGATCGGTCGTCGACATCAATCCAGCAGCGGAAGCCGCGCTTGGCGGCGATATTCAGGTCATTGGCCAGCGCCTCGTTATCACCGACGGGCGCGCGCAATCGGCGTTCAACAATTTCCTCGACCGGCTGAGAACCTCCTCCGACCTCGATGCGCTTGGCGTCGCGCCCATCGTGATCCGGCGCGACGGCAAGCTGCCCATCGTGATCCGCATTCTCCCGGTCGATGGCGCGGCGCGCAGCCCGTTTCTCGGGGCTCGCGCCATTCTCATCTTCTCCGGCTTCGATGAAGCGGAGGCCGAACAGTCGGCGATGCTGCGCCAGGCCTTTCACCTGACGCCATCGGAAGCGCGTATTACGCTGTGCCTGGCCGGCGGCAAGTCGCTGGAAGAAGTCGCGCAGGAAATGGCAATCGCGCATGAAACCGCGCGGTCGCACCTCAAAGCGATCTTCCGCAAGACCGACACCCATCGGCAAGGCGAGCTGGTTGCGCTGGTTGGCCGCTTGCGATAGCGGCGGCTGGCCGCCGCCAAATCCCGGATATTCTCAAAATGAGAATTGCTGGTGATAGGTGCCCAGCGTCGGCCGCGTTGCCGCCGTAACGCCTGTCACACAGCAAACAGGGCTGTCGCGCGGCTAACTCCCTGCACTGACTGCTGCAAACAACCCTTCCGGTTCCTCCAGTTCGACCAGCTTCTTCTTTTCGATCAGCCAGAAGCGATTGCCCACCGTTCGCACGAAGTTGCGGTCATGTGACACCAAAAGGCAGCTTGCCTGATGCACCATCAATTCAGCCTCCAATGCTTCCTGCCCCTCGATATCCAGATGATTGGTGGGTTCATCCAGCAAATAAAAATTTGGCTGCACAAGCCGCAGCAACAGCATGCCCAGACGCGCCTTCTGTCCGCCGGAAAGCTGGCCGATCGGACGGCCCTGCATCTCGATCGAGAGGCCGGCGCCCGCGAGCAAAGTGCGCGCACGCTGATCGCCGACATCGAAGCGACGGACGATCGCGTGTGCCGGTGTGTCGGCATCTGCAAGACCGGCAAGAGCCTGATCGCAATAGCCGAGAACGAGCGACTGCGTGGCCTTGAAGCCGGCTTGCACCGCGTCCCGATTTTCGATTGCTGCGCGCAGCATGGCGACAAGCCGGGTCTTGCCGGACCCGTTCAATCCCAGCAACACAATCCGGTCTCCCTTGCAGATGAACTGCTTGCCGGTTCGAAACAGCAGCCTGCCATCTGGCGTCTCGACTGTGGCGTCGTCCAGCGTCACCATCACCTTGGCGTGGGTTCCGCGATTGGCAAGCCTGATTGCGCCGGCGGATCGTTCGAGATGCGCAGGCTTCGCCGCATCTTCCAGTTTCCCGGCCCGCTGCTTCAACTGCCTGGTCTTTGACAACAGCAGGTCGCTGCCGGAATTGATGCCGATATTGCTGAGCTTCGCGGCCTGTTGGCGAAGCTGCTGGGCAGACTTCAGGTCATGTTGATAGCGCCGCTGGTCCGATGCGTCCACTTCACGGAGGGCGGCGCGTGCCCGTGTATAGGGCAATGAAAACAGCTGTGATTGCTCCGGCCGCAGGAACAGCGTCCGGTTCGTGGTCGCATCGAGAAAGGCGCGGTCGTGACTGGATATGACGACGGGCAACTCGCGCGGCAGCGCGTTCAGCTAGTTCTCAAGCCGGCTGATCCTGGTGAGGTCGAGATGGTTGGTTGGCTCGTCGAGCAGAAGCACGTCGGCCTCCGTCATGAGCACACGCGCAAGCATGGCAAGCCGCTGCCAGCCGCCGCTTAACTGTTTCAGCGGCCGCTGCCGCAACGCCTCGGGCACTTCGAGCGATTCCAGGGCAACATCGACCCGCCAGCTTTCGCTGAGCCGTTGTTCGGTGGAGAGCGTCTCGAGCACGGCTGCATAGAGGGGTGTCTCCATCAGCGCTTCCGGCACGTTCTGCTCGACACAGCCCACCGTCAGCCCGCGCGATCGGATGATCTCGCCCTCGCTCGCTTCCATGGTGCCTGCCATACAGCGCAGCAGGGTGGTCTTTCCGCGACCATTGGCGGCGACAAGCCCGATCCGGTCGCCGGGATTGACGACGAGGTTCAGCCGGGAAAACAGCGGCGCGCTCAGCGTCACGCCGAGATTGCGGATAGTAATAAGCGTCATGATCGTTCTCTGGTCTTGCCGGCGAACACGATATCCGGGGCATGCAGCCGTCGGCGGATGTCGGTGTCAAAGCGCGGCGATGGATGAGAATGCAGGCGCGAGCACAAGAACGCGCAACGCCGCATGGCCACGAAGGGCAGACCAGGAAGAAGTTCGGTAGAAGTCTCTGGTCAGCCCTGCAAACGCATTTGCAGGGCGTTGACCGGGCCACGCTGGCGATAGTGCCGGAAAAACGACGTCATCGCGCGGCCCTCCTTTCAGGATTGAGTGATGTCAAAATAACGCGCTCCGCACAGGAGCGCAAGCTAAAGTAGAGCAAGCCAATGTCTTGCCGTTCCAATCGTCAAGTCAATCCCTGGCGATGGGCAAACGTTCTCCGGACTGGCCCTCAGAAATTCACCCGGTTCGAGATCGCACCGTCGACGATGAGGTTCGAGCCCGTCGTGAACGAGGAGGCCGGGCTTGCCAGGAACACGGCGGCGTTCGCGATTTCCTGCGGCGTCGCCATGCGGCCGGTCGGGTTGCGCGCCAGCGTGTCCTGGTAGCGCTTCGGCATGTTCTGCTCGACCATGTGCCAGACGCCGCCCTTGAAATAGACCGTGCCCGGCGAGACCACGTTGACGCGGATTTTCTTCGGGGCGTATTGCCGCGCCAGGCCCTTCGCCATGTGCACCAGCGCCGCCTTGATCGGGCCGTAGGAGCTGGCGTTGTCGGCCTGCGCCGCCGAGATGGATGAAATCATGACAAAGGCGGCGTCGCCGTTCTTCTCGCCGCTCGCCTCCAGGAACGGCCGCGCGGATTCGAATGCGTTGACGGCGCCGAGCACGTCGAGCCGGAAATTCTGCTCCCACGAGGCGACGTCGCCGCCTTGCGCCATGGCGCCGGCGTTGGAGAACAGCATGTCGATGCTGCCGAGCTCCTGCGCGGCGCCCGCGATCCAGGATTTCAGCGCGGCCGCGTCGGTTATATCAACCGGTGCACCGGTCGCCTTCACGCCCCGGGCCTTCAGTTCGGCAACGGCACTTGCGACCTGATCGGCGTTGCGCGCACAGACGGCGACGCCGGCGCCTTCGCCGGCCAGCGTATCGGCAATCGCCCGTCCAATGCCGCGCGTGCCGCCGAGCACGATGGCGTTTCTTCCCTTCAGACCGAGATCCATGTTGTCTTTCCGTTGTTGGCGTTTGTTGTTGTTCTGCTTTGTTGCCCTGCGACATTGTAGCAGAACCGCAAGGCGGGCAAGCTGCCTGTCTGACGGTTTTGCATCATGCCGATATACAAGCCAAACATGGCCGTATAAAAAATACCGCATAGGTCCTTGGCGAGCCGGGCAGTCACTTCTGTTATTCAGAACCAATGTCAAGCCCCAAAATAAAAAATATTTCGCTTTTACAGAATACAAAATCAGGGTACATATTGGCCATCCCGTCCTACTCAGAAGGGCGTCGGCCGTCGTCACGGACGTTGGACGGGTTGCGGTGGACGCTGATGTCACGGAGACGACCGTGGCGGATAGCGTACGGCGAAGACGTGTGGTCCTGACGTCGCGGTGCTGGCGTCAATGCACCTGGAGACAATAGTTTTCAGGGCGCAACGGAGGCAAAAGAGCCGTTCTCCGGGGAGAGCTCGTTATAAGCCGTAAAGCCATTGCGCAGGGAAGGCCGGGTGTTCTCCGCTGCCCTGTATGCTCGTGTGCAGCTTTCTATCTACAAACCGCACACGGGACCGCGGGTGCAGCGCGCACCCGGTCTTCCCTGCGCCCTCTGTTTGGAGAGGGCGGGAAGTTCAACAGCAAACCTCGGGCGCAACGCGCCGCGAGATCGCGAACTCACATTCAGCTGTCATCACCCGCGCATGCGGGTGATCCAGTATTCCAGAGACGTCGATGGTACAACCGGGAGGCCGCGGCGTACTGGATCCCCCGCCTTCGCGGGGGATGACAGTTCGTAGAACCGGCCTGGTGGCGATTGCAACTTCTTCCGCGGTGAGGCACATCCCCTAAGCAAGGGAGCGAGACGCCTGTGAAAAGCACATCAGAAATCCTCCGCGATATCTGGACATCAGCCGGCGGCGACGTTTCCGCACTCGACGCAGTCAAGCTGACCGGCGAAGAGCCGCAACTGCCGTCGTCGTTTCGTGTCGCAGCCGCGGCGCAGGCCAGCGTCGCAGCAACAGGCCTTGCCGCCGCCGAGATCTGGAAGCTGCGCAGCGGGCAATCGCAGGACGTTACCGTCGACATGCGCCACGCCGTGGTCGAATGCCGCTCGGAGCGTTATCTGCGCGTCGACGACAAACCGCCGCCGCCGGCCTGGGACGCGATTGCCGGCATCTACAAGACGCGCGACGCGCGCTTCGTGCGGCTGCACACCAATTTCCCGCATCACCGCGACGCCGTCTGCCAGGTGCTGAACTGCAAGCCGGAGCGTGAGGACGTCCAGGCCGCGCTGATGCAGTGGGACGGCGAGCCGTTCGAGACCGCGGCCTATGCCGGCGGCGGCGTGGTGTCGATGATGCGTTCATATGAAGAATGGTCGGCAACGCCGCACGCCAGGGCGCTTGCCGGATTGCCGCTGATCGGAATCGAGAAGATCGGCGACGCCGCGCCAAAACCGTGGCCGAAGGGCGAGCGGCCGCTCGCGGGCGTTCGCGTGCTCGATCTGTCGCGCGTGATCGCGGGTCCGGTCGCCGGCCGCACGCTCGCCGCCCATGGCGCCGATGTGCTGTTGATCTCAGGTCCCGACCTGCCGGCAATTCCCTGGCTCACCATCGATACCGGGCGCGGCAAGCTGACGAGCTTTGTCGAACTCAAGCGCGCGCAGGGCCGCGCGGTGTTTCGCGATCTATTGGCGCAGGCCGATATTATTTCGCAGGGCTATCGGCCGCGCGCCATCGCCGGCCTTGGCTTCGCGCCGGAAGAGGCGGCCCGCATCAGCCCGGGGATCGTCTACGTGACACTGTCGGCCTATGGTCATGCCGGCCCCTGGGCGGAACGGCGCGGCTTCGACTCGCTGGTGCAGACGTCGACCGGCTTCAACCATGCCGAAGGGCAGGCGGCCGGCGTTGACGGGCCAAAGGAATTGCCGGCGCAGATGCTGGATCACGCCACCGGTTACCTCATGGCGTTCGGCGCCATGATGGCGAAGGCGCGGCAATCGCGCGAAGGCGGCAGCTGGCATGTTCGGGTGTCGCTGGCGCAGACCGGCCGATGGCTGTGGAATCTCGGCCGCGTCGCCGACGGCTTCAAGACCGCGGACTTGGAGGGAGAAACCGTGACGCTTTTCATCGAGGAGGCGGCTTCCGGCTTTGGCGCCCTGCGGTCGGTCCGCCATTCGGCGCTGTTGTCGAAAACCCCCGCATTCTGGGCCCGCCCGGCGATGCCGCTCGGCAGTCATCCGCCGCAATGGCCGCCGCGTGAATAGATTTTCAAGCCGGCCCTCAAGCCTGCCTCTCCAGAATTTAACGGCCGTGCTGGTTTTTTAGCTTGTTTGGAACTCGGATTAGGCCTTATGAGTAGGTGAGACAAATTGTCGCTATTGGTTATTGAATAGCCCGCATGCGAAGCAGATTTATTAAGGAATTACAGGTGCTTATTCGCCGGCGAGCGGTGGTGGCGATAGCCTTGCTGACGCTCGCAGGCGCGGGCGTCTATGGCTTCCTGCAGCTCAGTGGAACCAAACCCAGGCATTCCGAGGTGTCGAGCCAGTCCCGCAAGGGCGGGCTGCAGCGCTATAAGCCGTCGCCGGCCGAATGGGCCAGCCTGACCATCCAGCCGGTTACTGCGCGCGGCTTCCGCGCCGAGCACGTCACCGAAGGCAAGATCGCGATCGATGAGGATCGCTCGACGCCAGTGTTCTCGCCCTATGCCGGCCGGGTCACCCGGCTGCTGGTCCGGCCCGGCGACAGTGTGGTTAAAGGCCAGCCGCTGTTCGTGATCGAGGCCGCCGACAACGTTCAGGCGCAGAACGATTTCATCGGCGCGATAGGTGCCATGAACAAGGCGAAGTCTGCGCTCGATCTGGCCCAACTGCAGGGCCAGCGCGCCAAGGACCTGTTCGAAGGCAAGGCCGTCCCGCTCAAGGACTATCAGCAGAGCCAGGCGACGCTGATCCAGGCGCAGAACGACATGCGCTCGTCGCAGACGGCGATGGAGGCCGCGCGCAACAAGCTGCGCATTCTCGGCCTCACCGATGAGGACATCGCGACCTTTCAGGAGAAGGGCCGCATCAATCCGGAGACCACCATCTTCGCGCCCATCGCCGGCACCGTGGTCCAGCGCAAGATCGGTCCCGGCCAGTATGTGAACTCCGGCGCCAGCGATCCGGTCTATGTGATCGGCGATCTCTCCACCGTCTGGCTGGTCGCCTTCGTGCGCGAGACCGATTCCGCCAACGTCGCGATCGGGCAGGACGTCACGTTCAACGTGCTGGCGTTGCCGAACAAAACGCTGTCGGCGCGCGTCAATTACGTTTCCACCGCGATCGATCCGGCGACGCGGCGGCTCGTGGTCCGCGCCACCATCGACAACACCAACGGCGTGCTCAAGCCGGAAATGTTCGCCAATGTGACGATCTATTCGGCCGGCGATCATCCGGCGGTCGGCGTGCCGAAGCAGGCGTTGATCTACGAGGGCGACCAGGTCCGGATCTGGGTCGCGCATGCGGACCAGACGATTGAACTGCGTCAGATCAAAGCGGGCCTCGCCAATGGCGATCTCGTCGAAGTGATCGGCAATCTGAAGCCCGGTGAGCAGATCGTAACGAAGGGTGCACTGTTTATCGACCGCGCCGCGTCCGGAAGCTGAATGGATCGCCTCGTCGCCCTTGCCGTCAGCCGCCGCTATTTGATGGTCGGCATGTTCGTCGCGGTGATGGTCGGCGGCCTGATCGCGTTCAGGCAGCTCAACATCGAAGCCTATCCCGACCCGACCCCGCCGATGGTCGATATCGTGACGCAAAGTCCGGGGCTGTCGTCGGAGGAGATCGAGCGCTACATCACGATCCCGATCGAGACTCAGCTTGCCGGCATCAAGAACCTGCGCACCATCCGCACCATCTCGCTGTACGGCCTGTCCGACGTCAAACTGCAGTTCTCGTTCGACTACACCTATGAAGAGGCGCTGCAGCAGGTATTGAACCGGCTGTCGCAACTCGCGCCGCTGCCGGGCAACGTGCAGCCCGGCATTTCGCCGCTCAGTCCGGTCGGCGAAATCTATCGCTACCGGCTGAAGGGCCCGCCGAACTACAGCGTGCTCGACCTCAAGACGCTGCAGGACTGGGTGCTGCAGCGTCGCTTCCGCGCCGTGCCCGGCGTGATCGACGTCACCGGCTGGGGCGGCAAGACCAAGACCTATGAGCTGCAGGTCGACTTCAACAAACTGGTTGCCAATGGGCTGACGCTGCCGCAGGTGCTGCAGGCCGTTAGCAACGCCAATATCAATGTCGGCGGCAACACCGTCAATATCGGCGCGCAATCCGCCGTGGTGCGCGGCGTCGGCCTGATCCGCTCGATCGACGATCTCAACAACACCATGGTGTCGCAATCGGGCGGCAATCCGGTGCTGGTCAGCGACATCGCGCATGTCACCATCGGCGAGAAGCCACGGCTCGGAATCGCCGGCCTCGACCAGGATGACGACATCGTCCAGGGCATCGTGCTGATGCGGCGCGGTGAACAGAGCGCGCCGACCATTGCCCGCGTCGAGCGGCTGGTCGCGTCCATCAATAATTCCAGCATCCTGCCGCCGGGCGTCCAGATCGAGCGGATCTACGACCGCAAGGATCTGATCGACATCACCACCCACACCGTGCTGCACAACATGGTGGTCGGGATCATCCTGATCGTGCTGCTGCAGTGGATCTTCCTCGGCGATCTCAGGAGCGCGTTGATCGTCGGCGCGACGATCCCGTTCGCGCTATTTTTTGCCGTGATCATCCTGGTGCTGCGCGGCGAATCCGCCAATCTGCTCTCGGTCGGCGCGATCGATTTCGGACTGATCGTCGATGCCACCGTGATCATGGTGGAGGCGATCTTCCGCCGGTTGTCGCAGACCGCTGCCCTGTCGGAAGCCGAGCGCAGCCACATCTCCTTCGACACCACGATGGACATGAAGAGCCACGCCATCCTATCCGCCGCTGCCGACGTGTCGCGCTCGATCTTCTTTGCCGCCGCCATCATCATCGCCGCCTTCCTGCCGCTGTTCACGCTCAGCGGCGTCGAAGGCAACATCTTTGGACCGATGGCGCGGACCTATGCCTATGCGCTGGCGGGCGGATTGCTGGCGACCTTCACTGTGACACCGGCGCTGAGCGCCATCATCCTGCCCTCGCATATGGAGGAAACCGAAACCTGGATCATGCGGCAGCTCGACCGGCTCTATCTGCCGGTGCTGAACTGGGCGATCGCCAACCGCAAGCTCGTGATGGCAGGCGCTGCGGTCCTCGTCCTCGCGACCATCATGTTCGCGCGGCTGCTCGGACTGGAATTCCTGCCCAAGCTGGAAGAGGGCAATCTGTGGATCCGCGCCACGCTGCCGCCGACCATCTCGCTGCAGGAAGGCAACAGCTACGTCAACGAGATGCGCAAGCTGATCCGAAGCCGTCCCGAGGTGGAATCGGTGGTGTCGCAGCACGGCCGTCCCGATGACGGCACTGACGCCGCCGGCCTGTTCAACGCCGAGTTCTTTGCGCCGCTAAAGCCCGCGAGCGAGTGGCCGGGCACGCGTGACAAGGAAGAATTGACCGCGCAGTTGCTGGCGCAGTTGCAGGACAAATTTCCCGGCGTCGAATTCAACTTCTCGCAGTATCTGCAGGACAACGTCTCGGAGGCGGTGTCGGGCGTCAAGGGCGAGAACTCGATCAAACTATTCGGCAACGATCTGCAAGCGCTGACCGACACCGCCAACAAGATCAAATCCGTCCTCGCCACCGTGCAGGGCGTGACGGATCTGGCGGTATTCACCTCGCTCGGCCAGCCGACGATCCAGATCGACATCGATCGGGCGCGGGCGGCGCGCTACGGCCTGTCGCCGGGCGATATCAACGCCACCATCAAGGTCGCGATCGGCGGCGACAGCGCCGGTGACATCTATGAGCCCGGCAGCGACCGGCATTTCCCGATCATCGTTCGCCTTGCGCCGGAATACCGCAAGAGCGCGGAAGCGATCCACAATTTGCGGATCGGCGCCCCGGGCCCGAATGGTAGCGTCACGCAGATTCCGCTCAGCGAAGTCGCCTCGATCAACCTGATCTCGGGCGCCGCCTATATCTACCGCGAAGGGCAGGAACGTTATCTGCCGATCAAGTTCTCGGTCCGAGAACGCGACCTCGGCAGCGCGATCCAGGAGGCGCAGGACAAGGTCGCTGCGCAGGTCCAGTTGCCGCCGGGATCGCGGGTGGAGTGGGTCGGTGAATTCGGCAATCTGCAGGACGCGATCAAGCGGCTCTCGATCGTGGTGCCGTTAAGTCTGGCGCTGATCGCGGTGCTGCTGTTCTTCAATTTCAGTTCGATGGTCGACACGCTGCTCGCGATGAGCGTGATCCCGATGGCGATCTTCGGCGGCGTGCTCGGGCTGCTGATTTCGGGCATTGCCTTCAGCGTGTCGGCGGCGATCGGCTTCATCGCGCTGTTCGGCATCGCGGTGATGGACGGCATCATCATCCTGTCGCAGTACAATCAATTGATCGACGAGGGATACGAGCGGACGCGGGCCGTAATCCGCACCGGCGAATTGCAATTGCGGCCGGTGCTGATGACCTGCGTCGTCGCCGGCGTCGGGCTGCTGCCGGCGGCGTTGTCGGCGGGGATCGGTTCGCAGGTGCAAAAGCCGCTGGCGGTGGTGGTCGTCACCGGCATGATGCTGGCGCCGATCGTCATCCTGGTGACGTTGCCGGTGCTGATTTCGGTATTCTCGCGTAGGGCGCGCTGATGCTGGCCTACCGCCAGGCTATGGGCATGTGCCCATGTTTTCTGCCCACTCCGTTTGTGGTTGACGTGAGCTAGCCGCCGTCCCCTGATACCGGCTCCATACAACCGCGGGAGAACACCGTGCGGATCGAGGAAAGCCAGGGCCAGGGTCGGGATCAGCGCGCGCCATCGGGCGCCACCGCCGAGCAGATTCTCGGCGAGATCCGCGACTATTGCCGCGCGACGCAGACCGCCGAGTCCACGTTCGGGCGGCTGGTCGTCAACGACGGCAAGTTGGTATCGCGGCTGCGCGACGGCGCCAAGATCACGACCGGCACGCTCGACAAGGTCCGCGCCTATCTGACCGAGCACCGCCCCGCTGCGCCGTCGGCGCAGAACCTGCCGTCGCCAGCTGTTAAACCCGTCAATGGTGCCGCCCCGGCCGTCGCCCCGCCAGGCTTCCGATTCTTCGACAACCGCCAAAAATACCTGCTGTTCGTCTCGACCTGCAGCGAGAAGACCGAGGTCGGCCACCGCATATCGCTCGAGCTCGGCAACCTGCAGCCGACACCGCCGGCGCTGCGGATCTTCGATGCCGGGGTCGGCGACGGCACCGTGCTGTCGCGGGTGATGCGGGCAGTGCATGCGCGCTTCCCGACCATGCCGCTCTATGTCGTGGCCAAGGAGATCAGCTACGAGGACGTGCGCCTCATGCTGGAGAAGATGGCGGACCGCCTGTTCGAGCACCCCGCCACCGTGCTCGTGGTCACCAATCTCTATTACGCCGAAGCACCGTGGCTGACGCCGCGTTCGGCGACCGCAGCCCAGGGCCTGATCTGGAAAGACGTCACGCTGTCGGGCAACACCGCGCACGGCTTCGCCGAGCAGATCGGCGAGCTTGAGGGATTCCTCGCCGAGAACTGGCGCGCGGGCATCAGCCTGACCACCGGCAATCCGGTCTATCAACGGCCGATCGTGCTGACGCTGCGGCGGGAGGATCATTCGTTCCTGCTCGATCCGATCATGCCGCGGCCGGGACGGGTGATGGCCGATTATGATCTCGTCATCGCCTCACAGCCCTACCGGGCGCGGGCCAGCGTCGAGTTCAAGGCCTCCAAGGTGGTGACGCCGCTGGTGAAATCGCTGCGGCCCGGCGGGCGGCTGATCGGCATTCATTCGCACGGCAAGGATCCCGGCATCGAGATCATCGATCAGGTCTGGCCGGGTGACGATCCCTTCAAGACCGACCGCTACGCGATCCTGCGCCAGGTCAAGCACGAGCTTGGCGCAGCGGCGCGGCATTACAATTTCAACGCATCGTCCGACGCGCGCTCGATCTTCCGCTACCACATGCACACGCTGCCCGATGAGGTCAGCGGGCCGATCGGAACCTCGACGCTGTTCGCGGCCTGGAATGCCGCGATTTACGTCGCGCAGATCGAGGATGTCCGCCTGTCGGAAGTCGTGCGCGGCGGCCGCTATCTGGAGGCCACCGACAAGGTCCTGAAGAAACACGGCGGCCTCTGGTTCAACGACGAAACCTATGTGATCTCGCGCCGCCGCGCGCCGGCCTGACCGGGGGAGGCGTCCATGACCGCGCCCGACCAAACCCGCTCCAGCGAGTTCGCCGCGCAACTGGCTTCGGCCAGCGTCGAGATTTCCTCGCATGGCCGTCAATTGCCGGAGTTGCGCGATAATTTCGCGCCGGGCATCGATGTCACCATCACGTTCCTGCCCGGCGACAATTATCGCCACAACGTCGAGACAGCGACTGCGTTGCGCCGTGCCGGCTATAATCCGGTGCCGCATATCGCTGCCCGTGAAATGGTCTCGCAGCCCGCGCTCGATGATTTCCTGGCGCGGCTGCGCGGCGAGGCCGCCGTCACGCGCATTGTGCTGATTGCAGGCGACGTCGCGGCCGCCAAGGGCCCCTTCAAATCGGCGCTGGACGTTGGCGCCAGCGGATTGATCGAGACCCATGGTATCGCGCGCCTCAGCGTGGCCGGCCATCCCGAGGGCCATCCATTCCTCGATCACGCCCACGCGCTGAAAGTGCTCGGCGCTTGGCGGGACTGGGGCCGGCAGACCAACATCGAGGTCGATGTCGTCACGCAATTCTGTTTCGAGAGCGCGCCGATCCTGCAATGGATCGCGGCGCTCAATGCCGCCAGCATCGATCTTCCGGTGATCGTCGGTCTGGCCGGTCCGGCGACACCGGCGACGCTGACAAAGTTCGCACTCCGTTGCGGCATCGGCAATTCAATCCGCGCGTTGCGCGGCCAGATCGGTCGGTTCGGCCGTCTGTTGACCGACACTGGGCCGGATGACGTCGTCAGAGGCCTGTGCATTGCGCCCGCTGATGCGACGGCGCCGATCGCGGGCTTCCACCTGTTCCCGTTCGGCGGCCTGCGCAAAAGCGGCGAGTGGCTGCGGAATTATGATCGCGACCCGCTCCGGCAAATGGAGCGAGCGGCGATCTTGAAAACCTGATCTCAGGGGCGATTGCTACGTGGGCACGGCAGGTGAATCGGCGAGAGCTCGGCCGAGACTGGTAACGCTCGAACCTGACGGCCCATGATGTGAATGCGGCGGCTTCTCATCTGAATGTCCGGATTTATCGTTCGGTAAGATCAACGGCTTATCGAACCATAAGCTATGCCGTTTGACTAATCGTCCGCCCGCCCGGACTATCAGGCATCACCTGGAATCAATTCATGCGAACATTTTCACAGAAATTCAAAACCGGGGCATCGGTCGCCGCGGTGATTGTCGTGCTGACCGGCATTTACAGTTACCGCAAACTGCAGGCGCTTGCCGCCGATCCCAATGGCGAAAAGGATTGCGGGCCGGCGGCCGGCGGGGGCGAGCAGGCCAAAATCGACCTAGAACGGATCAAGGCGATTGCGCCGCTGAAAGACGTCAAGTGGTCGCAGCTCGGCGGCAGCATCAACGATGCAAGCTGCCTCAACAAGACAGAAATCTACGGGGTGGTCGAGGTGCGCAGCGTCGATGACATCGAGAAAACGCTGACGTTCGCGCGGGATCACAAGCTCTCGGTCACCACCGCCGGCGTGCGCCACAGCATGGGCGGGCAGGCGTTCCGCAAGGGCGGCATTGTGCTCGACATGCGCGGCTTCAACAAGATCGTGCTCAACGAGAGCCGGCGATCCATCACCGTGCAGCCGGGCGCGACCTGGCACGAGATCCAGAACCTGCTGCACCCGCGCTTTGCGGTGCGTGCCATGCAGTCGACCGATATTTTCAGCGTCGGCGGCTCGATCTCGGTCAACGCCCACGGCATGGACCATCAGGCCGGCGCGCTGCGAAAATCGATCAAGTCGATGCGGGTGATGCTGGCGGACGGTACGCTGCGCACGGTGTCGGAAACCGAGAACAAGGACCTGTTCAACCTCGTGGTCGGCGGCTACGGCCTGTTCGGCGTCATCGTCGAGGCCGAACTCGATATATCAGACAACCTGGTCTACCAGACCGGACGGCGCGTGATGGACTACAAGGAGTTTCCGGGCCTGTTCGCCAAGGAGATCGAGAAGGATGCCAACATCGGCCTGATGTACGGGCACCTCTCGACCGCGCCGAGCAGTTTTCTCAGGGAATTGCTGCTCTATACCTACACCAAGGTTGACGGGTCGGATTTCAAGCGCGAACCGCTGGGCGAGGTCTCAGGCACCAAGCTGCGACGGCTGACGATCAACCTGTCCAAGCAGGGCCCGCTGTTCCAGGAAATGAAATGGCTGTCCGAGAAGCACATCGAGCACCGCATGGAAACCTGCACGGTGACGCGGGCGCAGGCGATCGGGTCGGCGGAAGCCTGCCTTGTCAACCGCAACGACCCGATGCACGACTCGGTGCCGTACTTGCGCAACGCGTTGCCTGACGACACCGACATCCTGCACGAATATTTCATCCCGCGCAGCCAGTTCGTCTCCTTCGTCGACGGCATGCGCAAGGTGCTGATCGACAACAAGACCAATTTGCTGAACGCGTCGGTGCGCATCGTGCATCAGGAAGACAACTTCCTGACCTATTCGCCGGAGCCGGCATTCTCGCTGGTGCTTTACATCAACCAGACCACGGATGATGAAGGCAACAAGCGGATGAAGAAGGCGACCGAAGAGCTGATCGATATCACCATCGCGCACAAGGGCCGCTTCTTCCTGCCCTATCAGCTGTATTATTCGAAGGACCAGTTGCAGCGGTCCTACCCAGAGATCAACGACTTCTTCGCAGCCAAGCGCAAGTATGATCCGGCGGAATTGTTCACGAACACGTTCTATCAGAAGTATGCGTCGTGATCTGCGTCAACTCCCTCGCCCCACTCTTGCGGGGTCGAGACGAGCGAAGCTCGCTCTTAGAGGGTTGGGGTGAGGGGCTCTATCCGCGATACCGGTATTATTGGTTAGACCTGTACCCCCTCACCCGGATCGCAAGGGCGATCCGACCTCTCCCCGCAAGCGGGGCGAGGTAAGAAAGATCACAGCCGCGCATTGCGCTTGGGCGGCAGCCCGCGGCAGCCGCCGGCTTGTTCCGCGTCGAGCACCAGCAGCGCACCCGCTGCATAGAGGCGGGCGACGAAGCCGGCATCGTCGGAGCGGGCAAAGGTAACATAGTCGTTGGCCGCGAGCACCCGGCCGTTGGCCTTGGCGATGATGGCCAGCGCCTGCGCCGGCGGGCCGACGATCGCGATCGATTTGCCCGGCGCCGATCCGAAAGTCAGGGCCACTACGACGGCAAGCCAGCCGCATGCCACGAGCGCCACTGCGCCCGCGATCTGGCGCAATGGCCGCAGCCTGCTGCGATGTCGCACTTCAGTAGTCATAGAAATGCTCGATGCTCACGCCCCTGGACTTGAGGTCGCGGTTGATATCGACGAGGCGGTTGATCCCAGCCTTCAGGCCGGCTCTGCGGAAGCCGGGTTTGCCATCGAGCTCCAGCGAAAACAGTTCCGTGGTCCCGCTGACGTCGAGCTTGGCGGTGTCTGGCGCGATGACTGTGATCAGGATTTCACGGTTGCCGGCGATCTCGGCAAAGCCAAAACCCTGGTCCAGCAGGCTCTGCAGGATTTCCGTCAAGTCCTTGTAACGCGGCGCCTGCGCCAGCTGCCATTGCGGCGTCAGCGCACGGATTGGTTTGATACGCGGCTCCTTCGCCAGTACCGTCGGCGGCAGCGTGGCGACCACGAACATGATGTCGCGCGGTTCGCTGTCGCCGCCGGCATCTAACGCTTTCTGGAGCAGCGCGGCGTAGCCGACCTTGAGGTAATATTCGGTGCCGAGCGCGAACGTGCGCTCCCATGTTCGCAGCGGGCTTTCGGTCCGCGCCGAGATCGCCATCAACCCGTCGAGCTTCTCGCGAAACGGAAACTTGTACCAGGGAATGGTGTAGAGAAACGCGGCGTAGTCCTGCAGCACCTTGCGGGCGTACAGATCTTGCGGGGTCCGTTCCTCGCCCCGGATCCATTCGAACACGCGGCCGATGGTGTTTTCGTAAAGCCCCTTGATCGCGTACTCGATCGAGTAGCTGATGCCGATGACATAGATCATGGTCTTGACTTCGGTGAGCGATTCGCCGCCCGGCGGCACCGCCTGATTGATGGTGCAGAAGCTGCGCCAGAACCCGAAGATGTGCCCGAGATAGTTGAAATGGCTTTCGCTGGAGTGATCGAGGAAGCGGCCGAAATCCTCGAAGGAATAGACGATGTACCATTCGGGAAAGGTGAAGAACGTGTTGTTCTGCTTGCGCTGGTAACCCTGTTCATTGATCGCAGGAAGCGTCACGGACGGCACAGGTGACGCCGAAGCTGACGTTGAGGGGCGGCACGTGCCCTCGATATAGGCGAGCGGCCCAAGCACCGAGACCGCGATCAGGATCGCGATGACGGCAAGAATACGCCGCAGCCCTTTAAGCATGAACGGCGGCCCGCGTCCGTGGCGCCAGCAGATACCCGATCAGGATCGCGACGCCGCCGAGGGTCAGATGCGGCGCATTGGCGAAAAAGCGCGTCGCCAGCGGAAGGTTGAGCACACCGTTGATCAGGATGCCGAAGTCGAGATAGCCCGAACCCGTGAAGAGACCGAGCAAGCCGTCGGCAAAGTAGAACGCGCCGAACAATTGGAAAAACAATTCCGAGGCACGGCGAGAGGTCAACGCTGCCGTAAGCGCCCACAGCGCGGAAACCAGATGCAGCCCGTCGGCATACCAGGTGCGGCGGAACAGGCCGAAGATCATGTCGTTCTGGTCGATGAAGGCCGGAATGTATCCGGTCAGGATCACGAAGCCGAGCAGGGCCGCATAGCCCCAGGCACATAATCTGATGATGTCCATATGTCTCCGCCCTCTCGAATCTGTGCCTGAGTCTAGAGTTTTCCGAGCGCCTTGAGCAGGGCGTCGTTGAACAAAGTCGGGTCCTCGATTTGCGGAATGTGGCCGAGCCCGGGCAGCAAGGTCAGGGTGGTCTCCGGCGGCAGCAGCGTTCGCAAATCAAGCGCCTGCTCAGCCGGGGTAATGCTGTCCTTGTCACCCCACAGGATGGCGACGGGGAGTTTGATCCGCGCATAGGCGTTGCGGTCGGCACTGACGGCTTCGCGGTCGGCGCCGAGGAAGTAATGCAGCCAGTCGGCGATGTCGGAGGTGGTGTCGCGCTGCGTCGTCGGCCGCTGCAGGATTGCGACGAACTCAGGCAACGCACGTTCCTTTTTTGCGATCATGGCCTCCAGCAGCGTCTTCGTCGCCACCGGATTGGTGATGGTGAGCGATACCAGTATTTCGCGAATCCATTTCGGCTGGACGATCCATGGCGCGTCTGACGGAGCCGTGGTCAATCCCAGCGCCGCATCCACCAGCACGAGTCCACGCGCCCGGTCCGGATATCGCATCACGAGTTCGGTTGCGGCGCCGGCGCCAAACGAATGGCCGACGATGATCGCAGGCTTGGCCCTCAGGTGAGCAAGAACATCGTTGATGCGCGCGGCCTGGTCCTGCCGCGTATAGCTGCCCGGACGATCCGAGAAACCGAATGGCGGCAGGTCGAGCGCGATGACGCGGAAGCCGGCGGCGGCGAGCACGCTGGTCGTGTGCCGCCAGAGTTCGCTCCAGGCCGCGGTGCCGTGAAACAGCACGACCGGAATTCCATCCGCCGGGCCTTTTTCCTGCACGAACACACCGCCGGAACTGGTCGGCACCAGCTTGCCCGACGGCGGCGCGAGCTCGGCGCGGGCGTGGGTTTCGCGGATCGATGCCGCCATCCGGAACGCTGTTGTCGCGAGCACGATCAGTATCAGGAGCGCCAGCAGCGTTTTGGCCGACCAGCGCAGAATATTTGAGATCACAAGGCCTCGCAGAAATGGATCGCTCAAAATCGAAGGCAGTCAAATCGGATCGAGTTCTAAGCTATTGCAGATTCCCGGTGATGGAAAATGCCGGACATGATCAGCGGTCGGTTAACGCCTGCGACAAGTTGCGAATTATTGCCCGGATGGCGTGCGCAGGCCGTGCCAGGCGTCGCGCACCTGGTGGTAATGCACTTCCGGCAGATAATCCGGCGTGTTGAGCCCCAGCGTCTTGACGTCGAGCCGGCCGATGGCGCTGAGCAGGGTGTAGGAGGCGATCACGCGGTCGCGCTGCGCGCCGATCAATCGCGCCTTTGCCAAGATCAGATCCTGCTGCGAGTTCAAGACGTCGACCGTGGTGCGCTGGCCGCCCGCGGCCTCGCGCTGCACGCCCTGCAAGGCGACTGTTGCCGCACGGACTTCGGATTCGGAAGCGGACACCGCGACCTTGGCGCCTTCATTGGCAACCCAGGCCCCGACTGCCGCGGTGCGCGCCTGGTTGCGGACCTGGTCGAGCACCAGCCGGCTTTGGGCGGAGATTTCCTTGGCCTGCCGGGTCTGTGAGGCCGCCATGCCGCCATCGTAGATCGGCTGGTTGAGCTGGCCGGCTATCGAGGCCTGGTCGGTCCTCGAGGTCTCCAACGTGGTATCCGTTTGATTGCTGCGGCTGGCGCTGCCTTGCAACGTGATCGTCGGCATCAGGCTGCTCTCGGCGACGCGAATGCTGGTCGAGGCGACGTCGACGTCAAAGGCAGCCGCCATCACGGCCGGATGTTGCCGGAAGGCGAGGCCGGTAGCGTCATCGCGGCTGCGCGGCAGAATGCGGTCCACGGCTTCGGCGGGGCTCAATTGCGCCGGCGCGTTGCCGATCACCTGGGTATAGGTCGCCTGGCTGACGGCCAAGGCAACCTCGGCGGCGTTGAGGTCGGCGAGGCCGCGATTGAGGCGGGCTTCAGCCTGTGCGGTGTCGGTCGGCGTAACATCGCCGGCGTTGAGACGCTTCTGGGTAATGCCCAGCGTTTCCCGCAGAAACGCGACGTTGGAACGCTGCGCGGTGACGAGCGACTGATTGGCCAGCACGTTGGTGTAGACAGTGACGGCATCGAGCAGCACGCCCTGGCCGACATTGCGCAGGGCCTCGCGGCCGGACGAAACCTGCAGTTCCGCCACCCGCACACTATTAGCGGTCTTGAACCCGTTGAACAGCGTCTGGGTCACCGTCACCCCGATGGTCCAGGGTTTCAAGGTCGCCGACTGAATGGTGTTGTCGGGCAAGAGGTTGCGGACGGCCTGCAGGCCGGCGGTCAGGCTGGCGACGATCTGTGGCCGATACCCCGCCAATGCCTGCGGCACACCTTCGTCGGTGGCGCGCTGCCGCGCGCGTTCGGCGTTGAGCTGCGGATTACTCTGATAGGCCTTGGCCAGGGCGTCCGGAAGGTTCTCGGCCTGCGCACCGGCGGCGGCAAAAACCAGGCAAATCATCGCGCCAAGGCCAATGCCCGATCGAAGCACGCGCCTTGTCACGTGACCAATACTAACGGCACGTACAACCATTTGATCCCGCAACTACCAGGCCCATCCGCCCCCGCCGACGGCCTCGTCACATCTACCTTTTTAAGGGGCGGTGTCGCCACTGACAAACGGTCGCGCGACATCAGCACAGGAATTCGGTGCTTGGCTGTTGCAGTCTCGTCACAGGCGAAGTTCGGTAACAAATGCGTTATAGCTCGGAGCAGCCAGCGTCCTATTCCAGGGCGGCCGGCGCTTGGGTTAAGCCGGGTCCGCATTTTGATGCCCAAACTGTTTTCCGAGCCCGAAGCGATCGCGGAAGATATCATTCGCGATGTCGGAACCAACCTCGTCGTCGGGTTGCCGCTCGGGCTCGGCAAGGCCAACCACATCATCAATGCGCTCTATGCGCGTGCCGTTGCCGATCGTTCGATCAACCTGACCTTTTTCTCGGCGCTGACGCTGGAAAAGCCGAAGCCCGGTAGCCTGCTTGAAAAGCGCTTCATCGGTCCCGTCATCGACCGGCTGTTCGGCGGTTATCCAGATCTTGCTTACGCCGGGGCGCTGCATGCGGGTGCGCTGCCACCGAACATCCAGGTGATTGAATTTTTCTTCCTCGCCGGAAAGTGGCTGCACGCGCCGTATCCGCAGCAGCACTATATTTCCGCAAACTACACGCATGCCTCATCCTATCTGCTGGTGCGCGGGCTCAATGTCGTCACCCAATTGGTGGCGAAGCGTGTGGAGGGTGGGGTCGCGCGCTATAGCCTGAGTTGCAACACCGATACCACGCTCGACATTTTGCGCGCCCGCGCTGAAGGCCGTGCCGCGTTCAAATTGGTGGGGCAGGTCAATTCCGAGCTGCCGTTCATGCCCGGCGCCGGCAACCTCGCGGGCGACGAATTCAGCGCGGTGCTCGACAGCCCCGAGACGGATTTTCCGCTGTTTGCGCCACCGGCCGAGCCGATCAGCGACACCAAATATGCCATCGGCCTGCATGCCGCGGGGCTCGTGCCCGATGGCGGCACGCTGCAGATCGGTATCGGGCAGGTCAGCGACGCACTGGCGCAGGGCCTGATCGTGCGTCACCGCGACAATGCCCAATTCCACGCCATCATGAAACGCCTTGCGCCGGAACAAGCGGTGCCGCAAGCCGGACCGTTCGAGAAGGGTCTCTACGGCGTCAGCGAAATGCTGTTCGAAGCGTTTCTCGGCCTGATCGAAGCCGGCGTTCTCAAGCGCGAAGTCGACGGCGTGATACTGCACGGCGCGTTTTTCCTGGGGCCGAAAGCGTTCTATCGCGCCCTGCGCGAGATGACGTCGGAACAGATCGCGCGCATCCAGATGATGCCGGTGTCGTTCACCAACCAGCTTTATGGCGACGAGGAAATCAAGCGTCGTGCGCGGGTCGATGCCCGCTTCGTCAACAATACGATGATGGCGACCCTGATGGGATCAGCGGTTTCCGACGGCCTTGAGAACGGCCAGGTCGTGAGCGGCGTCGGCGGCCAGTATAATTTCGTGGCGCAGGCTTTCGCACTCGAGGGTGCGCGATCGATTCTCGCGCTGGAAGCAACAAGGCAGGCCGGCGCCAAGGCGCAATCCAACATTCTCTGGAACTACGGCCACCAGACCATTCCGAGGCATTTACGGGATGTTTTCGTCACCGAATATGGCGTCGCCGATGTCAGAGGGAAATCCGATGCCGAAACCGTCGCGGCGATGCTTTCGATAACCGACTCCCGCTTCCAGGCCGAGCTCGCAAAAGTGGCCAAGGATGCCGGCAAGCTGCCGAAGGATTTTGAAATTCCGCGCGCGCATCGCGACAATTTCCCGGAAACGATCGCAGCAGCCTTGAGGCCGGCGCGCGAGGCAGGCGTGCTGCCGTCATTCCCGTTCGGCAGCGATTTCACCGCGACAGAACAGCGGCTGATCCCGGCCCTGCAATTGCTGCGGGAGGCGCAACGCACGCCGTTGCGGTTGCCGGGGTTGCTGTGGCAGGGGTTCACGCGTCAGCCGGATGCAGCCGACAGCGAATGTCTGGCGCGGCTGGGCCTCGACCGTCCCGCGACACTGGCCGAGCGCGCCTATCGCGCGCTGGTCAGCGCGGCGCTGGCGCGGAGCAGGGCGGCGAAATAACTCCAGCGTCGTCCCGGCGCAAGGCCGGGACGACAGGTGGAAAGAGCTCGCGAAACTCACCGGTTCTTGTTCACCGGCTTGCGCTTCTCGATGAAGGCCGCCATGCCCTCGGAGCGGTCTTCCAGCGCAAAGGTCGAGTGAAACAGATTGCGCTCGACATTCATACCTTCCGACAGCGGTGTCTCGAACGCCCGGTTGATGGCTTCCTTGGCCATCACGGCCGCGGGACGCGACATCGCGGCGATCTGCTCCGCCGCCGCCAGCGCTTCGCCCATCAACTTGGCCGCCGGCACGACGCGGCTGACCAGGCCCGAACGCTCGGCTTCTGCGGCGTCCATCATCCGCCCCGTGAGACAGAGATCCATCGCCTTGGACTTGCCGATCGCGCGCGTCAGCCGCTGCGTACCGCCGATGCCGGGAATGGTGCCGAGCGTGATCTCCGGCTGGCCGAACTTGGCGGTGTCGGAGGCAATGATGATGTCGCACATCATCGCAAGCTCGCAGCCGCCGCCGAGCGCATAGCCGCTGACGGCCGCGATCGTCGGCTTGCGGCAGGTGGCGATGCGGTCGCCGCCGATGGCGGAAAAATCGCTGGAGAACATGTCGATGAAAGTCTTCGGCTGCATTTCCTTGATGTCGGCGCCTGCCGCAAAGGCCTTTTCGCTGCCGGTGACCAGGATGCATCCGATCGCGTCGTCGGCTTCGAGGTCATCGACCGCGGCGGCGATTTCGCGGAACACGCCGAACGACAGCGCATTGAGCATTTTCGGGCGGTTCAGCGTGATGATGCCAACCGCGCCTTTGCTTTCGACAATGATGTGTTCGAACGTAGCCATGGTCCACCCCGGTGCCTGATCTGGCGGGCAATGTGCCCCCTGACGGGATGGGCTTCAAGTGGGTTACAGTGGGGTGAAAGGGGCGGCCCGTTTCGCCTGCGTCCGGTGCCCGATACCTACGCCATGAACATGCGCGCAGCAGAGGCCATCGTCAGTAATGCGCCAAAGGCGATGAAGATTTTTCCGATCAGCGAGGTCTGATCCCAGGTCGAACTCTCACTGCTGGAAGCCAGAACCGGCGCCGCGCCGGTGGGTTTGACCGGGGCCATCGCGACGGTCTGCGTGGCCGGGTTCTGCTGCAGGGCCCGATCGACATCGTTGAGCTGATCGGAGGAAACCACTGCGCCAGCCGCGGGCTGCGTTTCCGCCGGCTTGTCGGCGGCCGCCAGCAGGATGGTGTTGGCCTTTGCCGTCATCGCCCGGGCGCTGTCGGCCGGCGCATCGGCGGAAGCCAGTTGTGCATTGGCATTGGCGACGGACGCCGGAATCGTGAGCGCGCCGTCAGCCGAGGCGTCGGCGACGTCCTTCCTGGTCTCGGCAGCAGGCTTGGACGCGAATTTGCCCGATCGACGCGTGTACCGCTTCCAGTGGTGCACGCCTTGCCGGACGGCCTTTCCGGACGTCGCGCCTTCCGATTTCGACGTCGCGGCCGCGCGATCCGTGCTGGCCGCCGTTACCGGAGATGGCCCCGCAAGACATACGAAGAGCCCTGTTGCTAATATCAACGCCGAGCGCCCGCTGGCTTTGACCATCATGTGGCAATCTCCCCATTTGCCCGCGCCCAAGAGCGAAATGAGACCCTGCCCGTGTCCACAGCGCGGCAGAAAAAGGGAATCTTCGGGCAACACCGGGCGAAAACCGGGCAGCAGTGTTGCAGCGAGCGAATAAGCCCAGCGTATTTTGGTTGCGAGATTGCGTGGTCCGGGGGCTCGCGAGTGCGAGGCGGAGCGATCGATGGTATGAGCCAGCGAGTAAGGAGCGGCCGGGCCGATTCCCGGACCAGATGCGCGACGAGAAACGCTCGGGCTAGCGGATCACGAATTCGTGATCGGAGCGCCCTGGCGTAACAAATTGAAAAAACGAACGAATTGCAATGTGGGAGCGCGCGTGCGCGAACGTGAGGACGAATGGACCGGCCTGATGCGGTCGGCCATTTCAGGCGACAGTGCGGCGTATCATCGCCTGCTCAAGGCCGTCACGCCGGTGCTCCGGGCCGCGGCGCGCCGCGGGCTGGCGCGTGCAGGTCAACCGGTCGATCAGTCCGAGGACATCGTGCAGGACATTTTGCTGGCGGTCCATTTGAAGCGGCACACCTGGGACGTCAGCGCCCCGTTTGCCCCTTGGCTGTTTGCGATCGCCCGCAACAAGCTGATCGATGCGCTGCGGCGCCGGGGCCGGCGGGTGTTCGTCAACATTGACGACTTTGCCGAGGTGCTCCCGGGCGAGGCCCCGGTTGAGACGGCGTCGGCGGGCGAGGTCGCCGCCCAGTTGCAGTCGCTGCCGGCGCGTCAGCGCGACGTCCTGCAGTCGATCGCCGTCGAGAGTGCTTCGATCAAGGATACCGCGGCCAAACTGGCGATGAGCGAGGGCGCGGTGCGGGTAGCGCTGCATCGGGGCTTGACCAGCCTGACGGCGAAGTTACGGGAACAATGATGATGGATACCGATCAGCTCATCAAAACCCTGGCGGCCGACAACGCGCATCGCGCGCGGCCGGTCGGCTTTGCGCTGATGCTGGCGCTGATGGCGGCGGCTCCCGTCTCGCTTTTGATGTTTTTCACCGAGCTTGGCATCCGGTCCGACGTGATGACCGCGATGCGCAATCCATTCTTCGACCTGAAATTCGCCGTGACGCTGGCGCTGGCGATCGCGGCCATTGCCGTCAGCCTGCATCTGTCGCGGCCGGAAGCCTCGCTGCGCGGCTTCGGCTGGCTGCTGTTGATCCCGGCCGGACTTCTGACCGCGGGCATCGGCGGCGAGATGATGATGCCGCAGCGGCTGCCGATGATGACGCGGCTGGTGGGCAACAATTCGCGGATGTGCATGACGGCGATACCGCTGCTGTCATTGCCGATCCTGGCAGGCGCGCTGATTGGCTTGCGTCACGGCGCGCCGTCGCGGCCAGCTCTGGCCGGCGCCGTCGCGGGACTGTTGTCGGCGGGATTGGCGGCGACGCTCTACGCGTCGCATTGCACGGACGATTCACCGCTGTTCGTGGCGACCTGGTATACGCTCTCGACCGCGCTGGTGACGGCGATCGGCGCCCTCGCCGGATCGAAACTGCTCAGGTTCTAAAGAGCGTTTTCAAGCGAAAGCCTGCCCTGGACTTGACCCGGGGTGGAAACCGGTTCGCGCGAAGAAAATGCGTCAACGCAAAAGAGCTAAGACCAGATCGTTCCGATCAGGTCTTAGCAGCTGCCGTCGCGGGTGCGTTTTGCTGCATGCGGTGGAAGCGCAGCACCTGCTGGGCGGTCGAAGGCCGCAGCCGCTCATAGGTGTCCTTGCACGCCGCGATGTCGGTGGACTCCCCGCCCGATAACTCGTCGCGCATGTTGATGATGGCCCGAACGGTGGACCATGAAAGGTTCGCCACTTTCGCCAGGATCATCACGCCTTCGGCGCGGGTTTCGATCATCATGTTCTCGGCGATCGTCACCGGCACGTTGGCCAGCGCTGCGACGGAGGCGTTGGCTTCGTCGAATTTGCCGGCCTCGGCAAACGACGCCAGCTGGAATTCGTCGAGCCGGCCGTCCTGGTAAAGCGATTTGACCAGCGCGTGGGCAATCTCGGTGTTTTTGGTGACTGCGGACGGCGCGGAGCGCGCGCGCCGCGTCGCCTCCTTGACCGCGGTCGGTACCTGCGCCGCCAGTTGTGGATTGGCCGCCTCCAGCCGCTGCCGCACGGTGTCGGACGCCTTGGCCAGCAGCTTCAAATAGAGATGCCGCGGGATCGTCGGGCGCAGACCGATGCAGGTCGTGAGGTTGTCGTCTCCCTCGGCGCGATTGACCAGCCGCGTAAAGCCGCGTTCGGTGAATTCGGCGCCCGGATTGTTGACGGTGCTCTGGACCACCTCATCGTTGCCGCGCTGGACCAGCACGTCGGTGACCGCGCCGCTCAATATTTTTCGCGTCGAGATCGCCATCAAATGCGCCTGGCTCTTGCTGCGCGCATTCTCGATCAGGGTCTTGTCGTCAAGCCGTACCGATTGCGACAGCACAGGTCCGGCGACCTCGATCACGTCGTCGAATGCCAGCGCCCGGATCGTCAGCGGCGGCGCCGTGTCGATCGGGGCGAGGCGGTTGGCAAGCAATGTCTTGGCTGAAGTTTCGATGTGGACGATCAGGCATTGGAAGACATCATCGAACAGCCCGACCTGTTCGTCCGAATAATCCACCACACCGTCGATGAAGAGGTCGGTTACCCGGCGCAGGGTCTCGACCCGGCGGGCAACGGTCCCGTGCGCGAGCGTGGTCTGCAGCTCGTCGAGCAGGCTGAGGGGTGCGGTGGCGGACTTCGAACTCATATGACTCTATCCTGGAGCAAGAGCCGGCGGCGGATTCTCCGCCACCGGAACTGAAAGGGTCGGTTCAGGCGCTGGCGATGCGATTGCGTCCCCGTGCCTTGGCTGCGTAAAGCGCGCAATCGGCCCGCGCGAGGAAAAGGTCCGGGGTTTCCTCCGGCGTCAGCGTCGCGACGCCTGCGGAAATGGTCACGCGCATGTCGGGCGAGAATGCGCTCCAGTCGAGCTCGGCAATGATCCCACGCAGCCGGTCGAGCGTGCGCACGGCGTTCTCGGTGCTCATGTCGGGCAGCACCAGCAAGAACTCTTCACCGCCGTAGCGGCCGAAGCGGTCGATGCCGCGGATGTTGGCGAACATCGTGATGGCGAATGTCCGCAGCACCTCGTCGCCGGTCGGGTGACCAAAGGCGTCGTTGATGCGCTTGAACCAGTCGAGATCGATCAATGCAATCGAGCAGGGCGCGCCGGTGCGGCCGGCGCGGGCGATCTCTTCATCCAGCATCCGCATGATGCAGCGGCGGTTATACGATCCGGTCAACTCGTCGAGTTCGGCGAGTTCCTCGATCCGTTTGTAGGCTTCCTTGAGTTTCAGCCCGCTCTGATAGAGCGATTGTTTCAGCGAACTGGAGAATATCCCGAGGAACATGCAGCGCCCGATGGTGAGGACGAACACCAGCAGGGTGGCAAAGCGCTCGAGATGACTGCCGTGCGGCATCGAGATCGGCTTGTCGGTCAAAAGGAACAGCCCGGCCAGGCCGATCGTCATCGCCGTCCAGATCACCATGGTCTGCGCAGGGCTCGAGCGTAGCGAACTGAAGCTGAACACGATGAACAGGGTGCACAGGAACATCCCGCCGACTTCCGGCGCGAGATAGGTGAACGCCAGCGCAATCAGCATGCAGACGGTCGCCTGCGGGGCGACCAGATAATGATCCTTGAAGCGCTCGTTGAACCCGAACTCCGAAAGGATGGCGCTGAAAATCACCAGTGTCAGGCCGGACGCCGCATAGGCCGGCGCGATCATGAGCGGTGTCGAGCCGGCCTGCGCATAGAGCAGCAGGACCCCGGCGTCGATCACGTAGCTGGCCCCGATCATCACGAGAATCTGGCGGCGCTGCTTTGAGCGCCGGGCAAGCGCCTTCGCCGTCGGCTGGGAACCGACGCCGCCATCCAGATCGGCCGGATTCACGAATGAGAAGGCCGCAGTGCCCATGGGTCTCGCAGTCGGTGGAACTGCTCAAGAATCTACGTGGGAAAGCCTTTAGGTTTGGTATCCTTTGGAACCGAATCTGGTCCGTTAAAACACTGCCATTACCCTGTTTCGCAACGGAAATTCGGCAGATTCGGACGGCTGCGACGCCCGCGCTGCAGCTCAACAAGATGCTGCCCCGCGGGCCAAGCCTTTGGTAAGGTCGCAACGGGTCGCACAACCTCTAGGAAAGCAATTCCGTATTATGGTACCAATTCCGGGCCTTCGTTCGTTCTCGCCGGCATCTCGGCCGTCCGGCGATCCTCTGTGGGGTAGATCACACATGCAGTCCGGTCATTGCCGTAATGTGAAGAATCTTGCCTCGGCAATCGAACCCTCCGTCATCTCCCCCCGACCAACCTTGCGAGACGGCAATTGAGTGCGACACAGGCGGCTTCAGACGAAATTCTGATCGCTCGGATCGCTCAAGGCGACCGGCTCGCCATGCAGGTGCTTTACGGAAGGCACCATGTCAGGGTGTTCCGTTTCGGGCTTCGGCTCGTAAGGGACGAACAGGTTGCGGAAGACCTCATCAGTGAGGTGTTTCTCGATGTATGGCGCCAGGCTGGCAAGTTTGAAGGCCGATCCGCCGTTACCACCTGGCTGCTGGCGATTACGCGGTTCAAGGCCCTGTCGGCACTTAGGCGCCGGAAGGATGTTGGACTGGACGATGAGACCGCGAACGCGATCGAGGATACGTCCGATGATCCGGAAGTGGCGGTGCAGAAGAAAGATACCAGTGACGCGTTGCGCAAGTGCCTGACATCACTTTCGCCAGAGCATCGGGAGATCGTCGATCTCGTCTACTACCACGAGAAGTCCGTGGAAGAGGTGGCCGAAATCGTCGGAATTCCCGAAAACACCGTCAAGACGCGCCTGTTTTATGCGCGCAAGAAATTGGCCGAACTGCTGAAGGCAGCCGGCATTGAACGAGGTTGGCCATGATGGCGATGAGCAAGAAAATGCTGGACCAAGAGCCCAGCGAAATCGAGATGCTGCTGCCATTCCACGCGGCCGGCACGCTGAACGCGCGCGATACGCGCCGCGTCGATGAGGCGCTCGCCAGCGATCCCGACCTGGCCCGGCAATATGCCGTTATCCAGGAAGAATACGCCGAGACCATTCATCTCAACGAGAGCCTGGGTGCGCCGTCGGCGCGCGCCATGCAGAAGCTGTTCGCGGCGATCGACGGCGAGCCGGTGCGCAAGCCGTCGCTGTCGACCAGCCTTTCGGCGCGGGTCTCGGAATTCTTCGCAAAGCTTTCGCCGCGGACGCTGGCCTGGTCGGCGAGCCTCGGCGCTGTTGCGCTGCTGCTGCAGGCCGGCGTGATCGGCGCGGTGCTGATGAAGAACCAGGCCGCTTCGTTCCAGACCGCTTCGCTGAGCCTGAATCAGACCGCGGCGCCCCTTACCCGCGATCTCGGTGTCGCGGTGCCGCCGCGCGCGCTGGTGCGGTTTGCGCCGGAAGCGCGCATTGCCGACATCACCGCGCTCCTGGACAATTATCAGGCCTCGATCGTCGATGGCGCCAAGGGCGGCATGTTCCGCCTGCAGTTTGGCAATCGCGCGCTGGGTAAGGACGAAGTCGAGAGTTTGATGAGCAAGTTGCAAGGTGAGAAGATCGTCAGTCTTGCGGTGCCGACGCCGTAAGGCGTCGGTCGCATATCTGACCAAGCCGAGGTCCCATGGTCGATGTTGGCGTGAATTGGCGGACAAGGGCGCGGCGCGCGGCATCGGTACTGTCGGCGGTGGCGCTGCCGCTTGTCCTTCTCGGCGGTTCGGTGGCTTACGCGCAAGGCATCATGCGCACGCCGAGCCTGCGCATGGATTCCCGGGTACCGACCATCAATCCGACAGTGACGTCGCGGCCGGTCATCACCAACCGGCCTGTCATCACCAACCGGCCCGTGATCACGAATCGGCCTGTCATCGCGAACCGACCCGTCATCGCCAATCGGCCCACGGTGGGCGTCATCGCGCGAACTCCGCCGACCAACCCCGGCGGAGGCGGGGGAACGTCCGTCGGGCGAATACCGCACTCGCGTCCCGAGATCTCGCGGGTCGGCGTGGACCCGTCGCTTCCCTTGCGTTTTTCACCCAACCTCTATCCGGTCTGCCAATACGCCAATCGCGGCCCTGACGGCGAATGTTTCGACCGTCCGGTGGTCTCGGCCGATGGCGGCGGCAATGGCGCCTCGGCCACGGCCAAGAAGGGCGTTAACGGTCCGCGCAACAACGCGCCGCCGCAGGCGGCGATCGACACGCGCGCGATCCCCAACGAACTGGTCGCCGAAATTGACAGCGCGTTATCGCCGGCGCAAGCCGATGAACTGGCCCGGCGTCACGGGCTGGAGCGGCTCGCATCGCAGGAATTTCCGCTGATCGGCGGTACCATCGGCCTGTTCCGCATCATCGATCAGCGCCCGGTGGACCTCGTCCGCCGTGAACTCGCCGCTGACAGCAGCGGCATCGTGAAGTCGGTACAGCTCAATTTCCGCTATTTCCTGCAGGATCAGAGGCGGTCGAGCGAGGGCGACGCCGCACAATACGCGGTCACACAGCTTCGCTTGCCGCAGGCGCACAAGTTGGTCCGGGGCATGAACGTTACCATCGCGGTGATCGATTCAGGCGTTGACGTCAAACATCCCGAACTCGTCAATTCGGTTGCCGATAGCTTCGACGCGCTCGGCAGCAAGGAAGGCCCGCATGTCCACGGCACCGGCATTGCCGGTGCGATCGTGGCGCATGGCAAGCTGATGGGGAGCGCGCCGGAGGCGCGGCTATTGGCGATCCGCGCGTTCGGCGGCGGCGCAAATGGCGCGGAAAGCACCTCCTATGTGATCCTGAAGGGGCTCGATTATGCGGCCGAGCACGGTGCGCAGATCATCAACATGAGTTTCGCCGGTCCGAAGGATCCCCTGATCGAGCGCGGCGTTGCCGCGACCGCCGCCAGGGGGATCCTGATGGTGGCCGCCGCCGGCAATGCCGGCGCCAAATCGCCAGCACTCTATCCCGCGGCCAATCCGAACGTCATTGCGGTGAGCGGAACCGATGCGCAGGCAAAGCTGTTCGCGGCATCGAACCGCGGTGTCCATATCGCGATCGCAGCTCCCGGCGCGGATGTTTTCCTGCCGGCGCCGGACGATAAATACCAGATCACGTCGGGTACCTCGTTTTCTGCCGCCTATGTCAGCGGCGTGGCCGCGCTGATGCTGGAGCGCAACCCTGCATTGAAGCCCAACGATTTGCGCGCGATCCTGACGAAGACGGCCCGCGATCTTGGCGCGCCCGGCCGCGACGATCTGTTCGGGGCCGGCGAGGCCGATGCATTCGCGGCGGTCACCGCCTCGACCGCTGCGCCGGCGGTACCGCTCGCTGCGGTTTCGGGAGCTCCGGGTTCACAGAAGACGCCGGCTGCCGCCGATAACACTTCCGTGAGCCGGGCGATGAACGATTCCGCGCCGTCGATGGCGTCGGAGAAATCGGCCGCAAACAACGTCAATCGCCCCGCTGCGCGCTGATTTCCGGCCGCCTTGCCCCGGATAAAAAGTTAAAAAAATCGATCGGCCTTTTGAACGTCCGGCAAAGCTGCTGCGACTAATGAATGTGGGAGCGGTTATCCCTCCCCATCGGCTGTATTAGGCGCGAGCGCCCATCCACCCCAAGCGCCCATATGGCTTGACCCGTCCGGTTGTCCCCCCGGACGGGTCTTTTCTTTTCAAGATCGTTTTCTGTGCGAAGGCCCACCCGCCGCAGGGCAAATCCGGGTTCGCGCCGTCACGGCGCATCAATCAGATCAGAACTTGGCCACGCAACGCGGCCATGCCGCTGTGCGGCTTGACCGTGGATCGCGCGGGTAACCCCTTATTCATGCGGGTTTCTTTCACTGGATGGTCGCCCGTAATCCCACGTACTGGACAAGCAAGAAGTTTTCCACAGAATATCCCCATCACGTCCAGTTGATTCGTCTCGGTTGCGTCTGCGTCCGTTCTTCTCTTTACGGGCAGGTTTATGACACATCACGTAGACGTGGCGCGTGGCCGCGATATCGTTTCCCGCTGGTGTAACCTTGCGGAGCAACGGCTGGACTACCTAACCGAACTGTTCGAGACCGGCCGCTGGCGGCGGTTTCACACCGAACACGCATTTCTCGAAAATATCCGGGAAGCCAAGGACGCGGTCGAGCTCTGGCGCAAGCTGGAGACCCGTGAGGCCTCGCTCGACAACACCGCCGTCGACCTCTCCTGGCTCGGACGCGGAGCGCCGGTGCAGCATCACGGCGAACGGCTGCGCGAGCGGGTTCCTCTGTATCAGCGCCCCGCGCCCATTCCGGCCGAGCCGCCGCGTGAAATCCCCGGCGACGTCCTCGCCGCGCTGGAAAGCGTGCTCACTGATTCCGCTGAGGCGCCCTCGGTGCCCGACGCGCCGGCGCTGGATGATCTCGCGCCGCCGACGCTGGATCTCGACGTCATCCAGCAACGCTACCCGCTGCTGCGCAACGCGCTGTAGGTCTACCGCCGCACCGCATTGGCCCCGATCACCACCTGCGCGTAGCGCTGGGCGCCCTCGGCGGACAGGTCGGTCGTGATGGCGCGGGCGTGGTCGAGGCCGACCACGGCGCCGCGCGGGGTTTCCGAAATCATGTTGTTGTTGACCAGCGCCGTGCCTGCGCCCGGCACCACCGATACGCCGACACCGACAAAGGCCTTGCGGATCACATTGCCCGTGATGGCGACGTCGCGGAGATATTTTCCCCAACCGGCGATGATCCCAAACGAGGGCGCGTTCTCGATCACATTGCCGGTCACGGAGCTGTCCGCTTCGACATAGATACCGATGCCGGCATCATCGTCGGGAATGGTGCCGACCGGCCGCTTCGGCAGCAAATTGCGGATGACGTTGCCCTGCACGACCGCGATGCGGCCGCCCTCGTTGAAATTGCAGACGGAGACGCCGACGGCGGCCCCATCGACGGTGTTGTTGGCGATGACGGCGCCTTCGAACGAGAACTCCGAATACAGCGCGACCTCGCGGACGTCGCTGACGCTGTTGCCTGATATCTGGATGTTCGAGGCCGAATTGCCGCGCACCGCCGAATAATCGCAATTGCGGATGCGGTTGCCGCGTACAATCACATTGCCGGCGCGGAAGGCGTTGATGGCGTTGCCATACTGGCCGGAGCCGCCGGGGCCGGCCTTGATGTCCTCGATGCGATTGTCCACCACCAGCGTGCCGTCATCGCCGATCGCCGTGCGCAGGATCTCGATGCCGTTGTCGTTGGTGTCGATGATGGTGTTGCGCGAGACGATCAAGCCCCGCGCATCGAACGACACCACCGCCGTGGTGGCGATCTTGGTGAAGATATTGCCGCTGATGTCGCCGGAGACCTGCTCGAGCCAGATGCCGTTGCCGCCGCTGGCGGTGATCTCGCAGTCGGTGATACGGATATCGCGTCCACTGACGCAATGAATCAGACCGCGCCGCGTCGGCAGCGGAACGGTGCCGCCGTCGAAGGTGATGCCGGATAGCCCGATGCCGCCGGCGCCCTCGCTCTGCAGCATCGATGCGCCGCCATTGAAGACGAATTTGGTGGCGCCGCGCACCCCGACCAGTTGCGAGCCGTTTTGCAGCCGCAACATCCCGCTGCGGTAAACGCCCGGCGGCAGCGACAGCGGCACCTGCGCCCGCGCGGCTTCATCGATCGCGCGCTGCAGCGCCCTGGTTTGATCGTCAGGGCTGCCGGGGCGCACGCCAAATTGCGTGGCGTCGCGTCCGAACGCCGAGGCCGGCGGCGCGGCGCGCGCGTTGTCCGGCGACATCGCCATTGCGCCGGCAATACCGGCAGCGGAAACCCCCATGAACTGGCGGCGTTTTGCGTCCATGATTTGATATCCTCGCGCAATGCAGGCCGTGGCATTCGCACGCCAAAGGTAGCGCGAAAATGCCCCGGCGCATGGTGAACGCGAGGGCGGAACAGGGGGTTTGTTGCGGGTAGGGTTAACTGGGACTGACGCCGCTTGCGCGCACTGCGTTGGTGGGCACGCTTGCGCTTTGCCCGCCCTACGAAGCTCGTGCCGCCCGTCTTGCCAGCATAACCATTTCCAGCAACATCGCTTCGCCGGCATCGACCAATTCATCCAGCGTGATGCGTGCGTTGCCCTTGCGCCGTAACGCGTCGCCGCGTGCGAGCGGAGGTATGTGCACGAACGACGCCAGGCGGAGATGCTCGTCGGTGCTGGCAGCCTCGATCGCGCGCCAGCTCAGATAATTGCAAAGATAACTCCCGGCATCGCGCGACGGCCGCGCATCGATGCCAGTGCCGAGCGCGGCGCGCAGCAGCCGCAGCGTATGCGGGCCAAACCGCAACGCATCCGGGCCGAGGCCGATCGATCCCTTGCGGACGCGGGTTTGCGCCGCATCCGGCCACAGCAAAGTCACGGCGTTGCGCGCACGGGTTTCGATGCGGAGATGCGCGGTGCGGCCCGCCAGCCCGAACATCAGTATTGCCTGCGGCCGGTATTTTGCGAGTGCTTGAGGCAATTCGAGATCGACCGCTTTGTAGGTCACGGGAAAGATATGGCTGGACAATTCGATGTCGGAGAAAGCGGGACGACGCAGCCGCAACAGCCGCTCGACCAGTCCCTGCGTCGGATTATACGGCGCGCCGGGAAACGGCCCAAAACCGGTGACGAGAATGCGAAGCCTGTCGCTCACCGCAGCATCTCCGCGATCTGTTCGGCGGCGACCGCCGGTGTGATGCGGCCGTCGGCCACTTCGGCCTCGGTCTTTTTCACCCTGGCACGGATCGTGGCGTCGGCGCGCAGCCGCGCCATCATCCGCTGCTCCAGCATCGACCACATCCATTTCACCTGCTGCGCGCGCCGCCTGTCTGCGAATTCGCCCGACGCATTCATGGCGGTGCGGTGATCGAGAACCTTCTGCCACAGCGTGTCCATGCCGGTGCCGGTGAGCGCCGAATAGGTCAATACCGGGGGATGCCAGTGCTCCGAACGGGGCGTTAGAATATGCAGCGCGCCGCGATATTCGGCCGCCGCCAGATTGGCGCGTTTGACATTGTCGCCATCGGCCTTGTTGACCGCGATCATGTCGGCGAGTTCGACCAGGCCCTTCTTGATGCCTTGCAATTCGTCGCCGGCGCCGGGCAGCATCAGGGCCAGGAAGAAGTCGGTCATGTCGCAGACCGCGGTCTCGGACTGGCCGATGCCGACTGTCTCGACCAGCACCACGTCGAAGCCGGCGGCCTCGCACAACAACATCGCCTCGCGGGTTTTGGCTGCGACCCCGCCGAGCGTGCCTGATGCCGGCGAGGGCCGGATGAAGGCGTTGTCGGAGGCCGACAGCCGCGCCATCCGCGTCTTGTCGCCGAGAATGGAACCGCCGGTCCGCGCCGAGGACGGGTCGACTGCGAGCACGGCGACCTTGTGGCCGCGCTCGATCAGGAACATGCCGAGCCCGTCGATGGTGGTTGATTTGCCGACCCCGGGCGAGCCGGTGATGCCGACGCGCACAGCCTTGCCGGTGTCGGGCAGCAGCGCCTGCACCAGGTCGCGCGCGGCGGCCTGGTGGTCGCCGCGGCGGCTCTCGATCAGCGTGATGGCTCGCGCCAGCGCGGCGCGGCTGCCGGCGCGCAGGTCCTTGGCGAGCTTTTCGATATCGGGAGAAGCAATCGGCCGGTTCATGCCTTGGTTTACAACGGCTGCGCGGTGCAGGCGAGGGGATCGTACGGATGTATCAGGGGGACGAGGTCGCGGGCGAAGTGGCTTTGAGCCGTCGCCACCCCCAAAGCAGCACGGGCCAAATCAATGCGCCGATTGCCATGGCGGCGAGGATCGCAGAAATCGGGCGCTCGAAGAACGGCAACACGCTGCCGTCGGACTTGATCAGCGAAGTCACGAAACTCTGCTCGATCATGGTGCCCATGACGATACCGAGCACCATGGCGGCGACCGGATAACCGTTGGCTTCCATCACGTACCCGATGATTCCGAAAGCCGCGACGGTCACGACGCCGAACGTGTTGTTGCCGATGGCGAACGAACCGACCGCACAGCACAACATGATGAAGGGCATCACCGAGGACCGGGGCGCGCGCAACACGTAGCTCGCCAGACGGATCATGACTATTCCGAGCGGAATCATGATGATGTTGGCGATGATGAACATGAGATAGATCGCATACATGCTCGACGCCTTCTCGGTGAACAGCGTCGGGCCGGGGTTCAGTCCCTTCATGTAAAGTACGCCGATGGCGATGGCCGCGATGGTGTCGCCGGGAATGCCGAACAGCAATGATGGCACCCAGCCCGACGCGATGCTGGCATTGTTGCTGGCGCCGGCTTCGACCAGGCCCTCGACATGGCCGGTTCCGAACTTCTCTGGCTCCTTCGAAAAGCGCTTGGACATCGCGTAGCTGACCCAGGCGGCCATGTCCGCCCCGGCGCCCGGCAGCACCCCGATGATGATGCCAATGATGTTGCCGCGGGTCATCTGCAAGTGATACTTCTTGGTGAGCCTCCACTGGCCCGCCATGATGCTTCCGAACCTGCGCTTCGGGATTGGCGGCGGTTCGGGTGTCAGCATCGCACGCATGACCTGCGCGACGGCAAACACGCCGACCAGAGCCGGGATCGGTTCGATGCCACCGAACAGATTGGTCATTCCAAATGTGAAGCGAGGCACGCCGCCAGGATTTTCGATGCCGACGCAGGCGACGAGCAGGCCGATAAACATGCTCGCGATGGCTTTTACGGGCGAAGAGCGTGCGACCAGCGTGGCGCACATCAGGCCCAGGAAAGCGAGCCAGAAATATTCGAACGTCGAGAACGACAGCGCGATCTCGGCAAGCGGCGGCGCGAGGATCATCAGCGAGAGCGTGCCGGCGATGCCGCCAACGGCGGAGAACCACACGCCGGCGCCGAGCGCCAATTCGGCTTCGCCCTTGCGAGTCATGGCATAGGCTTCGTCGGCGTAAGCCGCCGAAGCGGGAGTACCGGGAATGCGGAGCAGCGCGCCGGGAATGTCACCGGCGAAGATCGCCATCGTCGACGCCGCCACGATGGTCGCTATCGCAGCAATCGGTGACAGGTAGAACGTCACCGGAACCAGCAGGGCGGTCGCCATCGTCGCGGACAGGCCGGGCAGCGACCCGATGACGAGCCCATAGACCGATGCCGCCAGCATCGCGACGATAACCTCTCGGGTGGAAATGAGCGCGAATGCGTCAATCAGGGTGTTAAGCATCGGTCACCAAGGCATCGGCAACAGCCCGGCCGGGAGCGGCACGCGCAGCAGCTTGCTGAAAATCAGATGGATGGCGATCGGCGCCAGCACAGCAAGGGGGAGCGAGAGCTTCCAGCGAGCGCCGAGCGCGCTCGACGTCACGAACACGATCAACGCGGCCGTGATGATGAAGCCCAACCGGTCGGCTGCTGCGACGTAGAACAGTAGCAGCGCCGGCGGCAGCAGCGCGCGCAGGCCATAAAGCTTGCCGCTGGGTGGCCGCGCTTGGCCGGCCTCGAGCGGAATAATTTCTTCTTCCTCCTCGAAGGTGCGGCCGACTCCGAACGTGATCGCCAATCCGCACAGCGCGAGGCCCGATCCGATCACCAGCGGGAATACGTTGGGGCCGACCGGCTGGCCCGGCACCGGCGGCAGCAGCCAGCCGCCATAAGCGGCAGCCGTGCCGAGGCCGACGAGAAACAATCCCGTGACTTGATCGGGAAGACGCATCAAACGAGCCCTACGGATTTCCGAGCAAGTGCACCGGTGGGACAGATCAGGCCTTGGAGAGGCCGGCAGCCTTCATTGCCTGGCCCATCTGGGCGTCACCCTTTTCCATGAACGCCGCGAATTCCGCCGCGTCACCCCACACCGTCCCGAAGCCACGATTGCTCATGAAGTCCTTGAACTCCTTGGAGTCGTAGACCTTCTTCAGCGAAGCCGTGAGCTTGGTCGCGACATCCGCAGGCAGGCCCTTCGGACCCGCAATGCCGCGCCACGCCCCGGTCGCATAGTCGATGCCCATCGACTCCTTGAGCGTCGGCACGTCGGGGAAAGACGGGTTGCGCTTGGGCGCCATGATGGCAAGGCTGCGCGCCTTGCCGGCCTCGATGATCGCGCGCGCTTCCGGCACCGAGCAGGTGGTCAGGTCGAGACCGCCGGCCGCGAGATCTTGCATCGCGGGCGCGGCGCCATTCGACGGTACCCAGGCCACCTGATTTGCGGGGAGTCCGAGCGCCTGCATCCAGCCGACCAGCGCCAGATGCCAGATGCCGCCCTGGCCGGTGCCTGAGGCTTTGAACTTGCCGACGGGTGCTGCCTTGATGGCGTCGGCGAGTTCTTTCACCGTCTTGTAGGGCGATGCTGAAGGGACCTGGATGCCGGGCGGGTCCTCGTTCATCAGTGCCAGCGGGGTGTAGCTCTTTGGACCCAGTTCGGTCAGTCCCTGCCAGTGCATCATCGAGATTTCCACCGTCAGCA
The DNA here is from genome assembly GCF_964252915.1 of Bradyrhizobium sp. LjRoot220. NCBI lineage: Bacteria > Pseudomonadati > Pseudomonadota > Alphaproteobacteria > Hyphomicrobiales > Nitrobacteraceae > Bradyrhizobium > Bradyrhizobium sp. LjRoot220. The sequence goes on from NZ_CAXUPS020000001.1 coordinate 333,668, forward strand.
TGCCGATGGTATAGCCGTCGGGCGGCGCGGTTGCGATCGCGGAATGGCCGACCACGCCGGAGCCACCGGTTCGGTTGACCACGTTGAACGGCTGACCGAGGTCCTTCTCCAGCAGTGCCGCCACAATACGCGCGGTCGCATCGGTGCCGCCGCCGGCGCCCCATGGCACAATCACGGTCACCGGCCGTGCCGGATAGGCCTGCGCCGACGCCGGCTTGAAACCAAAACCCGCGAAAGCCGCTGCTGCGACGGATGAAGCCGCAAATGCGCGGCGCGTAATTTTGGTCATGGTAGTCCTCCCTGCGGCGTCCCTGGCAGCGGGCGCTCTTGTCGTCCGGCATTCTAGTCGGCTTTACGCTGGGCTCGCAAGGTTGCGTGATGATGCACATCATCGCCCGCGGACATTACCCTGAATCCGGAAATCCGGTGGTAGCAATCAGGGAGGCCCGGATAAGTATCCATGTGCGGCTTTCGCTGGAAGGCCGCGCCTGGCCGCGTGAGGTTACTCCGCCGCCTCGCTATGTCCCAGCCTTGCGTTGAGCTTGTGGATCAGCTCCTCGGCGGCGTCGGCAATCACGGTGCCGGGCGGGAAGATCGCTTCCGCACCGGCCGCATAGAGCGCATCGTAATCCTGCGGCGGCACCACGCCGCCGATAATGATCATGATGTCGTCGCGGCCCTGCTTCTTCAGCGCGGCCTTCAATTCCGGCACCGCGGTGAGGTGAGCGGCTGCCAGCGACGATAGTCCAAGGATATGCACGTCGTTCTCGACCGCCTGCCGGGCGGCTTCGTCCGCGGTGGCGAACAGCGGCCCGATATCGACGTCGAAGCCGACATCGGCGAACGCCGAGGCGATCACTTTCTGGCCGCGGTCGTGGCCGTCCTGGCCGATCTTGGCGACGAGAATGCGGGGCCGGCGGCCCTCGGCATCCTCGAACGCATCGATCAGCGCCTGCACCTTTTCGACCCGGTTGGACATGGTGGACGCCTCCCGCTTGTAGACGCCGGTGATGGATTTGATTTCCGCGCGGTGGCGGCCAAAAACTTTCTCCATCGCGTCCGAGATTTCGCCGACGGTGGCTTTGGCGCGCGCCGCATCGATGGCCAGCGCCAGAAGATTTCCGTTGCCTTCGCCGGCGCTGCGCGTCAGTGCCGCCAGCGCCTGGTCGACGTCCTTTTGATTGCGCTCGGAGCGCAACCGCTTGAGCTTGTCGATCTGCAGCCGCCGCACGGCGGAGTTTTCAACCTTGAGCACGTCGATGGCTGCCTCGTTGACCGGCTTGAATTTGTTGACGCCGATCACGGCCTGCCGTCCGGCGTCGATCCGCGCCTGCGTTTTCGCCGAGGCTTCCTCGATGCGCAGTTTGGGCACGCCGGCCTCGATCGCCTTTGCCATGCCGCCGAGCGCCTCGACTTCCTGGATGTGGCCCCAGGCTTTGGCGGCGAGATCGCGGGTCAGCCGTTCGACGTAGTAGGAGCCGCCCCAGGGATCGATGATGCGGTTGGTGCCGCTCTCCTGCTGCAGGAACAGTTGCGTGTTGCGGGCGATGCGCGCCGAGAAATCGGTCGGCAGCGCCAAGGCCTCGTCGAGCGCGTTGGTGTGCAGCGACTGGGTGTGGCCTTGCGTTGCCGCCATCGCCTCGATGGTGGTGCGCATCACATTGTTGAAGACGTCCTGGGCGGTCAGCGACCAGCCCGAGGTCTGGCAATGCGTGCGCAGCGACAGCGAGCGCGGGTCCTTCGGGTTGAACTGCGTCAGCAGCTTGGCCCAGAGCAGCCGCGCCGCGCGCATTTTTGCCACCTCCATGAAGAAATTCATGCCGATGGCCCAGAAGAACGACAGCCTAGGCGCAAAGCGGTCGACATCGAGGCCGGCGGCAAGGCCAGCGCGGAGATATTCGACGCCGTCGGCCAGCGTATAGGCCAGCTCGAGGTCCTGCGTCGCACCGGCTTCCTGCATGTGATAGCCGGAGATGGAGATGGAATTGTATTTCGGCATCTTCTGCGAAGTGTACGCAAAGATGTCCGAGATGATCCGCATCGAGGGCGCGGGCGGATAGATATAGGTGTTGCGCACCATGAACTCTTTCAGAATGTCGTTCTGAATGGTGCCCGACAGTTTCTCCGGCGCTACGCCCTGTTCCTCGGCCGCGGCGACGAACAGCGCCAGGATCGGCAGCACCGCGCCGTTCATGGTCATCGACACGCTCATCTGGTCGAGCGGGATGCCGGAGAACAGCGTGCGCATGTCGTAAATGGAATCGATCGCGACGCCGGCCATGCCAACGTCGCCGGTGACGCGTGGATGATCCGAGTCATAACCGCGGTGCGTCGCCAGATCGAACGCGACCGAAAGACCCTTCTGGCCGGCCGCGAGGTTGCGGCGGTAGAACGCGTTGGAATCCTCCGCCGTAGAGAACCCGGCATATTGCCGGATGGTCCAGGGCTGGTTGACATACATGGTCGGGTAGGGGCCGCGCAGATAGGGCGCAATGCCCGGCCACGTCTCGAGGAAGTCGATGCCTTCGAGATCGGCCTCATTATAGGCGGGCTTGACGAGGATGCCCTCAGGCGTCAGCCACGGCTCGGCGTTGCCCGGGGGCTGCGTTGCAGCGACGGGTTCGAAGGCGACATCGGCAAAATTCGGGATGCGCGTCATCTATTCTTGCTTTCTTCCTCGAACTGTTGATTTCGCTCAATCAATCTTTGGACATTCTTCTTGTAGACGGGATCGTTCTGATGATTTTGCGAGAGACCGTCCGCTCCTATTCCTATGAGCGAAGCAATCCATTCCAGAGTTCGCTTCATTCGCCGAACCTCTCTCGGGCAATACCATAATCGACGGGGACCGTCAGTCAGTCCTCAATCATGGTCCGGATGCTGGTGGCTGACGATACGGCTAAGCACTTCGCTGCCGGCACCCTCCAAGGTGCTCTTGCCAGGCAGATCGCCGATCCTGCCGACCCAGGCCAGATGGGACTCGGTGCCCGTGGCGTAGGTCGGAACCACGAGGTCCGGCCGGTCGAAGCTGCCGGTGGTAATCTCAATGACGTTGCCATCGATCACTCGATAGCTGAGCGGCGTCCCGCAGGCAGCGCAGAAGTCGCGCGCGGCGATCGACGACGAGCGAAAGGCGGCCGGTTTGCCGCGGGTCCACGCAAAGTCTTCATGCTTTACTTCGGCGAGCGAAATGAACGGGCCGCCCACGGCCTTTTGGCACATGCGGCAGTGGCACAATCCTATTTTCACCGGGCTCGCATAAAGCGCGAAACGCACGGCGCCACACTGGCAGCCGCCGGTCAGAACAGCTTTTCTTTCCGATGCCATGCTCACTCCATCCGCTTCCAGGCGTCCTGCAGCATCGCCAATGCATCGCCGCCGGCAAAGATGAAATCGCCGACGCCGGCGGCCCGTAGAGCGGCTTCCTGCTCGCCCGGCCGGCCTGCCAGATAGATATGCTTCGCTCCGGCGGCGTGAAGGGCCTGCGCTGCCGCCTTCGCGTGTGCGGCATAAACCTTATCGGCGGAACAAAGGCACGCCACGGCAGCGCCGGAGGCCTTGAATGCGGCCGCAAGGGCAACCGGATCGGCAAAGCCCTGGGTATCGATCGCCTCGATGCCGCCGGTTTCGAAGAAGCTCTTTGCAAAGGTGGCGCGCGCGGTGAAATCGGCCGGTGTGCCGAGATTGGCGAGGAAGATTTTTGGGCGTGCACCGGCGTTCTTGAGCTTCTCGTCCGATTTGTCGCGCAGCGCTTCGAACGGCGCGGCCAGCCGCATTGGCGGCAGCGCATCGAACTTGAACTTGGCTTCCCCATAGGGCGCCAGCGCAATCGGCTTGGCATCCAGCACCGCGATCTCGGCCTCGTGCAGGTTCGGAAATTCGCTGGCGCCGGTCAGCACCTCGCGCCGCTTGGCGATGTTGGCCTCGCGTACCGCCCGCGTCGCCGCGACCTTGCGCTGGATCAGGTTCTGCTCGAGCGAGGCGAATAGGCCGCCGGCCTTTTCGATCTCTTGGAACAGCGACCACGCGGCTTCGCAAAGCTGTTTTGTCAGCGTCTCGATGCCGCCGGAGCCGGCCGCGGGATCGGACACTTTGGCGAGGTTGGATTCTTCCAGCAGCACGAGCTGCGTATTGCGCGCGGCGCGGCGGGCGAACGGATCAGGCAGTCCCAGCGCCAGCGTATGCGGCAGCACGGTGATGGCGTTGGCGCCGCCGAGCCCGGCGGAGAAGGTCGCCATCGTCGCCCGCAGCATGTTCACGTAAGGGTCGCGTTGCGTCAGCATGCGCCAGGCGGTGTCGGCCGCCACGAACAGCGGCTTGGGCACGAGGCCACAGGCCTGTTCGATCCGCGCCCACAACAGCCGCAGCGCACGGAATTTGGCCAGCGTCAGGAACTGGTCGGCATCGGCGGCAAGCCGCGCATAGACCATGCCCTGCGCATCTTCGAGCGGAATGCCGGCCGTTTCGATCGCGCGCAGATAGGCGACGCCGGATGCCAGTACGAACGCCAGCTCCTGAACTTCCGAACCGCCGGCATCATGGATCACGCGCCCATCGGCGGCCGCGAACGGACCCTTGAAGCCCAACGGGGCGAGGCCCTTGATGGCGCCGGTGACGGCGGGCACGATCTCGGACCAGCCATAGGGACTAGATCCCCACACCGCGCAGGCCCCGAGCGGGTCGAGCCCGAAGCGGATATCGCAGGCCGCAGGGTCGATCCCTTTGCGCTGGATATATTCCGCGACGTGGATCGCCGCCATCCGCGACTGCGGACCGATCTGAAGTTCGATGCCGATGCCGGCGTCGAGATAGATGCCGTCGAGGATCTGCGCGACGGCTTCGGCCGAAGGATCCAGTCCGAAACCCTGGGCGCCGTTGGCGCCGGCGAACACCAGCGTGAGCCCGGTCGCGCCATTCTCCAGATCGTGCAGCGCCTGCGCGTTGGCTTGTTTGGCGTCGGGATGATCGGCGCGCTGCATGATCTGCCAGGGCGCGGCGGCGGGGCGGCCCGCGACCGGCGCGGCGCCTCGCGCGCGCGGGTAGATCGGATCGATCTTCAATCCATCGGATGTCTTGCCGACGAGTTTTTCGAACGGCGCGCCCTTCAGCACCCCGTCGACCAGCTTGCGCCAGTCTTCGTAATTCGCGGGGGCAAAATCCGCGGCCAATCGCAACTCGTCAGTGGTCTTCGTCATCAGGCCAATCGTTCCTCGGGTCGCCGCTTGATTTGGCCGGAAATTGCCACGGGGCGGCCGCCAAGCCAAACGGTTGTTTTGGAACTCCCGGGGCCTGATCAGGGCTGGCCGAGGTCGGGAAGTCGCAAAATACCGTCGGTCGAAAGCGCCGCCAGCGCGTCCCTGACACGGCGTCCCGCAATGACACGGTCGGGCACGATCTCGGCGAGCGGCGCCAGCACGAAGGCGCGTTCGAAAAGCCTGGGATGCGGCAACGTCAGTTCCGGCTTGTCGATCTTGACGTCGTCATAGGCGATCAGGTCGAGGTCGAGAGGGCGCGGACCCCAGTGCTGCTCGGCGGCGCGGTCGCGGCCGAATTTCTTCTCGATCTTGTGCAGCGTGAACAGCAGCGCATGCGGATCGAGGCTGGTGTCGATTTCGATGCAGGCGTTGATGAAGGGCGGCTGCGCTTCGTTGCCCCAGGGCGGCGTGACATAATCCGATGATCGCGCCAGCAGGGCTGCCTGCGTCATGCCGCAAATATTGGAGATGGCTTTGCGGAATGTCGCGCGGACGTCGCCGACATTGCCGCCGAGCGCGATCAGCACGTCCGCCATGTCAGGGCGACTGCCGGTGGCGCGTCAGCACCACGCCGACATCGTCGAAGATTGCGGCGATCGGCGCGTGCGGTTTGTGGACGGTAACCTCGACCACAACGATGCGCGGAAATGCCGCCAGGATGGCATCGGCCACCGCGCCGGCCGCGCGTTCCAGCAGCTTGTAATTGGTGTTCTTGAATGCCGCCGTCGCAGTCGCGACCACGTTGGAATAGGACACGGTGTCGGCCAGGCGGTCGGTGCGCGAGGATTCCGACAGGTCGACGGAGAGTTCGAGATCGATCACGAAGCGCTGGCCGACTTCGGTCTCGTGTTCCATCACGCCATGGCGGGCATGGATCACGACACCGGTGATGAAGATCGTATCGGTCATCGCTGTTCCTCAATGGCGGCTGCGACGCGCAGCGCTTGTACGGTTTCCGCGACATCATGGGTGCGGATGATCCGCGCGCCGCCCTTCGCTGCAATCAGATGGGCGGCGATCGAGCCGCCAAGGCGCTGATGCGGTTCCGACGGCGTCACCACGCTGATGAAACGTTTGCGCGAGGCCCCGACCAGCAGCGGCAGGCCGAAGCATTGCAGTTCGTCCAGTCGCGCCAGAACCGTCATGCTCTGTTCCGGCGTCTTGCCAAAGCCGATACCGGGGTCGAGCACGATCTTGCCAGGCGAAATACCGACCTTCTCGGCGATGTCGAGCGAGCGCGCGAAGAACGCGGCGATATCCTTCATGATGTCGATCGCGGCGTCGGCACTGTCGCGGTTATGCATGATGATGACAGGCACCTGGCGTGCCGCAACGAGGCCGGCCATGGCGGGATCGCGCTGCAGTCCCCAGACATCGTTGGCGATGACGGCGCCATGATCGAGCGCCCAGGCCACGACGGCGGCCTTCATGCTGTCGATCGAAACGGGAACCCCAAGCGAAACTACCTCCGGTAGCACCGGTTGCAACCGCTTCAACTCTTCTTCTACCGAGATCGGCTCCGATCCGTACGGCCGGGTCGATTCCGCTCCGATGTCGATGATGTCAGCACCGTCGGCAACCAACTGGCGGGCCCGCGCCAGCGCGCTTTCGGGGGCCGCGAACTGTCCGCCATCGGAAAAAGAGTCGGGGGTCACGTTCAGCACGCCCATCACGGCGGGGTACGGCCGCGATGACAGCGCCGGCAGATCAAAATGACCGGCCGGGCCGGCCGCAGTGGCGGGTCTGGACATCGTTGCGATCATGCGGTCGCTTTGCGCGGTCCGCGCCGGCGAGTCAAGGCGTGCGACCCCGCTAGTGTATGTCGGCTGACCGACTTTTAGTAGCTGATTTTCGGCTGAAGCTTGCGCGCCTGGGCGATCAGCTGCTCGACCGACTTCTCCGACGGCATGACGCGGACCAGCTTGCGCCTGGTATTCACGTCTTTCATGTTCTGGGCAAGGCGTGCCGGGTTACGCAGCGCAAGCTCGCGAACCGTCGGCACGCCGGCGGCGCGCACCAGCCCAACCTTGGCCTTGCCCATCCCGGGAATCCGCATGTAGTCGGAGAAATTGGCCCATTCGAGCAGTTGCTGTTCGCTGATCCCAGTCTTAGCGGCGAGCGCCTTGCGTCCCTTGACGGTGCGGGCGGCTTCAAGCAGCGCCTCGGTCGTGCGAATGCCAAGCGATTTGAATTTCGAGGCGGAATAGGCGGTCAGGCCTTCGATCTCGGAGAGGGGATATGTCATGATACTCGATGCAAAGGAAGGTGCGCAGGCTGAAGGGGGTGTTTCAGGCGAACTGGCTGAGCCCCGGTGTCCCCGAAATGATCTCGCCCATTTTGTCCGCTCCGATTTTGTCGCGGCCGAACCGGAAAAGTTCACGCGCCACGTTCTGAATCTCGTTCATGCCCAGACCAAGCGCCATCAGCTTGGTGCCGAGCGCCATCAGCCCGCCGCCCATCAATCTGGAGAGGCCGCTGTTGCTGTTCGAGGCAGCGATCGCAGCCTCGGCGCCTGGAATTTGGTCGATCAGAGCCTGAACCTTGTCGGAAGGCCCCTCGTTACGGAGGAAACTCAGAACGATGCCGATGGTTTTTTCAGCGACAACGCTATCGATGCCGACCTTGGTGGCCAGCCGTCCAATCAGTTCGTCCATATTGCCCCGCCCTCAGCCGGTTTGTTACCGGGTCGTACCTTGTGAATTTATCTTGAGCGCCTGCGACCTGAAATACAAGCGATCCGCGCACGCGAAGGCGATTTTGGTTCTAGATCGCTTGTCGGTGTTGCAGCAATGCAAGAGTGAATGCGGGATTCACGCCATGTTACCGCACTGCGGCCTTTTGTATTCTACCCGACTTGGAGAAAAGTATGAGACAGGGTCTGCAAGGCCCGGGCTACGTCCTGTCCATGGACGGTTTCAATCGACCGGCAGGATGCGATATGATGGCGTTGCTTGGCGACCGAACTTCCCCGATGCGCGCGAAGAGGCGATGTGATGGCGACCCCCGATAGCAAGACAGCCGATACCGACGAGAAAATTTTTATCGGCAAGGGCGAACAGACAGCCTGGCTGACGCTCGCGCTCGCCAATCGGCACGGCCTTGTTACCGGTGCGACCGGAACCGGCAAGACCGTGTCCCTGCAGGTGATGGCGGAAGGGTTCGCGCGTGCCGGTGTTCCGGTTTTCGCAGCCGATATCAAGGGCGACCTGTCCGGGATCTCCGAAGTCGGCGAGGCCAAGGACTTTATCCTCAAGCGCGCGGGCGAGATGGGGCTCAACTTTCAGCCCGATCAGTTCTCGACCGTATTCTGGGACGTGTTCGGCGAGCAGGGCCATCCGGTCCGGGCCACCGTCACGGAAATGGGACCATTGCTGCTGTCGCGGATGCTCGATTTGAACGACGTCCAGGAGGGCGTCCTCAATGTTGCGTTCCGTGTCGCGGACGAGAACGGCCTGACGCTGATCGATATGAAGGATCTGCGCGCGCTGCTGGACGCCATCGTGCCTAATACTGCCAAGAAGGGCCCGGATGCCGAAGAGGATCTGCTGGCGCCGATCAGGAAGGCCGCACAGGGCTTCGGGAATGTCTCCAAGGCGACGGTTGGAACCATTCAGCGCCAGCTTCTGGTGCTGGAGAACCAGGGCGGCGCGAAATTCTTCGGCGAACCGGCATTGCTGTTGAAGGATTTCATGAAAACCAACAGCGATGGCCGCGGCATCGTCAATATCCTGGTCGCGGACAAGCTGATGCAGAGCCCGCGGCTTTACGCGACCTTCCTGTTATGGATGCTGTCGGAGCTGTTCGAGGAATTGCCGGAAGCCGGCGACCTGCCGAAGCCGAAACTGGTGTTCTTCTTCGACGAGGCGCATCTGTTGTTCACCGACGCGCCGAAGGCGCTGATGGACAAGATCGAGCAGGTGGTCCGGCTGATCCGCTCCAAGGGCGTCGGTGTTTATTTCGTCACGCAAAATCCGATCGACGTGCCCGACAAGGTGCTCGCCCAATTGGGCAACCGCGTGCAGCACGCGCTGCGCGCGTTTACGCCGCGCGACCAGAAGGCGGTGGCGGCGGCAGCACAGACTTTCAGGCCCAATCCGAAGCTCGACACCGCGCGGGTCATCATGGAACTTGGCAAGGGCGAGGCGCTGGTGTCGTTCCTCGAAGGCGGCGGCACGCCGACGATGGTCGAGCGTGTGATGATCCGGCCGCCTACGGGACGGATCGGGCCGATCACGCCGGAGGAACGCAGGGCGATCATGAACAAGAGCCCGGTGAAAGGAAAATACGACACCGCGGTTGATGCTGACTCCGCCTATGAGATGCTGCTGAAGCGCGTGGCGGGAACGGCCGCGCCGGCGGAAGGATCGGATGGCGGTGGCGGTGGTGGAATCCTCGGACAGATCGGCGCGATCGTCGGCACCATCTTCGGAACCAACACCGGGCGCCGCCGGCTGTCGACCGGCCAGGTCATTGCGCGAGACGTCACGCGCTCTGTCACCAACAAGGTGATCGGCGGCGTTGTGGCCGATCTCGGCAAATCGGTCGGTGGCTCGCTCGGCAGTTCGGTCGGGCGGGCGCTGGTGCGCGGCGCGCTTGGCGGACTTCTGCGCCGATAAACTTTTTGGGTCTCACGGAGCGCCGAAACGCAATTTGGACGACCGCCGGATGTCATGGATTCGGCGGTCCGATGGCTTGCCGGTTAGGGGATTAGATGGAGCGAAAGGCGGACCAGCTTGGCGGCTCGACGGCCGTCACGGAATACGTATGGACGTGGTTCTTGCGTCAGGTCGCGTATCTCCGAGGCGCCGATATTCCGGGCTGGGTCTGGGTCGTGTTGCTTTGGGCGCTGATGGCGTTTCCAGCCGTCTCGCTACGGGGCGCCCATTTCGAAGAGGGCACGGTTATCGGACTGGCGCGAGGCGCTGTTGAGGACGGGCAGTGGCTGTCGCCACATCTGTACGGCGTTCGGTACATCGAGCGCCCCGTTCTGCTGTCGTGGATTGCCGCAGCCATCGGAAAGCTCTCGGGTGGAGTTTCGGTTTGGTCGGCCCGCTTGCCGCATTTGCTGTTTCTGCTCGCCGGCGGGCTGATGGTCTTCAACCTGGTGTTGCCGCATACCCGCAAAGCGCCTGCGGTATTTGGCGCGCTTTGCTGGTTTGCCTGTCCGATGGTCAGTCAGAAGTTCGTCACCGCCGAGCCTGATGTGACGTTGTCGGTCCTGCTGTTCGGAGGTTTCTTCCTGTGGTGGAAGGGCGTTTCCTCCGGATACATTTCAATTTTCCGGTGGCTCGCAATCGGTCTTCTGCTCGCGGCGGCCGGCCTCGCCAAAGGCCCGCAGCCAATTGCCTATTTTGCGCTGGGCGTCGGAACCTACCTGCTCGTGAAGCGGCGTTGGAGCGATCTGCCGGGCTTCGTGCTGGCCAACGCAATGGCCGGGCTGATCGTTGCGGCCTGGTATTGGATGGTGATGATTCCCGGCGACGTAACGGGCTGGATCGCCCATTCGCGGTTGTCCGAAGGAATGACGATGATGCAATGGTTCAGGGATCACCTGGATTTTGTCATCAGCCTCTTCCTGGTGGAATGGTTGCCAGGTTCGCTCCTGCTATTTCCGGCAATCGCCGCGCTGGCGCGGAACGCCTTCGGCCGCGAGCGCGATCTCGTGCTTGCCGTCATCCTTTATGCGACGGTCGCGTCGATGATGCTGCTGATCTGGCCCGGCGGTGTCGCGACGCGCTATGCGATGCCCGCCAACCTGGCGCTCGCCGTCTTGGGAGGGATCTTGTTTGACCGGTGGTGGGCCGCACGGTCCAACCTCATTGCCGTCAGCAACACGGTGGTGACCGGGATATCGACGGCCCTCATTCTGCTCGGCTGGATTATCATCCCACTCGCTCCGGCCGCGTTCAGTCAATCGAAGGTATCGGCGCAGGCGATCGCCGCGGTCAGGGAAACCAGGCCGGCTACGCTCTATGTCACCACCAGTGTCGATTTGAACACGCTGGCGTACGCCGCCGCCCCTGTTCGCATGGTGGGGCTGAAGGATATAGAGAATATGAAGCCGCCTGCCTTCGCGATTCTGAGGGCTTCAGAACTCTCCGAGATCATCGCTCAAAAGCCCGATTTCGCAGCCATTGCCCACGCCACACTGAACAAGGGTCTGCTTACCAGGATTTACGAGATCAGGGCCAAGCAAGAGCCATGATCATCCCGAATTGACGCCCTGGATGGTGCAAGAGATGGTGGTCGCTTCTGCGTGCGGCCGCCGTGCACCGTCACCCACCATGAAAGTGAGTTATCCTCGTGCTTAGATGGCCATCTTTGCGACGTCCGCTGGATGTCCTCTTTATCGTTGCCTGCATCGGGTTGACGGCCGACGTTCTGGTTCCCGAAATCTGGGGGAACGGCAAAACCAAAGATTACGCGCTCTGGTATTGGGCCGGCCAGCAAGTGCTTAGCGGCGGCGATCTTTACCTGCGGGTGACGCGGGGGACCCTCGACTTCATCTATCCGCCGCTGTCGGCGCTGCTGCTGGCGATTCCGAGCTACTTCGGCAAGGTCCCGCTTTATCTGTGTCTGTCGTTCCTCAACGTGGTCGCGTGGTGGATGACGGCGCAGTATTCGCACGCGATGGCAGGGTCGGGTCAAAAGCCCGGCCCTTGGCTCGAAGCACTGCCGGGCTTTGTCACCATTACCTTCGTGTTCGACATGTTCGACCTCGGACAGCCCAACCTCGTCCTGCTGGCGTTGATGCTGTACGGATTCTGGCTGCTGCGCGATCAGCGCGGATGGATGGCGGGAAGCATGTTTGCGCTCGCCACGGCGATCAAGGTCTTTCCGGTGGCGGTGTTGCCCTATCTGGTCTGGCGCAGGCAGTGGGCGGCCGCCGCGAGCATGCTGGTGTTTCTGGTCGTGTTTCTGTTCGTGCTGCCGGCGCCGTTCCGCGGTTTCCAGCACAACGTTGCCGAGTTGAAGACCTGGTATCAGGGCATGGTGGGCTCGACCTCGGAAAAGGGGTTCGGCCAGCGCGACGAGCAGAACTGGTCGTGGGTCAATCAATCCATCATCGCGGTGACGCACCGCCTGACCCGGCCGATGAACTACAATCAGGAAGATCCGGCCAAGCCGGTTCGCACGATGAATGTCGCCAACCTCGACTTCAAGACCGCGAACTGGATCGTGCTGGCGGTCTCGCTTGCGATCGGGATCGGTTACATCGCGGTGATGCCACCGGCGTCGCGGCGGACGGAACGGTCGGATGCCGAGGAACTCGGCATCCTGTTCTGCCTGATGACGGTCGCCTCGCCGCTGGCCCGTCAATATTATTTCATGTGGCTGTTCTTTCCGATGACGGTTCTGATCCATCGCGCCGCTTATGACCCGCGGCCTGCGGTGAGGGCCGGCACCTGGGCGCTTCTGGCCGTCGCAGGCGGGATGTTGTGCCTGTCTCTCCCAATCTTTCCGAACGACTTGCAGGCCTACGGCAATAATCTGGCCTCAACCGCGCTGCTGGTGGCGGGGCTGGTCTGGCACATCCTGCATCCGCCCACCGCGTATGCCGCCGCCGCTTTGCCTCAGTCCACAAGCGGGCTACAAACCGCCCCGACAACAATGCCCACAGCCAAGGGATATCAGTGATGGCCAACGCACAGCTTCAACCGGTCCTCGACCGCATCGACGCGGATTTCGACAACAGCCTCGAACGGCTGTTCGCGTTGCTGCGGATCAAGTCGATCTCGGCCGACCCGGCCTTTGCCGGCGACTGCAAGGCGGCCGCCGATCATCTGGCCAGGGACATCGCGACGCTCGGCTTCACGGCGGAGGTGCGTCCAACGGCAGGGCACCCTGCGATCGTCGCCAGGATGAACGGCAGTAAGGATGGGCGGCCGCACGTACTGTTCTACGGGCACTATGATGTGCAGCCGGTCGATCCCTTGAACCTGTGGCACCGTCCGCCGTTCGAGCCTGTGGTGACCGACCATGCCGACGGCCGCAAGATCATTGTCGCGCGCGGGGCGGAGGACGACAAAGGGCAGTTGATGACCTTCGTCGAAGCCTGCCGCGCCTGGAAGCAGGTCGCGGGCTCGCTGCCGGTCGACGTCACCATCGTCATCGAGGGCGAGGAAGAGGTCGGCTCGAAAAACTTCGTGCCGTTCCTCGAACAGAACAAGGCTGACCTGAAGGCGGACTTCGCGCTGGTCTGCGACACCAGCATGTGGGACCAGAACACGCCGGCGATCACCACGTCATTGCGCGGGCTGGTGTATGACGAGGTCAAGATCAAGGCGGCCAACCGCGACCTGCATTCCGGCATCTTCGGTGGCGGCGCGCAGAATCCGATCCGGGTGCTGACGCGTATTCTCGGCGGCCTGCACGACGACAACGGGCACATCACCATTCCCGGCTTCTACGATGGCGTGAAGGATCTGCCGCCGGATATCCTGGCGCAGTGGAAAAATCTCAATCTGACGCCGGAGTCATTCCTGAAGCCGATCGGCCTTTCGCTTCCGGCCGGCGAGACGGACCGTCTCCTGATCGAGCAGGTCTCCTCGCGCCCGACCTGCGATATCAACGGCATCATCGGCGGCTACACCGGCGAAGGCTCGAAGACGGTGATCGCTGCCGAAGCCTCCGCAAAGGTCTCGTTCCGGCTGGTGGAGGGGCAGAACCCCGACAAAATCCGAAAAGCGTTCCGCGATTATGTGACGACGCGGCTGCCCGGCGATTGCAAGGCTGAATTCATCGATCACTCCAACGCGCCGGCGATCGCGCTCGACTGGAACATGAAGCCGCTGGCGGCCGCCAAGCGCGCGCTGACCGACGAGTGGGGCAAGGAAGCGCTGCTGATCGGCTCGGGCGCCTCGATCCCGATCGTCGCGGATTTCAAGCGCACGCTCGGCCTGGATACCGTGCTGGTCGGCTTCGGCCTCGACGACGACAACATCCATTCGCCGAACGAGAAGTACGACCTGAAGAGCTTTCACAAGGGCATCCGCTCCTGGGCGCGGATTTTGGCGGCATTCGCGGAAACGCCGAAATAGCTTCGCAAATAAAAACGCCGCCCGGAATTGGGCGGCGTTTTGATTCGGTAGTGCAGAGGTCGTTGGCGAACAATCTACACCCAATTCCCTGAATTTTCAATTCCGATAGCCGGTGAATTCCGGCATGGGCGCTTACGCCAGCGGGTAGGGCCCGTCGCGGAAGACGCGGTCGTGATAGCCCTTGCGGCCCACGGCGCGGGCGAGCGGGCTGCGGATGTCGTCATCGGTCTGCAACCGCGCCAGCAGGCTGCGGAAATCATGGCGCAGTTGCCAGCCGAGTTCCGCGCGCGCCTTGGCGTTGACGTATACCCGGTCGATACCGGAAATCATCGTCCAGCCACGCCGCGCATATTCCGCCTCAAAGCCGGGCACGTAGCGGCGCAGCACAAGCGGCGCGTCGCGGCGCAATTCCACGATGTCGTCACGCGAGAACGGCGTCGTGGCGCTGATGATGTATTTCGTAAAGCCTGCCGATGGCGCGCGGTCGATGGCCAGCAGATGCGCGCTGACCACATCCTCGATATCGACGCGGCGATAGAGAAATTCGTTGGCCTTGACGTTGGCGTCGGCATAGAACTCGCGGATGGCGCGGTTGTCGTCTTCCTCGGGAAAGAACCGCGAGGTGCGCAGGACGATGGCGCCGAGTGAATGGTTGCGCGCGAACAGCTGGCACAGATCCTCGGCGGCCGCCTTGGTGACGCCGTAGATGTTCTTCGGCGCCGGGACGACGTCTTCCGTCACCCAGGCGGCCGGCTCGCCCGGTGGCGGCACCAGCGCGTCGCCAAACACGCTGGTGGTGCTGGTGTAGACGAACGCCGTGACGCCGGCGGCGGTGGCCTCCTCGAGCAGGTTGAGCGTGCCGGTGACGTTGACGTCGACAAAGTCCTGACGGCTGTGGGTCACCACATGCGGCTTGTGCAGCGTCGCGGCGTGCAGCACGGCCGTGACGCCCTTCATGCATTGCCGCACAAAGCCGCGGTCGGTGATCGAGCCACAAGCTTGCGTGAACGCGCCGGGTCGAACGTCGATACCGATGGCTTCACGCCGCTCAGCCTGCAGGGTACGGAGCAGCGCTTCGCCGAGATGGCCGGAACTGCCGGTCACCAGAATAGTCACGTCGCTGAACCTTTCGCGCTGTTCGCCCGCGTGCGGGCGTCAGGTCCGGTAGCTCGGGTCGATGCGGTCGAGCTTGCGCAAGAGCGGCGGCCACACCAGGTTGGTCGAGCGCATTTCCGCACGATCAGGGTTGCTGAACAATTGTGCGTTCTTGTCGACCACGGCCGGCTCGACCGGATAGGCTGATGGCCCGAGCATGCGGGTGCGCACCTGCATCGTGCAGGCCCGCTCCAGATGGTACATGCGCTCGAAAGCCGATGCGACCGAGCGGCCGACGGTAAGCGTGCCGTGATTGCGCAGCAGCATGTGGTTCCTGTTGCCGATGTCCTTTTGCAGCCGCGGGCGCTCGTCATGGTCCAGCGCGATGCCTTCATAGTCGTGATAGGCAAGATCATGGGTGACCAGTTGCGCGGTCTGGTTCATCGGCAGCAGGCCTTCCATGCAGCTCGCGACCGCGGTGCCGTCGGGCGTGTGCAGATGAAGCACGCAGCCGGCATCCTCGCGCACCTCATGGATCGCCGAATGGATGGTGAAGCCGGCCGGGTTGATGCTGTACTCGCTCTGGGTGAGCTGGTTGCCGTCGAGGTCGACCTTGACCAGGCTGGAAGCCGTGATCTCGTCGAACATCAGGCCGTAGGGGTTGATCAGGAAGTGATGCTCGGGGCCGGGCACCCGCGCCGAGATGTGGGTGTCGACCAGATCGTCCCAGCCATACAGCGCGACCAGCCGGTAGGCGGCGGCGAGATTGACGCGCTGGTTCCACTCGGCGTCGGTCATGCCGGACGGAATTTCCTTGAGGCGAGCTTCGGCTGGCGACATGACCGGTTCTCCCGTGTGTTGTTGATTTCGCCCGCAAGCTAGCCCTGCGCCCGCGCCACAGCAAGGTGCGGCCAGGAGCTGGCTGTTATGCCGTAGCGTTGAGGAAAGCTACGGTGCCGGAATGGAGAGCAGGGATGAAATGCTGCGGCCGCGGATGTCGTAGACGCGCGCGAACACGACGTCGTCGCGCTTGATTTCCACGATGACAGGCGCGGTGAGGCCTTTGCAATAAAACTCGCCCAGCGTCATCGCGAAGTCGGCGGCGTTGCTGTCCCAGCCGATGGTAAAATCCGGACCGAGCGCGACCTGCGCCGGGCGCTGCGGGCCGCACACCGCAACCTTCCACTTGCGCCCGCTCGGCGCGGCTTCCTGCCGTTCGACCAGTTCCTCGCGCAGGCCGTCGGAAGCCTGCTTCAGCGCCAGGCCCCAATAATCCAGCATGAAGAAATTGTCGGCGGCGCGGACCGTGCCGGCGATGTGGTTGAAGTGGGTGTACTCGTATGGATGCAGGCGGATCATTTCGCTGAGCGGCAGCAACAGGCCGAACGCGAACGCCGCGAGTGCTGCGGGCTGCCAGCTGCGGCGGTTTTCCTTCAGCCAGGTCATGCCGAGGCCGAAGGCGACGCCAGCCAGCACCGCCATCGGCGGGATCACGAACACGAAATGCCGGATGCCGTTGTAGAGCGCGGGCCGCTTTACCATCGCGATCACCAGCGGCAGCGTTGCCGCCATCGTCAGCATCAACAGGATGGTCTTGCGGCGGGCCGGCACGTCACCGCGCGACAGCGACATGAAAGTGCCGACGATGCCGGCGAACAACAGCGCCAGCAATACTTCGGGAAGCTGCAACGCGAACAGCGTCGGCAGATACGACCACGGCATGTCCGGCACCGACACCAGCGCGCCGTCGAACATTTCCTTCCAGGGCTTTTCGAAGAAATGCGAAAAATAGGTCAGTGCCTGGAACGGGTGGCCCGGCTCCATGATCGACCACGGCCACACCAGGCCCATCAGCAGGTAACCGAACACGAGACCCGGCAGCAGCGCGTAAACCACATGGCCGAAGCGACGGGCGGCTTCGCGCGCGCCTTGGGTACGGAATTCCTCGATCAGCAGCGGCACGAAACCGACCATGGCATAGACCACCGCCAGCCCGCCGAGAACCCGGCAGCCGATGGCAAGGCCGGCACCAAATCCGACGATCAGGATGGTGCGCGGCGAGGGCTGCGGATATTCCTCGGCGAGGCGAACCAGCCCCAGGATCAGGATCACCATCGAGACCGCGAATGGCGCGTCCTTCGGGTTCATGAACATGTGGCCGTAGAAGGTCGGGCACAGCGCCAGCAGCAACAGCGTCGCTAGCCCGGCCAGCGGACCGCCGACGCGCCGCGCCAGCCGCCATGTCACGGCAAGGCCGATGACGCCGACGACGGCGCCGAGCAGGCGGCGGGTTTCGAACAGTTCGAGCGGGACGACCTTGTGGAGCAGCGCCGCCGCCATGTCGAAGCCGCCGCCATACATGTAGAGATTGGCGAACGACAATGCGCCGACATCCTTGAAGCCGGAACCGTACATGCGCAGCAACAGTTCGGCATATTCGGCGTGGGTATAATCGTCCCAGCCCAATCCGTAATCACGGAAGGTCAGACCCGCGACCAGGGTGACCGCGGCCAGCACGACCATGGCAAGGTCGTCCCAAGTCCGCTCCATCGAGCGCCGCACGGGCGTGTCGACGGCAGATGTCGTGATGGCTGACATGACTATTGGCTAATCCGGTGTCCCCTTTGGCCCAGCGTTTGCGCTCTTGAGCCTCTTTCCCCGGCATCCATATAGCGCAGTTCCATTTTCAAGTAATTGAGAATTGTGGTCTAATCGCCTGATGCAATGCAATAAATCGGCGGTAATTGGTAGGCCGTAGATATACGGACGGCGCTGAACGCCAGCTGAATGGCACGATCGGCACCTTAAGTTTTGCCCGGAAATGCTTTCGCCGCGAACAGTTTTTTGAGGAACTCTGGGCAGAATTGCTGGTTGGCGATGCACACATTATGACGGTATCGTGGCGTAGGCGGCTTGCGGGCATTTCGGGCGCAGCCGGGGGGTTAGTTCGATGATGGTTGGCATGTTGGTCGCGGGTCTCGGCCTTGTTTTGGCGGGCCTGATGGCGATTGGCTACGGAATCACGATCAACGAATTCAGCACCGGCAACACGCTGATCCTCACCGGCGTGACCGGGTTTTGCACGGGCGCGATCATGCTCGGGCTCTGGGTGGCGGTGCGGGAACTGAAGACCATCGGCCGGCGGCTCGGTGCCGGGATAGCCCAGCCGCGCGGCGAGGCCATGGTAACAGCCCCGGGCGATGGCGGCTTTCCGCTCATGCCCGAGGCCGTCGAGAGTGCGGGCGGCGTTGAGCCTGCCGCGTCGTTGTCTCCGCCGCCATGGCAGGATGAGACGACACGCGAGCGCCCGCGCGGCGATGTGCCGACGGCACCTGAGCCGGCGGAGGCCGCGCCCAAGCCGAAGCGCAATCTGTTGTTTTCCTCGACGTCGCGAAAAGAGCGCGAGCGCGCGCAGGTGAGGACCAGCGAGCCGCTGCCGCCGGATCTGCTGTCGCCGGATCTGCGCCCCAATCCGCCGGCGGCGCCGCCGCCCCCGCCGCCGGCCGAAGCGCAACCGCCGTCGTTCGACGATGCCTGGCCGAAATCGGAACGTTCCAAGCCCGGCGAGGTGCCGCCGCAACGGCGCGGCCCGCGCTCACCGTCGACCTTCGCCGACGCCGACGCTCGAAGCGGGGAACAGCCGGCCGTAACAGTGCTGAAATCGGGCGTCGTCGACGGCATGGCCTATTCGCTCTATTCGGACGGTTCGATCGAAGCCCAGATGCCCGAGGGCATGATGCGCTTTGCTTCCATCGACGAGTTGCGCACCCATCTCGATCAGCGGTCCTGAAGCGAACAATACTTGGCTCAGCGTCCGGGTTGAAAATAAAACGCCGCTGTTCTTGTCAGATTTCGGGTAATTCGTTCATATTGCCAAGTCGTACTGGATTCCGTGCGCGTATAGGCGCGGCCGGATACTTTCAGCACTACACCGCTCGCGCATCGCGATCCCAGGATGGCGTTTGCGATTCCCAGGAAGGTTGAGCCATGACCGATTCCGCCGGCAAAACGCCCGTCGAACTGACCGCCAGTATCGTCTCGGCCTATCTCAGCAACAATCCGACGCCGGCCGCTGACATCCCGAACCTGATCAGCCAGGTTCACGCTGCGCTGCTTCGGGTGTCGACCGGCCGGATCGAGACGTCGCTCGAACCGGCAAAGCCGGCCGTGTCCGTCAAGAAATCGATGACCCCCGAGTACCTGATCTGTCTCGAGGACGGCAAGCGCTTCAAGTCGCTGAAGCGCCATCTGCGCGCACAGTACAACATGACGCCGGAGCAATACCGCGACAAATGGGGCCTTCCGCCCGACTATCCGATGGTCGCGCCGAATTACGCGGTAGCCCGCTCGCAACTCGCCAAGAAAATGGGCCTCGGCCAGCAGGCGCGGAAGCGGAAATAGCCCCGTTGTGGGAGCCGTTGGCTCTTTGCGCAAATGCTTCGCGTTTGTCGCAGGCAGCGACGGCGTCTACGTAGCCGTCGCAAGCGCCTCGCGCGCATCGGCGCGGATACGCTCGACCATCGAGCGCAGGCCATTGGAGCGCTGCGGCGTCAGATGCTCGCGAAATCCGAGTTCGTCGAACAGCGCAATCGCATCCGTCGACAGGATCTGCTGCGGGGTGCGCCCGGAATAGAGCGTTAGCAGGATCGCGATCAGGCCGCGGACGATGTGGGCGTCGCTGTCGCCGAGGTAATTCAGACGCGGTTCTTCTTTTCCGCTGCGGTCGAACTGCTTGGCGAGCCAGACCTGGCTGGCGCAGCCGTTGACCTTGTTGGCCGCCGAATGCTCGGCTTCCGGCATAGGCGCCAGCGTGCGGCCGAGCTCGATGACATACCGGTAACGGTCGTCCCACTCGTCCAGCAGCTCAAAATTTTCCCTGATCTCGTCGATCGTCATCGTGGCCCGCGTCCTCTATCCAAGCCGTTATATAGGATGCGGGTGGGACGAATGCGATGAAAATGGAACCGGTTCCGGGCCTATTTTCCAGCCCTCAGCGCGCGGACGTGCCGCGCCACTCCGTTGCAAGGTCGTCTTGCGTCAGCGTATCGCCGCGTGCTGCGGCTTCAGCCAGCTTCGCTTCGGCCTCGTCAGGGCCGGCGATTGAACCGGTGTGATCCGGCGTCTTCTTGTCCGGCTTGTCCGGCTTGTCGGTGATGATCTGATACAGCTTGCGCGCGCCGTCCTGGGCGCGCTGGCCGATCACGGTCGCGGCCTGGCCGCCGACTTCGCAGGCCGCCGGCTGGCGCTTGCAGAACTGGCCCACGTCGGAGACGGCAGCGGTCGCAGCCGATACGGCTTCGGACGCGCCGATCTGCGGCAGCTTGTCCGATTCAGGCGTCTTTTCTCTGGGCAGCAGCACGAGCACAAGCCCGAGCCAGAACACCATGCGAAGCAGAAAGAACATCTCGCGACCCCGGTCGTTTCTTTGGTCCTGTTGCGGTTATGTCCGCAGGTTGGCTCCTGACTATCAGCCGTCGATAAATCGCAAGTGTTTGCATTGAGGTAAATTCGCCGGAATTTCGCCGAAAATCCCAATGATTTGATTCGGCGTAAATTTTCGATTGATGTTCGCGCACACGAAAAAGTGGGCGTGCGTTGGCCGTCTACCATTTCGAAACCATAGATCGATCGCCCTGGAAACCTGTCGTTCACCATCCGCGTCGAATGAGCGTTCCGTGACGGGCGAAAGCTCCGCGAATGCACGGCGTTTGCCGCCCGGCTGGCGTGCCTTAGCGTTCGCTTAAGTTCACTCTGACACGGTGGACCAACGATAAAGGGGGCGTTCCGGCGCGTCTGCAAAGCCAACCTGCCAGACCAACAAGCCGAAGCGCAAAAGCCGTGAGTGTTTTGAGTATCATCCGCGATTGTCTCGATGCGTTGCTGCATCCGTCCGCACGATATGATGCGCTGACGCGCGCGCGTCATCGCGCCTTTATGGCGCCGCGGCTGCTCGGCAGCCTCGCTGCCTTTGCCGCGTTCCCGGTCTATCTGGCGATGCGCGGTGCGCCGACGGCGATCGAGGTTGCGGCTTTCGCCTGGCTGATCGCACCGATCCTGCTGTCCTGGTTCCTGTCGCGCACCGGCCGTTACGATGGCGCACACATTCTGTCGTCGCTGGCGCTGGCCGGTCTCGTCATAATGGTCGCCGCGACGACCGGAGGCATTGAATCCTTTGCCGCGGTCGGGCTGGTCGTGGTTCCGCTCGAGGCCGCGCTCTCGGCCTCGCGCCGCGTCGTCGCATTTGCCTCCGCGCTGGCGTTGTCCTGTGCGGCACTATTGATCGCGCTCGGGCATTTCGAGCTGTTGCCGGTGGCGGAGCCGAACGCGGCGCTGCGCGGCGTCCTGATGGGGGCCGGAATCGCAGCGGCGACGCTCTATGCCGTCGGTCTCGCCTTTGGCTCGGAATCGCTGGCGCGTACCAGCGTAGCGCTGCTCAGTGTCGAGGAAGACCGCTATCGCCTGCTGGCGCTCAACATGAGCGACGTAATCTCACGCCACAGCCGCAACGGCGCTGTGCAGTTCATTTCGCCGGCGGCGGAAGCCATGCTGGGCACTTCAGTTGCGCGGCTTGCAGGTCACGGTCTGTTCGACCGCGTCCACGTGGCCGATCGGCCGGCCTATCTGACCGCGTTGTCGGACGCCGCCCGTGGCGGCGAGGCGCGCAGCGTCGAGTTCCGGCTGCGGCGCGATATTGGCCGCGGGCAGGGCAACTCCGATTTCATCTGGGTCGAGATGCGTTGCCGGCCGCTCGAGCCTGCCTCGCCCGAGGCCGAAGTCGTCGCCGTGATGCGCGACGTCACCGACCGCAAGGTGCAGGAGCACGCGCTGGAGTTGGCGCGCACCGCCGCCGAACGGGCGGATGCGTCCAAGACGCGTTTCCTCGCCACCATGAGCCATGAACTGCGCACGCCGCTCAACGCCATCATCGGGTTCTCCGAGATGATCGTTCAGGAAGACGTGCTGATGATCGATGCTGCGCGGCGCAAGGAATACGCGCAGCTGATCAACGATTCCGGGCAGCATCTGCTATCGGTCGTCAACGGCATTCTCGACATGTCCAAGATGGAATCCGGCAATTTCGAGATCTCGCCGGAGCCATTCGCGCCGCGTGCGGCGTTGCTGCATTGCTGCAACCTGCTGGCCCTGAAAGCGCGCGAGAACGGCGTCGATCTCGTCACCCGTGCGCCGGAAGACCTGCCCCTGATGACGGGCGATCCGCGCGCCTTCAAGCAGATCGTGCTCAATCTGGTCGCCAATGCCATCAAGTTCACCGAGCGCGGCGGCAATGTCACGGTCTCCGCTGCGGTCGAGGGCTCGCGCCTGATGCTTCGCATCACCGATACCGGCGTCGGCATTGCACCCGACGATCTCAAGCGGATCGGCGATCCGTTCTTCCAGGCCGGCAAGACCTATCAGCGCAAGCACGAAGGCACCGGCCTCGGGTTGTCGATCGTGAAGGGCCTGGTCGGATTGCACCATGGCGAGGTGAGTGTGCAGAGCAAGGTGGATGAGGGGACCACGGTAACCGTGGTGTTGCCGCTTGCCTTCACGCCATCCGCGGCGGAAGAGTATTCGAGCCAAATGCCGTCGAGCCAAGCTCCTTCGAGTAACATCGCGACGCTGAAGCCGGCGCTGCGATCGGGATTACAAGACCAAGCCCATCAGGTGAAGAAACGTGCCTAAGCGAATGATCGAGGACGACGAGATGCCGCGCCGCCGTGGCGCGAAAGCGGCTGCAATCGACGTGGAAGAGCGTGGATTTGTGATGCGCATGCTCTTGCACAGTCCGAAGGACATGCTGGCCGGCGCGCTGGCGGTTGCCGCCATCGGTGCCATCCTCACCAACGCTTTGTTTTTGCAGGCCGGCCGTCATCCGTCGCCGATGTTCGGCTCGGTCGTGACGTTGCCGGCGGCCGCGCCGGTGGCTGTGAACCCGTTGCCTCGTCCGCGTCCGGTTGAACTCGCGGTGCGTCCCGCCGAGCCATCGCCGCCGGAATCGAAACCCGTCGAGAGCAGGAACGCCGACGCCAAAACCACTGATCCAAAATCTACTGACCCCAAGACCACTGATCCAATGACCAATCTGGTGGTCAGATCGACTGGTTCGGCACCCGCTGCAGCTTCCAGCACTGCCGTTCCGGCAGCCAAACCGACCGGGACCGCTGCGGCTGCGACACCCCATGTCATGAGGCCGCCGGCGTCGATTCCGGCCTCCTCGCAATCCGCCGGCGCGCGCCGCGTGGCGTCGGTGCAGCGTGCGCTGACCGAATACGGCTATGGCCAGTTGAAGCCGACCGGCGCGATCGGCTCGGACACCCAGGCCGCAATCACGAAATTCGAGCGCGATCGCAAGCTGCCGGTGACCGGACAGATGTCCGACCGCCTGGTGAAGGAACTCACCGCGATGACCGGCCGTCCGATCGAGTAGGGGTCGGCCTTCGCTCTAGGGCCTTGCTTCCAGGATCATGTTGAACGGCGTCTCGGTGGCGCGACGCACGCTCTTAAAGCCACCCTTCAGAATGACTTCGCGGAGCCTGGCTTCGCCGGCCTGTGCACCAAGAGCGGTGCCGACTTCCTGCGAGAGCGAGGTCGGCACGCAGATCATGACTGAGCGAGGGATCGCGCCGGGCCGTGACCTCTGGCGCCAGCCAGAACGCTGGCCTATCGTCCGCCTCATGCGATTGAAATCAAGTATCTGGGTGGCGGCCTATCTGCGCCGTTGCCAAACCGAAGGCATCTTCGGTGCCGTGCGCCGCCGCGGCGCGGAAGAAGCCGGTGCGGTATTCGTCAAGGTGGCGCACCTCGACGGCAACGCCATGTTGTACGGGCCGGCGCCGCAGACCGTCTATGACGAGAGCCGGCCGACCGAGCGCCTGTTCGTGCCGGCGTCGCCGCAGCCGGTGCCGGAGCAGTCGGTGGAAGAGCGCCTTACCAAGGAAATCAAGTTCGATCCTGACACCTGGATCGTCGAGACCGAGGACCGGGCAGGGCGGCATTTTCTCGA
Source organism: Bradyrhizobium sp. LjRoot220 (assembly GCF_964252915.1). Lineage (NCBI taxonomy): Bacteria > Pseudomonadati > Pseudomonadota > Alphaproteobacteria > Hyphomicrobiales > Nitrobacteraceae > Bradyrhizobium > Bradyrhizobium sp. LjRoot220. The sequence goes on from NZ_CAXUPS020000001.1 coordinate 358,063, forward strand.
TCTGGCGAAGGCCTGAGCCGGCCTGTTCCTATCTTTGCATGGGGTTGTTTTCGATATTTTATGTCTACCGCCCCGAACCGTCGGTGCCGGTGCGCACGTTGGGCGCGCTTCCGGGCTGTACTGCGGGCCGCGTCTGGGAGGGGGCGGAGCGGGCGCGATTGCGCTCGTCTTCGTAAAGCGCGGCGCGATATCTGGCGCGCGTGACCGCCATGGTCGAGCCGCGCCACGCCGCCAGCATCACCAGCGCGGATCGTTCGGTCAGCCGGTCGTAGAGCCGCGACAGCCGGTAGACTTGGTGGACCGAGGAGCCGAATTCCGGATTGAGGAACAGCAATATCCGCTGGAACGCGGCGCTCGGCATGTCGAGCGCGCGGGCGGCGCAGGCCAGCGGTTCGCCGCCGGGATCGTTCACCACTTGCGTCGCGATCCGCGCCGGCAGGATCAGCGCCTCGCCGATCTCCAGCGCGAAACTGTCGGCGTCCTCGGCAAACGCGGCCATCTCCAGCGTCTCGATCGCACGCTTGGCGCGCGCCGCCGGAATTCGCGCCGAGGCCTTTAGCGGCGTCTCGTTGAGATTGTGCAGGATCTGGGCGCGCTCGCCGGCAGTGGCCGCAAAGAACATGTCGCTGATTTCGGCGGCGTCGTTGGGCCGCATCGCCAGGCTGGAGGCCATCCGCAGTTCCGCTTCGGTCGGCACCCGGGCAGCCGCTTCGGGCGGGGCTGCGGCGGCAATCGACGGCGCGAGCGGCACCGTCTGACCGGGGCGGGAGCGCCGCAGTCCGAGTTGGTTCATGATCTCGAGGGGTGTCGCCGGATAGACGGCAAGCCGGGCGCGCACGGCCGCGCGCGTGGCGTCGTCGACCTGGTCGATCAGGCGCGACGTCAACTCGACGAACTGCCGTTCTTCGTCGGCGGAATGTGCGCTGGCCTGCACGTAAAGGTCGGTCAGCACGCGCAGCAAAGTGGGGCGGATATCGACGCCCTCGCGACGGGAGAGCGTCATCAGCCCGTCGAAGCCCGGAAATAGTGCTGCTGCGGTCATGTCAGGTATACGCGACTTGGAAATCTCTTGGTTGAGCCTACGCGGAAGCGCTTTAAGGGCTGGTTAAGGAAAACAACCCCTGAAAAAATGCCGAGCTTTTGCGGGTATCGCATAAACCACAGCCGCCGTTCATTGGCCGGGCCGGGCGGCGATTAAGATGCCGTTAACCACGTTCTGTTCTGAATGATCGCATGTCGCCGGCCAAATCACGGTCTGTGCGGCAACCAGAGAGAACGGAACATGGGCACCATCATTGAATTTCCGGCGGACGCAGCTGCGCGGCGGCCGATCCTGGATGGCGCTTCACGCGATGGCATGGGGACCATCCTGATCCTTCCGGTTGTCCGGATCGAACGTCCTCTCGACGAGAGCGGCGGGCGCGGACCGGAGGAAGGTACAGCTCCCGGCCGCCGTCGCCGTCGGCGCCCCTGACAACGGACATTTGAAATGCCGGAGATGTGCCATCCGATCCGGACTGCCGGGTTTCGGTCACGACCGGCTCTTGTACTCATCCTGATGGGTGCAGCCCTTGGCGGCTGCAGCGGCGGCGATTTCGGCCGCACCCGCGCCGATTTCCGCAACGACGATATGCATCGCTGGCTGGGCGCCGAGGCGACCGGCAGTGTCGGGCTCAAGCCGTCGCATTTCCAGCTCACCGAAAACGAACGCCAGCTTCGCGATCTTGCTTACCCGCTGATCGAGCCGCCGCTGTCGCGGCCGGCCTGGAAGAGCGTGTTCGGCGATTACCAGCCGCTGCCCTCGCCGTGGCGGCAGAAGGTGGTGTTCGACCGCACCACCTATGGACGAGCCCTGATCGACGAGCCGCACCGCTCGCATACGTCGCGCTATCAGCAATTGATCGAGGACGTGCGCAACGACATCACGCGGTTCGAGCCGTTCTTTGCCTCCGCCATCCGCGTGATCGAACTCGACCGCAAGCGCAGCGCCAGCCTCAGGATGGTGTCGGAGCTGTCGCCGCGCGAACAGGCCGACGCGGTCGCCCGCATGGAAGAGAACACGCTGATCGTGCAATGGGTGCAGCAGTGCCTCGAGCGGAGGATCTCCTCCTATCGCTGGGCGCTGGAGCGGCTGGTGATCCAGGCGCCGGACGGGATTGCGGCCGATGCCGACCGCCTGATCGGCGAACTCGCCGCGCAAACCGCCAATCCGCCGGTGGCCGTCCAGCCCGTGATCGGGCGCGCTGTCACCGTGAAGGGTTAATGTCTCACACTTGAACTTTGCGGTCCCGCGTGGTGCGCGGCGTCAACGCTTGCCCTTTGGTGCCGGGGCAGGCGGCGGCGGTGCCGGTTCGGGCTGCTTGGGCGGCGGCGGGGCTTCGGTTTGTATCGTGCAGCGCGACGCCGCCAGCGAAGCCTGCGCCTGCGGCATCAGGCCGGGCTCCGGCGCCAGCGCCTTCAGCACGATCAATCCGGTGGTGGTTGGGGAATCGATGATCAGCCGGTCGGCGGCGGTGACTTCTTCATCCTCCGGCAACTGGCTGTGCTGCTCCTCGGTCATCAAATCGAGTTCGATCACCTTGCGGCCGGCGGAGCGGTCGTTGATCGCGTAATAGGCGACCTCGTTGCGGGTGTAGAATGACACCGACGTATAGGCCTGGCTGACCGGCACCGTGAGCTTCAGCGGGCCACCCGACAAATCGTAGCGGCAGATCGCAACCGCGAACGCCGGGTCCATGAACGGCATCGGCGCGTTGTTGGGGTCGGCGAGTGCGAGCGGCGTCACGGCGTTGACCCTGGTCATCGGCGTCAGCCGCGAATAGGCGTCCTGGGTGGCGATGCGCGGCAGCGCCAGCACGCTGACGAGATGCACCACGCCGCCGAGCAGCACGCCCGCGATGATCGTGAACAGCAGCCGGATCATGGGCAGCCCACCGTGGTGATGGAAGGCATCGGCGCGTCGCGCTGGGTCCGCGTCGCCACGCCTACCGGCGTATCGTACAACCGCAGCATCAGCGCGTAACGCTCGATCCCGCCGGTCGGCAGCCAGTTGCCGGCGCGTGAGCGCGCAGAGATGCGGATCTCGAACGAGCCGTCGGAGCTGCGGATGATTTCCTGGCTGGTGAAGCCATAGCGCTGCAGCGAATTGGCAACCAGGTGTCCCTTGCGGTCGAACAGCGTCAGCGTCCAGAACCGCGCCGCCGGCGTCACGCCGCTGACCACGACGTCGCAACGTCCGTCGAGCGGCTTCTTCTTGTCGTCTGAGGTGGCCGAGAAAGCGATGCCGTCGCCGGTGCCGATCGGCAATTCACCGCTGCGGGCGATCGAGGCGCGCGAATAGGGATCGACTTCGGCGGTGCCGCTCTTGGGCCGCGCCGTCCACGCGCCGATCGTGAGCGTGCCCAGATCGGTGCCGCGCGTCGCCGTCATATAGGTCGAGCCCAGGCCGACGACAGTGGCGAGCGCCAGCGCGAGCAAAGTGATGAAGATCAGCCGCACAGGCCAGTGCTCCGCAAAATCACCGCACTAGTTCTTCCGCTGCGCCGATGGAGCCTGATCGCCGGCGGCTGCGACGTAATTGTCAGGGAAGGCCAGCGCGCTCGACGATGTCGGTCTGGCCGGTTCGCTGGCCGACGTCTTGCCCGCGGTCTTGCTGGCTTCGTCGAGCAGCTTCTCGACGCGCACCAGGATATCGGCGCCGCGCTTGGTGAGCACCGGCGGCGGTCCCGGCTTGGTCTCGAGGATCTTCGAGGCACCATTGGCATTGGCGGCGACGTGAGCGGGTTGGGCGGCCTGCGGCAGTTTCGCGCCCATGCCGACGCCGGCGATTTCCTTGACCTCCACACCGCGGTGCGCGACCACCATGATGTCGTGCCAGGTCTGCGCCGGCAACGAACCGCCGGTCATGCGGTTGGTCGGCGAGTAATCGTCATTGCCGTACCACACCGCGCAGGTGAAGTTGCCGGTGTAGCCGACGAACCAGGCGTCGCGATAGGCGTTGGTGGTGCCGGTCTTGCCGGCGGTCGGAATGCCGTCGATTGCGGCGCGCCGCGCCGTGCCTTCGCTGACGACATGGCTCATCATGCCCGCCATGTCGGCGGCAACCGATGCGGGGATGGCCTGCACCGGCTTCTTGCCGTCGCGGTCGAAGCGCCAGACCAGATCGCCGGCGCCGGTGCGCACTTCCAGGACGGCATGCGGCTTGACCGACTTGCCCTTGTTCGGGAACGTCGCATAGGCGACGGCGTGTTCGAGCACGGTGACTTCGTCGGAGCCGATCGGCATCGACGGCGTATCCGGCAGCGGCGCCGTGAGGCCGAAGCGGCGCGCCACCTCGGTGATCTTGACGCGGCCGGCCTTGGCCGGGTTCGGCGACTTGCCGCCGAGCGCGATCGAGATCTTCACCGGCACCACGTTGATGGAACGGGTGATCGCCTGCGTCAGGGTGACAGAGCCCGAGTAGGAGTGGCCATAGTTCTGCGGGCACCAGTTGCCGATGCACACCGGGCCGTCGACGATTTTCGAGTTCGGGGTGAACCCATTCAACAGTGCGGCGGTGTAGACATAGGGCTTGAACGACGAGCCGGGCTGGCGCATGGCGTCGACCGCGCGGTTGAACTGGCTGGCGCCGTAATCGCGTCCGCCCACCATCGCGCGCACGCCGCCATCGAGGTCGGCGACCACGGTCGCCGCCTGGGTCGCATGATAGTCGCGGCCGAACTGGCGGAGCTGGTTCTCGACGGCTTCTTCCGCGGCACGCTGCACGGTCATGTCGATCGCGGTGCGGACCACGAACACGCGCTCGGTATAGGATTTCGGAAACGTGTCGACCAGCTTGCGCATTTCGTCGAAGGCGTAGTCGAGATAGTAGTTCGGCGAATTCTCGTCGCGGCGGTCGACGGCGACGGCCGGATTACGCCGTGCGCCGAACACCTGGCCTTCGGTCATGAAGCCGGCGTCGACGAGGTTGTCCAGCACCACGTTGGCGCGGGCGCGGGCGGCCGGCAGGTTGATGTGCGGGGCGTATTTGGTCGGCGCCTTGAACAGGCCGGCCAGCATCGCCGATTCAGCAAGCGTGACGTCGCGCGCCGACTTGTTGAAGTAGAAGTGCGCCGCGCCGTCGACGCCGAAGGTGCCGCCGCCCATATAGGCGCGGTCGAGATAGAGTTTCAGGATCTCGTTCTTGGTGAGGCGCGTCTCCAGCCATATCGCGAGGAAGGCTTCCTTCACCTTGCGCTCGATGGTGCGCTCGTTGTTCAGGAACAGGTTCTTGGCGAGCTGCTGGGTGATCGACGAACCGCCCTGGCGCACGCCGCCGGCCTGCGCGTTGGTGACGAGCGCGCGTCCGGTGCCGGCGATGTCGATGCCGAAATGGTCGTAGAAGCGGCGGTCTTCGGTCGCCAGCGTCGCCTTGATCAGATTGTCCGGGAAATCTTCCAGCGGGATCGAGTCGTTGTGCTTGATGCCGCGGTTGCCGATCGGGTTGCCGTAGCGGTCGAGGAACGACACCGCCAGATCGGACTTCTTCAGCCAGTCGTCGTCGGCGGTTTCGCGAAACGCGGGCACCGCGAGCGCCAGCATCAGGATCAGGCCGCCGAGACCGATGGTGGCGGCTTCCGACAACGGCTCGATGAACACCCAACGCTTCCAGCGGCCGACATAGAAGCGATCCATGAAGGTCGAGAAGCGCTCATAGAGTTCGCGGGCGCCCTTGCCCGACGAGAACAGCGTCGAGTCGATACGCGCGTCGAGATCCAGCATGACATGCTGGATCTTTTGCTTCCATCGCGCTGGAATGAACTGGCGCACCGGGGCCCTTGATCGGTTCGTAGGCGCTCATGCGCGCGCTTGGCGCGAACGAGACGTGTTGCTTCCATGTTGCGGCAAACCCAAGGCGCTTTTACGGCTCGCGCGGCAACCTCGGGGACTCGCGGTTGTTCTATCCGAGCGGGGGCTATAAACCAATGGTCTGGCTCACTATTTTGATGATCAGGACTAATGCTGCCCCCGGCTTTTTGTGCAGGCTGGAGCTGTCCTGCTTGCGCGGCGGGCATCGCACCTCCTAGAAGGGCGCAAGACCGATCCGATCCACAAAACCCTGAATTCATGACCGCACCGCCCAAGCCCGTTTCCGCCCAGGAGGGATTCTTCTGGAAAACCAAGACGTTGGAAGAGATGTCCAGCGCCGAATGGGAAAGCCTGTGCGACGGCTGCGCGCGCTGCTGCCTGGAAAAGCTCGAGGACGAGGATACCGGCAAGATCTATTTCACCCATGTTTCCTGCAAGTTGCTCGATTCGGGCTCGTGCGCCTGCAAGGACTACCCGAACCGTTCCGCCAAGGTTCCCGACTGCGTGCGGCTGACCCCGGAAAACGTCCGAACCCTGAACTGGCTGCCGCCGAGCTGCGGCTACAAACTGGTCTCCGAGGGCCGCGACCTCTACTGGTGGCACCCGTTGATCTCGGGTGATCCCAATACCGTGCATGAGGCCGGCGTTTCCGTGCGCGGGCGGGTGCAGGGAACCGAGAACGAGATCGCCGACGAAGATCTCGAGGACCACATCGTGCAATGGCCGGCACTGTTGCCGAAACGTGCCCGGCTGAAAAAGCGGCCGGCGTGAACCCGCCTCGCTCCGCCAACTAAAATCGCGAAAACAACCCCATGCAAAGATAGCACTTAGAACCCCGCGGCGGGGGATCGGCAGCGGCCGTCCCTCGATCGCGCGCCCTGATCGGTCGGCACCGGCCTTGCTGTCGTCCGCCCACGCTAGGCCGGAAGTCGCCGCGGCGCTCAGGCTGAATCGCGACCCCGCCCTTCAAGGTGTTGACTTGTATGGCCTGACCGATCGGTCCCTTTGCCGAGAAAATTCTGGGCCATCACGCTGGTCCCGGCGGTGGGGTTATCGGCACTCGCCTGTCTCTACGAGGCCGCGCCGGATGAGGCGGGCGGGCTCTAAAAGCAGCCGAAATCGCAGCGTTTCACGCGAGCCGTCGATCACGTGATTGCGAAGCTGCGCTCGCGGGATGCTCCCATGCGCAGAGGCGTCTGCCGCGAGAGAAATTTGAGTTCTACAGTATGCGCGATATAGCGATTCCATCTCGGCGGCTTTGAGCTGCGAAGAAAAATATTACGTCTCAAATGAACAAGTACGAACGGCGGAGCGGTCAACCTGCCGACCACGATACATTAACCGACGAAATTTCAAGCGAACTCTCGCACATCACGACCGAGGTCATCGATGTCAGCGATGCGCCGCCGATTGCGCCGCGCGCACCGCTGACCCAGGACGAGGTCCGCACCATCCTGATCAGCCTGATGCTGACGATGTTCCTGGCCGCGCTCGACCAGACCATCGTCGCAACGGCATTGCCGACCATCGGCCGTCAGTTCGGCGACGTATCCAATCTCGCCTGGGTGATCACGGCGTACCTGTTGGCATCGACCGCGGTCGCGCCGGTGTTCGGCACGCTCAGCGACATCTATGGCCGCCGCGCCATGATCATTGTCGCGCTCAGCCTGTTCATCGCAGGTTCGGTGCTATGCGCGTTAGCGCCGAACATGCCGATGCTGATCCTCGCGCGCGGCCTGCAGGGCCTCGGCGGCGGCGGCATCATGCCGGTCGTGCAGACCGTGATCTCGGACGTGGTGAGTCCACGCGAACGCGGCCAGTACCAGGCCTATTTCAGCGGCGTGTGGGTCGCAGCTGGGATCGGCGGACCGATCGTCGGCGGCGTGTTCGCCGAACATCTGCACTGGTCGATGATCTTCTGGATCAACGTGCCGCTCGCGCTCGGCGCGCTGGCGCTCCTGTTGCCGAAGATGGACAAGATCCCGGTGTTCCACCGCCGGCGCAAGATCGACTGGCTCGGCGGCGTCTTGCTGATGGCGGCCGCAGTCGTGTTGATGCTGGTGCTGACCTGGGGTGGCAATCGTTATCCGTGGCTGTCGCCGACCATCATCGCGATGATCGGCGCTTCGCTCGCGCTGGCGTTCAGTTTCGTCTGGCATGCACGCAGGGCCGACGAGCCGTTCCTGCCGCTGCCGCTGATGGGCGGAACCGTGGTGCCCTATGCGATGGCCGCCGGCGGCTGCGCGCTCGGCGCCATCACCGGGCTAACCGTGAATTTGCCGCTCTATTACGAGGTGGTCTATCACCTCAGCGCCAGCGAGGCCGGGCTTGCGCTGATCCCGCTTGCCGCGGTCTCGACCTGCGGCGCTGCCATCGCCGGCCGGACCATGGCGCGCGCCAAACACTACAAGCGTGTCGCGATAACAGGTACTTTGCTGGCCGCGGTCTCGGGAGCCGCGCTGGCGCTCACCACGCTGCCGCTATGGGGATTGCTGGTGCTGCTGTCGATCTTCGCGCTCGGGCTCGGCACCACCTTTCCGGTCAGCGTGGTTTCGCTGCAGAATTCGGTGGCGCGTGCGCAAATCGGCACGGTGACCGGTGCGATGAATTTCTTCCGCGCGTTGATCTCGTCGTTCACGGTCGCGGCCTTCACCGCGATCCTGCTGATGGTGCTGGGCGCGGATGTCTCGCTGGTCGGCGAGCATCGCCACGGTCCCGTCAATTCCATCCCCGTCGCCGACATGATAACGGCGTTTCGCTACGTGTTCGGCGCGGCGGCCGCGCTGATGGGCGGTGCCACGCTCTGCATGATCCTGATGGAAGAGCGCCCGCTCGCCGGACCCAATACGGCGCCGCCGGTCGAGATGGCGGAGTAGGGCGCTAGAGCTTTGGTTCTGATTAAATCAGAACCAAAGCTCTAGATTTCTTATTTTGACGCGTTTTCTACCGCATATAAGTCTGCGTAATCTGCGTAAACTTTATTGCTGTGCGAACCGGTACCCACCCGGATCAAGTCCGGGGCAGGCTTTCGCTCGAAAACGCTTGTGCCAGCCGCGTATCGATTTCGTCCCGGAGCAGGGCGAAGTCGATCGGCTTGGTCAATAGACCTATCGCGCCGCTGGCGATCGCCTTGCGCCTGGTCTCCGCATCGCCATAGGCGGTGATCATGATGACGGGAACGTCGGGCCGGATTTCCTTGACCTTGGGCAGCATCTCGATCCCGGTCATCCCGGGCATGTTGATATCCGACAGGATCAGGATCAGCGAGTGCTCGATGGTGGAGCCGATGCGGGCGAGCGCGTCGGCCGCCGAATTGGCGAAATCCATCACGAAGCGTTGCGCGCGCAAATCCTTGCGAAATTGCTGGCGAAACAGCGCCTCGACGTCGAGCTCGTCATCGACCACAAGCACCAGAACACTCACGTCGAACCTCGGCTCTTGTTGAGAAGATTGCTGGTCCTCGGCAGAACAATGCGAAACTCGGTGAATTGTCCGGGCTCGGTATCGACGTCGATGGTGCCACCATGTTGTTTCACGATGATGTCATGGCTCATCGACAGACCAAGGCCGGTGCCTTCGCCCGCGGGTTTTGTGGTGAAGAACGGGTTGAACATCTTGTCCTTTACCTCGGGCGGGATACCGATCCCGTTATCGCGGATGCGAATCTCGACGGCGTCGTCGAGATTGCGGGTGGCGGCGATCAGCACGGGATCGAAGCCGGCCTGGCCGGCCTCGACCCTGCGCTTGTTCACGGCATAAAAGCCGTTCGAGATCAGGTTCAGGAACACCCGGCTGATTTCCTGCGGAAACACCTCGACCATGCCGGCATTGGCATCGAAGTCGCGCTGCAGTGTGACGTTGAAGTCGGCTCGCTCGGCGCGCGCGCCGTGATAGGCGAGGTTGAGGCTTTCGTCGATCAGGGCGTTGATGTCGGCGGGACGGTGATCGCCACCTCCCTCGCGCGAATGCAACAGCATGTTCTTGACGATGGAATCGGCGCGCTTGCCGTGCTGGACCACCTTTTGCAAATTGTCCTTGAGCAGGCCGGTCAGTTCGTCGACCTCCTCGCGGATCTTGTCGCTGATATCGGCAGGCTTGAGCACGTCGTTCAGTTCGTCGGTCAGTTCCGCTGAAAGGGCGGCGAAGTTATTGACGAAGTTAAGCGGGTTCTTGATCTCATGCGCGATGCCCGCGGTAAGTTGGCCGAGCGAGGCCAGCTTCTCGGTTTGTACCAGCCGGTCCTGCGCGGTGCGCAGATCGTCGAGTGAGGCGGCCAGTTCCTTGGTGCGAGTCTGAACCTCGTCGAACAACCGCACGTTTTCTATCGCGATCACGGCCTGGTCGGCGAAACTCTGAACCAGTTCGATCTGACGTTCGGTAAACGGCTCAACCTCCGATCGCGTCAGCGCGAACACCCCGATGGGCACGCCTTCTCTCAGCAAGGGAACGCAGAGGATAGTTCGATAGCCTCCCAGCTTTTGATATTGACTGGCACCGTATTCGGGATCGGCAAGCACGTCGGCAACGTGAAACGTTTTACCTTCCAGCGCCACGCGGGAAGTTACGGCGTAGCGCCCCGGCTTGAACGGATTGGCCTTTGCGAAAGTTTCGAGTTCGGGCGGGTTGCCGAAATTGGCCGACCACCGATAGAGATCGCCGTCGCGCTTGAAGATGACGCCCTTGTCGGCCTCGCACAGCCGTGCGGCAGATTCAACCAGCGTGTCGAGCACTGTCTGCAGATCGAACGCCGAGCGGCTGATGACCTTGAGCACGTCGGCAGTCGCGGTTTGTTGCTGCAGCGATTCCGTGAGGTCGTCAGTGCGCTGCTTGACCTCATTGAACAGGCGGACATTCTCGATCGCGATCACCGCCTGGTCGGCAAATGTCTTTAGAAGATCGATCTGGCTCTCCGTGAACACTCCCGCTTCGGCGCGCGAGACACCAATGGTGCCGATCGCAAGCCCTTCGCGCAGCATCGGCACGGAGATGATGCTCCGGTAGCCCCGGGCGCGCGCTGTTTCCTTGACGGCCTCGGAGACGTCGGGTTCGATTTCGATATCGGAGCGGAACGCGATTGTTCCCGTCAGCGCCACCCGGCTGTGAATGCCGGAGGAAGCAAGCGGGGTCGGGAACGAACTCTGTATCGCCTCGTCGCCGGCCTCGCTTCCGGCGGTGTGAGCCGCCAGGTCAAGCTGGTCGCCGACGACGCGGGTGACGAGCGCCGTCTGGCCGCCGAGCAGCCGCTTGGCGCTTTCGGCGATGGCATCGAACACTGGCTGCACGTCGGTTGGCGAACCGGCGATGACGTTGAGGATTCCGGCCGTTGCAGTCTGCCGCTCTAGTGCTTCCCGCGTCTCGTTGAACAGCCGCGCGTTCTGGATCGCGATGACAGCCTGGTCGGCAAAGCTGCACAGCAGGCTGCACTCCTTTTCGCTGAACGCCTTCATGGAAGTGCGGCCGACGAAGATGGAGCCGATGGCACGGCCCTCCCACAGCATGGGCGCGAGCGCCATCGAATAGTTTTTGCCGATGCGACGGGCGATCTCGCGCAGGGCCGTGGGAACGTCGGGATCGTTGAATACGTCGGCGTAATGGATCAGGCGGCGCTCGCGGAAGGCCACCTCGCTCGCGGTGCCCTCCAATGGCACCGGGTACAGCGCGCGGACGCGTTCGGCGTTGGCCCCGTGCGCCGCGCCGATATGAAGCAGTCCATCATCGCCTGCCAGGTATATGAAGCGATCATCGCCGCCAAACAGATGCTCGATGCTGCGCAGGATCTCGTCGAATACCGGCTGGGTGTCGGCGACCGAGCTGCTGACGACCCTGAGGATATCCGCGGAGGCCTTTTGCTGTTCCAGCGCCTCCCTCGTCTCGTTGAACAGCCGCACATTTTCCATCGCGATCACCGCCTGCGCGGCGAACATCTGCAGCAGCCGAACGTGCGGCTCGCCGAACGAGCCGGGTGCCCGACGCGTGACCGTGATGATGCCGATGGCCTTGCCCTCGTTCATGAGCGGCGCAAACAGCATGCTGCGATACCCCCGTGCACGTGCGATGTCGCGTGCGGCTGGCTCGAATTCGGTATCGACGAGTTCCGCCGGCGCACCGTTGAGGACCAGTTGGTAGGGCGGGAACTGGCCAAGCGGCATCGGGAACGAGGATTGCAGCACCGCATCGCCCGCGGGGTCCGTCGGTGTGAACGCGGACAGTTGGATCTGGTCGTCGACGAAGCGAAACATCGCGGTGGAAAATCCGCCGATCAGCCGGTTCGCGCTGGCTACGATGGAATCGAACACCGGCTGCACGTCCGACGGCGAGCCGGCGATCACCTTGAGGACCTCCGCCGTTGCCGTCTGTCGCTCCAGGGCCTGCCTGGTCTCGTTGAACAGGCGTGCGTTCTCGATCGCGATCACCGCCTGGTCGGCAAATGTCTGCAGCAATTGCACGTGGTCGGCGGCAAAGGCGCCGGGCTCCGCGCGGGTGACGCTGATCATGCCAACCGGCACGCCTCGGTTCATCAGGGGCGTGAACAATACACTGCGGAAGCCGCGTAGCCGCGCCAATTCCCGGTTCAACTCCGGGACTTGCTCGGCTTCGCTGTCGGGAAACTGGACGGTCTCGCCATTGCGCACCAGCGCGAAGGTCGGGAATTCCGAGATCGATCTTGGAAACGAGGCCTTCAGTCCCGCATCGGCGGCGGGGTCGGTCGGCGTGTACGCCACCAGATGGAGCTCGTCGCCGAGAAAGCGCAGCACGGTGGCGGAGAACCCGCCGAGCAGGCGCTTGGCGCTATCAGCGATGGCTTCGAACACCGGCTGCGCGTCGGAGGGAGAGGCGGCAATAACCTTGAGGATTTCGGCCGTGGCCGTCTGCCGCTCCAGCGCTTCCCTTGTCTCGCGAAACAGCCGCGAATTCTCGATCGCGATTGCGGCCTGGTCGGCAAAACTTTGCTGAAGCGCGAGCTCATCCTCGGTGAACGGCGCAAGCTGATCGCGGTAGACGATTAGCGCGCCGATCGCTTTGCCCTCGCACCGCAGCGGTGAGCCGGACATCGAGCGCGTACCGGCCGCGCGAACATACGGCAATCCCGGCCAATCTGCGATTTCAGGATCGACATTGTCGACATCGGGCACGTGAACCTGGCGGTTCTCGCCCACGATGGTTCCGGGCATATTGCGGCCGCCGATCTTGAGCTGCGTTTCCGGCACGCCGGCGCCAACGCGCCTCGAGCTTTCGCCGACACGGATGGTCTTGGCCCAGCCGTCGCCCTCGGCAATATGGATGGTGGCGCTGGGCGCATCGAACAGGCGCGCGCTGGTTTCGGCGATCTGGTACAACGCGCGTTCGGCATCGCCCGATACGCTGGCAATGGTGCTTAAGATGTCGGCGCTGGCGTTCTGGCGCTCCCGCGCGATGCACAGTTCATGGATGAGCCGGCCGTTTTCCGCGTCCATCGCCGCCTGACGGGCGATCGCCGCGTCGTGGGCGGCGAAGCTGGATTCGAGTCTCTGCTCGAGCTCGGCAACCACCTTGTAGAGATCGGCCACGGCGTCCGGGGGAAGCGCGGTCATTCACTCAAATCCATTCTACAGCAAGCCCTGCAGGCCGATGACATCGAGCCATCCTCGCGCGTACCCGTGTGGCAGATTAATCCATTCCAGGCGCGGTCGGGCCAGCGCCATCCCGGCCCTTTCTTAAGGCCGGGGCGCCAAAATGTGAAGCAGACTAAGCGGTTATCGGCCAGGTCGGCTATCAGGTTCCCGGCCGGGAGACCTCGGTCTCCTTGCTGGTGATGAATTCCAACAGCACAGGGATGCCTTCCCTGGTCTTTTCAATGCCGCGCTTGATCGCGGGAATGATGTCTTCCGGTTTGGTCACCCGTTCGCCATAGCCGCCGAAGGCGCGGGCCATCGCGGCATAGTCGCCGGAAATGTCGGTCGAGCGATACTTCTCGGTCGAGATCGGCATCACCTTCAGCTCGATCGCCATGCTGAAATTATTCAGCAGGATCGACATGATCGGAATCCGCTCGCGCACCGCGGTTTCGAAATCCATGCCGGTGAAACCGATCGCGGCATCGCCCCACACATTGATGCAGAGCTTGTCGGGCTTTGCCAGCTTGGCGCCCATCGCCAGACCGAGCCCATAGCCGAGCTGCGTGGTCTTGCCCCAGCCGATATAGGACAACGGCTCGACCGATTTCCAGAACGGCGAGAGCTGGTCGCGCGGGCTGCCGGCATCATGGGTGATGATGGTGTTCTTGATGTCGACAGTGTGCTGCAGGTCCCACAATACGCGATAGGGATTGAGCGGCGCCTCGTTGTGGGTGAGTTTCGGCATCCATTTGGCCAACCACTCCTTGTGCGAGGCGGCGATCTCGGCGGCGACGGCGGTGGCGTCACGATCGCTGGCGACACTCTTACCGATCTCTTCCAGCAGCGCATCGAGCACCAGGGCGGCATCGCCGACCAGGCCGATCCTGGCCTCGACATCCTTGTTGAGATGGTTGGGGTCCAGCGTCGAATGAATGATGGTCTTGCCCTTCGGCATCGCGATGCCGAACGAGGTTTCGGTGAAGGAGCAGCCGATGCCGAAGATCACATCGGCCTCGGCAAGAAATTTGGGCACCGCGCGCGGTACAGCAAGGCCGCCCGAGCCCAGCGACAGCGGATGCGTTTCCGGAAACGACGATTTGCCGCCAAGGCTGGTGGTAACGGGGATGGCAAGACGCTCGGCCAGCCGCTTCAGTTGCGGCCAGGCCCTGGCGTAATGCACGCCCTGGCCGGCATAGATCACCGCTCGCTTGGCACCGACCAACAGCGCGGCCGCTTCCTTGACGTGAACGGGGTCGGCGCCGTAGCGCGTGCGCAGCACCGGCGTGTAATTCAGCGGTTCCGGAACGTCTTCATTCCACATGTCGGCCGGGATTTCGACGATGACCGGTCCGCCGCGACCATTCTTCAGTTTTGTAAACGCCCGCCGGAAAATGTTGCAGACTTCGGCCGCAAGGATGATCGGCTCGGAGGACTTCGAAAACGCCTTCATCGCCTGGCTGGAGTTGAAGTTCGGGTCGATATTGGCGAGCCGCCGCGCATAGCCCATCGGCAGCACCAGCACGGGGACGGATTCGCCGTAACATTGCGCCACGCCGCCCATGGCGTTTTCGGCGCCAGGGCCGTGCTGCATGCAGAACGCGCCGATCGAATGGCCCGAGGTGACGCGGGAGATCGCATCCGCCATGTGGATGCCGATGCGTTCCTGGCGGACCATTATCGGGCGGATGTCGGCATTGGCGGCATATTCGATCAGATGGTTGACCGGATAGCCGCACAGGATCTCGATCCCCTCGCGCTTCATGATTTCCGCAATCGCGGTGCCGAGCTTCATGACGGTCTCCCCCTGTTTGCAGACCGGTTCGTCCGGTCGATTTCTCACAGTTGGAACAGGAATTTTCCTCACCGTAAAGCGCAGGCGGCGCTTGCTTCGGGAAGTGCTGATATGCGTTTGCCGCCGGAGCGGAGGCTGCAGACCGTCGTCCGAAATCGAGCGGTTCCCCATTCGATCAGAAGATGTCGGGAGCCTTGGTGTTCGCCGCGGCGGCCTCGAAGCCGGCCGCGCTCCGCGGGCGAGGCGAGGGCACTACCTCGCTTCGGTGCGGCGAGCGTTGAACATCGCCGCCATCAGGCCGAGGACGTACGCCGTCACACGGCGATCGTTGCCGGACCGCACCTCGGCGGCGCGCTGCTCGTCCAACTCATCGCTCAAGAGGCCGATGTAGTTTTTTCCTGTTTCACGGTTCTGCGTGGGCATGTGCGCTCGCTCCGGAAGACGCCGATCGGCCGACCTTGGCGAGCCTCCGCACAATTCAGAGTAAACTTTTGGCACCGTAGGAATACCGGTGCAATCGTGAATCCGGCTTAATCAGTCGTTCATCCTGTTCGTCAAAACGCCGTCAATCATTCCAATCTAGGGTTCCAATTTGGAGCCTGGCGCGGGAAGAATTCCGGCGGCGTCGACAGGAGTGTTTCATGCGTCGATTGTTGAAGATTTTTTTCAAGGATGAGTCCGGCGCGACCGCGATCGAGTATTGCCTCATTGCGATGGGCATCGGCATCGTGATCGTCGGTGCCGTCAACGGCGTCGGCACTGCGCTCAGCACCAAGTTCGACACCGTCAGCACCTCGCTCAAATAGCAGCGATCGGCGGCTCGCATCATGCTGGAGCTGCTATTCGGGACCTGGGGTCCACACATCGTCAGCTTCGGCCGGCAGGGGATTAGACATTTCACGCCACGAGACCGTGCTAGCGGTCGTTTTCATCCGCATATAGCGCCTGCATCATTCCGATCCGCGCGAACATCAGCCAGCCGCCGCCGGTCTCGGCGGCCTTGATCAGGTTCTCGACCGCGGTTTGCCAGCGCGCTTCGTGCTGTTCGGCTTCAGGCAGCTTCATGACGTAGTCGGCGGCGTGCTGCAGCGTTACGAGGGTGCGGCCGCCGCGCAGCGCGATCGGCTCATCGAACGGCGTCGACCAGGGCATCGCGCGCTATTGGTTGGGCGGGCTTGCGCGATCAGCCGGCCTTCTTGGCGCGTGCGGGCGCGCGCACGGGCTTTTCGGCCTTCTTCGGCGCTTCCTTGACCGTCTCCTTGGCGGCGCGCTTGCTGCTGCCTGAGATCGGCAGCAGCATTTCGCGCTGGCCGGCGGCTGCCTTGCGCGGCTTCTTGCCCTTGGCTTTAGCCGTTTCCTTCACGGCATCCCTGGCGGCGGGCGCGGCCTGTTTCTCGCTGGCGAGGCTGCGTTTCAGCGCGTCCATCAGATTGATGACGTTGCCGCCGGTTTTCGGCGCCGCTTTCGCTGTGACCTTCAGGCCGTTGCGCTTCTGGTTGATCAACTCGACCAGCGCGGATTCGTAGCGATCCTCGAACTGCTCGGGCTCGAACGATCCGGATTTTTGCTCGACGATGTGTTTGGCCAGATCCAGCATGTCCTTGGTGATCTTCACATCCTGGATGTCGTCGAAATAGTCCTTTTCGCTGCGGACCTCATAGGGGTAGCGCAGCAGCGTTCCCATCAAACCGTTATCGAACGGCTCCAGCGCGATGATGTGTTCGCGGTTGGTCAGCACCACGCGGCCGATCGCGACCTTGTCCATGCTGCGGATGGTTTCGCGGATCACCGCAAAGGCGTCGTGGCCGACCTTGCCGTCCGGCACGAGATAATAGGGGCGGATCAGATAGCGGCTGTCGATATCG
This sequence comes from Bradyrhizobium sp. LjRoot220, assembly GCF_964252915.1. NCBI lineage: Bacteria > Pseudomonadati > Pseudomonadota > Alphaproteobacteria > Hyphomicrobiales > Nitrobacteraceae > Bradyrhizobium > Bradyrhizobium sp. LjRoot220. The sequence goes on from NZ_CAXUPS020000001.1 coordinate 375,162, forward strand.
GTCCTCGGCACGAACTCGTCGATTTCGATGGTGCGGGTCGATTCCAGCGCGATGTCGTCAAGCTCGTCCTTCGACACCTCGATGTAGGTATCGGTGTCGATCTTGTAGCCCTTCATGATGTCTTCGTTGGCGACTTCCTCGCCGGTGTCGGCATCGACCTTGGCATATTTGATGCGATGGCCGGTCTTGCGGTTGATCTGGTTGAACGAGACCTTTTCGGTATCCGACGTCGCCGGATACAGGGCGACCGGGCAGGTCACGAGGGAAAGGCGTAAAAAGCCCTTCCAGTTGGCGCGGGGGGCCATGGGAAACTCCGACAGACGCAACAGACGACCGCCAAGAATACCATCGGCCGACCCGGTTTCAAACATGGCGGGGCAAGGAATCTGGCAACGGCGTTAACCGTGGCCGCGCGGCGTGTTCCGGGGATTTTGGCTGCGACCTTTTTTGACGCGCCGCCCCGAAATGCCGGGTGCGAAGCCCGGAACATCAGCTGCCATCATGCGTTGCTTTTGACAGGTGGTGTCGAGGCAATAGCCGGACATTACAGGCACTTACTCAGAATGAGGTCCCCATGGCAACGCGTCGACGTGGCCAGATTGTCGAAACCCCGACCGAGGCCCGTCAGGCCGAACCCGGCCCCTCGGTGCTTGCACTCCTCAGCGTCTCAACCGGACTCGCGATCCTGATCCTGGGCGTGATCTGGTTCGTATTCTTCCGGGTTTGAGGAAGGGCGCGAATAACGGTGCGAGCTGACACAGGGAGCCCCCAAACGGCGCCGTCTCGATTTGCCGGTGAGGTGCGATTGGCATAGCACTCCCGCATCCCCATGAGCGGAAATGCGCAAGCGGCATGAGCTTCACCTACGTCGTTCCAGACATTCACGGCCGCGATGATCTGCTCAGCGGCGCCCTTGGCAAGATTGAAGCGCACGCGTCCGGCAAGGCCGGTGTCATTGTCACCATCGGTGACTACGTCAACAAAGGCCCGCAGAGCCGGCAGGTGATCGAGCGGCTGCTGCCCGGCATTGGCGGCGGCCGGAGCTTGGTTGTGCTGAAGGGCAACCACGATGCGATGATGGTCGAAGGGCTGCGCGACCCCGCGAAGCTGGCCTTTTGGCTGGAGCGGGGCGGCGATGCGGCGCTGGCGTCCTATGGCGGCGATCCCGCCGCGGTGCCGCCAGCCCATATCGCCTGGCTCGATCGCCTGCGGCTGCTGCATGTCGATGCGCATCGGCTCTATGTGCACGCTGGCGTCGAACCTGGCGTGCCGCTTCAAATGCAAAGCGAAAAGACGCTGTTGTGGAAACGCTACCCGAAGGACGACGCGAGCGGGTTCGGCGAACTCCACGTCGTGCACGGCCACGACAATGATCCCGAAGGCCCGCTGTTGTACGAGGGCCGCACCAATCTCGACACAGCCGCCTGGAAAACCGGGCGGCTGACGGTTGGGGTGTTCGACGATGACCGGCCGGGCGGCCCCGTTGAATTGATCGTGGTCCGCGGGGAAGGCGGTCGCTAGCCGCCCCTTGGGGCTCTTTGGGCATCCGATTCGGTATGCTAGGCGTTTGCCTGCGACTGACGGCCGCGCCGTTGCAGGGCGCCATGACGAAAAAGTAACCTGGCGCCATCCGTCCCGTTCATTGGCCGTTCACGCCGGTGAGCCTCATCTTGAGGCAGGTTTCGTGAAGCTCACCATTGGAGGCCAGCGTGCGCCTGCTTGTCGTCGAGGATGACCCCGATCTCAACCGTCAGCTGACGACGGCGCTGACGGATGCCGGTTATGTGGTCGATCGGGCGTTCGACGGCGAGGAGGGGCACTTCCTCGGGGACAGCGAACCCTATGACGCCGTCGTTCTCGACATCGGCCTGCCCAAGATGGACGGCATCTCCGTGCTGGAGGCCTGGCGCCGCAGCGGACGGGCGATGCCGGTGTTGATCCTGACCGCCCGCGACCGCTGGAGCGACAAGGTGCAGGGCTTCGACGCCGGCGCCGACGACTATGTGGCAAAACCCTTTCACCTCGAGGAAGTCCTGGCCCGGATCCGCGCGCTGCTGCGCCGTTCGACCGGTCACGCCCAGTCGGAACTGGTTTGTGGCCCGGTTTCGCTGGACACCCGCACAAACCGGGTCAGCGTATCGGGCAATCCGATCAAGATGACCTCGCACGAATACCGCTTGCTCGCCTATCTCATGCACCATACCGGGCGCGTGGTGTCGCGCACCGAACTGGTCGAACATCTCTACGACCAGGATTTCGACCGCGATTCCAACACCATCGAAGTGTTCGTCGGCCGTATCCGCAAAAAGCTCGACGTCGATATCATCCAGACCGTGCGCGGGCTCGGCTATCTCCTGACACCGCCGTCGCCCGGGGTGTGACGACCGTGTGATCAAAGGCCTTGAAGAAGTAGCGCGCTTGCTCTTTTGTCCGGGCATGATCAGTTCCGAAAGCCGGCCCCTCTCGTTCGGGATCGCGTCCTGATGCGCGGGTCCTCGCTCGCCACACGGTTGTTCCTGTCGGCGACCGCGTGGGTGGTGGCGATCCTCGTCATCACCGGGTTCGTGCTGTCCTCGGTCTATCGCGATGCCACCGAGCGGGCTTTCGACCGCCGCCTCAATCTGTATCTGCGCACCCTGATCGCCGAGGTCGCGACGCCGGACGAGCCGCCCGACCAGCCGTTCCAGTCGCTTGGCGAGCCGTTGTTCGAGCTGCCGCTGTCCGGCTGGTACTGGCAGGTCCTGCGCACCGACGGCGAGAAGGCCGAACCGCGGGTGTCGCGTTCGCTGTGGGACAAGAAGCTGCCGAAACTCGAAGAGCACGGCGCCGAACTGACCGCGGCCGGCATCCGTCTCGGCTATGTCGACGGCCCCGAGGGGCAGAATTTGCGGATGGTGGAGCGGCCGGTCGACCTCGGTGCGGACGGCAAATTCCTGATCGGCGTGGCCGGCGATGCCGCCGAGATCTTCGATGAGACGCGCAGCTTCGACTATTACCTCGGCGGCACCCTGGCGACGCTCGGCATCGTGCTGCTGCTGACCACGATCTTCCAGGTCCGCTTCGGCCTTGCGCCGCTCAAGCGCATCTCGGAATCGATCGCCGATATCCGCTCCGGCCGTGCCGAGCGGCTCGAGGGCAATTTTCCGGTCGAGATCGCGCCGCTGGCGCGCGAGACCAATGCGCTGATCGACGCCAACAGGGAAATCGTCGAGCGCGCGCGCACCCATGTCGGCAATCTCGCGCACGCCATCAAGACGCCGTTGTCGGTGATCCTCAACGAGGCCGCCGCGCATCCCGTCAGTGCCTTTGCCAGCAAGGTGCTGGAGCAGGCCGATGTGATGCGCGATCAGGTGGCCCATCATCTGGAGCGCGCGCGCATCGCCGCGCGCGTCACCGTGGTCGGCACCGTCACCGAGGTCGCGCCCGCTATCGAGGCGTTGCGGCGGACCATGGAAAAGATCCACCGGGATCGCGCCGTCGCGATCGATCTGAAGGCCGATCCTCACGCGAAGTTTCGCGGCGAACGCCAGGACCTGGAGGAGATGGCCGGCAATCTGGTCGACAACGCCTGCAAATGGGCCGCCTCGCAGGTCTTGATTGAGGTGCAGGTGGAGCCGGCGCTGGACCCCAAGGCAGGCCCGCGGCTGCGAATCGTCGTCGATGATGACGGCCGCGGGCTATCGGCCGCCGAGCGCGCCCAAGTCTCGCGCCGAGGTCAGCGGCTGGACGAGTCCAAGCCGGGCTCCGGCCTCGGGCTCTCGATCGTGGTCGATCTCGCCGCGCTTTATGGCGGCAGCCTTGCGCTCGGCGACGCCCCGATCGGCGGGCTGCGGGCCGAACTGGTGCTGCCGGGGGTTTGAGCGCGGAAAGCGATTGAATCTGGTCGGAGACCGGCCAGGCCGCCCGTGATTTCATCATTCCTAAACGACTTCTTAACGCGCACACTTTTATGATGGCGGTTGGGCGCGCTTTGCCGTCCGGACGACACAGGCATATCCACACCGGGCGCATGAGCCAGACATCGACCGAGCGGCTGAGGGACTATCTCGCCCAGCTCCCGCCTCAGGCGCAGGCGCTGCTGATGCGCTCGTTCGAGCGCGCCATCGAGCGCGGCGAGGAAGTCGCCGTCGCTACCCTCGTGCTCGAGCAATTGCGCAAGGTGGTGCGCGGAACCGAGGAAGACGAAGAAGTGCAGCCGCGGACCGATGATCCGGCGCGCTTGCTGTTTCGCCCGATCGAACCGTTTTTGGTCGAAAGCAATTTCCCGATGCGGCCGGGCCAGATCCGGCGCTCCTCGCTGCTGCCGGTCTGGCAATGGTTGGCCCGCGACGGCGCGCCGGAGCAGGCGCGTGCCTTCGAAGCGGCGCTGGCCGAGATCAGGCACAGCGGTTCGACGGCGGGGCTGGAATCCGAGACGCGCAAATTCCAGTTCGCCGCAGCGGAAGCAATCACCAAGGTCGCGGCGCCGGTGCAGGGCGACGACAGGCAGCGTTCGCTCTCGCGTATCGGCCCGCCCAACGTCGTCGAGGACTTCCTGTCGATCGGGGCGGTGCTCCGGGCCCGCGAGGCGATGGATACGCTGGGCAGCCGGCTTCCCAGCCAAGTGCGGGTCTTGTCGGATTCCCAGATTGCGTCGGTGACCTCGGCGCTCAATGTTCCCTCGCTGCAGACGCCGCAATTGCTGCCGTTCGCGTTGTCGCTGATTATGCAACGGCTGGCGGCGCCCTGGCAGATTATCCGCCTCGCGATCAAGATGGCGGCTTCCGACGATGAAATTCGCGTGGCCGCGACGCCCCACGGCATCGCCGTCACGCTCGCGCTGCACGATCTCTCCTTCCTCGCGGCCTGCCTGCGCACGGACATCAGGCGCGGCCAGTTCGACAATGTGGGCGAACAGCTGAAGACCCTGCACGACGGCGTGCGCGGCCTGCGCACCGAACTCGACCTGCGCAACGATTCGACCTGGGGCAGGCAGCTGACGTCGATCCGCGCCGACATTTCCAATTCGCTGCAGTCGGAAATCGACAGCGTGCCCGGCCGGGTCCGGCGCATCCTGCGCCAGCGCGCCGACAAGGACATTTCGTCGGCCCCCAAAATCGACGCGTCGGACGTCGAAGAAACCGCGGCCCTGATCGATTTCGTTGCGGTTTGCCGCACCTATGCCAGCGAACTCGCGATCAACGAGGTGACGTTGCGGACCTATTCCGACCTGCAGCATTATGTCGAGCACTCCACCGAGGCGCTGGTGCAGTCGCTGCGCGGCGGCGACACCAAGGGGCGCGCCTACCGGCAGATGCAGGCCAAGGCGGCGATCCGCTTCTGCGATGTCCTGTTCGGCCATGATTATGCGTCGCTGATGAGCAGGGCGGCCGAAAATGCCGTCACCGGCGAGCGCAAATCCGCCGAGCGCAAGTCCACGTCCACCCGCAACGGGTAGAGCGTTTTCCAGCGAGAGCCTGCCCCGGACTTGATCCGGGGTGGATACCGGTTCGCGTCAAGAAAACGCGTCAAATCAAGAATCCAGAATCCCGTTCCGATTAAATCGGAACGGAAAGGCTCCAGGACGCGCGGGCCGCCGCGCCATTACACCTTGCGTCGATCCTTGTTCGCGCGAAGGAATTCGGCGAATGCCTTGATCGTCAGGTCAGACACGTGATGCTCGATGCCCTCGGCATCGCCCTCGGCCGCTTCCTGCGGAACGCCCAGGGCCAGCAGGACATCCACCACGAGCCGGTGACGCGCGCGGACACGTTTGGCGAGCGCCTCGCCCTTCTCGGTCAGGAACACGCCGCGATAGGGCCGCGCCGTCACGAGATCTTCCCGCTTGAGCCGCGCGATGGTGTCGATCGCCGTTGGGTGCGACACGCCGAGCCGGCGCGCGATGTCGGTCGGGCGCGCCTCGCCGGTGGTTCCGAGCAGATCGGAGATCAGTTCGACATAATCTTCCAGAACCGCGGTCGACCGCGCCGATCGCGCTTTTCCAAAGCGGCGCGCCTGGGTCTGTTCCGCAGGGAGCGGCTGCATCGGTTTGGCCCGGTCTGTCGAGGGCTTGCGCAACACGGCACCTTTCCAGGCGAATCCATCGAGGGGAGGCAGACCATGGCGTGCTGCCGACCACATTGCAAGTTGGTGGCGTGTCGCGAAACCGCAACAGGCCAGCGCGCGCTTGCGACGACTGGCGACAGTATCTTGACAGTTAACGGGGCAACATTAAGATGTAGCCTAACCTACGTTTTGCTGTCGTGGCTTATTCGGGCAGGTTCCCTGAGCACGATTGAGTTTGGGGAATAAAGATGCGTGCGACCCGAATGGCTCTTCTGGGCACGTCCGCCCTTGCGGTGCTTTGTCTGAGCCCGGTTGCGGCCTTGGCGCAAACCGTGGCGCCCGCGCCATCGACGACGCCCCAGGCCGCCCCTCAGGCGCCTGCCGAGGCGCCCGCGCCGGCAACGGGACAAACCCCGGCGCAGACCGGTCCCTCGCAGGCAGCTCAGCCGCAACCGGCCACGGCCGCCGGTGCGCAAGACAAGGCTGCCGCTCCGGCCGAAATCGACATGCCGCAAGTGACCGTGGAGGGCCGCCAGCCCAGGCCGGCGCGTCGCGCAGCGCGCGGCGAGCCCGGTCGGCGTTCACCGGCCGTCGCCGCGCCGCTGCCTGGTCCCGCCCCGGCGACCGCGGCTGCCTCGCCCTTCAATCCGCCCTTTGCGCCCTTGTCGACCATCGGAAGCAATCAAATCCAGACCGGCAGCAGCAATGGTGGGTTTGGCAGCCTGTTCTCCAACATGCCCGGCGCGACCGCCGCCGGACTGGCCACGGAATCGTCCCGCCCCGTTCTGCGCGGCTTGTCGGACGCCAAGGTCCGCATTCAGGAGAACGGCGTCGGCGCGGTCGACGTGTCGGATATTGCGCAGGACCACGCGGTGCCGATCGACCCGCTCGCAATCCAGCGGGTCGACGTCGTTCGCGGACCGGGTGCGCTCCGCTTCGGTTCGCAAGCCGTCGGCGGCGTTGTCGACGTCAACAACAACCGGATTCCGACCGCCGCCCCAGTGCGTGGAGTAGCCGCGGAACTGAGATCGGGCGTGACGAGCGTCAACAGGGGATGGGAAAGCGGCCTGTTGCTGGACGCCGGCGGTCGCAACGCCGCTGTTCACGCCGACGTCTACGGCCGATCCTCGAGCGATTACGCCATCCCGAGCTACCCCTATCTGGTTCCGCCAATCCCCGCACCCGTCGGCAACGGCAGACAACCCAATTCAGCCTCGGAAAGCGCGGGCGCGGCGATCGGCGGTTCTTATTTGTTCGACGGCGGCTATGCCGGCATCGCCGTCTCTCGCTTCACCAGCGACTATTTTGTTCCGGGAATCGCGACCGCGGCCGCGCGCCAGCACAACGACCTCGAGCAGACCAAAATTACCAGCAAGGGTGAGTATCGACCGGATGCGGCCGCACTGGCGGCCGTCAGGTACTGGACCGGATATGGGGAATACAGGCATGACGAGACCGTGCTCGCCGGTCCCGGTTTTGAGGGGATTGCAGCCACGTTCAAGAACCGGCAGACCGAGGGCAAGATCGAGCTTGAATCTGCGCCGTTCGCCACGCCGATCGGTGCGCTGACCAGCATTGCCGGGGCGCAGGCTTCCTACCAGCAACTGGATACGGCAGGCCAGGCGATCCTGCTGCCCGCCCAGACCAGAACCGCGGCGGCGTATTTCCTCAATGAAGTAAGGCACACGGATACGCTGCGCACGCAATTGGCGGGACGCATCGAGGGCGTCGACATCGCGGGAACGGCGTTCACTTTCCCGCCGAATTTTCTGCCGCCGCCGGATGTCCCGGGCAGGGCCGCGGCCAAACTCGACTTCATGCCGAAGAGCGTCAGTTTCGGAATCATCAAGGATCTTCCGTCTTCGATGGTCGCGCGCCTGACGCTGCAGCGGATCGAACGGGCGCCGCGCGCGCTCGAATTGTTCGCTCAAGGTCCTGACGGTTCGGAGAAGACGTTCAAGATCGGCAACGCAAACCTGGGGATTGAGACCGCGCAGACGGCGGAAATCGGCTTGAAGCGCACCGCCGGCGATTTCAGGTTCGACGCCAATGTCTACTACACCTCGTACGACAAATTTATCTTCGCGCGCGCCACCGGCAACCTTTGTCAGGAAACCTTTGCATCATGCGGGGCCGGCATCGATTACACCCAGGCCAATTACGATCAGCGCAATGCGACGTTTCGCGGCGGCGAACTGGCCTGGCAATGGGACGTGGCGCCACTCGCCAACGGTACCTTTGGTATTGATGGGCAATTCGATGTCGTTCGGGCGACTTTCACCGACGGCAGCAATGTGCCGCGCATCCCGCCGATGCGGCTCGGCGGCGGTGCTTATTGGCGCAGCGACAGCTGGTTCGCCCGTGTCGGCCTGCTGCACGCCTTCGCGCAGAACGACGTTTCGCAATTCGACACGACGACGGCCAGCTACGATCTGCTCAAGGTGCAGGTGGAGAACCGGCAATTCTGGAAGGATTCGCCGTGGGGAGCGGTCGAAGTCGTAACCGGGTTGGTCGGCGACAATTTGCTCAACGCCAACATCCGCAATGCCGTTCAATTCCACAAGGACGAGATCCTGCAGCCCGGACGCGGTTTCAAGCTTTTCCTCAACGTCAAATACGGTGTCGACGGGCCGGGCGGGGCGCCGGGTTCGTCCTTTGGGCTGGCGCGCGGGGCGGCTGGCAACATGTTCTACAAATCGCAGCCGGCGCTCGATGCGGCCTGGAACTGGGCCGGCATCTATGCCGGCGCCAACGTCGGCTATGTCAGGGGCGCGGCTGTCACCAACGCGGTGTTCAGCGAGGGTGCAACCGGTCTGCCGCTTGACGGCGGCCGCCTGTCGTCCACGCGCGGCACCGCGAGTTTTGGCGGGCAGGCCGGTTACAACTGGATATCCGGCCGATTGGTCGCCGGCATCGAAGGCGATTTCGAATACCGCAACCAGCGCGGACGCAACACCACCACATGCCCTGGCGACGTCTGCAACGCGGCGCTGGCGCCGTTCGACGCAGCCGTGACGGCAAGCCTGGATTACCGTCTGGGATGGGTCGCCTCCGTTCGCGGGCGCGTCGGAGCGCTCGTTACGCCGGGTCTGCTTGCCTATGCCACCGCAGGCGTTCCGTTCGGCAAGATCACCACGTCTGCGTCTGTCGCGGGTTTCGACAATGCGGGAGCCCCGGCAACGGCAGCTTTGGATACCGACAATTACCGTTTCGGCTGGGCCGTCGGCGGTGGTTTCGAAACCCGGCTGACAGGCAACTGGACCGGCAAGCTCGAATATCTTCATATGGATTTCGGTTCGGTACGTTCCACGCCGGCGACCGCTGCCAACACGGTCGTTGCGTTCGATTCCAACACAAGGGTGACCAGTGATGGCGTCAGGGTCGGTGTGAATTACAAATTCGGCGCCGGCGGCGCGGTAGTTGCGGATTAGAATGCTACGCGCGGCCTGCCGACCGCGCTATTTCACGGTGAAGCGGATCGGCAACCTTACGACAACGGAATCGCCCGGGAAGGTTGCGGGCGGCGCGGGAAATGGTTCCGCACGCTTGAGCAGCGCGACAGCTTCCTCGTCAAGGGCATTTGAGCCCGAACTTTGAGTCACGCGCGCGTTGGCGACCATGCCCTTGCGATCCAGCGAAAACGACACCTGCGCTATCCCTTGCTCGCGCCGCGGCCGGGCGGCTTCCGGATAGCGCTTGTTCTTCTCGATCATCGCGAGGAGTTTGGTTCGCCATGTCACCACGGCTTCCGAATCTTTCGCACTCGGCGCGCCTTGTGTAGGCGCCACGGCCACCGGCGCGATGCGCTCCGGGACCGCCGCTGGTGCCGACGTGGTGGCGGCTGCCGCCTGCTGCTGCGGCGTTACGTCCGGCTGCGGTTTGGCCTGCAGCGCCACGGCCGCATCCGGGTTGGGAGCGGGGGGCAGTTCCGGTGTGTCATCGGGCGGCGTCACCTCGGGCTTTGCCACGGGCTGCGGTTCCGACATCACCTGTTCCGGGCCGGGGGCGACATCGGATTGTGTGGTCGACGGCGCTGCCGGCAGCGGCGCCAGGTCGATCACGATCGCGCCGGAAGGCTCCGTCGCCGCGGTGTCGTCGGGGTAGCGCCAGGTCGCGAGCGTCGCGGTCACACCAGCGTAGATGCACAGCACCGCAAGGCCGCTCACCATCCAGCGCTGCAGGTCGGAACGATCTTCGGCCGCAAGCTGCATCATGGCGACGAGGCTTGTTCCAATCCGACCAGGGCGACTTTCAGGTAGCCGGATGCGCGCAGCATGTTCATGACATGCATCACCTCGCCATAGGGGACGAGCTTGTCGGCACGCAGGAAAATGCGGGTGTCCTTGTGACCGTTGGTGCTCGCATCGAGCACGCCAGCCAGCGCGGCGCGGCCAACGGTCTCGTTGCCGACCGACAGCGAAAGGTCCGGTTTGACTGTCAGATAGACCGGCTTGTCGGGACGCGGTTGCGGCTCCGCGTTCGACGCGGGAAGATCGACGGCGATATCGACGGTTGCGAGTGGTGCTGCGACCATGAAGATGATGAGCAGGACAAGAATGACATCGATGAACGGTGTCACATTGATCTCATGGACCTCCGCAAGATCGCCATTGCTCTGGTTAACGCTGACAGCCATCGCTGCTACTCCGCCGCTGCGAGATGCCGCCGAACCACCATGGCGCCGCTGTCGAGGTCGCGGCCGACCAGCCGTGTGATCTCCGATGATCCGTCGCCGAGCAGCGCGCGGTACGCGCTGATCTGGCGCGCGAACAGATTGTAGATCATGACAGCGGGAATCGCCGCCACCAGCCCCAGCGCCGTCGCCAGCAGCGCCTCAGCGATCCCGGGCGCGACCACCGCCAGATTGGTGGTTTGCGACTTCGAGATCCCGATGAAGCTGTTCATGATGCCCCAGACCGTTCCGAACAGTCCGACGAACGGGCCGGTCGATCCGATGGTCGCCAGCACGCCGGTGCCGAACCCGATGCGCCTGCTTGCCGCCGCCTCGATTTGCTGAAGCCGGGAGGTAACCCGGGTCTTGATCCCTTCCTTGTCCATTCGCTCGTTGCTCAATTTCAATTCCGCCATCGCACCTTCGAGCAACTGGGCAACCGTTCCCTCGGGCACGTGCCGCACGGCGTCTTCCACGTTCCGGGCGTTGGAAAGTTCGCGCAAAGCGCTCCGCGCATTGCGGCGCGCCTTGATCAGTTCGACCGTCTTTGAGAGCCATACGGTCCAGGTCACCAGGGTCGCAAAGACCAGACCGATCATGACGGCTTTGACGACGATGTCGGCCTGCATGAACATGCCCCAGGGGCTGAGATCGCGCGGCAGCAGCGCCGCCGCGATCGCCGTTCTCTCCGTTGCGTCCTGCGCAGCGGCCGGTAACGACAGCAACAAGAGCGGGATCGAAAGAAACGCGAGGCTGAAAGGAAGGGCGTGGCGTTGAATAGCATTACAGGGGCGCATCAGTCTTGCCTCTAAGGGACTGGAAATTAACGTATTCACCTCATTTTGTAGCATCGCCTACGTCTTGGTGCAAATGCTCTAGCTCGAGGCCGATCTGGCATTTGGGCATGGCTTTCCACACGATTTTGCCCTGGCTTGGTCTGCCAACCTGCCGGGCTTGCAGGTCCCGGATCTGCGCGACGTTTCTCGCAGGTTCGCGGGTCGCGCCGCCGGGACCCGGCGCCCTCCGAACGGTTGAGCCTGCGATCGCGCCGGTTTCCCCGGTTTTTCTGCCGCATTTGTCAATTGCCGGGCTTGCCGCCAGTGGTGTAAAGCGGCGCATCGGTGCCTGCTTCGAAGGCGCCGTTCCGCCCGGGAACCGCTTGATGACGCTGTGGTTTGTGTTCGCGCTGATGACGGTCGCGGCGATTTTTGCCGTGCTCTGGCCGTTGAGCCGCGGCTCGGCGGCGCCGGCTGGTGGCAGCGAGGCCGCCGTCTACAGGGATCAGCTCGCCGAGATCGATCGCGATGTCGCCGCCGGCCTGATTGGGGCCTCGGAAGCGGATGCCGCGCGCGTCGAGATCAGCCGTCGCCTGCTGGCGGCCGCGGATGGCATCGACGATGCGCCGGCGCAGGCCAATCAAACGCTGCGCCGCTCGTCGACTGTTTTGGCGCTGGTGGGCTTGCCGATCGCTGCGGTTGCTTTCTACCTTTCGTTCGGATCGCCGCAGCTCGGTGATTTCCCGCTCGCCAGCCGCAGCCGCGCCCCCGACGCCAACCAGCCGATCGACAATCTGATCGCGCAGGTCGAGGCGCATCTGGAAAAAAATCCGAGCGATGGCCGCGGCTGGAGCGTTCTGGCCCCGGCATTGGTGCGGCTCGGCCGCTACGACGATGCGATCCGGGCGCTGCGTAATTCGATCGCTTACAATGGCGACAGCGCCGAGCGCCGGTCCGATCTCGGCGAAGCCCTGACGGGCTTGGCGGGCGGCGTCGTGACCTCGCAGGCCAAGGCCGAGTTCGAACGCGCGGCCGCGCTGAACGCCGACGAGCCCAAGGCCGGCTATTTCCTCGGGCTTGCCGCCGAGCAGGACGGCCGTCGCACCGACGCCGCCGCGATCTGGCGCGCGATGCTGGCCAAGGCCGCACCCGATGCGCCGTGGCGGCCGCTGGTTCAGGCCGCACTAGTGCGGGTCGGCGGTCCGGCTGCACCCGCACTGTCGAATGATGCGATGGCTGCGGCCAAGGACATGAACGAGGCCGACCGCGGCACCATGATCCGCGGGATGGTCGACCGCCTCGCCACAAGGCTGAAGCAGAACGGCGACGACGTTGAGGGATGGTTGCGGCTGGTGCGGGCCTATATGGTGATGGGCGAGCGCGACAAGGCGGTGAGTGCCCAGTCCGACGCACGCCAGGCGGTTGCCAACGATGCCGAACGCTTGCGCCAGCTCAATGAGGGCCTGAAGAATCTCGGGCTTGATGGCTGATGGATACCATCACGCAGGGAACCAGAGGATAACATGACGCGCAAGCAACGGCGTTTGACCATGATCGGCGGCTCGCTCGCGGTGCTCGCGGTAGCGGCGGCGCTGGTGCTGAACGCGATGCGCGATTCGATCGTGTTCTTTTCGACCCCTTCGATGGCGGCCGAGAAGCAGATTCCGGCCGGCAAGCGTTTTCGCCTCGGCGGCCTGGTGCAGCCGGGATCGCTGGTGCGCGGCGACAATCTGGCGGTGAATTTCAGCGTCGCCGACGGCGCCGCAACCTTGCCGGTTGCTTATAAGGGAATCCTGCCCGACCTGTTCCGCGAAGGGCAGGGCGTCGTTGCCGAAGGCGCGATCGACGCGTCAGGCGTGTTCCGGGCCGACACCGTGCTCGCCAAGCACGACGAGACCTACATGCCCAAGGACGTCGCCGACGCGCTGAAGAAACAGGGCCACTGGAAGGACGATTACGGCGCCAAGCCGAGCGCGTCAGTGGCGCCAACGCAGGGGGCGTCGAAGTGATCGCTGAAGCCGGACATTACGCACTGGTGCTGGCGCTGGCGCTGTCGCTGATCCAGTCGACGGTGCCGATCGCCGGCGCGCGCTGGGGCGATGCTGCCTTGATGAATGTCGCGCGCTCCACGGCGCTGGCGCAATTGCTGTTCGTGGCGGTGTCGTTCACGGCGCTGGTCATGCTCCATGTCTCGTCGGATTTCTCCGTCGTCAACGTGTTCGAGAATTCGCATTCGACCAAGCCGCTGCTCTACAAAATCACCGGCGTCTGGGGCAATCACGAAGGCTCGATGCTGCTGTGGGTGTCGATCCTGGCGCTGTTCGGCGGTCTTGTCGCCGCCTTCGGCAACAATTTGCCGCTGTCGCTGCGCGCTTATGTGCTGGCGGTGCAGGGGTGGATCGCGGCAGCGTTCTATCTGTTCATCCTGATGACCTCGAACCCGTTCCTGCGCATCGCCGCGCCGCCGATCGAGGGCCGCGACCTCAACCCGGTGCTGCAGGACATCGGCCTCGCGGTGCATCCGCCGATGCTCTATCTCGGCTATGTCGGGTTCTCGATTTCGTTTTCGTTTGCGGTCGCAGCCCTGCTCGAGGGTCGGATCGATGCGGCCTGGGCGCGCTGGGTGCGGCCGTGGACGCTGGTGGCGTGGATATTCCTGACGCTCGGGATCGCGATGGGCTCCTACTGGGCCTATTACGAACTCGGCTGGGGCGGCTGGTGGTTCTGGGACCCGGTTGAGAATGCCTCGCTGATGCCGTGGCTTGCCGGCACCGCGCTGCTGCATTCGGCGGTGGTGATGGAAAAACGCAACGCGCTGAAAGTCTGGACCATCCTCCTTTCGATCCTGACCTTCTCGCTGTCGCTGCTCGGCACCTTCCTGGTGCGCTCGGGCGTGCTGACGTCGGTGCATGCGTTCGCGACCGATCCGACGCGCGGCGTGTTCATCCTGCTGATCCTGTGCCTGTTCATCGGCGGCAGCCTGACGCTCTATGCCTGGCGCGCATCGGCGCTGAAGCAGGGCGGGCTGTTCGCGCCGGTCTCGCGCGAAGGCGCGCTGGTGCTCAACAATCTGTTTCTCACCACGGCCTGCGCGACGGTGTTCATCGGAACGCTGTATCCGCTGGCGCTGGAAGTGTTGACCGGCGACAAGATTTCGGTCGGCGCGCCGTTCTTCAACCTGACCTTCGGGCCGTTGTTCGTGCCGCTGATGATGGCAATGTCGTTCGGGCCGCTGCTAGCGTGGAAACGCGGCGACCTGCTCGGCGCGGCGCAGCGGCTGATCGCGGCCGGCATCACCGCACTGATCGCGATTGCTGTGGCGTATGCGTGGACCTATGGCGGCAGCACCTTTGCGCCGCTCGCGATCGGGCTTGCGATCTTCGTCATCGCCGGTGCGATGACCGATCTGGCCGAACGCACGGCCTTGTTCCGCGCCCCCTTTGCCACCGCGATGCACCGCGCGCGCGGCTTGCCGCGGGCGACCTGGGGCTCCGCGTTCGCGCATGCCGGCGTCGGCGTGGCCCTGATCGGGATCGTCTGCGAGACCACCTGGAACAGCGAATATATTGGCACCCTGAAGCCGAACGACGTCGCCAGGGTTGCCGGGTACCAACTGAAGCTCGATGGCGTCACGCAGCGGCAGGGACCGAATTTCCGCGAGATGATCGCGCAGTTCACCGTCAGTCTCGACGGCGAAACACTCAGCGTGATGACGCCGTCGAAGCGCAATTTCACCACGCGGGGTTCGTCGACCACCGAGGCGGCGCTGCTGACGCGCGGCGCCAGCCAGCTCTATATCTCGCTCGGCGAGAGCACGAACGAAGGCGCGGTCGCGGTGCGCATCTATCACAAGCCGCTGGTGCTGCTGATCTGGTGGGGGCCGGTGCTGATGGGGTTTGGCGGCCTGCTGTCGCTGTCGGACCGGCGCTTGCGCGTCGGCGCGCCGAAGCCCGCCAAGGCTCCGCGCGCATTGCAGGCGGCGGAGTGATCCATTGAAGCTGCTCCTGGCCAGCGCATTTGCCGCGTTTCTCCTGATCGGATGCCCGTCCGCTTTCGCCGTGCAGCCCGACGAGATCATGGCGGACCCGGGCAAGGAAGCGCGTGCGCGCGATCTGTCGCGCGAATTGCGCTGCATGGTGTGTCAGAACCAGTCGATCGACGATTCCGAGGCACCGCTGGCGCGCGACTTGCGGCTGCTGGTGCGCGAGCGGATTGCGGCCGGCGACAGCAATACGCAGGTGATCGATTTTTTGGTGGCGCGCTACGGCGAATTCGTGCTGCTGAGGCCGCGGTTCAATCCGCATACACTGGTGCTGTGGCTGTTGCCGCCGCTGGCGCTCGGGGGTGGCGGCCTCGCGCTATGGATCTACAGCCGGCGCCGCGCGAAATTCCCCGATACGGAAGATCGAGATTTGCTCAAGCTGACCGCCGAGGAAGAAGCCCGCCTGGAGCGGCTGATCGCCAAGGAGACCTCGAAGGAAACCTCGCCGGAAAAGCCGGCCTGAACCTGCGTCGATTGCAAGCCGGCCGGTTCCGCCATTACATTGGCGGTCGTCACAAACAATCGCCCAGGGGGAATCCGAAATGGCGCTTTCACTCTACGACGCCAGCGTGGCGAACTATCTGCAAACCCTCGGCGCCGTCTCAGGCTTTCTCGATCGCGCGCTTTCCCATTTTGAAGAGAACAACATCGATCCGGAAGCGATCGTCGAGACGCGGCTCGCTTCGGACATGCTGCCGTTCCGCTTCCAGATCATTTCCGTGGTCCAGCATTCCCGCGGCGCCATCGAGGGCGTGCAGCAGGGCGTCTTCAATCCGCCGTCGTTCAAGACCCCGTTCAACTTCGCAGGCCTGCAGGCGCATGTAACGCAGGCGCGCGAGGCGCTGTCCGCGTGGACGCCGGAGGCGGTCAACGCGCTCGCCGGCCGCGACGTCGTCTTCGCGCTCGGCGAGCGCAAATTGCCGTTCACGGCCGAAGGTTTTCTGATGTCGTTCTCGCTGCCCAATTTTTATTTCCACGCCACCACCGCCTACGACATCCTGCGCACCAACGGCGTTCCCCTCGGCAAGCGGGATTTCTTGGGCCGGCTCAAGATGAAGACCTGAGGGCCTGCACAAGGCGAACCACATTCATTTCGCGGTGCGCGGGTAGCGATTTGCTTGGAGTTCAAAGATGCGGAACCGGTTCGGTTTTTCCGGGCCGGGGAAGGCTGTCACCTCGCAAAAATGGCATTCTCAGCCCGCGCTAAGCCTTTGGATTGCCTGTGCTAAACTGCCGCATGCATACCTTCCCAGCATTACAAAAGTTTAATTCCCCCGCCAGCACGCGGTAAGGCGCCAACCCCCATCTTCCGTCCTGTCCGAGGTGCCCGCCCCCGCACCGTCGAATTCTGGATCTGGAGATTGCTAAAAATGACCGAACGTCCCGTCGATCTTTCCTCGCTTCCGTCCTATGGCGCGCCGCGCCGCTCGCTGTTCTCGGCGCGCAAATTCGCGCTGATGGCGTCCGTCGTCGCCGGCCTCGGTGCCGCGGTTTATGGTTTCAGCCCGTCGCAGGGCCCGGTCGATGTTTTCAGCAGCGCGGCGCACGCGCAGGTCAACACCGAAGTCCGCAAGGTTGAGCGGCCGGTCGGCTTTGCCGACATCGTCGAGCGCGTCAAGCCGTCGGTGATTTCGGTCAAGATCAACATCGCCGAGAAGCTCGCCGGCAAGGACAAGGACGACAGCGCCAACAAGGATGAGGACTCGCCGTTCCCGCCGGGCTCGCCGATGGAACGCTTTTTCCGCCGCTTCGGTGGACCTGACGGTTTGCCCCCGGGCTTGCGCGGTGGACCGCGTGGCCGTGGCCCGGTGACCGGCCAGGGTTCCGGCTTCTTCATCTCGCCTGACGGGTATGCGGTGACCAACAACCATGTCGTCGATGGCGCCGACAAGGTCGAGGTCACGATGGACGACGGCAAGAGCTACACCGCCAAGGTGATCGGCACCGATCCGCGCACCGACATCGCGCTGATCAAGGTCGCCGGCCGCACCGACTTCCCGTTCGCGAAACTGTCCGATTCCAAGCCGCGGATCGGCGACTGGGTGCTCGCGGTCGGTAATCCGTTCGGCCTCGGCGGCACCGTGACCGCCGGCATCGTCTCGGCTTCCGGCCGCGACATCGGCAACGGTCCGTATGACGATTTCATCCAGATCGACGCGCCCGTGAACAAGGGCAACTCGGGCGGACCGGCGTTCGATACGGCCGGCGAGGTGATGGGCGTCAACACCGCGATCTATTCGCCGTCCGGCGGCAGCGTCGGCATCGCGTTCTCGATCCCGGCATCGACCGTGAAGAACGTGGTCGCCCAGCTCAAGGACAAGGGCTCGGTCGCCCGCGGCTGGATCGGCGTTCAGATCCAGCCCGTAACCGCTGATATCGCCGACAGCCTCGGCCTGAAAAAGGCGGAAGGCGCGCTGGTGGCGGAACCGCAGGCCAACGGTCCGGCGGCCAAGGCCGGCATCGAATCCGGCGACGTGATCACCGCCGTCAACGGCGAGCCGGTCAAGGATGCGCGCGAACTCGCCCGCACCATTGGCGGATTGGCGCCGGGTGCGGCTGTGAAGCTCAACGTGCTGCACAAGGGTCAGGACAAGGTCGTGAACCTCACGCTCGGCCAGTTGCCGAACACGGTCGAGGCCAAGGCCAACACCGAGGATAGCGACAAGGCCAAGCCGAACAAGGGAACCGACGTGCCGAAGCTCGGCATGACGGTTGCCCCCGCCAACAGCGTGGCCGGCGCCGGCAAGGAAGGCGTCGTTGTCACTGAGGTCGACCCGAAGAGCGCGGCGGCCGAACGCGGCTTCAAGGAAGGCGATGTCATCCTGGAAGTGGCCGGCAAGAGCGTCGCCACCGCCAACGAAGTGCGCGATGCGATCAACGCGGCGCGCACGGACAACAAGAGCAGCGTTCTCATGCGCGTGAAGAGCGGCGGTTCGTCGCGGTTCGTGGCAGTGCCGGTGGCCAAGGGTTAAGTACGAGATGGAGGGTTTCGCCGGCATCAGTCGCCCCCGCCGACGGCTCCTTCCGGGGAGCGGGTCCAAAACTCGCTCCCTCCAGCTACCTTTCGATGGAATACGCCCCCCTCCGTCGGAAGGGAAAAGGGCGGTGAGGTCCCCCAGCCTCGCCGCCCGCTTTTTTCACTCTATCAAACACAAAAAATTGCACGGGTTCCCCGTTGCCTTGCATCGGCATGCGGCCCGCGCCATGGTGAGAGAAAGCCACTGACGTGACCGCAACCGCCTCCCAAATGCGCCTGTTGATCATCGAAGACGACCGCGAGTCCGCCGACTATCTGGTGAAGGCGTTCCGTGAAGTCGGTTATGTCGCCGATCTCGCCAGCGATGGCGAGGAAGGGCTGTCGCTCGCCGACAGCGGCGACTACGACGTGCTGGTGGTCGACCGCATGCTGCCCAAGCGCGACGGCTTGTCGCTGATCGGCAGCTTGCGTGAAAAGGGCAACCGCACGCCGGTCTTGATCCTCTCCGCGCTCGGGCAGGTCGATGACCGCATCAAGGGCCTGCGCGCCGGCGGTGACGATTATCTGCCAAAGCCGTATTCATTCGCCGAGCTGTTGGCGCGCGTCGAGGTGCTGTCGCGCCGCCATGGCGGTCCGGCCGAGGAAACCACCTACAAGGTCGGCGATCTCGAACTCGACCGTCTGTCGCACCGCGTCGCCCGCGGCAAGGACGAGCTGACGCTGCAGCCGCGCGAGTTCCGCCTGCTCGAATATTTGATGAAGCATGCCGGGCAGGTGGTGACGCGCACCATGCTTTTGGAAAACGTCTGGGATTATCATTTCGATCCGCAGACCAACGTCATTGACGTGCATATCTCGAGGCTGCGCTCCAAGATCGACAAGGGCTTCGAGCGGCCCTTGCTGCATACGATCCGCGGCGCCGGATACATGATCCGTGACGGCATTCGGTAAACTGATCCGCACTACGGCGTTTCGCCTGACGCTGGTCTATCTGTTTCTGTTTGCGCTGTTTGCCGCCTCGTTGCTGGGCTATTTCGCCTGGAATACGCGCCGGATGATCAACGAGCAGATCACCGCCACCGTCAACGCCGAGATCGGCGAGATTGAGATCATCTACGCACGCCGCGGGCTGCAGGGCCTTGCCCTCACGCTTAGTCGCCGCACGCTGCGGCCCGGCGCCAACCTCTATCTCGTCACCACGCCCGCGGGGACGGCGTTCGGCGGCAACGTCGAATCGCTGTCGCCTGGCGTGATGTCCTCCATCGGCTGGTCCGAGACGGCGTACCGCCGGCTCGACGAGCAGGATAGCGCCAATCACCGCGCGCTGGTGCGCGTCACCGAACTCAGCAACGGTTTTCGCCTGCTGGTGGGCCGCGACCTGGAAGAACGCAGGCGGCTGTTCGGCATCGTCGCCAAGGCCGCGCAATGGTCGCTGCTCGTCGTCATCGTGCTCGGCCTCGGCGGCGGCGTCTTCGTGGCGCGGCGGGTGCTGCGCCGGATCGACGCCATGACCGGCACCACAAGGCGCATCATGGCCGGCGATCTGTCCGGCCGGCTGCCGGTGGGGCGCAGCGGCGACGAACTCGACCGGCTGGCGGAAAACCTCAATGTCATGCTGGAGCGGATCGAGGCCCTGATGATGGGCCTCAAGGAAGTCTCCGACAATATCGCCCATGACCTGAAGACGCCGCTGACGCGGCTGCGCAACCGCGCCGAGGAGGCGTTGGCGAGTTCCGGCAGCGAGGCCGAATACCGCGCCGCGCTGGAACGCACCATCGAGGAATCCGACGGCCTGATCCGCACCTTCAATGCGCTGTTGATGATCGCGCGTGCCGAGTCCGGACAGGCGCGCGGCAACATGGACGATTTCGACGCCGCCGACGTCGCCAGGGGCATTCACGAACTCTATGAGCCCTTGGCCGAAGACGACGGCCTGACCCTGCGCGTCAAGACCGCACCGGCGCCGCTTCACGGCAACCGCGAGCTGATCAGCCAGGCGCTGGCCAACCTGGTCGAGAACGCGATCAAATACGGCAAGCCGGATCCGGCGGTGCAGCCGCTGGACCCCGCCGTGGCGGCACGCTCCAGGGAGATCCTGATCGAGGCGCGGCGCGAGGCCGATTCCGTGCTGCTCAGTGTCACCGATCACGGCCCAGGCATTCCCGAAGGCGATCGCAAGCACGCGGTGGAACGCTTTGTGCGGCTGGAGGCCAGCCGGACGCTGCCGGGCTCCGGCCTTGGTCTCAGCCTGGCCTCGGCGGTGGCAACCCTGCACGGCGGCGAGCTCCGGCTCGGCGATGCCCATCCGGGGTTGATCGCGACGCTGGCCATTCCGGCGCGCGCCGCCTCCGGTGACAGGCTTGCGGCTCAAACGCAGGATGTGCCACAGAAGGTGGCATGAACTCATCCGCGCCGGGCAACGCGGAAGGACAGGGCCTCGCCGCGCGCTTCGTGGACGGGCCGCATGTCTCCGCTTCCAGCGACGCCGAACGAACCTTGAACGACTGGCTCGCCGAACTGGAGCCGGCGCAGTCGGTTGCGCTCCGCGCCGTGCTGGAGCAGCCGTTTGCGCGGCGCATTCTGCACGGGATCACGGAGTTCTCGCCCTTTCTGTTCGACCTGGTCCGCGCCGACGCCGCGCGGCTGCTCCGCCTGCTGGCGTGCGACCCGGAGACGCATCTGGCGTCGCTGATCGAGAAAACCACCAACGACGTGTTCGCCGCGGCCAATGAGGCCGAAGTGATGCATCTGCTCCGCCGTATGAAGGCGGAAGCCGCGCTGATGATCGCGCTGTGCGACGTCGGCGGGGTCTGGCCTGTGATGCGCGTGACGGCGGCGTTGACCGATCTTGCCGTGGCCTCGGTGCAGGCGGCGTTGCGGTTTCTGCTCCGCCAGGAGGTTGCGCGAAGCCGGATGACGGCCGTCAACCACGACCGGCCGGAGGAAGGCAGCGGCCTGATCGTGCTCGCGATGGGCAAGATGGGCGCGGGCGAACTGAACTATTCCAGCGACATCGACCTGATCGTGTTTTTCGATCCCGCCGCGACGTCATTGGTCGCCGACATCGAGCCGGCGCCGTTCTTCGTGCGCGTCACGCAGGCCCTCGCGCGGCTGCTGCAGCAGCGCAGCGGCGACGGCTACGTGTTCCGCGTCGATCTGCGCCTGCGGCCGGATCCCGCCTCGACGCAGGTCGCGATGTCGACCGAGGCGGCGCTGCATTATTACGAGCGGGAAGGGCGGACCTGGGAGCGCGCCGCGATGATCAAGGCGCTGCCGTGCGCCGGTGATCCCAGGGCCGGCGAGGCGCTGATGGCCGAATTGTCCCCCTTCGTGTGGCGCAAGCATCTCGACTTTGCGGCGCTCGCCGACGTCCACGACATGAAACGGCAGATGCAGACCTATCGCGGCCAGAGCGAGATTTCCGTCGAAGGTCACAACGTCAAGGTCGGGCGCGGCGGCATCCGCGAGATCGAATTCTTTGCCCAGACCCAGCAACTGATCGCGGGCGGCCGCCATCCGCATTTGCGGGTGCGGCCGACGCTGCAGGCGTTGCAGGTGCTGGCGACCAGCAACTGGATCACGTTTCAGGCCCAGGAAGAGCTCACCGCGGCTTACGAGTATCTGCGCCGGGTCGAACACCGGTTGCAGATGATATCGGACGAGCAGACCCATGCGCTGCCCGACGAGCCCGAAGCCGTGGAGCGTTTTGCAAACTTCTTCGGCTATGAGAGCCGTGCCGCTTTTGCAAACGATCTGCTCGGGCACCTCAAGACAGTGCAGGGGCACTACAGCAAGCTGTTCGAGGGCGATCCGACCGGCACCGTGAAATTGCCTGACGTCAATTACGGCGCGGGGCCGGAGGAGCCGCGGTTACTCGAGCATCTGGCGAATCTCGGCTTCAAGAAGCCGATCGCGGTCGCCGGGACCCTGCAGCAATGGATGGCGGGCGATTATCGCGCGCTGCGCAACGGGGCCACCAAAACCGCGTTCGTCGAATTCATTCCCGGCCTGATCGATGGCCTCGCGCATGCCGAAGACCCCGACGACGCGGTGGCGGCGTTCGACCGTTTCCTCGGCGCCTTGCAGCGCGGCGGGCGTTTGATCTCATTGTTGAGCCAGAACCGCGATCTGGTGGCGCTGGTGGCGCTGATCCTCGGCGCCGCGCCGCGGCTCGGCGACATGCTGGCGCGCCAGCCGCAGATCATGGACGGGCTGATCGACCCGCGCTTCTTCGGCGCGATGCCGGACCAGAAGGAATTGTCCGCGCGCCTTGCGGCGACATTGCAGGATGCGGATTCTTACGAGGATTTCCTCGATCGCCTCCGTCTGTTCGGACAGGAAAGCCTGTTCCTGATCGGCACCCGCATCCTGTCCGGCACGGTTTCGGCGCAGCAGGCCAGCGTCGCCTTTGCTGACGTTGCGGAAGGCATCGTGCACACCGTGCATGGCCTGGTCACCGAGCAGTTCGCGACCCAGTATGGCCGCATCAAGGGGCAGGAGACCGCGATCCTCGCGATGGGCCGGCTTGGCAGCCGCGAGATGACGGCATCCTCCGACCTCGATCTGATCCTGCTTTATGATTTCGACGAGGAGCATCCGGATTCCGACGGGGAATGGTCGCTGCACGGCGCACAGTATTTTGCGCGGCTGACGCAGCGCCTGATCTCGGCCTTCACGACGCGCACCAATTACGGCGTGCTCTATGACGTCGACATGCGGCTGCGCCCGTCGGGCCGCGCCGGCCCGCTGGCGTCGCGGATCGATTCATTTGCCGACTATCAGGAGCGCGAGGCCTGGACCTGGGAGCACATGGCGCTGACCCGGGCGAGGGTGATTTCGGCTTCGCCTGCGTTCCGCAAGAGGATCGAGGATGTCATCCGCGGCGTCTTGATCCGGCGGCGCGATCCCGCCAGCACCGCCGGCGACGTCGCCGACATGCGCCGCGCCATCGCGCTGGAAAAAGGCGAGGACGATATCTGGGACCTGAAGCTCGCCGCCGGCGGCCTGGTCGATATCGATTTCATCGCGCAGTATCTGCAACTCGCATATGCCGCTCAGAAGCCCGAAATTCTCAGCGTCTCGACGCTGCAGGTACTCGACAACGCCGCGCGATCCGGCGTGCTCGCGCAGGCCGAAGCCGAAGTGCTGCGCTCCGCGGCGCGGCTCTATCACGACCTGACTCAGATTTTGCGGCTGTGCGTGAGCGGAAAATTCAACCCGGAAACGGCGGGGGAGAACTTGCAGCGCGTGATGGCGCGAGCGGGCGATACACCGGATTTCTCGACCCTGCAGGCGCGGGTGCGGGAGACGCAGGCGGAGGTGCGGCGGGTGTTTTTGGCGCTGGTGGGCGGAGGATAGAGCACCGATACAATAGCCATGGAGAGAGGCGATGGACGACATTCGATCGACGCTGATTGAGCTATGTGAGGCCTTCAACGCCCACGATCTGGATCGCATCATGGCGTTCTTTGCTGACGACTGTGTCCTGGAGATGCCGAGGGGAAGCAAGCCTTGGGGGGCCCGTTTCGAGGGCAAGCGCGCCGTACGAGAAGCGCTGGCAACGCGCTTTGAAGGCTTGCCCGACGTTCACTACGGCAATGCTGAGCATTTTGTGGATTCGGCCACTGAGACTGGCATCTCAAAATGGACGCTCACAGGCACCACCCGCGAGGGAACGAGAAAGGAAGTCCATGGTTGCGACTTCTACACGTTTCGCAATGGGAAGGTGATCCGCAAGGACTCGTACTGGAAAATCGTGGAGTGAGGTCGGTTATTGGCGCGCCCTGACGCCCCTACAGCTATCTCTCTGTCATTCCGGGGCGCGCATAAGCGATGATGTGCAATTGCACATCAGAGGATCCATTGGACCGCACGCTCTGTCGCCCGATGGATTTTCCGGTTTCTCGCTTCGCGAGCCCTCAGATGCGCAATTGCGCATCGAATGACGACGGAGGGGATTGCTCGGATGCGACAAAACAACCCGACGGGCAAATCACTTCCGATTTACAGAACTCATGTCAAGCCCCGAAATAAAAAATATTTCGCTTTTGCGGAAGCCAAATCAGTGGCACATATCTTGGCCATCCCGTCCTACTCAGAAGGGCGTCGGCCGTCGTCACGGACGTTGGACGGGTTGCGATGGACGCGAAGGTGCCCTTGACGAAAGGTGCTGGAGCGTACGGTTTGAAGAGGTGCGAAAATTACGAGCAAACCTCGGGCGTAATGCGTCGCGAGAATGCGAAACTATTTCCTCGTCGTCCCTGCGAACGCAGGGACCCATAACCACAGGGAGAAGTTTTGCGAAAGGTCTCTGCTATCGAAGCTTCATCGAGAGACCACGCGGTATGGGTCCCCCGATGCGCAATTGCGCATCGGCGTTCGCAGGGACGACGCGTGGAGAGAGCTGAGAAGTGCAATGACGACCTGGGGCTGTTTGAAATTTGAATCGGAATTGGCGGGCAAAGCCCGCGCGAATGCCGACATCCTCGCCGGCGTGACGACAGTCACGGAAGGGTTTGCTCCGCCGGCATAGGCTGCGGTCATCACGAGCGATGATCGCTTGCGCCAACGGATGGAGAGTTGCCATGACCAAGGTCAATCATGAACTGGGCATCAATGAACTGGAATTGGTCAACGGCGGCGGCCTGGCATCGGCGTTTAGCAAGCCGCCGACGTCCACGACCATAGGCTCCTCCGGCACCGGTGCGCCGGATTGGTGGAATCCGTCGCCCGGCTATTTGACCATGAATGTGGTCATGTCGCTCGGCTCCATTCGATATTGATGGTCGAATGGCTCGCAGGGCGGACTGGAGCCCAATCCATTTCGCCGCTTCTTCCTACGCCCGCACCGCAACCAGCCGCGAGCCGACCGCGCCCAGCAGCAGCTGGTGCGCGCGATCGACGATTTCATCGAGCGAGCGGGTGCGCGCAAACATCGCCTGCGCCTGCGCCAGCAACTCGTCGCGGGTGGGGATCCTCGGATGCAGCGACGCCAGCGCGTCGGCCGTGTGCGATCGGGCCTGGCTCAGCGTCTCCTGCAGCGCCGACAACTCGGACGAATGCAGCGCCGCCGACACGGCCAGCGCAATCCGTTCGGGGTTGAACCGGGCGACGAGTTCGTCGGCGGCGCGATTGATGACGCGCGAGCCGAGCCGCTGCTCGTTGCGCAGCACTTCCGCGGGCGGGGTCTTCAGGTCGCGGACGACGCGAACGAAAGACAGCGCCTTCAAAATGTAAAAGGTGACGTCGATTTCCCACCAGCGAAAACCCTGGCGTGCGCTGCTCTGGTAGGCGTGGTGGTTGTTGTGCCAGCCTTCGCCCATCGTGAAGAACGCCAGCAGCCAGTTGTTGCGGGAATCATCGCCGGTGACGTAGCGCTTGCGGCCGTGAACATGGGCCAGCGAATTGATGCAGAAGGTCGCGTGATAGAGCAGCACGGTGCTCCAGACGAACCCGACCACGAGGCCGGACCATCCGCCGATCAGGAAACAGATGAGCGCGAGGATCACGCTGGGCAGCTGCTCGAACCGGTGCAGGAATTTCAATTCCGGAAAGGCGGCAAAATCCGCCACCTTGACCAGATCGGTGAGGTCGTGCTGGCGGTAGAAAATCCACCCGACATGGCTGTAGAAGAAGCCCCGGTGCCGCGGCGAATGCACGTCATGTTGCGTATCGGAATGCAGATGATGGTGGCGATGCTTGGCGGCCCACCACAGCACGCTCTTCTGGGTGGTGCTCTGGGCGAGGAACGCCAGCACGAATTGAAACAGCCGGCTGGTCGAAAAGGCGCGGTGCGAGAAGTAGCGGTGATACCCCGCCGTGATCGCGAACATGCGCAGCCAGTACAGCGTCCCGCAGATCGCCACCGCCTGCCAGGTGATGCCGGACCAGAACGCGGCAAAGCAGCTGAGGTGCAGCACGATGAAGGGCAGGGCGGACGGATACATGATGTCGTCATGCGCGTCGGTGATGTGGGCGTCGGCATTGTCTGACTTGTCGAACATTTAAGGCGTACTTGGCTCCCTGATGCCGGCATTCGCGGGCATGACTCACGGCTGATGGACGAGTGAGTATCGCATCCACCGGTTAAAGACCCCCTGAAGGGCCGGACGATGTTAGTCGAGCGTTGGATAGAGGCTGGTCACTCACGCGCGCTACGCCGCGCAGGCCACTCGGTCGGCCGAAACCTCACCAACCACAAATAGCGACGACAGGCCAGCCCCGCAAGGCTATGTCGGGTTTCCGACATTACAATTGAGGGGCATTCTGGGGCAAAATGGCGCAGCGCATTCCGTGTTTTTACGGAAAGGTGCGGCTTGAATGTTCTGGATCGGCCCGGCCGGCTTACGCCTGCTTCAGCAGCTGGATCGCGTCGCCCACGCCTCCGGTGAGATTGGAATCGCTCCAAAGATCGATAGCGCTATCTCATGTGCAGCGATGGTGAAACCCGATTGATCTGTCATTGAAATCGGACGATTTGCAGTTCCAATGAGTGCCGAAATCACCCTTCTGGAATGCGGCTTTTGAATTATGGGCCCAGCGGCGCCCGTGGTATTTGTGGCCGCCGGAGCGCGGCGTTAACGACCAGATTCATCGGGGCCATCGTCTTGATCGACAAGCTTGAACTTCTGCTGGCGCTTGCCAAGGAGCGGCATTTCGGACGCGCCGCGGAAGCCTGCGGCGTCACCCAGCCGACGATGTCGACCAGCCTCAAGCAGCTCGAGGAAATTCTCGGCGTCATGCTGGTGCAGCGCGGCTCGCGCTTTCAGGGTTTTACGCCCGAGGGCGAACGCACGCTCGACTGGGCGCGGCGGATCGTCGGCGACACCCGCGCCATGCGGCAGGAGATCAACAGCCTCAAGGACAAGCTCTCCGGCGAGATCCGGCTCGCCGCTATCCCCACCGTGCTCGGCATGGTGGCACAGCTCACCACCCCGTTCCGCGCGCGCCATCCCGATGTGCGTTTCCAGATCCGGTCCTGCACCTCGGCCGAGGTGCTGGGCCTCCTGGAAAATCTCGAGGTCGACGCCGGGCTGACCTATATCGAGAACGAACCGATCGGCAAGGTTCGCACCATTCCGCTCTACAACGAGAACTACCGCCTGCTGACGGCGCCCGATGCGATGTTCGGCGATCGCAAGCAGGTCACCTGGAAAGAAGTCGGCCAGGTGCCGCTCTGCCTCCTGACGCCGGACATGCAGAACCGCCGCATCATCGACCGCGCGCTGAAGTCGGTCGGCGCCGAGGCGATGCCGACTCTAACGTCGAACTCGCTGCTGGTGCTCTATACCCACGTCAAGACCGGGCGCTGGGCCAGCGTGATGCCGGCGAAGCTGGCGGAGACGCTGGGTCTCGCGGACACCGTCCGCAGTATTCCGATCGTCGATCCCGTCGTCGATTACAGCATCGGCATGGTGGTGCCGCAGCGCGATCCGATGACGCCGTTGATCGCAGCCCTGGTGCAGATCGCCCGCGAAGTGGCGCCGACCCTGGAATAGGCGATTACGCCGCTTCGGAAAGCCTGGCCCTCGGCGTGTGCGGCTCGCGCGGCAGCTTGATCCGCACCACCGTTCCGGCGCCGAGCTTGGAGCGCAGCCGCATCGTTCCGCCGTGCAGACTGGTCAGCGACCGGGCAATGGCGAGACCGAGACCCGACCCCTGATAGGTCTTGGTGAGCTGGCTCTCGACCTGTTCGAACGGCTTGCCGAGCCGGCGCAGCGAATCCGGGGCGATGCCGATGCCGGTGTCGGCGATCATGAGCACGATGGAATCGCTGAGCACCTGGCCGCGCACGGTCACCCGGCCGTCGTCGGGGGTGAATTTGACGGCATTGGACAGCAGGTTGACGAAGATCTGCTTGACCGCGCGCCGATCGGCCATGACCGAGATGGTGCTTTCGATGTCGGCGTCCAGCGTCAAATGCTTGTCCTCGGCGCGCCCCGAGACCACGCGCAGCGACTCCGCCAGGATGTTCGACAGATCGAGCGGCTCCATGTCGAGCTTCATGCGGCCGGCCTCGATCTTCGACATGTCGAGGATGTCGTTGATGACTTCGAGCAGATATTTGCCTGATGTGAGGATGTCGTGGCAGTACTCCTGATATTTGTCGGAGCCGAGCACGCCGAACATGCCGCTGCCCATGATCTCGGAGAATCCGATGATGGCGTTAAGGGGCGTGCGCAATTCGTGGCTCATATTGGCGAGGAACTTTGATTTGGCCTGGTTGGCTTCCTGGGCGCGGGTTCGCTCCTGCGAATATTTCTCGGCGAGGTCGGCGAGTTCGGCCTGCGAACGCTTCAGATCGAGCACGTTGGCGCGCATCCGCGCGTCGTTCTCGACCAGCTTGTGCTCGTGCTCCTTGATGCGGGTAATGTCAGTGCCGACCGAGACGTAGCCGCCGTCCTTGGTGCGGCGCTCGCTGATGTGCAGCCAGCTGCCGTCGTCAAGCTGGGCTTCGAAGGTGCGCGCGCCCGGCGCCTGCGCGCCGGTCTCCTGCAATCTGGTGCGGACCTCCGGCATGCTGCCGACTTCGATCACGGTTTCATAGGAGGTGCCGGGCGTCACCGCGGTATCAGGCAATTTGTGCAGGCGCTGGAAATGCGAGTTGCAGAGCACCAGACGGTCCTCGGCGTCCCACAGCACGAAGGCTTCCGGGATGGTCTCGATCGCGTCGCGCAGCCGCAAATCCGCCTCGACCGTCTTCTCGGCGAGGCTCTTCTGTTCGGTGATGTCGACCGCAATGCCGATCAGATGCAGGCCGTTGTCGGCGGCGGCCTGGCTGAGTTCGCAGCGGACGCGCAGCCAGATCCAGTGGCCGTCGGTGTGCTGCATGCGGAACGTCTGGTCGATATGGTCGAGCTTGCCGGAGATCAGTTGATCGGCGATCGCGAACAGGTCGATGTCGTCGGATTTCACCAGCGCGTTGACTTCGCCGAAGGTCAGCAGGTCGTTGCGGGAGTCGAGGCCGAGCATCGTGAACATCGACTGCGACCAGAAGATCCGGCCGCGCGACAGATCCCAGTCCCACAGGCCGCAGCGGCCGCGGTTGAGCGCGGTGTCGATGCGGCCGCGCACCGCGTCGTTGATCAGGTCGCCCTCGCGGGCGCGGGTCGATTGCCAGTGGAAGGCAAAGCCGAGGATCAGCACGACGAACCCGGTGGTCGCGGACAGCGTCACCGACAGCGCCGCGTCCGATCCCCACAGGGGATCGTTCCTTTCCTGGATCACGATGATCTGGCCGGGCAGCGCCTTGATCAGCCGCGAGATCGCCATGGCGCCGTTGCCGCTCGGCAGCGTCATCTCGCTGACGACGCCCTGCTGGCTGGGGGCAGCGAGCAATTGCGCCGTCGAGATCACGTCGAGCACGCGGTCGCTGCCGCCGAGGCCCTCGACCGGAAGCCGCGCCAGCACGCGATGATCCGCGCCGGTGATGATGAAATGACGGCCGCCCGAGTTGCCCCAGGAGGGAATGAGTTCGGGCAGCAGGCTTTGCAGCCGGTCGATGTTAACAGCGCGGTCCTGCCGGATCGAGGCCAGGCGGTCGAGACGCTCGGCCAGCAGGTCGGTGACGGCGGCGAGGTCGCGCTTGATTGCGGCGCGTTTTTGCCGGCTCTGGTCGATCACCTGCACCACCGCGCCAAGGCAGATGGTGATCAGGAAGGCGATGATCAGCGTCGGCACGGCGCGTCGCAGCGCCGGTTCGGCGATCAGCAGCCTGTGGTAAGCCGGCTTAGCGATCGATTGCGCCAATCCCTTGATCGAGTCGGATTGGACGCACGCGTTCGCCGCATGCGCACGCGCCATGCTTAAGACCCCACCGAATTCAATTTTTGCACCCGTTCGGAAGAACCCCACGTCGCTTCCGAATCACAGCGATTTGAATCCGTTTTTTCCGGGCTGTCGAGAGTCAACGATTCGTTAATACGAAATAAATCTTGTCCAATGGGGAATCAGGGACTCCAAAAAGAGTCCGAAACAGGAACGCGCCCGTAAACTTACGCAAGGACTATGCACGCGTCGGCTCGGCGTGGCTGATGACGCGCTTGATGGTGGGGAAGGCGCGGCGCAGCGCGCGCTCGATTTCGTCGACGTTGTCATGCACCTTGATGACGCTCATCGAGGGCGCGGCGCGGCAATGGAAGTTGACGATTTCGCCGGCGTCGGTGTCGCGCACCCGCACATTGTGGATGTCATGGATGGCGCCGCCATTGCCGGCAAAGCCCGCCAGTGCCGCCTTGATGACCTCCACCCGTTCGGGTGAGGCATCGGTGCCGTGGGGCAATTCCGGTTCCAGCGGCTCGATATGGGTGTCGACCTCGACGTCCTCGCCAAACTCCTCGCGGATGCTGCGCTCCAGTTCATGGGCGATATCGTGCGCCGCCGTCAGCGCCATGTCGCCGTCGACCTCGAGGTCGATCGAAACCGTCAGCCGGCCGCCAAGATCGTGCACCGTGACATGGTGGACCGCGAGGCCGGAATTGCGCGCGATCACCATGATGCGCTCGCGCACGCTCTCATTGTCGCGCGCCACCGGCACCGCGGTGAACGTCAGGTCGGCATCGCCGAGCGCCGTGCTGACCGCTTGCTGCGCGGTCCGCTTGATCGCCTCGACGCGGTCGATCGGAGTGGTGCGCGGCACGTTGACGATGGCGTCGATGAAATGGGTCGGCCCGACCATCCGCACGCGCAGGCGCTCGACGCCGACCACGCCGGGCACGGCGCGGATTGCGATCGCAGCTTTCTCCGCCGCGCCCTCCGGCGCGCGGTCGAGCAGGGTTTCGATGGTGGATCGTCCCAGCCGCAATCCCAGCACCGAGATCATCACGGCCACCGCGATCGCCGCCGCCGTGTCGCCCCAGGCATAGCCGAGACCTGATAGCGCCAGGCCGATGATGACGGCGGTCGAGCCGAGCACGTCGGAGGCGAAATGCAGCGCGTCGGCGGCCAGCGCCTGGCTCTTGGTTTCGCGCGCGGTGCGATGCAGCGCCCGCGCCCGCCAGAAATTGACGGCGATGTCGATCACCAGCACCACGAAGGGCACGGCCGACAGCGTCGGCGGCGGAGCGCCTTCGCGCAGGCGGCTCCAGGATTCCACCAAAATGCCGCCGGCCAGCACATAGAGCAGCGCGATGACGAACAGCGCGGAGAGGCTTTCGAACTTGCCGTGGCCGTAATGATGTTCCGCATCGGCCGGCTGGTCGGAGACCCGCACCACCAGCCAGGTGATGATGGTCGCGACCACGTCCACGGAGGAGTGCAGCGCCTCCGAGATCAGCGCCAGGCTGCCGATCGCAATCCCGACCGCAAATTTCGCCGCGGCCATGCCGGCGCTGGCGAAAATCGAGATCGCGGCGACATTGGTCTTGAGGCTGGAAACGCGGGCGTGGGTTAATGTCATGACCGGCGGTTTAGCAGGGCGTCCGTCAACATCAAGCGGCCATCCACAGCGCTAGTCGCAACTGGTTTGCAGAAGCAGGTTTGTTGCGAATTGTTCCGAGTTAAGAGAGCTGTCATTTGCGAAGGTCTATCCGTTTTGTCGTCCCTGCGAACGCAGGGACCCATACGCCGTGTCGCCTGTGTTGGAAGACGCTGTTCGATAATTCTGCGTCACCATGAAATCCTGTGGTTATGGGTCCCTGCGTTCGCAGGGACGACGAGGAAATAGCTTCGCATTCTCGCGGCGTGATCCGCCCGAGGTTTGCTCTTATTTTCGCACCTCTGAAAACAGAGGGCGCAGGGAATGCCGGATGCGCGCTGCACCCGCGGTCTCGTGTGCGAATTGTGCATAGAAAGCTGCACACGAGCATACAGGGCAGCGGAGGCAATCCGACATTCCCTGCGCAATGGCTTTACGGCTTATAACGAGCTCTCCCCGGAGAACGGCTCTTTTGCCTCCGTTGCGCCCTGGAAGCTATTGTCTCCAGGTGCATTGACGCCAGCACCGCGACGTCAGGACCACACGTCTTCACCGTACGCTATCCGCCGCGATCGTCCATCGCGACATCAGCGTCCACCGCAACCCGTCCAACGTCCGTGACGACGGCCGACGCCCTTCTGAGTAGGACGGGATGGCCATGATATGCCGGTGATTTGGGGTGGTGTCAAGAGAAACTTCCGGAAATCGGAAAATAATTGGAGGGGCTGACGGCTGCCAGACGTTGCCGCAGCCGTGCTGGCCTCATGGCTCGCCGCGAGCCGCGCAGGGCCGATTGGCAAGCGTAATCCGCCGATTTACCTCATGGCGGATTCCGCTACGCTAATCGCCTACCTGCTCTAACTCGGCAGTTTGAGTGCGCTGGAGATTTCAGCAAGCGTCGCCTTTTCGGTATCGCTAACCACAACACCGCCAATGCCGAGAAATCCACCCTCGATGGATGCCTCGGCCACGTGTTGGCTGATCTCGCGCAACCAGTTCTTGAACGCAGCGGCGTCGCCCGGCGCTTTCGCACTTAGAACGGCGTCAGCTTTTCTCAGGATTTCGATGCATGCCGTCTTTACCTCGGACGGTTTTCTGCCGCTGAGATTTTCCTTCAAACCGTCGTGTGACACGGCTCGCCCCTCGCTTGTTGCGAAGTCATCGGCAACGGCTTTAATGAGTGGGTTTGAACTTGTTTCCGTCTTCGCCTTCGCCAGCATTTTTCCGCTTGCGAAACTCTCCTGGAGCAGGCCCCAAATCCCACTTGGCTCGGCTGCAGTTACGGCGAGGCCGGGTGCCATCACGCTTTCCAAAAGCGTTTTCCATTCGTCGGCGGTAAATGTTGATTTGTCAGCCATGAGCGCTCTCCTTATCGAAACGAACTTCCGTTAGGCCCGTTCGTTCCCCATTCGCGAGTAGGTAGGCGCCACAGTGCAGTTAGGAATCCGCGCGCGGATTTGCCGAAGGCGTAATCCCGGTGCATTCAAACAAGATGGCGGATTACGCTGCGCTAATATGCGCTACGAGCTGGTCGGATCTGAAAATCGGCATGGATGCCGCCGAGCCCGCCCGTGCGGCGGCATCAATGGTGCAACGGGTCAAGGAACGGCGTGTCGGGCGTCGAGACGTAGAAGATGACCACCTTGGTCAGTTCGGTCGCGCTGGGATTGTAGCCGGTCATCGCCACGTTCGGCGGCTCCACCATCGCTTCTCCTGCGCGCACCGTCAGGGGAGGGCGATCCTTCAGGTCGAGCGTGAAGGCGCCTTCCACGACATAGACCGTCACGGGGAAGCGGTGGGTGTGGTAGACAGTTTTGTCGCCCGGTTTGAATGTGGCGGTCAGGACTCGGACGGTCTGTTTGGCGTCATTCGGCAAACCCTCGACAATTTGCTGCAGAACCAGATTGGGCTTGGCCAGCCCCGCCTGCTGGGCGTGGGCGGGGATGCCGAGAATGGCGATGAGTGCACAGCTCAGTGTGAAACGCATGTGTCGCCTCCGTTGGTCTAAGCCTGCCAAAGGCTAGCCAGCGATCGGGCTCTGCGGGAGCCGCAACATTGCGGTCCCGGGCCGCAGAAGTGCATAATGCGCGGATGTTCGATTGGAACGACTTGAGATATTTCCTCGCCGTCGCCCGGCATCACAGCACCATTGCGGCCGGAAAATCGCTTGGGCTCAGTCAGTCGACGGTGCAGCGGCGGGTCAATGAACTCGAAAGGCGGATCGGGCGGCAATTGATGGCGCGCCACCCGACCGGCTATCGGCTCACCGAATTCGGCGAGATGCTGCTTCCTTACGCCGAGCGCATCGAGGCTGCGGTCGGCGATTTCGAACTGCGGACCAAGGACACCGCGCGCGAACTGGCCGGGGTTATCCGGGTGACATGCCCCGAGCCGATCGTCTACCGCATGACGAAATCGTCACTGATCGATCGCTTTCATGCCCGTTATCCCGGGCTTCGGATCGAGTTCGTGACCAGCGATCGTTACCTCGATTTGTCCAAGGGAGAAGCGGATGTGGCGTTTCGCTCCGGCGATACCGAGGACGAACTCGTGGGCCGCAAGATTGCTGACTCGATTTGGGCGGTCTATGCCAGCCGCGCCTATGTCGCGCGCCACGGCCAGCCGGCGCGGGCCGAAGATTTTTCGTCGCATGCCTGGGTGGGATTCGATGAATCCCTGAGCCAGCATCGCGCGGCCAAATGGCTTTCCGAGGTTGTCCCGAACGCGACGATGTCCGCGCGTCATACCAGCGTGCTTGGTCTGGTCTCGGCAGTGAAATCCGGCATCGGTATTGGCGCGCTTCCCACCGCACTTGGCGATGCGGAGCCGGATCTCCTGCGCGTACTGGGACCGATCCCGGAGCTGGCCCGAAGCTGGCGTCTGCTGGTCCATCCCGACCTCAGGCGCGTCCCTCGCATCGCGGCATTCTTCGACTTCATCATCGAAGAACGCGAAGCGCTGAAGTCGATCCTGACAGGCTAAAGCGTTCTCGAGAAAATCGGATAGGGGCTCTCGAAAAGAAAAACAAGAGGCAACCGCACGCCCGTTGCGTCCACCGACGATGCGGCTGTCACTGCCTGGTCGCCGAGTACCTTAACATGACGACGCCTGGCCGCCCGTTAAGTGGTTCCTGACGGCAGCGTCAGGGCGCGGTTTCGCCGGTTAACGTTGTCGGCAAGGCGCGCGGAGTTTTTTGTGAATCCGGTGCCCTCGAAACCTAGTTAAACAACGTAGTCGGCAATTCAGGAGTAAGAACGTTAAGTGAACAAGGGGCTTCGGGCATAGTAGAACTGCCGGAATTTTGGCGATATTCTCTTCGCCCTAAGCAAGAGCGCGGGCGCGCAGCGCCCAACAAAGTGGAGTCTGATTAGGTCGATTACGAAGACTCACTTTTGGACAAGGGGAGTACTAGTGATGGTACAGTCTATAGTAGAGCGCGTCTCGAGCGTGATTGATCTGGAGGGTGAAATCGAAGCGGAGTTTCGAAGAAGTCCGCCGGTCCACGAGCGGCGGCCAGTCACTTTCGCGCCAGCAAGGGTGCATGAGCCGGCCGGCTCGATGCCGGACACTGCGTCGATGCCTGATTATGTCGAGCACCGCGAGGGCGCCACCGAGATCGGCAAGCTGACGGCGGAAGCCATTGTCCGCGAATACGAAGCTGCGGCGAAAGAAATCGAGGCGATGGGCGCGGAACTGATCGACCGCGTCAAGCAATGCGAGGCGATGACCCGCGATGCGCTCGCCGTGACCCACGAAATGAAGGAAACCGCAGCGCGGTACCGCGAGGAAGCCAAACGCATCTTCGTCCAAATCGAGGATTGTTCACAGATGACCGCGGAGGTCCGCAGGACCTGCACCGAGTTGAAGGAAAAGATCGCCGCTCCGGCCACGGCCTGATCCAGCTTCGGGCTTGTTCGAACTTTGGTTCCGTGCGTGCGTCTGCGCTCAGGGATTGCCCGCGCCCGGAATCTCCACCTCCACCACATCGATCCGCGATGACGATTTCCGTTGCCGCAGCTCTTCGTACGATGTCGCGGCGCTCAGGCAGAACAGCGTGCGCCGCTCGGGGCCGCCGAGCACGCAGGCCAGCGCGCGGCGGCCGGGGACCTCGATGCGCTGCAATTCGCGGCCCTCACGGTCGAGCCGGATGAAGGCGTCCTCCTCGAAGGCCGCAACCCAGACCGCGCCATCCGCGTCGAGGCAGATGCCGTCTGGCGATTTCATGCTGCCGAAGCGGCCGCGCAGCTTCAAGCCGCCATCGGCGGCGATGTCGTAGTCGGCAAGGCAGGCGCCCGCCATTTCCGCGACGACGAGGCGGTCGTTATCGGGCGAGACCGCGATGCCGTTGGGAAACCGCAAGCCGTCGGCGACCACGCGCCGTGCGCCGTCGGGCATGACCAGGATGATGCGGCCGACCGCGCCGTGATCGCCCTTCGGCGGCAGATCGAAGCCGAGATCGCCGACATAGGTGCGGCCGAGCCCGTCGACGATCATGTCGTCGATGGTACCGGTCGCGATGTCGGAAAGATCAGCGTAGAGCGACAGTTCGCCGCCGGAAAAGGCGAGCAGGCGTTTTTGAAACATCGTCAGCACGATCAGCCTGCCGTCCGGCAGTACCCCGAGGCCGCACGGCGTGTCGTCGAATTTCGCGTGCTGCTCGCATTCGCCGGAGGTAGCGAGGCTGAGCAGCGTTCGCGCCATGCAGTCGACGAACCAGAGTCGGCCATCGTGCCAGCGCGGGCCCTCGAAGTAGCGGCCGCCGTCGTGGATGGTGTGGAGTTTGGTCTGTGTCATTGTGGTGGCCTTTCCTCATCCCTGCGTGAGCGCAATTGCGCTCATCGCTGGAGGAGCGCGCAATTTCGCGCGCGTCTCGAAGGATGTGGCCCGACTGGTGGCCTCATGGTTCGAGACGTGCGAAGATGCGCTCCTCACCATGAGGAGGGCGCGCTGCACCGCGTCCCGTGGCACGGCGCAGCGCTACAGCGTCACCACGATTTTCCCGAGGTGCTTGTTGGCTTCCATGTGTGCGAACGCCTTGCCGATCTCGGCGAATGGAAAAACCTTGTCGATCGGCAGCTGCAATTTTCGGGACTCCACCGCCGGCCAGATGTCTTTCCGAACCTCGTCAAAGATCTCGCGGATCTCCTCGATGGTCCGGGTGCGGAAGGTGACGCCGATATAATGGATGCGGCGGGCGGCGTGGAGATCAAAATTGAAATCGGCATGGGTGCCGCCGAGCCGGCCGACATTGACGATGCGGCCCTTGACCTTGGTGGCCTTGAGGTTCTGGTTCGCGACGGACCCCGAGACCTGATCGACGATCAGGTCGACGCCTTCGCCAGCGGTGGCCTTCAGCACTTCATCGACCCAGCCGGGATCGGAGGAATCCACCGCGAGGTCGGCGCCGAATTCCTTCAGGCGGCCACGGCGCGTCGCGTCGGTGGAAGAACCGATCACGAGTTTCGCGCCCTTGTATTTTGCGATCTGCATCGCCATCAGGCCGACGCCGGAGGAGGCGCCCTGGATCAGCACGGTCTGGCCGGGCTGCAGCGCGCCGTTGGTGACGACGGCGTTGTGCATGGTGGCGAGCGCGACGGGTAGCGTAGCGGCCTCCTCAAAATTCATGTTGGAGGGGGCGCGGAACAAGCGGCCGTGGTCGGCCAGCGTGTACTCAGCGAACGCCGCGCCGCCGGAGCCCATGATCTTGTCGCCGACCTTGACGCCCCTGGCGTCGGGTCCGAGCTCGGCGACTTCGCCCGCCCATTCCATGCCCAGCACGGTGCCGACACCGCCGGCCGCGCCATGCACATGGCCCTTGGTCATGCCGAGATCGGCGCGGTTGAGGCCGCAGGCGTTGACCTTGACCAGCACCTGCGTGCCTTTTGGTGAAGGTTTTGCGACCTCGGCGATTTCGGCGCCGTTGGCACCGTAGACATAGGCTTTCATGGGAGCTTCTCTTTTTCTCCCTCTCCCGCACTTGCGGGGGAGGGCGGGGTGGGGGTGTTGCCACGAGCGATACTCTTCGTGGGGAGAGAGCCCCCACCCGGATCGCATCTCCGATGCGATCCGACCTCCCCTGCAAGCGGGAGAGGTGAAGCAGCCTCCTATTCCGCGGCTTGACGTGCGGCGCCTGACATCATGCCTTCGAGGCGGCTCTGGATGATCGCTTCCGCATCGCGCATGATGCGCGACACCAGTTCGGCGCAGGTCGGGATATCGTGGATCAGGCCCTGCACCTGACCGGCCGACCAGATTCCCTCGTCGGCATCGCCTGATGCGTAGACCATCTTGCCGCGGGCGCCGGCGACGAGCTCGCGCACGTCCTCGAATTTGGCGCCTTCCTTTTCCATCTGCACCACCTTGGTCGAGATCGCGTTTTTGGCGACGCGCGAGGTGTTGCGCATGGTACGAAAAATAAGTTCGGTCTCGCGCTCGTCATTGGCGACGATGCGCTCCTTCACCAGCTGATGGATCGGGCTTTCCCTGGTGCACATGAACCGCGTGCCCATGTTGATGCCCTCGGCGCCGAGCGCGAGCGCTGCGACCAGGCCGCGGCCGTCACCGAATCCGCCGGAGGCTATCATCGGGATCTTGATCTTGTCGGCGGCCGCCGGGATCAGGATCAGGCCGGGCGTGTCGTCCTCGCCGGGATGGCCGGCGCATTCGAAGCCATCGATCGAAAGCGCATCGACACCCATCCGCTCCGCCGACAGCCCGTGGCGGACGCTGGTGCATTTATGAATGACCTTGATGCCATGTTTCTTGAATTCGGTGACGTGTTCCTGCGGCTTATTGCCGGCGGTTTCCACGATCTTGATGCCGGCCTCGATGATGGCCTGGCGATATTCCGCGTAAGGCGGCGGCTTGATGGAAGGCAGGATGGTGAGGTTGACGCCGAACGGCTTGTCGGTGAGCGAGCGGCAGCGCGCGATTTCTTTTGTCAGGTCCTCCGGCGTCGGCTGCGTCAGCGCGGTGATCAGCCCGAGCGCGCCGGCATTGGCGACGGCCGCGACGAGTTCGGCCCGTCCGACCCACTGCATCCCGCCCTGGACGATCGGGTGCTCAACGCCAAACATCTCGGTGAACCGCGTCTTGATCATGTGGCCCTCTGTTTCCCCGGCGCGGCCAGGGCCACGCACGCTTTTTGTTGGATTTCGAGGGTCAGGATGCCGTCAGCCACCGCAAAAGTCTACCGGCGGCCGGCCGGGAGCAGGGCATCGCAAGCATGCAAAAGCGCGGCTGTTGTTTTCCGCAGAGCGGAACACTGGGCCATTGTTTCGCTGCGATGGTTGGGGCGCGGGCGATGCCAATTCCTGGGTGATCAAAATCACGGTCCGTCCGGAAGAGCTGAGGCAAGGTGCGATCACGGGCCGCGGAGGCCCGGGAACATCAACCACTCTAGCGAACGGACAGGATGATCATGAACAATTCCCTGAATCAGAACACGGGCGCTGACTGCGAAATTCTTAGCCTCGACCAACTCGAGGCCGTCAGCGGCGGTCGCATCGGTGGCGGCCTCTTCGGCGACAAGGTCGTCATCATCGGCTGCACCACGCGGCCCCCGTTCGGCGGCTATCCCCCGGGAACGGTGACCTGGAATCCCTGGATCGGCCAGCCGTATCCGACGCCGACTTTCTGAGGCAACGAGGCAGCCGATGCAGCTTGTTGGCATCCGGCTGCCTCTGCGGGTCTGACGAAGCCGCGCGTGCGAAGCCTGCCGGCTGCGCGCGCATTGGCGATCACGCCGAGCCGGACCCGCTCCCCACGATCTTCTCGCTCAGTTTCTGATCGACGACCTGCACGGTATTGTCGATCTCGGCATTGGGCGCGTCGAGCTGATGCGAAATCAACTTCACCAGCAGGTCGACCCGCTCGATGAACGGCGCGCCGCTGGCGACCGCACGCGCCGCCGACGACGGCTTGAGCAGGCTTTCCGCCGCCTTGGCATATTTCTCGAACGGCACTTGATCCTGTGGGTCGGCGCCGAGGCGCCGCGCGATACCGTCGACATGTTCGTAGATCGATCGCGACAGTTTCAGATCACCGTGCACCGCGTCGCGGATCGACTGCGGCTCGGTCGGCGTGATGCAGCGGTAATTGCCGGTCAGCAGCATCGACCATTTCGCCAGCGGGACAAACAGCGAATCGAACACCTTGAGCTTGACCGGAACGTCCTGGCCGTCCAGCTTCACCGCGTCGATGCCAGCTTCCAGCTCGCGCAGCAGCTGGTTATGTTTCCCGTCTTCGAATGCCGCTGCCTTGAAGTTTGTCGGCAGGCCGACATGAAGGATATTCGCCGCCTCGTCCGGCGGGCGGAAGGCCTGCGGATCGGGCGAGCACAGCGACACCAGTCCCGGCTTGAACCGCTCCCAGACCAGCGCATTGGTGTAGGCCTCCTCGAGGTCCATGTCCGCCAGTGCCGGGATCCGCTTGAGATAGGGCAGCGGCGGCATGTTCATGATCGACAGGCAGGGCAGCTTCGCCTCGGCGATCTTGATCATCAGCACCCGGATGGTGTGGTTGGTGTATTGCGGCTCCTGCATCGCAAGACCGACCAGATCATAGCGGGACAGGTCGACCTCGGCGGGCGTGACCGCATCGAGCTTGCCGGGCAGGTCGCGCGAGAAAATCGGGCGGTGTGTGGGTTCGTCACGCAGCTTGATGCGAACCTCGGTGCCCTCGCGATTGATGAGTTCGGCCGTCTTCTTGCGGCAAACCAGCGTCACGTTGTGACCGGCCATCAGCAGTTTCGTTCCCAGCAACGAGCCGTAGGAAGCTCCAAGGATCAGAATGTTGCGCGCCATACTCTCTCTCTTCCACCGGTTGTGCTGGGTTTGCTTTGATGTTTCGCCCGCGCCTGGCCTATTAGAATTTCCGGCCAACATCCGCGCTTGCAGGCGGAGGAACGGAGCAGGCCAAGTCTATTTCGCTTGGGGCAGCTCCTTTGGGCAAGGAGCGGCCGTGCTTATCGCAAGTACATCGGCATTACAATCACGTCGCCTCCTGATCCTTAGCAGCGTCGAACAAACCCCTATCATGCGAAGGCCGACGCAATTGTCTCGGCCGGGCGGACCGTGCCGTCATAGAGCCCGGCGATATTGGCGCGCTGGCCGACCAGGGCCAGCACGGCATCGAGTGCCGGCGTCGGAATCTTGGTCAGCCGTCCCATTTCCTGCACCACCGTGACCAACGGATCGATCTCCATCGGGCGGCCGCGTTCGAGATCCTGCAGCATCGACGTCTTGTGCGCGCCGACCTTGCGGGCGCCTTCGATGCGGCGTTCGACGTCGACCCGGAAGTTGACGCCAAAACTTTCCGCAATGGTCTGCGCCTCGATCATGATCGCCTTCGACAGCGCGCGCGTCGCCGGATCGGAGCAGATCACGTCGAGCGTGGCATGGGTGAGGGCGCTGATCGGGTTGAGGCAGACATTGCCCCACAGCTTGAGCCAGATCTCGTCGCGGATGCGATCGAGCACCGGCGCCTGCATGCCGGCCCTGACGAACGCCTCGGACAGCCGCTGCACGTCGGAGGTCGCCTCGCCGGAGGGCTCGCCGAGCGGGAAGCGGTCGCCATAGACGTGGCGGATCACACCGGGCGCCTCGATCTCGGTTGCGGGATAGACGATGCAGCCGATCGCGCGCTGCGGCGTCAATTCGCGCCACTGCCGGCCGCCGGGGTCGATGCTCTCCAGCGTCGACCCCTCATGGGCGCCGCCATGCTTGTGGAAATACCAGTAGGGAATGCCGTTGACGGCGGTAACGACGCGGGTGTGCGGTCCGAGCAGCGGCTGCATCTGATCAAGCACGCCGGTGATGGAATGCGCCTTCAGGCAGATGATGACGTAGTCCTGCGGCCCGAGTTCGGCCGGATTGTCGGTGCAGCGCGGATGCACCACCCGCTCTTCGTCGCCGATCAGGAGCTTGAGCCCATTGGTGCGCATCGCGGCCAGATGCGCGCCGCGCGCCACCAGGCTGACATCGACACCGGCGCGCGCAAGCTGCACACCGAGATAGCCGCCGATCGCGCCGGCGCCGTAGATACAGATTTTCATGGGGTCCTTCGCCAAAGCCAATGGTTGACAATTCCGGCGTCAAGCAGGCGCCGGCGCAAAAGGTCTCCTCAGACCAGCGCGTTGCAGCTGAGGTTCAGGACGAATGTCAGGCCGAAATGGCCAGCGTGGCGTTGGCTTCCTCGTCGAACGCGGTCGAGATGTCGCGGATGCTGACGACACCGATCAGGCTGTAATTGTCGAGCACCGGCACGTGGCGGATGTGGTGCTTGTTCATGAGATGGCGAACGTGTTCGAGCGAATCCTGCGCACTGCACGACACCAACTGCTGCACCGAAATGAATTGCGAAACCTTGAGATTGGCACCGGCCGCACCATGCTCGGCGATCGCGCGCACCACGTCACGCTCGGTGAACATGCCGACCGCCGTGTTGCCCTCGGTGCGAACGACATCCTTGACCACCAGCGCGCTGATATTGCTGGAGCGCATCAGTTGCGCGGCGATGGCGACCGTCTCGTTCATGCGAACCGTTGCGACACGGGCGGCTTTCTTGCGCAGGATATCTCCGACTTGCATGGCAACCTCCTTGGGTGGAACGTGTGCTAATCTGGTATACATAATACCATAAGTCAACACGAAATGACGCCCGATCCTTGGCTGAGTTGGCCGTCAGAAACAGGCAGTATTGTTGACGTTTTTGGGCTGGAGCGGGAAGGCGGGGCGAGGAGATCAGGCTCTCGACAGGCGGCATTTCGGGCCGCCAGGTATACCAGTTAAGGGTTGGCCCGGCTGACCCCGCCGTAGCCGATCAAGCCCCTTGCGGCCCGCAGCGCGTCTCCACCGCAAATCGTTTCAGCATTTTTGGCCTTGCGAGCGCTGCCCGTTACCGACGTCTGCTGATATCGAACATAGTAAAATACGTGCTCAACCAGCACGATTTAACGCGCGTGCTCGATTCTTACGGTTGCCTTGCGTAGGCGAGGTCGATCGACGCGCCTGGGCGGTGCGTTGCAAAGTAGCGCTCAATCATGTGGCGATCGGCGGCAAATGCAAAGCTCGGCAATTCGTCCTTGAGGGAGAACCACCCCAGTTCATCGACGTCATCGCCGGGGAATGTCACGCCACCTACCGGCTTGGCGAGCAAGGCAACCGCCAGCGTGTGGATATCCGGCCGTAGAAAGTTGGAAGCGACGCTAAGCAGGCCGGTAATTTCCACGTCCAGGCCCGTCTCCTCTTTCACCTCGCGTCTGCCTGCCGACAGATAGTCCTCGTGAAATTCAATGTACCCACACGGCAGGCACCATTTGCCTCCTTCGAAGGTCTCTGGCTTCCGCCTGCACAATAGAAACTTGTCGCCGTCGACAATGAGAACGGCGACGATCGGAATTGGATTTCGGTAAAGCATGAAGCCGCAGCTATGGCTGGCGCATTTCTTTGCCGCGTCACCCTCGGTCAATCGGATCAGTTCAGAACCGCATGCCGGGCAGTACATCCAGCTGTGTTCGACAGTGATTTCGCGGTCATACGCTGCAAAGACTTGGCGCGTCTCCATCTCATGCCTCTCAGGTTATGCTGGCAAGCGCCCCGCCAGAAGTTCGCAGCTCCGCGCATTTCGGAAGATCATGGCCGAGGTCCCAAAAGTCAATCCACCGCCTATCCAATACGAAAGCGCGCCCATCCCTGGGGATGAGCGCGCTTGTCGTCAGATCGAAGCAGTGCAGGTGTTACGAGGACGCCTGCGCGTTCGCGACCACCACCTTGCGCCATGGCTTGAGCACGAAGATCGCCAGCAGCGAGGCGAGGACGTTGGCGCCGGCCGCGATGATGAACACGCTGTCCCAGGTGCCTGACGACTGCTGCATGTAGTTCGCGATCGGCACCAGCAACGCCGCCGTGCCCTTGGCGGTATAGAGCAGGCCCGCGTTGGTGGTCGCGAATTTTGCGCCGAACGTATCGGTGCAGGTCGAGGGGAATAGCGAGTAGATCTCGCCCCAGGCAAAGAACACGAAGCCCGACAGCAGCACGAACCAGATCGGATCGTGACCCCACATGTACAGCGCCCAGATGCCGACGCCTTCCATGCCGAACGCGATGAACATGGTGTTCTCGCGGCCGATCATGTCGGAGATCCAGCCGAAGAACGGACGCGTCAGGCCGTTGAGGACACGGTCGATGGTCGCGGCAAACGTCACCGCGGTCATCGTCACCGCCATCAGCGTCACCGGCACGCTGTCGACCTTCCAGTCGACCGCGATCGGCTTGAGGTTGGCGGTGACCATCAATCCGCCGGCGCCCACGATCACGAACATGAAATACATCAGCCAGAAGATCGGCTGGCGGATCACCTCGGTCGGCGCATAGTTGCGGCGGCTCTGGATCACGTTGGCGTTCTGGATCACGGCGGGGACCTGTCCCGCCTTTGGTGCGAACATCAGGAAGGCGAGCAGCACGATGATGATGCCTTGTCCGAGACCGAAATAGAGGAAGGTGGTCTGGAAACCGGAATCCTTGATCATCGCCTGGATCGGCGCGACCGTCAGCGCGGAGCCCGCGCCAAAGCCGGCCGCGGTGATGCCGGCGGCGAGGCCGCGCTTGTCGGGAAACCATTTCAGCGCGTTGCCGACGCAGGTGCCGTAGACGCCACCGGCGCCGATGCCCGCGATGATCATGCCGAGATAGAAGCCGTTGAGCGTGGTCGCCTGCGCGTTGATCGCCCAGCCGACGGCGCACAGGATGCCGCCGACGAGGACGACGATGC
The DNA here is from genome assembly GCF_964252915.1 of Bradyrhizobium sp. LjRoot220. NCBI lineage: Bacteria > Pseudomonadati > Pseudomonadota > Alphaproteobacteria > Hyphomicrobiales > Nitrobacteraceae > Bradyrhizobium > Bradyrhizobium sp. LjRoot220. The sequence continues at coordinate 419,859 of NZ_CAXUPS020000001.1, forward strand.
GCGGGCCGTATTTGTCGACGAACCAGCCTTCGACCGGCACCAGCCAGGTTTCAAACAAAACAAAGAGGGTGAACGCCCACTGGATCGACGCGCGATCCCAACCGAATTTTTTCTGGATGTCGGGGACGAAGAACGTCCAACCGTATTGATAGTTCGCGATCATCACCATTGCGGCGACGCCGATCGCCAATTGCGTCCAGCGGTAGGTATCGCTGACGCGGGCTACTGCAGGGGCCGCTCCGTGAACCGTGTCCGTCATCTTCCCTCCTATATGCGCTGTTCTATCGCCCGACAGCTCTGGGGAGGAGTTTGGTATATGATATGCCAGTAGACAAGAGAAATCTTGACGGCTTGTCGCAGGGCGGCGGATTTTTCCGCAGATGTTTTTTCTGCATTTCTTTTTAAAAGTGACGCAAATGAAAAGACTTAGCCGCCGGATCGTTTTGCGATCCGACGGCTTTAGGTGGTTGGAAAATTTTTGAGCCTGGTATTTTTGGCCGTCAGGCGGCGACCGAAGTACGCAAGCGGCTGTAGCCTTCCTGGATCGCGGACCAGAACAGCGCGACCAGTCCCAGCGCCATAATGGTGCCGACCAGCGAGTTCGAGAAGAACACGCCGAGCGAGCCTTGCGAGCCCAAGAGCGATTGCCGGAAGGCTTCCTCCGCCTTGTCGCCGAGCACGATGGCCAGCACGAGAGGGGCGAGGGGATAGTTGCACTTCTTCAGGAGATAGCCGACCACGCCGAACACCAGCATCAGCACGACGTCGAAGGTCGAGCTGTGTACCGAATAGGCGCCGATTGCGCACAGCACCAGGATGAGCGGCGCAATGATGCTGAACGGCACACGCAGGATGGCCGCGAAGATCGGCACGCAGGTCAGCACGACGATCAGCCCGACGAGATTGCCGAGATACATCGAGGCGATCAGGCCCCAGACGAATTCCTTCTGCTCGACGAACAGCATCGGACCGGGCTGCAGGCCCCATATCAGGAGACCGCCGAGCAGCACGGCCGCGGTGGGCGAGCCGGGCACGCCGAGCGAAAGCATCGGCAGCAACGCCGCGGTACCGGCCGCGTGTGCGGCGGTCTCCGGCGCGATGACGCCTTCGATCTCGCCCTTGCCGAAATTCTTGCCCTGCTTGGAGACCCGCTTGGCGATGCCGTAACTCATGAACGACGCCGGCGTGGCGCCTGCGGGCGTCACGCCCATCCAGCAGCCGATCAGACAGGAGCGCAGCGACGTCACCCAGTACTTCGGCATTTCCTTCCAGGTCTGCAGCACGACACGCAGGTCAATCTTCGCCTTGCCGCCGCGGAAGGCCAAACCCTCCTCCATGGTCAGCAGGATCTCGCCGATGCCAAACAGGCCGATGACGGCGATCAGGAAGTCGAAGCCATTGAGCAACTCGGTGGATCCGAACGTCAACCGCAATTGTCCGGTGATGGAATCAAGGCCGACCGCAGCCAGCGCAAAGCCGATCATCATCGCGGCGATGGTCTTGAACGGCGGCTCTTTACTCAAGCCGACGAAACTGCAGAACGCCAGAAAATACACCGCAAATTTTTCCGCTGGACCAAACCGCAGCGCGAAACTTGCGACCAGCGGCGCGACCAGCGTGATCATGACGACGGCGAACAGCGCGCCGACGAACGAGGAGGTGAAGGCCGCGGTCAGGGCCTCGCCGGCCTTGCCCCGCTGCGCCATCGGATAGCCGTCGAACGTGGTCGCCACCGACCAGGGTTCACCGGGTATGTTGAACAGGATGGACGTGATGGCGCCGCCGAACAACGCGCCCCAGTAGATGCAGGACAGCATGATGATGGCCGACGTCGGCGGCATGCTGAAGGTCAGCGGCAGCAGGATCGCGACGCCATTGGCACCGCCCAATCCCGGAAGCACGCCGATGATGACGCCGAGCACGATGCCCAGCACCATCACCATGATGTTGAATGGCTGCAGGGCGACCGCAAAGCCGTGAAAAAGGTTGACGAGTTCTTCCATGCTTCAAGTCCTGCAACCGTGAGCTAATGAGATGACGATTCCGACGACACGAGAATTCTATTTTGTTTGAGCATGATCTCGCGCAAACGCGTTCCGCGTTTGTCGCGAGGGATGCTCTAGAGACCAAGCCATTCCTCGATCGGGCCCTTGGGAAGCGGGACCAGAAACCAGCGTTCGAAAATGAAGTAGGTGACGACAGGCATGCCAAGCGCGACGGCGACGACCACTACCCATCGGTATTTGCCGAGCCATCGCATGAACCAGCCGATGAAGATAATGGAGGCGAGATAGAGGCCGGTGAACGGCATCACGCTGACATAGATCGCAGTCGGTATGACGACGCTCAGGACCTGGCGCAGCTGCCCCCATTCCGCAAACAGCCCGTCGTCCCCGTCACGCAGCCCGTGCCAGAGATTGATCGCGCTGGAGGCGACGATGAAGATTCCGATGTAGAAGGGGAAGAAGCCGGCGCGCGGCCCTTCCGCGCCCCAGTTGGTGCCGGCCTTGACGCTGCCGTAGATGACGATCCCGCCGAACAGGGCGATCAGCAGGGTGACGCCGGCTTCCACGGCCTTGTGGGTCGGGCCGGCGTGCGGGCTGTTCGTAGTCATTCAAACTCCATCCGGATTCACGGTTTTGGGTTCGCAGCCGCTTCCCGCGTTGCGCATTCGCCGGCGTACTCGATGTGACCTGGCTCAGTTTCCGGGAGTAGCGAGGAAACCGGCCTCTTTCATCAGGGTTTCGTGACGCTTCTCTTCCGTCTCGACCCATTTGGCGTATTCAGGCCCGGTCAGGAAGGTGGTGTTGAAGGCGCCGCTCTTCATGAAGTCCTGCCATTCCGGCGTGGCCCGCACCTTCTTGAACAGCTCGATGTAATACTCGACCTGATCCTTGGTAGCCTTGGGCGACATGAAGATGCCGCGCAGCATCAGATATTCCATATCGAGGCCCTGCGACTTGCAGGTCGGAATATCCTTCCAGCTCTTGCCGTCCGCAACGACTTCGTCATAGGCCATCTGCTTGCCATCGAATACGCAGAGCGGACGAAGTTTGCCGCCGCGCCATTGCGCGACCGCCTCGATCGGATTGTTGACGGTCGAATCGACGTGGTTGCCGACCAGCTGGACCGCGACTTCTCCGCCGCCCTTGTAGGGAATGTAGGTGAATTTGGCGCCGGTCGCCTTCTCGACGGCGACCGTGATGATCTGGTCTTCCTGCTTCGATCCGGTGCCGCCCATCTTCATGCTGCCGGCAGGCGCCTTCTTCACGGCATCGACGTAGTCCTTGACGGTGTTGTAGGGCTTCTCGGCATTGACCCAGAGCACGAACTCGTCGAGCGCCAGCATCGCGACCGGCGTCATGTCCTTCCAGCTGAAGGGAATGCCGGTTGCAAGCGGTGTCGTGAACAGGTTGGAAAGGGTGATGATGATCTTGTGGGGATTGTTTCCCGAGGTCTTGACGTCGAGAAACCCTTCGCCGCCGGCGCCACCTGCCTTGTTGATGACGACCATCGGCTGCTTCATCAGGCCGTGCTTCGTCACGATGCCCTGGATGGTGCGGGCCATCTGATCGGCGCCGCCGCCGGTGCCGGCGGGTACGATGAATTCGACCGGGCGAACCGGCTCCCAGGCAGCAGAGGCGGCCATATTGCTCGCGCCCAACATGGCAACTGCGGCTAACGCGGTATGCAAGACAGAATGCTTCATGCGACGTACTCCCCATAGAATTTAAACGTGCCGTTCTTTGCCGGCTTTGGCTTTAACTCAAGTCTTAACGCAACACTTCCGATCCAACCGGGATTTCCCCACTTCTTCGACGATCTCGTGAGGTTTGTTCAGGTGGCATTGCAGGCCAAAGTTGCAGGCTGTGTTGAACTGTAAGCCTGACCTCTCGGCGCAGCATCCGCGTCTTTCGGATAAGTCTGAACTGCGAACCGCGGCACCGCCTGCGGTTGTTGCCGCCTTGGCGCCGTAGAGCCTGCCGCCACCATCCTCCTGATCGCCTCCGTTGTTATTGGCCGGAACGCTTGGAAGCATATTGGTATGCGATATGCCAATACTGCAAACGAATAATGATGTGACAGCATAGCTCAGGCTAATTTGTCGCAGTTGGCGCGTTGGCCGGATGCCCAAGGCGACGGCAAAAAAAGAGGCCCCGGAAAACCGGGGCCTTTTAGTCTGGGAGGAAACCTGAAGTGGTCAAGCCTGAAAACGCAGTCTGGACTGAGCCTTAGCGTGTTCAGAGACCGAAACGGGGGAGGTCGCCATTGCGAATGGCGATGCGGGCGCTCGCGGTCAGCAGGCGGTCGATGGAGGCCGTCAACCGGCCGAAGTAAGTGCTGGAGGGCACGAGGCCGATGGAAGCAGTCTTGGACATTTGGTCCTCTTTTCGAAGGTGCGGATGGCTCCGCTTTATCGTCTGAAGGAAATTTATGTATACCAGATGCCAGTTTCAACGCATTTGTTTGCATAGCAGCAATTGTCGTTCTGCATCGCAGCATGATGGTGCTGCTGGGATTTTAAATAACGAAAAAGGCCGCCGGGGAACCGGCGGCCTTGGCAGGATTTGGTGAAAGGAGCGGCTTATTCGGCCGCCTGCTTTCGCGGCGGTTCAAGCGCGCCGGAGTCGTGGATCTCGGCCACCTGGTGATCGGAGAAGCCGAGTACCTGGCGCAGGATCTCGTCGGTGTGTTCGCCGAGCAGCGGCGAACGCGTCACCTCAGACGGGCTGTCGGACATCTTGATCGGATTGCCGACCGAAAAATACTTGCCGCGGGTCGGGTGATCGACCTCGACCACGGTGCCGGTCGCGCGCAGCGACTGGTCCTCGAGGATCTCCTTCATCGACAGGATCGGGCCGCAGGGGATGTCGTCCCTGTTCAGGATTTCCATCGCCTCGAATTTTGTCTTCGTCATCGTCCACTGCTCGATGCGGGCGAAGATTTCGTTGAGGCGCGACAGCCGGGCAGGCGGCTTGGCGTAATCCGGATGAGTCTTCCAGCCGGGCTCGCCGATCACGTCGCAAATCTTCTCCCACACCGGCGCCTGGGTGATGAAGTAGATGTAGGCGTTGGGATCTTGCTCCCAGCCCTTGCACTTCAGAATGCGGCCGGGCTGACCGCCGCCGGAGTCGTTGCCGGCGCGCGGCACCGCGTCGCCGAATGGAATGCCTTCGCCGTACTGGCTGTATTCCTTCAGCGGACCATGGGCGAGGCGCTGCTGGTCGCGCAATTTGACGCGCGCGAGGTTGAGCACGCCGTCCTGCATCGCAGCGGTGACCTTCTGGCCCTGGCCGGTGACCGTGCGCTGATAGAGCGCGGTGACGATGCCGAGTGCGAGATGCAGGCCGGTGCCGCTGTCGCCGATCTGCGCGCCGGTGACCAGCGGCAGGCCGTCGCGGAAGCCGGTGGTCGACGCCGCACCGCCGGTGCACTGCGCGACGTTCTCATAGACCTTGCAATCCTCGTAAGGGCCGGGACCGAAGCCCTTGATCGAGGCCACGATCATCTTCGGGTTGATGGCGTGGATCTTCTCCCAGGGGAAACCCATGCGATCGAGCACGCCAGGGCCGAAATTCTCCACCAGCACGTCGCAGCTCTTGATCAGCGCTGTCAGGACTTCCTTGCCCTTCGGGTTCTTGGTGTCGAGCGTGATCGAACGCTTGTTGTGGTTCAGCATGGTGAAATACAGGCTGTCCACATTGGGGATGTCCTGCAGCTGGCCGCGCGTGATGTCGCCGACGCCGGGACGCTCGACTTTGATCACGTCAGCGCCGAACCAGGCCAGCAACTGCGTGCAAGTCGGTCCCGACTGAACGTGGGTGAAATCGAGAATGCGAACGCCCTCAAGCGCCTTTGTCATATTCTTTGCTCCGTACTCTGTTCTGCCCTGCAACGCGCAGGATGCTTTGGAAAGTGATTGGGTTATTTCTTCTTCAGCACGCTTTGCGGATTGAGGTTGCCGATGCGGCCGCTTTCGGAGCCGGCCGCCGGATCGATCACCGCGTTGATCAGCGTCGGCTTGCCGGAATCCATCGCGGCGTTGACCGCGCGCTTCAATTCGTCCGGCGAGGTGGCGTGGACGCCGACGCCGCCGAACGCTTCCATCATCTTGTCGTAGCGCGAGCCCTTGACGAACACTGTGGGCGCCGGATCCGAACCAACCGAGTTCACGTCGGTGCCGCGATAGATACCGTCATTGTTGAAGATCACGATGCAGACCGGCAGGTTGTAACGGCAGATGGTCTCGACCTCCATGCCGGAGAAACCAAACGCCGAGTCGCCTTCGACCGCGAGCACCGGCTTGCCGGTTTCGATCGCGGCGGCGATGCAATAGCCCATGCCGATGCCCATCACGCCCCAGGTGCCGACGTCGATCCGCTTGCGTGGCTGGTACATGTCGATGACGCCGCGGGCGAGATCGAGCGTGTTGGCGCCTTCGTTGACGAGGATGGCGTCAGGCCGTTCCTTGATGATCGTTCGGAGCACGCCGAGCGCGCCGTGATAATCCATTGGCGAGTTGTTGTTCATCAGCCGTGGCGCCATCTTGGCGACGTTCTCTTCGCGCTTCCTGGCGACCGCGCCGGTCCAGTCTGACGGCGCCGCCACCCAGTTCGCGCCCATGCCTTCGAGCAGCGCCGAGACGCAGGAGCCGATGTCGCCGACCACGGGGGCAACGATCTCGACGTTGGAATCCATTTCCTTGGGCTCGATGTCGATCTGGATGAATTTCTTGGGCGCATCGCCCCAGCTCTTGCCCTTGCCATGCGATAGCAGCCAGTTGAGGCGCGCGCCGATCAGCATCACGACGTCGGCGTCTTTCAGAACGGTCGAACGCGCCGCGCCCGCGCATTGCGGATGCAGGTCGGACAACAGCCCCTTGGCCATGCTCATGGGCAGGAATGGGATGCCACTCTTCTCGACGAGGCTCTTGATCGCGTCATCGGCCTGCGCGTAGGCGGCGCCCTTGCCGAGGATAATCAGCGGACGTTTTGCGCCCTTCAGCACATCAAGGGCACGCTTGACGGCGGAGGGGGCGGGGATCTGCGCCGGAGCGGCGTCGATCACCTTCACCAGCGACTTCTGTCCCGCCTCGGCGTCCATCACCTGGCCGAACAATTTCGCCGGCAGATCGAGATAGACGCCGCCCGGACGGCCCGAGACCGCGGCGCGAATGGCACGCGCGAGTCCAATGCCGATGTCCTGCGCGTGCAGCACGCGGAATGCCGCCTTGCACAGCGGTTTTGCAATCGCGAGCTGATCCATCTCTTCATAGTCGCCCTGCTGCAGGTCGACAATCTCGCGCTCGGATGAACCCGAGATCAGGATCATCGGAAAGCAGTTGGTAGTGGCGTGGGCCAGCGCCGTCAGGCCGTTGAGAAAACCGGGCGCCGAAACCGTGAGGCAGACACCGGGTTTCTTGGTCAGGAAGCCGGCGATCGAGGCGGCGTTGCCGGCATTCTGTTCGTGGCGGAACGAGATGACGCGAATGCCCGCGGCCTGCGCCATGCGGCCGAAATCCGTGATCGGGATGCCGGGCACGCCGTAGATCGTGGTAAGCCCGTTGAGCTTCAGCGCATCGATCATGAGATTAAAGCCGTCGGTGAGCTCGCGCTCGGCTTGATTGGGATCGATGTTCTTGGCTGCTGTAACGGACATTCCACTTTCTCCCTGATCGTGTGATTCGGACGAGTTGATCGTCTTCTGCTGAAGTCGTTCTAACTGAATAGTTCCTGACCGTGCGCCTCGACGTAAGCGGCAAGACCCAGCGTGTGATCGCGCGCGCGTTTTTCGGCGAGTTCGGTGTCGCGGGCTTCGAGCGCTTCGATGATGCCCAAATGTTCGGGCAGCGAAGTCGCGGTGCGGTCGGTGCGCCCGATGGTCAATTGCCGGTAGCCGCGCACATGCAGCAGGATGTCGTTGGTCATATCGACCAGCACCGGCGACTCCGAAAGCGAGATAAGCGCCTGGTGGAAAGCGATATTGGCCTTGGAGTATTCCTCGACGTGGTCCTGCGGCAGGCGGTCCTTGCCGAAATCCTTGAAGAAATCGCGCAGCGCGGTGATGTCTTTCTTGCGCGCGGTGGTCGTAATCAAGCGTGCGGCCATGCTCTCGAGTGCGGCCCAGGCCCGGATCATGTCGACGATCTCGGTCTTGGTGCGCTTCACGACGACGATGCCGCGGCGTGGCACGGTTTTGACGAATCCGTCCTGCTCGAGCATCGCGATGGCTTCGCGAATGGGGGTGCGGCTGACGCCGAGGCGTTCGGATAAAGCGCGTTCGTCGAGCATCACCTGCTCGGGCGTCGCATAGATATCCATCTTGAGAATGGCTTCTTTCAAGGCCTCATAGGCCTTGTTCTTGAAGCTCGTCTCAGGTGCAATCCGAACGATCGCGATATCTGCTTCAGCCATTAATGGCGTCGCCTTGGGTTGTTTGCGTGCGGGCACGATTCGTCTCCTCCAGTGGGAGACCTGTTGTAGCAGGGAATTACCGTCTGATTTTTGGCATACCAAATACCACCATGTCAAGTTGCCCGTGTTTTCAGCGTTTCCGGGACATCAGGTGGCTTGACTTTCCCCTCGCTGGCATACCAAATGCCATAAAATTCGCCCAGGAGGAAGTCCATGTCAAATCCCAAAGATGCGGTCCGCAAAGTTCTCGATGCGGTCAAGGCCGATAAGCGCACCAGCCTGACGGCCCCGGAGGGCAAACTGGTCTGCGATGCCTACGGAATTCCGGTTCCGAAGGAAGGCGTGGCCAAGTCCGCGGCCGAGGCCGCCAAGCTCGCGGCCGATATGGGCTTCCCGGTGGTGATGAAGATCGTCTCGCCGGACATTCTCCACAAGACCGAGGCCGGCGGCGTCATGGTCGGGGTCAAGACCGCGGCGGAAGCGGAAAAGAATTACGAGACCATTCTCGCCAATGCGAAGAAGTACAAGGCGGACGCCAAGATCGAGGGCATCCAGGTCCAGCAGATGCTGGCCGGCGGCACCGAGGTCATCGTCGGCTCGATCACCGACGGCTCGTTCGGCAAGCTGGTCGCCTTCGGCCTCGGCGGCGTTTTGGTCGAAGTTTTGAAAGATATTACCTTCCGCCTGGCTCCCGCCACCAAGGATGACGCGCTGTCGATGCTCGACGGCATCCAGGCCCATGACATGCTCAAGGGCGTGCGCGGCGGCGACCCGGTCAACCGCGAGGCGCTGGCATCCGTCATCGTCAAGGTGTCACAGCTCGTCAGCGACTTCCCCGAAATCGTCGAACTCGATCTCAACCCGGTATTCGCCACCAAGAACGACGCGATCGCCGCCGACGTGCGCATCGTCGTCGACTTCGACTACAAGCCGCGCCCGGCGCCGCGCCCGAACGACGAAATCGTTGCGGCGATGAACCGCATCATGCAGCCGAAGGCGGTCGCCGTGATCGGCGCCTCCGCCGAGGACGGCAAGATCGGCAACTCCGTGATGAAGAACCTGATCAACGGCGGTTATAAAGGCGACATCTACCCGATCCATCCCAAAGCCGCCGAAATCCTGGGCTACAAGGCCTACAAGAGCGTCAAGGACGTTCCCGGCGTGATCGACACCGCCGTGTTCGCGATCCCGGCAAAATTCGTCGCCGGTGCGTTGATCGAATGCGGCGAGAAGAAAATTCCGGGCGCCGTGCTGATTCCGTCGGGCTTTGCCGAAGCCGGCGCGCCCGAGTTGCAGGCTGAAATCGTCGAGATCGGCAAGAAGTACAACGTCCGCCTGATGGGGCCGAACATCTACGGCTTCTATTATACGCCGGCCAATCTCTGCGCCACGTTCTGCACCGCCTACGACGTCAAGGGCTCGGCGGCGCTGTCGTCGCAGTCCGGCGGCATCGGCATGGCGATCATCGGCTTCTCGCGCTCGGCCAAGATGGGCGTCTCCGCGATTGTCGGCCTCGGCAACAAGTCCGACATCGACGAGGACGATTTGCTGGCCTTCTTCGAGCAGGATCCGAATACGGCGATCATCGCGCAGCATTGCGAGGATCTGAAAGACGGCCGCGCCTTCGCGGAAGCCGCCAAGCGGGTTTCCAAGAAGAAGCCGGTGGTGGTGCTCAAGGCGGGCCGCACGTCTGCAGGTGCGAAGGCGGCTTCGTCGCACACCGGCGCGCTTGCCGGTAATGACAAGATCTATGAGGACGTGTTCGCGCAATCCGGCGTGATCCGCGCGCGTAGCTTACGCCAATTGCTCGAATTCGCGCGCGGCGTGCCTGTCTTGCCGACGCCGAAGGGCGAGAACATCCTGATCATCACCGGTGCCGGCGGCTCCGGCGTGCTGCTGTCGGACTCCTGTGTCGATAATGGTCTATCGCTGATGGCGATGCCGCCGGATCTCGATACGGCGTTCCGGAAATTCATTCCGCCGTTCGGCGCGGCTGGAAATCCGGTGGATATCACCGGCGGCGAGCCGCCGATCACCTACGTCAACACCGTCAAGCTCGGCCTGTCGGACGATCGCATTCACTCGCTGATCCTCGGTTATTGGCACACCATCGTCACGCCGCCGATGGTGTTCGCCCGCAACATGGTCGAGGTGAAGAAGGAGATGGAGGCGAAGGGCTTTGTGAAGCCGATCGTCGCCTCGCTGGCCGGCGACGTCGAGGTCGAGGAAGCCGCCGAATATCTCTACCAGAATGGCATCCCGGCCTATGCGTACTCGACCGAACTGCCGGTCGAAGTGCTGGGCGCCAAGTACAAATGGGCGCGCGGCGCGGGCCTGCTCTGAGTTGATGATCAATGCCGCTTCGGTTCGCCGGAGCGGCATTTTTGTTTACCTCGCCCCGCTTGCGGGGAGAGGTCGAAGCCGAAGGCTTCGGGTGAGGGGGTACAGGGCTATCCACTCGCACCAGTTGCGTGGAGGGAGCCCCTCACCCCGACCCTCTCCCCGCGAAGAGCGGGGCGAGGGGATCACTGACCAACGCGCTAGCAGTCTGACGTTACGGATGGATGCAGGTCGCGATGAAGCGAAACGTGATCCGGCGCAAAGCAGTCGAGCCGAAATCCGCCCCCGACAGTGAGGCCGAGTCGAGGGACGGCGGTGTCCAGTCCGTTGATCGCGCGCTCTCGATCATCGAGACGCTCGCCGAGGACGACGAGGGCTATCGCCTGAGCGATCTTGCGATCCGCACCGGGCTGTCGACCTCGACCGTGCACCGGCTGCTGTCGACGCTGGAAGGCCGGCGCTTCGTGCAGTTCGACCGCACCGAATCGAAATGGCATGTCGGCGCGCGCAGCTTCACCGTCGGCGCGACCTTTGCCCGCCGCCGTAATTTCTCCGCGCAGGCCGTGCCGTACTTGCGCAAATTGCGCGACCTGACGCGCGAGACCGCCAATTTGGCCGTCGTCGACGACGAGTTCATCGTCGTGTTGACGCGGATGGAAAGCCGCGAAATCATGCGGTCATTGACAAAAGTCGGCGGCCGCGTCGCGATGGTAGCGTCCGGCGTCGGCAAGGCGGTGCTCGCGACTTGGTCCGACGCGGACGTCAACGCGATCATCCGCCATCACGGCATGCCGCGCCTGACGGAGAAGTCGATCGTCCGGCCGAGCGATTTGTTCAAGGAGCTCGAAAAAGTCCGCCGCCAAGGCTACGCCATTGACGACGAGGAAGCCTGCATGGGCCTGCGCTGCATTGCCGCCGTGGTCTACAATGATTGCAGCGAACCGTTGGCCGCGATTTCGGTGTCCGGCATGACCAGCCGGCTCACCGACGATCGCCTGCCGTCGCTCGGCCAGACCGTCCGCGAGGTGGCAGCCGAACTGACGGTTGCGCTCGGCGGCGTGATGCCGGCCGCGAAACCGGCCTGAGCGGCGGCGGAAGCCGTAATTTGTTTCCTCATGTCTCTGACGCGCGGGCGCGCCGAGTGAGGTTGAGCTTCGCTTTCCCGATTACACCGGCAGCTTCCGCTTCTGGTGTGCCCGGCCCTTGATGGCGGCGGCCTCGCTATGTCCGGCAACCACGCGCACGCCCTCGTCGATCCGCGCGGTGATGTTGTCCGCTGTGCAACCTTGCAGGAACGCGACGCCGTTGTTGCGGCGGGCGGTGAGGATACGGTCGCGCGCCGCCTGCATTTCAACCGGGTAAGGCTCGCCTGGAATCGTGCGGTAACCGAGCGAAAGGCTGAGATCGCCCGGGCCGATCTCGGCAAATCCCAGTCCAGGCACCGCGAGTATCTCCTCGCAATTGGCGACGCCTTCCGGGCTTTCCAGCTTCACGCCCAGCAGCAGCTCACCTTTCGGATTGAGCGGCCAGGGATCGCAGCGGTCCATGTACTCCTCGGTCGACAAGCCCCAGACCGGGGCGGCGGTGGTTTCCGAGCCGCGCCCGCGCGTGCCGATGCCGAGCCATTTGCGGCCGGCAGCGTCGGTGCCGCCGTCCTTGGCCCGTATCGCGCCCTCCATCCGCGCCATCGGCGAGGGGATCGCGGGATCGACGCCAAGCGTGTTGTGCGGATAGCGGCAGGACTCCACGAAGGCGCGCACGGCGTCGGCGGTTTCCGCCTGGCAGAGCAGGATGCCATGGACGCCGCGGCCGAGGATCTGGCGGAACTGCCAAGCGTTGTAGCGCACATGCGCGGCGTCGATCCCGTTCACCGGTGCCTCGACGATGACAGTCGGCGTCCGATGCCCCGACCGCGTCGGCCCGGCATCGACCATGCCGCGCATATACTCGGCAAGGCCGGTCATATCGAAAGCGCCGTGCTCCATGCCGATATTCATGTAGTCGGCCCAGGTCCCGGCATCGATGCGGCCCTGCGCATGGGTCAACACGTGGCCGCTATGCGGGCCGTCATAATAGATCGCCTGATCCTGCTCCAGCAGTTCGATGCAGCGACTGATCCGCTTGTCCATCAAGGATTTCCTCCGACAGTTTTCCGGCGGTGCCGGAGCAAAGGCTAGCACGCTGCCGCGCCACCGCGGGACAGGGTCGTCGGGCGATTGTTCGAGGCCATTGGCGGATTGGAACCGGGATGACTCTCGATGATCGGCGAACGACGAAGCATCACGTCGGCGAACAGTCTGGACAGCGGTCGGTTTTCCGGCTGATATGCGACGAAATGACACGATGCGGCACATCGTGACCAATCGTCGCTCTGCATCAGCCTGGAGGAACTCCCATGATCCCGTTTCATACGCGCCTGATCGGCGCGGCGGTCGCGCTTACGCTCGCGGCAGGCAGCCCGGCGCTTGCGCAGCAGCTCGAACTCAAGCTGATGGCGCCGGCCGCACCCGGCGGCGGATGGGATCAGACCGCCCGCGCGATGCAGCAGGCGTTTGTCGCCGCCGGTATCGCGCGCAGCGTCCAGGTCACCAACGTTGCCGGTGCCGGGGGCAGCGTCGGCATCGCGCAATTCGTCAACGGCGCCAAGGGTGACGGTAACCAGATGATGGTGAACGGCTTCGTGATGGTCGGCGCGCTGGCCATGAACAAGTCGCCGGTCACGCTCGAACAGGTGACGCCGATTGCGCGCCTCACCGAGGAGATCCAGGTCATCGTCGTGCCGGCAAACTCGCCGATCAAGACGGCGCAGGATCTCGCCGCCGCTCTCAAGGCCGATATCGCCAAGGTCACCTTTGCCGGCGGCTCGGCCGGCGGTGTCGATCATGTGATGGCGGCGTTGTTCGCCGGCGCCATCGGCGCCGACGCCAAGAAGGTCAACTACATCCCGTTTTCCGGAGGCGGCGAGTCGCTGGCGGCCATCCTTGGCGGCAAGGTCACCGCTGGCATTTCAGGAATGAGCGAATATGACGGCCAGATCAAGTCAGGCAAACTGCGCGCACTCGGCGTGACCTCGGAAAAGCGCATCGCCGGCAGCGAAATCCCGACCTTCAAGGAACAGGGCATCGACCTCGTGCTGGCCAACTGGCGCGCGGTGGTCGCGCCTCCGGGCATTACGGCGGCACAGAAGAAGACCCTGAGTGATGCGGTGGAGAAGATGGTGAAGTCCGATGCGTGGAAGGACATTCTCAAGCAGAAGGGCTGGGATGACGCTTATCTTCCCGGCGATGCGTTCGAGGATTTCCTGAAAAAGGAAACGGTGCGCGTCACCGACGTGCTGAAGTCGGTCGGCCTCGTCAAATCATGACGCCGGAGCGCGCTTCCGGCGATCCTCCGGCGCCGCGGCGCGTCGATACCGCCGGCGTTGTCATTGCGCTGACGTTGGCGGCCCTTGCCGCAGTGCTGGTGTGGGATTCGAGGCAGCTGCAAACCACCACGATGTACGGCATGGGCCCCGAGGTGATGCCGGTCGTCATCGCCATCGGGCTCGGCCTTCTCGCGATCGGTAACCTCTTCGACGCGCTGCGCGGCAACCTGCCGGCGCGCGAGAGCGCCGATCCCAAAGCGGTGTGGCTCATTCTCGCCGGACTAGCGCTGCTGATCACCATCATCGGACTTGGCGGCGGCTTTATCCTGGCGACGTCAGCGCTGTTCGTCACCACGTCGACCGCCTTTGGCCGGCGCGCGGTTCTTGTCGATACCGCCATTGCGCTCGTCATGACCACGCTGATCTATCTCGCCTTCGATCGGCTGCTGACCTTGAGCCTTCCCGCCGGCCCTCTGGAAAGATTGCTGTAATGGAAACCTTCGCGGCGCTCGCGCATGGCATGGCGGTCGCCGTGCAGCCCATGAACCTGCTCTATGCGCTGGTCGGCGTGTTCCTCGGCACCGTGGTCGGCGTGTTGCCCGGCATCGGCCCCGCGCTCACGGTGGCGCTGCTGTTGCCGGTCACCTACAAGCTCGATCCCGGCGGCTCGCTGATCATGTTCGCCGGCATCTATTACGGCGGCATGTATGGCGGATCGACCACCGCCATTCTGATCAATACGCCCGGCGAGAGCGCATCGATGGCCACCGCGCTCGAAGGCAACAAGATGGCCAAGGCCGGCCGCGGCGGGCCTGCGCTGGCCACCGCCGCGATCGGCTCGTTCGTCGCCGGCACCATCGCCACCATTGGTCTGGCTTTTCTGGCGCCATGGCTGGTCGATTTCGCGGTGCGCTTTGGTCCGGAGGATTATTTCGCGCTGATGTGCGTCGCCTTCATCACGGTGTCGGCCACCTTCGGGGATTCGCCGATCCGCGGATTGACCAGCCTGTTCATCGGGCTGACGCTCGGGCTTGTTGGCATCGATAAGCTCACCGGCCAAGCGCGCCTTGCGTTCGGCATCCCCGAACTGTTCGACGGCGTCGAGGTGACGACGCTGGCCGTTGGCCTGTTCGCGGTGGGGGAGGCGCTCTACGTCGCATCGCGCCGCCATCACACCGAGGAGAAGATCGAGCCGATCCGCGGCTCGCTCTGGATGACGAAGTTGGACTGGCAGCGGTCGTGGAAGCCGTGGCTGCGCGGAACGATGTTCGGTTTTCCGATCGGCGCGCTTCCGGCCGGCGGCGCCGAGATTCCGACCTTCCTGTCCTACTCCACCGAAAAGCGGCTGACGAAGCATCCGGAAGAATTCGGCAAGGGCGCGATCGAAGGCGTCGCCGGGCCGGAGGCCGCCAACAACGCGTCCGCCGCCGGCACCCTCGTGCCGTTGCTGACGCTCGGACTTCCGACCTCGGCCACCGCCGCTATGATGCTGGCGGGCTTTCAGCAATACGGCCTCAATCCGGGACCGCTGTTGTTCGCGGAGCGGCCCGATCTGGTATGGGGCCTGATCGCCAGCCTGTTCATCGCCAACGTCATGCTGCTGGTTCTCAACCTGCCGCTGGTCGGCCTGTGGGTGAAGCTGCTGGCGATCCCGCAGCCGTGGCTTTATGCCGGCATTCTCGTGTTCGCGACCATGGGCACCATCGCCGCAAAACCGTCGGTGGTCGAACTGTCGATGCTGGCGGGCTTTGGCGTGATGGGCTTTTTGATGCGCCGGTTCGATTTTCCGATCGCGCCTGTCGTCGTCGGCCTGATCCTCGGACCGATCGCCGAGAGCCAGCTGCGCCGCGCACTGGCGATCAGCCTCGGCGATCCCATGGTGCTGCTGCAAAGCCCGATGTCGGCAACATTGCTCGCCATCGCGCTGATCGCGCTGCTGGCGCCGTTCGTGCTGAAGGGAATGGGGCGGTTCAAGGCGAACGAGGATTAGAAGCATAACGGCGTTTTGTCTTGAACAGCTCCGGGCTCGCCAATAAATAGGGATGGTTGGCAGACACCTTTCGGAGCGCGCCGGTATGGCGTTCAATTTACTTCAGTCCGGATTTGCTACTCTCCAATACGAGATCGCCGAGGAGCGGGCGTCGGCGCTGGCACGGCTCGGACATCGGCTCGAGACCGCGCTGGCGGCACTTGCCGAATGCCCGCGGACGGCCGGTTCCGATCGAAAAATCCGCGATCGTCTCGTCGAACAGGCAGGCTATGCGCTCTGGCTCTTTGTCGTGCAGCGCGAGGCCTGCGGTCTCAACAAGATCGACCACGTGATACAGGCGTACCGGGTGCCGAACGAGGTAGTTGCCCGCATGGGGCCATTGGCCGTGCCGAGCACCCATCCGAAGAAGGCCGCAGGCGTTGCAGAAACGCGGGCGCCATTGTTCTGAAACACGGCTGTCGCGGCGAGTCCTTAAGGCGAGCGCCGCAGAGCGGACTGTTGTTTCAATTCGCCCTGCGGATCGCGGTCATTTGAACTGGCTAAGGATCCACTTGATGAGTTGTTCCACCGGCGAAGGCTTTGGATACGGCAGCGAGCCGTTCTGGTTTGAAGTCATGCCTCCGAGCACGCCGGACAGTTGGTCGATGCTCAACTCTTGATCGTTATGCACGTGCTGATCTCCTTTCAAGCGGTGGACGCCTGATCCACCGTGCCGGGGAGGGTAGAACCGGTCCTCTCCTGAAGCCGTGATCCACGTCACGAACTTCGGGAGGATTTGACGGCCAATTGAATTTCAGAAAGAGCCATCCGTCGATCTGGACAGTCCTCGTATGCACGCAGTTCCTTCAGGCGTGCTTCGTCTAGCTCTTGTTTCCGATGTCGAAGGGCAACTGGCGCATCGGCTTGCCGGTCACCAGTGCAATGGCGTTGGCGAAGGCGGGTGCCAGCGGTGGCAGGCCGGGCTCGCCCATGCCGGTGGGTGGCTCGGCGCTGGGCACGATGTGGACATCGAACTCGGGCACGTTGGAGATGCGGGCGACCGTGAACTCGCCGAAATTGCCCTGCTCGACGACACCGTCCTTGAGCGTGATGGCCGAGCCCGGCAGGCACATCGACAAGCCCATGACCGCTGCACCCTGCAATTGGGCCTCCACGGTGCGCGGGTTCACGGCCAGATTGCAGTGAACGCCTGCGGTTACACGGTGCAGCACCGGACGGCCGTCCTGCACCGAGGCTTCCGCCACATAGGCCACGACAGTTTGAAACGACTCGTGCACCGCCACGCCAAAGGCGCGGCCGGCGGGCAGGCGCGTCTTGCCGTAGCCGCTCTTGTCCACCGCCATCTGCAGCGCGGCGCGGTGGCGCGGGTGTTTGTCGCCGAACAAATCCATTCGGTAGGCCACCGGGTCCTGGTTCGTGCTGCGCGCAATCTCGTCGATCAAGGTCTCCATCACGAAGGCGGTATGCGTGGAACCGACGCTGCGCCACCACAGCACTGGCACGTTGAGCTTGGGATGATGCACAGTCAGGCGCATCGGCAGCGGGTAGGGATCGCGCATGCCCTCGGTCGCTGTGCCGTCGATGCCGTCCTTGATCTGGAAACCGCCGAACACGGTGCCCGTCGTGATGGACTGGCCGACAATGACGTGGTCCCAGGCCAGCACCTTGCCGCGTTCGTCGAAGCCGATGCGCGCGCGGTGCAAATGCATCGGGCGGTAGTAGCCGCCCCGCATGTCGTCCTCACGGCTCCAGAGCGTGCGCACCGGTGCGTTCAGGCCGGCGGCGCGCGCAGCCTTCGCGATCTCGCAGGCCTCGACTACAAAGTCGCTGCTGCTCGAGAAACGCCGACCGAAGCCGCCGCCGGCCATCTGCACATGGACCGCCACTTGCTCGGGCTTGAGGCCGAGCACGCGGGCGACGGCGGCGGCGTCGAGACCGGGGCATTGGCTGCCAGTCCACAGCTCGGCACGCCCATCGGAAAGTTGAACGGTGCAGTTGAGCGGCTCCATTGCGGCGTGGGCGAGGTAGGGAAACACGAACTCTGCTTCCAGTCGCCGCGGCGCGGTGTCGAGCGGCGCCATGTCGGCATCGAACGTGCGGGGCCCGGGACGAACGGCCAGTTCGCGATACTGCGCGAGTTGCCGCTCGCTATCGACCTTCTCCACGGCTGAGGTGTCCCACTGTAGCTTGAGAGCTTCGCGGCCCTGCGTGGCCTGCCAATAGCCGTCGGCCACGACGGCAATACCTTCGGCGCCACCATCCAGCGGCACGCGCAGCACGGCTTTCACTCCCCTGACGGTGCGCGCCGCGCTGTCGTCCACCGAGGCAAGGCGCGCCCCGAACACCGGCGGACGGGCGACCACAGCCGTCAGCTGACCGGGCAGGTGAACGTCGATACCAAAATGCTGTTGTCCGCTGCTCTTGGCGCGCGCGTCGAGACGCGTCGTCGGGCGGCCAATAATGCGGAAGTCCTTCGGGTCCTTCAGCGTGACCTTCGCAGGTACCGGCTGAGCCATCGCGGCTTCCGCCAGTTCGCCGTAGCCCAGCTTGCGGCCATCCGGGCCCAGCACCGTGCCGGCTTGCGTGCGTAGGTTGGCCACGTCCATCTTCCAGCGCGCGGCGGCCGCGCCGAGCAACATCGCCCGCGCTCGCGCGCCGAGCTCGCGATACTGCGTAAAACTATTCTTGATCGAATTGGAACCGCCGGTGAGGTGAATGCCGAAGCTCGGGTCGATGTAAGCACCATCGTTCGAACCGTGCCGGCTGCGCACCAGGCTCCAGTCAGCGTCGAGTTCTTCAGCCAGGATCATTGGCAATGCGGTATGCACGCCCTGTCCGAACTCCAGCCGGTTGATCGTCACCGTCACTTCGCCATTGAAGGCGATCTGTACGAACGCCGACGGCTGTTCGGTCGGCTTCAGTGCGCTTGTCCCTTGGCCAGTAGCTTGCGCCATTACCAGGTGAGGAAAGGCGCCGAGCGCCAAGCCGCCGGCGCCGGCCAGTTTCAAGAAGCTGCGGCGCGGCAGCGCGACTGCTTCGTCGATTTGATCGAGCGCCATCAGGCGCTGCGCGGCACGCGGCAGATCGCGGTAGTCGATATTCGGCAACATGGCGGTTCCTTCAGGCAATCGTGCGGGCGGCGTCGGTCACGGCGGCGCGGATGCGGGCATAGGTACCGCAGCGGCAGATGTTGCCGTCCATGGCCTGGTCGATTTCAGCGGTTGTCGGCAGCTTGCCGCGGGGGTGTGATTTGAGGAACGCGATCGCGCTCATGATCTGCCCGCTCTGGCAGTAGCCGCACTGCGCCACGTCATGCTTCACCCATGCGGCATGCACGGCGGCGCCGATACGGTCGCTGCCATCGGTCGCGGCTTCAATCGTGGTGAGTTTTTTACCCTCGGCGTCTGAAATCGGCGTGATGCAGGAGCGAATGGCCTGGCCGTCCAGATGCACGGTGCAGGCGCCGCATTGGGCGGCGCCGCAGCCGAACTTCGTGCCAGTCAGCCCGACGACGTCGCGCAGCGCCCAAAGCAGGGGCATCGCGGGATCGGCGTCGATCACGGTCTCCCGGTTATTCACGCTAAGCTTCATCAGTCGGCTCCTTGCGGGCTGTTGAGGTGATGTCGAACTGGAATGATTTTGATGACCGAATGCCGACAGCCGACCTTGGGAAGGCCGCAACGGCCGCCGACTGGACTGGTCCGCTCAGGCGGCGTTGACGACGAGATAGCACTGGCCGTCGCTATCGATTAGCCGCTATAATTCACTAAGGCTTATGTATCCGGTGCATAAATGAAACGAGACGATCTATACGATCTTGCCGCGTTCGCGGTCGTCGCGGAGCAGGGCAGCTTTACCCGGGCGGCGGCCGAACTCGGCATGTCCCAGTCGGCATTGAGCCACGCCATGAAGTCCCTGGAGGAGCGCCTTGGTGTGCGGCTGCTGTCGCGCACCACGCGCTCGGTATCGACGACGGAAGCGGGCGAGACGATGCTTCGCTCGTTGCGGCCGGCACTGGAGGACATTGCCTCCGGGGTGGACGCGGTAGGCGCTCTGCGCGGCAAGCCGTCCGGCACCGTGCGCCTCACCGCGACCAGGCATGCGGTCTCGACGGTCGTGATGCCGGTGCTGCCGCGCTTCCTTGCATCGTATCCCGATATCCGGGTGGACATCCTCGTCGATGATAATTTGACCGATATCGTTGCGGAACGCATCGACGCCGGCATTCGCTTCGGCGACATCGTCGAAAAGGACATGATCGCGGTCCGCATTGGGCCTGATATCCGGATGGTCGTCGTCGGTGCGCCATCGTATTTCGCGAACCACAAGGTACCGCGAACGCCGCGCGAACTCGCGGGACATCGTTGCATCAACTACCGGCGCGTCCGGGCGGGTGGGCTTTACGCCTGGGATTTCGAGGACAAGGGGCGGCCATTCCAGGTTCGCGTCGACGGTCCGCTCTCATTCAACAATGGCGACTTGATCCGCGAGGCAGCCTTGGCCGGCCAGGGCCTCGCCTATGCCTACGACGACGATGTGGCCGCTGACGTCAAGGCCGGGCGGCTCAAGCGGATTCTGGAGAAGTGGTGCCCGGCCTTTCCCGGCTATTATCTCTATCACCCCAGCCGACGGCAGACGCCGCCGGCGCTTACTGCACTCATCGCAGCGCTGCGGTACAAATCATAGCGTCTTGCGCGGACCGTTCAGGGTCGCGGCCGCAGCATTGGCGTCAATACCGGTGAAGCGCCGCGTTGTATCTTGCCGATAATCTTGAAGCCGTGGCGTTCGTACAGGGAAATGTTGCGCGGGTTCGAACTTTCGAGGTAGGCCGCGATGCCCTGCTCGTCGCAGCGTCGAAGCGCGTGTTTCATCAGCAACGCGCCGAGCCCTTGCCCGATCCACTTCGGATCGGCGGCGATCAGGGGCAGGTACCAATGCGGCTCGTGGGGGTGATATTCGGCCATGCCCTTCATCACCGCGCCAACATCCTCGGCGATCTCCGGGCGCAGGGTTTCCTCCATGATTGCGCCCATCTCCGCTTCGTCGGGCGCGACGCCTGGCGGCAGCCACAGGGCGGCGGCGCGAGCCCCCTCGGTGATGTCGGCTGTGCCATGCTCGAATGCGCCGCCGCCAAAGGCTTTGACGAATCGAGGCATCACTTTGAGATATTCGGACGAGTCAGGCCAAACCCAGCGCGTCATCGGGTCGGCCGCAAAACCGAGCACGATGGTGCTGATCGCGCTTGCCTGCATGCTTGCGTCTGCGGATTTCACTTCCGGCACCGCCGACATCGGGTGTTCCTCGTTTTGATTTGGCCGCTGTCAGTATAGGCAAGTCAATGCTTTCCTTCCAGCCTTCGCCCGCGGGTCCGGTTCAAAGCCGTCGGGATTCGTCCGGCGGCATTGGCCGGATCCACAAATCGTTGACCGTGATCGCGGCCTAGTTGACGGGCCCGCTGCGACCCAGATCTGCCACATCCGGTTCCGCTGGCTGCACGCCGGTCGCGCGGTTGACCATGATCGTGACCATCCAGAGAACGACGCCGACCGCGAGCAGGACGCCGGCGACGCGGTACTGCACCGGGTCACGGCCGGTCCAGGGGCCGGTCAGAAAGGCACAGAACACGGCGCCCAGGATCGGCAGAATAGTCGGCGTGCGAAAATGCTTATGATCGACACGGTCGCGCCGAAGCACCAGCACCGCAACATTGACTACCGTGAACACGCACAACAACAGCAGCGCCGTGGTGCCGCCGAGTGCCGGCACCTCGCCGACAAAGGTAATCAGACCGAATGCCAGCAGCGTTGTGAAGCCAATGGCGACATAAGGCGTGCGTCGCGTCTCGTGCACCTTGCCGAGGGTGGTTGGAAGCACGTGCTCGCGGCTCATGCCGTATACGAGCCGGCTGGCCATCAGCATGTTGATGAGCGCGCTGTTGGCCACGGCAAACATGGTGATGAAGCCGAAGATCCAGAGCGGAAAATTAGGCGCGCCTTTTTGAACAACTTGCAGAAGGGGGGTCTCGCCTTCGCCCAACTGCTCCGGGGCCACCAGCGTAATCGCCGAAATCGAGACCAGAACATAGATGGCGCCGGTAATCGCAAGGCCCGCCAGCAGCACCTTGGGAAAGTGACGGGTCGGATCCTTGCACTCCTCGGCCATGTTGACCGAATCCTCAAAGCCCACCATGGCAAAGAAGGCGAGCGTGGTCGCTGCGATCACTGGCCAGAACATGCCGCCGTCGGGGCTCGCGCGAAACTGCATGACGCGCGAAACATCGCCTTGTCCGAGGCCGATTGCCCAAAGGCCGATGACGATGATGATCAGCAGTCCGGTCAGTTCGACGCAGGTGAGCACCACATTGGCTTTCACACTTTCGCCGACGCCGCGGAAATTGATCGCGGCAACGACGGCCATGAAAGCGAGGCCCGTGACGGTGATGCCAAAGCCGGTGAGACCGAGCCCCATCGCATTCGACATGTTCGCGGCGAACGCCCGGGAAGCCGTCGATGCCGAGGTGATCCCCGAGCACATGACCGCAAACGCAACGATGAACGTGATGAAATGGATGCCGAAGGCTTTATGGGTATAGAGGGCGGCGCCCGCCGCTTTCGGATATTTCGTGACCAACTCGAGATAGCTGAATGCGGTCACCAGCGCGACGACGAAGGCGACCACGAACGGCAGCCAGACCACCCCGCCGACCTGCTTCGCGACCTGGCCTGTGAGCGCATAGATCCCGGTGCCGAGGATATCGCCGACGATGAACAGCAGCAGCAGCCAGGGTCCCATGACTCTTTGTAGGCTGGGCTCGATGCTGCTCGACTGGGCTCCGGCGTTGACGGTGACATCGGCCATCGGACGTCCTTTCCACTCTCGGTTGCGCCGGTGCAGTGTATCGGCAGATGGAGTTACCTGCAAACCTCGGGCGCACCGTGCCGCGGGAACGCGACGCTGTTCTCTCGTCATTGCGAGCGAAGCGAAGCAACCCATCCTGCCGCGCAAAGAAAAGGCGGACTGCTTCGTCGCCAAGCTCCCAGCGCAAACGCCTCGCGTTTGTCGCAGGCAATGACGACTGTCTCGTTCCATCGCGCATCTCGCCCAACCGCCTGATCCTTCGGGCTTTTCTCCATCCATTCCACATTGCGGGAAACAAATTCAACTTCGTTGAGATCGCACGCCGTTGCCGCGATCATCACGGCTGGGAAACTTCAGCGAGGTGCAAAATGGCGAAGATGCGCGCAATCGATGCCGCGGTACGTATCCTCGAAAAAGAGGGCGTCGTCACCGCATTCGGGGTTCCCGGTGCGGCGATCAACCCGCTTTATTCCGCGCTGAAGCGGCGCGGTTCGATCAGCCACATCCTGGCGCGGCATGTCGAAGGCGCGTCCCACATGGCTGAGGGCTACACCCGTGCGAAAGCGGGCAATATCGGTGTCTGCATCGGCACCTCGGGTCCGGCCGGCACCGACATGATCACCGGGCTTTATTCCGCCATCGCGGATTCGATTCCGATCCTCTGCATCACCGGGCAGGCGCCGCGCGCGCGGCTCTACAAGGAAGACTTCCAGGCGGTCGATATTGAATCGATCGCCAAACCCGTGACCAAATGGGCGGTCACCGTGCGCGAACCGGCACTGGTGCCGCGCGTGTTCAGCCAGGCGTTTCACATCATGCGCTCGGGCCGTCCCGGGCCTGTCCTGATCGACCTGCCGCTCGACGTGCAACTCGCCGAGATCGAATTCGACGATGAGACCTATGAGCCGCTGCCGGTCTACAAGCCTGCGGCAACACGCAAGCAGATCGAAAAGGCGCTCGCCATGCTCAACGCTGCCGAGCGGCCGCTGATCGTCGCGGGCGGCGGCGTCATCAACGCCGATGCCAGCGAGTTGCTCGTCGCGTTTGCGGAAGCTGTCAACGTGCCCGTGGTGCCGACGCTGATGGGGTGGGGCGCCATTCCCGATGACCACGTGCTGATGGCGGGCATGGTCGGGCTGCAAACCAGCCACCGTTACGGCAACGCGACCATGCTGCAATCGGACTTCGTGCTCGGGATCGGCAACCGCTGGGCCAACCGCCACACCGGCTCGATCGAGACCTACACCAAGGGCCGCACATTCGTGCATGTCGATATCGAGCCGACACAAATCGGCCGCGTCTTCAATCCGGATTTCGGCATCGTCTCCGACGCCAAGGCGGCGCTGGAATTGTTCGTCACGGTCGCAAGAGAGTGGCGCAAAGCCGGCAAGCTCAGGGAGCGTCAGGCATGGCCGGCCGCGTGCCAGGACCGCAAGCGCACCATGCTGCGCAAGAGCCGCTTCGACGACATCCCGATCAAGCCGCAGCGCGTCTATGAGGAGATGAGCCGGGCGTTCGGCCGCGATACCTGCTACGTCAGCGTGATCGGCCTGTCGCAGATCGCCGGCGCGCAGTTCCTCAGCGTCTATCATCCGCGCAACTGGATCAATGCCGGGCAGGCTGGTCCGCTCGGCTGGACATTGCCAGCTGCGCTTGGCGTGCGCGCCGCCGATCCGACCCGCGAGATCGTGGCGCTCTCGGGCGACTATGACTTCCAGTTCCTGATCGAGGAGCTTGCGGTCGGCGCCCAGTTCAAGCTGCCGTACATCCACGTCGTCGTGAACAATTCCTATCTCGGGTTGATCCGCCAGGCGCAGCGCGGCTTCGAGATGGATTATCAGGTGCAGCTGTCGTTTGAGAACATCAACGCGCCGGAACTCGGCGTCTACGGCGTCGATCACGTTGCGGTCGCGCAAGGCCTCGGCTGCAAGGCGATCCGCGTCACCGATCCGCACGACGCCCAGGCGGCGTTCGCGACCGCGCGCGAATGGATGGCGGAACACAGGGTGCCTGTCGTGGTCGAGTTCATCCTCGAGCGCGTCACCAACATCTCGATGGGCACCGAGATCGACAACATCGTCGAGTTCGAGGAAGTGCTCGACCTGCCGCTGGACGATGCACCGGCGAAGTCGAGCACGCCTGGCACATTGTTGCCGGCCTAAGGGGGATATCGACGATGCCGAAATTTGCCGCCAATCTCACCATGCTGTTCGGCGAGCAGCCGTTTCTCGATCGTTTTGCGGCGGCCAAGGCCGCCGGCTTCGGTGGTGTCGAGTATCTGTTCCCGTATGATTTCGATAAGGCCGAGCTCAGCGAACAATTGCAGCAGCACGGGTTGACGCAAGTGCTGCATAACCTGCCCGCCGGCAATTGGGCGGCCGGCGAGCGCGGCATCGCGATCTTTCCTGACCGGATCGAGGAATTCCGCGACGGCGTCGCGCGCGCCATCGATTACGCCAAGGCGCTGGATTGCCATCAGCTCAATTGCCTGGTCGGTATCGCACCCGATGGGGCCGATGCGCGCGAACTGAACGAAGTGCTGATCGGCAATCTGCGTTTTGCCGCGGACGCGTTAGGAAAAGAGCGGATCAGGCTTTTGATCGAACCGATCAACACAACGGACATCCCCGGTTTTTTCTTGAGCCGAACGGCGCAGGCGCTGCAGCTCATCGCCGACGTGCGATCGGGTAATCTGTTCGTGCAGTACGACATCTACCACATGCAGGTGATGGAGGGCGACATCGCGCGAAGCCTGCAGAAGCATCTGCCGCGGATCGCCCATGTCCAGCTCGCCGACAATCCCGGCCGCAACGAGCCCGGCACCGGTGAAATCAATTATCCCTTCCTGTTCCGGCATCTCGACGCGATCGGCTATCGCGGCTGGGTCGGATGCGAGTACAAGCCGAGGACGACAACCGTCGACGGCCTCGGATGGCACGCGGCCCTGACGCTCGATACCTGATTGGTCAATAACAAGGGAAAATCCAAATGATTGATATCGGCTTCATCGGCCTCGGCACCATGGGGCGCCCGATGGCACGGCATCTCCAGACCGCCGGCCATCGCCTGTACCTGCACGACGTCGCGTCGATCGCGCCGGAGCTCGTCACAGAAGGCGGCGTGGCCTGCAAATCGGGCCGGGAGGTCGCGGAGAAATCCGACGCCGTCATCATCATGGTGCCGGATACGCCGCATGTCGAAGCGGTGTTGTTCAGCGAAGGCGGTGTCGCGCAGGGGATTTCGAAAGGCAAGATCGTGGTCGACATGAGTTCGATCTCGCCGCTTGCAACAAAGGAGTTCGCGAAAAGGATCGAGGCGCTCGGCGCCGATTATCTCGATGCCCCGGTTTCCGGCGGCGAGGTCGGCGCCAAGGCGGCGAGCCTCACAATAATGGTCGGCGGACCGGAGCGCGCGTTCAACACCATGAAGCCGGTGTTCGACAAGATGGGCAAGAACGTCACGCTGGTCGGCGGCAATGGCGATGGTCAGACCACCAAGGTCGCGAACCAGATCATCGTGGCGCTGACGATCGAGGCGGTCGGCGAGGCCTTGCTGTTTGCGTCACGCGCCGGTGCCGATCCCGCATTGGTACGGCAGGCGCTGATGGGCGGCTTTGCCTCGTCGCGGATTCTCGAAGTGCATGGCGAGCGCATGATCAAACGGAATTTCGATCCCGGTTTCCGCATCGAACTGCATCAGAAGGATCTCAATCTCGCGCTGGAAGGCGCGCGTTCGCTCGGCATTTCCTTGCCGAGCACGGCGCTGGCCCAGCAATTGTTCAGCTCCTGTACCGCCCATGGCGGCAAGGCGTGGGATCATTCCGGCATGGTGCGCGCGCTGGAACTGTTGGCCAACCATGAGATTGCAAAGGCTTGATCGAACGCGGAACCGCTGAGGAACTTGACCTGTGGAACGGCGGCTTTTAGCGGCGAAAGGAACCGGAACATCCGATGCCTCCGATGGTTGAAACACACCATTTCAATGCACTGGAGGACATGATGAAAAATCGTTTTGCTGTTTCGCTGATTGCCGCTTCGCTGCTGACTTCGGGCGCGGCGTTTGCTCAATCCACCACTGTCCAGGGTGCACAGGAGGGCGCGCGAACGGGTGGCGCCGTCGGCGGTCCGGTCGGCGAGGTCGTTGGCGGCACCGTGGGTGCGGCGGTAGGCCTTGGATTGGAAATTCCGAATGCCGTGATCACGTCGATTCAGGCCGAGCGTGCGCCGTCAGTCGTGGTGCGCGAGCGTGTCGTCGTGGGCGAACCGCTGCCGCCGACGGTCAAGTTGCGCACGGTGCCGCGCTACACCGAATATCGCTACGCGGTGGTCAATGATCGCCGGGTGATCGTGGAGCCGCGCACGCGCAGAGTGATCAAGATCATCGACTAAGCGTCAATCTCCGCGGGAGCAATCCTCCCGCGGGGAGTTTCTGTCAGGACGCGCCGGCGCTCGATCGCTGCGTTCGCCTGACGATCACGTCGCATACCGCCGCGGCGGCGAGGCCAACGCAGGCCGCGAGCGCGTCGACCAGAAAATCCTCCAGGCGGGCATGCCGTCCCGGCGCCCAGAATTGCAGTATCTCGATTAGGCCCGTCAGGCCGACGGCAATGGCCGCCGTAAACAACCGGCTTTTCGTGTAGGCCAGGCCGAAGGCGAGCCCGATCAGGACAAAGGCCAGCGCATGCTCCCCGTCCTGTCCAAGGCCATGGGCATGCGGCCGGTATCCCGGCGGTCCCAGCGTGGCGAAGGCAACGGCAGCAGCAAGACACCAGGCAAAGAGCTTGAGAACGATTGACATGCCCTGGGGGATAGCATGTCTTGGGATGCAAATATTGCACCTGCGAACACTTGCCGCGCCGCTTGGTTAATGCCCAATTTTAGAGCGGTTCCCGCACCCCCAGCCCGTGCATGAAGCGTTCCCGGATCTGCACGGGATCCCGTCGGGTGGTGCCGACGCCGGGCTTGTCGTCGATCCGCACGCCGATCAGTGTCGGTCCCGCAGCCGACATGGATTGATCGATCAGGCGCTCGAAGTCATCCTCGTCCGCCGCCCAGGCGCTGTTGCCGAGGCCGCTGGCAATGGCGATGGCGACGATGTCGGCCACTGCCGCGCCCGGCGTCGGTTGCGAGCCGGTGATCTGGTAGATGCCGTTGTCCATCACCACCATGGTGAGATTGTTCGGCGCCAGCGTTGCGATCGTCGACAGCGCGCCCAGCTGCATCAAGAGCGAACCGTCGCCTTCGAGCGCGAAGATGCGGCGCTTGGGTTGCGCCAGCGCTACGCCGAGCGCGATCGGGAAGGCGAGGCCCATGCTGCCGAGCATGTAAAAGTTCTGCGGGCGATGGCCGGCGGCCCACAGGTCGAAATTGGTGTTGCCGATGCCGCCGACCACGGCTTCCTCGTTCTTCAGCTTGGCGATCAGCCGCGAGGTGAGATCGAACCGGTTCATGACCTTGGTGTTGCGGGCAGCGGTGCTGTTCATGAGATCGCTCACTTGTCGAAGGTCTTGCCGCCGGTCAACAGCGGCGAGAGGATCAGCGCCACCGGCGCCTGCGTGGTGACGGCCTGCTTGATCGAGCGGTCGCAGATGAACTCGAACTCGTCGAGCCGGGTCACGGTATGATGCTCCATCGCCAGCGAATCCAGCACCGGCCGCATGGTGCGGCACACCAGTGATTGGCCGTAGTTGAACTCGCCGAGCGTGCCGCGTTCGGACACGAACATGATCAGCGGGATCTGGTAGGGGATCGCCAGCGAGGCCAGCACGTTGGCGAGCGTCGCAAAGCCCGAGGTCTGCATCAGCACCGCGCCGCGCCGCCCGCCCATCCAGGCGCCGGAGACGATGCCGACCGCCTCTTCTTCGCGCGCGGTCGGAAAGGTCGTGAAAAACGGATCGGCATGCAGGTTCTTGATCAGCGTCGTCAGGACGCGGTCGGGCACATAGGGCACCAGGCTGATGTCGTTGCGCTTGAGCGATTGCAGCAAGATGCCGTGCCAGCTTTTCTCCTGCGCGATCCCGGGCGAGTGTTTTTCCTCCGCTACCGCCATCTCTGTCTTCTCCCCTGAACTCGCAACAATTCTTCATTCGCGACATGGTGCTGACCGCATGCCGACTGCGCCGAAACTTGACGCCGCGGGCGGGATTGTCAACATGCCTCATCATTACAGTGATCTGCAGATTTGGCGATGGCTTCAACGCGCCAGCATGGGACAATGTGAGATAACGAGAACATTGGGAGGGTGGTCATGGGAGTTCGGTTCCGGCTGGCTGCGGCTGGAGTATTGATGCTCGCCGCGACCGGCGCTGCTTCCGCCGGCAATTGTTTCAGACCTGGACGCCTGATAAAGCGACGCAGCAGCGCATCCTCGTCACCAATCCCGCAAATCTCTATGGCTTCCCGAACTGAAAGTTGCACAACAAGATGACCGTCAACAACAAGCGCGTGTTCTACGTCAAATATCTCGCCCACGAGATCTACACCGAGATCCTCAAGGCCCGCCCCGACGTGCGGCTCGATCGGCTGGAGAACGAAAGCCCCGATACCGTCGCGGCGCCGATCCTGTCGGCGGCGCATGCCTATCAGATCGGCGCGGCGCGCGATGAACTCGCGCCGCACTTCCATGTCGATCAGGACCTGTTGAAGCGGGCGCCGAATCTCTTGATCGTTTCCAGCAACGGCGCGGGCTTCGACCCTGTCGATGTCGACGCCTGCACCGCGGCGGGCGTGCTGGTGGTCAACCAGTCCGGCGGCAACGCCAATTCGGTAGCCGAACACGCACTCGGCATGCTGCTGACCTTGTCGAAGCGCATACTTGAATCCGACCGCGCGCTGCGGCGTGAGGCCAATGTCAATCGCAATGCGTTGATCGGCAACGAAGCCCAGGGCAAGACCATCGGCATTGTCGGGATTGGCCATGTCGGCCGTCGCATCGCCGAGCTCTGCAAGGGCCTGCTGCACATGAAGGTGATCGCCTACGATCCCTATCTCACGGCAGAAGAAATCGCCGCACGGGGCGCCGAGAAGGTTGAACTCGACGATTTGATGCGGCGCTCGGATTTCGTGTCGATCTCGTGCCCGCTCACCAAGGACAACCGTCGCATGATCGGCGCAAGGCAGTTCGCGCTGATGCAGCCGCACGCGTTCTTCATCACCACCGCACGCGGCTTCATTCACGACGAGGCCGCGTTGTATGATGCGCTGCGCGACAAGCGTATCGCCGGTGCCGGGCTCGACGTCTGGGACAAGGAGCCGCCGCCGCCGGAACATCCGCTGCTGCAGTTCGACAATGTGCTGGCGAGCCCGCACACCGCCGGCGTCACCAGGGAAGCCCGCGTCAACATGGGCAGGATCGCCGCCGAGCAAATTCTCGATGCGCTTGACGGCAAGCGGCCGCCGCGCATTGTTAATCCCGAGGTCTGGCCGGCCTACGCCAAGCGCTTCGAACAGGCGTTCGGGTATTCGCCGAAATAGACGTCGATTTTGGGCGAAGGCCGGACCGCGCTGCTCTGAGATCGACGTGAGGAAAGCGAATGACCGACAAGCCACGTTACGTCCGCCAGCGGAGTGCGGAGTCCGAAGGTCAGGCGCCGGGACGCGGACGGCTCCAGGGGCGCCGGATCCTGGTCGTCGGCGGCGGGCAGCGGACCTTCGATGCCGCTACCGATCCGGTTGGCAACGGCAGGGCGATGTCGATGCTGTTTGCGCGCGAAGGCGCGCACGTCGCGGTCGCGGATATTCATCGTGCGAGCGCGGATGACACGGTCACTCGCATTGCGGGCGAAGGCGGTCGGGCCTTTTCGATCGAGGCTGACATTGCGCGTGAAGCCGATGTCGTCAGGATGATCGATGAGGCGATCGATGGCCTCGGTGGTCTCGATGGCATGGTGCTCAATGTCGGCATCGGGGTCGGAGCACTCGGTCTCGACGGCGTCGACCTCAAGGAATGGAACGACACGTTTGCGGTCAATCTGACGGGTCCCATGCTCTGCTGCCGCAAGGCGCTGAAGCACATCGCCGACGGCGCATCGATCGTCTTCATTTCGTCGATCGCAGGCCTGCGGTCCGGCTCGCGATTGATTGCCTATGACACGTCGAAAGCGGCGCTTGGCGGCCTGATGCGCAACGTCGCCAAGGAGGGCGCGCGGCGCGGCATTCGCGCCAACATCATTTGCCCCGGGCTGGTCGACACGCCGCTCGGCCGCCACACCAGCGCCGGCCGGCCATCGCGAAGTGCGGCCGGTGCTCCGTTCGGCCGGATGGCGACAGGATGGGAGATCGCCTACGCCGCGCTGTTTTTCATGTCCGACGAGAGCGTTTACGTGAATGCGCAGACCCTGGCGGTCGACAGCGGCATCACGGGGCTATGAACCCAAAAAGGGGGGAGAAGATTTCCCCCGCGGCGGGCTCGATCACGGCAATAAATCCACTGCCAATTGGCCTCCAGACGAAGCGCACATTGCTATTTTCCTAAGTATCTCGACTAGTTAGCCCGTTGCGACCATTTTCCGTGGTGCGCCTGATTTGTGGAACGACCGTTCCGCCGGCGCCGATGGAAGATGAAGTGATGCGACAGGTACGTACATTTCTGCGCAACGCGCCGTCCCGGATCGGACGCCGCCTGGCCCAGATCGTCGCGATCGCCGCCGCCAGCCTGCCGGCTGCCGGGGCGTAGGCAGTCCATTTTCAACTGAAAGCCTGGATGCTTCGTCGCGCGAATTAGCTTCGCCGACATGACCCTGCCTGTGCTGCCTTGTGCCCGCGCGCAGCTAAAGTTTGCGCAGAATTCTAGTCGTTAGCTTCCGGCGGCAGAAAATTCACTTCATGCTCGGCCGAGATGCGCACGATTTCGGTGACATCGCTTAGATTGTGCAGCTGGTTGAACAGCGCTTCCAGCTTCTGAGTCGGTGAAACCCAGAACAGCGCGCGCGCAGGTCTGTCCGACTTGTTGAAATAGCCGTGCGGGATGCCGCGCGGTAGCCGCACCAGATCGCCGGCCTTGGCCTGCACGCAGACCCCGTCAAGCTTGAGATCCAGCGTGCCGTCTTGCACGAGGATGAATTCGTGCTGGGTCGGATGGATGTGAACCGGCACGAACTGGCCGGGATCGCTGTTGGTTTCGAACGCAAAGGTCGAGTCCGTCACGGCCTTGGGGAAATACACCTGTCCGAGGATGTTCCAGGTCTTGCCGGAATATCCAGTGCCGTTCCGCGTGATGCCTTTTTCGAGCGCCGCCATGTTGTTGACCCCTGTGTAGCTGTCGCGATGACGCTATCCTCAAGCTGTTCCCTGTCAAGCGCATCCGGCCGGGCGCGCTGCGTTCCTTGCAAAAGCTTGAAGTTTAAAATAAGTGTGGGGCTCAGTTCCGGGAGGCCGACCGATGTCCAAACCGTTGCATTCCCAGCATGCGCTCGTTACCGGCGGCGGACGGGGCATCGGCCGTGCGGTGGCTGCGGCACTGTCCGAAGCTGGCGCTGTCGTCACCGTGCTCGGCCGCAATCGGGCGACGCTGGATGAAGCCATCGCATCGGGTGCTGCGCAATTCGCTGCTACTGCCGATGTCGCCGACGCGGCTTCCGTCAAGGCGGCCATCGCGGAGGCCGCCGCGCGGCAGCCCATCGACATTATGGTCGCCAATGCTGGCGCGGCCGAATCTGCGCCGTTCGGCCGCTCCGATGCGGCGTTGTTCCAGCGCATGATGGACGTCAATTTCATGGGTGTGGTACACGCCACGCAGGCCGTCTTGCCCGGAATGCTGGAGCGCCGCCGGGGGCGGGTGGTTGCGATCGCTTCGACCGCAGGCCTGAAGGGCTACGCCTATGTGAGCGCCTATAGTGCGGCGAAGCATGCGGTGATCGGCCTCGTCCGTTCGCTGGCGCTGGAAACCGCCAAGAGCGGCGTTACCGTGAACGCCGTGTGCCCCGGCTTCACCGAGACCGATCTGCTCGAAGGCTCGATCGACAACATCATCAAGAAGACCGGCCGCAGCCGGGAGCAGGCGATCGCCGAACTATCGAAGCACAATCCGCAGGGCCGCCTTGTTGCGCCGTCGGAAGTTGCCGATGCCGTGCTGTGGCTGTGCGGCGCGGGAGCCGGCGCCATTACGGGCCAGGCGGTCGCGGTGGCGGGCGGCGAGGTTTGAAATTGAACTCGTCATTGCGAGCGCAGCGAAGCAATCCATCTCGCCGCAAAGGAAGAATGGATTGCTTCGTCGCTTCGCTCCTCGCAATGACGAATAATAAAAGGAAAATCCCATGAGCAGACCCGCCAATCCCGTCACGCTGCCGCTGGCGGAATATTCGCCGAAGCATTTTCTGCTTGATGTCGATGGCAAGGTCGCCACCGTGACGCTGAACCGTCCGGAGCGAAAGAATCCGCTGACTTTCGACAGTTATCGCGAGCTGACGGATTTCTTCCGTGCCTGTGCGATGGATGACGAGGTCAAGACCATCGTGGTATCAGGCGCCGGCGGGAACTTCTCCTCCGGCGGCGACGTCTTCGAGATCATCGGCCCGCTGGTGCAGATGGACACCAAGGGCCTCACGGCGTTCACGCGGATGACCGGCGATCTTGTCAAGGCGATGCGCGCCTGTCCGCAGCCGATCGTCGCCGCCGTCGATGGCATCTGCGCCGGTGCCGGCGCGATCATCGCGATGGCCTCGGACATGCGTCTGGCGACATCAGGCGCCAAGGTCGCGTTCCTCTTCAACAAGGTCGGTCTTTCCGGCTGCGACATGGGCGCCTGTGCGATCCTGCCGCGCATCATCGGTCAGTCACGGGCGTCGGAACTGCTCTATACCGGCCGCTTCATGACCGCTGACGAGGGCGAGCGCTGGGGCTTCTTCAGTCGTATCGTGGCACCCGACCAGGTGCTGACGCAGGCGCAAGCGCTGGCGAAACAGGTTTCGGAAGGGCCGACCTACGCCAACACCATGACCAAGCGCATGCTGGCGATGGAATGGGCGATGTCGGTGGAGGAGGCGATCGAGGCGGAAGCAGTGGCGCAAGCGCTCTGCATGACGACCGAGGATTTTGCCCGGGCGTTCGAGGCGTTTTCCAACAAGCGGACGCCGGTGTTCCAAGGGGATTGAGGTAGGCTTCTTCCCCTCATGGTGAGGAGGCGCGTCAACGCCGTCTCGAACCATGGAGGCCCGCGGCCCATCCTTCGAGACGCGGCCAAGAGGCCGCTCCTCAGGATGAGGTCGGCAGATGTTGCGAGGGGGCCTTGCGGGAAAATTGCTTTAGGTTTAAAGTAATTTTCGATGACCCGGCAGCTTGCTTCGGAGGCGCTGATGAAGGTGGCGATAATCGGCGGCGGACCGGCCGGGCTCTATGCCGCGATCCTCTTGAAGAAGCAGCGGCCGCAGGCCGAGATCACGGTTTACGAGCGCAACCGCGCCGACGACACGTTCGGCTTCGGCGTGGTGTTTTCGGACGCGACGCTGGACAATTTCGAAAAATACGACCCGCCGAGCTACCGCCGCATCACCCAGGAATTCGCTTATTGGGACGACATTGCCGTGCATTTCCGCGGCACGGTGCATCGGGTCGGCGGCAACGGCTTTTGCGGCTGTTCGCGCCGCATGCTGCTGCTGATCCTGCAGGAGCGTGCCCGCGAACTCGGGGTCACGCTGCTGTTCGAAACCGACGTCGACGACGAGGAATGTTTCGCCGATGCCGACCTGATCGTGCTGGCCGACGGCATCAACAGCCGCTTCCGCGACAAATACATCGAGCATTTCCGCCCCGAAGTCGACTTACGCTCCAACAAGTTCGCCTGGATGGGCTCGACCCGGCCGCTCGATGCCTTCACCTTCATCTTCCAGGAGACGGAGTGGGGCCCGTTCATCGCCCACGCCTATCAATACGAAGTCGGCCGGTCGACCTGGATCTTCGAGACCGATGCCGAGACGTTTGCGCGCGCTAGCCTTGAAGGCCTGAGTGAAGCGCAATCCGCCGATCGCATGGCGGAGATTTTTGGCTGGTTCCTCGGCGAGCACAAGCTGCTGACCAACCGGTCGATGTGGCGCAATTTCCCGATGATCCGCAGCGAGCGCTGGGTCAAGGACAACATGGTCCTGCTCGGCGACGCCAAGGCGACCGCCCATTTCTCGATCGGCTCCGGCACCAAGCTTGCGATGGAAGACGCCATCGCGCTTGCGGAAGCGATGGCGCACGCGCCGACCGTCGATGCCGCCTTGCAGACCTACGAGCGGGGCCGGCGCGAGGAGGTCGAGAAGACCCAGCATGCCGCCGACGTCTCGCTGGTCTGGTTCGAACATGTCGACCGTTTCTGGGATTTCGATCCCGTGCAGTTCGCCTTCGGCGTCATGACCCGCGCCAAGGCGATCACCTACGATAATCTCACGCTGCGCGCGCCCGATTTTGTGGGCGAGGTCGACAAGGCGTTTGCGAAGACCGTCCGCGCGAGGGGGTTTGACGTCGATATCGAAAAACCCGTCGCGCCGATGTTCCAGCCATTTAAATTGCGCGAGATGGCAGTGGCCAATCGCGCGGTAGTGTCGCCGATGTGCATGTACTCGGCGAAGGAGGGCGTGCCCGGCGATTTCCATCTGGTGCATTACGGCTCGCGCGCGATCGGCGGTGCCGGCTTGATTTTTACCGAGATGACCTGCGTTGGCCGTGACGCGCGGATCACGCCGGGCTGCACCGGGCTGTGGAACGACGCGCAGCAGGCCGCATGGACGCGAATCGTCGATTTCGTCCACGCCAATTCGGCGGCCAAGATTTGCTTGCAGCTCGGCCATGCCGGCCGCAAGGGCGCCACCAAGCTGATGTGGGAGGGCATGGACCGGCCGCTGGAGCAGGGCGGTTGGGACACGCTGTCGGCTTCTCCAATTCCTTATTTCCCCGATAGCCAGGTGCCGCGGGAGATGGATCGCGCCGCGATGGATCGCGTCAAGGCCGAATTCGTCGCCTCCGCGCTCCGTGGCGACGCCTGCGGGTTCGACCTGCTGGAGCTGCACTGCGCGCACGGTTATCTGCTCGCGAGTTTCATCTCGCCGCTGACCAACACCCGCACTGATGAATATGGCGGCACGTTCGAAAACCGGTTGCGCTATCCGCTCGAGATATTCGAGGCGATGCGCGCGGCGTGGCCCGCGCACAAGCCGATGTCGGTGCGCATCTCCGCCACCGACTGGGCCGAGGGCGGCGTCACCGGCGACGATGCCGTGGCGATTGCGCGCGCGTTCGGCGAGGCCGGCGTCGATCTCGTCGACGTCTCCACCGGACAGACCGTGCGCGATGCACAGCCGATCTACGGCCGCATGTTCCAGACGCCATTCTCCGAGCAGGTCCGCAACGAGGCAAGGGTTGCGACGATGTGCGTGGGGAACATCACGACAGCAGATCAGGTCAACACCATCCTCGCCGCCGGCCGCGCCGATCTGGTGGCGCTGGGCCGGCCGCATCTGGTTGATCCTTCCTTCACCATGCGCGCGGCGGCTTGGTACGGCGCCTCGGATATCGCCTGCCCGCCGCAATATCTCCCCGGAAAAGAGCAGATTTTCCGCAACTCTGTCCGCGACCGGCAGGATTTCGATGATCTCAAAATTAAGGGTAAGCCGAAAACCCGCGCCGAGCTCAAGGCCGAGGCGACAAAGCCGCTTGCAGCCGAATAGGCAGGATGGCACGCTCTGTCGCTCTCCGCCCCGCTCTTGCGGGGAGAGGGAGAGACAGTTGAGTGGAGTTTGAGCGGATGAAAGCGATCATCGTCGGAGGCGGCATCGGCGGCCTCACCACCGCGCTGATGCTGCGCGCCCGTGGCATCGATTGCGAATTGTTCGAGCAGTCCGACAGCATTCGCGAACTCGGCGTCGGCATCAACACGCTGCCGCATGCGATCCGCGAACTTGCCGGCCTCGGGCTATTGGATCGATTGGATGCGGCGGCTGTTCGTACCGATGAGCTGTACTATCTGAACCGACACGGCCAGGAAGTCTGGCGCGAGCCGCGCGGCCTCGGTGCCGGTCATGACGTGCCGCAATTCTCGGTTCACCGCGGCCGCCTCCAGAGCGTCATTCATCGCGCGGTCGAGGAACGTCTGGGCGCGGAGGCGATCCACACCGGTTGCCGGCTCGGCGCGTTCGCGCAGCACGAAGGCGGCGTGATCGCCCATTTCTTCGACCGTACCGGCGCGCATATCAAGACCGCGCGCGGTGATGTCCTGATCGGGGCCGACGGCATTCATTCGCGCGTGCGCGAGATGCTGTTTCCGGACGAGGGGCCGCCGTGCTGGAACGGACTGATGTTGTGGCGCGGCGCACGCGACTGGCCGATGTTCTTGACCGGTAGTTCGATGATCGTGGCCGGTGGGTTGAATGCAAAAGTCGTCGTCTATCCGATCGCGGAGGGATCGAGCCCCGCCAACCGGCTGACCAATTGGGCCGTGATGGTGCGGGTCGGCGAAGGCAATGCGCCGCCACCGCGTCGCGAGGACTGGTCGCGGCAGGGCAAGCGCGAAGAACTGATGCCGCATGTGGCGCGGTTCTCGGTGCCGCATGTCGACGTCCGCACGCTGATCTCGGCGACGCCGGAGTTTTATGAATACCCCTGCTGCGACCGCGATCCCTTGCCGTACTGGACCTGGGGCCGGGTAACGCTGCTCGGCGACGCCGCGCATCCGATGTATCCGGTCGGCTCCAACGGCGCCTCGCAGGCGATCCTCGATGCACGGGCGCTTGCGGATTCGCTGGCCCATGCCGAACATCCGCGCCAGGCGCTGCTGGCTTATGAGCAGAAGCGACTGCCAATGACGGCGGAGATCGTGCGCGCGAACCGCCGCGGCGGCCCCGAAGGCGTGATCGACGCGGTCGAACAACTGGCGCCCGATGGTTTTAGGGATATCGAGAAGGTGCTGAGCTACAGCCAGCGCGAAGCGATCGTGCGCGGTTATGCATCCAAGGCGGGCTTTGCGGCGCCGTCGCTTGCGGCGGTGCGGTAGGGGCCGCCAGGGCATCGAAGCCCGATCGCAACAATGAATATCCTCATCCCCGCGTGAGCGTAAGCTCATCGCTGGAGGAGGCCGCGAAGCGGTCGTCTCGAAGGATGGCCACACGCGGGCCTCGTGGTTCGAGACGGCGCGAAGACGCGCCTCCTCACCATGAGGGTCGAGAACCTCACGCCCCCAGAGGCGGCGGCAGGAAGTGCACGTTGTACTCGGCGGCCAGCGCGACGACGGCGTCGGGCGTCTGCTCTTTCATGTTGTGAATGTTCCAGAACAGATCGTAGAGCCGGCGCGTCGGCGAGACCCAGAACAGCACCTTTGAAGTCCGGCCGGACTTGTTGAAAATGCCGTGCGGCTTGCCCATTGGCAGCCGCACCAGATCGCCCGACGAGGCCTGCGTCTCGGCGCCGTCGAGGAAGAAGTCGAGCTTGCCTTCCAGGATATAGAGATACTCATCCTGGTCCGGATGGATGTGCGGCGGCACGAAGGTGTCGGGCGGGAAGGTCGCATGCCATGAGAAGGAATGCTCGGTGACACTCTTCGGCACATAGGTCTGGCCGAGGATGTTCCAGGAGATTCCCTGGATGCCCTCATTGGCGCGGGTGATCCCGGCGATTTCGGTTTTCATCATGTTGTTTCCTTCCAGCATTTTCACCGCTTATTTTGTCGGAGTGCAGTCCTTGGCGTAGCGGTCGCCGTAATTCGAAAAGACCTTCTCGACGATCTCGGTCTGAAATTTACCATCCGGGCGCTTTGCCACTTTGGTCAGATAGAAGTTCTGGATCGGATAGCCGTTGACGTTGAACTTGAAGTCGCCGCGCAACGAGGTGAAGTCGGCCTTTTTCAGCGCCGCCGACACCGCGTCCTTGTTGGAAAGATCGCCCTTGGTCGCCTTGACGGCGCTGTCGATCAGCAGGGCGGCATCATAGGCCTGGAAGGCGTAGGTGCCGGGCACGATGTTGTAAGCGGCCTCATAGCCGGCGACGAACTTCTTATTCTGCGGATTGTCGAGATTGGGTGCCCAGTTCGAGCCGCCGAACATGCCTACAGCGGCATCCTGCTGCGCCGGCAGCGTCGATTCGTCGACGGTGAAGGCGGACAGAACGGGGATGCGGTCGGCGAGGCCGGCCTGGCGGTATTGCTTGACAAGCCCGACACCGAGGCCGCCCGGCATGAAGGTGAAGAGCGCGTCGGGCTTGGCGGACGAGATCTTGGTGAGCTCCACCTGGAAATCGGAGGTGTTCAGCGGCAAATAGCTTTCCTCGACGATCTCGCCCTTGTAGTCGATCTTGAATCCGGCGGCGGAATCCTTGCCGGCCTGATAGTTCGGTACCAGCACATAGACGCGCTTGTAGCCGCGGTCCTGCGCAACCTTGCCGAGGATCTGATGGACCTGATCGTTCTGGTAGGAAGTAACGTAGAAGAACGGGCTGCACTCCTTGCCGGCATAGGTCGACGTACCCGCGTTCGGGCTGATCAAAAACGTCTTGTTGTCGATGACCGGCTTGTGAATGGCCTGAAGGATGTTGGAGAAGATCGGTCCGACGACGAAATCGACCTTTTCGCGTTCCAGCAGTCCCTTGACCTTGGTCACGGCGGCGTCAGGCTTCAGTTCGTCGTCGACCACGACGAGTTCGACATCCTTGCCGCCCATCTTGCCGCCGAGATCCTTGACCGCGAGCGCAAAACCGTCACGGACCTGCCGGCCGAGGGCTGCCGGAGGGCCGGACAGCGTCACGATCACGCCGATCTTGATCTTCTCCTGCGCCGTGGCTTGTCCTGCGGCGACACTCAGCAAGACCGCAAGCAAGGTCAATTTAAGTCCCGCCAACTTCAACGGCTGCATCATCACTAACTCCTTCATTCGGCGAGCGCCGAAACCACCCCAGTCAAATTCTCGGTATCCAGCTTATTCCGAGGACAACGTCTGCGGCAAGCAACAAGGCCGCCCATAAGAACCTATGCAAGCTGCGCGCCAAATGCTTGAACCCTAAAGAAATCTGGGCAATGATGCCAAGCTGCGGTCCGTTCGGATTCGCGCATTAGTCAGGCAAGATGGCGTCATGATTCTTGATTCAGAGACCAAGGCTGTCGAACTCCCCGAAGATCACGGCGAGGAAATCAGGCTGTGGCTCCGCCTTCTGACCTGTACCACCCTGATCGAGGGCGAAGTTCGCGGCCGTTTGCGCGAGCGCTTCGATGTGACGCTGCCGCGCTTCGACCTGATGGCCCAGCTCGACAAGGTGCCCGACGGCATGACGCTATCTGACGTTTCGAAACGGATGATGGTGTCGAACGGCAACGTCACCGGGCTGGTCGAACGCCTCGTGGAGTCCGGCCATCTCGACCGGCGTACGTCAGATGTCGACCGCCGCGTCCAGGTGATCCGCCTGACCAAGGCCGGCCGCGCCGAATTCCGCAAGATGGCGGCCGAGCACGAGTTGTGGATCGCCGATATTTTTGGTGACCTGACGCCGAAGGATGTCCGTGAATTGATGCGGCTGCTCGCCAAGACCAAAGCCTCGGCGCAAAGATCCGCGACGGCGCGGACGGCGTAACCGCGGCCGGAACCGGCGGCGCGCCGGCTTCAAAAAGAGTGGAACGGCCCTGACGTGGGCCCTTGCGCCAAATTACTTTAAGTATAAAATGATTGGAGAGTGAGCGCTGCCGGACGGTCTCGAGCCTTTCACCCAAACGCGAGGGCGATGGAAAATGTCAGGTAGAAATTTGAACCTCGGCCCATCGGGCCACGTCGATGATTTTGCGCGGCGAAATCTGCCGCCGCCGGAGCAGTGGCCGGAACTGGTTCTCGACCGGCCGGAATTTCAATACCCCGAATATCTCAACGCCGCGGTCGAACTGACCGACCGGATTGTCGAGAAGGGCTTTGGCGATCGGACCGCGCTGATCGGCAATGGCCGCCAGCGTACCTACAAGGAACTCGCTGATTGGTCCAACCGCCTGGCGCATGCGCTGGTGGAGAATTACGGCGTCAAGCCAGGTAACCGCGTGCTGATCCGCTCCGGCAACAATCCCGCTTTGGTCGCGGCGTGGCTTGCGGCCACAAAGGCCGGCGCCGTCGTCGTTAACACCATGC
Source organism: Bradyrhizobium sp. LjRoot220 (assembly GCF_964252915.1). Taxonomy (NCBI): domain Bacteria; kingdom Pseudomonadati; phylum Pseudomonadota; class Alphaproteobacteria; order Hyphomicrobiales; family Nitrobacteraceae; genus Bradyrhizobium; species Bradyrhizobium sp. LjRoot220. The sequence continues at coordinate 460,889 of NZ_CAXUPS020000001.1, forward strand.
CGATGCTGCGCGCCGGTGAACTGACAAAGATCATCGACAAGGCCGAGATCGCGCTGGCGCTGACCGACAGCCGCATCGCGGATGAACTGGTTGCCTGCGCCAAGACCAGCAAATTCCTCAAGCAGGTCGTGAATTTCGACGGCACGTCGAACCATGACGCCGAGCTTGATCGGGTGGCGCTGAACAAGCCGGTCCGGTTCGACGCCGTGAAGACCGGACGGGACGACGTCGCGCTGCTCGGATTTACCTCGGGCACCACGGGTGAGCCGAAGGCGACGATGCATTTCCACCGCGATCTTCTGATCGTGGCAGACGGTTATGCGCGCGAAGTTCTCAACGTAACGGAAGACGACGTCTTCGTCGGCTCGCCGCCGCTGGCCTTTACGTTCGGCCTCGGTGGCCTTGCGATCTTTCCGCTGCGGTTCGGCGCCACTGCCACACTGCTGGAAAACGCCTCGCCCCCCGAGATGGTCAAGATCATCGAGGCCTATAAAGCCACCATCTGTTTCACCTCGCCGACGGCGTATCGGGCGATGATGGCTGCGATGGACAACGGCGCGGATCTGTCGTCGCTGCGGCTGGCAGTGTCGGCTGGTGAGACCTTACCGGCACCGGTGTTCGAGAGCTGGACCCGCAAAACGGGAAAGCCGATTCTGGACGGCATCGGCAGCACCGAGTTGCTGCATATCTTCATCACCAACCGGGTCGGCGAGGCCGTCGCGGGAACGACCGGGCGCCCGGTGTCGGGTTACGAAGCCAAAATCGTCGACGATGACATGAATGAATTGCCAGCGGGCACCGTCGGCAAGCTCGCAGTCCGCGGCCCGACCGGATGCCGTTATCTTGCGGATAGCCGACAATCGAACTATGTGCGGGACGGCTGGAATCTGACGGGCGATTCCTTCGTTCGCGACGAGACAGGACGATTGTCTTTCGTGGCGCGGTCGGACGACATGATCGTCTCTTCCGGCTACAACATCGCGGGTCCCGAGATCGAGGCGGCCTTGCTGACGCACCCGGCGGTTGCCGAATGCGGCGTCGTCGGCGCGCCCGATGAGGCACGCGGCATGATCGTCAAGGCCTACATCGTGGTCGCCCCCGGCATCGACGCTGATGCGGCGCTGGTGACGGCATTGCAGGAGCACGTCAAGCGTGAGATCGCGCCATACAAATATCCGCGCGCGATCGAATTCGTCGCGCAACTGCCCAAGACCGAGACCGGCAAATTGCGGCGGTTCGCTTTGCGGCAAATGGCGCAAGCCAATCCGGCTTCAGCCGGCATGGCCGCGGAATGAAATGCAGAGCGTTTCGAGCGACGCGGATGCCAGCACGCCTAAAGAAGCGTCGAACAGGAATCTGGAAGTAATGGAGCGATTTTCGTGAGCACGTCAAAGGGGCCCACGCTGGCGGTACTGCCGGTGGCAAAGGGCAAAACGCCGGCCTCGGGCCTGCAAATCCTGCAGCCGAGCGGCTGGCCGGCGCCGAAAGGTTATGCCAACGGCATGGCCGCCGATGGCCGCCTCGTCGTGACCGGCGGTGTGATCGGCTGGGATACCCAGGGTATTTTGCCAGACGATTTCATCGCGCAGGTGCGCCAGACGCTGGAGAACATATCCGCCATCCTGGCGGAGGGCGGTGCGAAGCCCGAACACCTCGTGCGCCTGACCTGGTATGTCGTCGATATCGAGGAATATCTGGCCAACCTCAAGGCGCTTGGAAAAGTGTATCGCGAAATCCTCGGCGCGCACTATCCGGCGATGGCGCTGGTGCAGGTGGTGCGCCTCGTCGAAAAAGCCGCACGCGTCGAGATCGAAGCGACGGCGATAGTGCCGCGCTAATTCTCCCGTTCTATGCCCTGCTGAGCGTCTGGTGCGAGCTCGCCGCGCTCTTGATCGCTTCCCAGTCATAGAGCATCGGCACCATTTCGCCTTTCGCCCAAGTCGCGTTCTGGTTCGCGTAGTATGGACTGGCCGAATGGCCAGACGCGCCGTGGAAGACGATCCATCGGCAGTTGTTCCAGGCACCGACGTCGAAGACGTAGCGGGACAGCGCGGATGAGGTGGCCTGGAAGCCGAACTTCATCGAATAGCCCGCCATGAACACGCAATCATTGTCGCCGGAGATCTTCGCGCAATCCTTGTCGAGCTGGCCGGCATGATCGGGGAAGGCCACTGACAGCGCGTGCTTTAGCTTTGGCGTATGCAGCGTGCCCCAATCGGCGGTCGGCGGATTCTTCGACACCGTGACGATGGCTTGGCGCAGCAGCTCATCCCAGGTCGCGCCCTTGAGCAGGCTTTCGTCGTTGCTGCGCAAGAGTTGCGGCAATGTCCACCAGAACTGCACTTCCGGAAACAGCCCCGGCGCCACTTTTGTAAAGTCGCTGTCAGCAGTCTTGTCGAGGCCCGAGCGGCGCAGCGCCAGTTTTGTCAATTCCAGCCGGACGGCGGAATACGCCGCGGCGGCCACCGAGTCGCCGCGCATCTCGCCATCCCAGCCGAGGATCAGGTCGCACAATGCCTTCGTTTCCGCCGGCAGCCCGATCGCGCGGAGCCGCTCGCGGATTTCGATGGCGGGAATGCTCAGGAGGTCGCGGTGAATAGCCGGCATCTGTTCGGGCGACGGCCGCTTCAATTCGTTGAGCCGCAGCCAGATGCGGCGGGTGCGGTGCGGCGGCATCGGATCGGTGGAGAGATAGGGCTCGCGCTCAGGGTCCACCACGCGATTATTGGCGGTGACGATCATCCCTCTATCGGGCGCAATCGTGTGCGGCATGTCCTCGAACGCCACCATGCCTTCCCATTCATGCTCGCCGGTCCAACCCGGTACCGGCAGCCAGCCGTTGGAGCGCGGCCGCTTCGGCACCAGCGCGCGCACACGATGGCCGATCTTACCGGAGGTATCGCCGGCGACGACATTGTGATCCAGCAAGGCAAAACCGCGCGTCGCTTCGTATAGCTGCTCGACCGATTTGGCGCGCAGCATCCGCACCATGCAGTCGAACGACGAATCCGGCACCGCGAACTGAACGGATTTCAGCGCCAGCGCGGTGCCCTCCATGGGATCGCCGGCGATGACCGGGCCATGCTGGGTTTCGATCACGTTGACCGTGACCTCGTTGCCGCCGCGCACCTTGATGGTTTCGGGCCGATGCGTCGTAGGCCGCATCTCGTCCTTGAAGCGATAGTGCCGTGCGCCGGCGTCGAATTGTTCGACATAGAGATCATGGATGTCGACAAAGGCGTGCGTCACGCCCCAGGCCACATTCGCCGTGTGCCCGAAATGCGGGAAGCCGGGTACGCCGGGGAAAGTGAGGCCGATGACGTCGAACTCATCGCAGGCGAGGTGGGCCTGCGCATACATGTTCGGCATTTCCAGCAGGCGGTGCGGGTCGCCGGCGACGATTGGGCGGCCTGTCGAGGTGCGCTCGGCCGAGATCGCCCAATTATTGCTGCCGCCGTCAAGCTCGGCGCCCATCTGCTCCTGCGCGGTATCGAGCAGCGCTGTGATGCCGGGCTGGAGATCGGCAAGGGCAGCCGCGAGCCGTTTGCCTTCCACGCCCGGCGGTACGCATAAGAGATCGCTGCCGCCGTCATCGAAGCGGAGCTTTGCGATGTTGTCGGCACCGACGATCGGCAGGGCCGCGGCACGCCACAGCTTCCACCACACCGATCCCATCAGGAATCCGATTTGGCGCATGACGGCGATGGAATGCCAGGGCTCCCAGGCTGCAGGTTCGCAGCCGAGGATTTTGTATTCGACCGGCCATCGCCGCAGCGCGATGAACGCGTTGACGCCGCGCGCGTAAGCCACCAGCATTGCCTTAGCCTCGTCGCCGAGCAGTGCGTAATCGCGGCGCGAAGCGGCGTCGCCATTCATCTGCCGGGCAATCACGTCGCCGCCAACGGCGCGCGCGCCGAGCCACTCGGCATAGCGGCCGGTGCCACGTCGCAGCAGCGCTTCCATCTGCCAGAGCCGATCCTGCGCCTGCGCGAAGCCGAGCCCGGCAAACGCATCCTGAAAGCTGCCGCCGCGCACGTGCGGGATGCCCCACGTATCGCGCCAGATATCGACATTGCCGAGCAGCCCCTTGACCTGCGCCGGACTGCCATAGTTCGGCAAGTGATCGGCTGGATTGATCCGGGCGGAGGATGCGTTCATGAGGCGGTCCCGAGTTTGTCGGATTTATTGTTCTTGGCGACGATCATCATACGCATGCGCGACGACAAAGCTATGGCCGCGAACCGGATTGGGCGCACAGCGGTATCTTGCCGTTGCGCGCCGGCGATGGTTTGATGGGGCGTAGGCACAAGCTGTGCGCGAGAACGCCAAGAGGACGTCATGACCAGGCAAGCGATGGCATTGAGCGAAACGCAGACCGCGGATGCGATGTTGCGGGCTCGTGCCCAGCGCGTCGTGCCCGGCGGGATGTGGGGACATCTCAATGCGGCGCGGTTGCCGGAAGGCTATCCGCAGTTCTTTGCCTCTGCCGAGGGTTGCCGGGTGCGCGACGTCGACGGGCGCGAATACATCGACTTCATGTGCAGCTGGGGCCCGGTGCTGCTTGGGCACAAGCATCCGGAAGTGCAGGCGGCTGCCGAAGCGCAGGCTGCCCTGGGCGATTGCCTCAACGGCCCAGGCGAGGTCATGGTGGAGCTCGCAGAGGATTTCGTCGCGATGGTGCCGCATGCCGATTGGGCGATGTTTCAGAAGAACGGCGGCGACGCGACCACCGCTTGCGTGACCATTGCGCGAGCCGGGACAGGGCGGCGCAAGGTGCTGGTCGCCAAGGGCAGCTATCACGGCGCGCTGCCATGGTGCTCGCCGAGCGTCGCCGGCGTCACCAGCGAGGACCGCGCGCATCTGCTGCACTTCGAATATAACGACATCGCGAGCCTGCAGGCGGCAGTGGCGGAAGCCGGTAAGGATCTTGCCGCGATCCTGGTTACGGGCTTCAGGCACGATATTGCCCGCGATCTCGAAATGCCGACACGGGAATTCGCCGCCGCTGCACGCGCCGTGTGCGACGCCACCGACGCCGCGCTCATTCTCGACGAGGTGCGGACGGGCCTACGGCTCGACGTCAGGGGAAGCTGGGAAGCGCTCGGCGTGCGGCCGGATCTGGCCGCCTGGAGCAAGGCGATCGCCAACGGCTATGCGCTGGCCGCGATTACCGGCAACGACAAATTCCGCGAGGCGGCGACAAAGGTATTCGTGACAGGCTCGTTCTGGTGTGGCGCGGTAGCGATGGCGGCCGCGCGGACGACGCTGCGGATTGCGCGTGAAACCGATGTGCCCAGCCATATCAGAAGCATGGGACTACGACTGCGCGAAGGCCTGACATCGCTGGCAAACCAGCACGGCATCGCCATCCGCCAGAGCGGTCCGCCACAGATGCCGCTAATGCTGTTCGACGCCGATCCGGAGGTGAAGAAGGGCCGGGCGTTCTGTTCGGCGGCTTTGCGCCACGGCGCATTCTTCCACCCCGTGCACAACATGTTCCTGTCGTCGGCCCATCAAGCCGCCGATATCGACGCGGCGCTGGAAGCGGCCTCGCACGGTTTCAAGGCGGTTCGCGCACTCAGCTAGTGGCGCTGCGGGCTATCTCAGCGCCTGCAATGATTCATCCAGCTTCCCGACCAGCAAATCGGCGTGCTCAGTGGTGAACACCAGCTGCGGCCGTATTTTCAGAACGTTGGCCTGCGGCCCGGCCGCACTGATCAGCACACGCCGCTCGCGCAGCATGTTGACGATGCCCGCGGTTTCGCTGGCGGCCGGCGTCCCCGCCGTTCCGCCGTACCGCAGCTCCACGCCAAAGAACAATCCGGCGCCGCGTACCTCGGCAATCAGTGGATGGCGGGCCTGCAACTGCTGAAACTGTCTACGCAGATAGGCGCCGACGCGCTGTGCATTCGCGATCAGCCCCTCGGACTCGATCACCTCCAGCACGGCCATTCCCGCGGCGGCGGAGACGGGATTGCCGCCAAAGGTGTTGAAATAGCGCGACCGCGCGCCGAACTCGGCCAGCACTTCCGGACGCGCCGCCATTCCGGCGACCGGATGGCCATTGCCCATCGGCTTGCCCATCGTGACAAGATCGGGAATGAGACCGTGGCGGGCAAACCCCCACATCTGCTCGCCGGTGCGGCCGAAGCCGGGCTGCACTTCGTCGGCGATGAAGAGGCCGCCGGCGGCCCGCACGGCTTCGACCGCGGGGCGCAGGAAGCCCGCAGGGTCCGCGAACAGGCCGTCGCTGGAGAAGATCGTATCGACCAACAGTCCGGCCGGTCGAATGCCGTTCTTGCGCATGTCGTCGAGCGCGCCGCGCACGTGTCGGGCGAACATTTCACCGGTGTCGTCGCCAGCGGAGCGCGGCGCCGGCACCAGCCGTGCGTGGCTGTCCTTTGCGATCGGAAGGCCTAGTGAAGGCGACAACTCGGCCAGAGCGCTGGTGACGCCGTGATAGGCGGTTTCTGTCACGATGAAGCCGGTGCCACCGGTGCAGGTCCGGGCCACGCGCAACGCGAGATCGTTGGCCTCGCTGCCGGTGCAGGTGAACATGATCTGGCTGATCTCGGCCGGGAAGGTGGCGAGAAGTTTTTCGGCATAATCGAGCACGGTCTCGTGCAGGTAGCGCGTATGCGTGTTGAGCACCGCGGCCTGCCGCGCGATCGCCTGCACGACGTGGGGATGCGAGTGGCCGACCGACGCCACGTTATTATAGGCGTCCAGATAGGCGTTGCCTTCGGGATCATAGAGCCACACGCCTTCGCCGCGGACGAACTGCACCGGTTGTTCGTAGAACAGCCGGTAGGCTGGCCCGAGCAGGCGCTTGCGCCGCGCGATCAACTCGTTCGAAGCGGTCTCATGGTCGGTGGACATCGGTCACTCCGCATTGCAGGCAGATCGAATCTGCCGCTTGGCCTGCGCCCGGGGAATATCAGCGATTCGCTGCAGTCTGCCCCAGGCCGCCGGGTTGTTACGCAAAATATAGTCCCGATTCCCGGGATAACGGATGGCCCGCCAGCTGCTGATCACGATGGTCATGACCATGCGCGTCGCTATCAGATCGAACAATATCTCGAACTCGGTTCCGTCCAGCGGCGTGACCGCATGGTAGGCGCCGATCATATCGCAGGCGGGGGCGAGGGGATCGTCGCCGTCGACCACTTGGTAGGCCGCGGTCACGGCGAGGTCAACGACCCGGGCCGTCGATGTGAGGTCGCCAAAGTCAATGATCCCCGCGATCCGCTCGCTGTTGGCGGAATCGACGACGATGTTGTGCGGATTGAGATCGTTGTGAAGTGGCTGTTTGGGTAAGCCCGATAGCACAGGGAGCGCGTGCGTCTCGAAACGATCGAGGGTGCGCTCGACCAGACCGCGCCGGTCGGCGGGGACAGCGTCGATCAGCGGGCGCAATTCTGCGGCGTGTTGCAGATCCCAGAGCAGCTTGTGGTTGGCGCCGGGATGTCGGAACTCACGTAGCCCGCGCGCCATCCGTGCGGCGCATTGGCCGAGGTCGCGCCGAAGTGCGGTTGAACTCTCGACCGTGTGGAAGGGCTTTCCGGGCAGAAACGACAAGAGCCGCACCACCCTGGTCGAGCCGTCGTCGAAGCTGATATCGATTTCGTTGGCGCCGTTCAGCGCCGGAAACATCCGCGGGACCGGCAGGTCGGGATCGACGGCTGCCAGTTGAACCAGGGCTTCGGTCTGCAAATTCGTGACCGCGCGGTCTTCAGATGGGTTCGCGATCTTCAGCACATATTCGCGGCCATCGGGCGTGCGAAGCCGGAAATTCTGATCGCGTTCGCTGTCGAGCCGGTGCACCGTGGCGGATAGGCCGTAATGTTCGGCTGCCAGCTCCGCCGCAAGCGATTCCGGAATGCTTGACGCGGCGCGCAGGCCATCGATCGGATGTGCCGCCTCAATCGCGGGCGAGGGGTTGGACAACAGACAATCCTTCGGGCGTGGAGAGCTTCGGTTCTGACCGAAGCTCTAGATTATTTTTTTGACGCGTTTTCTTCACGCGAACCGGTATCCACTTCGCTCGAAAACGCTTTAGTAGCCGCGTTGGCGGTCGATGGCGTTCGGCGGCCGCCGGCCGGTTTGTATCGCGTCCGCGGTTGCGACGACCGTGGTCGCGACGGCCTCGACCCGGACTTCGCAGGCGTCGTGCGGCGTCACCACGATTTTGGGATGATGCCAGAACCGATGTCCCGGCGCCAGCGGTTCGGCCGCGAACACGTCGAGTGCGGCGCCGTCGAGCTGACCGTTTTCCAGCGCCGCCAGCAGATCGGCCTCGACCAGATGCTCGCCGCGCCCGACCTGAATGAGATAGCCGCCGCGCCGCATGCGGGAGAACAGCTCGGCGTTGAGAATGCGCTGGGTCTCCGGCGTCAGCGGCAGCAGGTTCACCAGCACCTCGGTTTCGCCAAGCATGGCGGAAAGGCCGGTTGGACCATGGAATCCCCTGACAGGGACAGGCGTCGGCTTCGCCGTCCGGCTCCACACCATGACGGGGAAACCGAGTTGGGCGAGATCAGCGGCCACGCGCTGGCCGATTTCGCCATACCCGAGGATGCCGACCGGCACGTCCTGCGCGGCCCGCTGGCTGAGGCGCTGCCAAATTCCGTCGCGCTGCTGAGCGAGATAGGTTGCAAAGCGTCGCTGATGCGAGATCACGTGCCAGATGACAAAGCCGGACATGGTTTGCGCTTGCAAGGGATCGACGATGCGAACGACGTCGATATCCGGTCGCAGGCTCGGGCAGGCGACAATATTGTCGACGCCGGCGCCGAGGGAGCAAACGGCCTTGAGGTTCGGGTAACGCTCAAAGGCATCGGCCGGCGGATGCCAGGCAATCGCAAGGTTGATGTCGGCATCCGAGCCATTGCGGCGGTGGTCGACGATTTCGATGCGGTCGGCGATGCGCGCGAATTCCGCACCGAGGTAGCCTCTGATATCGAGGCTGCTGCTGACAAGCGCGCACCGCATCGGTCACGCCGCCTTGGACGATGATATCTGGCCCGGTACCGCGGCCAGCAGCTCGCGCGTATAGGGATGCTCGGGGGCGGAGAACAGCGCTGCGGCAGGCCGGAGTTCGACGATCGATCCGCGCTGCATCACCGCGATCCGGTCGCAGATCTGGGCGGCCACGCGCAAATCATGGGTGATGAACAGCATCGACAGGCCGAGCCGCGTCTTGAGATCTTCCAGCAGGTTCAGAACCTGCGCCTGCACGGAAACGTCGAGCGCGGAGACGGCTTCATCGGCCACCAGGATTTCAGGGTCGAGCGCCAGCGCGCGGGCGATCCCGATGCGTTGCCGCTGGCCGCCGGAGAATTCGTGCGGAAAGCGTTCCATGGCGCTGGCATTGAGGCCGACCAGTCCCAGCAGATCGTGGGCGCGTTGTCGGGCGGCCGCAGGGTCCGCGCCGTGCGCGATCGGTCCATCGGTGATGATGTTTCCGACCTTGCGGCGCGGATTGAGCGAGGCGAACGGGTCCTGAAATATCATCTGGATACGCTTGCGCTGCTCGCGCAACGCCTTTCCGTTGATCCGCGTCAGATCAATTTCGCCGAGCCGGACGGTGCCGCGGTCCGCTTCGATCAGGCGCATGATCAGGCGGGCAATGGAGGATTTTCCGGAACCGGATTCGCCGACCAGGCCGAGCGTCTCGCCCTGAAAAATGTCAAAGCTGACTTCCTTCGCGGCCTGGACACTTCGTGTGGGCTGAAACCAGCCGCCGCCGCTGACATAGGTCTTTTCGATACCGATCACTTCAACCACTTTCGGCTGATCGAGCCGGGAAGCGCGCGCTGGCGGCTGCAGTTTTGGTACGGCCGCGAGCAGCGCGCGGGTATAGGGATGTTGCGGACGTTGCAGCACGTCGTCGGCCGCGCCCTGTTCGACCACCTTGCCGTGCTGGAGCACGACGACGCGGTCGGCGATATCGGCGACGACGCCGAAATCATGGGTGATGAACATGACCGCCATGTTGCGGCTGCGTTGCAGGTCGCGGATCAGTTTCAGGATTTGCGCCTGCGTGGTGACGTCGAGCGCGGTGGTCGGCTCGTCAGCGACCAGCACGGCCGGCTCAAGGGCCAGCGCCATAGCGATCATGGCGCGCTGCCGCTGGCCGCCGGAGAGCTGGTGCGGATAGGCGCGTACGCTTCGTTCCGGATCCGGCAGACCGACCTCGCGCAGCAAGCCGAGGGCCTTTTGTTTTCGTTCCTTCGGCGTCAGCAGACCATGCGCCTCGAACATCTCGGCAATCTGGTCGCCGATCCGCATCAAGGGGTTGAGCGCGGTCATCGGCTCCTGAAACACCATGGCAACGCGGCGACCGCGCAGGCCGAGCCATGAATCGGCATCGAGGGTTAGCAAATTTTGTCCGCCGAACATGATCTCGCCGGCCTCGGCAATCACGGTGTCTGGCAACAGACCCATGAGCGCATGCGCGCACATCGACTTTCCGGAGCCGGATTCGCCGACCACGCAAAGGATCTTGCCGGCGGTGAGATCGAACGAAACGCCGTCCACGGCGTAAGCGCGGTCACTGCCGGATGGCAGCGCCAGTTTGAGGTCTTTGATGGTGACTGCGGTGTCCGACATGCTCAGCGCCCGTCCTTGCCGAGGCGCGGGTTGAGCGCGTCGTTGAGGCCTTCGCCGATCAGGTTCAGTGCCAGCACCGAGATCAGGATGGCAACGCCGGGAAACACCGTGATCCACCAGGCCTGGCGAATGACCGTGCGGCCGGCGCCGACCATGTAACCCCACGACATCAAATTGGGATCGCCAAGACCGAGAAACGACAGCGACGATTCAAGCAGGATGGCGGTTGCGACCATCAGCGAGGCCAGCACGATGACCGGGGAGAGCGCGTTGGGCAGGATCTCGCGCCAGATGATCCAGCTGTTGGTCTGCCCGGTCACGATCGCGGCCTGCACATATTCGCGGGTGCGCAGCGACAACACCTCGCCGCGGACCAGCCGCGCCACCGGCGGCCAGCTGACGATGGCGATCGCGATCACGATCGAGACGATCGACGGCTGCAGCACGGCGACCAGCACGATTGCCAGCGCAAAGCTCGGCACGGTCTGGAAGAACTCGGTAAAGCGCATCAGGGCGTCGCCGATCCGGCCGCCGAAGTAACCGGCTGCGGCGCCTACGGGAATGCCGACCGCGAGCGCCGCCAGCGTCGAGACGAGCCCGACCAGCAGCGAGACGCGGGCACCATAGATGATGCCCGCCATCACGTCGCGGCCGAGTGCGTCGGTGCCGAGTGGCAATCCCGCCAGCGTGAACGGTGGCAGGAATGGCCGCTGCACCATGCGCCAGGGCGAGGTCGGAAACAGCAGGGGGCCGAACACGGCGACAGCAATCGCGATCGTCAGGATCACGAGGCCAATCAGGCCGCCGGGGTTACGCAGCATCATTCGCCAGAACTGTCTCATGCTGCGAACTCGATGCGGGGATCGACCGAGCGATAAATCAGGTCGGTGATCAGGTTGAAGGTCAGCACCATTGCCGAGCAGACCACGAAGACGCCGAGCAGCAGATTATAGTCGCGCTGCAGCAGCGCCTCGTACATCAGGCGGCCGATGCCGGGCCAGGCGAATACGGTTTCGGTCAGCACCGCACCGCCGACCAGCGTGCCCGCCTGCAATCCTGCCAGCGTCACCACCGGCAGCAGCGCGTTTCGCAATACATGGCGGCGCTGGATCACGGCGTCGCGCAGGCCCTTGGCACGGGCGGTCTTGACGAAGTCGAGCCGCTTGACCTCGAGCATCGAGGCGCGGGTCATGCGGGCATAGGTCGCCATGAAGAACAGGCCGATCGTCGTCGCCGGCATGATCAGATGCGCGCCGACATCCAGCACGTGGGTGAGCCCGGTGTAGTTGGCGCCGACCGTCTCGTAGCCAAAGCTCGGCAGCCAATCCATCGTGACCGAGAACAGCAGGATCGCCATCAGCGCGACCCAGAACAGCGGCGTGGCGTAGAAGATCAGCGCCAACACCGTGATGGCGGTATCCAGCCAGCTGCCGGCGCGGCGCGCCGCCAGCGTTCCGAACAGGATGCCGAAGGCGAGCGAGATCGCGAACGCCGTGCCGGTCAGCAGCAGGGTGGCCGGCAGCCGGTCGAGGATCAGTTTCGAGACCGGCATTTGCTGGCGGAAGGAAAAGCCGAGATCGAAACTGACGATGCCCTTGACGTAGAGAAACAGCTGTACCGGAAGCGGCTGGTCGAGGCCGAACTTCTCGCGGAGCTGGGTCAGGAAAATCTGGTCGCTGGCGCCGGCCTCGCCGGCCATCACCAGCGCCGGATCGCCCGGCGCCATCCGGATCAGGAAGAAGTTGAGGACGACGATTGCCAGCAGGACGATGACGGCCTTGCCAATGCGCTGGGCAATGAATGCGAGCATCGTGGGATTCCGCTTCGAAGCTTGGTGTTGGAATTTGCAGACCGCGGCGAAGCGCCGGAGCGCCGCCGCGGCCGAAAGGTTGCGGAGTTACTTTTCGATCCATGCGTCGCGAAAACCGTCATTGACGCCGATCGCGGTCGTGACGAGGTTCTTGACGTTGCAGCGGGTGATGGTCGGGAACTGCAATTCGAGCAGCCATGCCACCGGCACATCGTCAGTCAGGATCTTCTGCGCCTTGGTGTAGATCTCCTGGCGCTTGGCATCCGGGAAGGCGACAGCGCCGTCAGCGAACAGCTGATCGATCTCCGGATTGGAATATCCTTCGACGTTGTTGAACGGATTGCCCTTGACGATCTGGCTGGTGACATAGTTGCGGCTGACGCCGAGGGCGGGATCGCCATACTGATACAGGTAGGTGAAGGCGATATCATAATCCCAGTCGGAGGTTTTTTGATTCCAGCCGGGGACATCCGTCGCCACCATTTCGACGTTGATGCCGACATCCTGCAGATTTTGCTTCACGGCTTCGGCCCAACGCTGCCAGGTTTCGCCGTAAGGCAGCGGCAGCAGACGAACCTTCTCGCCATTGTAGCCGGCCTCCTTCAGGAGGGCCTTCGCCTTCGCCGGGTTGAAATCGTATTTCGTCACTGCGTCGGTGTAATATTTGATCGCGGAGCCGGACGGGCCGGTCGCGACTTTGCCGAGGCCGTTCCAGATCACGTCCTTTGCAAAATTGCGGTCGATGGCGAACATCAGGGCCTGGCGGAATTTCTTGTTGGCGGTCGGTCCGGAGCGGTTGTTGAGCCACAGCCAGGAATGCGGGCTGAAGAATTCCCAGCCCGCGCCGGTGACGCATACGTTCTTGAGTTTGCTCAGGCGCGGAACGTCGAAATTCTCGACCGAACCACCCGGCAACACGTCGACCTTGCCGGTTTCGAATGCCACCGATCGCGCCGCGGCGTCGGGAATGACGTGCCAGTAGATCTCGTCGAGGTTGGGTTTGCCCTTGATGTAGTAGTTCGGATTCTTGACCAGTTTGATGAACGAGCCCTTCTGCCATTCCTTGAACATGAAGGGGCCGGTGCCGATAGGCGTATTGTTGGCCGGGTTGGTCTTGTAGTCGGTTCCTGCATAGATGTGTTTTGGGATCATCGGCATCGAGCCGACCTCGAAGATGCCGATGAACGGCCCGAACGGCTGCTTCAGCGTGAACACGACGGTATGGTCGTCGGGGGTCTCGATCTTGTCGACCTGGAGCAGGTTGTTGCGTCCGCGGGGATGGGTCTGCTTGAGGAATTCAATCGAGAACGCCACGTCGGCCGCGGTGAAGGGCTTGCCGTCATGCCAGGCGACGCCCTTCCTGAGTTTGAAGGAATAGACCTTGCCGTCTTCGCTGACGCTCCAGCTCTCGGCCAGACCCGGTTGCGGCTCCAGCTTCGGGCCATAGCGCAGCAGGCCTTCATAGATGTTGCCGGACACCATCTGGGTCGGGCCGTTCTGCACCAGGCCCATCATCAGCCCCGGCGGTTCGGGCTGGATCACGGCGTTGACCACGCCGCCGGCCTTCGGCTCTTGCGCATACGCTGCGCCGGAGAGCGCAAGGGCGCCTCCGGAAAGGCCGCCGACCACAGCAAGACCCATTACAAATTGCTTCAGCATGACATCTCTCTCTTGATCGCCTGACCGGGGCGCGTTGCGTTGGGGTTGAATGTGCGGCTAGTTCATGAAGTCCGGATCTGACCGCTCCAGCATCCGCTTGAAGGCGATCCATTCGATATCGGGGACACCTTTGAGTTCGATGCTGTCGTAGAAGGTCGCGTATTGTCCGGCGGTCTTGCGGGCGACGCTTTCCGAGAGCGGCACGATCTCTGCGCTGGCGCCCTGAACCGCGAGTTGCGCGCGGCACGAGCGCTCCAGATTGTGCATCAGCTTGAACGCTTCGGCGACAGAACGGCCGCAGGTGAGCATGCCGTGGTTGCGCAGAACCATGACGAACTTGTCGCCGAGGTCGGCGACCAGCCGCTCGCGTTCATCCAGATCGAGCGCGATGCCTTCATAGTCGTGATAGGCGAGTCGATCGGTGAACTGCATCGACCATTGATTGAGCGGCAGCAGTCCCTGCTTCTGGCAGGACACCGCGACGCCGGCGACGGTGTGGGTGTGCAGGACGCAGGCAGCATCCGTCCGCGCTGCGTGCACCGCGCTGTGGATGGTGAAGCCGGCCGGATTGATGCCGAGGCCCTTCGGATCGTCGATGACGTTGCCATCGATGTCGACGGTGACCAGGTTGGAGGCGGTGACCTCTTCAAAACGCAGGCCGTAGGGGTTGATCAGAAAGCGATCGTGGCTGCCGGGCAGCCGGGCCGAGATGTGGGTGTAGATGCTGTCGTCAAGACCGAGCCGATGAATCAGCCGGTAGGCGGCTGCGAGATCGATCCGGCTTTGCTGGGTTCCGTCCTTGATGGCCGGAGGCGGTACGTGCGCTGTCATTATTGGAATGCACCCTTTTTGAACCGGTCTAAGGGTTGCCCTGCAACAAGGCATATGACAAGACTAAACTGTCGACAATCGACGCTTAAATTATGTACAAGTGGTAAAACGAGCCGAAATCGGTTAGGAACGGGCCAAAACGGACCATTTTGATGCGCACGCTGTCCCCACCGGTCGGACTGCCAGCCCTTGCCGACACCGATCTCGTCGGTCAGGTCGCCCGCCTTTTGACCCAGGCGGTGGTCGAAGGCCGGCTGGCGCCGGGTTCCAAAGTCGTGGAAGCGGGGATCGCGCGGGAGCTTGGCGTGAGCCGGGCGCCGGTGCGCGAGGCCGCGCGGCTGTTGGAACAGCAGGGACTTTTGGTGGCCAGTCCGCGACGCGGCTTCTTCGTGCGCAAGTTCGCTGCTGACGATATCGACGATATCTATGATCTACGGCTGTGTGTCGAGCGGCACGCGGCCGTGCTCGCCGCGCGCAATCTCACGCCGGAGACGCGCGACATGCTGCGGCGGCAGATCGATGTGCTGCACCAGACTGCTGATCTCGACGATCCCGCCAGGCAGGTCGAGGAGGACTACCGCTTTCACCGCCTGATCTGCGAGATCGCGGCGAACCGGCGCCTGTTGCGGCTGTTCGACGATCTCGCATCGGAAATGCGCATGGTGATCGGACTGATCGGCCGGCTGTACGACGATCCGCATGAAATCGCCCGGACACACGAACCCGTGCTCGCTGCGATCGAACAAGGCCATCCCGAACGCATCGTGGCGCATATCGACTATCACATCGGTCATGCGTGGCGCGAAGTCGGAAAGCTCGTGCGGGAGATTCCCGCATAGCCGGCATGTCGCACCGCCGTGGGCGCAACCAATATCATTTACAGGAAACAGGAGTATTCGCGTGAAGGCCGTCTACACTGAACTGCATCGCAGTCACGATCCGCAATTCTTTCTGGTTCGCGGCGTCGTCCAGCGCACCACCGAGCAGCCCGAACGCGCCGACCGCCTGCTTGCGGGCTTGAAAGCCGGCAAGCATGATCTGGTTGCGCCCATCGTATTCGGGCAGGGCCCGCGCGCGAGAATTCACAGTCCGGAATATCTCGGCTTTCTCGCCGAAGCCTGGGAGGCCTGGTCCGCGCTCGGCAATGCCGGTCCGGAAATGATCGCCAACGTTCATCCGGTGCGTCACGCCGCGACCTATCCGACCCACATCGTCGGACGGCTGGGCTGGCATACGGCCGATACCGGCTGTCCGATCGGCCCCGGCACCTTTGCTGCGGCGTGCGCGGCAACCGATGTGGCGACGACGGCGGCCCAGCTTGTTCTGGACGGCGAAGACGCGACCTACGCGCTGTGCCGTCCGCCCGGTCATCACGCCTACCGCGACATGGCGGGCGGCTTCTGCTTCTTGAACAACAGCGCGATCGCGGCGGCGCAACTGCGCCAGCGGCATGAACGTGTTGTCATCCTCGATGTCGATGTGCACCATGGCAACGGCACGCAGGGCATTTTCTACGAACAACCCGACGTGTTTACGGTTTCGATCCACGCCGATCCCACGTCCTACTACCCGTACGTCTGGGGCTATGCGCATGAGCGCGGTGCGGGGCCGGGCCTTGGCACCAACCTCAATATTCCGCTCCCGATGGGCACCGGGGATGACGGCTATATCGCGGCGCTCGGCGTCGCGGAAAAGGCCATCGATGCCTTTGCGCCGGGCGCGCTGGTCATAGCACTCGGCCTCGATGCGTCGGAGCACGATCCGCTCGCAGGCCTTGCCGTGACGACGGCCGGCTTCCGCCGCATTGGTGCCGCCATCGCGCGGCTCGGACTTCCGACCGTCTTCGTCCAGGAGGGCGGCTACCTCTCCGATATTCTCGGTGCCAACCTGACTTCGGTGCTCGCAGGGTTCGAAGAAGCCCGTTAAGCTGCGCGACGTTCCGATATCGACGCCTTCAGGAGGCGGATCAAGTCCTCCGTCTCCTTCTGTACTTTCGCCACCGCTTCCATCTTCACAGGTCCGTATCCGCGAATGTCCATCGGTGCGGCTGCGATCTTGACCAATGGTTCGATGGTGTCAGGCGAAATCCATGGCATCAAGTCAGTCACAAGTTTTTCGTACCAGTCGATCAAGCCCCGCTCCATTTGGCGCTCGTGGGTATAGCCGAACACGTCCCCCGGAGTACCTCGCAGGAATTTGAGGCGCGCCAATAGTCGGAATGGTGTCTGTATCCATTGCCCGAATTGGCGTTTGAGTGGACGGCCGCGGGAATCCTTGCCGAACGACAGGATCGGCGGTGCCAAATGGTATTTGATCGTGAAGTCGCCTTCGAATTCCTCGCGCAGCTTGTCCTGAAAACCGGCTTCCACGTGCAGCCGCGCTACCTCGTACTCGTCCTTGTAGGCCATCAGCTTGAAGAGGGATCGAGCGACGGCGATCGTTAGCGCCTGGGAGTTGGGCAGGTGACGTGCTTCGGCGGCGCTGACTTGACCGACGAACTTGAGGTAACGATCGGCATAGGCTGCATTCTGATAAGCGGTCAGGAACTCAGCGCGTCGGGAAATGATTTCGTCCAGCGTTTCCGCTTTGCTGGCGTTTCCCAATAGCGACGGGACAAAACTGCGATCCGCCGCAGCAAGACGCCCGCTCGCAAAAGCTTGCTTGTTCTGTTCGATCGCAACGCCGTTCAATTCGATCGCGCGCATCAGTGCTTCCAGTGTTACCGGCACAAGCCCCTGCTGCCACGCCACACCCAGCAGGATCACATTTGAAAAGACCGTGTCGCCGAACAGCGCATCCGACATTCTGTTTGCATCGAGGCTTCTGACTTTGTCGAATCCGACGACACGCTCAAGGTGCCGCAACCTTACCGCCGTCTCCAGGCTGGCATCGCGATGACGTACGATGTCGCCGGTCGGCATTTCAGCCGTGTTGATGACCGCTCGCATTTCCGGCCCATAGGTGCTTGATGCCTTGGGCGAGGAGCTGACCACGATATCGCATCCGATCAGCGCGTTGGCGGCGCCCTGATCAATCCGGACTTGATGGATATCGTCAGGGCTGTTCGAGAGCCGGATGAAACTCAGGACGGGGCCGAATTTCTGCGCGAAGCCGGTGAAGTCGAGCACCGAGGCACCCTTGCCCTCCAGATGTGCCGCCATCGTGATCAATGCGCCGACGGTGATGACGCCGGTGCCGCCGACGCCGGTCACCAGCAGGTTGAATGGCTTTTCAAGTGAAGCGAACTGCGGCTCGGGCAACGTCGTCGTGCGCGCAAGCGCATCGATGCCGGCGCCCTGCCTCTTGCGTCGCGTTGCGCCTTCGACGGTGACAAAACTCGGGCAAAAGCCGTTAACGCAGGAAAAGTCCTGGTTGCAGGTCGAAAGGTTTATCTGGCGCTTGCGGCCAAACGGCGTGTCCTTGGGTTCGACGCTGAGGCAATTGGATTCCACTGAACAATCGCCGCAGCCCTCGCAGACGAGATCATTGATGATGGCGAACTTCTTCAGCTCAGGCGCCTGGCCGCGCTTGCGCCGGCGTCGCCGCTCGGTGGCGCATTCCTGCTCATAGATCAGGATGGAGACACCCGCGACCTGCCGCAGTTCACGCTGTACGGCGTCCAGCTGCGCGCGGGGATGGATCGTCACCCCCTTTGGAAAATCGCCCGCATGCAGATTTTCCGGCGCGTCGGAAACGATCGCAATCCGGGTCACGCCGTTGGCGCGAACCTCGTGCGCGATGGCGTTGACGCTGATCGGTCCATCCACAGGCTGGCCGCCCGTCATCGCGACCGCATCATTGAGCAGGATTTTGTAGGTGATGTTGGCCTTGGCGGCGACGGCCTGGCGGATCGCCATCGAACCAGAATGATAATAGGTGCCTTCGCCGAGGTTCTGGAACACGTGTCTGCCGCCGGTAAAGCGCGAGGAGGCCACCCAGTTGACGCCTTCGCCGCCCATCTGGATCAGCGAACTGGTATCGCGGTCCATCCAACTCGCCATGAAATGACAGCCGATGCCGGCCAGCGCCTGCGATCCCTCGGGCACTTTGGTCGACGTGTTGTGCGGGCAGCCGGAACAAAAATACGGCGTGCGGGTCGCGCCTGATATGTTGATGATCTCCGCACTCGGGCGCTGCAGGCGTTCGGCGCGCGATGTGAGGTCGAGGCCTGGGAAGATCAGGTCAAGTCGTTTGGCTATGATCGGCGCCAGCAACCGCGGCGACAACTCGCCGACCCACGGCACCAAAGGATCGTTGTTTTCGTCGCTCTTGCCGGCCATGTGCTCCGGCTTGTGGCCCGGATAGTCATAAAAGTATTCCTTGAACTGGCTTTCGATGATGCCGCGCTTTTCCTCGACCACGAGGATTTCGCGCTTCTCGCGAACGAACTCCAGCGCGTCGTGATGCGCCAGCGGCCAGACCATGCCGACCTTGTAGATGTCGATGCCAAGCCTGCGGCATTCGGATTCGGTCAATCCCAGCAGCTGCAGCGCTTCCATCAGGTCGAGATGGCCCTTACCGGTCGTGACGATGCCGTAGGTGGCGTCCGGAATATCGTAGATCCGGCGATCGATCGGGTTGGCGGCGGCAAAGGCCAGCACCGCGTTCTTCTTGGCTTCCAGCCGCTGCTCGATCTGCGGGCCCGGAAGGTCCGGCCAGCGATAGTGCAGGCCGCCCGGCGGCGGTTCGAATGCCGGCGCATTGAAGATGCGGCGCGGCGGCAATTCGACCGAGGCGCAGGACTCGACGGTTTCGGAGATCGCCTTGAAACCGACCCACATGCCGGAAAAGCGGCTCAGCGCATAACCATATTCGCCGAAGCTGAGATATTCGGCCACACTCGACGGGCTAAGCGTTGGCATGAACCACGCCATGAAGGCGACGTCCGACTGGTGCGGCATCGACGACGACACGCAGCCATGATCGTCGCCGGCAACGACCAGCACGCCGCCATGCGGCGACGAGCCATAGGCGTTGCCGTGCTTCAAGGCATCGCCGGATCGATCGACGCCGGGGCCCTTGCCGTACCAGAGGCCGAACACGCCATCGACTTCGCGCGCCGGATTGGTTTCGACCTGCTGCGATCCCAGCACGGCGGTGGCGGCGAGGTCTTCGTTGACGGCGGGGAGGAATTCGATGCGCCGTTCGCTCAGGAGCTTTTTGGCGCGCCAGAGTTCCAGATCGACGCCGCCGAGCGGCGAGCCGCGGTAACCGGAAACGAATCCGGCCGAGTTGAATCCGTCGGCGCGATCGCGGTCGCGCTGGTCGAGCAGGATACGCACCAGCGCCTGCGTGCCCGTCAGCAGCACGCGGCCGGTCCGGCGCGTGTAGCGATCCATCAAGGCGTAGTTGTCGAGGTCTCTGCCCGTCGTCTGGGTGGCCTGTGTCATGTCGTCCTCCCGCGGGACCGGTTCGGAGAAAGTGTCGACCCGATCGGGTGGAAGGATTGTCCTGATTGTCCGAATTTATCGCCAGTTGTGGTAGAAGCTGCCAAAATTGGCGCATAATATGGTACAATTTGTCAGCGCATTCCTTGGAGGAGCCCAACATGATTGAAGGACAAGACCGACGGCTGCTGACTCATCTTCAAAAGGACGGCCGCCGCAGCAATCAGGATCTGGCGGACGATGTTGGTATGTCGTCTTCCGCGTGCTGGCGGCGGGTCCGCGCGCTCGAAGAGTCCGGCGTCATTACCGGCTATGCGGCGCTGGTCGATCGCGAGCGGGCCGGATTCCTGACCTCGGCCATTCTGCATGTCTCGCTCGATCGTCACGACACAAATTTCGTCACCCAGTTCGTCGCGCGGGTGAAACGGCGTCCCGAGGTGCTCGAGTGTTTTGCGACGACGGGAGACGCCGATTATCACCTTCGGGTCGTGGTCACCGACATGGCCGCCTACAACCGGTTTCTCGACGAGTTCATGTTCAAGATTCCGGGTATCCGCCACGTCCGCACCAACGTCATCCTCAAGGAGATCAAGTGCGACATCGCGCTGCCGTTCTGAGCTGATTGGGCCGAAGTTCGCGCGCATCCGACGGATGCACTTCGAATAGCTGGATCAGCTCAGAAGTTGGTACGCAAATTCGTCGCGCGCCGAAGCATTTCTAAAGTAAAGATCAAACTGTAGATCGGCGTGCCGCCGCCTTGGGCAGGTCGCGATTTCCATTAGTCGCTCTTATAGGAGGAATTTTAACTTCCGATTTTACAAGCGGATTTCTCCCTCGCTACGCTTCATCATCAACACGGTCGCGCAAACGAACGAGCCGGTTGGGGTGCAGGCTGGTCCAGCAAACGCGAACGGAGAGAACCATGTTTGATGACGACAAGGATCACGTGAAGGCCGGTTCGTCCAAGCTCCCGGCGAAGAAGAAAGGTCTTTCGAGACGGGCGCTGCTCAAGACGGCTGCGGCCGCGGCCGGCGCGGCTGTTGGCTCCGACGCGGTTCGCGGCTTTCCGACGATCTGGGCGCAGGAGATCAAGGACATCGAGCTCCGGCATGTCGGCGTCTCATACTCGGTCGTCAAGGCGATCGGCGATCAGGCGGCCAAGGACCTCGGCTTCAAGGTCACGATGCAGAACCTGGATACGTCCGCGGCGATCAACCGCTTCATCAGTCAGCCCGACTCGGTCGATATCGCGGACATGGAGGGTTGGCAGGCCAAACTCGCCGCCAAGCGCTCGGTGATCCAGGGCATCGAAGTCAAGAAGATCAAGGAGTTCGACAACATCCTGCCGATCTTCACCAAGGGCGAGATCGACGGCCACAAGATTCCACGTCAGGGCATCTCCCCCTATGAGGCGATGTATATCGCCAAGCCGAATTCGACCGAATTGAACGACGGCGTGACGGAATGGGCGACCTTCCTGCCGCAGGTCTATAATGCGGACTCGATTGGCTATCGTCCCGATCTCGTCGGCCGCGAAATCACCGAGTGGAAGGACCTGATCGACCCGAAATTCAAGGGCAAGGCCGCCATCCTCGACGTTCCCGCCATCGGCATCATGGACGCCGCGCTGTGCTTCGAAAGCGCCAGCCTGATCAAGTACGGCAACAAGGGCAACATGACCAAGCAGGAAATCGACTTTACCTGCAACAAGCTGATCGAACTGAAGAAGGCCGGCCAGTTCCGCGCGACCTGGACCACCTTCGATCAGTCGGTGCAGCTGATGGCGGCAGGCGAGGTGGTGATCCAGTCGATGTGGTCGCCGGCGGTGGCCGCGGTCCGCGTCAAGGAAATTCCCTGCGTCTATGCGCCTGTCAACGTCAAGAACGGCAAGGAAGGCTATCGCGGCTGGTGCAACGGCATGGGCCTGATGAAGCATTTGTCCGGCAAGAAGCTCGGCGCCGCCTACGAATATCTCAACTGGTATCTCTCGGGCTGGCAGGGCGGCTTCGTCGGACGCTACGGCTATTACAGCCCGGTGCCGTCGACGGCCAAGAAATTCCTGA
This sequence comes from Bradyrhizobium sp. LjRoot220, assembly GCF_964252915.1. Classification (NCBI taxonomy): domain Bacteria; kingdom Pseudomonadati; phylum Pseudomonadota; class Alphaproteobacteria; order Hyphomicrobiales; family Nitrobacteraceae; genus Bradyrhizobium; species Bradyrhizobium sp. LjRoot220. The sequence goes on from NZ_CAXUPS020000001.1 coordinate 483,250, forward strand.
CCGCGGCGGAGTGGGACTTCTGGTACGACGGCAAGCCGGCGCCTTCGGTCATCAACGATCCCTACGGCGTGCCGATGGAGAAGGCCGGCACCAAGCGCGACGGCGGCTCGTTCCTCGACCGCGTCAAGAACATCTCGTGCTGGAACACGTTGATGGATGAAGCGGCCTACATGAACAAGCGATGGAACGACTTCAAGGTCGCTTGACGTGAACGGACCGGCCGGTGCCGTGCGGCCGCCGGCCGGTTTCGAATTGCCGTTCCGAAAGATCCAGAATGAAGTTCAGTCAGGCCAGGTGATGCGGCAACATAATTTGAGCGCATGGCTCTACGTGACGCCGCTGATGCTGGTGCTGGTGCCGTTTTTCCTGCTGCCGACGCTGGTCTTGCTGGTGGCGAGCTTCTTCGAGACCGATGGTTTTGGCGGGCTGCTGCCGACGTTCACGCTGGCCAACTACGCCGACGTGCTCACCTCGGCGCAGACCTTCCATCTCTATGTCGCGACGCTGAAATTTGCGGTCCTGACCTGGCTGTTCACACTGATCATCGGCTTCCTGGTCGCCTATTTCCTGGTCTTTCATGTCAGGAACCAGCTGCTTGCGATCGGCCTGTTCCTGATCTGCACCACACCGTTCTGGACCTCGAACATCATCCGGATGATTTCCTGGATTCCGCTGCTCGGAAAGGAAGGCCTGATCAATTCGGCGCTGCTCGGCACCGGCGTAATTCGCGAGCCGCTGGAAGTGCTGCTCTATTCCGGGCTCGCGGTCGTGATCGCCTATGTCCACCAGCTGACGATCTTCATGGTGGTGCCGATCTTCAACTCGCTGGCGCGCATCGACAAGCGGGTGGTGGAGGCGGCGCTCGATGCCGGCGCCAGCCGTCTCGACGTGATGCGCTTCATCGTCATTCCGATGTCAAAAAGCGGCATCGCGCTGGGATCGACCTTCGTCATCTCGATCGTGATGGGTGACTTCTTCGTGGTCAAGGTGATGTCCGGCGGCGGTTCGGCGTCCGTCGTCAGCGCGTTCTACGAAAATGTCGGCGTCCTGCAATATCCGATCGCCGCGGCCAGCGCGGTGCTGCTCACCGTGGTCCTGATTGCCGTCATCGCCCTGATCTTGCGCGTCGTCGATATTCGCCGGGAGATCACCCAATGACGGTCGCTCTCGGCGAGGCCGATATGGCAGTGGTCAGGACCCGGCGTGTGCCCGCCGTCGCGCGCGGCGATCGTCGCCCCTGGACGTTCTACGCGCTGGCGGCTGTTTTCGCGCTCTATGTGGCGGCGCTCTATGGCCCGATGATCTGCATCTACATCCTGTCGTTCCAGGATATCCGCGGCGGGCTGGTGTTTCCGATGAAGGGCCACTCGCTGCACTGGTTCGTCGACCTGTTCACGCAGGTGCGCACCGGCGACGTCAAGGGGTCGTTCGACCGTTCGATCAAGCTGGCGGCGCTGGTCACGGTGATCACGCTGGTCGTCTCGCTGATGGCCGGGTTGGCGTTCCGCCGCCGTTTCTTCGGCGACAGCGTCGTGTTCTATCTGATGATCGGCAGCCTGGTGGCGCCCGGGCTGGTGCTCGGGCTCGGTATCGGTCTGCTGTTTCAGTGGCTCGGCATCAACGCGAGCTGGTACACCTCCGCGCTGGGCGCGCAGCTGTCGTGGACGCTGCCGTTCGGCGTGCTGGTGATGTTCGCCGTGATGTCCCGCTTCAACAGCGTGTGGGAAGAGGCGGCCCGTGATCTCGGCGCCACCCGCTGGCAGACCATCCGACTGGTGGTCATTCCGGTGCTGGCGCCCGGCCTGGTCGCGGTCGCGCTGTTCGGCTTCACGCTGTCCTACGACGAATTCGCCCGCACGCTGCAGACCGCCGGCTCGCTCAACACCCTGCCGCTCGAAATCTGGAGCATGACGCTCAACGTGACCTCGCCGTCGCTGTATGCGCTCGGCACCGTCACCACCATCGTGTCCTTTGCGATCATCGGCGGCTGTATCGCCGCCATCGTTCTCATCAACAAGCGCCGCGGCGTGCACGCGACAACGCACTGAGGGATTTGGAATGCGCGCTGGCGCCGGCGATATCGAACTGGCAGGTCTCTGCAAGAGCTACGACGGCGCGACCAACGTGGTCGACGGCGTCAATCTGAAAATCCCTGATGGCGCCTATTGCTGCTTTCTCGGCCCCTCCGGCTGCGGCAAGACCACGATCCTGCGCATGATCGCCGGCCATGAGGATCCGACCGCGGGCGAGATCGTGATCGGCGGCGAGAATGTCGCTGGCCTCGCGCCGGTCGAGCGCCGCACCGCGATGATGTTCCAGTCCTACGCGCTGTTTCCGCATCTCACCGTGCGTGACAACATCGCCTTTGCGCTGCGGGTGCGCGGCCAGTCGAAGGCCGAGCGCTACAAGGCCGCCGATCTGATGATGGAAAAGGTCCGCCTGACCGAACTGGCCGACCGGTTGCCGGCCAATCTCTCCGGCGGGCAGCAGCAGCGCGTCGCTCTGGCGCGGGCGGCGATTACCGAACCGCGGGTGCTGCTGCTCGACGAGCCGCTGTCGGCGCTGGACGAGCAGCTTCGGGTGCAGATGCGCCAGGAACTGCGCCGGATGCAGCGCGAACTCGGGATTACCTTCATTCATGTCACCCACACCCAGCTCGAAGCGATCGCGCTGGCGGATATCGTCGTGGTGATGGAAAAGGGCAAGATCAAGCAATCCGGGCCTGCGCGCGACGTCTACGCCTATCCGCGCGACCGTTATGTCGCCGAGTTCCTCGGCGGCCAGAACGTGCTGTCGGGCAAGGTCGAAAAGATCGGAGAGGGGCACGTCGTGCTGTCGCAGCCGAACCGCGGCGGAATCCAGGTCGGGCTGTGCGCCGATACGCGACTGTCCGTCGGCGACCGGATCGATCTGGCGGTGCGGCGCGACGACGTCGAACTGATGCGCGTCGATGCCGGCGGCCTCGGCGATGGCGCCACGGCGCTGCCGAGCCGCGTTGTCGCCATCGAATACCAGGGATCGTTCGTCAAGGTGATGCTCGACACGCTGCCTGACGAAGACTTCGTCGCCTACATCCCGGAGCGGACCTTCTTCCGCGATCCCTTCGATGTCGGCGACATGCTGCTGGCCACCTGGTCGGCAGGCCGCGCCCGCGTTCTTGCCTGATGTCAGCCCCAGCCCCGGAGGTTTCAGATGAAAATCAGTTTTGCGCTTAACGGCCGGTCCCGGACGGTCGATGTCGAACCCGCGACGCTGGTCGCCGAACTGCTGCGCGAGAATCTCAACCTGACGGGGACGCATGTCGGGTGCGACACCAGCCAGTGCGGTGCGTGTGTCGTGTTGTTCAACGGTGAGGCGGTGAAGAGCTGCACGCTGCTCGCGCCGATGCTCGACGGCGGCACGCTGACGACGATCGAGGGATTGTCGGGGCTGGGCGGTTCGAACGCCCTGCATCCGATGCAGCAGGCGTTTCACCAAAATCACGGGCTGCAATGTGGCTTCTGCACCCCGGGCATGGTGATGACGGCGGTGGCGCTGACTGCGAAAAATCCGGCACCAACGGAGGCCGAGGTCCGCCACGGCCTCGAAGGCAATATCTGCCGCTGCACCGGCTATCAGAACATCGTGGCATCGGTATTGGCCGGTGCGGCTGCCATGAACGCACCTGCGATCGGAGAATAGCCATGTCTGACATCATCGGAATTGGCGCCGCGCCCCGCCGCAAGGAAGACTTTCGATTTCTGACCGGCCGCGGCAATTATGTCGCCGACGTCAAGCGCGCCGACATGACGTTCGGCGTGTTCATTCGCTCCCAGCACGGCCATGCGGTGATCCGCGGCATCGACAAGACGGCGGCGCTGGCGATGCCGGGCGTCGAAGCCGTGCTGACCGGTGAGGACGTTGCCGCTGACGGGCTCGGCTCGCTGCCGTGCGGCTGGGGCATTCACGGTTCGGACGGGCTGCCGATGAAGGAGCCGGCGTTTCCGATGCTCGCGCAGGGCAAGGTGCGCTTCGTCGGCGACATGGTCGCCTTCGTAATCGCCGATACGCTGGAACTCGCGCGCGCGGCTGCGGAAGCGGTCGTGGTCGATTATGACGTGCTGCCTGCGGTGGTCGGCGTGCTCGAAGCCGTTCGGCCCGGCGCGCCGCAACTGTTCGACGACGTGCCGAACAATCTGTGCTGCGATTGGGAACTCGGCGACAAGGCGGCGGTCGCGACCGCGTTCAAGAAGGCCGCGCATGTCGCGCGTCTCAGCCTCGTCAACAATCGCCTGATCGGCAATCCGATGGAGCCGCGGGCGGCGATTGCCGAGTACAATGGCGGCACCGGCCATTATACGCTGTGGACCACCAGCCAGTTTCCGCATGTGGTGCGGTTTCTGATGAGCGCGCTGGTGCTGAAAATCCCGGAGCAAAAGATGCGCGTGGTGGCGCCCGATGTTGGCGGCGGCTTTGGCGTCAAGCAATTCCACTATGGCGAGGAGGCCGTGATCACCTGGGCGGCGCGGCGCGTCGGCCGTCCCGTCAAATGGGTGGCGGATCGTTCGGAGGGTTTTGTCTCGGACCGGCACGGCCGCGATCACGTCACCGAGGCTGAACTCGCGCTCGACGAGAACGGAAAATTCCTGGCGCTGAAGGTGGTCACGCTGGCCAATATGGGCGGCTATCTCTCCACTTTCGGTCCCAACATTCCGACCAATCTCTATGCGCCGCTGCTCAGCGGCGTCTACACCACGCCGGCGATCTACTGCAATGTGAAGGTGGTGTTCACCAACACGGTGCCGGTCGACGCCTATCGCGGCGCGGGGCGGCCGGAGGCGACCTTCGTGGTCGAACGCGTGGTGGATGTCGCGGCCAAGGAAATGGGCATCGACCGCGTCGAACTGCGCCGCCGCAATATCATTCCCAAGGAAGCCTATCCGTATCAGACCCCCGTGCTGGTCGAATATGATTCCGGCGATCCGATGGGCTGCCTCGAAGGCGCGCTGGCGGCAGCTGACGTCGCGGGCTTTGGGGAACGCAAAGCGGCGTCCGAACGCGACGGCAAATTCCGCGGACTGGGCTATTCGACCTATGTGGAAGCCTGCGGCCTCGCGCCGTCACGCTTTGCCGGCCGGCTCGGCGCCCGCGGCGGGCTTTACGAAAGCGCCACGGTGCGCGTGCATCCGACTGGACAGGTGACGGTGCTGATCGGAACCCACAATCACGGGCAGGGCCACGAGACCACCTTTGCGCAGATCGTGTCGGAAAAACTCGGCGTCGCCTTCGACAATGTCGACATCGTGTTCGGCGATACCGACCGCGTCCAGTTCGGCATGGGCACCTACGGTTCGCGTTCCCTGGTAGTCGGAGGTGCCGCGCTCTCGAAGGCGAGCGACAAGGTGGTGGTCAAAGGCAAGAAGATCGCCGCGCATCTGCTCGAGGCCAGCGAACAGGATATCGCGTTCGAGGCTGGGGTGTTCTCGGTCGCCGGCACCGACCGCAGCAAGACGTTCCAGGAAATCGCCGGTGCCGCCTATGTGCCGCACGACTATCCGCTGGAAATCCTCGAGCCCGGGCTGGAGGAGCAGGCCTATTACGATCCGGTCAATTTCACCTATCCCGGCGGCTGTCACATCGCCGAAGTCGAAATCGATCCCGAGACCGGGATTGTGACGCTGGAGAAATATACCGCGGTCGACGACGTCGGCACCGTCATCAACCCGATGATTGTCGAGGGCCAGTTGCATGGCGGCATCGTGCAGGGCGTCGGCCAGGCGCTGTATGAGAATGCCGTCTACGACGATGTCTCAGGGCAGCTGCTGTCGGGATCGTTCATGGACTACACCATGCCGCGCGCCGATCATCTGCCGAACATGACGATCAAGACCCACTCCACGCTCTGCACCCACACCCCGATGGGCGTGAAGGGCTGCGGCGAGGTCGGCACCATCGGATCGCCTGCGGCCGTCATCAATTCCGTCGTCGATGCCTTGTCGCATCTCGGGGTGACGCACGTCGACATGCCGGCGACGCCGAACCGGATCTGGCGCGTCATTCAGAACGCCGCGATGCCGCTGGCCGCAGAGTAGGAGAAGGCAAAATGAGATCATTTGCATTTCACAGGCCGAGCACGCTTTATGAAATGTCGGCGCTGCTCGGTGGCGTCGCCGACAGCATGCCGCTGGCCGGCGGCATGACGTTGCTGCCGACCATCAAGCAGCGGCTGGCGGCGCCGGCCGCCCTGATCGATCTGTCGAAGATCCCGCAGATGTCGGGAATTTCACTTGCGGACGACGTCCTGACGATCGGCGCCATGACACGGCATGTCGATGTCGCGGAGTCGGAGCTGGTTCGCAGCACTATCCCGCTGCTGGCGAGCCTTGCCGCCGGCATCGGCGATCCCGCGGTTCGCAACCGCGGCACGATCGGTGGCTCGGTCGCCAACAACGATCCTTCGGCCGATTATCCGGCCGCGGTGCTCGCGCTCGATGCTGTGATCGTGACCGATCGCCGCGAGATCGCTGCTGACGTATTCTTCCGGGGGCTGTTCGAGACGGCGCTCGAACCGGGCGAGATCATCACGGCGTTGCGTTTCCCGGTGCCGTTGGCCGGCGGCTATGCCAAATTCAAATCCCCGGCCTCGCGCTATGCGGTGGTCGGCGTCTGCGTGGCGAAGCGGGCCGAAAAAATTCGTGTCGCGGTGACCGGGGCGGGGCCCGGCGTGTTTCGCGTCGCCGCGATGGAAGCTGCACTCGAAGCCGCGTTCACGCCCGATGCCGTCGCAGCAATCAAGCTTGGTTCGGAAAATCTCAGCTCCGATATCCATGCGGACGCGGAATACCGCGCCCATCTCGTGACAGTTATGGCGAAGAAGGCGGTGAGGGCCGCCCTGCAGATCTCATGAGGCGCGCGGTGAAAGCAGGAAGCGTCCGCGCCGACGGCGTCGTTGAGGCGAATGAATTGGCCAGGCTCTCGGCCGTTGAATTGCTGGAGGGTTATCGCGCCAAGCGGTTCACGCCGCGCGACGTCATCGAGGACGTGATTTCCGCGCTGGAGCTGACCAACGCGTCCTGTAACGTGGTGGTTACTCCGGCCTACGAACAGGCACGCGCCGCCGCCGATCGCGCCACCGCGGCCTGGTCCGCCGGGCGGCCACCCGGCAAATTGACCGGCGTGCCGGTCAGCATCAAGGACCTCGTCTATGTCGCGGGCGTGCCGGCGCTGGGCGGTGCTCCCGCCAACAAGGACCTGGTGCCGACCTTCGACTCGGCCGCCGTTTCGGCACTCAAATCAGCGGGCGCGATCGTCACCTGCAAGACCACGACCTGCGAGTCCGGCTACAAGCTCACCGCCGACAGTCCGGTGTCGGGCATCACCCGCAACCCCTGGAACCGCGCCCGCACCAGCGGCGGATCGAGCGGCGGTGCGGCGGCTTCGATAGCCGCCGGATGCGGTCCGCTGGCGATCGGCACCGATGGCGTCGGTTCGATCCGTGTTCCCTCGGCGTTTTGCGGCGTGGTCGGTATCAAGCCGACCTTCGGCCTGGTGCCGCGGTCACCGGGCTTTTCACCGCCGTCATGGGCGTCGCTGGCGCACACCGGCCCGATCGCGCGCACCGTTGCCGACGCAGCGCTGCTTCTGGAAGCGGTTGCGACCCACGATTTGCGCGATGCCGCGAGCCTGCCGGTGCCGGCGCGGAGTTTCGATGCCACGCCGGTGAAGCTCGATGGCATCAGAATCGGAAGCAGCGTCGATCTCGGCTATGCCGCGGTGGCGCCTGACATTCGCCGCGCATTCCAGTCGGCGGTCGAGACATTGGGTTCGCTCGGCGCCCACATTGTTCCGGATTGCATTCATTTCGAGCCTGACATGCTCGAACGAATCCTGAAGCCGATCGCCTATACCGAACAGGCGGCGGCCGTCTCGGCGCGTGGTGCCAGCGCGTTGGTGGCGTCCGACATCGAGTACCGCGACATGGTCGCGAAAGGGTCGGCCTATAGCGGCGTCGATTATGTCGAGGCCGGCTATCGCCGCAATAACCTGCGCGCCTCGTTCCTGGAAATATTCGGCAAGGTCGACGCGATCGTCACCCCGACTGTTGCAGTGACTGCGTTTTCCGCCGGTGCGCTCGGTGTTGACGAGGTCGACGGCGTGACCGTCGACCGCCACTTAGGTTGGTCGCCGTTCTCTTGGCCGATAAACCTGACCGGGCTGCCGGCCGCCACGATTCCCTGTGGCTTCGACAGCGACGGACTTCCGATCGGGCTTCAGATTGTTGCGCCGTGGCTCGACGAGGGGTTGATCGTGCGCATCGCCGCCGCGTTCGAGCGGGCGCGACCCTGGAGCCAGTTTCGTCCCCAGATGTCCTGACCGGCCCGCGCCGCTATCTTCGGCCGACAACGGCAGTTCCTTGCCGAGCAGCAATTCGTCGTCGAGATTGAGATAATGCGCGAGGTAGTCGTGCAGGGCGCTCGCGGCCTTCGATGTCGCGGCCGGCGACTTGTACAGCAGAAGATCGACTTTCGGCAGCGGCGGCAGCCCTTCGTTCTCGCCGATCTCGCGCATGTTGCGCACCAGCGCGCTGCGACCGAGTACGGTCACGGCCATGCCGGCGAACGCCGCAGCCTGCAAACCGCTGACGCTATGGCTGACGCAGGCAATGCGCCATCGCAGCTTGGCGGCTTCGAGCCGTTCGATCGCATGGTCGCGGAAGATGTTGCCCGGCGGCAGCAGCGCCAGCGGGATCGGCTTTTCGTTATGCGCCGTGGATTGCTCGCCAGTCATCCAGATCAGTTGCTCCTGCCGCACCACCTGTCCGCCGGTGAAATCGTTCATCCGCGTCACCAGTGCGATATCGACTTCGCCGCGCTTCACGCATCCGACCAGCGGCGTCGAGAGCGAGCAGTTCAGCTCCAGCTGCACGCGCGGAAAGGCTTTTCGAAAGATCTTGAGGATCGACGGCAACATGAACGCCGCATAGAGGTCGGGCGTGCCGAGCACGACATGACCTTCGATGTCGGGGGAGGCGAGCTGCGACAGCATTTCGTCGTGAAAGCCAACGATCGACCGCGCGTAACTCAACACGGTTTCGCCTTCGGCCGTCAGAAACAGCCGGCGGCCCTCATGGATGAAGATCGCCTTTCCGGTGAGCTCCTCCAGCCGCTGCAGCTGAAGGGTGATCGCCGGCTGGGTGCGGCCGAGCCGCCGCGCGGTCTCGGTGATGCTTCCGGTCTCGACGACCGACATCAGCGAGCGAAGCATGCGGATGTCCAGGTTGATCAGGTTCATGACGTTGCTCGCTCTCCAGACCGGGCTCGGTCATGCAATTTTCGTGCTGGGATACGGCAAGCGGAACGCACGCCGGAGCGCTGCGCACAGCGTATTGTATACAAGGGCGCCAATCTCGTTGGATTTTGGTCGCCTAACGATCATTCGGACCCCGCGATCGCGCGAACGGTCGCGGGGACCGGCCAAAGCGGCGGCCAGCCCATGGATCGCCCATACCGATGCAATGAAGCACGGCCGTTTCGTTCACTCAATGACAATGCGAGGCGGCGGCCGGCTTGCTGCGCCGGAGGTGATCGTGGTCCAGACCTCGCGGGCGATCTCGATGTAGTGGCGCGCATGAACGCCGTCAGGTTCGGTTGCGACGATCGGGCGTCCATCGTCCGAGGTCTGACGAATATTGATATCGAGCGGTATCTCGCCGAGAAACGGAATCCCGCGCCGTTCGGCCTCCTGCCGTGCGCCGCCCTGGCCGAAGATCGGCGTGAGCTTCTGGCAGGCCGGGCAGCAGAACGCCGACATGTTTTCGATCAGACCCAGTATCGGGATGTTCACTTTCTCGAACATCGCGATGCCGCGCCGCGCGTCAATCAGCGCGATGTCCTGCGGCGTGGAGACGATAACCGCTCCCGCCAGCGGTGCCTGCTGCGCCATCGTGAGCTGCGCGTCGCCGGTGCCCGGCGGCAGGTCGATAACCAATATATCGAGATCGCCCCATGCTACCTCCCGCAGCATTTGGGTGATGGCCGAGATCACCATCGGCCCGCGCCAGATCATGGCGAGGTCTTCCTCGACCAGAAAGCCGATCGACATCACCTTGACGCCAAAGCGTTCCAGCGGCTCCAGCATGCGCGCGCCGACCTGGCGCGGCTTGCCGCGCAGCCCGAACAGCTTTGGCTGCGAGGGGCCGTATATGTCGGCGTCGAGGATGCCGGTTTTCAGCCCGATGGCGGCAAAACCGAGCGCCAGATTGCACGAGGTGGTGGACTTGCCGACGCCGCCCTTGCCGGAGGCGACCGCGATGACGTGTTTGACGCCGGGAATGCCGGACGCGCGCGACGTCGCACGGGCTGCCGGGGCCGGCTGGGCGGCGGACACAGCGGGCTCCTTACGATCCAATGGGATCGCCTTTCTTGCCCTCGCGCGCCCGCAAATAATCTTCCGTCGACATCACAGGCGGCCGCTGCGGCGCGCCGTGCGGATCAAAACCCTCATTGACCACGGCTTCGACGCGGCAGTCCGCGCACATCTTGATGACATCGATACGTCTGGCGTTGGCGCCCTGGAACATCCAGTGCTTCTCGCCGAGTTTTGCCAATACGCGCTCGATCGAACTCCTGGTGCCGAACGGTTTGCCGCAGGCGATGCAGTTGAACGGCTCTTCTTCCTTGAGAACACGCAGCGGCGCGTTCCAAGCCGCAAAATCCAGCCGCGGCTCGAGCGTGATGACTTTCTCGGGACAGGTCGCCTCGCAGAGCCCGCACTGTACGCACAGGCTTTCGGTGAAGCGCAGCATGGCGTGATCGGGATTGTCTGATAGCGCGCCGGTCGGGCAGGCGGTGACGCAGGCGTGGCAGAGCGTGCAGCCCTCGACATTGAGATTGACGCCGCCGAACGGCGCATTCGGCGCAAGCGGCACCGCATCGACCGGCGCGGGGGCGGCGAGATGGAGTTCGCGAAACGTCGTTTCGAGCACGCCGCGTTTGGCGCCGCGCGGCACGAAGCCGGCCGGCTTTTGCGTCGCGACGCCAATTGGCGCCGCATCGAGCATCTCGCGCAGCTGATCCGGATCGTCGGTCTCGATGACGCGCACGAGGCCCGCGCCGAAACCGAGCGCTGCAACCACGGTATCGGACGTTTCGACGGTTCGGCGCAGTCCTGCAAGATCGTGCCTGGGTTTGGCTCGAGTCAGGATCGCGACGCCGGCGCCGCCATAAGCAAACACCGCGGCAAGGCTCTCCGGTCCGAGCTGCGTCACTTCATTGACGCGCAGCGGCAGCACGTGGGCCGGCAGCCCGGCGCCGAACCGTGCCAGCGCATCAATCAGTGCGTCGCCATGCTCGCCGTCGTGGAACAGCACGATCGCGTTGCTGCCGCCTGCCTTGCGATAGGTCTGCAGCAGCGTGCGCAATCGCCGCATTAACGCGTCCGCACTGGGCAGTGCATATGAAGCCGCACCGGTCGGACACACCGAGGCGCAGGCGCCGCAGCCGGCGCACACATTGGCGTCGATCGCGACGGCATTGCCGTTTGGCGTGATCGCGCCGGTCGGACAAAGATCGAGGCAGCGCCTGCATCCGGTGATCCCTGAGCGCGAATGGGCGCACAGCGCTTCGTCGAATTGAACGAAGCGTGGCTTGTCGAAGGTGCCGACCAGATTGCCCGCATCCGCGATCGCACGCTCGACGGCGGCGCGGTCACGCGGATCGGCGCGCAGATATCCCGGACGCAGCTCGTGCGCTGGAAACAACGGCGTGCCGCCGCTGAGATCGAGGATCAGGTCGCAGGTCGATGTCGCACCGTTGCGCGCGGGGCCGAACACGAGCTTTGCGCGCGAGGAGGGCAGCGGCAACGCGTAGTCGTCGATCCCAAGCTCGAACGCGCCGAGATGACCGCGCGCGTTGCGGATCGTGCCTTTGAGAACCGGAAACTCATTGCTCCGGCGCGGGACGACATCGCCGGGCTTGCTCAGCAGCACGGTGATGTCGAGACGGTCGGCGAGGCGCTGCGCGGCCTCGATGGCGAGTTCGTCGCGGCCATAGATCAGCGCGACGCCGCTACTCTCCAGCGTCACCATTGAGATCGGCGGCATGTCTTCCTGCGCGGCCGCGATCAGTGCCGCAGCCTTTGGGCCGGCCGCGGCCGCATCATTCGACCAGCCGCCGGCTTCGCGGATGTTGGCGAAGGTGAGCTGGGCTTGCGGGAAATCCTCAGCGACTTCGCGGAACAGCGGGGCTTCCTGCGTGCAGGCCACCGTGATCGGCGCGCCGTCGGCAAGCGCCTGCTTGAACCGCTCGAGTTCGAGGCCGCACAGCTGGTTGGCTTGGGTGATTGTTCCGGCGCAGCCGCGGCTGATCGCCGGCACGTCGAGCGGCATGGTCTTCTCGCAACTGCAAATCAGAAGATGAGACGCCACCGTAGCCATCGTTAACTTCCTGAACCGGCGCACACATCACACGGTTCGTTTTCTGGTTCCGCTCGCGTTGCGAGCCCAACGGGGATAGCATACACCGGCGGATTGCAAAGCAATTTAGCAAAGCCACGCAGGATGAGCCGTTCGATGATATCGCGTCGCGGGGAAGCGGATCAGACACCCGATCTGCCACCCGGTTATACTTTGGTCGCGTTACGCGAACTCGGCGATGCGTTTGCCCACGGGTGCGAGATCGCGGCCCAAGCCGGCGCCGGAACGCTGGTCTGGGTGCGGCGCTATGACCTGGTCGAATTCGCCGTGGTTCTCGAACCCGACGAACCCTTGAACTCGGCGCGCCGGGCGTTGTTCGCCGGCATGAACGCGCTGGCGGACGCGATCGCGGCCCATTGTCCTCCCGAACGGGATGTAAGTTTCATCTGGCCCGATGCAATAAGGTTCGACGCAGGATTGCTGGGCGGCGCGCGGCTCGGCTGGCCCGGCGATTGCGCCGAGACCGAGGTGCCGCCGTGGCTGGTGTTCGGCGTGATCCTGCGCGCCGCCGACATGGTGCATCTCGACGAGGTGCAGGCCGCATCCGGGGTTTCCATGCTGGGCGCAGGCTTTGAGATGGTCGACACCGATGCGATCATCGGCAGCTTCGCCCGCCATCTGATGACGGCGTTCGACCGCTGGAACGAGCGCGGTTTTGACGCCATCGCCAAGGATTATCTGGAACGGCTTCCCAGGCGTAAAGCCGGTGAGACCAGAGCCATCGACGCCAACGGCGATCTGCTGGTCAAGCCGCCTGCCGGCAGCGGGCCGCCCGATCGGTCCAGTCTCGTGGATGCGCTGGCGCAAGCGGACTGGTATGATCCGCAAGCGCGCGGTCCGAAACTCGGATGAGGCGGACATGCTGAAGCTGCCGCGAACCATCAGGCTCGACCCTTCCGACACGTTTGTCTTTGAGCGTGCCGCGGAACCCGGCGAATGGGCGGTTTCGGGCGCGTTCGTTTTCTGGAACCAGGATCCGGCTGATCTCGCCCAGAAGCAGCGTGTGGCGCTGCGGTCCGGCTTTCTGGGCATCGAAAGTCTGGGCTGGTCGACGCTCGCGATCGTGACCGAGGCGACGGAGGCAGAGCGGCAAACCATGGTCGATCGGCTTGCAGCGCAATTGCTGGAAAAATTCAGGGCGCCGGATCTTAAAGCCGCGCGCGCCGCCGCCGAAGAAGAGGTCGCGTTTGCGGCCTCGTTGTGCGACCACCCGGCGCAGACCTTGCTCGCCGTGCAACGCAGCATCGAGGATGGTGAAATCCGCGAGCGCTTTCGTACCCTCAAGCCGCGCGAAGCCGCAGCCGATGCCGACCGGTTGCACGCGCATGCCCGCGCCTTTACCTTTCATGAGGTCGAAGGCGACGATGAACCTGCCGAGGAGGTCGATCTGCTGGGCTTGATGGGAACCGACCGGGTAAGCGGAACACGCAAATGAGAGAATTCTGGGTTGCCTCCGGCCATCATCTGACGCGACGCGCCGATCACGGCGGGTTGATCGCGACACCCGAACTGATCATGGCCTATCTGGCGCGGCCCGAACTGATGCCGCCGGCGGACGCCTGCGAGGCCGAACGCAATCTGCATGCGGGCTTGTTGGCCGATCCGCTTCGCCCGGTCTCTAAAACCGATATCGCCGCACTCGCCGATCCCGATGCACGCGAGAACTGGACCTTTATGATGAACTTCCGCGACCGGCTGGTCGCGGCACCCTCGCTCGAGGCGGTTTATCTCAATCTCGCCCGCAATGGCGCCGGCGACCTGCCGCCGATCTTTGTCTCGCAGCTTTGCCATCTGATCCTGCGCAACGCGCTCGAAGGCTGCGACGATCCCTACATGCTGCGCGCGGCGGAACTATTCTATCGCGGCCAGCAGGCGGCGTTGCATGAGGGCACGCTGCTGCTCGCTGATGCCGAAATTATCGAGGCGCAGCAACACGCCGAGCATGACCTGCATGCGTCGCCGCTGACGGCGATGCTGGCGCCGCCAAAGGCGTTCGGCGAAATGGACGTGATGGACGACGAGAACGCCTGGACCTATTGGTCACGTTCGGATGCGCACGCGATGGTCATGAACATCGGCGGCAATCCGAAGGCGCGCGCCGGGCTTTGCCGGGTGATCGAGCGATGGATCGCCCATCTGCTCGGCGTTACCGTCAGCGTCGAGACGGTTCCCTCGATCGAAGACCGCGACTGGCGCTGGTTTGTCGGCCTCGACAGCGAGGGCACCAAAATCGGCAATGCGCTGTGGAACGGCAGCGGGGTCGACGCCAACGCTTCAGAGCGCATCGTGGCCCTGATGCGCCTGACCATCGCGGATACGCGGCTGGTGGATGAACGCGTCGGCAACAAACCGGTCTACCTTATTCTGGCGATGGGCGCGGACAAGATCGTGCGCTTGAAGCCGCAAAACCTGGTCGCCGGGCTGCCGCTCGCGCCGAAGGAGAATGCGGCATGATCGGCCGGCTGACGGAGGATGTGTCATGGCGATGACCGAGACATCCCGCGAAGTGGGCGTGGTCGTGCGGCGCCGTGCGGTCGATAATCCCTGGATCGATCACGTGTGGTCGCCGGCGATGGTGCTGGACGAAGTGCCGGCGACCGCGCCATGGACCGTGCTGTCCACCGAGCCCGACGCGATGACGTATTACGCGGGCGCGGCCAGCATCGATCTGTTCAGCTCCGACACCGCGAATTATCGCGACAATCTCGCCGACGGCGAACCGCGGATCTGGGTGGCGCTGCGGCGTCAAGCCGGCGGATCTGAACTCGAGCTAACCAAGGTCACGGCCGATCCGACCGAAGGGGAGGCGATCTTCGAAAGCGGTTGCGACGTCATCGGCACGGTTCCGATGTCTTCGGAGATCGCGTCCTGGATCGCCGCCTTTGTCGATGAGTTTCACGTCGAGCGGGTATTCCACAAGCGCAAGCGCGATCGGGCCGGCGGCGATCGCCCGCGTGATCCAAAGGATCGCGGCCCGGAAGGGGAAGGGACAGGGCGCGCATGAGTGGTCCGGACCAGGGCGACGATAAGGGGTTTTTGGCGCGATGGTCGCAGCGCAAGCAGGAGGCCAAGCAGCCCGAGCGCGAAGCGCCCGTTGCCGACGCTGAAATCGCTGCTGCTCCGGCGACTGAGTCTGAGGCTGCGCCTGAGTTCGATCTCTCCAGCCTGCCATCGCTCGATGAATTGACGTCGGAAACGGACATCACCGCCTTTCTGCGCAAGGGCGTTCCCGAGCATCTGCGCAATGCGGCTTTGAGAAAGTCCTGGGCGCTGGATCCCGCGATCCGTAACTATGTCAATCCCGCGCTCGACTACGCCTATGACTGGAACACGCCGGGCGGCGTGCCGGGCAACAGCGAGCTCGGCGCCGGAATCGATGTCGCGCGAATGGTCACCCAGATCATGGGCACCGGCGAAGCGCCCGCCGAGCAACCAGTTGCGGTCCCCAAGGTCCCGGCAGAGATCGCGAACGCGCCTGAATCGTCCGATGATCCAAAGCCGGATCTGCCGGAACAACCGCTGAGATTGAGTGCTCAAGCGGCTCGGTCGGAGCAGAATTCCCGGGGTGGTGACGAGGCGGCCGGCCCCCAAAACGGGCAGAAAACAGACTCCCAGGCCTCCCATAAGGCGTCCGATTCTGTTGCACCGCAGCAAGCGGTGCGACGCCATGGCTCGGCAAAACCTGTTGTTTAGACAAAAGTTTTCGAGACATAGGCAACACCTATGCTACTAATTTGAGACTGGAATAATTCCAGTTCTAAATTGTATGCCCGATTAAGAGGCAGTGAGATTCTGAGGCAGTGGGCGCGGGCGGGGGAGAAGTCGGGTTCACCATGCGTGATGCCGGACTGGGACAGGCAATCAAGGCAGCGGGTGGCGTCGCGTCGTTAGCGCGGGCGATCGGCATTGCGCAGCCGTCGGTTTCTGCTTGGTCGCAGGTTCCCGCCGAGCGGGTTCTTGCGGTCGAGGCCTTGACCCGCGTCGAGCGTTCCGTGCTTCGCCCCGATCTATATGGATTATCCGTGTCACCTAACCTGTCATCGAGACCGGAAATCGACGAGATCGATCAGCTGCGCGCCGCGGAGTACGGCTTGCTGTCGCTGCTGCTCGGCAAGGCGCCGGCCGCGGACACGCTCGCGCGCGTCGCGCAGTTGAAGGGCGACGCCTCCGATCTCGGCATGGCGCATGTCGAACTCGCCGCGGCCGCGTCAGCGACGGATGATCGCGCCGCCAATAAGGAATTCTTCGATCTCTTCATCGGGCTCGGGCGCGGCGAGCTGCTGCCTTATGCCTCCTATTACCTGACCGGCTTCCTGCACGAGCGCCCGCTGGCGCGTGTGCGCGAGGATCTGGACCTGCTCGGCATCGAGCGCGCCGGCCCGTCGCGCGAGCCGGAAGACCACATCGCGATTCTTCTTGAAGTGATGGCAGGCCTCACCCGCGGCGACTTCGACGCCGAGTTCGCCGAACAGGCGCGATTCTTCGATCGCCATCTCAAGCCGTGGGCGGCGCGGATGTTCGCCGATCTGGAGATGTCCGGGACCGCCAAATTCTATCGTGCCGTCGGCGGCGTCGGCCGCGTGTTTATGGAACTGGAAGCCGAGGCCTTCACGCTGTCCGAGTGACGCGCAAAGGCAACTGAAAGTTCGAAGTGGAGGAGACCGCAATGAGCAAGCCATCCGACAAGGCACCGGCCGATAAGCCGCTCGATGCCAAGGGGCTCGATCGCCGCCGCTTGTTCCTGATGGGCGGATCGGCGGTGGCTGCAGCTGCCGTCGTGCCGCTCGCGGGCGGTGAGGCGGTTGCGGACGAGCCGCAGGCCGAGCGCGTCAAGGCCCGCTACAAGGAAACCGATCACGTCAAGAATTTCTACCGCGTCAACCGCTATTGATGGGACCACGCACATGTTGATGAAGCGAAGAGACGGATCCGCAGGCAGGGCGCGTTTGCAGGGTGTCGCCGCCGGCCTGGCTTCGGGGGTTCTCGACCGCCGCACGTTCCTGCGCCGGTCGGGTCTGGCGGCAGGCGCGGGCGCGGCACTTGGTTTGATGCCGCTCGGCTCGGTGCGCAAGGCGCAGGCGGGACCGGAGAAGGTCGGCGCGCCGACGGAAATCAGAAAGAATATCTGCACGCATTGCTCGGTCGGCTGCACCGTGATCGCCGAAGTCCAGAACGGCGTCTGGGTCGGTCAGGAGCCGGCGTGGGACAGTCCGCTCAATCGTGGCTCGCATTGCGCCAAGGGCGCCTCGGTGCGCGAACTGGTGCATGGCGACCGCCGACTTAAGTACCCGATGAAGCTCGTCAACGGCGAGTGGCAGAAAATATCGTGGGATGTCGCCATCAACGAGATCGGCGACAAGATGCTGGAAATCCGCGCCAAGTCCGGTGCCGATTCCGTTTACCTGCTCGGTTCCGCGAAATTCTCCAATGAAGGCGGCTACCTGTTCCGCAAGTTCGCGGCGTTCTGGGGCACCAACTCGATCGATCACCAGGCGCGCATCTGTCACTCGACCACGGTCGCGGGTGTTGCCAACACCTGGGGCTACGGCGCGATGACCAACTCCTACAACGACATCAGAAACTCGAAGACTATCGTCTTCATGGGCTCGAACGCCGCCGAAGCGCACCCGGTGTCGCTGCAGCACATCCTCACCGGCAAGGAAATCAACCGCGCCAACGTCTTCGTGCTAGATCCGCGCTTCACGCGCACCGCAGCCCACGCCACCGAATATGTCCGGTTCCGTGGCGGCACCGACATCGCGGTGATCTGGGGCATGCTGCACCACATCTTCAACAATGGCTGGGAAGACAAGGAATTCATCAAGCAACGCGTCTACGGCATGGACCAGATCCGCGCTGAAGTCGCCAAGTGGACGCCGGAAGAAGTCGAGCGCGTGTCGGGGATTCCCGGCGAGCAACTGAAGAAGGTCGCCGAGACCTTTGCCAAGCAGCGGCCATCGACCTTCATCTGGTGCATGGGCGGCACTCAGCACACGGTCGGCACCGCCAACGTCCGGGCGTATTGCAACCTGCTGCTGGCGACCGGCAATGTCGGCACCTTCGGTGGCGGCGCCAACATCTTCCGCGGCCACTGCAACGTACAGGGTGCGACCGACATCGGTCTCGATATCACGTCGTTGCCGCTCTATTACGGTCTGGTCGAAGGTGCCTGGAAACACTGGGCGCGTGTATGGGAAGTCGATTATGATTACTTCCAGTCGCGCTTCGACGAAGTGCCGGCCAAGGCCGGCCGTCCGGCCCGTACCCGCAAGCAGAACATGGAACTGCCAGGTATCCCGTGGACCCGCTGGTTCGATGCGACGCTTTCCAACCCTGATGACGTCGATCAACGCGACAGCGTGAAGGGCGTGGTGATCATGGGGCACGGCGGCAATACCGTGCCGCGCATGACGGAGATGGTGAAGGGCCTCGAAAAACTCGAATTGCTCGTCGTCGCCGATCCGCATCCGACCACATTCGCTGCGATCTCCGAGCGTAAGAACGGTACCTATCTCTTGCCGGCCTGCACCCAGTTCGAGACTTCGGGCTCGCGCACGGCTTCCAACCGCTCGCTGCAGTGGGGCGAGCAGATCGTCAAGCCGATCTTCGAATCGAAGGACGACTACGAGATCATCTACCTGCTTTCCAAGAAGCTCGGCTTCGCCGATCCGATGTTCAAGAACCTCAAGGTGGAAAACAACCGGCCGTCGCCGGAAGAGCTGCTGCGCGAAATCAACCGCGGCGGATTCTCGACCGGCTATTCCGGCCAGTCGCCGGAGCGGCTGAAGGCGCACATGAAGAACCAGGGCAAGTTCGACCTGGTGACCCTGCGCGCCAAGGCCGACGAGCCCGAAATCGGCGGCGACTATTACGGCCTGCCGTGGCCGTGCTGGGGCACGCCGCAGATCAGGCATCCGGGAACGCACACGCTCTACAACACCAACCTGCATGTGAAGGATGGCGGCGGGACGTTCCGGGCGCGGTTCGGCGTGGTCTATGAAGAGAAGCAGCCGGACGGTTCGGTGAAGAGCGTCAACATGCTGTCCGAAGGCTCTTACAGCAAAGGCTCGGAACTCACCGACGGCTATCCTGAGTTCACCTACGGCGTGCTGAAGAAGCTCGGCTGGGACAAGGACCTCACCGAAGCTGAACTTGCCACCATCAAAAAGATCGGCGGCAACAACCCGGACGGCGTCGGTTGGGCGGTCGATCTGTCCGGCGGCATCATCCGTGTCACGCTCGAACATGGCGTGATGGCCTATGGCAACGGCAAGGCCCGCGCGGTGGCGTGGAATCTGCCCGATCCCGTGCCGGTCCATCGCGAGCCGATCTACACGGCGCGCCCGGACCTCGTCGCCAAATACCCGACGCGTCCGGACGGCCGTCAGTTCCGCATGGCCAATCTCGGCTTCTCGATTCAGAAGGCGGCGGTGGACAAGGGGCTTGCGAAGCAATTCCCGATCATCCTCACCTCCGGTCGTCTCGTCGAATATGAAGGCGGCGGCGAGGAAACCCGCTCGAACCGCTGGCTTGCCGAGTTGCAGCAGGACATGTTTGTCGAGGTCAACACCGCGGACGCGAACGAGCGCGGTATCAAGGACGGCGGCTGGGTCTGGGTCTACGGCCCGGAAAACAGCTCGAAGGCGCGCGTCAAGGCGCTCGTCACCGACCGAGTCGGCAAGGGCGTGGCGTTCATGCCGTTCCACTTCTCTGGCTGGTTCCAGGGCGTCGACCAGCGCGGCAAATATCCAAAAGGCAGCGATCCGATCGTGCTCGGCGAAAGCGTGAACGCGATCACAAGCTACGGTTACGATCCGGTCACGGGCATGCACGAGGGCAAGGTGACCCTGTGCCAGATCCGATCGGCGTGAGGGGAGAATAGATCATGGCTCGCGTCAAATTTCTCTGTGATGCCGACCGTTGCATTGAATGCAATGCCTGCGTGACGGCCTGCAAGAACGAACATGAAGTGCCGTGGGGCATCAATCGCCGCCGCGTCGTCACCATCAATGACGGCAAGCCCGGCGAACGCTCGGTGTCGATGGCGTGCATGCATTGCACGGATGCGCCATGCGCCGCGGTCTGTCCGGTGTCGTGCTTCTACACCACCGCCGACGGCGTGGTGCTTCACTCCAAGGATCTCTGCATCGGCTGCGGCTATTGCTTCTACGCGTGCCCGTTCGGCGCGCCGCAATATCCGAAGGTCGGCAATTTCGGCTCGCGCGGCAAGATGGACAAATGCACCTATTGCGCTGGCGGGCCGGAGGCGGATTCCACGCCGGCCGAATACGCCAAATACGGCGCCAACCGTCTGGCCGAAGGCAAGCTGCCGATCTGCGCCGAGATGTGCTCGACCAAGTCGCTGCTCGCCGGCGACGGCGCCATCATCGCCGAAATCTACAAGGAGCGCGTGATGAAGCGCGGTTACGGTTCGGGCATGTGGGGCTGGAAAACGGCTTACGCGGATTCACCGACCGGCTGATGCCTTGGCCGTCGCGCGGCGCGCGGCGGCGCTCATGTCACGAGAAACGGGAAGGTCACGGGCCTATGCCAAGCTCACTTTCAAGCCTCCGGGCGCTATGCGCCGCCATCGCGCTGCTGTTTGTGTTCGCGCATCCTGCCGCCGCGCAGCTCTCGTTCAAGCCGACCGCCGAAGCGGTTCAGGAAGACAAACTCCTGAACGCGCTGAAGGAGGGCGACAAGATCACCGGGCGGATAACGATCCCGGACACCATGGCCTCCAGCCTGATCCAGCCCGCGGGCCGCGACTGGCGCGATTTTCAACGCAGCAAGCTGCCGATCATCGCCGGCGTCGCCATCCTTGGCATGCTCGTGCTGCTGGCGGTCTTCCTGATGGTGCGCGGCCGGATTCGCGTCGATCACGGTTTCTCCGGCACCAAGATCCTTCGCTTTGCGAGCTTCGAGCGTTTCACGCATTGGCTGACGGCCAGTTGCTTCGTCGTGCTGGCGCTGTCGGGCCTCAACATCAGCTTCGGGCGGGTCCTGATCATGCCGCTGTTCGGCGCCCAGGCGTTTGCGACCATGTCGGGCTGGGCCAAGATCGCGCATGATTACCTGGCGTTTCCGTTCATGCTCGGCCTCGCCATCATGTTCCTGATCTGGATCAAGGATAACATCCCCGGCAAGCTCGACTGGCAATGGCTGAAACAGGGCGGCGGCATTCTGCCCAACGGCAAACATCCACCGGCCAAACGATTCAATGCCGGGCAGAAGGGCATTTTCTGGATCGTGATCATCGGCGGCGTGCTGATGTCGGTGTCGGGATGGTACATGCTGTTCCCGTATCTTCCGGGCAATGTCACGACGTTGCAGTTCTGGACCGTGATCCATGCCGTGATTGCGATGCTCTTCATCGCGGTCATGCTCGCCCACATCTATATCGGTTCGGTCGGGATGGAGGGCGCGTTCGATGCGATGGGCACCGGCGAGGTCGACCTCAACTGGGCCAAGGAGCATCACGCGCTCTGGGTCGAGGAAGAGCAGGCCAAGGGCCGCGCGCCGTCGGGAAGCGATACCCGCGCCGTAGCGGCCGAATGACGGTGCAGATGCGGAGCGGTTCGAGGGAAATACGATGAAGAGCTTTCTGGCAGCTTTGGCGTTTGCGGCAATCGCCGCGTTCGGTGTGTCGTCGGTGCTCGACACCATCCAGCAGCCGAGTTCGGTTGCCTACACCACCAGCGGGGCGAGGGTCGGCGATCCCGGCCACAATCTGATCGGGCCGAACTGATTTTCGGTTCGGATCGTGAACGCACCGAAGCAAGCTAAGCCAGTCGCGGCGTGGCCGGTTGAAATCCGGCTGGTGAAGGACCGCCGCGCCCTTCGCGTCACTTTTGACGACGGCGCGGAGTTCAACCTGTCGGCCGAACTGCTGCGCGTGACCAGTCCATCCGCCGAGGTGCAGGGGCATTCCGAAGCGCAACGCAAGACGGTCGGCGGCAAGCGCAACGTGACCATTCTCTCGGTCGATCCGGTCGGCAATTACGCGGTGCGGCTCGGGTTCGACGACATGCACAATACCGGCATCTACTCCTGGGCGTTCCTGCGCGATCTCGGCCTCAACGCCGAGCGGCGCTTTCAGGATTATCTCGACGAACTGCAGGCCAAGGCCCTCGATCGCGACAAGCCGGGCATGCGCTGATAGCGTTTTCGAGCGCCTCCTTTCAGCACAGCTGCCTTGACGGCGACACGAACGGACGAAACGATCGCCGCGAATGCTCCGTGCTCACACCATCTTCCGTTTCGTGTGGCTGACCTGGGCCGCTTTGCTGGTCCTGCCGGCCTTTGGAACCAGCGCCGCCCACGCGCAGTTGCGCGGCCATGGCGGACCGGTGCGGGCCTTGGCGATTTCGCCCGACGGTGCGACCGCCATCTCTGGCAGCTTCGATTCAACCGCGATCCGCTGGTCGCTGACATCAAATGCCGCCGAGCAGGTGCTTCGTTTCCACGCCGATGCCGTCAACGCGGTCGCCTTGCTTGGGGAGGGAAGGGCCGCAACGGCAGGCGCCGATGGCCGCATTGCGATCTGGACCGCCGGCCGCACCCGGCCCGACGCGGTGCTGGAAGGCCATAGCGCGCCGATCGCAGCCCTTGCGGTTTCGCCTGACGGCGCAACGTTGGCTTCCGTGTCGTGGGATCACACCGTGCGTCTGTGGCCGCTGGCGGGCGGCGCGCCGCGCGTGCTGGAAGGGCATACGCAAAACGTCAATGGCGTGGCGTTCGCGCCCGACGGCCGCACGCTGGTCAGCGTCAGCTACGATCAGAGCATTCGCATCTGGCCGCTGGCGGACACGTCGCCACCATCCGTCATTGCGATGCCGAGCCCGCTCAACGCGGTCGCGATTGGCCGCGATGGCGAAATCGCGGCCGGAGGCGCTGACGGCAGGCTGTATTTTCTGGGCAGCGACGGCACCCGCTCCGGTGACGTCGAAGCCGGCCCGAGGCCCGTGATCTCGATGGCGATCTCGCCTGACGGTGCGTGGGTCGCGGCCGCCGGTATCGGCGGCGCGGTCGCGGTGATCGATCGCAAGACGCGCAATCTCGCACGCACGCTGGTCGGTCCCGGGATGCCGGTCTGGTCGGTGGCGTTTCTGCCGGACAGTCGAACGCTGCTGACCGGCGGTGCGGACAGCACCATCCGCCGCTGGAACGCGGTGACAGGCGATCTCGTCGACGCGTTGCTGTTTGAAAATGCGGCAGACCCGCTGGCCGCGTACGCCGGCGACCGCGGCGCGGATATTTTTCGCGCCTGCGTAGCCTGCCACACGCTCGGCTCCGATCAGGTTAACCGGGCAGGGCCGACGCTGGCGGGCCTGTTCGGCCGGCGCATCGCGACCTTGCCGGGATATGATTTTTCCGACGCGCTCAAGCGGCTCGATATCGTCTGGACGCCGGAGACGGTTTCCAGATTGTTCGAGATCGGGCCTGCGGCCTACACGCCGGGCACCAAGATGCCCGAGCAGCGCATTGGCTCCGAACAGGACCGTGCCGCTTTGGTGCAGTTCCTCGAGCGCGCGACGAAGCGGTAGGAGAAAGCGTGCGGCGTCTGTGACACAGTTCACATGCGTGGGTCGGGCGTTGCGCTAAGGCAAGAACGGGGTGGGCTTCTCCGAACGGAGGTTCCCATGAACCGTTTGATGCTTTCTGGATTCATTGCGGTCGCCATTCTCGCTGCTGCAATCACCATGCTGCCGTCGCACGCACTCTGGGGCCATCGTGCCACCGCGACGATTGGCATGGCCTCGCCGCAACAACACCAGACCTCGACCGTCCGAAACAAACTTCCGATCGAGGAGTTTGAGGATATGTCGCTGGTCTTCTCGGAGCCGCCCAAGCGCTGAACCGTGCGGACGGCATGATTGATTATCGCGACTTCGCCGACGCCGGCGCGTGAACTCGCATCACGACGCGCTTGCTTCCGTCAGCAGTTTCGATTCGCCCGATAGCCACATCGCCCAGGGCACAGCGCTCAGCAAATGAGCGCATGGCTTGCCCATTGACGTGGGCAAACCGGCATAGGACATTTCGATCAACGCGCGGATCAACGCGCGAATGATCGGAAGCCGGACTATGGATGTCATCCATTTCAAGAATTTCGAAATGCTCGACCCGGAGGTTGGGGAATTGCGCGGCGGCCATGAACTGGTCGTCGAAGACGGCACGATCCGGGAAATCTCGGCCAAACCGATCCGGCTTGCCGAGGCCAGCGTGATCGACTGCGGCGGGCGTACGCTGATGCCCGGCCTGATCGACAGCCATGTCCATGTGGTGTTGTCGGAGGTCGTGATCCGCAACATGGAAAACGTGCCGTTGACGCTGATGACGGCGCGCGCCGCCCGCCTGATGCACAAGATGCTCGATCGCGGCTTCACCAGCGTGCGTGACACCGGCGGCGCCGATTGGGGCCTGAAGGAGGCGACGGATAAAGGGCTGATACCCGGGCCGCGGCTGTTCATCGCCGGGCGCGCGATCGGCCCCACCGGTGGCCACAGCGACGCCCGCCGTCGCACCGATTTTGGTTCACGCTGTCATTGCTGCAACGCCATGTCGTTCTCCATGGGCGTCGCCGATGGCATCACCGAGGTCCGCCGCGCAGTGCGCGAGGAAATGCGTCAGGGCTGCGACCAGGTCAAGATCATGATGTCCGGCGGTGTCGCCTCGCCGTATGATCCGCTCGATAGCCTGCAGTTCTCGGTCGGCGAAGTCGAGGCTGCCGTGCAGGAAGCGCACGCCTTTGGCCGCTATGTCTGCGCGCACGCCTATACACCGGAGGCGATCACGCGCGCGGCGAACGCCGGCGTCCGCACCATCGAGCACGGCAATCTGATCGACGATGCCTCGGCAAAGCTGATGGCCGAGAAGGGCATGTTCCTGATCGCCAATCTCGTCACTTATTTCGAGATGAAGAAGCATGCGGCCGAATACGGCATGAATTCCGACATGCTGGCCAAGAACGATCTCGTGATCGACGGCGCTCTGAAATCGCTCGAAATCTGCAAGCGCCACGGTGTCCCGGTCGCCTACGGCACCGATCTGCTCGGCGAGTTGCAGGTGGCGCAGTCGGAGGAGTTTTCGCTGCGCGCGCAAGTGCTGTCGCCGGCCGAGATCATCCGCTCCGCCACCACGATCGGTGCTGAGGTCACCCGCATGGAAGGCAAGATCGGCTGCCTGAAGCCGGGCGCGTTTGCCGATTTGCTGGTTGTCGACGGCGATCCGCTCAAGAACCTCAAGCTGCTCGGGGACCAGGGCCGGCACCTTTCGGTCATCATGAAGGCCGGGCGCTTCCACAAGAACCGGCTGCAGTGAGTTCGGATGACGAAGCAAATCCTGTTCAAGAATTTCGAATTGCTGGAGCCTTCGTTCGGCGAGCTCCGCGGCGGCTATCAGTTGCTGGTCGAGGGCGATACCATCAAGGAACTCAGCGAGGGCTCGATCAAGGCCGCTGGGGCTGAAATCGTCGACTGCGGCAAGCGCACGTTGATGCCGGGACTGATCGATTGCCACGTCCACGCGATCCATAGCGAGGTCAACGTTCGCTTCATGGAGATGTTGCCGCTGACGCTGGTCACCGCGCGCGCGGCGACGCGGTTGCGCGCCATGCTCGACCGCGGCTTCACCACTGTACGTGACACCGGTGGTGCCGATTGGGGCATCAAGACCGCGATCGAAACCGGGCATATTACCGGTCCGCGGCTTTATATCGCCGGCCAGTCGATCGGTCCCACCGGCGGCCATTCGGACTCGCGCCGCCGCACCAATCCGGGCGGCGAGTGCGTCTGCTGCAACGGCCTGCAATTCAAGTCCGCGATCGCCGACGGCGTCGACGAAGTGCGCAAATGCGCGCGCGAGCAGATGCGCCAGGGCGCCGACCATGTGAAGATCATGATGTCCGGCGGCGTCGCGTCACCCTATGATCCGCTCGACAGCCTGCAATTCTCGGACGGCGAAGTCAGCGCGGCGGTGGAGGAGGCGACCGCCTTCGGCCGCTACGTCTGCGCCCATGCCTATTCCGCTGAATCCATTTCCCGCGCCGCACGGCTTGGCGTCCGCACCATCGAGCACGGCAATCTGATCGACGATGCATCGGCCAGGCTGATGGCCGAGAAGGGCATGTTCCTGGTGGCCAACCTCGTCACTTATTACGCCATGAAAGACCGCGCCAAGCAGTTCGGCATGATCGGCGAAAGCCTCGCCAAGAACGAAATCGTGCTGCAGGGCGGGCTGAAATCGCTGGAGATCTGCAAGCGGCATAATATTCCGGTCGCCTATGGCAGCGACCTCCTGGGTGAACTGCATTGGGACCAGTCCAAGGAGTTCACGATCCGCCAGGAGGTGGTCTCGCCGATCGAGATCGTCCGCTCGGCGACCACGATCGGCGCCGAGGTTCTGCGCATGCCGGGCAGGGTGGGTACATTGCAGGCAGGTGCCTTCTCCGACGCCATCCTGGTCGACGGCAATCCGCTGAAAGACCTTGCGCTGCTTGGCGATCAAGGCAAACATCTCTCCTTGATCATGAAGGCCGGCGTTCTGCACAAGAACCGGCTGAATTGATCGCAGGGTTCTCATAAAGAGGCGATCTTGACCGTCGTACCCCGATGGACTTCATCACGCGTTGTCGGCCGGATGGCGCTCGGGACGGCGGCTGGCGTGTCGCTTGCATATATCCTGCTGCCGATGTTCTTCGTGATCTGGCTGGCGTTCTTCGCACAGGAAATTCCGTCATTCCCTCCGGAAGGCTATTCGCTGAAATGGTTTCGCGCTGTTCCCGGCAATGACAGGTTCGTCAACGGATTCCTCCTCAGCCTGCAGGTCGCCGTGGTTTCGACATCGATCGGTCTTGCGATCGGCGTTCCCGCCGCGGTTTGCCTGGTGCGCGGGCGCTTTGCCGGACGTGAGGCCGTGAACAACCTGCTGTTGCTGCCGCTGATCGTGCCGGGCATCGTGCTCGGCATTGCGCTCTATGTCTTCCATGTCGAAACCGAGATCATGACGGGCTGGCCGATCCTCGGCTCGCTCGGCGGTCTGGTGGCGGGTCACGTGCTGATCGCGATCCCCTGGACGGTGCGCCTGATCACCGCGAGCCTCGTCGGGATGGATCGCGCCGTCGAGGAAGCGGCGCAAAGCCTCGGCGCCGATCGTCTGACCACGTTCCGGCGCGTCACGCTGCCGGCCATTTTGCCCGGCATCGTCGCGGCCGCTCTGTTCGGCTTCATTGCCTCGTTCGGCAATCTGGAAATGAGCCTGTTCCTGGTCGGCCCCGGCCGCACCACGCTGCCGATCGCCATCCTGCAATATCTCGAATGGAAGATCGATCCGACGATCGCCGCGGTATCGGTGCTGCAGATCCTGTTTATCGCCGGGGCCATGCTGCTGACCGATCGGTTCGTCAAGATCGGTCGCGTGGTCTGAGCATGGCGCGTCTGCAATTAACCGGCATCACCAAGCGCTATGGCGAGTTCAAGGCCGCCGACGACGTGTCGCTCGACATTGCCGATGGCGAGTTTCTGGTCCTGCTCGGCCCTTCCGGCTGCGGCAAGACCACGACCTTGCGCATCATCGCCGGCTTCATCGAGCCGACCTCGGGCAGCGTGCGCGTGGGCGATCGCGACGTCACTTCGCTGCCGCCATGGAAGCGCAACACCGGCCTCGTGTTCCAGAGCTATGCGCTGTTTCCGCACATGAGCGTGGCCGAGAACGTCGCGTTCGGCCTCGAGATGCGCAAGATGCCGAAGGCGGAGATGGCGCCGAAGATCACCGAGGCCCTGCGCCTGGTGCGGCTCGATCATCTCAGCGACCGGCTGCCGCGGCAATTGTCCGGCGGCCAGCAACAGCGCGTGGCGCTGGCTCGTGCGCTGGTGTTCCACCCCGACGTGTTGCTGCTCGATGAGCCCTTGTCCAATCTCGACGCCAAGCTGCGCCAGGACGTGCGCGTTGAAATCCGCGAACTGCAGCGCAAGCTCGGCTTGACCACCGTGATGGTGACCCACGACCAGGAGGAGGCCCTGACCATGGCCGACCGCCTCGTCGTCATGAGCGAAGGCCGTGTTCGCCAGATCGGCTCGCAGCAGGATCTCTACGAACGCCCCGCGGAAAAATTCGTCGCCGATTTCGTCGGCCGCTCCACCTTCATCGACGGCCGCATGGATGGCCCCGGGCGCTTCGTCTCGGCCGGCGGCCTCGTGGTTGCCTGCGAAGGGACCGCTGCCGGCAGCGCCTCGCTGGCGCTCCGTCCCGAACGGCTCGCGCTGATGTCGGCGGCAGCACCGGCGATGGACAACAGCTTTCCCGGCTCGGTCGAGTTCATCTCCTATCTCGGCTCGCAGGTGGATCTGCATGTCCGCCTGTCGCCCAAGGAGCGCGTCATCGTGCAGATCCAGAACCGCCCGGAGCAGCCGCTGCCGGTGATCGGAGAACAGGTCCATATCGGCTGGAGCAAATCGACAGGCCGCGTCTTTCAATCCTGATATCTGCCAACCAACACCCGGAGGCACCACCATGAACCGATCGAAATCCCGCCGTGAAGTCCTGCTCGGTGCCGCTGCCCTGGCCGGCGCCGCCGGTCTGCCGCGCATGGCATCGGCGCAAGCCAAGGGCCGCATCGTCGTCGGCACCTGGGGCGGGGACTATGCCCGCCTGCTCAACAAGAATGTCGAGGCGCCGCTCTTGATCAAGGACGGCTGGGAGGTGGTACAGGATCAGGCCGGCGATCCCGAACGGCGCTCGAAAATGCTCGCCGAAAAGCGGCTGCCGCGCGGCACGACCGATGTGCAGGGTCTTTCGGCCATCAACATGTTCCAGATGCACGACGCCGGCACCGTGCTGCCGATCGACTACGGCAAGCTCAAGAATGCCGGCAATCTGCTGCCGGCGATGAAATATCCCTACGGCGTCGGCCATATCTATTCGGGCAAGGTCGGCGTCTACAATCCGAAGATCATCACGACCCCGCCGGTCAGTTACAAGGACGTGTTCGACCCCAAGCAAGGCAACAAGGTCGGCATCATCGACATCCAGTACCAATACACACTGGTCTGCGCCGCGCTCGCCGCCGGCGGCAAGGTCGATGACCTCGAGCCTGGCAAGAAACTGCTGCTGGAGTGCAAGAAGGCCGGCATGCGGATCTATCCGACCAACGAGGCGTTTGCCCAAGGTCTGAAGTCGGAGGAATTCGGCCTCGGCGTGATGTGGAAAGCCCGCGTGGTGCAATGGCAGAACGCGGGTATTTCCGTGACGTCGATGACTCCGACCGAAGGCGCACTGGCCTATGTCTCGGGCTTCGTCATCCCGAAAAACTCGCCCAACAAGGAAGGCGCCTACGCCTATCTCGACGCCATGCTGGACAAGAGCGCGCAGGAGGCCTTCGCCGTCGACATGGGTTACAATCCCACGGTCACCAACGCCACGGTCGCGCCCGATCTCAACAAGCGGATCGGCTTCACCCCCGACGAGATCAAGAAACTGGTCGATCTCGATTACAATTATCTCAACAAGAACGACGTCGCGCTCAAGGAATGGTGGGACAAGGAGCTGAAGGGTTGAGCTGGCATTAGCAGCAGCCGATGGCCGTGCCCGCGCCAGCGCAGTTCCAGTCCGACGAGAAGCCTTCGTCGCTGCTCTCGGCCACGACATTGGTCGGGCCGGCGACGGTGTTCGTGGTCGCTGGTCTGGTGTTGCCGCTGGCGATCCTGCTGCGCTACAGCTTCGACAAGGTCGACGCGCGGCGCATCATGATCGACACATTCTCGTTCGACAATTACGTCAAGTTCTTCTCCGACCCGTATTACACCGGCGTGCTGGCGACGACGTTGCGGGTGGCCGCGCTTTGCACCGTCGTCTGCCTCGCGATGGGTCTGCCGCTTGCTTATGTGCTGGCGCGCACCCAGTCGCGGTACAAGAATGTGCTGATCATGCTGGTGGTGCTGCCGCTGTTCGTCGGCAATGCGGTGCGCGCCGCCGGCTGGATGACGCTGTTCGGTTCCAAGGGCTTTCTCAACGTCACCTTGATGCAGATCGGAATCATCACCCAGCCTCTGCAGATCATGTTTACCGAGGGCGCCGTGATT
This sequence comes from Bradyrhizobium sp. LjRoot220, assembly GCF_964252915.1. Taxonomy (NCBI): domain Bacteria; kingdom Pseudomonadati; phylum Pseudomonadota; class Alphaproteobacteria; order Hyphomicrobiales; family Nitrobacteraceae; genus Bradyrhizobium; species Bradyrhizobium sp. LjRoot220. The sequence continues at coordinate 513,781 of NZ_CAXUPS020000001.1, forward strand.
GCCGGCATCATCGCCGTCAATCTGCCCTATATGGTGCTGTCGCTGCAGAGCGTGATCGAGGGTATCAACCGCAATGTCGAGGAGGCCGCCTTCAGTCTCGGCGCCGGGCCGGCGACGATGTTTCGCCGCGTGCTGCTGCCGCTGTCGCTGCCGGGCATCCTTGCCGGCACCATCCTGACCTTCATCCTCGGCATGAACGCCTATGCGACCCCGGTGCTGCTCGGCGGCCCCAGGTTCAAGATGATGGGACCTTTGGTGTACGGACAGTTTCAACTCAACAACTGGCCGTTCGGTGCGTCCGTCGCGTTCGTCCTGATGACGGCAACCCTCGGGTTGACGGCGGCGGCAAATATCCTGATACAGCGCCGGTTCCGGCGATGAACGTTGAAAGGCACGTGCGATGACGGTTGGTGTTGGCGGTTCGACCGCGGAGGCGGAACTCGCCGCCCTCAAGAACATGCGCGGCGACGCGCCGCCGATCGGTGTCGAGGAACGGCTGCAGCGCATCGCCCGCGCCCAGGCCATCATGCGCGAGAAGGGCATCGACGCGCTCTATCTCGATGTCTCCTCCAGCATGACCTATTTCACCGGCTTGAAGTTCCGCCGCACCGAGCGCATGCACAGCGCGGTGCTGCCGGCGAGGGGGGAGATCGTCTATATCTCGCCGGCCTTCGAGGTCGAGAAACTCAAAACCATGACCTCGTTCGGCGAACGGATCGCGGTGTGGGAGGAGGACGAGGACCCCACAGCCACCGTCACCGAGACCGTGCGCGCGCTCGGCTATCCCTCCGGCACCATCGCCGTCGATGAGGCGACGCCGTTCTTTACGTTCGATGGGCTGCGCCGCGCCGGCAACGCCTACACCTTCATCAATTCGATCGACGTCACCGCCGGTTGCCGCATGATCAAGTCCGAGCAGGAACTCGCGCTGATGCAGACGGCCAAGAACATCACGCTCGAAGCCCACAAAGCCGCAGCCCGCATCATGCGCGAAGGCATTACCACCACCGAAGTGCAGGCCTTCCTCACCGCCGCGCACCGCAAGCTCGGCTCGGAAGGCGATCCGCCGTTCAACGCGGTGCTGTTCGGCGAGGCGACGGCGTATCCGCACGGCGTGCCCTATCCGCAGACGTTGCAGCAGGGCGACATGATCCTGATCGATACCGGCGCGCCGGTCGATGGCTATTTGTCCGACATCACGCGTTCCTACGTGTTCGGCGAACCGAGCAAGCGCCAGCGCGACGTCTGGAATCTGGAGAAGGAGGCGCAGGCCGCCGGCTTCGCCGCCGCCAGGCCGGGCAACCGCTGCGAGGACATCGACATCGCCGCGCGCGGTGTCATCAATGGCGCCGGTTTCGGCCCTGGCTATGCGACGCCGGGCCTGCCGCATCGCACCGGCCACGGCATCGGCCTGGATGTGCACGAATGGCCCTATCTGGTGAAGGGCGACAAGACCGTGCTGAAGCCCGGCATGACCTTTTCCAACGAGCCGACCATCTGCATCTACGGCGAGTTCGGCGTGCGGCTGGAGGACCACATGGTCATCACCGAAACCGGCGCGCGCTGGTTCACCCAGCCGGCGCATTCGGTCGACGACCCCTTCGGCCTGGAGAAGTAAGGCGGGATGACTAGATCGTATCGGCACACGTCATCCTGCGGTGCGAGCGAAGCGAGCCTCGAAGGATGGGCCACGGGCGCTTCTCATCCTTCGAGGCGCGCAAGAGCGCGCACCTCAGGATGACGCGATAGGGCGAGCTAGGGCAAGGAGCCTTGTCAGCCGCTCTTCTTCTGCCGCGTGCTGGCGATCAGCACGAGCAGGAATGAGGCCGCCGTCATCAGCGTGCTGATCGCGGCGATGGTCGGGTCGATCTCGTCGCGCAGCGCCGTGAACATCCGTTTTGTCAGGGGCTGGTACTGGCCGCCTGATATGAACAGGCCGACCACCGTCTCATCCATCGCCGAGATGAAAGCGAAGATGGCGCCCGTCAGCACGCTGGCCTTGATCTGCGGCAGCGTGACGGCGAAAAAACTGCGCAAGCGGTTCATGCCGAGGCTGCGCGCCACCATCTCCTGTGCCGGATCAAAACTCTGCAGGCCCGCCACCACCGAGGTGATGACGTAAGGGAGACCGAGCATGACGTTGGCGAGCACCAGTCCCGACATCGTCGCGACCAGGCCGACCTTGGCATAGACAAAGAAGATGCCGACCGCCGTGATGATGATCGGCACCACCAGTGGCAGCATCAGCATCATGTGGACGATGCGCATGAGGCGCATTTTCGAATTGCTGATGGCGTAGGCGGCGGCGACGCCGAGCGGGGTTGCGATCAGGACGGTGAGGATGGCCACCGCAAAGGTGACGCGGGTCGCCTGCATCCAGGCCGCATTGCCGATATATTCCTCGTACCAACGCAGCGACAGCGACGGCGGCGGGAAGGTCAGGAAGCGGGTGCTCGAAAACGACATCGGCACGATGATCAGCACCGGCAGGATCAGATACAGCAGCACCAGCGCGCAGAACACGACGAAGACGATGCGGGGGAGTGAGAACGTCTTCATTTTTGCCCCAATATGCGGTCGAGCGGAATGAACCGGCCGACGATGAGGAAAATGACGAGAACGCTGACCAGCAGCACCACGCCCACGGCGCTTGCGGCCCCCCATTGGTCGTAGAGCTCGACGTTGCGGCTGACCAGCAGCGACACCATGACGGTGCGGCCGCCACCGAGCAGTTCGGGCGTGATGTAGAAGCCGAGGCACAGCACGAACACCAGTGTGGTGCCGGCGAGCACGCCGGGCAGCGACAGCGGCAGGAAGACCCGCCAGAACACATGCGAAGGACTGCCGCCGAGGCTGGAGCCGGCCTGCATCAGATCGTGCGGGATCTTCTGCATGGTGGCGTAGAGCGGCAGCACCATGAACGGCAGCAGGATGTGCACGGTGGCCACCACGGTACCAAACGTGTTGTGCACCAGCGCGAGCGGCTCGTCGATGATCCCGAGATATTGCAGGAACTGGTTGATCACCCCGGTCCGCTGCAGCAGCGCCAGCCAGGCATAGGCCCGCACCAGCACGCTGGTCCAGAACGGCAGGATCACCAGCGCCAGAATCAGTACGCTCCATCGCTTCGGCACCACACTGGCGGCGTACGCAATCGGATAGCCGAGCAACAGCGCCAGCACCGTCACCAGCAGGCTGATCTGGAAGGTCAGCGAGAAGCTGCGCCAGTAGATCGCTTCGCTGAAGATACGGCGGTAGTTCTCCAGCGTGAAACCGTCATGGTAGATCGATTGCCAGGCGAGCCAGCCCACCGGGAGCACGATCAAGAGCAGGATCACCAGCAGCGCCGGCGACGCCAATGCAAGCATCAGGCCCTGTTCGCGGCGATGATGACGCAACGAGAGGTCTGGTGTGGAAGGGGTCAATGCCGTTTTCCTGTCATTGCCGGATGGTTGGAGCGAGGTTGGGGGCTGGTCAACCCCGCTCCAGGCGGGTCCCTCTATTTCTGCACGAAGGAGACCCAGCGCTTCTCGGCGGCTTCGCCTTCCGCCGACGACCACCAGGCATAGGACATCAGCGCCTGCTTCTTGGCGTTCTCAGGTGCGCTCGGCAGTTGCGCGACGCGTTCCGGCTTGACCACGCCGGTGTCGAACGCCTTCGGGTTCGCCGGGCCGTAATCAATGTGCAGCGGCAGATTGGCTTGGTGCACGGGATCGACGGCCTCGTTGAGGAACTTGACCGCCGTCGCCAGATTCGGCGCGCCCTTGAGGATGCACAGCGAGGTGCTCTGCAGGATGCCCTGATTATAGGTATAGGCGACCTTGGCGCCTTCCTTGGAGAGCGCGCTGACGCGGCCGTTCCAGGCCATCACCATGTCGACCTCGCCGTCGTTCAGAAGCTGGGCGGATTGCGCGCCCGAAGTCCACCACACCGTGATGTTGGGCTTGATCTCCTCGAGCTTCTTGAAAGCGCGGTCGACGTCGAGCGGATAGAGCTTGTCGGGCGCGACACCGTCGGCCATCAGGGCTGCTTCCAGCGTCGCGATGGGGTGGTTGCGCAGTGCGCGGCGGCCGGGGAATTTCTTCACGTCCCAAAAATCAGCCCAGCTGTTCGGCGCGGTGCCATCAGGATATTTCTTCTGGCTGTAGGCCAGAACGCTGGAATAGAACTCGTACGCCACCGAATAGGCGTTGCGATAGGCTTCCGGCATCGCGGCGGCGTTGGGGAGCTTGGAGAAGTCGAGCTTTTCGATCAGCCCCTGGTCGCCGCCGCGCAGGCAATAGCCGGTCGGCACGTCGACCACGTCCCAGATCGGCTTGCCGCTCGCGACTTGCGATTTGATCACCGGCCAGGCGTCGGGAATGCTGTCCTGGTTGATGGTGATGCCGAGCTTCTTGGCCGAGGGATCGAGGATCGCAACGGTCTGCGCTTTCTGATAGGCGCCGCCCTGCGACACGAAGGTGATCTGCTCGGCGGCGTTGGCCGCAATGCTGGTTGACGCGAAGAGCCCGAGCGCGACGCTGAACAACGCGCGGCGCAATCCTGTGTTGGAAGCAACTGCCATTTTCCGTTCCCCTCCTGTTATGATCGGGCTTAGCGTGCGCTATTGCCCGATCGCGTCCAAAAACTGGTACCAGCCGGCCACCATTCGGACGGCCGGTTCGCGCAGCGGATAAAATGGAATGACCTTGAGGCGGCTGGCATCGAGCAGCCCGACATCAGGCTTTTCGCCGCGCACGAATGCTGCGAGATAGCGCCCCATGAGGCTGGACATCGCCACACCGGCGCCGTTGTAGCCCATCGAGAACAGGGTCCGGTCGTCGAGTCGGCCGATATGCGGCATGGAATCCAGCGTCATGCCGACGAGGCCCGACCATTTGAAGGCCAGCGGCACGTCGCCCAGTTCCGGGAAGATGCCGATCATGGCCTTGCGCAGCGCGTCGAAGGCGGCTTCCGAATCCTGCTTGCCGAAGGCGCCGCGGCCGCCGAAAATCACGCGGTCGTCGACCATGCGGAACCAGCGCATCATGCGCTTGGTCTCGGTATAGGTGCGCCCGGTCGGCATCAGGGTGCCGGCCAGATTATGCGGCAGCCGATCGGTGGCGATGATCGCGCTGCGGAACGGCACCAGCGTGTGCTGCATGTGCCGCGTCGCGTCCGTCAGGTCGGAATAGCTGTTGGTGGCGATGATGACCTGTCGCGCGCGCACCGCGCCATCAGGCGTTTCGGCGATCACGCGCCCGTTCTCGCGCCGCAGCTTAAGCACCGGGCTCGCCTGGAAAATGGCAACGCCGCGCTGCGCCAGGCCTTCGGCGAGGCCATGCAGATAATTCAGCGGATGGATGCCGCCGGAGCCCGGATTGAGCACGCCGCCGACGAACGCCTGCGAGCCGGTTTCCTCGCGCACCTCATGGGCGTCGAGCATCCGGACGTCCGCATCGCCCATCTCGCGCTTCATCCATTCGGCTTCGTCGATCGCGGCTTTAAGCGTCGCGTGGTTGTGCGCCGCCTTGACCTGTCCGGTGCGCGTCAGCCGCGCGGCGGTGATGCCGAATTCGGACACCAGTTCCTCGACGATCTCGGTCGATTCATGCGCGATCTCGTACATGCGTTTGGCCATCGCGCGGCCATGAGCGGCATCGATGCCGCGGAACGACTGCCGGAATTTTGCGGTGATGACGCCGCCATTGCGGCCGCTCGCGCCCCAGCCGGGACGGTTGGCTTCGAGCACGACCGGCGCGAGGCCGCTTTTGGCGATGTGATGCGCGGCGGAGAGGCCGGTATAGCCGGCGCCGATGATGACGACGTCGGCCTGAACCTCGTCTGACAGCACGGGAAAGGTCCGCAACGGCGTGGCCGTGCTCGCCCACAGCGAGTTGGCCGCTGCCATTGGGGTCCAGACCTCAGCCATCGCTGCGTGCCCCTCAGTGTCCAACCGCCGCGTCGGCGAAGGCTTTCATGGTAGCGAAATGAAAGTCGGGCTTGGTCAGCACAGGCACTTCTGGCGTGCCGCCGAATCCCGCCATGCCCTGGCGGCGCTCGATCCAGCACACTTTATAGCCGAGCTTGCGCGCGATCCCGATGTCATGGTGCTGGCTCTGCGCCACATGCAGTATGTCGGACTGCTTGTAGCCGAACGCCGATTGCCGCCCTTTGTTGTAGGCGAAGAATTCTGGGTTCGGCTTGGCGACGCCGGTCTCGTCGGCGCAGACGCTATCGTCAAAGGGGTCGCCGAGCGCGTGGGCGTAGCAGGACAGCGCCACGCGATCGGCATTGGTCATCGCCACCAGCCGGAATTTCGTGCGCAGGCGCTTGAGTGCCTCGACCGAATCCGCAAACGGCTGCCAGCGCAGCACCGCGAGCTGGAAGGAATCGCAGGCCGCGTCGTCGGCGGGCAGGCCAAGTTCCCTGGCGAGGTGGCGGTAGACGTCGAACATCACTTCGCTGGAGCGCTCCGGATGCGCGTCGCGGCCGCGCTTGTAGGCGGCGAAGATTTTGTCGTCGCTGAGATCAGTGGCGCTTTTCCCGGAAATCTTGCGGACGGCGTCGAGCACGCCGGTTTCGAAGTCGATCAGGGTGCCGACGACGTCGAAAGTGAGAACCTTGAAATTGCTGAACGACATGGGCGTTTCTTCTCTGGTGTTGGGACTGCGTTGGTGGTGGACGTTCATTCCGATGCTTTCGGCACGATGATGGTATCCTCGGGGTGCAGGGTCACGGTGAGGGGGCCGCCGACGGGCGGGATGCGGCGATAGGCTTCGTGATGGCTGGGCTGGCGCAGGCTCAGCGCCGTGCCATCGGGCAGGGCGATAAAAATGCGCAGGCTCTCGCCCTGGTAGACGACGTCGGTGACGGTGCCGGTCAAGCGGTTGAGCGCAGCGTCATCAGCGCCGCCGTCGATCAGGAGTTTTTCGCTGTGCACCGCCAGCATCAACCCATCGCCATTCGGAATGGCGCGTGCGCTGCGCAGCGTTAGCGGCCCGAGCGCAACGCTGCCGGCATCGATGCGGCGGACCGGCAGCAGGCTCGCCTCGCCGATGAAACTGGCGACAAAGGAATCCGCCGGATGATCGTGCAGCCGCGCGGGCTGGTCGATCTGGATCAGGCGGCCGTCCTTGAGAATGGCGACGCGGTCGCTCATGGTCAGCGCCTCGCGCTGGTCGTGGGTTACGTAGATGATGGTGGCGCCGATGCGCTTGTGGAGCTGGCGCAGCTCGATCTGCATCGATTCCCGCAATTGCTTGTCGAGCGCGGAAAGCGGCTCGTCCATCAGGATCAGGCGCGGCTCGAAGATCATCGCGCGCGCCAGTGCCACGCGCTGGCGCTGCCCGCCGGAGAGCTGCGCCACACCGCGTTCCTCGTAGCCGGCGAGGCCGACCATCGCCAGCGCGCCGCGCACTTTCGCGGGCCAATCGGCCTTCGGCAGCCGCCGCGCGCGAAGCGGGAAGGCGACGTTCTCGCCGACGCTCATATGCGGAAACAGCGCGTAGTTCTGGAACACGACGCCGATGTTGCGCTTGTGCGGCGGCTCCAGCGTAACGTCGCGCTCGCCGAAATGGATCGAACCTGAAGTCGGCTGGATGAAGCCGCCGAGCAGGCCGAGCAGGGTGGTCTTGCCGGATCCGGATGGTCCGAGCAGCGAAACGAACTCGCGTGGCGCGACGTTCAGCGTGACATTGTCGAGCGCCACGACCGCACCATAGTGCTTGCTCGCGGATTTGATTTCGACGCTTTCACCACCGCTGCCCAATGAACGACCTTCCTGTTGCGCTTCGCCGGTGGCCGCATGAATGCGGCTTCCCGACGTCCCCGCCGCAAGGCTGGGGATTGAACTGGCATGATCTCAATTTATAGGCGGACGCTTCCCGCGCGACAGGGGAAGTCTCCCCGACCGCGGTTTGGCTCGGAATGCTCCGCTTCCCGGCAGGCCTCCTTGATCGGCAAGGCAATCAAAATTAGCCCAATCCGGCAATTGCCAAATTATCACCTGCATCATAACCTGAGATCATGCCTGACCTTCGCCGGATGCTGCCTTCCAGCAATGCGCTGTTCGTCTTCGACGCCGCCGCGCGCAACGGCAGTTTTACCGCGGCGGCGGCCGAGTTGAACGTGACCCAGCCGGCGGTGAGCCGGATGCTGGGGCGGTTCGAGGATTACCTCGGGGTGCGCCTGTTCGACCGCAGCGCCGGGGGAGCGACCCTGACGGAAGAGGGCGAGCTGCTTTATCGCCGCGTCACGGACGGCTTTCGCAGCATCGAGAGCGGGCTGGTCGAGATCGAGCGCCGGCGCCGGGGCACCGAAACCGTCACGCTCTCGGTTTCCTCGGCCTTCACCAACCATTGGCTGATGCCGCGCATCGACAAGCTGCAGCGCGCGTTTCCAAGTGTCGACCTCCGGTTCCAGTTGATCTCGGGCTCGCTCCGCGGTGCCGTCGAGAACGTCGACGTCGGCATGCGGTTTCGCGATCAGGACGACCCCGAGACCAACGGCGCCCTTGTCATGAAGGAAGTCATGCTGCCGATCTGCAGCCCGGGCTACCGCGATACGAATGTTGCGCGCAAGCCTGCCGAGGGGCGCACCATCATCAAACTGGCCGACACGCCCGAAGACTGGGTGCTGCAATATCCGGGCGCGCTCACCGGCGCATCCGGTCCGGCCAAGGCGCTGAGCTTCTCGGATTACGCGGTCGTGGTGCAGGCGGCGCTGCTCGGGCAGGGCGTGACGCTCGGCTGGATCACCGTCGTCGCGCATTGGCTGTTGACCGGCGCGCTGGTGCCGGCTTCCGCAAAACTCGTCTGCACGCGGCGGGTCTGCGAGCTCGTCACCCCGCGCAACCGACCGATCCGCCCCGTTGCCGTCGAAATCAGGGACTGGATCATCGCGCAAATGCGCAGCGACATCGTGGCGATCGACAAGCGTTACCCGCGCCTGAAACTGATGGCGGCCAGCTATTGATTTTGCCCGCCCTCAGAACGTCGGCGGCGTGCAGGCGCTGATCAGTTCGCACGGCTTGGCGCCGACGCAGCGAAAACGATGCGGCCGGCGGCTCTCGAAATAATAGGCGTCGCCGGGCCCGAGGATGCGGCGTTCACTGTCCACCGTCACCTCGAGCCGGCCCGACAGAATGATGCCGCCTTCCTCGCCATCGTGCACCAGCGGAATGCGCCCGGTGTCGCCGCCGGGCTCATAGCGCTCTTTTAATATCTGCAAGCTGCGGCCGAACAGGTTGTCGCCGACCTGGCGAAACGAGATCTTGCCCTTGCCGATCTCGCTCAGTTCGTCGGAGCGGTAAAACGCCTTGCGCGGCTGGTCGGGTTCGAGGGCGAAAAATTCCGCCATCCCCATCGGGATGCCGTCGAGGATGCGCTTGAGCGCGCCGACGGAAGGGTTCATCTGGTTGGATTCGATCAGCGAAATCGTCGAGTTGGTTACCCCCGAACGCTTGGCGAGTTCGCGCTGCGATATCTTGTTGCGGGCGCGGACGAAGCGTAACCGTTCGCCGACATCTATGCTCATCGTCGCCTCGAGGGTCAGGTTTGGGGTGTTGAGTGTGTTGCGGATCGAACGAATGTTACCCAACGACTCCAGCAAATTCAATGGCTTGGGTGGTAGCAGAAAAGGACTTGCTGCACATCATCAACATGATGTCGGGTAGGGAAACCGCAAAGGAGCGCCCCATGACGATTCACCAGATTCCCAACACCGTAAAGCTCGAATCGTTCTGGATGCCGTTCACGGCCAATCGGCAGTTCAAGGCCGAGCCGCGGCTGTTCGCTTCCGCCTCGGGCATGCATTACACGACGATCGACGGCCGCAAGGTGATCGACGGTTCGGCCGGCCTCTGGTGCGTCAATGCCGGCCACGGCCGCAAGGAGATCGCCGCCGCCGTCGAGCGCCAGCTGATGAACCTCGATTTTGCGCCCTCGTTCAACATGGGCCACCCGCTGGCCTTCGACTTCGCCGAGCGGCTGGCGGCGATCGCGCCGACCGGGCTCGATCGCATCTTCTTCACCAATTCGGGCTCTGAATCGGTCGATACCGCGCTGAAGATCGCGCTGGCCTACCAGCGCGCCGCAGGCCAACCGACCCGCACCCGCCTGATCGGTCGCGAGCGCGGCTATCACGGCGTTGGTTTCGGTGGCATGTCGGTCGGCGGCATGGTGAACAACCGCCGCGCCTTCGCGACCCATTTGCCGGGTGTCGACCATATCAGCCACACCCATGATCTCACCCGCAACGCGTTCGCCAAGGGCCAGCCCGAGCACGGCGCCGAACTCGCCGACGATGTTGAACGGCTGGTGGCGCTGCACGGCGCCGAGACCATCGCCGCCGTCATCGTGGAGCCGGTACCGGGCTCGACCGCGGTGCTTCCGCCGCCGAAGAACTACCTGCAGCGGCTGCGGTCGCTGTGCGACAAGCACGGCATCCTCTTGATCTTCGACGAAGTCATCACCGGCTTCGGCCGTCTCGGTGCGCCGTTCGCCGCCAATTATTTCGGCGTCACGCCAGACATGATGACGACCGCCAAGGGCATCACCAACGGCACTGTTCCCTGCGGCGCCGTGTTTGCCAGCCGCAAGATCCACGACACGCTGATGACGGGCCCGCAGGCCCAGATCGAGCTGTTCCACGGCTACACCTATTCGGCGCATCCGGTGGCCTGCGCGGCCGGCCTCGCGACGCTCGACATCTACAAGGATGAGGGCCTGCTGACGCGCGGCGCTTCGATGGCCGATTACTGGCAAGATGGCCTGCATTCGCTCAAGGGCTTGCCGAACATGATCGACATCCGCAATTGCGGCCTGATGGGCGCCATCGAGGTCGCACCGCGCAAGGACGCGCCGGGCGCGCGCGGTTATGATTTGATGGTCGATTGCTTCAACAACGGCCTTTATCTGCGCCAGAGCGGCGACTCCCTTGCGGTCTCGCCGCCCCTGATCGTCGAGAAGAGCCACATCGACGAGATGGTGTCGATCCTCGGCGACGCGATCAAACGCGTGGCCTGATCCTTGCTCTAACTGCGGCATCGACTATCGTGCGGTGATCAGACGATGCCGCGGCAGAAGCATGAGGGATCGTGAAAGTCTTGATTCTCGGCAGTGGCGTCATCGGCGTCACCTCAGCCTATTACCTCGCCAAGGCCGGCCATCAGGTGACGGTCGTCGACCGTCAGCCAAAGCCGGCGCTGGAGACCAGTTTTGCCAACGCCGGCGAAGTCTCGCCCGGCTATTCCTCGCCATGGGCGGGGCCGGGCGTGCCGGTCAAGGCGATCAAGTGGCTCTTGATGAAGCATGGCCCGCTGGTGATCCGGCCGAAGCTCGATCCCGTGATGTGGATCTGGCTTCTGAAGATGCTGCGCAACTGCACCTCGGAGCGCTATGCGGTCAACAAGCGGCGGATGATTCCGATCGCCGAATACAGCCGCGACAGCCTGCGTGCGTTGCGCGGCGAGATCGGCATTCACTACGACGAGCGCGAGCGCGGCACGCTGCAACTGTTTCGTTACGCGGCGCAGCTCGACGGCACCGCGGACGATATCGCGGTGCTCAAGCAATACGGCGTGCCGTTCGAGGTGCTCGATCGCGCCGGCTGCATTGCCGCCGAACCGGCGTTATTGAAGGTTTCGGACAAGATCGCCGGCGGGCTTCGCCTGCCGCAGGACGAGACCGGCGATTGCCACATGTTCACGCAGGCACTTGCGCTCGAGGCCGAAAAGCTCGGCGTGCGCTTTGCCTTCAATGTCGGGATCGAGGGATTGATCGCGGATGGCTCGCGCGTCACCGGCGTTGCCACCTCTAATGGCGTGTTGCAGGCCGATGCCTATGTCGTCGCACTCGGCAGCTGGTCGCCTCGGCTGCTGCGGCCGCTCGGCATCTCACTGCCGGTCTATCCCGTCAAAGGCTACTCGATCACGGTGCCGATATCGGATCCGGACGGTGCTCCGGTATCCACCGTAATGGATGAAAGCTACAAGGTCGCGATCACGCGGCTCGGCGATCGCATCCGCGTCGGCGGCACCGCTGAGATCTCCGGCTATTCCGACAAGCTCTATCCGGCGCGGCGCGCGACGCTCGACCATTCGCTGACCGAGCTGTTTCCGCGCGGCGGCGATCTGTCCAGGGCGACTTTCTGGTCCGGACTGCGCCCAATGACCCCCGATGGACCGCCGGTGATCGGCCCGACGCGCTATTCCAATCTCCACCTCAATACCGGTCACGGCACGCTCGGCTGGACCATGGCGTGCGGCTCGGGGAGGGTGCTCGCGGACATGCTGTCAGGCCGCAAGCCGGATATCGATGTGAAGGAACTCGCGCTGACCCGGTACGAACATCGGTTCGGATGATCCCATCCGTCATTCCGAAGCGCCACGGTCGATGAAGGTGGGCAACGGGAGGAGGGACGATGATGTCGAAACAGCTGCCTAAGCTCACCGTGGGACTATTGTTCGGAGGTCGCTCGGCCGAGCACGACGTCTCGCGGGCCTCCGCGGCCAACGTGTTGCGCGCGCTCGACCCGGCCAAATACGATGTGGTGCTGATTGGTTTGTCCAAGGACGGCCGCTGGCTATTGTGCGACGCCGGAAATAAAACCGCAGCAGGAGCGGTGGTGCTTGCGATCCCGGAGGACGGTGCTCCACTCGCGCTGGTGCCCGGCGGCAAAGGACAATTGTTGCGGTTCGCTGAGAGCGGGCAAAAAGCCGCCGTTCCCCGCATTGATGTCATGTTCCCGGTATTGCACGGGCCGAACGGCGAGGATGGAACGGTCCAGGGTGCCCTTGAGCTTGCCGATGTGCCCTATGTCGGTTCGTCGGTGATGGGATCGGCTGCTGCCATGGACAAGGACATCGCAAAGCGGTTGGCGCGCGATGCCGGCCTTCCCGTCGTGCCTTTCGCAACGGTGACCGCTCAGGCGCCGCTGGATTACGCGGCGGCCGCTCGCGCGGTCGGCAGCGCAGACGTATTTGTCAAACCGGCCAATCTGGGTTCGTCCGTGGGCATTTCGCGCGCGCGGTCTGCGGAGGAGTTCGCTCAGTCGTGCGCACTTGCATTCCGCTTTGACCGCAAGATCATCGTAGAGCGACGCATCGATCGCGCACGGGAGATCGAGTGTTCCGTGCTCGAAGACGAGAAAGGCGACGTTCGCGCCTCGCCCCCGGGCGAAATCGTGCCGGCAGACAGGCATGGCTTCTATTCTTATGAGGCAAAATATACCGATTCGAAGGGAGCCAGTCTCGTCATTCCGGCTGATGTTTCGCCGGAACAGAAGGCACGTTTCCAGGAGCTTGCCATCGAGACCTTCCAGGTCCTGGGTTGCGGAGGTCTGGCGCGTGTTGATTTCTTTCTGGAAGGCGAGGAAATCTTTGTCAACGAAGTGAACACACTCCCGGGCTTTACCTCCATCAGCATGTATCCAAAGCTCTGGGAGGCAGCTGGACTCTCTCAATCCGATTTGATCGACACCCTGATTGCTCACGCGCTCGCCCGGCATGCCGGGCAGCAACGTCCTGTGGAGCGGTGAACCCTACACCTCGTCGTCGGGCATGACGAGGTTCAGTGCGTGAAAATACCCGGCTATCGCTCTGCTCATCCAGGCTACAGGTTGGAACATTACGCCGCGCAGTGGGTTCTGGCACCTAGGCCCAGTCTGTTATGCAGCGTGGTGCCAAGAGTACTCCGCGGAGAGCCGCGTCCGTCGAGGGAGGAGTTTTCCCGTGATGGAGCCCACTACCCGGGTAGGCAATCGACTGTTAGCTGCGCTGCCGGCGGCAGATTTTGATTTGCTCGCGCCTCATTTGCGGAAAGTATCGCCTGAACGCGACGCAGTGCTGGTTAGATCGGGAGACCTGGTCGAACAGATCTATTTCCCCCTCAGCGGGACGATCGCGTTCATCATGGACATGCCAAACGGACAAACGGTGGCAACCGCGGTCATCGGGAACGAGGGTGCCGTGGGCCTCTTGTCCGCGCTGGGACCCTCCCGCTCTCCGATGACAGCGGTCGTACGCGTGGCCGGAACCTCACTGCAAATTTCTCCCGCAAGATTCCAGGCGGCCCTCAACCGCAGTGGCGCCATCAGAGACGTGGTCCAGATCTACACCAGGGCGCTTTTGGTGCAATTCCAGCATGTCGCCGCCTGCAATGCACTGCACTCGGTCGAGGCCCGCCTGGCCCGGTGGTTGCTCCATATCCACGATCGAGTTGACGGTGATTTCCTGCCGTTGACGCAAGAGGCGCTTTCGGAGTTGCTTGGGGTACGTCGAACGACTGTGACGCATGTCGTGCACAAGCTGCGGAAGTTGCGTGCTATCCGATCTAATCGGCGGGGCCTGATCGAGATTGACCGACCGCGGCTCGAAGCGACGGCGTGCGAGTGCTACGAGGTCATGCGCCGTAGAATCGATCGTATCGTTTCGCCTGAAGGAATGAAGCCTCGGATCCCTCCAGTACACAAAATCCTCCGCGCGCCGGATCCCCTGTTGGCCAAGGCGGATGTCGCGCAGCGGGATACGCGAGCCCATGGGACGACCAATCCGCGGCCGAGAGGCCATTGACGCAATCGACAAAGGTCGACGACGTTGCAGTGCGTAGCCCGGATGAGCGCAGCGACATCCGGGGAAAAGGTACATGGTTCCCGGATATCGCTTCGCTCATCCGGGCTACAGGCCACGACCGCCATTGCCCGAAGGTACCGGCGACCCATCCGCCATCGTGTGCTGTCCCCTTTGCTCGACAATTAACCCATAGGCATGGGGCTGCCGATGCACATCGAAGTCAAAGGTCGTGCGCTTGTAGGAGTTGCACAAATCCAGATCACAGCGCGCCAGTGCGATCTCGTCGTTTTTGGTGGTGCAGGCGGCGACGATTTCACCTGATGGCGCCACAATGCAGCTACCGCCAATCTGGTCGACGCCTTCCTCGATACCCGCCTTGGCCACTCCCACGACCCAAGTCCCGTTTTGGTAGGCGCCAGCCTGCATCACAAGACGATTGTGGAACAGCGAGAGGTCGTCGTGCTCCGGCGCGGGCGGGTTATGCACCGGCGTGTTGTAGCCGATCAGCACCATCTCGACGCCCTGCAGTCCCATGACGCGATAGGTTTCGGGCCAGCGGCGATCATTGCAGATCGCCATGCCGATCACGCCATTGAATGCGTCGGCCACGCCAAAGCCGGAGCCAGGCTCGAAGTAACGCTTTTCCAAATGCTGAAATCGGCGCCAGGGCTCGTGTTCGGCGTGGCCGGGCAAATGTACTTTCCTGTATTTGGAAATGGTGTTGCCGCGCTTGTCCACGAGAACGGACGTGTTGTGCCGATGGGTTTTGCCGTTCTCGACCGCCAGTTCGGCGTAGCCCAGGCAAAATCCGATGCCCAGTTCCCGGGCCAGGTCGAATAAGGCGCGCGTCTCCGGACCAGGCATCTCGCGCTCGAAGAAGGAATCGATTTCCGCCTGATCCGCCATGTACCAGCGCGGGAAAAACGTCGTCAGCGCAAGCTCGGGATAGACGATCAGGTCACATCCGTTGGCGTGCGCCTGGCGCATCAATGCCATGAGCCGCGCCACGACCTCGGTCCTCGTTTCGCTTCGCGCGATAGGGCCCAACTGCCCCGCTGCGACGTTCACAAATCTTGCCACTGTGCTTCCTTTGATTGATGTCGGGTCGAATGTTGTGCCCCGAGGCGGCTCGGCCCTCTGCATGCAGAACCCGTGCCGCGATTGCGGACCGGCGCTTTGCAGCGCGTAACCCGGATAGCGCAGCGACATCCGGGAAAAGGCACGATGGATATCGCTTTCGCTCATCCGGGCTACGGGCTGCGTCGTCTCGCGCGCAAGCGAAAACTCGACGAATGCGTGCGACAAAACAACCCGACGGGCAAATCACTTCTGCTATTCGGAAATCATGTCAAGCCCCTAAATGAAAAATATTTCGCTTTTACAGAAAGGAAAACCAGTTTACATCTTCGTCCATCCCGTCCCGCCAGAGGGGCGTATCATGATCGTCACGATCGTTGGGACGGGTCGCGGTGGACGCTGGTAGCGCCGATAACGAACGGCACGAGAGCGTACGGCAAAGGCGTGTGGTCCTGACGTCGCGGTGCTGGCGTCAATGCACCTGGAGGCAATTGCTTCCAGGGCGCAACGGAGGCAAAAGAGCCGTTCTCCGGGGAGAGCTCGTTATAAGCCGTAAAGCCATTGCGCAGGGAATGTCGGATGTTCTCCGCTGCCCTGTATGCTCGTGTGCGCACCTTTTTGTGCACATTGCACACGAGATCGCGGGTGCAGCGCGCATCCGGCATTCCCTGCGCCCTCTCTTTGGAGGGCGGGAAGTTTCTGGCAAAGCTCGGGCGCCATGCGTCGCGAGATTGCGAAGCCATATCCTCGTCGTCCCTGCGAACGCAGGGACCCATACGCCGCGGCCTCTCGATTTTGGACGGTCGGAGTTGATACCTTTCCCGATAGCTTTGGCCAGTGGTTATGGGTCCCTGCGTTCGCAGGGACGACAGTTATTGCGCCGAAACGCAATTCACCCACAGCACCACCGCCTTGACCTTATCAGACGGATTACCGAATCGATGCGGACGGCGGCTCGCAAAGCGAAAGCTATCGCCCTGCTTGAGCGTCCAGCTTTCTGCATCGACGGTGAGCTTCATTGCGCCTTCGAGCACGAGACCGGCTTCCTCGCCGTCATGCGTATACAATTCGTCGCCGGTAGAGCCGCCGGGCTCCAGGTGGACCAGGAACAGATTGAGCCGGCCGTCCGAACCCGACGGGCTGAGCAACTGCTTGGAGATGCCGGTGCGCCACAGGTTCAACTCGGCGCGCTGCTGCTCGCGGGTGACGATGGCGTCCGAGCCGCTGCCGGCAGTTTCCTTGGTACCGAAAAGCCCGGCGATCCCGACGCCCAGCACATCGGCAATGGTCGCCAGCACCCGCAGCGAAGGCGAGGACAGGCCGCGTTCGATCTGGCTGAGAAAGCCGATCGACAGGTCGGTGCGGGCGGCGATCGTTTCCAGCGACAGCTTGCGGCTTCGCCGCAAGTCGCGGATGCGCTGCCCGACCGCGACGTCCACCGCCGGTTCGGCCTTGACCGCCTTCTTGCTCATGCGCTTGCCGCCGCTCACGTCAAATCGCGTCCTTCATGTGTATGAAAATCCGGCTTGCGCAAGTCCCGGCGATGTGTCCATAATTTCATGGTTATGAAAATAGGCTTGGACGGCGAAACCTGCAACCGGCTTGTTGAAGACGCAAAGTCGCCGCCCGGTGCCCAAACAGTTGAGAGGGTACGATGCTTTTCAAACGTCTGGTTCAGGCCGCGACCGCGGCGCTCGTCCTTGCCGCCGCCACGCCTTCATCGGCGCAGCAGGTGCTCAAGGTAGGCTCGACGCCAACCGGCGTTCCCTTCACCTTCCTCGAAACCAAGACCAACAGCATACAGGGCGTGATGGTCGATCTGATCACGGAGATCGGCAAGGACGCCGGCTTCCAGGTCCAGATCGAGCCGATGCAGTTTTCGGCGCTGGTGCCGTCGCTGACGTCGAACAAGATCGACATCATCTCGGCGGCGATGTTCGCGACCGCTGCGCGCAAGGAAGTGATCGACTTTTCGGACGCAGTCTACACCTACGGCGAGGGCCTCGTGGTGCCGAAGACCGACGCCAAAAACTATGCCTCGCAGGAGGATCTGAAGGGCGAGGCGGTCGGCGCCCAGGTCGGCACGGCCTTCGTCGATGCGTTGAAGAAGACGGGATTGTTCAGCGAGGTCAAGGTCTACGACACCATTCCCGATATTCTGCGTGATGTGAATGCGGGCCGCCTCAAGGCCGGCTTCGCCGACCTTCCGATCCTCGCCTATAACCTGAAGCAGGGCGCGTTCGGGGGAGTCCGGCTGGTGGATTCCTACAAGCCGGTCACCGTGGGCACGGTCTCGATCGGGGTTCGCAAGACCGACAAGGAACTGCTCGGCAAGATCAACGCCTCGCTCGCCAAGCTCAAGGCCAATGGCGCCGTGGACAAGATTCTCGACAAATGGGGTCTGAAGCCCAACGCCTCCTGAGCGGGCATAGCGTTTTCAAGCGAAGTGGATACCGGTTCGCGTGAAGAAAACGCGTCAAAATATAGCGCAACGCGTGATCTGAGCCGATGCAAAACTTCCTGCGCGATGCCGTCGAGTTCCTGCCGATCCTGCTGCAGGGCGTCTGGCTGACCGTCGTCGTCACTATCGGCTCGCTGCTGCTGTCGACGGTGCTGGGCCTGCTGTGGGCCTTGATGCGGGTCTCCGGCGTTCGCGTCCTGACCGGATTGAGCGCCGGTCTGATCAACGTGATCCGCGGCATCCCGATCATCGTGCTGCTGTTCTACCTCTATTTCGTGATGCCCGATTTTGGTATCGCGATGTCTGCGCTGCAGGCCTCGATCCTCGGGCTCGGCATCGCCTATTCGGCCTACCAGGCGGAGAATTTCCGCGCCGGCATCGAGGCGATCGACAAGGGACAGATCGAGGCCGCGCAGACCATCGGCATGGGCTGGTGGCTGACCATGCGCCGCGTGGTGTTGCCGCAGGCGGTCAGGATCGTGCTGCCGCCCTACGGCAACATCATGATCATGCTGCTGAAGGACTCTTCGCAAGCCTCGACCATCACGGTCGCCGAACTGGCGCTGCAGGGCAAGCTGATTGCTTCCTCGACCTTCAAGAACACCAGCGTATTCACGCTGGTCGCCCTGATGTATCTCACCATGAGCATTCCGCTGATCCTGCTGGTTCGCCATTTCGAGAACAAGGCCAACCGCAAATGATCGAGCTCCACAACGTCCATAAGCGCTTTGGTTCCAACGAGGTACTCAAGGGCATTACCGCTTCGGTTGAGAAGAGTGAGGTGGTCTGCATCATCGGCCCGTCAGGCTCGGGCAAGTCGACCATCCTGCGCTGCATCAATGGCCTGGAGAGCTACGATTCCGGTGACATCCTGGTGGAGGGGGCAAAGGTCGACAATAAGGCGCCATCGATCGTCGCGATCCGCACTCAGGTATCGATGGTATTCCAGCGCTTCAACCTGTTTCCGCACCGCACCGCGCTGGAGAACGTGGTCGAAGGTCCGATCTACGTGAAGAAGGAACCGCCGGCCGAGGCGCTCGAGCGCGGCCGGTCGCTGCTGGCGCAGGTCGGGCTTGCGGAGAAGGCCGACGCCCATCCGGGGCAGCTTTCGGGCGGCCAGCAGCAGCGCGTCGCCATCGCCCGCGCGCTGGCAATGCAGCCCAAGGCGATCCTGTTCGACGAACCGACCTCTGCACTCGACCCTGAATTGGTCGGCGAGGTGCTTGGCGTCATGCGCAAGCTTGCCGATGACGGCATGACCATGGTCGTGGTTACCCACGAGATGGGTTTTGCCCGGGACGTCGCCGATCGCGTGCTGTTCATCGACGGCGGCGTCATCGTCGAGCAGGGGGAGGCGAAGTCCGTGCTCAACGCGCCGCAGCACGCGCGGACCCAGGATTTCCTGCACCGCGTGCTGCATCCGCTATGAAGTAAAAGCTGTGAAACGAATTTGCCTGATATGATGACCGTGACCCATCAACCCCTTGCCCTGCCGCCGAGCCTCTATGCGGATACCGCCGTGGCGCCGGTCGCGACGCCGCTGCTCGATGTCGACAAGTCCGTGTCGGTGGCGATCATCGGCGGCGGCTTTGCCGGATTGTCGACCGCGCTGCATCTTGCCGAACAGGGCACCGATGCGATCGTGCTCGAAGCCCAGCAACCCGGCTGGGGCGCAACGGGCAACAATGGCGGCCAGCTCAATCCCGGACTGAAACTCGATCCCGATACGGTCGAGGCGACGTTCGGCGAGGATCTTGGCCGGCGCATGATCGCGTTCAGCTACAACACGCCGGTGTTCACGCTCGACCTGATCCGGCGTCTCGGAATCGCATGCGAGGCGCGGCAAAACGGCACGCTGCGCGCGGCCTATCATGCTTCCAGCACGGCGGGGGTCAAGATAACAGCGGAACAATGCATCCGGCGCGGCATGCCGGTGACTCTGCTTGGCCGCGATGCGGTTCGCGAAGCGACCGGGACGGATCGATATTTGCTGGCCATGAAGGACGCGCGCGGCGGCGATGTGCAGCCGCTGAGTTACGCCCGCGGTCTCGCGCGGGCGGCGATGGCGGCCGGTGCTGCGGTTCACGGCGAGACGCCGGCGACCTCGCTGCGTCGCGAGGGCGGACGATGGCGCATCGAGACCCCGCGCGCGGTGGTTCGCGCCGAAAAGGTCCTGATCGCCACCAACGGCTTCACTGACGATCTCTGGCCTGACCTGCGCCGCACCATCGTGCCGGTGTTCAGCTCGATCGCCTCAACCGAGCCCTTGCCTGACGACGTCGCGCGACAAATCATGCCGACGCGGTCGGTGCTGTATGAGAGCGGGCATATCACCGTCTATTACCGCGTCGATGCGTCGAACCGCCTGCTGATGGGCGGCCGCGGTCCGATGCAATGGATCAGGGATCCGGCTCCGGTCTCATACCTCATGCGCTACGCAGAACGGCTCTGGCCAAAAATCCACGGCGTGCGCTGGACGCACGGCTGGAACAGCCGGCTTGCGATGACATCGGATCACTATCCGCATGTGCACGAACCCGGCGCGGGCGTGCTGGCCTATCTCGGCTGCAATGGCCGCGGCGTCGCGCTCGCAACCGCGATGGGTCAACAACTCGCGAAACGGCTGATCGGCGGCGAGAAGGCCGAGATCGACATGCCGATCACGGGCCTGAAGCCGATTCGCTTCCACGCGCTGTGGCCGGTGGCGGTCAAGGGCGTCGTGCTGACGGGCCGGATCCGCGATCGCCTTGGGCTATAGGTGATCGGGCGACTGGCCAGATGGTTGAAAGGAAGGATGCTTTAGCTCTATCGTGCCGGCCTCGGAGGCAAGGGTTCATGGAGCCAATCGCATGACCAAACGCTCGATCGCCACGGTTTCGCTGAGCGGCTCGCTTGATGAAAAGCTGCGCGCCATTGCCGGCGCCGGCTTCGATGCTGTCGAGATTTTCGAGAATGACCTGCTCACGTTCAGCGGCAGCCCCCGCGATGTCGGGCACCTCTGCCGCGACCTCGGCCTTTCAATTTGCGCGTTCCAGCCGTTCCGCGATTTCGAGGGCATGCCCGAGCCGCAGCGCGCCCGCAACTTCGCGCGGGCACAGCATAAGTTCGACCTGATGCGGGAATTAGGGACCGACCTGCTGCTGATCTGCAGTAATGTTTCACCGGCATCCCTTGGCGGAATTGACCGTGCCGCCGCGGATTTCCGTGCCCTTGGCGAACTCGCGGCTTCGCACGGCCTGCGCGTCGGTTTCGAAGCGCTGGCCTGGGGGCGTCACGTCAATGACTATCGCGACGCCTGGGAAATCGTGCGCCGCGCCGATCACAAATCGATCGGCATCATCCTCGACAGCTTCCATGCGCTGGCGCCGGCATTTCCGGTCAGCGCGATTCAGTCTATTCCGGCGGACAGGATTTTCCTGGTGCAGCTGGCCGACGCGCCGAAGCTTGGTCTCGACGTATTGTCCTGGAGCCGGCATTTCCGTTGCTTCCCGGGGCAGGGCGACCTGCCGGTGGGCTCCTTCATGGATGCCGTGGCCGCGACTGGATATAGCGGTCCGCTGTCGCTGGAGATTTTCAACGATCAGTTTCGCTCCGGCTCGCCGGTCCGCACCGCGACCGACGGGCTGCGTTCGCTGATCCTGCTGGAGGATGAACTGGCCAGGAGTTCGTCCAAGGCGTCGACGCGGAGGCTGCAGCCCAAAGCGCAGAGCCGCGGCGTCGGCTTCGTCGAATTCGCCGTCGACGAAGCCAAAGCAAGGGATCTGTCGGCGCTGTTCGGCCAGCTCGGCTTTCGCAAGACCGGTTCCCACCGCAGCAAGGATGTCGAGCGCTGGTCGCAAGGCCATATCGAGCTGGTCATCAATTGCGAGCCGGATGGCTTTGCGCATTCGCACTACGTCACGCATGGCCCCGGCGTCTGCGCCATTGCGATCGACATCGACGACGCCGGCAAAACCATGGCCCGCGCGGAAGCGCTGAAGGCGCTCACCTTCTACCAGCCGGTCGGGCGCGGCGAACTTGAAATCCCTGCGATACGCGGCGTCGGCGGCAGCCTGCTGTATTTCCTGGAGGCCTCGGGCAAGAACTGGGACACCGATTTCGAAGCGTTGCGCAGCGATGCCGCGACCGACCGTCTCGACGCGGTCGACCATATCTCGCAGTCGATGCCTTATGACGAGATGCTGTCCTGGCTGTTGTTCTACACCGGCATCCTCGATCTGCAACGCCTGCCGCAAATGGAGATCGCCGATCCGGTCGGGCTCGTGCAGAGCCAGGCGCTGATCAACGGCAATCAGGGCTTGCGCGTGATCCTGAACGGCTCATCCGCCACGCGGACGCTGTCAGCCCGTTTCATCAACGAATTCTTCGGCTCCGGCGTGCAGCACATTGCATTTTCATGCAGCGATATTTTTACAACTGTCGCGGATATGCGCTCGCGCGGCGCGGATTTCCTGAAGATACCGGAGAATTATTACGACGATATCGAAGCCAAATACGATCTCGATGCGGCGACGATGACAGCGCTTCGCGACAACCAGATTCTGTACGATCGCGAAGGCGACGGCGAGTTCTTCCAGATCTACACCCACACCTTCGATGACCGGTTCTTCTTCGAGGTCGTCCAGCGGCGGAATTATCAAGGATTTGGCGCCGCCAATGCCGCGGTTCGTCTTGCGGCGCAGACGCGGGAATCCCGGCCGTTGACCATTCCCCGCGCGTGAGGAACCTAAAGCGCGATCGATCCGATGCTCGCGCCGCCGCAGACATAGAGCGCCTGGCCGGTGATGAAATCGGCATCGCGGCTCGAAAAGAACATCACGGCGCGCGCGACATCGTCGGGCCGGCCGATGCGGCCAACCGGGATCGAGCGGGCGAGTTGATCGACCTTCGGACTGCCCTGCGGAATGACTTCGTGGAACATGTCGGTCTCGACCGGTCCCGGAGCCACCACATTGACCGTGATGCCGTGCGCCGCCGTCTCCAGCGCCCACGTCCGCGCCATGCCAAACATGCCGGACTTCGTCGCCGAATAAGCGGTGCGGGTGGCGGCGCCAAGTGCGGCGCGCGAAGCGATCAGGACGATGCGTCCGAAATGGCGCTGCTTCATGCCCGGCAGCGCGGCCTGAGCCAGCGTCAGCGCGGCCCCGAGATGGAGCTGGCTGAGCGCAGCGATGTCGTCGACCGTCACCTGTTCGATCAGATTGGGCCGGATGATCCCGGCATTGTGGATGACATGCGAAACATCATGCCGGGCCGCCACATCGGCGGCGGCATCCGCTGTCGCCTTCGCATCGAACAGATCCACCAGAACCGGTTCCAACCGTGGATGCGACCAATCCGGCAGGCGCCGGTCGAGCGAGATGATTTGGTAGCCCGCAGCCAGCATCGCCTCGGCGATGGCCCGGCCGATGCCGCCGCTGGCGCCCGTGACGATGGCGACGTTGCTCTCGCTCATGATCTCTCACCCGGCCTTCTGCACTGTCCGCCGCTTCAGCGGACGGGTATCGACACACTGATCAGAACCGATCATCGCGGCGACCAGCTCCTTGAGGGCGCCGCGCTGGATTTTCTGCGTCGAGGTCAGCGGCAGCGCCGACACGAACGCGACATAGCCGGGCGCCTTGTAATAGGCGAGGCGGCTCAGGCTCCAGGCGACGAGATCGGCCGCGATCTTGTTGCGTGCTGCAGCATCCGGCAGCGCACCCTCACTCACCACGCAAGCAAACACTTCGTCGCCCCGCACCGGGTCCGGAGCAGGCGCAACCGCGACCTGCCTGACGGCGGGGTGCTGCATCAGCACACTCTCAACCTCGACCGCCGAAATATTCTCGCCGGAGCGGCGGATGACATTCTTCTTGCGGTCGACGAAATGAAATGCCCCATCCGCGCCGCGCCGCACGACGTCGCCGGTGTGAAACCAGCCGCCGTCCCACGCTTCCGCGGTGGCTTCGGCGTCCTTGAGATATTCGCGAAAGAAACCATAGCGCGGTGCCGGGCCCGCGTGGCGCACCAAAAGTTCGCCCGGCTCGTCGACGCCGGCGTCTGCGCCACTAGCGGTAACGATGCGGGCCTCGAGTTCGCCGCCGAGGCGACCGAAACAGCTGGTGCCGGTGTGGCGCGGCTCTGTGGAGGCGACGACCACGGCGCCGGCGCCGGTTTCGGTCATGGCCCAGGCCTCGACCAGCGGAAAGCCGAACCGGGTCTCGAAGGGCTCGTGCAGCGCCTTGTCGACGCCGGCACCAAAACCGAAGCGCACGCTGTGGCGCTTGTCGTCGGCGCTTTCGGGCGCGCCCATCAGCATCGGCGGCATCACGCCGAGATAATGCACGATGGTAGCGCGGCTATCCCTGACGCTGGCCCACCAGCTCTTCGGGTGGAAACGGTCGAGCACGATCAGACAGCCTCCGGTAGTCACCATCGCCATCGCGGAATAAGCCATCGCATTCATGTGAAACACCGGCAGCGGCGTCAGCATCCGCTCGGAGCTGTGGTTCAGCGCGATCAAGCCGCCGACGCTGGCGTACCAATGGCCGGCATACAGAAAATATTCGTTCGGCAGCACGCAGCCTTTGGGCCGGCCGGTGGTGCCCGAGGTGTAGAGCAGGGCACATTCGCTGTCGCGATCGGGTGTGCCTGGCCGCGGCGCCGAGGCGTGGATCGCCATTGGCTTATCATCCGGCCCGACGACGGGAATGTCGCGCCCGATCGCCTTGGCCGCGGCCGCGACATCGTCATGACGCGAAGGGATCACGACCGCCGAGACGATCTCGGAATGGCCGATCAGGTATTCCAGCTCGGCGGCACGCATGTCCGGATTGATGGGTACCAGCGACACGCCGAGCGCATTGAGCGCAAACCAATGCAGGAAAAAGCCCGGGCGATTCTCCATGAGAATGCCGACCCGATGGCCGCGGCCGTAGCCTCTGGCCCGATAGGCGTCGGTCAGAGCGACAATCCGTGTGAGAACCTCGCCATAACTGATCTCGCCAGCCGCAATGCCATAGGCTTGCGCCGTCTCGGGCAGCACGGCCAGAAATGGCTTGTTGCCGTGGCTCGCCGCGGCGCGTGCGAAGGCCTCAAAGACGGTTGCAGGAGCCTCGATCGGGAGCTGCATCACCGTCTCACATGAACAGCTGGATATTGCCGAAGGCGGCGTCGCAATTAACGATGTCGACCCGCTTCATCTTGATCTTGAGCGCGCCGTCGACCATCGCCAAGGTGTGGGTTGCCCAGGCCGCGTAAAGGTCCTGCTGGTCGAGGCGCGTCTCGACATAATGCATCGGCGTCCAGGTGACATACTCGTTCGCGGCCTCGTTCCGGCTGTCGACCTGTGGCGTCTGCAGCACGTGATGGCAGCGGCTCTTTGGCTTCTGCGAAAAGGTCCGGTTGCCCTTGAGCCGCTCGACACGGATCTTGAGCAACAGCTTGTCCTCGTACATCAGCGACGTCGTCAGCCGCGGATCGGTTTGGCCCCATTCGAGCGGCATCCAGTATAAGCCATCCTCGGCGAACAGGTCGAGCCATTCCTCAAAGCGGTGCTGGTCGATCAACCGGGTTTCGCGAATGACGAATTCGATCAATTGCTGGTCAGTCGGCGCGGTCATGGCAGCACTCACATCGACATCGTCATGAATTTCGACCAGGCGCGGAACTGGTTCCGCATCTGCCATTCGGTGGTGCCGTTGGTGACGGCCGTCGTGTCCGCTATTTCGGAGGGATCGTAGAGGCGCTGCAGATTGACCCATTGATTGGCGTCGACATGCAGGCCTTCCTGCGCGCGCTCGTACATTTCGAGGTCATCATGGCCGACGACGGAAGTCGGCGCGTTGATCAGCCGGTTGTACATCAATGTACGCTCCAGCAGCATGTCGGGCGCGTCGACGAGGCGGAAGGTCCAGCTTTCCACCAGCGTCTTGTTGGCAGCGATCGGCTTGAACACGCGCACCAGCTGGATCGGCCCCTTGATCATGATGTTGGGAAAATACACCGTGTTGTGGCGGTTCTCATTGAGTATCGACTTGGCCCGTTCCTCGCCATGCGCTGCCGCCATCCTCTCGAAATACCCGGGCACTGCCGAATAATCGGAATGAATCGAATGGTGCACGCCGGTATGGCCGTGACCGTTGGGCCAGACCCGGATGCCCATGTTCTCGAAGAATTCATAAGGCGCCATGAACGGCGCGTAGATCTCGACCGCCATCGGCTTCTTGGCGCCGGGCGGCGCATTCTTCCACACCTCGATCGCGGTGCCGGCCGAAGATTCATGCGCGACCATGGGGTGGCAGGTATCGGTCTGGTTCTCGACCAGCATTTTCCAATTGCAATTGTGCATGTAGCGCAGCACGCCGCCGGCGACTTCGAGCCGGCCCGCTGGAGAGCGGTCGACCATGTTGTCAAAACTTGAAAGACTGTCGCCGAAAAAATCCTCGAAGCCGGGGCCGGTATCGTTGAGCTTGGCGAATATGAAGCCGCGATAGTTATGCACGTGTTTGACGGCGCTCATCCCGCGCCCGGCGTGGCTCTGTTCGACGCCGGTGTTCTCGTAGCCCTTCTTCAGGGGGATCGCGAGCAGCGACCCGTCGGTCTTGAAACTCCAGGCGTGATAGGGACAGCGGAAGAACTTTCCGGTGTTGCCGCAGGATTCGGTGGTGATGCGGGTGCCCTTGTGCGGGCAGCGGTTGTGCAGGACCTTCACGGTGTTGTCGGTGTGGCGCACCATCAGGATCGGCTGGGTGCCGATGGTGGTGCCGTAGTAGTCGCCGGGTTTGGCGACCTGGCTGTCATGGCCGACATAGGCCCAAGTGTTGGCGAAGACATGCTCCATTTCGAGCTGGAATACTTCTTCGTCGATATAGACGTCGCGGTGCACCTCGGTCTCGCGCACGAGGCCTTTGATTGCTTCGACGTTTCCGCGATATCTGGCCATGGGCACCTCCTTAGGAATCAAAGATCGAGCACGAGCCGCGGCGACTTCGACCGCGAAACACAGATTTGCATGACCTTGCCACCGGCCTTTTCGCTATCCGTCAGGATGTAGTCGCGATGGTCGGGCGTGCCTTCGACCACCCCGACCTGGCAGATGCCGCAATCGCCGCGCTGGCAATCATGCATGGGATCCTCGCCCGCTTCGATCAGCACACTGAGAATGGTCTTGTCCGGCGGAATAAGGAAGGTCTTGCCGGAACTGTTCAGTACCACCTCGAACGGCTGGTCGCCGGCGAGGGGGCCCGGGGTGGTAAAAATCTCGAAACGCAGGCGACCGCCGGGCCAGCCGAGGTCCCTGGCGCTCTGGATCGCCGCATCGATCATCGGCTTGGGTCCGCAGACGTACAACGGTTCGTCGCCGGTGAGCGATATCATCAGACGCTTCACGTCGAAGACGCCGCCGGTGTCGTCGGTGTGAATCGACAGGTGCTCGCCGCACAGCGTTTCGCTCTCGCCGAGAAAGGCGAGATGGTCGCGCGAGCGGCCGGCGTAGATGAAGCGGTAGGGGTGCTTGCTGGCGGTGAGTGTTGCCGCCATGGAGAGCATGGGCGTTACTCCGATGCCGCCGGCCACCAGCACGATCGGCTTCGACGTCGGCTCAAGCGGGAAATTGTTCTGGGGCGCGGCGACCGAGAGGACGTCTCCGACCTTAAGCGTGTGCATGAATTTGGAACCGCCTTGGCTCGGCTGCTCCATCCGCACGCCGAGACGATAGGCGTGCGGGCGTGTGGTCGCTGCCGGATCGAGCGAGGTATTGATCAGCGAATAAGAGCGTTCGCCGCCAACGGGCAGGCGCACTTTCACATGCGCGCCGGCCTCCCAAGAGGGCAGCGGCTCGCCGTGCGGGCGGGCGAGCTTGACCGAGCGGATCAACGCGGTTTCCGCGTGGATATCCGTTACGGTGAGGTCGAACTGGTCCATCGTATCAATCACAGAAAGGTTTCAACCGTGGCAAGCGCGCCGTCGAGCGCCTTACCCTCTTCATCGGCGAGCGCGGCCTTGCAAAGCCGGCGCAACCATTGCGCGCCGTCAGCGCGACCGGCGAGGCGCGGTGCAACCGCGATCACCCTGTCGAATTTCGAGGCGCCGCGCGCGTGGGTGTCGGAATAGCCCTTCACCAGCCGACGCGCCTCAAGAATGGCGACGGCAAGCTCGTAATCTTTTGCGGCGGTGTTGCGGGCGAGATCGAGCCAGGTGTCGCGATGCGCGACCTCGCGCCGATGGCGCAATGTGCCGCGGCGAAAGCGTTTCATGCCACCCAAGATGTATAGCGGCAGGAACCATCTGATGGTGCCGGTCTGCACGCGCCGTCCGCGATTGACCAGGCGGTCGAGCGCCTTGCGCAGGCCAGGCTTGCCTTCGAGCCACCGGCCGAGGCCCGCGGGGAGCGTGCCCAAGACTTCTTCCATGCGCGGATGCATGAACTCGGTAGTGTAGACGAGCTGATCGGGCTTTGCGAGAACCTCGCTGCGGACGCGCTCGAAGCGGCTGGCGCGGGTCTTGAGGTCGGCGACGCGGATGACGTCGTCATAGGCCATGGCCACCGCAATGTGTTTGGCCGCCGCCCGCGTCAATGCGGGATCGCCGCTGCGCTCCAGGCGCAGGAAACCGGCGACCAGATCGAGATATTCGCGCGCGTACAGCACGTCCTGAAAGTCGGCGACCTTGCGCATGCCTGCGGCGATCATGCCATGCAGGGAGGTGGTGAAAGTCGTGCGGGCGTCCGCGACGAGTGCATCGAAGGCGGCGTCGCCGATCGGTGCGAGCGCCGGATACAGCTTGCCGGCGGAAGCGGGTTTGGGCGCCTCGGGCGGCGTCGCCGACGCCGCATCCGCCTGCGTGCGCTCAAAGCCCGCGGCGAACGCGCGCAGGCTCGGCTCGATGCCGATGCCTGCACTGCGGATGGTCGCTTCATACGCTTCGCGGTCGAATGGGAGCGCGCCGCTGCCGGCGAGCGCCCCGAACAGCACTGCCGAGATGGCGCTGCCGGTGCTGTCTGCGAGCGTGGCCATGTCGAAGGCGACGAAACGTTTCGCGGCGGCCTCTGCAGCGTCATAGACCTTGCTGGAGTCGCTGATGCCGTCGCCCGGCACCAGCTTCTCCTGGACCGCGAACGAACGATGCGAGGAGGCGATCAGCGTGGTCTTGTCTGGCGTGACGAGGCCGCGCTGGATGGCCCGGCCGGCTTCCATCAGTTCGGCGCCGACCACGACATCGACTTCACCGGGCACCGGCATCAGCGACAGCACCGGGTAGGCGGCGTCCGGGCGGGCAGGGATCATCTCGACATAATAGATGGTCGCGCCGGTGCGCTGGGCGACACCCGGCACCGAGGTGGACTGCGCGATCCAGTTCTGGCTTTCCGCCAGCGCCACGATCCAGTCGACCAGCACGCCGCCGCCCTGGCCGCCCATCGCGAGCACGGCGATCGAAAGCGGTCGAGTCAGATCGCTGGCGGGCGGCTGCAGCATGATGTTCATCCGGTCATGCCCTCAAACCAGCGCGAGGCGGCGACGGTCGCGGCGTCGCTGCAGGAAGCCGATGATGCTGCCGCGCAGCTTCGCCATGAACTGATCGAAACCGGTCGGGTTGTGGATGATATCGGCGCGGTAGAATGACGGGCACAGTACGGCGGCCTCCGCCACCTCACCGCAATTGCCGCAGCCGACGCAGCTATTGTCGATCGCAGCTACCGGATCGTCCTTCAGGGGATCGCTGGTGTGCTTCACCGAAAGAGAGGGACAGCCGGACAGGCGGATGCAGGCGTGGTCGCCGGTGCAGACGTCCTCATCGACGCCAAAGCGCTCGCGCACGACGCGCTCGCCACCCTTCACGGCCTTGCTGAACAGAGGTTTGATACGGCGCTGCTTGTTCAGCATGCATTCGGACGAGGCGACGATGATCTTTGGTCCCTTGTCAGTGCTTGTGAGCGCTTCCTTCAGCGTGTCGCGCATTTTGGCGACATCATAGGTGCGGTCGATCTGGCGCACCCATTTTGCGCCGATTCCCTTCACCGCCTCGGTTATCGGGTGGTTGGTCGAGCGCGATTTGTTGTCGGCGCGGGACGACAGGATGTCCTGGCCGCCGGTGGCGGCGGAATAATGATTGTCGACAACCAATATGACGCCGTCATGCTGGTTGTAGACGGCATTGCCGATGCCGCTGGTCAGGCCGTTGTGCCAGAAGCCACCATCGCCGATCACGGCGATAGAGCGCTTGTCGGCCTTCACGTTGAACGCGGACGCCGAGGCGGGGCCGAGGCCGTAGCCCATCGTGGTCGCGCCGATATTGAACGGCGGCAGGATCGAGAACAAATGGCAGCCGATGTCGGCCGCGACATGATGCGGCCCGAGGTCCTTTTCGACGAGTTTCATCGCCGCGAAGATCGGCCGTTCCGGGCAACCGGTGCAGAAGCCCGCGGGGCGCGCCGGCACCACTTCGGCCAACGCCTTGATCTTATCGTGGGCAAGGATCGATGGATCGTTCGGGGCACGGATCCGGTCCGGCAGCGCGCCGGGCGCGGCCGCGGTGAGGAAGTTGCGAAGCCCCGCCGCCATCACGGCCGCGGTATACTCTCCGCCGATCGGCAACTCGCCCTTGCCGTAAATCCTGGTCGGGATATCCGCCTTGCGCAGAATTTTGTGCAGGGCCTGTTCGATGTAATCGGGCTGG
The DNA here is from genome assembly GCF_964252915.1 of Bradyrhizobium sp. LjRoot220. Lineage (NCBI taxonomy): Bacteria > Pseudomonadati > Pseudomonadota > Alphaproteobacteria > Hyphomicrobiales > Nitrobacteraceae > Bradyrhizobium > Bradyrhizobium sp. LjRoot220. Next base: position 544,527 of record NZ_CAXUPS020000001.1, read on the forward strand.
CCTTCCTCGACCATCAGCACCGCGCGTTTCGATTGGCAGAAGGCGACCAGCTCGTCGTCGATCAGGGGATAGGTCACGTTCATCACGTAGAGCGGAATGCGGGTATGGCCCCAGACGTCCGCAAGGCCAAGGCCCTGCAGCGCGCGGATCACGCCATTGTACATGCCGCCCTGCAGGATGATGCCGACGTCATCGATATCGCCCTCGAAGACCTCGTTGAGCTTGCGCGCCTTGATGAAGGCGATCGCGGCCGGCCATCGCTGTTCGATCTTTTCCTTCTCGTGCTGGTAGGAGGCGGGCGGCAGCACAATGCGGTTGGTATCCCGACGTGGATTTTCCAGCGCCTGGGCCAGCGTGAATTCAGGGCGCTTGTTGTCCTTGGCGACAAAGCGCCCATGAACGTGGCAGGAGCGGATGCGGACTTCGAGCATCACGGGCGTGTTGGTCGCCTCCGACAGCTCAAATCCGTCCTCCACCGCTTTCACGATGGATTCGAGGTTGGGTCGGGGATCGAGCAGCCAGATCTGGGATTTCATCGCAAAGGCATGGCTGCGCTCCTGCATGATAGAAGAGCCTTCGCCGTAATCCTCCCCGATCACGATCAACGCGCCGCCGGTGACACCGCCTGAGGCGAGATTGGCCAGCGCATCGGAGGCGACGTTGGTGCCGGCGGTCGACTTCCAGGTGACCGCGCCGCGGATCGGATACATCACGGAAGCGGAAAGCATCGCGGCTGCGGCTGCCTCGGACGCCGACGTTTCGAAGTGAACGCCGAGCTCGCCGAGAATTTCCTGTGCGTCCGCCAATACGTCCATCAGATGCGAGATCGGCGCGCCCTGATAGCCGCCGACATAGCCGACGCCGGATTGCAGCAGCGCCTTGGTGATGGCCAGAATCCCTTCGCCGTGGAAGACATCCCCGTTGCCTAGCTTGAGGTCCTGGACCTCACGGGCGAAAGAGCGTTCAGCCATGACGCATTTCCTTCGGCTTGGGCGATGGCGATGAGATGACCAGACCGGTGCGCCATCTCCACGCGGGTCGTCGCCAACGACGGCCACGTGTCGGATCGGCAAAAAGGCTAAGCCGGTATATTTTAAGTGTCAAATAATTATCCATTATTTGGCACCCCGCTTCAGCCGGTAGCCGGCCGCTTCGCGATCCCAGGTCGATGCCGTCACGCCACGCTCGCGCAGCTCGTATTTCCGGATCTTGCCGTTCTCCGTTCGCGGCAGCTCCGCGACAAAATCGATGAAACGGGGCACTGCGAAATAGGGCAGCCGCGGGGCGCAGAACTCCATCAATTCGGCGTGCGGGATCGCTGCTCCCGGCCGCACCACGATCGCGGCCATCACTTCATCCTCTGCAAGTTCCGACCGCGCGGGAAAGGCGGCGGCCATTTCGATGTCGGGGTGAGCCAGCAACACCTGTTCGACCTCATAGGAGGAGATGTTTTCGCCGCGGCGGCGGATCGCGTCCTTGAGCCGGTCCACAAAACGGAAATAGCCGCTTTCGTCACGGATAACCCGATCACCGGTATGGAACCAGAGATTCCGCCAGGCTTCGACGGTCTTCTCGGCCATGCCGAAATAGCCGCTCGCAAACGCAAATGGCTCGTCGGCGCGCAGCACGAGCTCACCGGCCTCGCCATCCGGCAGTTCGACGTCGTTGCTATCGACGACGCGGGCCTGAAAACCGTCGATGATATGGCCCATGGTTCCCGGCTTTTGCTTCTGCGGCGACGCACCGATGACGAAATTGGTTTCGGTCGAGCCGTAACCTTCGAGCAGCGAAACGCCGGTGCGTGCAGCGAATGTCGCGCCGAGACCGGCGGGAACGCCGGGTCCAAGCCCGATACGGACCTTGTGCCCACGTTCGTCTGGCCGCGGTTCACCCGCCAGCAGGATCGGCACCATTGCGCCGAGCAGATAGATCGCCGTTGCTTCGTTGCGGATCATGGCCGGCCAGAAACCGGAGGCCGAGAAGCGCGGTTCGAGCACCATGCGCGCGCCACCGAGGAGCGCCTGGGCAAAGGTATTGAGCGCATTGATATGGAACAGCGGCAGCGTCGTGCAAAGCACGTCGTCGGCCGTCACGCCCAGGATACGGCACGAGTGAGCGCCCCACCAGTAATACTGCGCATGCGGGCACATCACGCCCTTGGATGGTCCCGTCGTGCCGCTGGTATAGATGATCGCGAGCGTATCGCCGGGACTGACAGGTGCTGCCGCGATCGGGGCGGCGCGCGGTGGCATGACCTCCATCGACGGCGCTGCACCGCCGGGTGGGGCAGCGCCGCCGATCACCCAGATTGAACCAAGCGATGCCATGCCTTCGGAGACATGCGCCAGGCGCTCGACGAATTGCGCCTCGATCGTGAACAGCCGCGCGCCGCAATTGGACAGGTAGTAACCGATCTGCGGTCCCATTGCCGCGGTGTTGATCGGGACCGCGATGGCGCCGATCCAGCCACATCCCAAAATGATCTCCAACATTTCAAGGCGATTGGAGCAGAGGATCGCGACCCGGTCACCGGCCGAAACGCCAGCCGCGCGCAACGTCGCGGCTCGGCCGGCCGCGATGTCGCGTGCGTCGCGGAACGTCCATGAATCGTTTGCGCAGGAGACTAACGTGCGGTCGCCATGACTGATGGCCTGAAGCTCGAGCATGCGCGGCAGCGTCCGGTCATCCGGTGCAAGCGGAATCATGCCGGGCGCACGGAGGTACATGGGCGCGACACCAGCGCCAGCACGCGCAACGGGCTGCCGCTGCCTTGCTGGATCTTCAGCGGCGCCGCGATCAGGGAGGCTCCGGTCGGTGGCAGCAGGTCGAGATTGGTCAGGCATTGCAGGCCGTAGCGTCCGGCACCGTGCATGTAGTAATGGCACGGATAGGGAGGCAAGAAATGCGCCGCCTGGCCCGCATCGGTGCCGATGGTTTCGGTGCCGAAGCCGAGCACGTCGCGCTCGTTGAGCAGGAAACGTACCGCGTCCGGATCGGGGCCGGGCGTGTGCTGTCCGACCTCGTCGAAATTCTGATAGGCCGCCGGATCGGTCTTCTTCGACCAGTCGGTTCGCATCAGCACCCAGCATCGCGGTGGGATTTTGCCGTGCACGGCTTCCCAGGCTTTGATGAAATCCGGCGTCAGCAGGAAGTCGGCATTATCTGCGGATTCCCTGGAGCAGTCGATCACCACGGCGGGCGCGATGAAATCGGCGACCGGGATCGTATCGGTCGAGCTGTTGGGCAGATCGCGGCCCGAGACCCAATGGATCGGGGCGTCGAAATGCGTGCCGGTATGTTCGCCAAAGGACAGATTGTTCCAGTACCAGGCGCCGCCGCGTTCGTCGTAACGGGAAATCTCTTCCATGCGGAAGGCGCGGCTCTGGCCTATTTCCGGCGGCATCACGATGCTCGGAAAATCCGGGCCAAGCGTCTGTGTGAGATCGACAATGCGGATCGCGCCGGTGGCGAGTGCTGCGGTGAAGCCCGCCAGGATCTCGAGGCCGGGTGCTGGATCATGCGGTTTCATCGGCCAAGCTCCCGTTCCAGTGCCTTCGGATTGTCACGAAAACGCGCGAGCCAGTCCTGCGCGATGTCGCCGGGATAGACGTCCTCGACCGATCCTTTGAGCGCGCCGATGATGGCGCGAGCGACCGCGGATGGCGCCAATTTCGGCGGCAGCAGCAGCTGATTCCATTCGTCGTCGATCGGTCCCGGAAAGATGTTGACGACCCTGATGCCGGCGGTGCGCATCTCGGCCCGAAGCGCCTGCGCGACCGAAAGGGCCGCGGCCATCGACGCCGAATAGGTCGCGTGCTGCGGAAAATTGGACAGCGCATAGATCGACAGCAGGTTGACCCAGGCGACCGCGCTGGCGTCGCCATCGGCGCCGCGCGACTGCATGACCGGACCGAACGCCTGCGCTAGCCGCAACAGGCCGAAGCAATTGGTCTCCATCTCCGCCCTTGCGGTTTCGACGCCGGTGCGGCCGAAGATTCCGAACGTGCGATGATGCTCTGATGTGTTGATCACGATGTCGACCTTGAAGCCGAGTTCGGCGGCAAGTTCGTTGACCGATTTAGTGTCGGTGACATCGAGCGGAACCAACGTCACCTTCGGCAGTTCCGCAATCGCCGGCCAGCCCGGCGGGTTCTTCCAGGGTTCGCAATGGCCGGCCCAGACGAGGTCGGCGCCGGCCTCCAGCACCGCTTTCACGACAGCCTGGCCGACGGGTGACTTGGCGTCGGTGACCAGCACTTTGCGGAATCTTGGATCCGACGTGAAATTGCGCAGTTTCGGCTCGTCGGCGAGTGCGGTATCGCCACCATCAGGCTTGGCGACGAGCGCGGCCTGGCCGGCGCGGTCGAGCACGGCCTCGACACGTACGGCGGACGGCGCCGGACCGCAGCGCGCGTCGAGATGGGCGACGAGGCTGACACCTTCGGCCAGACGTACCAGTCCGAGCCGCCAGGGCATACGTTCGCGAAAGAACAACTCCTGGGAATGATGCAACGTAGTCTCACTGACGAGTTCGCCGCGTCCGCTCATCACGGTCCATTCGAGTTCGGCCGACAGACAGCGAACGCAGGCCTCGCGCGGCGGATATTGCACGGTGCCGCAGGCCGCGCAGCATTGCAGTTCGAGGTTGCCCAGCGCCGCGCCGCGAACGAGGCCGAGCGCAATCCGGCTGCGGCGGTCCGGCGGCAGCGTCGGCGCGCGCGTCTTCAGGATCGGGTTCTTGCGCTTCGGCCGTTTGATTGTTTCACTCATCATCAAGTCCCAATCATGTTGCGGCGAGAATGGCGGCACCTGTGCAAAGGCCCCGGTCGAAATTGATCATGCCGAATCCGGAGACCAGCGCGTGGCGCGCGTTCTCGACCCGGGCGCCGAGCGTCTGTCCCGTGACTTGCCGGATTGCCTCGACGATCCCGAGCGTGCCGCCGGCGGCACCGGCTTGGCCGATCGATAGTTGGCCGCCCGAAGTGTTGAAGGGAAAGCTGCCGTTCGCTTCAAAAGTATTGCGACGAATGAAGTCCGGCCCTTCGCCCTTGCCGCAGAAACCGAGGTCCTCGATCTGCAGCACGCAGATGACAGGATAATCGTCATAGGCCTCGAGCAGGTCGATGTCTTCAGGCCCGACGCCCGCGCTTTCGTACAGGCGATCGCGGTCCATTGCCCAGCCGCCGCGGTGCTGCACCGGATCGTCAGGGAATGCGTTGTGCCGCTCGATGGCGCCGGTCAGCCGCGCGTGCGGCAGCCCAAGGCGCCGCGCCCGATCCTCGCTCATCACAAGAAAGGCCTCGGCGCCCGCACACGGCATCACGCAATCGAACAGCCGAAGCGGGTCGGCCACAGGGCGGGCCGTGAGATACTCGTCAAGCGTCAGCGGCTTCTTGAACAGCGCATGGGGAAAGTGCAACGCGTTCGAACGCTGGGCAACGCAAAGCTTGCCGAAATCCTCAGGCTTGGCGCCATAGGTGCGCATGTAATAGGCCGTCAAGAAGGCAAAACTGGTGTTGGGACCGCCGGCGCCATAGGGATAGACCGCGTCCTGCGCGAACATACTGAAGGTCGCCGTGCTGAGACGGAAGCTGTCGACATGGTTGGTGTCGCCGGCGATGCAGGCGACGATCTCGGCGTCACCTGCCTGAACCGCGCGTGCGGCGCGGCGCAGGCTGACAATGCCGGACGCGCCGCCCATCGGTACGTGATCGAGCCAGCGCGGCGTGAGGCCGAGATGCTGGGTCAGGCCGACGGCACTGTCGGGCGCCAGCGTGAAGCTCCCCACGCACAGGCCGTCGACTTCGTCCTTGGAAATGCCCGCGCCATCGAGCAGCGCCTTGAGCGCGCGGGCGATGAACCAATGCGCGCCGCGGATGGAGAAGCGCTCATAGGGCACGGTGACGGGAACCGCGACGGCGACCCCGTCGTAACTTGCAATGCGGTTAGCCATGGCGGTCAATGCCCTCCGCCAAGATAAGTTGCCTGCACGCGCGCATCGCCGAGCAGGCTGCTGGCTTCACCGTCAAGCACGATCTCGCCGGTTTCCAGCACGTAGCCATAGTCCGCGATTTCGAGCGCCGCCTTTGCATTCTGCTCGACCAGCAGGATCGAGACGCCGGCGTCGCGCAGGCTAGCCACAATGCGCAGGATATCACGCACGATCAGCGGCGCGAGGCCGAGGCTCGGCTCATCGAGCATCAGGAGCCGCGGCGCCGACATCAGCGCGCGGCCCAGCGCAAGCATCTGACGTTCGCCGCCCGAAAGCGTGTCGGCGCGTTGCGCGCGCCGTTCGGCAAGGCGTGGAAAACGCCCGTAGGTCTCCTCGAGCGCGCGGGCCACGAAGGCACGATCCGAACGGCGCGGGTAGGCGCCGAGCACGAGATTGTCGTAGACCGTCAACTCTCCGAACAACTCCCGCGTCTCGGGTACCAGGCAGAAGCCGTGCTCGACGCGGGCCTCGACGTCCAGCTTGAGCAGATCCTGGCCCTCGAAGATGAGCCGGCCACGCGACGGCAAGAGGCCAATGGTGGCGGCAAGCAGAGTGGTCTTGCCCGCGCCGTTCGGCCCGATTACCGTGACGATCTGGCCCGTTTGCAGCGACAGTGACACGCCGCGCACGGCTTCGACCTTGCCGTAAGCCACATGAAGGTCTGTGATCTCGAGCATCGCGCTCATAATACGCCTCCGAGATAGGCTTCCTGCACCTTCGGATCGGCGCGGACCGCTGCCGGATTGCCCTCGACCAGCTTGCAGCCGAACTCCATCACAACCAGCCGGTCGACCAGTCCCATGACGAAATCCATGTCATGCTCGACGATCAGGATCGTGACGCCTTCGTCGCGAATTTGGCGCAAGACCTTGGCAAGCGCCTCCTTCTCGGGTGGCCGCAGGCCTGCGGCCGGCTCGTCCAGCACCACCAGCACGGGATCGGCCGCCAGCGCGCGGGCAACTTCGAGGATGCGCTGTCCGCCGAGCGGCAGGTTGCCGGCGAGTTCGTAAGATTTGTCGCCGAGGCCGACGCGCTGCAATTGCCGCTGGGCCTCGTGCAGCGTCCGCCGCTCCTCGGCGCGGTCGAGGCGCAGCGCGCTCTTGAGGAAGCCGGTCGCGGTGCGCGCATAGGCGCCAAGGGCGACGTTGTCGATCAGGCTCATGTTCGGCCGCAGTTTGACGTGCTGGAATGTTCGCGCGATGCCCTTGCGCGCGATTTCCATCTGCGGGCGATAGGTAATGTCCTCGCCCAGAAAACTGATCCGACCGGAATTGGCCTGCAGCGCGCCGGTCAGGAGGTTGAACATCGTGCTCTTGCCAGCCCCGTTCGGGCCGATCAGGCCCAGGATCTCACCGGCCTTGAGGTCGAAGCTCACCTTGTTGACGGCGGTCAGTCCGCCGAAGGTCCTCACGGCATTTTCGACGTTCAGAATCAGCGTATCAGTTTTGGGCAGCGCGCGGCGCGGCATCGCGTCGGCGGTCGCGGGCGCCGGACGCTTACCCTTGGGCAGGCGTTTGGCGATGAAAGCAATGAGGCCGCCGCGGGCATTCTGCAGCAGTAGGACAAGGAGAATGCTGAAAGCGATGATCTCGAATTGCGCGGGGTTTTTCGTCACCAGCGGCAGCACATCCTGCAGCCAGTTCTTGAGCAGCGTGATCAGGGCCGAGCCGGCAACCGCACCTGCGATATGGCCGGCACCGCCCGCCATCGCCATTAGCAGGTATTCGATGCCGGGCTTGACGTCGAAGGGAGCCGGGCTGATGAACCGGTTCATGTGCGCATAGAGCCAGCCGGCAAGCCCGGCGAGCAGGGCCGCGATCACGAAGGTGACAAGGCGAATTCGAAAGATGTTGACGCCGAGGCTCGCGAGCAGAACTCCGCCGCCACGCAAGCTTCTGATCGCACGGCCCTCGCGGGAATTGAGCAGATTGGCGCTCGCCAGCATCGCGAGCCCGACCATCAGCCAGATCAGGTAGAAGATGGTTTGCGACGAGATCAGCGGGACCGATGCGATGGTGATCGGCGGGATGCCGGCCATGCCGGTGTTCTGCCCGAGACCCGGGACATTGCCGAACAGGAAATAGATCGAGATGCCCCAGGCGATCGTGCTGAGCGAGAGAAAATGCCCGCCGAGCCGCAGCGTCAGCGCGCCGATTGCCAAAGCCGCAAGCCCGGTCATTGCCAGCGCCAGCAGCAACCCGGCCCACGGCGACAAATTGAGCGTCACGGTCGCCCAGGCCGTCGCATAGGCGGCGATGCCGACAAAGGCGGCTTGCCCAAACGACGTCATGCCGCCGATGCCGGTCAGCAACACCAGCCCGAGCGCGACCAGCGCGGAGATGCCGATATAGTTGAGCAGCGTGATGGCGAAGCTGCCGAGCAGTGCAGGCGCGATCAGCAGAGCGATGATGGTGGCACTGATCAGGCCGATGCGAAGCGGCGTGCTCAGCACGATCGCGTCGGGCATTTCCATCTCCTCGCCCTCCTCGTCGGCATGCCCGGCCGATTTCCAGGACTGCCAGAGCAGCACCGGGATCAGCAGGCCGAACACGATCACTTCCTTGTAGGAACTGCCCCAGAACGAGGCGAAGCTTTCCATGATGCCGACGAATACGGCGCCGAGCGCTGCGATCGGATAGCTGGTGAAGCCGCCGATGATGGCGCCGATAAAGGCCTTCAGCCCGATCATGAAACCGGAATCGTAATAGATCGTGGTGGTCGGGCCGATCAGGATGGCGGAGACGCCGGCAAGTAGCGAGGCGATGAAATAGGCGATCGTGCCGGTGCGTGCCGGCCGGATGCCGACCAGCCGCGCACCGATGCGGTTGACCGCGGTCGCGCGCAGCGCCCGGCCTGACATCGAGCGCTCGAAGAACAGGAAGAACAGCAGGCTGAGCAGGGCGGCGGTGACCAGCATCAGCAAGACCTGCGCCGATACGATGACGCCGCTGAAGCTGTAGATGCCATCGACCAATGGCCGAATGCGGAAACCTTCGGCGCCGAAGAACATCAGGCCCAGTCCGCTGACCGCGAAATGAACCGCCAGCGCGATGATGAGCAGGACCAGCACCGAAGCATCGGCGGCGGGCCGAAACGCAATGCGATCGAGCAACGGGGCGATCGGCAGCACGAGCGCCAGTGCGAGGATGATCTGCACCGCCTGGGGCAGGGCATGCGATGCGGCGAACCAGGCCAGCACGCAGGGAACAAGCGGCAGCAGGCCATACATGAAAAGCGAACGTGGGATCCGCGCGTGTTCGCCTGATCGATAATGGCCGGCCGCATCGACCACGGTTGCGATGGCTGCGAGGATCGCGACCAGCCAGATCGTCCCCGGCACCCGGCCAAGTTCGAACGCGGCGATCGAGAGTACGCAGAACGCCGTGATGTCTCCGAATGGAACGAACACGACGCGGGTGACCGAAAAGATCAGCACCAGGCCGAGCCCGGCCAGCAGATAAATCGCTCCGTTGGCGATGCCATCGAGCAGCAGAATGATGGCGATTTCAGTCGTCATGCGGTTCAGCGCCTTGATTAGTCAGTGTAATACATTAAATTGCTGTTTGAAATTGACATTTGAGGAGGCATTCTGTGGCCAAAAAACAAGCAGTTTCGGCGCAGATAGCGGCAGCAGTCGCCGAGCCAGCCGCCGAGATTTCGCCGATCGAGCAGACCGTGAACGCGTTCGAATATGCCGCCTGGCATTTCGGTTCGGCGTTCGCGCGCTGGCGGCGCGACTGTCTGGGTGCCATGCCAACGAACGCGCTGGGCGGAACCGAGGCTTCGATCCTGCACGTGCTTCATCTGAATGGCACGCCGAAGGGCTTGAGCGATGTGGCCCGGCTTCTGCACCGCGATGACCTTGCCAATTTGCAATACGGACTGAAGAAGCTGCTTTCCCTGGGTTTTATCGAGAAAGCGAGCAATGGAGCCTCGCGCCGCAACACCACTTACGTGCCCACCGAGTCTGGCCGTGCGATCGTCGACGCTTATCTGCAGCACCGGCGCGACACGCTGGTCCGTCTGGTCGGTAGCATGTCCGGTACCCAGGACGCGCTGCAGCAGGCGACCTCGATCTTGCATGTGATGACCGGGCTTTACGATCAGGCCAGTACGATCCTTTCCAGCCAGATCGGCGACACCCTCGGCCTTCGGCCATAAGGCATGAATTGCAACTTTAATCGGTAAGTTGATCATGTGAATTGCCTCTTGACTGAGGCCATACTGCACGCTTTTATATTTTATGTCTAAAACATTTTTTGTCCGGAATGGCGGATGGCGCGGCTGTGAACAGTAAATCAAGCCACGACGCGGGGATGAACCGGCGGCCATGCCGCCGTCGGCCTGCCATCGCTCCGGCCCCCCACTTCTTCAGCAGCCCGGCCGCCATCGACTGACCGGCGGCCCAACAGGAGGTAGCGACGATGAGCAGACAGATGATTTCGCGCCGAAAAATTCTCGTCGGCGGTGCAGCGCTCTCCGGTTTCGTCACGGCTCCCGCGATTCTTCGGGCGCAATCCGATCCGATCTCCGTCGGTTTTGTGACCGGTCAGACCGGACCGGGTGCTTCCATCGGCATTCCCTATTCAAGAGGGATTGCTGCGGCCATGGCTTACCTCGATACGATCGAGGGTCATAAGATCAGGCTGGTCCAGATGGACGATGGCGGCGATCCGTCGGCATCGACCCGAAACGCCCGCAAGCTCGTCGAAGAAGAAAAGGTCGACCTGTTGATCGGGACATCGGGCCTGCCGGGATCGGTCGCGATGGCGGCGGTCGCCGGCGAGCAGAAGGTGCCGTTCGTTTCCATCTCGCCGCTTCCGCCGACGGCGGGCAAGGGTGACGGCGGCTTCTGGGCGATTTCGATTCCGCAACCGCCGCCGCTGATGGTCGCGGCGGTGGTCGCGCAAATGCAAAAAGCCGGCATCAAGAGTCTGGGCTATATCGGCTTCAGCGACGCCTGGGGTGATCTTGTCTACAATGCGCTGTCCAAGACGGCCGCGCCCATTGGCATCAAGATCCTGACCGACGAGCGCTATGCGCGCCCCGATACCACGGTGACCGCGCAAACGCTCAAGATCATCGCCGCCCGGCCTGATGCCGTCATGACCGGCGGTTCGGGAACGCCGGGGGCACTGCCCTTCCTGGCGCTGCGCGAGCGCGGTTTTCGCGGCCCGATCTATGGCACGCACGCGCTGATCAACCCTGACTTCATCCGGGTCGGCGGCGCGGCCGTCGAGGGCGTTCTGGCGCCAACCGGCCCGGTGATCGTCGCCGAGCAGTTGCCCGACAGCAATCCCGTGAAGAAGGTCGGTCTGGAATTCCGCGCCGCTCATCTCAAGGCCAACAACGTGGCCTCGACCGACGCCTTCTCGGCCTATTCCTTCGATGGCTGGCTGGTTTTCGCCGCCGCGGCCAAGCGCGCGCTCGCTTCGAATCCGCCCGGCACGGCCGCCTTCCGGGCGGCGTTGCGCGATGAACTCTATCGCACCAAGGACGTGGTGGGCTCGCACGGCGTCTACAATTACGGTCCGAATGATAATTCCGGTGTCGACGAACGCGCGCGCGTCATCGTCACGCTCGAAAAGGGGCAGTGGAAACTGCTGGCCTGAGCAGCGGCCCCGATCATCGCGCCGCAGTCATAATAAAAATCCGCGCCGTCCACAGGACGCGCGCGGAAGGAGACGCCCGCCATGAAGCCGATCCGCATCTGGTATCAGAGCTACGTCGATTATGAGAACGGCAAGACCTATTGGGACCGTTTGCGCAAACACCTCGATGACATCGTCGAGCCGGGCACCACGGTCGACATCAAGGGCATTACCCCCCACGATTCCTATGCCCACGCCATCGTCGAATTTCGTTGCGCACGGGAAGTGATCTGCAATGCGGTGCGGGCCGAACGCGAGGGCTACGATGCCTTCGTGATCGGCCACTTCCAGGATGCCGGCCTCTACGAAGCCCGCTCGGTCGTCGACATTCCGGTTCTGGCGCTCGGCGAATCGTCGATGCTCTACGGCTGCCAGCTCGGCCAGCGGAGCGGCATCATCACGATCAATCCCCGCTACATTCCCTGGTTCCACCACCAGATCACCAAATACGGGCTTGAGCGCCGCGTTGCGGGTACCCACGCCATGACGTTCGAGCCCGGACAAATCCTGAAGGCCTATGAGTCAGAAACGCTGGCGCGCGAGGTCGAAGAGCTGTTCGCCGAACAAGCGCGCCCGCTGGTGGCGAAGGGCGTCGAAGTGCTGATCCCGGGCGGCGGCATCCCGATGCTGTTGTTTGCAGCGCTTCGCAATCACGCGATCGACGGCGCGCCTGTCATCAACGGCATCCCGATCGTGGTGAAGATGGCTGAAATGGCGGTCAAACTTCGTCGCCTCACCGGCCTCGGCGTCAGCCGCGCCGGGGAATTCGTCAAGCCGCCCGCCGAGATCATCGGGGAGTTCATGACGCATCCGAAGCTCGGTTAGGGCGTTTCAAAGCTCCGTTCTTACTTTCCAAAGCTCCGGGAAAAGTTCGACCTCGAGCATCTTGCGCAGATAGGATACGCCCGACGTGCCGCCGGTTCCGCGCTTCAGGCCGATAATGCGCTCGACCGTCGTGACGTGGTTGAAGCGCCAGCGCCGGAAGTAGTCTTCGAAATCGACCAGCTTTTCGGCCAGTTCGTACAGCATCCAGTGTTTTGCGGGAGACGCGTAGACGGTCTTCCAGGCATCCAGCACCTTGTCATTTGCGGTCCGCGTCGTGCGCCAATCCGATCGATGCGCATCTTCGCCGATGTCGAAGCCATTGCGCGCGAGCAGAAGCAGGGCTTCGTCGTAGAGACTAGGCTCGGCGAGAATTTCTTCCAGCTTCGCGACCACGTCACTGCGGTGGGCATGAGGACCGAGCATCGCAACATTGCGGTTGCCAGCGAGGAATTCGATCGCCCGGTACTGGTACGACTGGAAGCCTGACGATTGGCCGAGCTGGTCGCGAAATTCAGTATACTCGCTCGGCGTCATCGTCCGCAACACATCCCAGGCGTTGGTGAGCTGCTCGAAGATTCGGGCGATGCGTGACAGCATCTTGAAGGCGGGTTGAAGCTTGTCGTTGTGGATGGCCTTGATCGCGGAGCGGATTTCGTGGATCGCCAGCTTCATCCAGAGTTCGGAGGTCTGGTGCTGGATGATGAAGAGAAGTTCGTCGTGCGCATCCGAGCGCGGTTCCTGCGCATTCAACACGCGTTCCAGATGCAGATAATCGCTGTAGGACATCCGCCCGTCGAACGACATCTGGGCTCCCTCGCGGGAGGGGTCCAAGGGCTTTCCGGTCAAGGGTTTTTCGGTCATGGGTTTTTCGATCATGTCACGACGGCCATTTTGCGATACTCCGCGGCATCCCAGCGGCGATTGTTCACGACATCCTCGATCGCATCGACCGCCGCGCGAACCTCGGTCTCACCGATGTAAAGCGGCGTGAAGCCGAAGCGGATCACATCGGGAGCGCGAAAATCGCCGATCACACCGCGCGCGATCAGCGCCTGCATGATGGCGTAGCCGTTGGCGTGGCGAAACGAAACCTGGCTGCCGCGTTTGTTGCCGTCCCGCGGCGACGCCAGCGTCAACTCCGGACAGCGGGCTTCGACTTCGCGGATGAACAGATTTGCCAGCGCGATCGACGCCTTGCGGACCTCGTTCATGCTGACGCCCTCCCAGACATCGAGCGCTGCGTCGAGCACGGCCATGGCAATGACGGGAGGCGTTCCAACCCGCATCCGTTCAATGCCGGAGCCTGCCCGGTAATCAAGATCGAAGGCAAACGGCGCCTGATGGCCCATCCATCCGGAAAGTGCCGGCCGCGCCATGTCGGCTTGGTCAGGTGCGACATAGATGAAGGCCGGCGCGCCAGGACCGCCATTGAGGTACTTGTAGGTGCAGCCGACCGCGAAATCGGCTTTGGCGCCTGATACGTCGACCGGGATGGCGCCCGCGGAATGGGCGAGGTCCCAGACCGTCAATGCGCCGGCGTCGTGTGCCTGCTGCGTCAACGCCTTCATGTCGTGAAGGCGGCCGGTGCGATAGTCGACCTCGGTCAGCATCAGCACCGCAATCGTTGCGTCGATGGCGTTTTCGACTTCTTCGGGGGCGACAATTTTGAGCTGATATCCCCGGTCGAGCGATCTGAGCAGACCCTCGGCCATGTAGAGATCGGTTGGAAAGTTGCCATTGTCGGACAGGACCACACGCCGGGGGGAATTGAGTTCGAGCGCGGCTGCGAGCGCCTGATAGACCTTGATCGACAGGGTGTCTCCGATCACCACGGTACCCTCGGGCGCGCCGATCAGCCGGCCGACGCGGTCTCCGATGCGACGCGGCTGGGCCATCCAGCCGGCGCTGTTCCAGCCCCTGATAAGCTGGTTTCCCCATTGCTCGGACATCATGCTGTGGACGCGATCGGTCGCAGCAACGGGCAGGGGACCGAGTGAGTTGCCGTCGAGATAGATGACGCCGTCCGGCATGTGGAACAGGGATCGCGTGCGGGTGAAATCGGTCATCATTGGCCTCGTTCGCAGGCGGCAGATACTCGCATGACCGCGAATCGTTTCAAGCCCGGAAGTTATATATCTAAAATACTTTTGGACTTGTCCTGCAGGCGGCCGATGTGAGTAGATATCGTCGAACTGAATCCTGATCGTAGGCGCCTGCGCCGGCTACTCAAGACCAAACGGAAACCGACCCGCATGATCTTTCATCAGATTTCCGACTGGAACGACGCCTACGCCAATGGCCCCAACATCCCCGGTGGTGAGCGCTGGCCGGCGGCCTGGGTGCAGCCCGCCCAAGCCTACCGCGATGAACTGGCGGGTCGTGGCCGTGCGGCACTTGATGTCGGCTATGGCGAGCGGCCGCGAAACCGTTTCGATCTGTTCCGTCCCGAGGTTCAGCCCAAGGGACTGGTCGTGTTCGTCCATGGCGGTTTCTGGCGCGCCCTGGACAAGAGCTTTTGGTCACACCTCGCGCGTGGTTCCGTCGAAAGCGGCTATGCGGTGGCGATGCCTTCCTACACGCTTTGTCCGGAGGTTCGCGTGTCCGACATTACGCGCGAAATTGCCGCCGCGATCGCGCAGGCGGCAGCGATGGTGGAAGGCCCAATTTTCCTGACAGGCCACTCCGCAGGCGGACACCTGGTCACGCGCATGATTTCGGCGACTTCGCCGCTGCCGGAGCCCGCCCGCGCGCGCATCCGCAACACCGTCTCGATTTCCGGTGTCCATGATCTTCGCCCGATGTTGAAAACGGCCATGAATACCGAGTTGCGGATCGACGACGCCGAGGCGCAAACCGAAAGTCCCGCGCTGTTGCAGCCTTTGCCTGGTGCCCGCGTGACCTGCTGGGTGGGCAGCGCGGAGCGCCCGGAATTCGTCCGCCAGAACGCCCTGCTTGCCAACATCTGGACCGGGCTCGGTGCGCAAACCTGCACGATCGAGGAACCCGGCCGCCACCATTTCAACGTCATCGACGGCCTGGCCGACCGGAATCATCCGATCGTCCGCACCCTTTTGGCCGATGCCGTGTAGCTCGCCAGCCTATTTGGTGCCATAGGCACGGTCGCCGGCATCGCCGAGACCGGGCACGATGTAGGCGTTGTCGTCCAGCCCCTGGTCGATGGCGGCAAGCCAGATCGGAACGTCGGGGTGAATGCCGCGCACACGCTCGACGCCTTCCGGCGCGCCGATCAGGCACACCAGCCGGATGTCGTTGGCGCCGCGCTCTTTCAGCCGGTCAATCGCAGCGACGGCGGAGTTGGCCGTTGCCAGCACCGGTGAAATCACGATCACCAGCCGCTCGTGCAGGTCGCTCGGGGCCTTGAAGAAATATTCGACGGCAACGAAGGTTTCCGGTTCGCGGTAAAGACCGATATGGGCGATACGGGCGGTCGGCACCAGATCGAGCATGCCGTCGGCAAACGTAATGCCGGCCCGCAGCACCGGCGCGAATACCAGCTTCTTGCCCGCGATCTGCGGCGACATCATATGCGCAAGCGGCGTTTCGATTTCGACGTCGGCCAGCGGCAGGTCACGGGTGACCTCGTAGCACAGCAGCATTCCGATCTCCTTGAGGAGCTCGCGAAACGACTTGGTCGAAATTTCCTTCTTCCGCAATAACGTCAGCTTGTGCTGCACCAGGGGATGATTAACGATCGTGACGCCGTCCATGTTGCTAATCCCAAATCTAGAAAACAGTACCGTCGCTGATAACTTTCACCGGAGGCGACGCGTCGGCGCGGCGTTCGCGTGCCAGCAATCGACCCGCCGCCCAGGTGCCGCCTTCGAGAATTTTTGCCAGCGGCATTGAGGTGGCATCGAGCCCAAGCCGCTGTCGCAGACTTTCGGCGACGCGGTCGAGCAGCGCCACCGTCAGCGCACGCCATTCCACGACCAGCGGTGACGCGACCTCGTGTGATTGTTGGACTGCTCCGGCATCGCGAAACGCCAACACGCCGCCATCGACGAACAGTCCGCCATTGCGATATTCGGCAAGACCAGTGAGGCCATCGATATCGGTCACGGTGATGCCGGCCGTTTGCAGCGGCTCGATGAGGGAATACGCCAGCCACTGCGAGAGCTTGTGCAGCGGGACGAGTCCGTTGGTCGCATCCGTTGTGGTCAACATCGGATGCTTCCAGCAGTCGCCGAGCGCGATACCGCCCAGCGTCAGCCGCGATGGCCAGACCGGGCCGAGCTGCTGCAGCAACTCCGCAAGGATTGTCGGGGCGGGTAGCTTTCCGCCGTCGGCGAGCGCCGCGAGCCGGTCGAACAGGCCGCCGGGCCGCGGCGTGTCGTGGCTGCCAAACACATCCGGCTTTGAGGCGACCAGCCGGCCCAACCGTCGCAGCAGCTCAGCGCGACCGTCCATTCCGACCAATGGATTGAGATCCGAGACCTGCATGCCGCGCTCGAGATCGGCAACAACCAGATTTGCAAGCACGTCAGCATCGGCCCGCAACGGTTGAAGCGGATCGGCGGAGAATGCGCCGCCTGCGAACATCGCGAGGCTGGCGAGCCCCAATCCTTCCGAGCGGCCGATCGCCGATCCGGTCTTCGGATCGTTGTAGCGCCACGCTGGCCCGGCACCGGCATCAAGGAAGACGCTGACGATCGCCAGATCGAATTCAGCCCGGGCGCGGGCCGCGCGGCCGGACCATTCGGTCCGGCCGGCGATATCGGCCCAGCGATTATCCCCTCGGGCAACGAAGTGGCGCCAGCGCGAATGAAAGGGAACGTCGAAGGCGGGATAGGCCTTGCGCGTGGTTTCGAGCACCAGATCGATGGTGCTATCCATGCGATCGAGGTGGACACGGAAGTTCGGCAGCTTGTCGTCAAGGCCGATTGCGAGCATGCGGTGTGCACGCTCGCGAACCGCATGGGCGTTCAGCAATGACAAGGCAGCCAATGTCTCCGGATCTGCGGGGGACACTTGGCGCTCAATATTTTTCGAGCGAACGGCCGACCGGATTGTCCGGGCTTTCCTGCGGCTCGGGCGTGTAGTAGCCGGCGGCTTTCTTTGCGGCGATTTCCACATGCGCGTCGGCCGGGATCATGTCGTCGGGAATGGGCACGCGCTCGACGATTTCGATGCCCTGGCCGGTCAGCGCATCGTGCTTCATATCGCTCATGGATACGAAGCGATCGATTCGCTTCAGGCCGAGCCAATGCACCACATCCGGCATCAATTGCTGGAAGCGGGCGTCCTGCACGCCGGCGACACATTCGGTGCGCTCGAAATACTGGGCCGCGGCATCGCCGCCTTCCTGGCGCTTGCGCGCATTATAGACCAGAAACTTCGTCACTTCGCCGAGCGCGCGGCCTTCCTTGCGATTGTAGATGATGATCCCGAGCCCACCGTTTTGGCCGGCGCGCGCGCATTCCTCGATGCCGTGAATGAGGTACGGACGGCAGGTGCAGATATCCGAACCGAACACGTCGGAGCCGTTGCACTCGTCATGGACGCGGCAAGTGATTTTGGTGCGATGGTCCGGCAGCTTGGTAACGTCGCCGAACAGATAGGCCGTCGTGCCGCCGATCGGCGGCAGAAATACCTGTAGATCCGGCCGTGTCACCAGCTCCGGAAACATGCCGGCAGTCTGTTCGAACAATTGCCGGCGCAAATTGTTTTCGGTGGTTGCGAAGCGCTCCGCCAGACCCGGCAGATACCACACCGGGTCGATCGCGATCTTGACCACGGAGACGCTGCCGTTCTTGTGCACGAACTCGCCGTCGTGCTTGAGCCGTCCGGCTTCGATCGCAGCCTGCAGCTCGGGCAGATCCAGACGCGCGCGCGTGATGGCAATGCTGGGACGGATGTCGATGCCCTCGGCGATTTCGGTTGCAAAATTATCCGCGGCGAGGTGTCCCCAGGGATCGAGTGAAACGATCCGCTGCGGATCCGTCCATTGCGGAAACGGCCCGATGGTTTCGGCGGGATGGGTGTTGGTGAGGTCCGGACGCCGGATCGGGTCCAGCGCACCGGAGGAGACGGCGAGCGCACGATACACCGAATAGGAACCGCCATGGGTGCCGATCACGTTGCGGTCCTGCGGGCGCGACACCGTGCCGATCACCGGTCCGCGCTCGCGCGCGCTGGCGGCGCCCCAGGCGATCGGAAAGTTGAGTTTGGCACCCGGCGCCGGGTGCGACGTAATGCGAATATGATCAACCCGATTGGAACGAGTCATCGCTACAAACCCTGAAACGGCGACGGCCCGCCTGAACAGACGGGCCTGGTCACACCAACGTAATATTCAGCAGCGGTTGCAGCTGAGAGAGCAATATAATCAAATTTTGGCCGAATACAACGGCGTTTGGAAGGCTCAACGGGCCGACGCCCCCTGGCGTTAACCTTTTCGGTGCAGTGCCGGGGGGCCGGTCTGGTGCCATGGCCGCGTTGCAGGGCAGGTATCGGCGTCGATCGATCGCTCCCGACTTTACCATTCCGTGTTTCGCGGCGAAGGTGATGTTCATTCGCGGACACCGCACCGCCCAGGAGACCGCCATGCCAACCGTTGATCTCAATTCCGATCTTGGCGAAGGGTTTGGGACTTATCGCTGCGGTGATGACGAGGCCATGCTGTCCATCGTCACCTCCGCCAACGTGGCTTGCGGGCTTCATGCCGGCGATCCCGAGGTGATGGCGCAGACTTTTGCCCTTGCGCGCAAACGTGGCGTCGCGGTGGGCGCCCATCCCGGGTTTCCGGATCTGTGGGGTTTTGGTCGCCGCCGTCTCCCGTTCTCGAACGGGGAGATCGAACGGCTCGTCGCCTACCAGGTCGGCGCCGCCATGGCGCTTGCGGCTTACAGCGGCCATCGCATCACCTATGTGAAGACCCACGGCGCGCTCGGCAACATCGCCTGCGAGGAACGTGACGTCGCCGACGCCGTCGCGCGGGCGGTACGGGCGGTCGACCCCAGCCTGGCGTTGCTGGCCATCGCGGTGACGGAACTGGTCGCGGCCGGCGAAGCCGCCGGGCTCGAAATCTATCAGGAAATCTATGCCGATCGCGGCTACACCGAAACCGGCCAATTGATCCGGCGCGGCCAACCAGGCGCGATGATCGAAGGCGCGGAGGAAGCTGCCGCGCGCGTGCTCGCGATGGTGCAGGCCGGCGCGGTGATCACGGCAGGCGGCGAACACTTGCCGACACCGATCCGCTCGATTTGCGTTCATGGCGATTCCGACCATGCCGTCGCGACCGCCACCCGCGTGCGCGAGCGGCTGGAGCAGGCCGATGTTACGCTGAAGCCGTTCAGGCCGATGAAGGTATGACGCTGCAAGCCGTTCCACGTTTTCTGGATGCGGGAGAAGCCGCGCTCGTCGTCGAATTCGGCGAGACGGTCGATCCCGCGATCAACGACAGCGTGCTGGCTCTCGATGCGGCGTTGCGCGCCAATCCGCCGGCCGGAACGCGTGAATTCGTGCCGACGTATCGCTCGCTCATGATCCATTATGATCCCCTGCAGATAGACAGGGAAGCGCTGGTCGCCATGGTCCGCCGTATGGCGAAGGGTCTTGCCGGAAGGCGGGGCGAGGGCGTCACCTGGACATTGCCCTGTTGTTACGACCCGGCGCTGGCCGAGGATCTCGACGAGGCCGCTGACATCCTCGGTCTCACGCGGGACCAAGCGGTCGCATTGCATGTGGAGGCGACCTATCGCGTCTATATGTGTGGCTTCACGCCGGGCCAGACTTATCTCGGCGGTGTGCCGGAGCCACTCAAGATCTCGCGCCGGGCGACACCGAGGCCACCGCATCCGGCTGGCGCGGTGTTGATTGGCGGCGGTCTCTGCACAGTTGCGCCGTTCGTGATGCCGACCGGCTGGTATGTGATCGGCCGGACTCCGGAGCGTCTTTACGCCGCGGAACGCAAGGATGCGTTTCTGATCCAGGCCGGCGATATCCTGCGGTTCGACCCGATCGCTCTGGAGACCTTTTGGATTCTGGAGCGACGGGCGGCGAGCGGCGAAATTGTTGCCCGCAAGCGTGCCGCATGAGGGCTGCCGCTTCGGAGGCGATCCTTCGCATCCTGTCCGCCGGGCCGGGTGCGACGCTGCAAGATGGCGGTCGACACGGCTATCTGCGCTTTGGGGTCACCGCTGCAGGCCCGATGGAACCGCTGGCGCATGCCACGGCAAACCTTGTTGTCGGCAATGCCGCGGGCGCCACCGCGATCGAGGTGTCCGTCGGCGGACTTGAAGTGACCGCCGAAACCGGACCGCTCAGTGTCGCCGTCGCCGGCGGCGAATTCTCGCTGAGCCTCGACGGCAGGCCGCTGCCGCCGGCGTTGGTTCTCAATCTGGAGCAAGGCGCCGTGCTGAAAATTCGCGCCGGGGCTCGCGGCTCCTGGTGCTATCTGGCGGTGGCCGGACGCTTCGTCGTGCCAAAGGTGCTGGGCTCTCATGCCACCCACACGCGCACCGGCTTCGGCGGCCTGAATGGCCGCGCGCTCGCCGCGGGCGATTGTCTCGCCATCGAACGATCCGCCTCTTCGAAGCCATCGCTGGGCGCCATCGCGGCACCGTGGCTCGACCGTCCCCTCGACACCATTCGCGTGGTGCTTGGCCCCCAACATGATTACTTCGCCGCGGATCAGATCGCCGCCTTTCTCGCCGGACCCTGGACCGTCTCCGCCAGGGTCGATCGCATGGCGTATTACCTTGACGGACCCCAACTGACACACGTGCGTGGCTACAACATCGTGTCTGACGGGATCGCCATGGGAGCGATCCAGGTGCCGGGCGACGGCCGTCCGATCGTGCTGATGGCCGATCGTCAATCCACCGGCGGCTATCCGAAGATTGCCACCATCATCGGTCCCGATCTTGGCCGGCTGGCGCAGGCGCGACCGGGAGCGGAGTTCAGATTCGCCGCGGTATCGATCGGGCAGGCGGTCGAAGCGCGCCGCAGCGAGGCAGCGTTGCTGGCGCACGGTATTGTCGTCGAACCACTGGTGCGCACCCACCTCAGCTCCGAATTCCTGCTGGGCCTCAATCTGATCGACGGTGTCGTCGGCATTGAGACCTGATAAAGCTTCTCGCGCCGATTTGACTGTGCTGCTTTCCATGCGCAGACTTGTCAGGTCGGCTTACTTCGCCAATGTCGTAAGTTCGAAAAGAGGCTGCTGGGCTTCGATCATATATGTTTCCGTTGCAGTCTCCGAAGGGCGTCATGAGTCGTCTGTCAAATTTGAAGCGATTGGGATTTTTCACGCGCCTTCTCGATGACGCGACTCCAGCGGAACGATATCGCCTCGCGGCAGCGCAGATTGCCCACGCGG
This sequence comes from Bradyrhizobium sp. LjRoot220, assembly GCF_964252915.1. Lineage (NCBI taxonomy): Bacteria > Pseudomonadati > Pseudomonadota > Alphaproteobacteria > Hyphomicrobiales > Nitrobacteraceae > Bradyrhizobium > Bradyrhizobium sp. LjRoot220. The sequence continues at coordinate 566,338 of NZ_CAXUPS020000001.1, forward strand.
AAACAGCAGGCCTTGATTCCGCGTGGATCGCCCAGCACCATTTTCATGAGAGTGAGGGCGGGCTTCCGGCGCCCTTTGCTTTTCTCGGCTTCGTCGCGGCACAGACGTCGCGCATTCGGCTCGGCACCGGTATCGTTACCCTGCCGCTCGAAAATCCTGTAAGGGTGGCGGAGGACGCCGCGGTCCTCGATCTGTTGTCGAATGGCCGTTTTGAACTGGGTGTCGGCACCGGGGGAAACCCGTCGGCCTTTGCCGCCTTTGGGCTCGACAGTGCGCAGCGCGCGGAGATTTTTGCTGATAATCTCGACATCGTCCGCAACGCCTTGGCCGGCGCGCCGCTTGCCGGCGGCGATACACTCTATCCAGCAAGACCGCAATTGTGCGACCGGATCTGGCAGGCGACCTTTTCGGTGAGCGGCGGGGCGAGGGCCGGCAAGGCGGGCGACGGTTTGCTGTTGTCGCGAACGCAGCCGCGGTCAAGGGAAGCCCCCCACGCGTCGCTTGCCGAGATTCAGCATCCCATCATCGACGCTTACCTCGACGCGCTGCCGCCGGGCCGCGAGCCCCGGATCATGGCATCGCGCAGCGTGTTTGCCGCCGACGATCGCAAGGAAGCGCTGCGGCTGGCGGACGTCGGGCTGCGGCGCGCGCGCGCGAGCTTCATCGCAGCCGGTCATGCCCCGCCGGGGGAGGCGTTGAGTGACATGATCGCCGCATTCGACACCCATGTCGGGACGCCTGCCGACGTCATCGCCTCGCTCCGTGCCGACAGCACATTGGAACGGGTGACCGATCTTGTGTTTCAGGCGCATTCAATCGATCCGCCGCATCCCCTTATTCTGCGATCGATCGAGCTGGTCGCCGAAACGGTTGCGCCGGCATTGGGCTGGACGAAAGGGACCATATCGGACCCAAACACAAAATCTCGAAAACAACCCCATGCAAAGATAGAATAGGCCTGGCTCGCCGCACTGGAACTGCTTGCTCCGGGACAGGAAATCAGCGGGGCGGCGAGCGTTCGTCAGGCGTCAACCGCAACCTTCAATGCTTCGGCACGGATCTCCTCCACCAGCCGCTCCTTCAACTGGACGAATTCGGGCGCGGTCTTGATCTTGTAGGATCGCGGGTGGGGAAGATCGATCGCGATCTCGGCCTTGATGCGGCCGGGGCGGGCGCTCATGACGATGACGCGGCTGCCGAGGAAGATGGCCTCCTCGATATCGTGGGTGACGAACAGCACGGTCTTCTGGTCGCGTTCCCAGATGCCGAGCAGCATTTCCTGCATCAGCACACGGGTTTGGTTATCCAGCGCGCCGAAGGGCTCGTCGAGGAGCAGGATCTTGGGATCATTGGCCAGCGCACGGGCGATCGCCGTTCGTTGCTGCATGCCGCCAGAGAGTTGCTTCGGCCAGTGATTTTCAAAGCCCGACAAACCGACCCGCTGGATGAATCCATCGGCGATCTTGCCGCGTTCCGCCTCGGAAATCCCGCGCTCGCGCAGGCCGAACGCGATGTTTTCCCGCACCGTCAGCCATGGGAACAGGGTGTACGATTGAAACACCATCCCGCGATCTGCGCCGGGGCCCGCGACCTCCTGTCCGTCGAGAATGACGCGGCCGCTGGTCGGCCGGTCAAGTCCGGCGATGATGCGCAGCAGCGTGGATTTTCCGCAGCCCGACGGGCCGAGGATGGTGACGAAGTCGTTGTTGCCGACGTCAAGATTGGTCGGTTCCAGCGCCCGCGTCGGCGCATTGCCCTGGCGTGCAGGGAAAACGCGCGAGACCTGATCGATCTTCAGCGTGGTCACGCCAATCTCCACGGAAACAGCCAGGCGTTGAAGGCCTTGAACATGAAATCCGAGATGAGGCCGATCAACCCGATGACGATGATGCCGAAGATGATCTGGCCGGTGTTGAGCAGCGCCTGGCTGTCGGTGATCATGTGGCCGATGCCCGACGATGAACCGATCAATTCGGCGACGATGACGTAGGTCCACGCCCAACCCAAAACGAGCCGGAGGATTTCTGCGATTTCGGGGGCAGACGAGGGCAGCAGCACGCGGCGGATGATACCGCTGTCGCCGGCACCCAGCGTGTAGGCGGCCTCAACGAGATCGCGCCTCGTGTTGCCGACATTCACGGCGATCATCAGGATGATCTGGAACACCGAGCCGATAAAAATCACCAGCAGTTTTTGCAATTCGCCGATGCCGGCCCACAGGATCAACAGGGGAATGAAAGCCGAGGCGGGCAGGTAGCGCGCGAACGAGACGAACGGCTCGAGAAAAGCCTCGATCGGCTTGTAAGCGCCCATGAGAACGCCGAGCGGCACCGCGATGATCGCCGCCAGCACGAAGCCGCCGATCACCCGCCATATCGTCATGCCGATGTCGAACAGAAAGCCATGCTTGGTCAGTAGTTCCCAGCCTTCCTGCAGCATGGTCAGCGGGTTGGCGAGAAACGTTTTGGATACGTAGCCGCCAAACGTTGCCCATCCCCACAGCGCAACGAACAGGACGAAGAACGCAAAGCCGTAGGCCACGCGCTGCTTCGATGTCACAGGATCTAGCGGACGTATCACGGGGATATTCCTCAAAGCGCAGGGCGCCGGTCGCGGCAAGTCCCGCTTCCAAAAATGCAGAAGCGGGACCGGTGCGTCGCCGAGCCGGTCTACTTAATGAAGCTCGGGTCAAAGAGGTCGTCGGTCTTCGGGATCGATTTGATGATGCCGATCTCTAGCAGCAGCTCTCCAGCTTCCTTGGTGAACGCCTGGAACTCGCCCGCGAAGAATTTCTGGTTCGCGGCCTTGTCCTGCCAGCGCAAATATTTTGCCGAATTGCCGAACTGCTCACCGGACTGCTTCACGTCTGACCCCATGATCTCGTAAGACTTGGTCTTGTCCTTTTCGATCAGGGCCACCGCCTCGAAATAGCTGTCGGCCAGCGCCTGCGCGGCCTTCGGATTCTCGGTCAGGAATTTCGGCGTGCAGCCGAACGTGTCCATGATCATCGGGTAGTCGAGGGTGGTGGCGATGATCTTGCCCTTGTCCGGCGCGGCCCGCACCGTCGAGAGGTAAGGCTCGTAGGTCATGGCGGCATCGTTCTGACCGGCCACGAAGGCCTGCGCGGCCGCGGCGGGCTCCAGGTTGACCACGGTCACGTCCTTGACCGAGAGGCCGTTTTTCTTGAGCATCCAGGCCAGGGTGAAATAGGGAGCGGTGCCGGGTGCGGACGCGGCGATGGTCTTGCCCTTCAGGTCCTTGATCGACGTCACGTCGTTTCGCGTTGCCATGCCATCGGCGCCGTAGCTCTTGTCGAGCTGGAAGATCTGCTTGGTCGCCACGCCATTGGCATTCCAGGAAATCCAGGTCTCCACCGTGGTCGCCGCGCACTGGATGTCACCTGACGCAATGGCCAGATGGCGGTCCTTCTGCGGGATCTTCTTGATCGTCACATCGAGGCCGTTCTTCTTGAAGATGCCCGCCTGGTTTGCCAGCGTGAGCGGTGCAAAGCCGGTCCATCCCGAGATACCGATGCCGACCTTGACATCCTGTGCGACGGCTGGTGCGGAAACCAGGAGAGCGGCGGTGGCGGCGAATAATCTAAAACTAAGCATGATGGTGTTCCTTTGCCGGTATATGGATTGCGTTCCGTTCGTCTGTTTCACATTTCGCGCGGGGAGTGCTGCCGCATAGTGTTGCATAAACTGTGCCGGACCTCATGCGCATTCCTCAGCCGCCTTTGAAGCGGGCAACCAGTTTGTGGGACTCGCCCGGGTACAGCAGGCGCACTGCTGTCAGCGTCCGTGCGCTACGCCAGGTGTGGCGGTCGATCACGAGGCAGGGCGCGCCGACCGTAATATCCAGTGCGGCCGCGGCCTCGTCGTCTGCCACGATGGCGCTGATCGAATGCTCGGCTTCCGTCCATGGAACGTGGTGGAGCAGCCAGGTGCCGGGCGGCTCGATCGCAAAATCAGCCGTAGCGGCTTCGGGGACCGCCTCGAGATCAATCAATCTGTCCTCGATCGCGAACGGCACGCCATCGGCGCTGTGGCGGCAGGCAATCGCGATCACCTTGCCGGTCTTTCGTACCCCAAGGCGAGCGCGGTCGGCGGCGTTGCCGGCGCGGCGCGAACACTGGATCAATTGGTAGCCATAGCTGCGGCCAAGCGCGGTGATTTCCGCGCGGATATCAGGAATCGTCAGGACCGCTGACAGGAATTTGGGACGGCGCACAAAGGTGCCGGCCCGCCGCCGCCGTTCGATGAGATCGGCTTGCGCCAGTTCCGACAGCGCCTTGCTCACGGTCATCCGCGCGCAGCCATAGTGCGCCATAAGTTCATGTTCGAACGGGATGCGGTGGCCCGGCGGCCATTCGCCGGTCAGGATGCGGCGTTCGATATCGAGCCGGATTTGCTTGTACAGCGTCGGCTTGTCGGTTGCCCGGGGCTTGTCGCGTTCGATCGAAAGGCTCATGCGACGAGCCTTCGCACTGCTGCATTGAACGTATCGCGCGCCTTCTGGCGAAGCCGATGGCGCCCGCCCTCGACGACCTTGTTGCCGCCTGCCCAGACACAGTCGATGACACCCGCATTGGCGGCGAAAATCCAGCCATCGAGGACGGCATCCCTGCGGCGCCCGGCGAACGAGGGATGCGCGGTGTCGAGCGTTACGATGTCAGCGCGTGCACCTGCTTGCAGCCCGGCGATTGGCTGCGCCAGCGCTTGGGCGCCACCGGCGAGCGCCGAGTCGAGCAGCGCGCGACCGGTCGAGATGCCGGGTCCGCCGGAGAGCACATTGCGCTCGCGATGTTTGAGCCGCTGGCCATATTCGAGCTGGCGTAGTTCGTCGGCGACGCCGACCAGGACATTGGAATCGGTGCCGACGCCGAACCGGCCGCCGGCGTCAAGGAATTCTCGGGCCGGAAAAATCCCGTCGCCGAGGCTTGCCTCGGTGATCGGGCAGAGGCCTGCGACAGTGCCGCTCCGGGCAAGCGTGGCGATTTCGGTCGCGCTGGTATGCGTCGCATGGATCAGGCACCAGCGCCGATCGACGGGCGCATGTTCGAGCAGCCACTCCACCGGCCGCCGGCCCGACCAGGCGATGCATTCCTCGACTTCCCTGGTCTGTTCGGCGGCGTGAATATGGATGGGTCCGCCTTCTGCGAGCGGCAGGATGGCCGCCAATTCGTCCGGCGTCACGGCGCGCAGGCTGTGCGGAGCGATACCGACATTGGCCCCGGGCAATTCGCGGACGGCCAACCTTGTGGCGGTAATCAGTTTGGCGAACTGGTCGATCGCGCAAACGAAGCGGCGCTGGCCGGCATGTGGCGCGGCGCCACCAAAGGAGCCGTGTGCGTAGAAACTCGGCAGCAACGTCAGCCCGATGCCGGTGATCTCGGCGGCGTGTGCAATTCGCGTCGCCATCTCGGCGGGATTGGCGTAGGGTGCGCCATCGGGGGCATGATGCAGATAGTGGAATTCTCCGACGCGCGTAAAACCTTGCTCGAGCATCTCGACATAGAGCAGCGTTGCGACGGCCTCGGTGTCCTCGGGCGTCATGCCCAGCGCGAAACGATACATCGTCTCTCGCCATGTCCAGAACGTGTCCGCGGTCTCGCCGCGTGCTTCGGCAAGCCCCGCCATGCCACGCTGGAACGCGTGACTGTGCAGGCTCGCTATGCCGGGGATGGCCAGTTGGTGGCGTTCGTCGCCGGCTTGCGGCGCCGTGCCGGCCGTAACCTTGGTAATGATGCCATCGGTCACAACCGCCTGCACGTCGTCGGCCCACCCCGTGGGAAGCAGCGCTGACCCAAAATGCAGAGTGGACATGTTTCCAAACCGGGTGGACAGAACACCAACACGATAATATGTATAGACATATCGATATCCCCGTCAAGCTTCTGCCCTTGAGGGAAATGCTGCATGGCCGAGCGCTTCGATCGAATTTGGCAAAATGCCCGGCTCGCCACCGTTCGCGGGGATTTGGCCGGCCTCGGCGTGATCGAGCACGGCGTGATCGCGGCACGCGATGGCCGCATCGCCTTTGCAGGCAGCCGCCCCGATTTTCCATCTGACGCCGATGCGACCGAGCGGATCGATTGCGCGGGGCGGTGGATCACGCCCGGGCTGATCGATTGTCATACTCATCTGGTGTTCGGTGGAAATCGTGCGCACGAGTTCGAGCTGCGGCTGCAGGGCGCAAGCTACGAAGAGATCGCGCTCGCGGGTGGCGGCATCGTCTCGACGGTCGCCGCGACGCGGGCCTCCAGTGAGGCGGACCTCATTGCCGGCGCGCTGCCGCGGCTCGATGCGCTGATCGGCGAGGGCGTCACGACGGTCGAGATCAAATCCGGCTACGGGCTCAACACCGAAACCGAAATGCGACAGCTGTCAGCCGCGCGTGCGGTAGGCCGCAAGCGGTCGGTCAGCATCCGAACCACGTTTCTCGGCGCGCATGCACTGCCGCCGGAAGCCGATGGCGACAAGGATCGCTACATCGAGCTTGTTTGCCGCGAGATGCTGCCGGCGGTAGCGCAGGCCGGCGTTGCCGACGCCGTGGACGCCTTCATGGAAGGCATCGCTTTTTCGAGCGATCAAACGGCGCGGGTGTTTCGTGCGGCCAACGCACTGGGATTGCCGGTCAAACTGCATGCGGATCAGTTGTCGAACCTTGGCGGGGCGGCGCTTGCTGCGGAATTCTCTGCGCTGTCCGCCGATCATCTGGAGTACACCGATGAAGCCGGCGTCGCGGGGATGGCGCGGGCCGGCACGGTGGCTGTACTGTTGCCGGGTGCGTTCTATTTCATCCGCGAGACGACCAAGCCGCCGGTCGAACTGTTCCGCGCCCACGGCGTGCACATGGCGCTGGGGACCGACTGCAATCCCGGCAGTTCGCCGCTGACGTCGCTGTTGCTGGCCATGAATATGGGCGCGACGCTATTCAGGTTGAATGTTGCCGAATGCCTCGCCGGTGTGACGCGCGAAGGGGCGCGGGCGCTCGGCGTTCTCGGTGAGACCGGTACGCTCGAGGCCGGCAAATGGTGCGATCTCGCGATCTGGAATATCGAGCGGCCGGCCGAGCTCGTCTACCGGATGGGCTTCAACCCGTTGCATAGCCGGGTCTGGAGGGGGCGATGAGCGACCGCGTCGCATCCATTGTTGTTTCGCCCGGCAGAGTTAGTCTCGACGAACTGGCGCAAGTGGTTGCGGGTGCGGCCGTCGTGCTCGATCCATCGTTCTGGCCACGCGTCGAGGCGGCATCGGTCATTGTTGCGAAGGCCGCTGGGGCGGAAGCGCCGATCTATGGCATCAATACCGGGTTCGGAAAACTGGCGTCGAAACGAATTGCTCCGGACCAGACGACGCTGCTGCAGCGGAACCTGATTGTGTCGCATTGCTGTGGGGTAGGGACGCCGACGCCCGAGCCGATCGTGCGCCTGATGATGGCGCTGAAGATCGTCTCATTGGGCCGCGGCGCTTCGGGCGTCCGCCGCGACATCATCGAGCAACTGCAGGCCATGCTGGCCCGCGGCGTTTATCCGCTGGTGCCGCAACAGGGATCGGTCGGCGCGTCCGGCGACCTGGCGCCGCTGGCGCATATGACGGCCGTCATGATCGGCGAGGGGCAGGCGCTCATCGATGGCAAGGTCGTGCCGGGCCTTGATGCGCTCGCCGCCGCCGATCTCAAGCCGGTGACGCTCGGGCCGAAGGAAGGCCTCGCTTTGATCAACGGCACGCAATTTTCGACGGCCTATGCCATTTCCGGGCTGTTGCGGGCCCGCGGCCTGCTTTGCGCGACGCTGGTGACCGGCGCCTTGTCGGTCGATGCCGCGATGGCTTCGACGGCGCCGTTTCGCTCGGAGATCCAGCAATTGCGCGGGCATGCCGGGCAGATCGCAGCCGGCGCGGCGCTGATCGCGTTGCTGGAGGGCAGCGATATCAGGAACTCGCATCTGGAAGGCGACGAGCGCGTGCAGGATCCGTATTGCCTGCGCTGCCAGCCGCAAGTGGCCGGCGCCGCGCTTGATCTCCTGATGCAGGCCGCCCGGACGTTGACGATCGAGGCCAACGCGGTCACCGACAATCCGCTGGTATTGGTCGAGAGCGGAGAGATCGTCTCGGGTGGAAATTTTCACGCCGAGCCGGTCGCATTCGCCGCCGACCAGATTGCGCTGGCCTTGTCGGAGATCGGCGCGATCAGCGAACGCCGCATCGCCACGCTGGTCGATCCCGCATTGAATTTTGGGCTGCCGCCGTTCCTGACTCCCGAACCCGGCATCAACTCCGGCTTCATGATTGCCGAAGTGACGGCGGCCGCGCTCTATGCCGAGAACAAGCAGCGCGCCGCGGCATGCTCGATCGATTCGACGCCGACCAGCGCCAATCAGGAAGATCATGTCTCGATGGCCGCGCACGCCGCGCGGCGGCTGTCCGACATGGCGGACAATCTGGCGACCATTCTCGGCATCGAATTGCTGGTGGCAGCGCAAGGCATCGGGCTGCGCGCGCCACATACGACCAGCCCCGCGCTTGCCGCCGTCATTGCAACCTTGCGCGAGCAGGTGCCGGCGCTGGGTAATGATCGCTACATGGCCGACGACCTTGCCAAGGCGACGGCGCTGGTCACGGCCGGCACATTGCCATCAGCCGCGATGTCGGTACTCAACGATAACCCGTTTCCAATATTGGCCGAGAAAGGTCAGCTGTCATGAACCGCCGCCTGGACAACGACCGCATCATCCGATCGCCGCGCGGGCCCGAGATCAGTGCCAAGAGCTGGCTGACTGAAGCGCCGCTGCGCATGCTGATGAACAATCTCGATCCTGATGTTGCCGAACGGCCGAGCGAGCTCGTCGTCTATGGCGGCATTGGCCGCGCGGCCCGCGACTGGGACAGTTTCGACCGCATCGTTGCGTCACTGCGCAAGCTCGAAGGCGACCAGACACTGGTCGTCCAATCGGGTAAGCCGGTCGGAATTTTCCGCACCCATCCTGATGCGCCGCGCGTGCTGATCGCGAACTCCAACCTGGTGCCGCACTGGGCAACGCTCGATCACTTCAATGAGCTCGACAAGCAGGGCTTGATGATGTTCGGCCAGATGACGGCCGGGTCGTGGATTTACATCGGCAGCCAGGGCATCGTGCAGGGGACGTATGAAACGTTCGTCGAGGTGGGACGGCGGCATTACGGCGGCAGCCTCGCCGGCAAATGGATCCTCACGGCCGGTCTCGGCGGCATGGGCGGCGCCCAGCCGCTCGCCGCAACGATGGCCGGCGCATCGATGCTCGCGGTCGAATGCCAGCCGAGCCGCATCGAAATGCGGCTGCGCACCGGTTACCTCGACCGGCAGGCCAGCACGCTCGACGAGGCGCTCGCGATCATGGCGGAGGCGGCGCAGAGCAAAAAGCCGGTCTCGGTCGGGCTGCTCGGCAATGCCGCCGATATTTTTCCCGAGCTGGTGCGCCGCGGTGTGCGGCCCGACATTGTCACCGACCAGACCAGCGCGCACGATCCGATCAATGGTTACCTGCCAAAGGGCTGGACGCTCGCGGAGTGGGCGTCGAGGCGCGAGGCCGATCCGAAAGCAGTTGAAGCGGCAGCCAAGACCTCGATGGTCGGCCATGTCCAGGCGATGTTGGATTTTCATGCGCAGGGCATTCCCACGCTCGACTACGGCAACAATATCCGCCAGATGGCGAAGGACATGGGACTGAAAAATGCGTTCGATTTCCCTGGCTTCGTTCCGGCCTATATCCGGCCGCTGTTCTGCCGCGGCATCGGACCATTCCGGTGGGCGGCGCTATCGGGCGATCCCGAGGACATTTTCCGGACCGACGCCAAGGTCAAGGAACTGATGCCGGATGACAAGCATCTGCACAACTGGCTCGATATGGCCCGGGCACGGATCAAGTTTCAGGGGCTGCCGGCGCGGATCTGCTGGGTCGGTCTCGGCGACCGTCACCGGCTGGGCCTTGCGTTCAATGAAATGGTGGCGCGCGGCGAGTTGAAGGCCCCGATCGTGATCGGTCGCGATCATCTCGACAGCGGCTCGGTGGCGAGCCCGAACCGCGAAACCGAAGCGATGCGCGATGGCTCGGACGCGGTGTCCGACTGGCCGCTGCTCAATGCGCTACTTAACTGTGCCAGCGGAGCGACCTGGGTCTCGCTGCATCACGGCGGCGGCGTCGGCATCGGCTATTCCCAGCATGCCGGCATGGTGATTGTCGCCGACGGAACGCCGGAGGCTGCGCGCCGCATCGAGCGGGTGCTTTGGAATGACCCGGCGACTGGGGTCATGCGTCACGCCGATGCCGGCTATGAGAGCGCGATTGAATGTGCCCGGACCAACGGTCTCGATCTGCCAAGTTTAGCGTCGTAACCGAAACTGTCGGTTTACTAGGCACGATGCCCGCTTCCATGGTGAGCGTGGCCTAAAGCTCAATGTCGTTCGCCACGTGTTCGGCGAATCTCGTCTGCGGAAGCCGCTGCGCTTCGAAGCCGATTTCGGCGAGGCGCTGGCGGACCGCGGGTTCAGCCAGGATTTCGCGCAGCGATTCCGCCAGCTTTCCGACCACCTCCGGCGGCGTTCCCTGGGGCGAACATTCCGGTCCATGCGGGGAGATTTCTGAAATCGATTCCCTGCCCTGGAGAAAGTCATACTAATATGATAATAACCTATACAAGCCTCGAGCGTTGTGGCATGGGAGATCGCGCCAGCTCTGATCTTGCCCGAAGAGGCGGGACGGCCATCCGCAACACCAGGGAGCGAAACCAGCCATGACTCCACGAGACCCGCCATGAGGTCCGATCGGGTCGTGATTGCGCCGGGCCGTGGTCATTTCAGCCAGCTGGATGTGACCCGGACGATCGGGATCGACATCATCGTCGGACGCTATTCGGAAGGCGCCAGTTTGCCGCGCGATGCGGAGCTGACGGCCATGTTCGATGTCTCGCGCACGGTATTGCGTGAAAGCGTCAAGACGTTGTCCGCCAAGGGATTGCTTAGCTCCAAGGCAGGCGTCGGCACGCGGGTCAGGGAACGCTCGGCCTGGAACATGTTCGATCCCGACGTGCTCGGTTGGCACCTCGAAGCCGGGATCGACAAGCGGTTTCTTCGCGATCTTGGCGACATTCGCCTCGCCGTGGAGCCGTATGCTGCAGGCCTTGCCGCCGTGCGCCGGGCGGATGATGCGATTGTTCTGCTGCGCGACAGCATCGCCAGGATGCGCAGCTTTGCTTCTGATTCAATTGAATTCGCCGACGCCGATCTTCGGTTGCATCTCGATATCGCGACGAGTTCGGCCAACGCTTTCATGCGATCGATCGGCGCCGTGATCGAGGCGGCGTTGCGCGCGTCGTTCCGGCTGAGCGCGCCGACCGAGGAGCGGGAGCGCGAGCTCACCATCGCCGCCCACGAACGAATTGTCGACGCAATCGCCGAGCGGAATGCCGAGGCGGCTTCCGCCGCGATGAGGGAAGTCATCTTCATCGGCCTGCGCCGCCACGGCGCGGCCGATTAAGCGAAAACGGAGAATGGTCATGGCAGGTTCCACCGTTCCACGGCCCTACAAGGGCGTGTTTCCGGTCGTGCCGACAGTGTTCGATGGCGACGGCCGACTCGATCTCGACGGTCAGAAACGTGCCGTCGATTGCATGATCGACGCCGGCTCGCAGGGGCTTTGCATCCTTGCCAACTTCTCCGAGCAGTTCGTGCTTGACGACGCCGAGCGGGACACAGTCCTCGACGCCGTGTTGAAGCACGTCGCGGGACGTGTCCCCGTCATCGTCACGACCACGCATTTTGCTTCGCACATCTGTGCTGAACGTTCGCGGCGGGCCCAGCAGGCGGGCGCCGCCATGGTGATGGTGATGCCGCCCTATCATGGCGCCACCATCCGGGTCGGGGAAAACGCCATCTACGAGTTTTTCCGCACCGTTTCGGATGCGATCTCGATTCCCATCATGATCCAGGATGCGCCGGTCGCCGGCACGCCGCTGTCGGCGGCCTTCCTCGCCCGCATGGCCCGCGAGCTTGAGAACATCGCCTATTTCAAGATCGAGACGCCGCAGGCCGCCGCCAAACTGCGCGAGTTGATCGCGCTCGGCGGCGCGGCGATCGAAGGCCCATGGGACGGCGAGGAGGCGATCACGCTGATGGCCGACCTCGATGCCGGAGCAACCGGCGCGATGACCGGCGGCGGTTATCCCGACGGCATCCGCAAGATTACCGATCCGTATTTCGCCGGCCGCCGCGCCGAGGCGGTTGCGGCCTATGAACGCTGGTTGCCGCTGATCAACTATGAAAACCGCCAGTGCGGCCTGATCGCATGCAAGGCGCTGATGAAGGAAGGCGGCGTGATCAGGCACGAGACCGTCCGTCTTCCGCTGCAGCCGCTGCATCCGGCCGTCCGGGCGGGCCTGATCGAAATCGCGCACGGGCTGAATCCGCTCGTGCTGCGCTGGGGCAAGTGAGCCGCCAAGATCGTTCCTCGAAGGTCGGGAAAAGCTGACGTGACCACCATTCGCATTGCCATCGTCGGCCTCGGTAAGATCGCCAGGGATCAGCATATCCCCGCGATATCTGGCACCGACGGTATCGAACTTGCAGCGATTGCCAGCCGCAACGCTTCCATCGATGGGATAGCGCATTTTGCGACGCTTGACGAATTGCTCGCCGCCAAGCCCGACATTGATGCCATTGCACTCTGCACGCCGCCCCAGGTGCGCCGCGCGCAGGCGGCGGCTGCGCTGAAGGCCGGCAAGCACGTGCTGCTCGAGAAGCCGCCGGGCGCCACCGTCAGTGAACTCGATCCCTTGGTCGCGGCCGCCCGGCAAACCGGGCGAACCTTGTTTGCGACCTGGCATTCCCGGTTTGCGCCGGCCGTCGAACCCGCGAGGAGTTTTCTCGCCGCCCGCCAGATCAAATCGATGGTCGTCGAATGGAAGGAGGATGTCAGGGTCTGGCATCCCGGCCAGGCGTGGATCTGGGAGCCGGGCGGACTTGGCGTGTTCGATCCCGGCATCAACGCGCTCTCGATCCTGACCCGCATCCTGCCGCGGCCGTTCTTTCTGACCGCGGCCGAGTTGTCCTTCCCGCGCAACCGCGCGGCGCCGATCGCGGCCGATCTCGCCTTTTCGGACGAGACGGGAATTCCGATCCGGGCCGAATTCGACTGGCGCCAGACCGGTCCGCAGACCTGGGATATCCGGGTCGAGACTGATATCGGGCGGTTGACGCTCTCTTCCGGCGGCAGCCATCTTTCTCACGATGGCCATATCCTGGTTGACGAGAAGCAGGCGGAGTACCGCGGCATCTATCGGCGTTTCGTCGAACTGATCGCGAGCGGCGCGTCCGATGTCGACCTGTCGCCGCTGGTCCATGTCGCCGATGCTTTCATGCTCGGCCGGCGCCGCGACGTCGAACCATTCATCGAGGTATGAAGGTGACGCAGTCAGGCCAAACGCATACGAAGGTCGTGCGCGAAATTTTCGGACACCTTCCGGACGGCACCGCGATTGAAGCGGTGCGGCTGCGCGGCGACAACGGCTTTGAGGTGTGCCTCATCACCTATGGCGCGGCGCTGCAGTCCATCTTCGTGCCAGATCGCGCCGGGCGCCTTGCCGATGTGGTCCTCGGCCGCGATGATCTTGCGGGCTATCTCGCGGTTCGGCGCTTCCTCGGCGCCACGGTCGGACGCTACGCCAACCGGATCGCGGGCGGCATGTTCGAACTGGATCGCGAGCGCTTTCAGTTGCCAACCAATGACGGCGTCAATGCCCTGCATGGCGGACTGTCAGGCTTCGATCGCAAACCATGGTCCATTACGGCGATCGGTGAAAATCCTGCGCCTTTCGTGACGCTGTCCTATGTCAGTGTGGACGGCGAGGAGGGCTATCCCGGCACGCTGAAAACCGACCTAACCTATCGCATTTCTGGTGGAACCGAGCTTTCGCTTGAATTCGCCGCGATGACCGACAAGCCGACCATCGTCAATCTCACCAACCACAGCTTTTTCAATCTCGCGGGCGTCGAGAACGATGGCGGCGTGCTCGATCATCATCTGACGATCGCGGCGGACACATATCTGCCGATCAGTGCCGCCGGCATTCCGCTCGGCGCACCCGATAAGGTCGATGCCACGCCGTTTGATTTTCGGAGATCCTGTCCTGTCGGCGCCCGCCTGCGCGACGCGAATGAACAGGTTCAGATCCGTCAGGGCTACGACCACAATTTCTGCCTGCGTGGCGGCGCCACCGCGGAGCCGCGCTGTGCCGCCCGCGTGGAAGACCCGAAGTCGGGCCGGGTGCTCGAACTCTGGACCAACCAGCCGGGCGCCCAGTTCTATTCCGGCAATTTTCTCGACGGCACCGTGACAGGAAAATATGGCCGCGTGCACCGGCAGTATGACGCACTCTGCCTGGAACCGCAGGTCTATCCCGACACACCAAACCGTCCGGACTTTCCGTCAGCGCGGATCGATCCCGGGCGGACCTATCGCCACGTCTCGCTTTATCGATTTTCCGCAAACTAAGAAGCAGATAGAACAGGGGAGACCGCGTGGAAGAAGTCGGCACCAGCATCCTGAGCGATTGGCATTGCCATCTCGGCGAGGGGTGCACCTATGATGCGGCGACCGATACCGCATGGTGGTTCGATATTCTCGAGCGCACCCTGTTTCAGGCCGACCTTGCATCCGGCGCGATCACCTCGCATGCGCTGCCGCTGATGGCCAGCGTGCTTGCGTTCATTGATGACCAGCGCCAATTGCTTGCGACCGAAAATGGCCTCTATGTCCGCGATATCGCCGATGGTCGCCTCACGCTTCATATGCCGCTCGAAGCGGACAATGCCGCAACCCGCTCCAACGACGGACGCGTCCATCCCTGCGGCGCGCTCTGGATCGGGACCATGGGCCGCAACGCAGAAAAGGGCGCCGGCGCGATCTATCGCTTTTACCGCGGCGAACTGCTTCGACTCTATGCCGGCGTGACCATCCCGAACGCGATCTGCTTTTCACCCGATGGTGCAACAGCCTATTTCACCGATAGCAGCAAGGGCGTGCTTTGCCGCGTCGCGATCGACCCGGCGAATGCGCTGCCCACCGGAAATCCCGAGACGCTCTATGATAACAGTGGCGGGCCAGGCAGCCTGGATGGTGCTGTGGTCGACGCCGAAGGGTTGATCTGGAACGCGCGCTGGGGCGGATCCTGCGTCGATGTCTACACCCCCTCGGGGAATCGGATTCGCACCATACGAGTTCCGGCGAAGCAGCCGAGTTGCCCGGTCTTTGTCGGCCGGAATTTCGTTTCGCTGCTGGTCACCACGGCCTGGGAGGGGATGGACGAGCCCGCCAGGGCTGCCGACCCGCATCATGGCCAAACCTTCGTTCTCGACGTCGGCGCACAAGGGCGGCCGGAACCTCGCATCAGGCTCGGTCCGACATGATGGATCGCTTCACAAGATGGCGCACGAGAGCTGCATGTACTTGCGGAACCACAACGTGTGACCGATCATCCGTTCGGGTCTCTGCGATAGCGTTTTCCAGCGAAGTGGAGCCGGTTCGCGTCAAGAAAACGCGTCAAAATAAGGAATCCAGAGCCCCGTTTCGATTCAATCGAAACGGAAAAGGCTCTAACCTGATGGTCCCCAACGATGCGCCGATACCTTACCGGCGCCAATAGCAAACCGCTGATAACGCGGCGACTAATGCTCAACATCTGGGAGTGAAACATGAAGCTACTCAAATCTGCTCTATCGGCCATCCTGCTCGGCGCGGTCGCCCTTGCCGAACCCGCGCTCGCGCAAACCAAGCCCACTGTCGGCATCGCCATGCCCACCAAGGCTTCGGCGCGCTGGATCGATGACGGCAACAACATCGTCAAGGTGCTGAAGGAGCGCGGTTACAATACCGACCTGCAATACGCCGAAGACGATATTCCAAACCAGCTCTCGCAGATCGAGAACATGGTGACCAAGGGCGCCAAGGTGCTGGTGATCGCTTCGATCGACGGCACCACCCTGTCCGACGTGCTCAAGCAGGCCAAGGACAAGGGCATCACCGTGATCGCCTATGACCGGCTGATCCGCGACACGCCCAACGTCGACTATTATGCGACGTTCGACAATTTTCAGGTCGGCGTGCAGCAGGCGCAGTCGATCGAGCAGGGACTGAAGCTGAAGGAAGGCAAGGGCCCGTTCAACATCGAGCTGTTCGGCGGCTCACCCGACGACAACAACGCCTATTTCTTCTACAACGGCGCGATGTCGGTGCTGCAGCCCTATATCGACAGCGGCAAGCTCGTGGTCGTGAGCAAGCAGATGGGCATGGACAAGGTTTCGACGCTGCGCTGGGACGGCGCCACGGCACAGGCCCGGATGGATAACCTGCTCAGCGCATTCTACACCACCAAGCGGCTCGATGCCGTGCTTTCACCCTATGACGGCCTTTCGATCGGCATCCTGTCGTCGCTCAAGGGCGTCGGCTACGGCAGCGGCAACATGCCGATGCCGATCGTGAGCGGTCAGGACGCCGAAGTGCCTTCGATCAAATCGATGCTGCGCGGCGAGCAATACTCCACGATCTTCAAGGACACCCGCGATCTTGCCAAGGTCACCGCCGACATGGTGGACGCGGCGTTGAGCGGCAAGACCGTACCTGTCAACGACACCACCACCTACAAGAACGGCGTGAAGGTGGTGCCGTCCTATCTGCTCAAGCCGGTTGTCGTCGACAAGACCAATTGGGAGAAGGTCCTGATCGACGGCGGCTATTACAAGAAAGCGCAGATCAACTGAGGCGAGCTGTGACAAATCGGGTGGCCGGGGCAAAAGCGCGAAGCGCGTCTTCGTGTGGTATGCCCCGGCCATCCATGCTTTCCTGCATGTTCCAGGGTATCTGAATGGCCACACTGCTCGAAATGCGCGGTATCAGCAAAGCGTTCGCCGGCGTGAAAGCGCTGGACGATGTCAATTTCACGGTCAAACAAGGCGAGATCCACGCGCTGGTCGGCGAGAACGGCGCCGGCAAGTCGACCTTGATGAAGGTGCTGAGCGGCGTCTATCCCAAAGGCGACTATGACGGCAGCATCGTCTATGACGGCGAGGAGCGTCACTTCCGCGACATCAATGATTCCGAGGCGCTCGGCATCATCATCATCCATCAGGAGCTCGCGCTGATCCCGCTGCTCTCGATCGCGGAGAATATCTTCATTGCCGGCCCGCCGTCGCGGTTCGGCGTGATCGACCGCGACGCGGTCTACCGGCGGTCGCAGCAGCTGCTGGCAAAAGTGGGGCTCAATGAGGCGCCGGACACGCTGGTCACCGATATCGGTGTCGGCAAGCAGCAGCTGGTGGAGATCGCCAAGGCGCTGTCCAAGGAAGTGCGCCTTCTGATTCTCGACGAGCCGACCGCCAGCCTCAACGAAAGCGACAGCGCGGCGCTGCTGGATCTCCTGCTCGAGTTCCGCTCCCATGGCATGTCCGCGGTCCTGATCTCGCACAAGCTCAACGAGGTGGCCCGCGTCGCCGACCGCATTACAGTGCTGCGCGATGGTCGTACCGTCGATACGCTGGATTGTGAGGCCGGCGCGGTCGAGGAGGATCGCATCATTCGCAAGATGGTGGACCGCGATCTCGAGCATCGCTTCCCGAAGCGCGAGCCTGACATCGGCGAGGTGGTGTTCAAGGTCGAGAACTGGTCGGTCTATCATCCCCAGCATGCCGATCGGCAAGTCATCAAGAATGTCGACTTCCAGGTTCGCCGCGGCGAGATCGTCGGCATCGCCGGTTTGATGGGTGCCGGCCGCACCGAATTCGCCATGAGCCTGTTCGGCCGTTCCTGGGGTCGCCACATCACGGGCCGCGCCCTGCTGCACGGTCGCGAGATCGACCTCTCGAACGTCAGCCGTGCCATTGACGCGGGGCTCGCCTACGTCACCGAGGACCGCAAGCAGCTCGGGTTGCTGCTTGCCGAAGACGTGCGCAAGAACATCACGCTTGCCAACCTTGGCAGTGTTTCGGCCGGCCGCGTCATCGACGACATCAGGGAGTTGCAGGTGGCGAGCGATTATCGCAACCGCATGCGCATCCGGTGTTCCGATGTCTATCAGACTTCCGGCAACCTGTCGGGGGGCAACCAGCAGAAGGTGGTGCTGTCGAAATGGCTGTTCACCGACCCGGAAATCCTGATCTTGGACGAGCCGACCCGCGGGATCGACATCGGCGCCAAATACGAGATCTATTGCATCATCAACGAGCTGGCCGATGCCGGCAAGGCGGTCATCGTGATCTCGTCGGAAATGCCGGAACTGCTCGGGATCTGTGACCGCATCTGCGTCATGAACGGAGGGGCCTTTGTCGGCGAGTTCGACCGGGCCGAGGCGACGCAGGAGAAGATCATGCGGGTCATTGTCCGCAAGGGCGAAAAGCTGGTCGACAGGGACCTGGAAAGAAAGCTGGAAGAGAAGCTATTGGGAGAGGCGCATCCATGAGCGATAACACCGTGATGCTTCCCGAGGCGCGCAAGCATGGGAGCTTTCTCAAGGCCAATTTGCGCGAGTACGGCATGTTGCTGTCGCTGCTCGCGATCATGCTGTTCTTCGAGATCGTTACCGACGGCACGCTGCTGCGCCCACTCAACCTCACCAATCTGGTGCTGCAGAACAGCTATATCGTGATCATGGCGCTCGGCATGCTGCTGGTGATCGTCACCGGGCACATCGATCTTTCGGTCGGATCGGTCGCGGGCTTTATCGGCGCGATCGCCGCGGTGCTGATGGTACGCTACGGCGTGCATTTCATTCCAGCCGCGATCATCTGCCTGGCGCTCGGCGGGCTGATCGGTGCGGCGCAGGGGTACTGGGTTGCCTATTTCAAGATTCCGTCCTTTATCGTCACGCTGGCCGGCATGC
Organism: Bradyrhizobium sp. LjRoot220; assembly: GCF_964252915.1. NCBI lineage: Bacteria > Pseudomonadati > Pseudomonadota > Alphaproteobacteria > Hyphomicrobiales > Nitrobacteraceae > Bradyrhizobium > Bradyrhizobium sp. LjRoot220. The sequence goes on from NZ_CAXUPS020000001.1 coordinate 585,246, forward strand.
TGGTGTTCAAGGGGCTGGCGCTGGCGGTGCTGCAGGGTCAATCGGTCGGCCCGTTTTCGCCGACCTTCCAGAAACTTTCCTCCGGCTTTATTCCGGAATTGTTTACCGGCGCCGGCTCGCTCAACCCCACCTCGCTCCTGATCGGCGCCGTGCTGGCGCTTGGTCTGATCTATGTCAGCGTCACAACCCGTGCCCGGCGCGCGAGCCATGGTGTCGAGGTCGAGCCGACCGCTTTCTTTGCGCTCAAGAACGCAGTCCTGTTCGGTGTGGTGATGTATTTTACCTATCTGATCGCCTCGCATCGCGGTCTCCCGAACGTGCTGGTGATCATGATCGCCCTGATCGCGCTCTATGGTTTCGTCACCGCGCGCACCACCATCGGGCGGCAGATCTATGCGGTCGGAGGCAATGAGAAGGCCGCAAAACTCTCAGGCATCAAGACCGAACGGCTGACCTTCTTCACCTTCGTCAACATGGGCGTGCTGGCGGCGCTCGCCGGCCTCGTGTTCGCCGCGCGCCTAAACACCGCTACACCAAAGGCCGGGGTCGGCTTCGAACTCGACGTCATCGCCGCCTGCTTCATCGGCGGCGCCTCGGCCTATGGCGGTGTCGGGCGGGTCGCGGGTGCGGTGATCGGCGCGCTGATCATGGGGGTGATGAACAATGGCATGTCGATCCTCGGCATCGGAATCGACTACCAGCAGGTGATCAAGGGCCTGGTGTTGCTGGGCGCGGTATGTCTTGACGTCTACAACCAGCGGCGCTGAGGCGCCGAGCGATCCAATTCCTCCATCAGATGGCTCCGGCGTCCGCGCGCTGCCGTAGTCGCCACGCGGATGCGTCTGCGACTCTTGATTCTCAAAGACGGCGTGCCGGCCCCAACGAACCCATCAAGGGTTGCCGCTTCCACAATCAGTGCCGCTAGGCAAATGCACGGCAGGTAGTCGTTGCGGCATGAGTGGCGCACCCCATACGGCATGGACATTGCTTGAACAGGAACCTGCTTGCGGGGCGCGTTTCTCCGCTTCCGAATCCTCTCAGCGCATCCCAAAAAGGCATCCATGTTCAAATTGAAGGCTTTCACTGCCGCTTTGTTTTCGCTCGCGTTCGGCGCGGCTCCGGCGATTACGCCGTCGCATGCCGCCGGCAACCTTGTCGCAGTGCTGGAGGCGGAAATCGCCACGCTCGATCCGCATTTCACGCCGGCCTATATCTCGCGGACCTTCGGATTCATGGTGTTCGACACCTTGTTCGCAAAGGATACCCAGGGCGAGATCAAGCCGCAGATGGTGCAGGACTGGAAGGTTTCGCCGGATGGCCTGATCTACACGTTCACGCTGCGCGACGGCCTGAAATGGCACGACGGCCAGCTGGTCACATCAGCCGATTGCGTCGCGTCGTTGCGGCGCTGGGGCCAGCGCAACGCGCTCGGTCGACGAATCTTCGCCATCACTGCGTCGCTCGAGCCTGTTGACGCCAAGACGTTCGTGCTGACGCTGAAGGAGCCCTCGGGCCTGGTGATCGACGCCCTTGGCAATCCCGTCAGCCCCGTCGCCTTCATGATGCCTGAGCGGGTGGCCAAGACGCCCGCCGATCAACGCATCACCGAAATCATCGGTTCTGGACCGTTCGTCTACAGCAAGGCCGACCACCGCACCGGCGATCGCATGACCTTAAAGAAATTCGCCGATTATGTGCCGCGCTCCGAACCCGCCGACTTCCTGGCCGGCGGCAAGCGCGTCAATGTCGACACGCTGGAAATTCGCGTCATTCCCGACGGTTCCACCGCTGCATCCGCGCTGCAGACCGGCGAGGTGGACTACATGCAGTACGCGCCGTTCGATCTTTTGCCGGTCCTCGAAAAGAACGCCCGGGTCAAGATCGTCAACTTCACCGGCGGCAACATGTTCGCTGGTGCCTACCGCCTCAACGCCGCGCAGAAGCCGTTCGACGATCCGGCGATCCGCCGCGTGCTATGGAAGCTGGTGGATCAGCGCGAGGTGATGGACGGGCTGGGCCTCGATGCCAAATACGCCACACCTTGCGCAACATTCTTCACCTGCGGCACCACTTATGACAACAAGGCCGGGACCGAGGCTGCCGCTAAACCGTCCATCGAGGCGGCGCGTGCGGCGCTCAAGGCGACGAAATATGCCGGTGAGCCGGTTATCGTGATGCAGGCCAGCGACCTCGAGGCGCCGCGCATTTCAGCGCAGGTTCTGGCAGAGAAGTTGAAGCAGGCCGGCTTCAACGTCGATCTGCAGGTGATGGATTGGGCCTCGGTGCTTGCCCGTCGCACCAAGAAAGAAGGCTGGAGCGTTTATGGCGTTCACGCCGGCGGCTTCGATCTGGCGTCGCCGCTGACCAACGTCATGGTCGCGTTCAACTGCGCCGACTTCACGGGCTGGCAGTGCGACCCGCGCATCACGCCGCTGCTGAATGCCTTTGCCAAGGCACCCGCCGAGGAGGACCGCAAGAAGATTGCCGCCGAGATCCAGACCGTGATGTACGATCAGGCGCCCGGCATCCCGTGGGGACAGTTCGCGCAGCCGGCCGCCTATCGCGCCAACCTGCGCGGTTTGATACCGTCAGCGATTCCGATTTTCTGGAACATCGAGAAGTAACGCCATGTATGACGTCATTGTGGTCGGCGGCGGCTCTGCCGGCGCTGCGGTCGCCGCCCGGCTCTCCGAGGATAGCACCAGGCATGTGCTGCTGCTCGAAGCTGGCCTCGACTGGCGGGCCGATGAGGCGCCCTGGGAGGTCAGGACCCCGAACCCGATTCCAATCATTCACCAGCGCGAATATCAGGAGAAATGGCAGTGGCCGAACCTGCTGACGCGCCGGGTGGCGGGGCAGGAGGCGCGCTTCTACTGGCGCGGCAAGGGCCTCGGCGGCAGTTCGATGATGAACGGCCAGATCGCCATCCGCGGTGTTGCGGATGCGTTCGACGAATGGGCGGCCGGCGGTTGCGCCGGCTGGTCTGCAAAGGAAGTAATGCCGCTGTTCTCGGTCATCGAGGATGATTTCGAGTTCGGCGACCGTGCCGGCCATGGCCGTGGCGGTCCGTTGCCGGTTTATCGCGCGCCGCTCGACAAGTGGGGCCCGATCGATCGCGGGCTCCGCGACGCCGCGCTGGCATCGGGATATCCGTGGTGTGCCGATCTCAACGGTCCGGACGGCGAGGGCGCCGCCTGCTATCCGATCAACAGCCGCGATAGCCGCCGCATCACCACCAATGAAGCCTATCTGGAGCCGGCCCGCGGCCGCGCCAATTTGGAAATCCGGGGTCACGCGCTGGTCGATCGCCTGTTGATGAGGGATGGCCGGGCCACCGGCGTACTGGTTCACATCGAGGGGCAGGGCAGCTTGGAAATCAGCGCGCGCGAGGTCGTGCTGTGCGCCGGCGCCATCCACAGCCCGGCGATATTGCTGCGTTCGGGCATCGGCCCCGCCGACGAATTGAAGGCCATGGGCATCGCGGTGGAGCGCGACCTGCCGGTCGGCAAGCACTTCTTCGACCATCCGCTGTTTCGCGCCACCATCAAGCTGCGCGAGGAATTTCAGCCGACGGATCCGGATACGCGTCATACCAATTGCTGCGTGACGTATTCGTCCGGGCTTGCGGAGGGCGGCAAGCGCGACATGATCCTGATCGCTTTCAACCACCGCGGCATCGGCAACCCCGGCGCCATCGGTGCCGGTCTGTTCAACGCTTACTCGCGCGGCCATTTGAAGCTGGCTTCGATCGACCCGTCGACCGACCCGATCGTCGAGGAAAACATGCTCGCCGATGACCGCGACTTGCTGCGCATGGTCGATGCGGTGAAGCGACTGGCCGTGCTCACCAGCCAGCCGGCGCTCAGGGACATCGCCGAGTGGATTCGCCTCATCGATACCGACCTGACGCTGCCGCAGGCGGCGGCACTGCCGAACGGGGAACTCGAAGCGCTGCTTCGTCGCGACACCGGCGACATCCAGCATGCCGCCGGTTCTTGCCGCATGGCGGGCTTCAAGGACGCCAATGGTGTGGTGAATCCGGATGGCACCGTGAAGGGCATCGCTGGGCTGCGCGTGGCGGACGCTTCGATCATGCCGTCCGATTGCCGCGCCAACACCCATTTCACCACGGTGGTGATTGGCGAGGCGATTGCACGCATGATGATGAAGACGGGCGTGTCGAACGCCGCCGCCATGGTGCTTTAGGAATTGGCTCTTTAGGGTTGGCGCTGTAATAAGCGGGAATAGCTCGCTCTCCCAAACGGGAGAGGCCGCCACTGCTGTGTCGTCGAAAGACCGTTACGAAGGAAATACCATGCCGGCCAGTACCGAAGCGCAGATCACCGAATGGATCGCGTCGCAAAAGCAAGACATGATCGATCTGTTGCGCGATGTCGTGAATATCGATTCCGGCTCTTACGACAAGCAGGGGGTCGATGCGGTGGGCGCACGATTCGAGCAGCATTTTGCCGCGCACGGCATCGAGGCGTGGCGCGAATCGCATGATGTGTTTGGCGATGCCGTCCACGCGTTGGTGACGAAGCCGGGCAGCAATGAAAAGCCTGTCTTGCTGATGGGTCATCGCGACACGGTGTTTCCCAAGGGCGAGGTGGCGCGCCGGCCATTCACCATCGATGGTATCAGGGCCTATGGGCCGGGCGTCGCCGACATGAAGGCCGGTCTGGTCATCAATGCATTTGTCGCCGCGGCATTCCAAAAATTCGGCGGCGCGCCGTGCCCGATCAAGCTGCTGCTCACCGCTGACGAGGAGATCGCCTCACCGTCGTCGCGCCCGGTGATCGAGCGCGAGGGCCGCGCTGCGCGTGCGGTGTACAATTCCGAGCCCGGCCGCCCGACCGGCAACGTCGTCACCAGCCGCAAGGGCGGCGTGTTCATGCGCTTCGAGATTGCCGGCAAGGCGGCGCATTCCGGCGGCAATTTTGCGGACGGCATCAGCGCGATCGGCGAACTCGCGCATAAGATCGTGCAGATCCATGCTTTGACCGATCTTGCGAAGGGCATCACCCTCAATGTCGGGCTGGTCGCCGGCGGCCAATCGGTCAACACCACCGCTCCGTACGCCGAGGGCCAGATCGACATGCGCTACATCGATCCCGCCGATCGTGCCACGACGCTGGCGGCGATCGGGACCATCATCGCCACGCCGACGGTGCCGGGCACGACGGCGAAGCTGTACGTCAATGGCGAATTCCTGCCGGTGGTGCAAAATGAAACGTCGAAAATCCTGTTCGATGTCTATCGCGGGGCGGCGAAGGATGCCGGCTTGCCCAACCTCGAAGGCGAATTCGCCGGCGGTTGTGCCGATTCCGGCTTCACCGCGAGTGTCGGCACCCCGACGATTTGCGGCGTCGGCCCGGTCGGCGGCAACGCCCATACCGCGCAGGAATATCTCGACCTCGACAGCATCGTCCCGCGCGCCCAGGCGCTCGCGCTGGCGATCCTCAGGACCGTCGTCGATTAATCTGCCTGATCGGACAGGCCAGGCTGGGTCTGCCGAACGACGTGTCGGCCGCGAATATTACGGCGACGTTAGCCCAAAGCGGGCGGCAAACAGTCTCGATTGTCGTGATTTTATTTTCCTGACTGAAGATCCAAGGGCGGGTGCTCGCGCCGCATTAAAAACGCGGCCCCGGCCCCCCTTTCATCATGGCGACACATATGTCATGATAGAAATACAAATGATCAGAGCCGGGCTCGAGGCACCGGCTCGGTGCGTCGCGGAGGGAGAAATCGCCATGAAGAGAATTGCATTCATCGCGGCTTTGTTCGGGGTTTTGGCGTTGGGCGCGCCGGCGCAGGCGGCGCGTGTCGAGGTGCAATGGTGGCACGCCATGAACGGCGTACTGGGCGAGCGGCTCAACGAACTGGTCGAGAAATTCAACGCATCGCAGGACAAATATACCGTCGTTGCGGTCGCCAAGGGCAATTATGACGAAGTGACCAATGGCGTGATCGCGGCCTATCGCGCCAAGCGGCCGCCCGAAATGGTGCAGATCGCCGAGCGCGGCTACATGACCATGCTGTTGTCGGGCGCCGTCGTGCCGGTGCAGGAACTCCTGGACCAGAAGGGCTACAAGATCGACTTCTCCGATTTCATCAAGCCGGTGGCGAGCTTCTGGAGCTACAAGGGGCGCATGTCGGCGATGCCGTTCAACTCCTCGACGCCGATCTTCTGGTACAACAAGGACCACTTCCAGAAGGCCGGCTTCGACAAGCCGGCCGACACCTGGCAGGAGCTGGAGAAGCAGCTCTACGCCATCAAGGCCAAGGGTGTCAGTGAGTGTGGCTCGGTGCTGCCGGGCGACTACTTCTGGAGCCTGCTGGAGAACTACAGCGCCATCAACAACCAGCCCTACGGGACGCTTGCCAACGGCTTCGACGGACTTGGCACCGAATTCGTCTACAACAAGACCAAGGTTGTCTCGCAGGTCGCACGTCTGAAAAAATGGCTCGACGATGGCGTCATGCAGATCGCCGGCCAGGGCTTTAGTCCGGAACAATTGTTCACCTCCGGACGCTGCTCGACCTTCGTCAATTCGACCGCGTCGCACGGCAATATCGAACGCAACGCCAAGATCAACTGGAGCGCCACCTTCCTGCCGCACGAGAGCGACATCAATCCGCCGCTCAACAGCACCATTGGCGGTGGCGCCATCTGGGTGATGAAGGGTCATACGTCGGAGCGTTACGACGCGGTCGCGGCCTTCCTCGATTTCGTCGCCCAAGCGGAGACCCAGGTGTGGTGGCATGGCGTGACCGGATACGTCCCGGCGACCAACAAAGCCTATGCGCTGGCGCGCGAGCGCGGCTATTATAAAGAGCATCCGACCCGCGAGATCGCGGTGCTGCAGCTCTCCCGCGGCACGCCCAACGACAATTCGCGTGGCTTCCGCTTTGGCAATTTCGTGCAGACGATGCTGGCACAGCGCAACGAGGTCGAGGCGGTGTTCACTGGCCAGAAGCAGCCGCAGCAGGCGATGGATGACGCCGTCAAGCGCGGCAACGAGATCCTGCGGCAGTTCGAGAAGCTCAATGCCGGAAAGGATACCGACCCGGACCGCGCTCCGACAAAATGACTGCAGGCTCGCCGATCGTGTGGCCGGAAACGCCGGCGCCCGGGCTGCAGGTGCCGCCATCGCCTGCCGGCCCGGCCACGGTGCGGCGGCAGTCGCACGGTGAAACTGCGGTCGGGCACGGTTCGGTGACGGGTCGGCCGAATGCGGCTCAGATGCGCCGACGCGGCCAGCCTGATCGGGAACCCGGACTGAAGCGAGCGAATTTTGGCCGCGGCGCCGGCTTGCCGACGCTATTGCTGCTGCCGCAGGTGTTGATCCTGGTGTTCTTCTTCTTCATCCCGTCGCTGCGGGCGCTGACGCAGTCCGTACTGCTCAGCGATCCGTTCGGCACCACCGTCCATTTCGTGTGGTTCGACAACTTCAAGGCGCTGTTCGCCAACGGCGAGTATCGCCAATCGGTCGTGACGACGGTCTGGTTCACGGTGGCGCAGAACGTGATTACTCTGGCAATTGCCGTCGTGCTGGCATTCGCCACCGACCGGGTGGTGCGCGGGCGTTCCGTCTACCGAACCCTCATCCTGCTGCCCTATGCGATCGCGCCCGCGATCGCCGGTATCCTGTGGGCGTTCTTGTTCAATCCGGTCGTGGGCCCGCTCGCACATATGTTGCACGCGCTCGGGATTTCCTGGGATCCCAACCGCAATCCGAACGATGCGCTGTGGCTCGTGATCATGGCGGCGTCATGGAAGCACATCTGCTACGACTACATCTTCCTGGTGGTCGGCCTGTTGGCGGTGCCGGTCTCGCTGATGGAAGCCGCCGCCGTCGACGGCGCCGGGCCGCTGCGGCGGTTCTTTCTGATTGCGCTGCCGATGCTCGGGCCAACGATCTTTTTTCTCGCCGTGATGAATTTTATCTACGGCTTCTTCGAAACCTTCGCGATCATCGATGCCGTCACCCATGGCGGGCCGGCCGGCGCCACCAACATCCTGGTCTACAAGGTCTTTGTCGATGGTTTCATCAACCTCGACCTCGGCTCCTCGGCGGCGCAGTCGGTGCTGTTGATGACGTTCGCGCTGATCTGCACGCTGCTGCAATTCCGCTATTTCGACCACAAGGTCAATTACGGGGTCTGACCGCATGGTGGAGCGCGCACCCATCCTCGATACGATCTGCCACGCGATCCTGATCGCCGGCGCGATGTTGGTGTGCGTGCCGCTGTACTTTGCGTTCGTCGCGGGCTCGCTGACGATCGCCGAGGTGCAGAAGGTGCCGCTGCCTTGGCTGCCGGGCGACCAGTTTTTTGCCAATCTGCAGACGGCCTGGGTCAAGGCCGATTTCGGCCGCACGTTCCTCAACTCCATTGTGGTGGCGCTCGGCATCACGGCCGGCAAGATCGCGGTATCGCTGCTGTCTGCTTTCGCCATCACCTATTTCCGCTTCCGTTACCGGATGCTGGCGTTCTGGCTGATCTTCATGTCGCTGATGCTGCCGATCGAGGTGCGGATCGTGCCGACGTTCGAGGCCGTGGCAAACGCTGCGCTGCCGCTGCAATGGCTCGCCGACATGCTGCATGTTGCCGATCTCTGGAAATGGATCAGCGGCCACGAGGTGACGGTCGCGCTGGAATGGAATATGGTCAATACCTATCCGGGGCTGATCCTGCCGCTGATCGCGTCCGCCACCGCAACCTTCCTGTTCCGTCAGTTCTTCCTTACCGTGCCGGACGAGTTGTGTGAGGCGGCAAGGCTCGACGGCGCATCGCCGCTGCGGTTCTTCTGGAGCATCCTGCTGCCGCTGTCGGTCTCGAACATCGTGGCGCTTGCGATCATCCTGTTCCTGTTCGGCTGGAACCAGTATTTGTGGCCGTTGCTGTTCACCACCGACAAGGACATGGCGACCGCCGTGATCGCGCTGAAGAATTTGATCCCGCGCTCCGACAGCGAGCCGGCCTGGAACATTGCCATGAGCGGCGCGCTGCTCGCGATGCTGCCGCCGACGCTGGTGATCCTGCTGTTGCAGCGCTGGTTCCTCAAAGGGCTGGTCGACAGCAGTAAATAGGGGACTCATCATGGTTTTCATCGCCGGACACCGCGGCGCCCGCGACCTTTGGCCGGAGAACAGTCTGCTTGGTTTTCGCAATCTGCGCGGACTTGGCGTCGACGCGGTCGAGTTCGATATTCACCAAAGCGTCGACGGTGGGCTGGTCGTCATCCACGATCCGCTGCTCGATCGCACCACGCATGACACCGGGCCGGTCGGCGTTCGTACGCTGAAACAATTGACCGCCACGCGCCTGCGCGAGGCCGGCGAAGAATGCGTGCCAACGCTCGACGCCGTGCTCGAATTGTTCAGCGAGTTGCCGCTCGAGCTTCACATCGAGATCAAGACCGACGCCTTCGGCAATCCCTATCCGGGAATCGAGCGGCGCCTGGTGGAAGCGGTGAAGCGGCGCGGGCTGGAGCGGCGCGCGGTGCTCACCTGCTTTGTCCCCGAAGTGATCATGGCAGTGCGGAGGCTGTGGCCGCAGGCGCGGGTGCTGGCCTCACTGGACCGGAGGTCGGCGGAGATGATGGGCGGCATTTCGCCGGCGCTCGACCATTTTGCTGCGATCCCCGACTGCATCGTGGCGATCGAGAAGTCGCTGCTGTCGCTGATGCTTCCGCTGGCGCTCAAGGTCCTCGGTCGCGAACGCCTTGGTGCCTGGGTGACAAATGAGCCGCAGGATATCGCTCACTGGCTCGCCCAGCCGGTGCGGCAGATCACCACGGACCGGCCCGATCTCGCCGTGAATATCAGGCGCGAACTGACGTCCGCGTCTGTGCCGTCATGAGCGGCGTCACGATCCCGCGCCGGCGATTCCTCGCCGGCTCGCTGGCCAGCGCCGCGATGGCCGCGCCCTTCGGGATCGTGCGCGGCGCGCCGGCGGCGTTCAACGAGGATCCGTACACGCTCGGCGTAGCGTCGGGCTGCCCACGTGAAACCAGCGTCATTCTGTGGACGCGGCTGGCGCCGCGACCGCTCGAGGAGGGCGGCATGCCGCCTGCGCCGGTTGAGGTCGAGTGGCAGGTTGCGGAGGATGAAAGATTTTCGCGCATCGCCGCGCGCGGTGTCGTGCGTGCGACCGCCGAGCTCGCGCATTCGGTGCATGCCGAGGCGAGCGGCCTGCGGCCAGACCGCATCTATTGGTACCGATTTCTCGCCGGTTCGGCCGTAAGCCCGGTCGGGCGCACCCGGACCGCATCGGCCGGGAGCAAGACCCGGTTCCGTTTTGCTTTCGCCTCCTGCCAGCAATACGAGCAGGGCTACTTCGCCGCGTATCGCGATATGGCCACGCGCGATCTCGATCTGGTCGTGCATCTCGGCGACTACATCTACGAAAAGTCCTGGGGCTCGCGCCACGTACGCCAGCACGGCGTCGGAATTCCGACCACGCTTGCCGAGTTCCGCAATCGCTACGCGTTGTACAAATCCGACGCCGACTTGCAGGCCGCGCATGCCGCGTTTCCGTGGCTTTCGATCTGGGACGACCACGAGGTGACAGACGACTACGCCAATGATCGTTCTTACACGATGCGCGATCCAGAGCTTTTCCTGAAAGTCCGCGCTGCCGCTTACCAAGCCTACTATGAACATATGCCGCTGCCGTCATCTGCACGCCCGCGGGGCCCGGATGCGACCATCTACGAGCATTACCGGTTCGGCGACATGCTGGACATTATGCTGCTCGACGACCGGCAGTACCGCTCGGCGCCCGCCTGCGTAAAAGGGGGGCGCCCGACCACGGTGCCGGACTGTCCGGAACGGACCGAGGAGGAACGCAGCATGCTTGGGCAACCGCAGGAGCAATGGCTCGACGCACGATTGCGCGACAGCCGCGGGCGCTGGACCGTCGTCGCGCAGCAGACTCTGTTGGCCGAGAGCAAGCGCAAGGGCGAGGAGGGTAATCGCTTCTGGATGGATGGCTGGGACGGCTACCCAAATGCCCGACGGCGCCTGCTCGATTCGATCGAGTCGCACAAATTGCGCAATCCGGTCGTCATCGGCGGCGACCGCCACGCCTATTTTGCCGCCGATCTCAAGCGCGATTTTAATCGGCCGCATGAAGCGACTATCGCGACCGAATTCGTCGGCACCTCGATCTCTTCCGAGGGACCGAGCGAGAGCAGCGTGGCCAAGGCGCTCGCCGACAACCCGGGCCTGGCCTATGCGCGGGGCGACAAGCGTGGCTATGCGACCGTAGAACTCGATGCGCGATCCTGCACCGTCGGTTTTGAAGCGCTTGACGACGTCAAGGACGTGAACAGCACCGTGCGCCGGCTCGCGACTTTCGTGGTCGAGGATGGTGCGCCCGGCGTGAAGGCGGCCTGATGCCGATGCCCGCTAGAACAGATCTGATGGCGTTGATGCGCGGCGCCGAGCCGGTGGTGGAGGAGGCGGCTGCAGCGCTCGTCGCGATGCAGCGCGCGCCGCTTGCGACCGCGCGTAAGGAGCTACGTGACATCGTCACCGATGCCGACCTTGCCGCGGAAAGGATCGTGATCGATGGACTGAGGGCGCTGACGCCAGGGGCGGCGATCCTGTCGGAGGAACGGGGTTTTAGCGGCAACGTAAGCGGACCGCGTTGGATCATCGACCCGCTCGACGGCACCGTGAATTACGCCTCCGGGCTGCCGTGGTATTCGGTCAGCGCCGCCTATCATGCTGGCGGCGAGGCGCTGGTCGGCCTGGTGCAATCGCCTCTCGCCGACGTCCGCGCCCGCTACGTGCAGGGCGCGCTCGCCACCGTGAACGGCGCGCCGGTGCGGGTGTCGAGCACGCGGTCGCTTTCCGATGCGGTAATATCGGTGATCCTGACCTCGCATTATCGACCCGACGAGGTGCGGATGGCCGCGGCCATCGTCGAACGGCTCGGCTCGGCGGTACGCGGCGTCCGCATCGTGGTTTCCGGCGCGCTCGAAATGACATGGATCGCGGCCGGCCGGCTCGACGCTTTCGTTTCGATCAAGGCCGATCTCGTCTCGCACGCCGCGGCGATGCCGCTGGTGCGCGCAGCGGGCGGGCGCGTGACCACGATTGCGGGCGCCGATTCGCAGTTTGACGATTTGCAAAAGATCGCCTCAAATGGTCACATCCATGACGAGCTTTTGCGGTTGCTCGAGGAGATTGCGCTTTGAGTGACCAAACCATCCTGCGGGTCGCCTGGCTCTATTACATGGAGAACCTGACCCAGGCCGAGATCGGCGAGCGTCTGGGACTGACGCGCGCGCGGGTCAACCGCATGCTCTCGGAGGCGCGGCACAGCGGCGTCGTCAGCATCCGGCTGAACTCGGCGTTCGCAAGCTGCACCGAGCTCGAACATCAGCTGCGGCAACAATGCGGGCTCGACGACGCGGTGGTGATCCCGAGTCCGGAAAACCCCGAATTGGTGGCAAGCCTGATCGGAATGGCGGCGGGGGCCTACCTGACGAAATTCCTGGAAGAGAAGAAACCGCGCACCATCGGCATCGGCTGGGGCGCGACCTTGCGCGAAACCATCCGGCACGTGACGCCCGCGGAATATCCGGATCTCTGGATCGTCTCGATGATGGGCGGGCTCTCGCGCGGACTCGAACTCAATACGTTCGAAATTGCAGGTGAACTTGCGCGCCGGCTGCATGCCAAATGCAGCTATCTGGCTGCCCCGATCTATGCCAGCAGCCGGCGCTCGCGTGACACCTTCATGGCGCAGGAGGTGTACGCGGAGGTATTGGAACGCGTCGAGCGGATCGATCTTGCCCTGCTCAGCCTGGGCGATCTCTCGCCGCGTTCACTCTTGGTGCGGCACGGGCTGCCCCCCGATGTCGGTATCGAGGATCTGCGCGCCGCCGGCGCCGTCGGTGACGTACTCGGCCAATATCTCGAGCAGTCCGGCCGGCAGATCAACCACGGCATCAATTCGCGCGCCATCGCCTTGCCGATCGAGAAGCTGGCGCGGGCGCCGGCCGTAATGTTGATCGCGGGCGGAACGAACAAGGTGCCGGTTATCGCCGCGGCGCTGCAGGGGCGGATAGGCAAGGTACTGGTGACGGATGAGAAGGCCGCGGCCGGCGCGCTCAAGCTGATCGGCAAGCGGCGGTGAGCTTGTTTCTCGGGCTCGACATCGGGACCTCCGCCGTCAAGGCGATCGTCGTGGACGCCGAGGACCGCGAGCAGGCGAGCGCCGAGGCGCCGCTCTCGATCGACCGTCCGCAACCGCTGTGGTCGGAGCAGCATCCCGACGCGTGGTGGACGGCGGCGGCCGCCGTGCTCGACCACCTCGCGGCCGAGCATCCGAGATTGATGTCCGGCGTCGTGGCGCTCGGCCTGTCGGGCCAAATGCTTGGTGTCGCCTTGATCGATGCGGCCGGCCGGCCGATCCGGCCCGCGCCGTTGTGGAACGACGGGCGGTCAGCCGCCGAATGCGCTGAACTCGAGGCGACGGTAGCGGGTTTCGCCGATCTGGCCGGTGCGCGGCCAATGCCTGGCTTTTCCGCGCCAAAGATCCTCTGGCTGTCGCGCCACGAGCCCGACGCGATCCGGCGCACGCGCCATATTCTGCTGACCAAGGATTATGTACGCCTGTGTCTCACGGGCGATGCGGTATCCGACCGTGCGGACGCTTCCGCGACGCTGTTAATGGATACGCGCGCCGGCGCGTGGTCGCCGCGGCTTGCCGATGCGTGCGGTATCAGCATCGACGTGCTTCCGGCACTGGTCGAGAGCGGCGCGATTGGCGGCACGCTGCGGCCGGAGCTGGCACAGCGCTTTGGCCTGCAGCCACATCTCCCGGTCGCAGGCGGCGCGGGCGATAACATGGCGGGCGCGGTCGGCGCCGGTGTGGTCCGGGCTGGCGATGCCTTCATCAGCCTCGGCACGTCAGGTGTTTATTTTGTCGCCAACGATCGCTTCGTGCCGGCCCATGGCCAGGGCATGCACACCCACCGGCACGCCGTGCCGGGTCTGTTCGGCCAGCACGGATGCGTGTTGAGCGCTGCAAGTGCGCTGACGTGGATCGCCGGCATCCTCGGCGTCACGTCAATCGAGCGTTTTCTGGCCGAGATCGAAGCCGAAAGTTTTTCGCCGGCCGAGATACCGGTGTTCTCGCCCTATCTTGGCGGCGAGCGAACCCCGCATGACGATCCACTTGCCAGCGCAACGTTGTCAAACCTGCGCGCCGCAGCGGGTCCGCTCCACATCGGTCGCGCGGTGCTGGAAGGCGTCGCTTTTGCGATCGCCGACTGTCACGACGCACTGACGGCAGCGGGCGCGCCCATTGATACGATCGCGCTGATCGGGGGCGGAGCGCGCAGCCGTTTCTGGGGACGGATCATCGCGACCGTGATCGACCGCCCCTTGCTGTTGCCGCCGCTTGCGCCGCTCGGGCCAGCGCTCGGCGCCGCGCGGCTGGCGCGTCAGGCCAGCGGCTTGGCCTTGACCGGCGACGGCGACCGCGGCGCCGTGGCCACGCTGGAGCCGGACGCCGCATCTCGCGCCGGCCTGCAGGAGCGGCGTGCGATCTATCGACAGCATTATGCAAAATTGCCGGGTTCCTGCGCCTTTGGCGAAACCGCAGAACATTTGTAATTGTTAAAAGACATATGTATATTACGGCAACGCTGCTGGTGGCGGCGCCGGAAAACACGTTAGGGATCAAGGCCTGAACATGCGCGCAGCGGTTCTCCATGACATTCGCGACATCCGCGTCACTGACATCCCGGTACCGACGCCGGCGGCGGACGAGGTGATCGTGCGGGTCAAGGCCGTCGGCGTGTGCGGCAGCGATTTGCATTCCTATCTCGAGGGCGGCACCACCGGCCCGACCCGGATCAATCCGTTCGTGCTCGGCCATGAGTTCTCCGGCACGCTGACACCCGAGACCGCGCGACGGGCAGGGTTGCCGGCGGATGCGCTGATGGCGATAGACCCGTCGATTTCCTGCGGCCGCTGCGAATGGTGCCACCGCGGCCACACCAATCTGTGCCCGAACGTGCGCTTCCTCGGTTACGCGCCGAACAACGGCGCCATGGCCGAGTTCATCTGCGTTCCGATTTCCGCCGTGCATATCGTGCCTGACAGCATCGATCCGGCCGCCGCCGCGATCCTGGAGACGCTCGGGGTTGCGATCCACGCCATGGACCTGGCGCGCCCGCGACTCATGGAAACGGTCGCGGTGCTCGGTTGCGGACCGGTCGGATTGCTGCTGGTCCAATTGGCGCGGTTGGCGGGCGCCGGCAAGATCGTCGCGATAGATCCGGTCGAAGCGCGCACGGCGCTGGCTTGCGACCTCGGCGCCGACGTTGCGTGCAGCAGCCAGGAAGAGGTCGCGGCCGCGACCGAAGGCCGTGGCGCTGACCTCGTGATCGAAGCGACCGACTCCTCGCACGGTTTCGAACACGCCGCGCGCAGCGCCCGCATCGGCGGCCGCCTCGTCATCGTCGGCATTCCCGAGAACAATCAATACGTCCTCAGCGGCGCCGAATCGCGCCGCAAGGGCCTGTCGATCAAATTCTCGCGCCGTATGCCGGAAGTTTATCCGCGCACGATCGCGCTGACCCAGAGTGGCCGCGTCAAGCTTTCTCCGCTGGCCACGCATCGTTTTTCGCTCGACCAGGCGCCGGCCGCGTTCGAGCAGCAGGTTGCGCGCCGCGACGGAATCATCAAGGCGATCATTTATCCCTAGGTGACGTCTTTTGCGTGCGCCGCCGCTTCCGCGCCATTCGCAGGGGGATCGGTTCGGCGCAGCGTCGTCACCCAGATGACGCGCGCTACCTGCTGCGTCGGATTGTCGAACATGTGTGGCACGATGCTCGGGAAGCGGAAACTATCTCCCGCCTCCAGGACATGAGCCTCGTGGTCGAGCCACAGACGCAGACTGCCCGACAGGATGTAGCCCGCCTTTTCACCGGTGTGCTGGAAGAAGTCGGTGCCTGACGAGCCGCCAGGGTTGAGCGTGAGTTCATAGAGTTCGAGTTCACCCTTTTCGGCAGGGGTAAGCGCTTCCTTGACGACGCCGCTGGCGGTCAGCCGAAGCAGCCGCCGGTCATTCTTCCGCACGATGTAGCGCTGGGGTTCGGCTGCGTCACTCGCGCCGAAGAAATAGGAGATCGGCACGTCGAGGGCGATGCTGAGGAGACGCAACGTGCGCACGGACGGCATGGCGAGCGCGCGTTCGAGTTGGCTGATCATGCCGGTGGACAGGCCGGTACGTTTGGCGACGTCCTGGATCGAGAGGCCTGCGCGCTGGCGCAGAAGCCGCACGGTCTCGCCAAGACGCCGCTGGTCGACCGCGTCATCGCTTTCGATCGTTTGGGCGTTCTTTGGAACGCTCACGCGGCCACCCATGTCGCTCTCCCGTGCATCGTCGCTTAGCCCAACCGTTCCGAACCCATCACCAAGCGGCGATCAGTTTCATTGAACAATGGGATCATACCATCAATAGGATTGACTCGTTTATTTAGCTATGATGAAATTTGGATACAAATAATTAGACCTACTAAAGCTCAGCTAACCTCTGCGTTGCCGGGTTTTCGAGATCGGGCGCGGGGAAGCGGCGCCGCGCGCGAAAACGGAGACGGTCATGGCGGACGAAACCGGTAAATTCGACATTCCCGCATTGGGCAACGCGGCCTTCGGCGTACCGAACCGCCGCCAGTTCATGCTGCTCGGCGCGAGCGCTGCGGCGGGATTGAGCGCTCCGACTTTGGCATTTGCCCAGACTGAACGTCCCGGCAATCCGCCCGACAAGCCGCGCGGGCAGGTGATCGCGGCCCTGTCGCAGGAGCCGACGGTCTTTCATCCCCTCATGCCCGGTATCGAGGTCGATCAGGGCGTTTGGTGGCAAATATTCTCGCCGCTGTGGTTTATCGATTCTGACGGCAACTTCGTTCCTGACCTGGCCCGCGAAGTCCCCACCATCGCGAACGGCGGGCTGTCGGCCGACGGGCTGATCTGGAAGATCAAGCTGCGCAGCAATGCCAAGTGGCATGATGGCACGGCGTTTACGGCCGAGGACGTCAAGTTCTCCCTTGAACTGATCAACAAGACCGATTTTCGCGCCCGCAACCGCGTCGGCCATAACCTGGTCAAGGACATCAAAGTCGTTGCGCCCGACGAAGTTCACTGGCGCATGGAGGCGCCGTATTCGCCCTATATGTCGATCCTGTCGCTGACCTACATGGTGCCCAAGCACATCCTGGAGAAGGTCCCGGATCCCAACAGCTCGCCGTTTCACAATGCGCCGGTCGGGACCGGGCCGTTCCGCTGGGGCGAGCGCGTGCCCGGCGACCACATTCTGTTGCACGCCCATACCGGATACCACGGCAAGGGGCCTTACCTGGAGCGCGTCGTCTTCAAATACATCCCGGACCTGACCGTCCTGTACACCCAGTTCCGAACCGGCCAGGTCGATTACACGGGCTTGCAGGGAATCCTGCCGAACTTTGTGCAAGAGGCGAAAACGCTGCGTGGCCGCAAGATTTTCGTGTCATCGACGGCCTCGGTGGAGCATGTCGCGCCGAACCTGGAATTCGGACCATTCACCGACCGAACGGTGCGTGAGGCGCTTTATCTTGCGATCAACAAGAAGGCGATCATCGACGCGCTCAATTACGGTCTGCCGACGCAGACCGAGAGCTTCGTGCCGCAACAGGCCTGGTCGTTCCAGCAGGGCCTGGCGCAGCACAGCTACGATCCGGCGAAGGCAAATGCGCTGCTCGATGCGGCGGGATGGGTCCGCGGCGCCGGCGGCATCCGCGAGAAGGGCGGCGCAAAACTCGAATTCACCAATTCGACCACGTCCGGCAACGCCGTGCGCGAGCAAACGCAGCAGCTGCTGATACAGGATTGGCGCGCGATCGGCGCTGCGATGCGCGTCAACAACATGCCGGCTGCGGTAATTTGGGGCGAGTTCTGGCAGCAGTCGAAGTTCAATTCGGTGCTGGTGTCCGTGAACTTCATGCTGGGCAGCGATCCGGACGTGACGCCACGCTTCGGCTCGGGGGCTATTCCCGCCAAAGGCGGACGCGGCTTCAACACCTATCAATACCAGAGCGCGGAGGCCGACCGGCTGCTCGCCGAGGGCGCCAAGCAGTTCGATCTGGCGCAACGCAAAGCGATCTACGGCGACCTTCAAAAACTCGTTCGCAACGACCTCGCCATGCTGCCGCTGTTCCAGGGCACCATTACCGAAGGCGTCAAGGACGGATTGCGAGGTTTCCGGCACAACATCAACGCCTCGTCCAACTGCTGGAACATCCGCGAATGGTACTGGACCTGACGCGTCCGATCAGGGGGATTGCCTGAAATGGCCCGTTACGTCGCCAATCGCCTGATGCAGGCGATCATGCTGCTGGTGATCGTCTCGGCGCTCGGCTTTGCGATTCTCCATCTGGCGCCCGGCGGTCCGCTCTCGCAATTCGCCGCCTCGGCGCAAATGACGCAGGAGGACCTCGATCGCGTCACCAAACAGCTCGGCCTCGATCGTCCGCTTCCGATCCAGTATCTCGACTGGTTCGGCCGCATGCTCAGAGGCGACTGGGGTCGCTCCTATCGGGACGGTGAGGCGGTGCTGTCCGTCATCGGCTCGCATCTCGGCGCCACGCTCGAACTGATGACGACCGCGACAATCATCGCGGTTCTGCTCGGCTGCTGGATCGGCGTGCTTGGCGCCGTGCGCCGCTATTCATTGTTCGATTCGCTGGCAACTGTCGGCGCCATGATCGCGCTCTCGATTCCGACGTTCTGGTTCGGGCTGG
Source organism: Bradyrhizobium sp. LjRoot220 (assembly GCF_964252915.1). NCBI lineage: Bacteria > Pseudomonadati > Pseudomonadota > Alphaproteobacteria > Hyphomicrobiales > Nitrobacteraceae > Bradyrhizobium > Bradyrhizobium sp. LjRoot220. Next base: position 604,057 of record NZ_CAXUPS020000001.1, read on the forward strand.
TCACGATCTATCTGTTCTCGGTGAACCTCGGCTGGCTGCCGTCCGGCAACCGCCAGACGATCGGGGACGGCTCATTTCTCGATCTTCTGCATCATCTGATCGCACCAGCGATCGTGCTGGCACTTGTCGAGACCGCGATCTGGGGACGCTTCATGCGCTCCTCCATGCTCGAGGTCATCAACCAGGATTACATCCGCACGGCGCGTGCGAAAGGGATGCCGGAGTGGCGCATCCTGACGGTGCATGCCTTGCGCAACGCCCTGCTGCCGATGATCACGGTTGCGGGCCTGCAGTTTCCAACGTTGCTCGGCGGCGCGCTGGTCACCGAGACCGTGTTCACCTGGCCCGGCATGGGCCGGTTGTTTCTCGATTCCATCGGCTATCGCGATTATCCGGTCGTGATGGGCATCCTGATGTTTTCGGCCGTGATGGTGCTGATAGGCTCGCTCCTCGCCGATATCCTTTATGCCGTCGTCGATCCTCGGATCCGGGTGGGATAGGCGATGAGCACCGCAGCCTTGCAGACCGTTCAACTTGCTCCCGGTCAAGCCGCCTGGCAGCGCTTCCGCCGGCATCGATTGGCTTTGGCCGGTGCCGTGACCATCGTCATCCTCGTTCTCGGTTCGGCGTTCGGCCCTTATCTGTTGCCGTTCGACGACACCTTTATCGACATCATGCAGCGGTTCGCTCCGCCGTTGTCGGGAGCGCACATCCTTGGCACCGACGAACTCGGCCGCGACGTGCTGGCGCGGTTGATGATGGGAGGGCGGGTGTCACTCTCGATCGGCATCGTCGCCATGGCCATCGCGATGGCGGTCGGCATCCTGGTCGGCGCGTTCGCGGGCTTTTACGGCGGCATCCTCGGCGCGGTGCTGATGCGGATCGTCGATGCCGTGCTGTGCTTCCCGGCGATCTTTCTCCTGCTGGCGCTGGCGGCGCTCACCGAGCCGGGCCTGATGACCACCACCTTGCTGATCGCGGCCACGGCGTGGATGAGCGTCGCCCGCGTCGTGGAAGCGCAGGTCCGCTCGCTTCGCGAACGCGAGTTCGCGATCGCCGCCGTCGCGTTCGGTTCGTCCAACCTGCGGATCATGTTCCGTGAACTGGTGCCGAATGCGATGGCGCCAATCGTGGTTGCAGCCACCCTCAACGTCGCCAAGGCGATCCTGCTCGAATCCTATGTCAGCTACCTCGGCTTCGGCATCCAGCCGCCGGCCGCGAGCTGGGGCAACATGCTCAACAATGCCCAGATCTATATGACGAGTGCGCCCTGGCTGGCGATTGTGCCGGGCATTGCCATCACGCTGGCCGTGACCAGCTTCAACTTCCTCGGCGACGGACTGCGCGACGCGCTCGATCCGCGCATGAACATCCCATGAAGCGCCAATTAGAGCGTTTTCCAGCGAAGTGGACACCGGTTCGCGTGAAGAAAACGCGTCAAAACAAAAGCCTGGAGCCCCGTTCCGATACAATCGGAACGGAAAAGGCTCTAGCTTCGATCAACCTTATTGCCAGGAGAGTCTGATGTCCCCGCCACTCAGCCGCATCACAAGCGATGAGCGCTTGCCGGCGCAAGCCGATGTTGTCGTGATCGGCGGCGGCGTGATCGGCGTTTCGGCGGCCTATCATCTGGCGAAGAAAGGACACTCCGTCGCGCTGGTCGAGAAGGGCCATGTCGGCGCGGAGCAGTCGAGCCGCAACTGGGGCTGGTGCCGCCAGCAGGGCCGCGCGCGCGCCGAGATTCCGCTGGCCCGCGAGGCGCTGCGGCTGTGGGAGGACATGCAGAACGACGCCGGCGTCGATGCCGGCTTTCGGCGAACCGGCGTCTTGTTCCTGACCAAGAACCCTGCGGAGTTGGCCGCGTGGGAGAGGTGGGCGGCGATCGCGCGCGAACAGCAGGTTCATTCGTCGGTTCTGTCGCCGGCCGAGGTCGCCGAGCGCATGCCCGGCAATGCCGATACCTGGGTCGGCGGTTTGCACACGCCGAGCGATGGGCGCGCCGAGCCTTCGATGGCCGTGCCGGCGCTCGCGGCCGCCGCTCGCAAGCATGGCGTCACCATTCATCAAGGCTGCGCCGCGCGCGGGCTCGAAACCCAGGGCGGACAAGTGAGCGCGGTCGTCACGGAGCAGGGAACCATTCGCACGCAGTCCGTGCTGCTGGCGGGAGGGGCGTGGTCATCGCTGTTCTGCCGCCGCCACGGCATCGATCTCCCGATCGGCCTCGTCAACGCCACCGCATGCCGGACCACGCCGGCGCCGGAAATCACGATGGGTGCGCTCGGTACCGACTTCTATTGCATTCGCCGCCGCCTCGATGGCGGCTTCACGCTCGCGCTGCGCAACCGTGGCACGGTAGAATTGTCGCCGGATCTGTTTCGCTATGCGCGGACCTTCTGGCCGACCTACAAGCATCGCCGCAAGGGGTTGAAACTGTCGTTCGGAAAGTCGTTCTTCGATCAGATCATGCGAGGCACGAACTGGAGCCTCGACAAGCCTTCGCCGTTCGAGACCGAGCGCGTGCGCGATCCCGCGCCTGATATGTCGCTGGTCAGTTCGGCGCTAGCGTCGCTGATCAAGTCAAATCCTGATTTGAAGGGCATCGAAATCGCGGAGGCCTGGGGAGGCACCATCGATTGCACGCCCGACACCATTCCGGTGATTTCTTCCGTCGACACCCTGCCGGGCTTTTTCCTCGCCACGGGCTTCAGCGGTCATGGGTTCGGCATCGGGCCGGCGGCCGGCAAGCTCGCCGCAGATATCGTGACGGGCGATACGCCGCTGGTGGATCCTGCGGCGTACAGCCATTTGCGCCTCATCGACGGCCGGCCGCTTGCGCCGGTCACCCTGTTCTAGCCGTGTCGGATCGGGCTCTCGCATGACCTTCCTCTACAAGGCGAACGCGACGCGCGGTATGGAATGGGCTCGCCATTTTGCGGCGCGCGCCCCGGAGCTACCGTTCCGGCTTTGGCCCGATGTCGGCGATCCGGCGCAGGTGCGCTATCTGGCGGTGTGGACGCCGCCGGAAAACATCGCCGCGACCTTCCGTAATGTCGAACTCGTCTTCTCGGTCGGAGCAGGGGTCGATCAATTCGATTTCTCGCAGCTCCCGCCCCATGTTCCGCTCATCCGGATGCTGGAGCCCGGCATTGCGGAGAGCATGGTTGAATATGTCTCGATGGCCGTGCTCGCGCTGCATCGTGACCTCTTACACTTCATCGCTCAGCAGCGCCAGCAGACCTGGCGCGAGATCCGGATCACGCCCGCCGCGAAGCGGCGCGTTGGCGTGATGGGCCTCGGCTTGCTCGGTCAGGCGGTGCTTGAACGGCTCAAATCATTCTGCTTTCCGCTTGCCGGCTGGAACCGTTCCCGACGCACCATAGAGGGTGTTACTTGCCATGCGGGCCGGGAGACATTGCCGGACTTCCTCGCGCAGACCGACATCCTGGTCTGCCTGCTGCCGCTGACCGATGAAACCCGCGGTATTCTGAACTTAAATCTGTTCGAGGCACTGCCGCGCGGTGCCCGACTCGTCAACGTCGGGCGGGGCGGGCATCTGGTCGAGGCAGACCTCATCGAGGCACTGGAGCGCGGCCTGTTGTCAGCCGCCGTTCTCGACGTCGCCGAACAGGAGCCGCTGCCAGCGGGTCATCCGTTCTGGAGCCATCCACAAATTCTCCTCACGCCACACATCGCAAGCATGACGACGCCGGAAACGGCGGTTGAATTCGTACTCGAAACCATCGCTCGCCACCGCCGCGGAGAAGCCTTGCCGGGGCGTGTCGATCGCGCACGCGGCTACTGAAACCGTGCTTTGAAAGCTTCAGCATGAGTATTGGCCCAAGCGGACTTGACCATCTCGCCACCGGCGCGAAGCCGATCCAGGCAGCGAGTTCGCTCGGAGATGCACCGACCCCGGTGCTGTCGATCGCGGGTCTGACAACTTCGTTCATCCGCGAGGGGCAATGGATTCCCGTCGTCCGCAACGTGTCGTTCGACGTTGCCGCGAAAGAGACGGTGGCGATCGTGGGCGAGTCGGGCTCGGGCAAGAGCGTCACCGCTCTCTCCATCATGCGGCTCATTCCGCAAGAGAGCGGCCGCATCCAGGGCAGCATCAAGCTCGCGGGCCGCGATCTGCTGACGCTACCCGAACCGACCATGCAGGATGTACGCGGCAACGAAGTTGCCATGATCTTCCAGGAACCGATGACCAGCCTTAATCCGGTGCTGACGATCGGCTTCCAGATCGCCGAGGCGCTGGTCTACCACCGCGGCATGTCGCGCGCGGCGGCCGAGGCCGAGACCGTACGTCTGCTCGAGCGAGTCCGCATCCCGGCGGCGAAGGCGCGTTTCCACGAGCATCCGCATCGCTTCTCCGGCGGCATGCGCCAGCGCGTGATGATCGCCATGGCGCTGGCCTGCAGGCCGAAGCTGCTCATCGCCGACGAGCCGACGACCGCGCTCGACGTCACCATCCAGGCGCAGATTCTGGAACTCCTCAAGGTTCTGCAGGAAGAAGAGGATATGTCGATCCTCTTCATCACGCACGACATGGGAGTGGTCGCCGAGATCGCGGACCGCACCGTAGTGATGTATGACGGGCAGGCGGTCGAGGCCGACAGCACCGCACGGATCTTCGCTGCTCCCTCGCATCCCTATACCCGGGCGCTTCTCTCTGCCGTGCCGCGTCTCGGCTCCATGGAAGGGCGGGCGCGGCCGATGCGATTTCCGATCGTCGACAAGGTGACGGGAACGTCGGATGAACCGATAGAGACGCCCGATACGGTCGCCACATCAGAACGACCGGTGCTCGACGTCGCTAACCTGACCACGCGGTTTGCGATCCGTTCCGGCCTGTTCGGCAAGGTCTCGGGCCGCGTCCATGCGGTGGAGAACATATCCTTTTGCGTGCATGCTGGAGAAACGCTGGCGCTCGTCGGTGAGTCCGGCTGCGGCAAGTCGACGACGGGCCGGTCCATCCTCAAGCTCGTCGAACCGGACAGCGGCTCCGTGCGGGTCGACGGCGAGGATGTCCTCGGCATGGGCGCCTCGGCCCTGCGCGCGCTCCGCAAGCGCATGCAGATCGTGTTCCAGGATCCGTTCGCGAGCCTCAATCCGCGCATGTCGGTCGGCACAGCGGTCGCCGCGCCGCTCCATGCCCATGGACTGGCTTCCTCGTCGCAAGCGCGCGACAAGGTTGCCGATCTGCTGGTTCGCGTCGGACTGACGGCTGATATGGCGTCGCGCTTTCCGCACGAGTTCTCGGGCGGTCAACGCCAGCGCATCTGTATCGCCCGCGCGCTTGCACTCGGGCCCAAGCTGATCATCGCCGACGAGGCCGTCTCGGCGCTCGACGTCTCGGTCAAGGCACAGGTGGTGAATCTGATGCTCGACCTCCAGGCGAGCATGGGCCTTGCCTATCTCTTCATCTCCCATGACATCGCGGTCGTCGAGCGGATGAGCCACCGCGTCGCGGTGATGTATCTCGGCGAAATTGTCGAGATCGGTCCTCGCGCGGCCGTGTTCGGCAATCCGCAGCATCCCTATACGAGAAAGCTGATGGCGGCCGTACCGATCCCGGATCCTGCGCGCCGCAACGAGAAACGCGGCGTGTCGAACGACGAAATCATGAGTCCGGTGCGCGCCCCGGACTATTTGCCGCCGGTCCGCCAGTACCGCGAGGCCTCACCGGGCCACCTTGTGCAGGTTTGGGGCGAAGAATGGACGGCGTGATCGCTCCCAACAAAAAATATGGAAAACAACCCCATGCAAAGAAAGGAACCCTATGTAAACAAAGGGGTTCGCTGGCGTGGAGATTGGCCCGCGAAAACATTTTGACACGTCGGGCAAATCAGGGTCACTAATCCATCATCGCGCCACTGGTAAAACGCCCGTGGCCCAGCTCGGCAACGGCCTCCTCGGCGCAATTGCGGGCAAAAAGTTCTTGAAGCAATTGAAGTTGTACGGGCTCGCGCGGCGAATGATCGCTGGCGCGTTGCCGAACCGCGTGCTTGCCATCGGCGTGCTCAGGGAAATGTCGACGTGAATTGTGAGAATTTCCTGAGTTGATGTCCTACAACATTACTACCTAAAGAAGCGTGGCTCGATCAACGCGGATCCTGTGGCGAGTTGCCGCAGCCGTGCCCGAGTGGACAACGATAGATACAATCGTGACGAGCAGGAAATTCGTGTAGTTGTAATTCCCCAATCTGTCCGTGTGGCACGTATGTCGAACCAGGAAATGTCCTTCGTCGAGCGCCTCATCATGCTGGCCGGCGATGTCCAAACGGAAAGCTGCGGCTCCCATGCCCTCCGGCCTGAACTGACACCCCAGTACAACCTGTGAAGCTTTTGACCCATACGCCAATGCGACCTGCCGAAATGCAACCTGTGCGTGCCATGCTTCCGTGACTGATGTTCGGGACAGAAGGGGAGGCCATTTTACCGCGCGATCTGCAATGCGCAGCGCGGTGATCTCTCGTCCGCTGTTCGCTGAGCGGCTGTCGATTTTGCTCGGGCGACCGATTGTCGAGGAGCCGTTCTTCGAACCCTTGGTTAATGCCGGAACCCAGGGATTGCAGGGCCTTCATTTCCGCGAGGCCTGTTACGTCGGTCCCCTTGCCGTGGCTCGAAAGGGTGCGCAGCGATGACGGCGCAAAGATTCTATCCGTTGCTTTTTCTTTCAGCGCTGGTCATTGAAAGATGGGGGACTGACAAAACTTGCACGACTTTACGTCGGAACCCGGAATTTGCTGGCTGGGTGTGACGTCTTTGTCATGAATATAATTGCCGATGCGCGTAAGGTACCTGCGGAGCCGATGGGCGGCGATCGTCCCGCGTTTCCGGTGTCGCTGCTGTCCTTCATCCTGGTCGCCAAATTCCTCGGCGTCCCGGCCGATCCGGCCCAGATCGCCCATGACCATGGCGAACCCGGCGAGGGCTACCGCCTGGAAGATCTTGCCCGGATTTCCAAGCGCCTCAACATCGTCGCCAGGATCAAGCCTGCCGCCCTCGCGGAACTCCACAAGGTGCCTTTGCCGGCGCTCGCCGAATTGAAGGACGGCGAGGCCGCCATCCTGCTCAAGGTCGACCAGCAGCCGGACGGGACGCGCTTTTTGATTCAGCGCGGCGATGGTGAGCGCCCGGAAGTGTGGTCGGCGGAAGAGTTCGACGGCAAATATGCCGGGCGTTTGCTCCTCATGACGACGCGCGAGCTGATGGCCGGCGTCGCCCGTCCCTTCGACATCAGCTGGTTCATTCCAGCGCTGGTGAAATATCGCGGGGCGCTGCGCGACGTGCTGATCGGATCCTTCTTCCTGCAACTGATGGGGCTGATCTCGCCGATCTTCTTCCAGCTGGTCATCGACAAGGTGCTGGTCCATCAGTCGCTGACGACGCTCGACGTGCTGGCGATCGGGCTTGCGGCCGTGCTGATCTTCGAGACCGGACTGTCGGCGCTGCGCAACTGGCTGTTCGCGCACACCACCAATCGCGTCGACAGCGAGCTTTCGGCGCGGCTGTTCAGGCATCTGCTCAATTTGCCGCTGTCCTATTTCGAGGCCCGCCGCGTCGGCGACAGCGTCGCGCGGGTGCGCGAACTCGATCGTATCAGGGAATTCCTCACCTCGAACGCCGTCACCGTCGTGATCGACCTGTTCTTCACGATCGTCTTCTTCGCGGTGATGTATGCCTACAGCCCGCTGCTGACCCTGATTGTCACGCTATCGATCCCGCTCTATCTCGCCATCTCCATCCTGATCACGCCGTCGCTGCGCGCCCGCCTCGACGAGAAGTTCCGCCGCGGCGCGGAGAACCAGTCCTTCCTCGTCGAAACCGTCACCGGCATCGGCACGCTGAAGGCGATGGCGGTCGAGCCGCAGATGCGGGCGAAATGGGAAAAGCAGTTCGCGGGCTATACCGCCACCGGATTTCAGGTTGCGACGCTGGCGAACTGGGGCAGCCATCTGATCCAGCTGGTCTCCAAACTGACCACGGTCGCGATCCTGTTTTTCGGGGCGAAGGCGGTAATCGCCGGCGACCTTTCAGTCGGCTCGCTGGTCGCCTTCAACATGCTGTCCGGGCGCGTCGCCCAGCCGATCCTGCGGCTCTCCCAGCTCTGGCAGGATTTCCAGCAGGTCCGCATTTCGGTCGACCGGCTCGGCGACGTGCTGAACTCGCCGGCCGAGCCCGACCACAATCCCAACCGGGCAAGCCTGCCGCCGATCAAGGGCGCCGTGAGTTTCGACCGGGTTCGTTTCCGCTATCGTCCCGATGCGCCCGAGGCGCTGCGCGGCGTCACGCTTGCGGTTCAGGCCGGCGAGATGCTCGGCGTCGTCGGACCGTCCGGCTCGGGCAAGTCCACGCTCACCAAGCTGGTGCAGCGTCTCTATGTTCCGGAGCAAGGCCGTGTGCTGGTCGATGGCGTCGATCTTGCCCTGGTCGATCCGGCCTGGCTGCGGCGGCAGATCGGCGTCGTGCTGCAGGAGAACATCCTGTTCAACCGCTCGGTCCGCGAGAACATCGCGCTGGTCGACGCCACCATGCCGATGGAGCGGGTGATCGCCGCCGCCCAGCTCGCCGGCGCGCACGACTTCATCCTCGCGCTGTCGCATGGGTACGACACCGTGATCGACGAGCGCGGCGGCAATCTCTCGGGCGGCCAGCGCCAGCGCATCGCCATTGCGCGGGCGCTGATCGGCAATCCGCGCATCCTGATCCTCGACGAGGCGACCAGCGCGCTCGACGCCGAGAGCGAGGAAGTCATCCAGCATAACCTTGCCGGCATCGCCCACGGCCGCACCGTCATCATCATCGCCCATCGGCTTTCCGCCGTCCGCAAGTGCGACCGGATCGTCACCGTCGAAGCCGGCGAGATTACCGAAATGGGCGATCATGCGACGCTGCTGCAATCGGGGGGGCGCTACGCCCAGCTCTACACCAAGCAAATGGGGCTCGGCTCATGACCGCGTGGGTGGTCGGTCGCTTTCCGACGCTCGCCAAGCACTGGGCGGTGCTGCGGGCGAGCTGGGGCATGCAGAACGAGGCCGATCGCAACAAGCGCCCGATCTCCGATCACGAGTTCCTGCCCGCCGCCCTCGAGATCATGGAGAAGCCGCCGAGCCCCGGCCTGCGCATGCTGCTGCTGATGACATGCGCCTTCTTCACGGCTGGCCTCGTCTGGTCCATCATCGGCAAGATCGACGTCGTGGCGGTGGCGAGCGGCAAGATCATCCCGTCCAGCAAGGTGAAGACCATCCAGCCGATGGAAATCGGTCAGGTGCGCGTCATCCATGTCACCAACGGCCAGCATGTCGAGCAGGGCCAGCTCCTCGTCGAGCTCGATCCGACGCTTGCGACCGCCGACGAGCAGCAGGCGCGCCAGAACCTGCTGGCGTCGAACCTCGTGCAGGCCCGCAATGCGATGCTGCTGGCCTATCTCGAGGGCCGGCCGACCAGCTTCGTCGCACCGCAAGACGCCCCCGCCGCGACGGTCGCGGTCGAGGAGCAATTCGTCCGCACCAGCATCGCGGAATACGAGGCGCAAATCGCCAGCCTGAAGCAGCAGATCGCGCAGCGCGCGGCCGAACTCACGTCGTCCGAAATCGAAGTCGGCAAGCTGCGGCTCACGCTGCCGCTGGTCGACCAGCAGCTCGAAGCCCGCCGGAAGCTCACCGAGCAGGGCAATTACGCGCGGCTGAAGCTGCTCGAATACGAGCAGACCCGCATCGAGCATATCCAGAACATCGACGTGCAGCTCTCCAATGCGACGCGGGCGCGGGCGGCGATGAGTTCGCTGGAGGCCGAGATCCGCAAGCTGCGCGAAACGTTCGGCAAGGCCGCGGTGACCGAACTGGTGCAGGCCCGCGACAAGGCGCAGCTTGCGGCCGAAGAGCTGCGCAAGACCACGCGACGGCGCGAATTCCTGCAGCTGCGCGCGCCGGTCGCCGGAACGGTGCAGCAGCTCGCCGTCTCGACGATCGGCGGCGTCGTGCAGCCGGCGCAGGCCCTGATGATCATCGTCCCCGATGGCGCCGAGATCGAGGTCGAGGCCCATGTCCTCAACAAGGACGTCGGCTTTATCCGGGAAGGCCAGGCCGTGCGGGTCAAGCTGGAGGCGTTCCCGTTCACCGACCATGGGCTGGTGCCGGGGATCGTCGAGGGCATCAGCCGCGATGCGATCGACCTCTCGCAATCGCAATCGAACGGCGCGCAGCGGGACGAGAAGAACCGCCCGATCCAGCCCGGCCTCGTCTACGCCGCGCGCATCCGCCTGCTGGAGACCAGCATCCGCGTTCGTGACCGCAAGCAGGCGCTGGGCCCGGGGCTCTCAGTGCAGGCCGAGATCAAGACCGGCGAACGGCGGATCATCCAGTATTTGCTCTCGCCGATCATGCAGGCGCTCGATGAGGCGGGCAGGGAACGGTGACGGGGGGATGGCTCAGCGGCCGGGCTTTGGCGCCGCAAGCGGGAGCCCGTCCGCATCCATCCGATCGTGAGCCAACTGGTCGATCCGGCGGTGCTGGAGAAGATGAAGGTGCCGCCGGTGGGGGAGGCTGAGGGGAAGACGGAGATTGGATAGGTGTCATCGAATGGGGCAAGTGCGATAACCCGGCACCAAAGAAAGATGTTTCCTGATGAGTGATGAATTCGAGCTTGGCTACGACCCGGAAGAATTCGCTGTGTATAGCAGGCAACAAATTCGTCCAAGCGCAAAGGAAATCGCTGACGTCGCCGACCAATTGTGGGCCGACCCGTTCTTGGGGCACGTGTTTCGGCGCGTAAAAATGGATGGAGACCTCATTGAGAGTGAGGATCAATCCGTTCGGCGCTTTATTCGCGACAGGCAGGTTGGTGAGTTGAGCGACCGCCGCTTCACAGATCTCTGGATCGCCACAGGATTAGCGCGACGCCGTGCGGCAGGGCTCCTGGATGACTTCCGTTCGAAGGAAGCGAAGGCATATATTGCCGATCGCGTTCTCAACTCCCCAAACGGTTCTGTGGGGCATGTTGGCGTCAATACTACAGCAGACGAAATTTACGACTTTGCCAAGGCTATGTTGAATAGCAGCGAGATGGTTGCGCTATTTCGACGGCGACTCTCGCACCAAGATACTTCAGACGATGACTTGGAAATCATCAATCGTTTTACTTCCGCATATAAATGGAAGCATTGTCTAATGAATCGTTCCTCCCTTGTGATGGCCACGCGAATCGCAAGCCAGTTCGCTCGCGGTGAGGTGAGCGCCATCGATGATCATGACATAGTTGATTGGTTGCGGTCTGACAGTCGGATAGTCGGCTTACCGGAGGCTAAATGATGGCCGAACAGTTTCTTGTTGTCGACACCAGCTCGCGTAGGGCGGGTTCTCTTTAACCCGCCATCTCGCAATCGAGCGGCGGGTTAAAGAGAACCCGCCCTACGCAAAGATGCCTGCGGAGAATATTTTACCAATAACGCCCCGCGCCTTGGTCAATTCTGATCGGCGCGGCGCTATATCCGGCCGCATATGCAGCGCGATCGATCATCGCGCCGCCTCCCAAAACCCGTCGCGTACCGGACAGAGCGCCGATTCGGTGTTGTGGGACGCGAAGCCGTGACCGGCGCCGGTGGATAAAACAGACACAAAACGTAACCGGCAGACAAATCGCGCAAATGTTTTTCGTGGAAAGTGCGATTTCGTCTTGAGGTTGTAAAGATATTAATATTCGATGAACGGATTGAACAGGGGTGGGTGGGGCCATTTCCGACCGTTGGCGGCAGAACGACGCGCGCGCATTTCCGGTTTCAGCCAGACAGGCTGAACCGGGAGAGTGGCCGATTGCCGCCTTGCCGACGGAAGGCGCCGGTCTGCCGGCTAAATGCGCCGGTCAAGCTGCGGTGTCGATAGCGGGCTTTGACCCGCGCGCGACGCGGCTGCAAGCTCACATCCCCCTGGATAACGACACGCCCCGACTCGGGCGGATTGAAACGTGGAGGGATAGCCTGTGGCAAAGAACACCAACGGAAAGTCAGCAGCAGCCGAGAAGCCGGTTCTGAACGGGATCAACGGGGGCGCCCCGGCCGAGCCGGCCGCCCCGAACGACCGCGCCCTTAATCCGGAGTTGCTGGCGCAGATCACCGCGTTCAAGACCCGGATCCAGGCCAGCGTCGGGGAAGTGGTCCTCGCCATGCTGAACCTGCCGCGCTATCGCAACCAGACCCTGGCCGATGTCATGCATCTGGTGGTCGAGCCGATGACCCGCGACCGCATCGCCATCGCCAAGTCCGGCGGCGAGGGCAAGATGGAGGAGACCGCCGGCATCGCGATCTGGGCCAGCGTGTCCGAAGAGGTCGACGCCAAGATCCGCGAGCAGATCCAGGCCCGCGTGTTTCCGGTCCGCCTCAAGGCCGAGGACTGGAACAGCGGCGAGACCTATTGGCTGCTCGACGTCATCGCCCCCTCACAAAAAGTCGCCACCGCCGTGCTTGCGAACTTCAAGCAGGTGGTGAAGGACAAGCCGGTCCGGATTCATCCGATCGTGACCCAGCTGGTCGATCCGGCGGTGCTGGAGAAGATGAAGGTGAGGCCGGTGGGGGATGCGGAGGGGACGACGGAAAACACGTGAGGATTCATCGGCGAATCGAGACATCTCGGACCGATTCCAGTGTTCCGGCGTCCATCAGCGAAGCCATTGCGAATTCGGAGAAAGAAAGCAGCATGACGATCATATTTGATCCGCAACGACGGCGTTCCACGCACGTGGAAAGTGGTCTGGCCGTTCAATGGGTGCGCGACGAACCCCCGATGGAGTGCCGGACCCATTACAAACTGATCGTCGATGGAAGCGAAGTTCCGTTTGCAGCAACCTACGACAATGGCTGGAACAGGATGCAGGAAAAGTATCCAGATGCCGACGCCATTGAGCTTCATCGACGAGTGAGCGCGCTCCAAGAATTGAATTATCACGCGATCGACATACGCGCGCGCTTCGATCCGGACGTTTTTGTTCAAGTCTGGAGGGACCTCATTTCGCAAGGCCTCCCAGGATATCGTATCTCGACTTACTATACCGAGTACCGCGGAGGCGGTCCAAATAACAAGAATGAGTGGAGGAGCGAAGGATGAGCGCCAATCCACTTCTCGATCAGCTTCGCGCTTCCGTCCCCGAGGGGGGAAAGCTCACGCTCGATGGCCTGAAGTCGTTCATCACCAATGCCCTCGCAGTCAGCGACAACTACTTCGGTTTTAACGAAACAACGGGTCAAGTAAGCCGATCTTACAGTTCGACAGTCTTCTACTCGGGCAGTTTGGGCCCTGAAGCGGGGGGAGTTTATACGGGCGAAATCGCCCGCGATTTGGCTAACCGTAGCGGTGGCCAAGTCCGAATTCTGGACAATACCAAGATTGGCCGACTGCTCGTAGAGATCACGGGAAACAATGGTCTTGTCGGAATCCCTCTCGAGGGGGCAGCAAGCACTTTCGAGCAGGCTGCCGCTGACGCATTCAAGCCTGCTTCGAAAACCTTCACACAGCTTACCGAAGGCAAGATCACTACCATTATCGGTCGTACAGCTTCGCCAAGTGGTGTGCATGCCGCGGTGGAGATTCCGGAAATCCTCTCGGCAAGCAGCAAAATCACAGACGTTAACAACACAAGCATTGCCGACGTGCGAAACGCTATGCCGAACTCCGCCGGCATGTCCCCTGAAGCACGCAATGCATTCTATCTTTCGAAATTCCAGAACGATTTCGCCGCCAAGGTCTATAACTCCGGAGCGCAGTTGCACTGGGACACCGATGCAAATGGCCGTACTGTCCGGGCCACGGCTACCTTCAGTCAGCAGGCTCTGGCCAGAGTTGGCTTGGATGCCGTAACAGCGCCACCGCCGGCAAGTGGAGGATTTTCCAACCACCTAAGCGCAAGCGCCTTCGACGGTGAAATTGCCTATATTCGGGCGAAGGGCGTTTCAAATGCGGAAATTGTCGTTCGCTATAAGGATGCGGGGCTGGATTATTTCAAGCGAGTGATGTCGGAAGACGATGTCGTCCGATCCTATCGCAACAACTTGATGGCGGAGGAATTCAAGAGACTTGCCAATGCGGCTGGCCAGGGAATCAACACACCGGAGTCATCGCTGAGCGAGGCGTGGCGCAAATTCGTCGCTGGGGCCGCTTCCGTAAGCGAGGGGGTGGCTGAGACCGTTACGAAGCAGCTCGCAAGATGGCAAAATGCTTTCTTTGGTGGCTTTTCTGATTATTTCGAGGGACTCCCCGAGCAGCTCGTAAAGACCGGAAAATCGGTCCTAGGTTACTACCGACAGGCATTTAACGATACCGTGGGATTGCTTCATTACGATGGCAATCCCGCACGTTACTCCATGAAGCTGACCGGCGCCGCGGTCGGTGCATTGCTTGCGGTTCTTGATGGCGTTGCGGAATATAAAAAAGCGGGCGGATTCACGCCGGAGTTTTTTGCCTGGGCTGCGAAGACGGCCGCTATCACGGCGGTTGCGATACCGCTCGTCGGCGCCTTGGCGAGCCTCGCTATCTCGACATCCCCGGTGTGGGGCACGGCAGGCGTCGTCGCCTTTATGGGCGCTGGCTTATATCTGGGCGTCCGAAGCGTAGCAGATAACCTCGTCCAGGCTTTCGCGAACGAGCCGAATTCAGTCATCTATAAATCGGCTTCGACTGTTCTCGGCTACATGAAGAGCTTTGAGGGCGCCGCCGGGGCATTCCTGAAAGAGGCGGCAAGTCTTCTTCCATCAGCGACGCAAGCCAAGCAGCTTTTGGCTGGCATAAACAATATCGCAATCGACACCTTTCAAATCGTGTCTGCCGGCGCGGCCGGATACACTTACAACGAAAAGAACGCGTGGCTCTGGGGGGCGGACGACGGCGTTCTTCTCGGCGGCGACAAAAACGATTGGCTGTTCCACTCCGGATACGGGACTGGATTTGGAGGAAAGGGCGACGATGTCCTCGTTGGACTTTTCCCGACGGTTCTCCGTGCGGGCGAGAAAATCGGCCCCGCTCCCGCGCAGGGGCAGCCGGACACGCGGCGCGTCGCACAAGAGGAGCTAACGCTCACCCTGGATGGCGGATCCGGAAATGATTGGGTCATTGTCGCCGGAGGAGAGAAGGCAACGACTGTCGGCGGACTCGGACGCGACTGGATCTACAACCGCTCGATGGGGGGCATCGTCTTCGGCGATACAATCGACGGACGCGACCCCGAGACCGGTCAGCAGGTCGAGGACAGTGCGGCAAACAGCGACAATTTCTGGTATTCGCCCAATACCGTCATCAAGGATGCGCAGCATCATGACGTTCTCAAGTTCTATGGACTGAGTCTCACCGGCGGCAATGCCGAGGGTGGCATTGCCGGTCTTCTGGCGTTCGGTGGCGTTGGTGCTGCCGTTGGCATGGCCAATTTCGCGTATTCGGTGGCGCAGGGCGGCGGCAAATATGATCCGGCGAAGTCGATCTATTTCGATCATTTGTTCCCGTGGATGACCTACGTCTTCCGGCCCAACGCCAATGGCGGGCTGGACATGTTCGTCACCAACCAGTTCGACCAGCTGTTTACGGCGGTGTTCAGCGCCACCGCGAGCGAGTCCTACAAGGCGCAGCAGGCGCTCGATGCGCAAGGCATCCTCAAGGGCTGGATGAAGGTCGAGAACTTCGACCTCGTCGGCAGCTATATCGGATTCCAGCAGACGGAGCTCACCGGCCAGGGCGACTTCGGCATGGTGTTCAAGGCGGTCAATCCGATCGCCAATCTCATGACCATGCTCGAACCGCTCCTCGGGGTGTACGGCATTGCGATCGCCGCAAAGTATGGCGGCAACGTACTGATCGATCAGGCGGTGACCTTGGCCGCGGCCGCGACGCGATTTGCCAAGGGCATGAAGTGGGCCAGCGGCACCGATCCGCTGGTGATCGATCTCGACGGCGATGGCATCGAGACCACCGAGATCGGGGTCAGCCAGGTCTATTTCGACATCGACGGCGACCTGTTCGCCGAGCGCACCGGCTGGCTGAAGGGCGACGACGGCTTCCTGGTGCGCGACCTCAACGGCAATGGCGGGATCGACGACATCTCGGAAATGTTCGGCGGTGTCGGCCAGTCCGGTTATGCCCAGCTCGCGGCGCTGGATTCCAATGGCGACGGCAAGATCACGGCTGCGGATGTGCTGTGGTCCGAACTCAGGGTTTGGCAGGACTACGACCGCGATGGCGTGACCGATGCCGGCGAGTTGAAGACACTCGGCCAGCTTGGCATCGTCACGCTCGATCTCGGCGTGACCGCGACCAACGTTCTCACCCCGCAGGGGGCGCGGCTCACCGGATTCGGTGACGTCACGTTCGAAGACGGTGCCGTGCGTCAGATGTTCGATGCTATTCTGGCCTCGAACGATACCGACACGAGATACGCCGGCGAAGCCGGCCGGGCCGACTGGCAGTCCGGCACGACGCTGGATGTCAAGGGTTTTGGGCGGATCACCAACCTCGCCATCACCATGGCGAACGATATCGCGTTCGGCGAACTGGTGACGTCCGCCGCCGCGGCCATGACCACGCCAAAACTGCGCACGCTGGTCGCGCAGGTCGGCGACGTGCTCGGCGCCTGGGGCGCTGCGCTGGAGGAGACGCGCGAACTAACACCGGTGCTGGTCGGCCTCGATGGCAACGGCAAGGCCGTGCTGCTCGACCGCGGCGTCTATGTCGAGGACGCCCAGGGCGGCTATTGGACGCTGGCCTCCGGCGCGCCGGTGCTGGACGCGCAGGGCAACGCGATTGCGCGCGCGACGATGCAGGACGTGCTGGCGCAGGCCGCAGCCTCAGGCGCCGGCTGGCGCCTCGAGCAGACCTGGTCGCCGTCGGACCGCGAGCAGGCGGTGACCGACCGCGAGGCCGCGCCCTATCTGATGGGCGTCCTGAACGGGCGCGCCGTCATCTTCGACTACGGCATCCAGCAGGCCGACGGTACGTGGAAGCTGGCGTCCGATTCCGCGACCAGTTATGCTACCAAGGGTGATATTCTAGCGCTCGCGCATCCGCCCGGCACCGAATGGCGCACCGAAGAGATTGGCTTCAACCCCTATGCCAACCTTCCGGTCGAGGAGATCGGCGTGCGTTTTACCGACGGCATTGCCGTCGACTACACCGTCAAGGTGACGGATCAGGACGGCACCTTCTATGTCTGGGCGCGCAATCTCGATCGCGCCATCGAACTGGAATGGAAGACCGGCGACTCCAGAGAATTCAACCTGCGCAATTATGCGATCGACTTCGACACGCTCGACGAGGTGAACTCGACCGACGATTCCACCTACCGCGTCGAAATGCTGACGCCGGCGCAGTTCCATTTCGCGACCTCGCTGGGCGGCATCGATTTCCGCCCCGAGATGCTGACGGCGCAGCTCGACAATACGACCGGCCACATCGCCTATGCCGTCGGTCCCGGCGGCAGCGCCAACCTTTCGACCGATCCGGCGCAATACGTCTCCGGCATCGCGACCATGATCGACATGCTGCAGCCCGTGATGGAGCAGTATATCGCGACCTCGCGCCGCTATGCGGTCCGGATCGCCATGCAGGGCGGACTGAAGGATTTCTTCCAGGGCGTCAAATACGACATCGCCTCCGACAGCTACAAGCCGACCACGAACCGCGAACTGGCCCCGATGTTCGAGGCGATCTTCGGCGGTGCGCCGGCCAGCAATGCCGACGATGCCGTGTTCGATTACCTCGCCGAGTGGAACGGCATCCTGGCGCAGGTCTATCCGGACTATCGCCCCTCGGGTGAGGGCAACCTGACCGGCAGCACGCTCGCCGTCGACCAGGCCTTCATCATGCAGATGATGCTGCCGGCCTTCGAGACCGTCGGCGTCGATCTCGACATCCGCGGCGTCGCGCACGCGCTGTCGATCAGCGACGAGCGCATCATCACCCATGCGGCCGGCGACACCATCGTCAACGGCACCGATTCCGCCGATTACTTCTATATGACGGAGGGTACCCAGACGCTGCGCGGCGGCCTTGGCGCAGACTTCTACTTCGTCGGCCGCAACTCCGGCGACGATTTCATCGACGAAAAAGACCACGGCGACGGCGACCAGCTGCGCTTCACCGACGTGCTGTCGACCGACGTCAAGGCGATCCGTGACGGCGAGGATCTGATCCTCCAGATCCGCGGCCGCACCAACACCATCCGCCTGACCGACCAGTTCCTCGGCGAACGCAACGAGCTGTTGAGCAACGGCAAGCGGATGGATTCCGGCGTCAGCGCCATCGTCTTTGCCGACGGCGTGGCCTGGGACCGTTTCCGCATGTCGGTGGAAGTGCTCGACCGGGAGCGCGCCGCGGGACTGTTCAACGACAGCCTGATGGGCTCGGGTTCGGCCGATATCCTGTGGGGCGGCAAGGGCAACGACTACATGAGCGGCGGCGCCGGCGGAGACATCTATGTCTTCCAGGCCGGCGACGGACAGGACGTCATCGACGATCTCGGCAATTTCTCGTTCGGGCCGGTCAAGGCCGGCATCGACGTGCTCACCTTCAAGGCCGGCATCAATGCCGAGAATCTGAAACTGATCCGCGATGGCGAAAGCGCCAATCTCAAGATCGTCTTCCTCGACAATAACGGTGTTGCGACCGGCGACACGCTCGATATCCTCGGGCAATTCGGCGGCATCAGGCTGGGGCTCGGCCTGTTCTCCGAGGCGCTGAAGAGCAGCGACGGCCTCGACTATGTCGCGCCGAACCTGATCGAGCGCTTCACCTTCGACGACGGCTCCAGCCTCGATTTCACGCAGATTGTTCAGCAAGTGCTGGAGAACGCCAAGACCGCGGATGACGACGCGATCTACGGCATGATCAACAACAACAGCCTCGATGGCGGGGCAGGGGACGACTTCCTGTCCGGCAAGGAGGGCGACGACACCTATATCTACGGTCGAAACTACGGCCGCGACGTCATCATCGACAACGCGATTCCCGGGCTGTTCGATCCGCCGCAGCACGACAAGCTGCAGTTCGTCGACGCGATCCGCTGGACCGACCTCGATTTCCTGCGCGAGGGCGCCAGCGACACGCTGCGCATGCGCGTCAAGGGCACCAACGACGAAGTCATTCTGCAGGATTTCCTCGACACCGTTCCGATCCTCGGCTTCATCAACATCATCGAGGACATCGTGTTCGGCGACGGCACGACCTGGACCGGCTTCAAGCTGGCCCAGCATTACATCGACATCGCCAAGACCCTCGGCAACGACACCATCTACGGCTACGAGGAGCTGTCGGATTCCATCGATGGCGGGGCCGGCGACGACCGCCTGATCGGCTTCGGCGGCAACGACGTCTACCATGTCGCGATCGGGGGCGGGAACGACACCATCCTCGACAGCTCGGGCAACGACCAGCTCATTCTGGCCGGCATCGCCTCGAGCGACGTCGATTTCACCCGCACCGCACTCGACCTGATCATCACGGTCCGCGCCACCGGCCAGCGTTTCGTGCTGGAGAACCAGTATGTGCGCGACGGCGGACAGACCTTTGCTGTCGAAAACCTCGTCTTCACCGACCGCACCGTGTCGTTCCTCGACGTCAACCCTGAAGATATCGACCTGGTCGGCACCAACGGCGACGACGCCATCACCGGCTCGAATTTCGCCGAAACCCTCGACGGGCGCGCCGGCAACGATACGCTGACCGGCGGCGATGGCGGCGACATCTACAAGTTCGATGCCGGCTACGGCGAGGACGTCATCATCGACCGCCGCGTGCGCGCGAGCTGGTCGGACCGTCGCGGCGTACAGGTGCCGGTCGACGACGTGGTCCAGTTCGGCGGCGGCATCACCAGCACCGACGTCGTTTTCGTCAAGGACGGCGACGACCTTCTGATCACGATCACGGGGCGCACCGACACGCTGCGCATCCGCAACCAGTTCCGCGATGCGGAGGACGGCATCGAGCTGTTCCGCTTCTTCGACGGTTCCACCATCAAGATCTCCGATGTCGAGCAACTGCTGCAGATCGCCGGCGGCAACCGCGGCGACAACACCATCGTCGGCCTGCTCGATCAGGAAAACGTGCTGGACGGACGCCAGGGTGACGACTCGCTTACCGGCGGCAACCGGGCCGACACCTATGCGTTCTCGGCCGGCTATCGCTTCGACCGCATCATCGAGCAGGCGGACGCGGCCGGCATCATCGATCGCGTGGTGTTCGGCGCCTCGGTGCGTCTCGAGGACATTATCGTCCGCCGCAACGGCAACGATCTCCTCATCGATCTCGGCAGCGGCCTCGATGTGCTGACCATCGTCAATGGCCTGTCGACCACCCGGGTCGAGCAGTTCGAGTTCGCCGACGGGCGGATTCTATCGATCGAAGCCATCATCGACCGCATGCTGACCGGCACCGCGGCCGACGATCACCTGATCGGGTTCGACAACCGCAACGATACGCTTGCGGGCGGCGCCGGGCTGGACGCGCTCGAAGGCGGGCTCGGCAACGACACCTACAAATTCGGCATCGGTGACGGCAGCGATAGCGTCTACGACACCGGCGGAATCGACAAGGTCGTGTTCGGCGAGGGCATCACCCCCGAGCTGATCCAGTTCCGCAACATTGACGGCGACCTGCTGATCACGATCGGCAACGGCACGGACCGCCTCGCGATCCTTTCCGGCTACAGCGCCAAGCCGGTCGAGAGCTTTGTCTTCGCCGACGGCACGACGCTGTCGATCGAAGAGGTGCGCGGCATCATCCGCGACGGATTGTCGAACGCCGGCCAGGATCGGGTCGACCTGCGCGAATTGCCGACAGACAGCCCGCTGCATCCCGGCGCCGGGCATGACCGTCTCATCCTCGGCCAAAACTCGCGCGTCGCTATCGGCGCGCTGGAAGGCATCGACAGCGTCGAGATGCCCTCCGGCGTCACCAGCGCCACGGTGGTGTTCGAGGCCTATGCGTCGAACGATGTGGCCGTCAGGCTCGCGGCGGTCGATTCCACGGACCTCATCGTCTCCTTCTCGTCGGGGAGCCAGCTCGTCATCAAGGGCGCACTCGGTGGCGGCAGCCTGCCCAGCCTCGAATTCGCCAATGGCGTTGTCTGGGATGCGGCGGCGCTGGTGCAGGCGGCGATCGCCAGCCAGGCGAGCGCAGGCAACGACGTCATCGTCGGTAGCAGCCGTGTGGATGCGCTTTCGGGCGGCACCGGCGACGATGCGCTGAGCGGTGGCGCGGGCAACGACAGTTATAGCTTCACGCGCGGCGATGGCCGCGACGTTATCGACGACAATTCCGGCAACGACACGCTCGGCATCACCGGCTACCGGCCCGACGAACTGCGCGTTTCGCAGATCGATCCGGCGCGCAACGAACTCGTGCTTTCCTTCGCCGATTCCACCGACCAGATCGTGCTGCGCTACACCGGGGGCTGGAGCGGCGTCGATACCGTGCGTTTCAGCGACGGCACGACATTCACCCTCGACCAACTCCGCGACATGGCGGCGGCGGTCGGAACCTGGCAGGACGACCGCATCGTCGGCTCCGCGCGCAACGAGGCCTTCGAGGGCGGCGGCGGCGATGACGTCATCGTCGGCGGTGGCGGCGACGACATCTACCGGTTCAAGCGCGGCGACGGCCAGGATCGCATCGAGAGCAACGGCTCGGCCGACGGCAAGGGGACGCTGGTGTTCGGCGCGGGCCTTGTGCTGGAAGATATCGTCGCGACCCGTGACGCCGACGGCAACATCGTGCTGTCGATCCGCGACACCGACGACCGCATCACGCTGGTCGATCCGCCCGGCGACACCGATCCCGTCCTGGCGAAACTTCTCTTTGCGGATGGCCGCAGCCTGAGCTACCGGGCGCTTGCGGCTTCGCTCGTGTCGACCGATCGCGATGACCACGTCATCGTGCCCGCCGATATCGCGACCCCCGGTATCGGCTCGGAGATCTTCGGCGGCCTCGGCAACGACCGCGTCGAGGGCGGCCGCGGCGCCGACGTCATCACCGCCGGTAAGGGCGACGATCTGCTGGAAGGCGGCAGCGGCGCCGACATCTATTATTTCGGACGCGGCGACGGCCAGGACACGATCTCCGACGTCGAGATCACGGATGCGTCCAGGGTCGACAAGGTGCATTTTGCTGCCGGCATTCTTCCGACCGACATCCGCATCCTGTCGGTCGGTCCGAACGACCTCGTGATCGGCATTGCCGGAAGCGACGACCGTCTGACGCTGAAGGATATGTTCCGCGGCGGCACCGCCTCAACCGACTACGGCGTCGAGCAGTTCGAATTCGCCGATGGCACGGTCTGGCAGCTCGCCGATATCTATTCGCACGCGGCCGCCTCGACCGGGACCGGCGCCGATACGATCGATTTCGGTTCGCAGATCGATATTGCCGCGACCCTCGACGGCGGCGCGGGCGACGATGCTCTCGCCGGCGGCATCGGCGACACGACTTACCATTTCGGGCGCGGCTACGGCCGCGACACCATCCGCGAAGGCGCGAACTGGACAGGGTCCAACGACACGCTGCGCATCGCGAGCGGCATTGCGCCGGCCGATGTCGTCGTCATCCGCGACGGTGACGACATCGTGCTGCGCCTGGTCGGCAGCGACGACCGGCTGACGATTATTGGCCAGGCAACGGCGAGCGCGCCGCAGATCGACGTGGTGCGCTTCAACGACGGCACGCAATGGAACGCGGCAGCGCTGCTGGCGCGCGCGTTGGCGCCGGACGCGGCCGAGCGCGTGCTGCATCCCACCAGCCCCTCGACCGATCCCTTTGCCGATCCGATCTTCGCGGATGCCAATCCGGGATCCGGCGGCGGCGGGACGTCGGCATCCTCGACGATCGGCCTTGCACTCCATGAGATCCTCGCGCAGCCGATTGGCGGTCCCGCGGTCGTCGGCTCTGCCAGTTCGTTGGGGAACGGCACCTATCAGCTGACACCGAACTCCGGCAACATGGTAGGCGCGGTCTGGGGGACCGTCGACCTTGCGAACAGCGTCGTCTGGAAGACGAGGATGTTCTTCGGCGCCAACGAAGGCGGCGCCGATGGCTTCTCCTTTGCGGTTCAGAACACCGGACCCGGCGCGATCACCGGTGCCGGCGGCGGGGGGATGGGCGCGCTGGTTCCAGGCTCGTTCGGGATCATTTTCGACACCTCGGGGCAGGCCTCCGATTTCAGCCAGTTCGTCCTCAACGGCCAAACCGGCAACAACAGTTTCGACCCGCGGCACGACTTCGCCCAGCTCGAGGACGCCGCCTGGCACGACGTCGTTATCGCCTGGGACGCGGCGACCAAGACCTTCACCTACAGCGTCGACGGAACGCAGATCGGCACCAAGTCCTACGATGTCGTCGGCAGCCTTTTCGGCGGCGATACCACCGTTTGGTACGGCTTCGGAGCTGCGACGGGAGGAGCAACCAACGATCAGCAGGTCCAGATCGTTTCGGTTGCCCACCCCGAGGCTGCGAGTGTCGATCCGTCGACGGTGGGGACGATCGAGCATATCGGCTCCGGTCTGTTTGCGCGGACACTCGCCGGCGCGGCGGAACGGAACACCTACAATGTCTTCGTGCCCCTCGCGCGCTGGGGCGAGGGCGTCGATGTCATCTCCAACTTCAAGAGCGGCGATACCGGCGATACCTTAAGCATTGCCATTGCCAACGGACTGCCGGGAACGCTGCTGGCACGCTCCGAGGGCCCCGATACACTGATCTATTTCGCAGAGCAGGGAACGCAGCGCTTTGCCGATGCGCGGCTGCTGTTGCGCCTGGCCAACGTCGCGCCCGCCAGCCTGACCGGCGTTAATTTCGGCGGCGTGCCATTCACGGTTGTCGCCAACCAGACCTTGAGCGCTATTGGTTCTGCCCCTGTTCAGGGCGGATGGGGCGACGACACGTTCTCAGCGGATGAGACTGCCAACACGCTGTCCGGCGGAGCCGGCAACGATACCGTGACGGACGCCCGTGGCGGCAACGATACCCTGATCGGCGGGACGGGCAACGACTGGCTCCGCGGCGGCGGTGGCAACGACACCTACGTGTTCAACCGCGGTGATGGCCAGGACATCATCAGCGATTGGAACTACGGCACCGACACCATCCAGTTCGGCGCCGGCATCACGGCCGCCGATCTTGTGGTGACGCAAGGCAGCAACGGCGAAGATCTCATCATCGCGATCGCGGGGACCGACGACAGGATCACGATCCAGCGCGGCATCAGCACCGACTGGAATCGGATCGAGCAAGTGAGCTTCGTCGGCGGCAGCACGCTCAGCTACGCCCAATTGCTTGAACAATCGACAGCGCCGACCACCGGCGACGACATTTTCGCCGGAGACCAGTTTGCCAACACGCTGTCGGGTGGGGCCGGCAACGATACGATTCTGGATGGCCGCGACGGCAACGATACCCTGACCGGCGGAACCGGCAACGACTGGCTGCGCGGCGGCGGCGGTAACGACACCTATGTGTTCAACCGGGGTGACGGTCGGGACATCATCACCGACTGGAACTACGGGACCGACACCATCCAGTTCGGCGCTGGCATCACGGACGCCGATCTGGTGATCACGCAAGGCAACAATGGCGAAGACCTCATCATCGCGATCGCGGGGACCGACGACCGGATCACGATCCAGCGCGGCATCAGCACCGACTGGAATCGGATCGAGCAGCTGAGCTTCGTCGGCGGCAGCACGCTCAGTTACGCGCAAATGCTCGAACGATCGATAGTGCCGACCACCGGCGACGACATTTTCGCCGGAGACCAGTTTGCCAACACGCTGTCGGGTGGGGCCGGCAACGATACGATATTGGATGGCCGCGACGGCAACGATACCCTGACCGGCGGAACCGGCAACGACTGGCTGCGCGGCGGCGGCGGTAACGACACCTATGTGTTCAACCGGGGTGATGGTCAGGACATCATCACCGACTGGAACTACGGGACTGACACCATCCAGTTCGGCGCCGGCATCACGGCCGCCGATCTTTTCGTGACGAAAAGCAGCAACGGCGAAGACCTCATCGTCGCGATCGCGGGGACCGACGACAGGATCACGATCCAGCGCGGCATCAGCACCGACTGGAACCGGATCGAGCAACTGCGCTTTATCGACGGCAGCACGCTCAGCTACGCCGACATGCTGGCGCTGACGGCCGCCAACGACCTGAACGGACTGACCGCAATCGGCGTGGCGACGGGCAACGGTATTGTCGGCGAAGATGCAGCCGAAATCCTCGATGCGTCCGCCTATTCCGTTGGCGTCGTGCTGGATGGGCGCGGCGGCTACGACAATCTCAACGGCAGCGCCTATGCCGACATCCTGATCGGCGGCGCCGGCAACGACACCCTGACGGGTAACGCCGGCGCGGACACCTATCGCTTCTCGGCCGGTTTCGGCCAGGATGTCATCCAGGACTACACCTGGAACGGCACCAACAACATCATCGAGTTCGACTCCTCGTTCTCGATCGACGATTTCGTGCTGGAGGCGTCTGTCTCGGACAACGGCAACGGCACCTTCGACTTCGGGCAGGCGCGGCTGCGCTTCACCGGCAGCGACGACCAGATCTCCATCAGTGATCTGGATTCGATCGAGCAAATCCGCTTTGCCGACGGCACCGTGCTCAATAAGCAGCAGATGGTGGCCCGGGCGATCGGCTATACGGACAACGATCGCTACGTATACGCGTCGAATGTAACAGTCGCGGATACCCTCATCGGTACGGCGAAAGACGATCGGCTCGACGGTCGTGGCAATGTCGATTCCCTGAGCGGTGGCGCCGGCAACGACACTCTCTATGGCGGCAGTGAAGACGACATCCTGATTGGCGGAACCGGCAACGACTATCTCTCGGGCGATGAAGGTGCCGATGTCTATCGTTTCTCGGCGGGCTTCGGCCATGACGTCATCTGGCCCGGCGAAAGCGGGCTCGACTGGGTCGAATTCGATTCCAGCCTGACACCGGCCGATATCGAGCTGCAGCAGCCCTATGAGCGTTGGGAGGGCGGCGGCCTGACCGAAACCTTGCTCATTCGGGTGATAGGCACCGAAGACGTCATCGAAATCTCCTACGCCCTCGGCGAGGAGTCGTTCCAGGGCATCGCCGGCATCCGCTTCGCGGACGGAACGATCTGGACGATGGCCGACATCACCAACGCCGTGGTGCCGACGCCTGGAATCGCCATGCAAGGCGCTGTCGCGGACGATACGCTGACCGGCACGGCGACCGCCGACTATCTCGATGCTGGCGGTGGCGAAGACACCCTTGTCGGCGGAGCGGGCGACGACAACCTATGGAGCGGAAACGGCGACGACATCCTCGATGGCGGAGCGGGCAGTGATTATCTCGCGGGCGGGAACGGCTCGGATACCTATCGCTTTTCCGCTGGTTTCGGCAATGACGAAGTCAGTGATAGCCGTCAAGCGGGTTCGGTGAATGCGATTGTTTTCGATTCGACAATCGCGGCCGCCGACATCGCCGTCTATTTTTCGCACGACAGCTATGATTTGATCCTGAAGTCGGTCGTTACCGGCGACTCCATCCTCATCTCCGGCGCCTATGGGGACGAAGCGTCCGGCATCGACGAAATCCGTTTCGATGACGGGACGATCTGGACCCGCGACCAACTCATTGCCAATGCCGTCGAACTGCCGGGCAGCCTGATCGCGGGAGATGCGACCGATCAGACGATCAACGGAAGCGCCTTCGACGATGACATCGAGGGCGGTGACGGAAACGAGATCATCGTCGGTGCGGCCGGCAACGACTATATCTATGCAGGCAGCGGGAATGACATCCTGATCGGCGGGGCCGGCAACGACCTGATGATCGGAGACTTCGGCGATGACACCTATCGCTTCTCGGCCGGCTTTGGCCTCGATCGCGTTTCCATGTCGTATTACTACGGCGGAGACAGCGATGTCCTCGAGTTCGACGCGACGATCGCCGCGGCGGACGTTCACCTGACCCTTCAGGGACGCGATTTGTCCTGGGGCGCGCTGCTCACCATCGACGGCAGCACGGACCAGATCATGCTCGGCAACATCGACGAGCTTGATGAAATCCATTTTGACGACGGTACCATCTGGACCTACGCCGACATCCTGTCACGCGTTCAGCCATGGCTGGGCGTCGAGCTCTACGGCGACCAGGGCACCGAGATTCTGGGAACCAGCGGCTGGGATCGGTTGTCGGCCAACTACGGCCTGGCTTCCCTTATCGTGGGCTATGCCGGCGACGATTTGCTCAATGGCTCCCAGGCCGATGACATATTGGATGGTGGAACCGGCGACGACTTGCTGGCGGGCGACTTTGGGGTGGACACTTACCGCTTCTCGGCTGGCTTCGGCCAGGATTTGATCTACGAGCGGGGAGAGGTCACCCACATCGTCTTCGACGCGACGATTTCGTTCGGCGACATCATCATCGAGCACGAGCGTACCGGCGGCGATTTCCCCCAGGAAGTCGTGATCCTGCGCGTAACGGGGACCGAAGACCGCATCACGTTGGAGGGCGGCTTAAACGACAGCGACTACGACATTCGCTTTGCCGACGGCACGGTATGGAATTCCGCCGACATCATGGCGCGCTGGAGCCCAATCGACCGCCCGTACCAGTCCGGCGATCAAGGCGGTCCGATCATCGGCGGAACGACCAACGACACGATGGAGGGCTCCGATAGCAACGACATCATCGAAGGACGCGGCGGCAACGACAGCCTGTCCGGCTACTACGGCAACGATGTCCTGATCGGGGGGACGGGCAGCGATCAACTTTATGGCGGCAGCGGCAACGACACCTACCGCTTCTCGGCCGGCTTCGGCGAAGATCGGATCTACGATTCTGCCTACGGCAATAATGTCATCGAGTTCGATGCGACGATCAATCCGGCTCAGGTGAGCGTTCTCTGCGATTCGTCCGATCTATGGGGCAACTTCTATCTGTCCTTTGCCGGGACCGAGGATCGGATCTGGATTTCGCGCAACGCGCACGATGCGGTGATCTCGGAAGTCCGGTTTGCCGATGGCGCGGTGTGGACCGCCGCCGACCTCGAGGCGCGTCTGGCCTATTCGGACAGACCCACGATCACCAGCTCCGCCGCCGGCGCGCAAATGTCCGGCACCGCCGGCAGCGACACGCTGACCGGCACCGCGGGCCCGGACGAAATCAACGGTGAGGGCACCGTCCAATGGCGGCAGGTCGGCGACAACCTCCTCGTCAATGGAAGCTTCGAGCAGCGTGCCGCCGATGCCAGCGCGCAGAGCTTTGGCTACTCGGCGACCACCATGCCGGGCTGGACCAGGGTCAACAGCAACCAGCCGGCGACGACGCAGGGTTTCGAACAGGTCAATTCCGGCTTCAACAATGTCGTCGCGACCGACGGCAGCTATTGGCTCGATCTCGACGGAACCGGCACCGGAGGCGGCAACAGCAACCTGCACATCGTGCAGGATGTCACCGGCCTTGCCGAGGGCGAAACCCTCCTCGTGCAGTTCGACCATGCCAACCGCACCTACGATGCCAACGGCTCGTTCGAAGTGCTGTGGAACGGTGTCGTCGTCGCGACCTTCGCGAACAGCTACACCGCCATGATGCATTCCAGCATCCTGGTGACGGCAGCGGCTGGAACCAACCAACTCGGCTTCCGCAGCACCGGGTACGCGGACTCAACCGGCGCCTCCCTCGACAATGTGAAGCTCACGCGCGCGGAATCGGTTGCCAGTTCGGCAGTCGGCAACGACGTCTTGTCCGGCCTCGACGGCAACGACCTGATCCGGGGCGGTGCCGGCAACGACACGATCTCCGGAGGCAACAACAACGACACGCTCTACGGCAATGGCGGCAACGACGCCATCAACGGCGATGCCGGCACTGACATCCTGATCGGCGGCACGGGTAGCGACAGTCTGGCCGGCGGGGCCGGCAACGACGTCTACCGCTTCGCAGCCGGCGATGGCCAGGACACGATCACCGATGCGTCGGGCATCGACCGGATCGAATTCGGCGCCGGAATCGACCCGGCCGACGTCACCGTCGCGCTGATCGGCAATTCGTCGACGCTCGCGATCACCTTCCGCAACAGCGACGACCGCATCACCATCACCAATGGATCGGCGACCGACGGCAGGGCCATCGAGAGCCTCAGCTTTGCCAACGGCACCGTCTGGAATTTTGCCGACATCGCGGCGCGATGGAAGACGCCGACCTCGGGCGCCGACATCATCCTCGGGACGAGCGAAAGCGAGACGCTGGCGGGCGGCGCAGGCAACGATAGCCTGTTCGCCTCCGGCGGCACCGACACGCTGCTCGGCGAAGCCGGCGACGACGCCCTGACCGGCTCGGACGCCGCCGATATCCTGGTCGGCGGGACTGGCAACGACACGCTTCTCGGCAGGTACGGCGATGACACCTATCGCTGGGGCCGCGGCGACGGCAACGACACGCTCACCGACTACGGCGGGGTCGACCGCATCGAGATCGGCGCCGGAGTCACGCCTGACGACGTCAAGGTCACCGTGGTCGACACCTGGAATCTCGTGCTGCGGATTCGCGACACCGGCGAGGAGCTTCGCCTCACCGATGTACTGCGCTACACGGATTACGCCATCGAGAGCGTCGTTTTCGCTGACGGTACCGTCTGGACGGCGACCGAACTCAGGAACCAGTCGTTCACCGGCGGTGAGGGTGCCGACACCACGATCGGAACAAGCGAGGCGAACCGTCTCGAAGGGCGGGGCGGCAATGACAGCCTCACCGGCCTTGGCGGCGCTGATATCCTGCTCGGCGGTGACGGCAACGACACACTGAATGGCGGCACCGGAGACGATCGCCTGGTCGGCGGCCTGGGCAGCGATACGCTCACCGGCGGCACCGGTGTCGACACTTATGTGTTTGCGGCCGGCGACGGCTCCGACACCATCACCGAGGCCGGTGACGCGACGACCGATACCTTGCGGATCGAAGGTTACAGTCTGTCGCAGATCCGCTTCGGCGCGCTCGGGCAGGATCTCGTCATCCGCTTCTCCGGAAGCACCGACCGCATCATCGTTCGCAACGGTTTAGCGGCCAGCGTCGGCGACCTCGTCGATGCCTTCGAGATTGCTGACGACAGCGTCACGCTGTCGCTCGCCGACATCCGCTCCCGTCTCGTCGATGACGTCGCCGTCAGCGGCGAATGGCTGGTCGGCGGTGCGACCGACGATACGCTCACCGGGGGCAATGGCGACGATTATCTGAGCGGCGGGGACGGGGCCGACAGCCTCGTGGGCGGCGACGGCAACGATCATTTCGCCGACCTTTCCGCCGACAGCGCCGTCGACACCCTGACCGGCGGCGCCGGCCGCGACACCTACTACTTCCTCCCGGTGCGGCAGGGCGCGGAGCCTGTTGTCGCCGATATCATCACCGACTTCCAGGCCGGAGCCGGCGGCGACGTCATTCGCCTGATGTCCAGCAATCCGAATCCGTTCGAGGGCGGTGGCATCTGGCTGGCGCAATCGGGAAGCGACACCGTCGTCATGATGCGCGCGACATCGGGGCCCGATCAGGTGCTGCTGCGCCTGCTGGGCATCGACGCCACGACGCTGACATCGGCGAATTTCGACGGCGTTCCGGTCGCCATCGACAACTCGATCAACATCAATGACGACGATGCCGGCCATCTCCTCGACGGCAGCGCGCTCGATGACCGCATCTTCGGCAATGGCGGCGACGATACCATTCGCGGCTTTGCCGGGAACGACCGGCTCGCCGGCGGCGCCGATAACGACATCGTCGATGGCGGATTCGGCAATGACCTGATCGCCGGCCAGGCGGGCGCCGACCATATCATCGGCGGTAGCGGCAGCGACGTCATGTCGGCCGGCACCGGTGACGATGTCGTCATCGGGTTCGGCGACGGCAGCCTCGCGACCGATACCGACGTGTTCGAAGGCGGCGAGGGCGATGATCGCCTCGAAGGCGGCACCGGTACCGACATCTACCGCTTCGCGCGCGGCGACGGGCGCGACACTGTCGTCGATCTCGGCGGCAGCGACCGCATCGATCTCGCCGCCGGTATCGTTGCCGGCGACGTCAGCGTCGTGCAAGTCGGCCGCGACATCGAATTGCGCATCGCCAATGACGGCGGCCGTATCCGCCTGACCGGTGCGCTCGACGGGACTACCGCCATCGAGACGATCGCCTTCGCCGATGGCAGCACGTGGAATTGGAGCCAGGTGCTGACACGATCCCTGCCGGGATCGGCCGGCGACGACACGCTCAGCGTTCCCGTCACCTTCGAGAACGACCTCATCACCCTCGACGGCCTGGCGGGCAACGACGTCCTGCACGGCGGCGGCGGCGCCGACATCCTGATCGGCGGCACCGGCAATGACACCCTGAAAGGCGGTGCCGGCGACGATACCTATCTGTTCGCCCGCGGCGACGGTCAGGACACCATTCTCGACACGGCCGGCACCAACACGCTCAGCTTTGCCGCCGGCATCCTGGCGGCCGAGGTGCGCGTTGTGCGCGGAGCCACCAATCTCGTCCTCGAGATCGTCGGCACCGGCGACCGCATCGATCTCGGCTCGCCGGCGACGCCGGGCATGGGCGTTTCGCGCGTCAGCTTTGCCGATGGCACGGTCTGGACCGAGGCGACGCTGATCGCGATGGCGCGGGCTGCGACGGATGGCGATGACGTCATCCGGGGAGACGATCTCGACAATGTGCTTGCCGGCGGAGCCGGCGACGATACCCTGATCGGCTACGCTGGAACGGATGCACTCGACGGCGGCACGGGCAACGATCGCCTCGAAGGCGGCAGCGGCGACGACACCTATTTGTTCTCGGCCAATGCCGGTCACGACCGCATCGCCGATAGCGCCGGCAATGACACGCTGTTGCTGGCCGCGGACATTGCGTCATCAGACATAACGGTCTCGCAGAGCCGGGACGGCGCCCACTTCACGCTGATCGTCAAGTCGACCGGCGCGCGCGTCACCATCGAGAACGCGCTAGGCGCCGGCGGAACCGAACAGATCCGCTTTGCCGACGGTACAGTCTGGACGACCGCCGACCTGATCGCGCGTGCGCCGAGCTTCGATGATGACGTGCTCACCGGGGATGCCGGCGCCAACGTCATGATCGGCGGGCTTGGAAACGATCACCTGTCCGGCGTCGCAGGCAGCGACATCTACCGCTTCGCCCGCGGCGACGGCAGCGACGTCATCGCCGACAGGTCGTCCTCGACGGGCGACCGGCTCGAGATCTCAGGCTATACCGCCGCCGAGATCAGCTTCCATCGTCTGGCCGCCGACAGCGACGATGTCGCCATTCGCTTTGCCGGTACCACCGACCAGATCGTCATCGTCGATGCGCTCGGCGCCAACTTTGCCGGGGTCGAGACGGTCGCGCTCACGGACGGGACGCAGTTCACCGTCGCCGACATGCGTCTGGCGATCCTCGCCAGCTTGTCGACCGACGGCAACGACATCATCATCGGCACCGATGGCGCCGACACGCTGATGGGCGGCAAGGGCAGCGATCTTGTCCAGGGTGGCTACGGCAACGACACCTATGTCTATCGGCGCGGCGATGGCGACGACCGGATCGATGCGATTTTCTCCGGAACGGACGTCCTGAGTCTCACCGACTACAATGCTGCGGATGTGGTCTCTGCGGTTCGCGCCGGTCCCGACAGCAACGATCTCGTGCTCACCTTCGCCGGGGCCGGCGATCGCGTGGTGCTGATCGACGCCCTGATCTGGTCCAACAGCTCGTTTAACGGCCTTGCGGTGCGTTTTGCCGACGGTACGGTCTGGAACCGCGATGCGATGCGCGCCCGTGCGCTGTCCGACATCGATGGGTTGGGCAACGACAACGTCTACGGTTTCGACGGCGCTGACGGCTTCGCCGCGCGGGCAGGCAATGACCTGCTCTCGGGTGCCGCGGATGCCGACAGTTACGCGTTCCGTCGCGGCGCGGGCAACGATACGATCGTCGATTCCGGCACGTCGGGAACCGATACGGTCCAGATTCTCGATTTCGCATCCACGGATGCGAGTGTCGAGCAGCTCTATCGCGGCTCCGAAGCCATCATCATTCGCTTCACGGGCAATAGCGCCGACAGCCTGACGGTGTTCGATGCGCTCTCGGTCGATGCCAAGGGCATCGAGAGCTACGTCTTCGCCGACGGCGTGACCTGGACCAAGGAAACCTTGAGGGAGTTGCTCGGCAACCGCGCACCGACAGCCATCGGTGACGGCTTCTTCTCCGTTACGACCGGCGTCGAACTGGTCATCGCGGCGGCCGACATCCTGCGCAACGACTTCGATGCCGATGGCGACGCGCTGACCATCATCGGCGTCGACGCGGGAACTTCCGGCGTTGCCACGATCGATGCCCAAGGCAACGTCCACTACACGGCGACCAACGGCTATTACGGTTCGGCCTCGATCACCTACACCATTGCCGACGGCCACAACGGATTTGCCACGGCCTCGATCGACCTCCGGGTGCGCCCGGTTGCGACCGCCTATCCCGACAGCGGCTTCACCGTCGCCGAAGACGGCTCGCTCGTGATCCGCGTCGAGCGGCTGCTGGCGAACGACCTCGATGGCGATCGCATGATCGTCGGCCAGGTGCTTGGTGCGGTGAATGGATCGGTCGCGCTGTCGAGCGATGGCAACATCTCGTTCACGTCGACCGCCAATTTCAACGGCACGGCCGAGTTCACCTATGTGGCGAACACCCCCGAGGGCGGCCGTGCCGAGGCAAAGGTCGTCATTCAGGTGACCCCGGTCAACGACGCGCCGGTAGCCCAAAACGATACCGCCGAGGCGATCGCTGAAGGCACGACCTTCACACTCGATCCGAGCACGCTGCTCGCCAACGACACGGATATCGACGGCGACGGGCTCATCATCCAGTCGGTCCAGTCCAACGCCGACGTCGCCGTGACGATCGGGGAGGACGGCCTCATCCACGTCGCGCCG
The DNA here is from genome assembly GCF_964252915.1 of Bradyrhizobium sp. LjRoot220. NCBI lineage: Bacteria > Pseudomonadati > Pseudomonadota > Alphaproteobacteria > Hyphomicrobiales > Nitrobacteraceae > Bradyrhizobium > Bradyrhizobium sp. LjRoot220. The sequence continues at coordinate 638,048 of NZ_CAXUPS020000001.1, forward strand.
CGCTCCTACTTCTGGGGCAATACATGGTTCGACTACGTTGTCTCCGACGCCAGTGGAGCGACCTCGACGGGCCGCGTGAGCTTCACGGTTACGCCGGTCAATGATGCGCCGGAGCTGCATGACGACCGTTTCGAGACCACCGATGCCGGCGATCCGATTCGCGAAGACAACCCGATCGTTATCAGCGCCGCACGTCTGTTTGCCAACGATATCGAGCACGACGGCGAGACGATGACGCTCACGGCCGTTCGCAACAGCCATGGCGGCACTGCGACGCTGCTCGAAAACGCGACGGTTCTGTTTACGCCGACCACCGATTTCAACGGCGATGCATGGTTTGAATATCAGGTCGACGACGGTCATGGCGGAATCAGCTGGGCGCGCGCGACGCTCGCCTATCAGGCGGTCAATGACCTGCCGGTCGCACGCGACGACAGTTACACCAATGCGACCTTGCCGATCCTGCGCGGCCTCGAAGACAATGCGATCGAAATTCCGATCATCGAGCTTCTGAAGAACGACTTCGATCCGGAAGGCTTCTCGGTTCAGTTCGAGAGCGCCGGCAACGCCGTCCATGGCGATATCGAGATTACCGACCACGGCACCATCATCTTCAGGCCCGACGCCGACTTCTGGGGCGAGGCGACCTTCAGCTACCTCGTTACCGACAATGAAGGCGCCGTCGACGGCGCCACGGTGACCATGTGGTTCGAGAATGTCGGCGATGCTCCGCCGGTCGCGCGCCGCGACGTCATCTATGTCAATGAGGATATCCCGGTCGTCATTCCGATTTCCGAACTACTCGCCAATGACACCGACATCGATCGCGATCCGCTGCGTCTGCTGGGTTGGCGTCTCTCGACGCCGCTCGATGCGCTGATTTTCGGCGGCGATGCCGGTCAGAAGCTGAACGGCACGATCGAGTACGACGGCAACGGCAATCTGGTGTTCACTCCCAACCGGGATGCGAGCCAGAGTTCGGGCTTTGTCTACAGGATCACCGACGATGCCGACGGCGAGGCCGAAGGCTATGTCGATATTATCGTCGTGCCGACCAACGACGATCCGACCGTCGGGCAGGACGACGGCTTCGTGACGCCGCTGGATGCGCCGCTCGTGCTGCGCGTCAGCGACCTCCTCAAGAACGACTACGACAGCGAGCAAGCCGACCACGACGGCGACGGCGTGATCGATGACGATCTGGACAATCCGAACCGGGCCCGGCCGACCTTCGTCGGCGTCGACGGCGTCTACGACGCGGAGGCGCTTGCCCTAGGCCAGCGCGTGCCGCGCGGGACGGCCGAGATCGTCGACTGGAACGGCGAGAAGTTCATCGTCGTGCGCTTCGCCACAGGCTTCACCGGCAATGTCGCGGTCGAATACCGGATTGCCGACACCGACGGTGCGACCGACACCGGCTTTGCGATGGCCTCGGTCGCCGACAGCTATAACGGACTGCTGCGCGGGACGGTGAAAGCAGACTACCTTGCCGGCACCGCCGGCGCCGACCTGATCCAGGCATTGGGTGGCAACGACTTCATCCTGGCCGGCGAAGGCAACGACACGATCGAGGCCGCCAGCGGCGACGATCGCATCGATGCAGGCTCCGGCGACGACTGGATCGACGGCGGCGACGGCGCCGACCACATCACGGGCGGCGACGGTTTCGACACGGTGAGCTTTGCGAATTCCGATGTCGGCCTGCGCGCCGACCTCGAATCCCGCGTCGGCCAGGGCGGCTATGCGCAGGGCGATACCTATCTCGGCGTCGAAGCGCTCGTCGGTTCGCAATTCGTCGACCAACTCGGCGGGGACGCCGGCGACAACCGGCTCGAAGGACTTGACGGCAACGACCTCCTCGAGGGGCGCGGCGGCAACGACACCTTGTTGGGTGGCGAGGGCGACGATCTCCTGAACGGCGGTGCAGGCGCGGATATGCTCGCCGGCGGGGCCGGCAGCGACACCGCTGACTACAGCTTCGGTTCGACCGGCGTTTCGATCTCGTTGGCGGCCGGCACCGCCAATGGTGGCGACGCCGAAGGCGATGTCCTGACCGGAATCGAGAACCTGACCGGCACCGATGTCGGCGACGTCCTGGAGGGCAATTCCGGCGCGAACATCCTGTCGGGTGGTCGCGGCAATGACATCCTGACCGGCGGCGCCGGTGATGACACCCTGATCGGCGGCCGCGACGCGGACCAGCTGATCGGCGGCGACGGCGTCGATATCGCCGATTACACGCTATCGGCCGAGGCCGTCATCGTCGACATGGCAAACGGCGCCGCCGGCGGCGGCGACGCCTTGGGCGATACCTTCTCCGGCATCGAAATCGTCCAGGGCTCCTATCACGACGACACGATCCGCGGCGACGGCGGTGACAACCGCATCCGCGGCGGGCGCGGCGCCGACGTCATCGACGGGCGGGGTGGCTTCGACATCGCCGATTACAGCCGTGCCGACGAGGGCGTGGCGGTCAATCTTTCGACGGGCCTCGGCACGTCAGGCGAGGCGGCCGGCGACCAACTCGCCTCGATCGAGATGCTCGTCGGCTCAGTCTGGGCCGACCAGTTCACCGGCAGCAGCGGTGATGACCGGTTCCAGGGCCTTCGCGGCAGCGACACGATCGCGGGCGGGGCGGGCTCGGACACCTATCTGTTCGGCTTCGACGACGGCGCAGACGTCATCGGCGAGCAGGGCGCGGAAACCGATGTCGACCGCCTGGTGCTGTCCTCGCCAATCGCGCCGAAAGACGTGTCGGTGATCCGCGAAGGCAACGACCTGCTGCTCGAGTTCGAACGGCAGGACGGCTTCCTCGTCGACACCGTGCGCGTGACCGACCACTTCCTCGGACGTGAGACCGGCATCGAGGAGGTCGTGTTCGGCAACGGGACGGTCTGGACGCGGGATCGGCTCGATGAGTTGCAGCAGCTTGGCCGCTTCAACGCCGCCGACGACATCGTGCACCTCGCCATCGAGGACGAGCCCGTCCTCATCGACCCGGCCACGCTGTTCGACAATGACGGCGATATCGATGTAGCAAACCTCACGCTCGTCGGCGTCTCCCAGCCGGTGAACGGCACCGTGCGCGTGCGCGAGGACGGCCAGATCGAGTTCCTCGGCGCGCAGGATTACAACGGCGACGCCTTCTTCTCGTACACGGTGCGCGACCAGTTCGGTCGCGAATCCACCGCCCGGGTCGAGGTCAATCTCTCGGCTGTCAATGACGCGCCGACCGCGGTTGATGACGCGCTGGTCTATGGGATCGAAGATCAGATCCTGCGGATCCGGATCGATACGCTGCTCGCGAACGATTTCGATGTCGATGGCGACGCCAATCTGGAAGAACTGCGCATCGTTTCGATCGCGCCGCTGACCAACGCGGGCGGACAGGCGATCGACGGCTACAAGCACCCTGACTACCGGTTCGAAGCCAGCAATGTGAGCGCGAACATCGACGGCGACTATATCGAGTTCAAGCTGCGGCCGGACTATTTCGGCGCGGCCGGCTTCGTCTACACCCTGACGGATGCCAGCGGTGCCACCTCGACGGCCAAGGTCGAGATCTCGATCTCGCCTGTCAATGACGCGCCGCGGGACCGCGACACCTATCGCTGGATCCGCCTCGGTCAGGACACGACAATCACCGTTGCCGACCTGATGGCCAATACCTTCGACATCGAGGGCGATAGCTTTACCTTCGTCGGCCTCCATGGCGGCATCGACGGCAATCCCGGCAACAATGGCGGCGTTATCTTCGACGAGGCGACCGGCACCATCACATTTACGCCCTGGTCGCTCGGCCTCGCCAGCATCGAATACGACGTCATCGATGCGCGCGGTGCGGCCGCAACCCTGACCTACGACTTCAAGGTCAAGCCGCTCAACGACGCGCCAAAGGCCCATAATGATTACGGGCTCAGGACGCTCGAGGATCAGGTCCTCATCATCGACCCGGCGACGCTGCTCGCCAACGACACCGATGAGAACAACGACACGCTGGTCATCGACAGCATCGCCCGGTTCGCCGACGGCGGTAAGGTCCGCCTGCGCGAAGACGGTATGATCGAGTTCCGGCCGACTGCCGACTACAACGGCGCCGCCGGCTTCGAATACACGATCAGCGACGGCCGTGGCGGCATTTCGACTGCCTATGTCGCCATCACGGTGATGCCGCGCAACGAAGTTCCGATCCTGCGCAACGACTTCGTGAGCGGCCTGGAAGACGGGCCGCTCTTCGTCATCCCCGGCGAGGCCTTCGGTAACGACATCGATCAGGACGGCGACGTGCTGTTCTTCAAGCGCACCACCGTGCTCGGCATCGTCGACCACCGCTACCTCTCGGCTGATTTCGAGGTCAGCGCTGCTATGGCCGATGGCTCGGCGCTGCCGTCGTGGCTGCATTTCGATCCCGACACGATGCGTTTCACCGGCGTGGCTCCGACCGGAATGGATCCGGTTTCCGTCGACGTCTGGATCAGCGATCCCGCCAACGGGCGGGTGTTCAATACCCGGTTCGAACTGACCGAGAGCAACGTCTCGGAAGGCTTCGACGCCCGGCCCGATGTCCTCGAAGGATACGAAATCCGGTCTCCGTTCGCGGTCGATTACGAATTCGACGCTGCCGACCTCGACGGGAATACGTCAGTCACGGCGGCTCTGGCCGACGGCTCGGCGCTGCCGTCCTGGCTCAGCTTCAACGCCGAGACGCTGCAATTCGTCGGGACGCCCCCCGAAGGAACGACCGATCCGATCGACGTCAGGATCACCTTCACGCGTCCGGCCGAGGGCGGTGGCGATCCGCTGGCGTTTACCGATAGCATGACGCTCGATCCGGCCGCACTGCCGACCGGTGTCACCTATGACAGCCAGCTTGCGCTGTTCGACACCAGCAACGGGACGATTTCGGCCTCGATCGCCGGCGGACGTCCGCTGCCGGAGTGGCTGTCATTCGATGCCGACACGCGCACGGTCAGCCTTTCCGGCTTTGAGCCGGATGCGGAGGCACAGCTCGCGCGCCTGCAGGTCGTCTTCACGCCGGCGCCGCGCGTCCTGCCGGATGGAACTTATGCGTCAAGCGATCGTGGCTTCACGCTGGAATTCGTCATCGATCCGCACGCCGATCTCGAAAGCCAGATGGATGCGGTCAACCAGGCGCTGGAAGGCAATGCCTATTTCGCGGACCAGGGCTTGTTCGCGCTCGACCTGAAGGGGGCGGGCCCGATCACGGCGACGCGCGAGAGCGGCGCGCCGCTGCCGGATTGGCTGACGTTCGACGCCACGACTTTTACCTTCTCCGGCATCCCGTCGCCCTCGTGGATCGGCGCTGTTCCGGTCCGCCTCGATATCGCCGCGGGCAACGGCCATCCGGCCATGTCGGTGATCACCGAAGCCGTGGTTGACGATACGTTCCGTGTCATTGAGATCGCCGCCTCCACGGTGCTCTCGCCAGAGCAGATTCGCCTGCTGGTCCCGGCGGACTTCAACGGCACCGTCGTGCTCCGCTATGACGCGACCGACGAGAAGGGCGGCATCTCTTCGAAGCCGGCACTGATCTTCTACGACATCAAGCCGACACGCGAGCGGCCGGATGCCGCGACCGACGCCCTGACCGGACGCGAGGGCGAAAGCACCCGCTTCGCGGTGACCGACCTGCTGCGCAACGACTTCGACCGCGACCGCGATGCGATGCGCATTCTGGCGCTGGGTCAGCCGGGCAACGGCTCCCTCGTCATCGAGCTCGCTCATGTCGAGATCGCGCCGCCGGCCGGACTTGGCCAACTCGATGGCGCGGTCTGGAGCGCGACGCTGGCTGACGGGTCGGCCTTGCCGTCCTGGCTCACGATCGACAGCGCGACCGGGATGCTCTCGGGCGACGTACCGCTGGCTTTTGCCGCGAGCCTCGGCATCCGCTTCACGCGGACGCTGGAGGGCGCCAGCCAGAGCGAAACGCTGACGCGGGCCTTCGATGGCAACGCCGGCGCTTATGCCGTCTATACGCCGACCGGTTCGTTCTCCGGCGATGATGGCTTCACCTATGTCGTCACTGACGATCGCGAGGGTACGTCGACCGGCTCGGCCGTCGTGCATGTTGCGGCCCTGAACGATCCGCCGACCCCCGTCGAAGATATTGTCGCGGCGATCGAGGATACGCCGCTTCTGATCGATCCGCAGACCCTCCTGGCCAACGACTTCGATGTCGACGGCAATCCGGTCCGCTTCGTCGACGTCGTCAACGCCAGGCACGGCACCGTCAGCTTCGACGGCACCAACATCGTGTTCACGCCGGACCACAATTTCGAAGGCGTTGCGTCCTTCGAATACATCGTTACCGACGATACCCACGGCTCGAGCACCGGCAAGGTGAAGGTCAACGTCGCGTCCACCAACCGCGCTCCGATCGCCGCGACGGATGTGTTCGAGATCGACGAGGACACGCCGTTCGAATTCACGACGGCGCAGTTGCTCGGCAACGACAGCGATCTCGACGGCGACAGTATCATCTTCCAGTCATTGTCGCGGAGCGCCAATGGCGGACGTATCATCGAGCTGCCCGGTGGACGCTGGCAGTTCGTTCCGAACGAAAACCTCAGTGGTCCGGTCAGCTTCAGCTATACCGTCACTGATGGGCGCAAGACCTCGACCGGAACCGTGACGTTCGATATCGCCGCGGTCAACGATGCACCGATCGCCAATCCCGACGGGGCAGGGACGGGCAATGATCCCGAGGGCGTCTTCAGGACGAAACAGGACCAGGCGCTCGTTATCGACTTCGCCGCGCTGATCGCCAACGATCGCGACGTCGAAGGCGACAGCTTCGAGATCGTCGAGATCTTCGACGGCGATCAAGGCTCGGTCGTTCGCGTCGGCAACACGGCCGTCTTCACGCCGGATGCCGGTTACATCGGCGATGCCGGCTTCCACTACCGCGTCACCGACAGCCACGGCGCCACCAGCGTCGGCTATGTGACGCTGCTTGTTGCGCCGGACGTTCCGCTGCCGATCCCGGTGTCCGATATCGGTTTCGAAGTGCTGGAGGACGGCTTTATCGACATCGATCCGGCTGCTCTGATGGCGAACGACTATGCGCCCGAGGGGTCGACGCTGACGTTTGTCGGCATCGAAGGCGCCGAGCTGCTTGCAAATGGCAAGTATCGCGTCACGCCGGCTGCCGACTTCAACGGCGAGCTTGTGCTGCATTACTCGATCAAGAACGAGCAGGACTTCGCGGTCTCGACGACCGTCACGATCAACGTCCTGGCGGTCGCCGACGCGCCGGTGGCGCGCCCCGACCAGCTGGAAATCAGCGAAGGCGCGCCGCTGACGCTGTTTGCCAGCCAGTTGCTTGCCAATGACAGCGATGCCGACAAGCAGGCCTTCGTCCTCACCCGGATCGTGAACGCCTCGGGCGTGACCGTCACGGATCTCGGCTTCGGCCAGCTCCGGATCACGCCGGATGCCGATTTCAACGGACCGGCCTGGTTCGACTATGAAATCGAGGACAGCACCGGCCTCAGCGCGACGACACGCGTCAACATCATCGTGTCGCCGCTCAACGACGCACCGGTGATATCAGCCGTTCCGGTGCTCAAGGGAACCGAGGATCAGCATTTCATCGCGAGCCTGCCGGCAGGTTTCGTCACCGACGTGGATGGCGACGCCTTGTTGGTCGAAGTGCGGGGCAAGGATGGCACCGCGCTGCCGTCCTGGCTGCAATACGACCATCAGACAAGGACGCTGAGCGGGAATCCGCCCGCAAACTTCAACGGCGCAATCCAACTCGAAATCGCCGCGTCAGATGGAACGGCACAGACCATCCGGGAGCTTCTGGTTTCGATTGCGCCGGTCAGCGACGCGCCTGCTGTCGTGAGCCCCATCAGCGATGTTGAAGTCGACGAGGATCAGGCGTTCTCGATCCCGCTCCCGATGGATGCGTTCACTGACGCCGATGGCGATGCCTTGACCTTTACGGTGGCGCTCGCCGACGGCTCACCGCTGCCGTCCTGGATTTCCGTGTCCAGCGGTCACCTCGTCGGAACGGCGCCGGAAAACTTCAACGGCGAACTCGGGATTGCCGTCACGGCCAGCGATGGCTCGCAGTCGGTCACCGGCAATTTCCGGCTGACCGTCCGGCCGACCAACGATGCACCGGTGCTGGTCCGACTGCTCGAGGACCAGACGGGCCGCCAGGGCGAACCCATCGATGTGGCGCTCGACACAACGGCGTTTGCCGACATCGACGGCGACACGCTGACGTTTACCGCGCGCCTCGCCGACGGAAGTCCGCTGCCCTCCTGGCTCAGTTTCGACGGCGTGCGTTTCACCGGCACGCCGCCGATGGACCATGTCGGAGATATCGATATCGAGGTTTCGGCCAGCGACGGCTCGCTGTCGGTGAGCGATACCTTCCGCCTGGTCGTCACGCCGGCCAATGACCCGCCGGTGCTGGCAACGCCGTTGGCCGACGTGGTCTTGCCAAGGAACGTCGCCGTCTCGATCACGATTCCGGCCGGCAGCTTCACGGATGCCGACGGCGATCCATTGGCCTTGACGGCGACACTTGCCGACGGAAATCCGTTGCCCGCCTGGCTCAGCTTCGACGGCGTTCGCTTCACCGGCACACCGCCGACCAATTACAGCGGTGTGATCGATATATCAGTGACGGCCAGCGACGGCGTGCTCTCGGCCAGCGACGTCTTCCGCCTCACGATCCCGGCGGTGAACAACGCGCCGGTGGTTTCGATCCCGCTGACTGATGTCAGCTTCGCAGAAGACTCCGCCGTATCGATCACGATCCCGGCCGGCAGCTTCAGCGATGTGAACGGCAACCCGCTGACCTATACAGCGAAGCTCTCCAACGGCGCCGTGCTGCCGTCCTGGCTGAGCTTCGACGGTACGCAGTTCACCGGCACGCCGCCGGCGAATTTCAACGGCGCGCTCAGTATCAGGGTCACAGCCAGCGACGGCGCATTGTCGGCGAACGACATCTTCGTGCTGACCATCACGCCGGTGAACGACGCGCCGGTGCTGGCCGTGCCGCTGTCCGACGTGACCACGGCGGAAGATGCCGCGGTGTCGATCACGATCCCGACCGGCCGCTTCACCGACGTCGACAATACGCTGAGCTATTTGGCGACGCTGGAGGACGGCAGTGCACTGCCATCCTGGCTCACCCTCACTGGAACCAGATTCACGGGCACGCCGCCGGCAAACTTCAACGGCGCGATCGATATCAAGGTCACCGCCAGCGACGGCACGCTCTCGGCCAGCGATGTCTTCAGGCTGACGATCTCGCCAGTGAACGACAGGCCGGTGCTGACCGCGATACTGCCCGACGTGAGTTTTGCGGAGGACACCCCGGTTTCGATTCCGATCCCGGCCGGCACCTTCACGGATGCCGAAGGCACGCCGCTGACCTATTCCGCGACGCTCTCCACCGGTGCGGCACTACCGTCCTGGCTGAGTTTCGACGGCACGCAGTTCACCGGCACGCCGCCGGCGAATTTCAACGGCGTGATCAATCTCAAGGTGACGGCAAGCGATGGCACCCTGACGGCAAGCGACACCTTCGTGTTGACCATCACGGCGGTGAACGACGCGCCGGTGCTGGCCGTGCCGCTGTCCGACGTGACCACGGCGGAAGATGCCGCCGTGTCGATCTCGATCCCGGCCGGCCGTTTCACCGACCCTGACAACACGCTGACCTATTCGGCGACGCTTGAGGACGGCAGCGCACTGCCAGCCTGGCTCACGCTCACCGGAACCAGGTTCACCGGCACGCCGCCGGCGAACTTCAACGGTGAGATCGACATCAGGGTCACCGCCAGCGACGGCACGCTCTCGGCCAGCGACGTGTTCCGCCTGACGATCTCGCCGGTGAACGACAGGCCGGTGCTGACCGCGGTGCTATCAGACGTGACATTTGTGGAGGATACCCCGGTTTCGATTCCGGTCCCGGCCGGCACCTTCACGGATGCCGAAGGCACGCCGCTGACCTATGCGGCGGCGCTCTCCACCGGCGGCGCGCTGCCGTCCTGGCTGAGCTTCGACGGTACGCAGTTCACGGGCACGCCACCGGCGAATTTCAATGGCGTGATCAACCTCAGGGTCACGGCGAGCGACGGCTCGCTGACGGTGAGCGACACCTTCGCACTGACCATCACGGCGGTGAACGACGCGCCGGTCGTGGCCGTGCCGCTGTCCGACGTGACATCGGCGGAAGATGTTGCCGTGTCGGTTACGATCCCGGTCGGCCGCTTCACCGACCCTGACAACACGCTGACCTATTCGGCGACGCTTGAGGACGGCACGGCACTGCCGTCCTGGCTCACGCTCACGGGAACCAGGTTCACCGGCACGCCGCCGGCGAACTTCAACGGGGCGATCGACATCGCAGTGACCGCCAGCGACGGCACACTCTCGGCAACCGACGTCTTCCGCCTGACGATCTCATCGGTGAACGACAGGCCGGTGCTGACCGCGGTGCTGCCAGACGTGACATTCGAAGAGGATACCCCGGTTTCGATCACGATCCCGGCCGGCAGCTTCACGGACGCCGACGGCACGCCGCTGACCTACACGGCGACGCTCTACACCGGCGCCGCGCTGCCGTCCTGGCTGAGCTTCGACGGTACGCAGTTCACCGGCACGCCGCCGGCGAACTTCAAGGGCGCGATCGACATCAAGGTGACCGCCAGCGACGGTTCGCTCACGGTGGCCGATACCTTCCGGCTGACCATCACGCCGGTGAATGACGCGCCGGCGGTAGCCGTGCCGCTATCGGACGTCACTTCGGCGGAAGATGCCGCCGTGTCGGTCACGATCCCGGGCGGCCGCTTCATCGATGTTGATGGCAATCCGCTGACCTATACGGCCAGATTGGCGGGCGGCGATCCGTTGCCCAGCTGGCTCACCTTCAGTGGCATCAGGTTCACGGGCACGCCACCCCTGAACTTCAACGGTGCGCTCGACCTCGAGGTTACGGTCAGCGACGGCACGCTCACCGCAAGCGATGTGTTCCGCTTGACGATCGCGCCTGTCAACGACAAGCCCGTCGCCGCCATCGACGGTCCGCTCGCCGTCACCAACGGCGATACCTTGGATATCGCGCGTGAATCCCTGCTTGCCAACGACAGCGACCTCGACGGCGACACGTTGACTATCGTCTCAGTCGGCGCAGCGCCAAAGGGAACCGTGGTCCTCGACACCGATGGTATCCATTACACGCCGGACTTTGGCTATGAAGGTGCCGACAGTTTCACCTACGTCATCAGCGACGGCGTGGCGACGGCGACCAGCACGGTCCAGCTCACCGTCTCGAGCGCCTTCCAGGGCTGGGTCCAGGGAACGACCGGCGTTGATACGCTGGTTGGCAGCAATGGTGCCCCGAACAGCATCTATGGGGGCAATAGCAACGACAATATCACCGGAGGCGACGATGCCGATCGTCTTGCCGGGGGCGCCGGCAACGACACCCTCAATGGCAACGACGGAGATGACGCGTTCTGGGGCATGACCGGCAACGACATGCTCAACGGCGGCAATGGCACGGACACCGCCCATTACAACGGCGTCGGATCGACCTACTCGATCGTGACGACCGACGGCACCATCCAGGTCACCGACAACCAGACGACGGCGAACGGCAACGATGGGGTCGATACGCTCTCCAGCATCGAGAAGCTTATCTTCCGCAACGGCGAGACCATAACCCTCGCGGCGCCGATCATCCTCGATCTGGATGGCATGGGCGTCGAGACGAGGACCGCCGCCCAATCCTCCGCCATGTTCGATATCGACGGCGACGGGATTGCCAACGACACCAGCTGGATCGGTGCAACGGAAGCCTTCCTGTTCCTCGACCGCGACGGCAATGGGACGGTGAGCGGCATCAGAGAGCTGAGCTTCATCGATGACGTAGCAGGCGCCCACTCCGATCTTGAGGGCCTGCGTGCCTTCGACAGCAACGGGGACGATCTCCTCTCGGCCAACGATATCAGGTTCTCGGACTTCCGGATGTGGCAGGACCGCAATGGCGACGGCATCGCCCAGAGCGCGGAGGTTCTGTCCCTGCTGCAAGCTAATGTGCGCTCGATCAACCTCGTGGCATCAGCGACGGAAGCTGAATGGGAATTTGGCAGCACGGCGATCGTCAATCGCGGGCTTTACACCCGCACCGACGGCACCAGAATGGAGTATGTCGATGCCGCGCTGACCCACGCGTCCGCTCCGCAGCCGGAGGCCGCGGGCCTTGCGGGCTTCCCGACCGAAACACCGCCCGTCGGGGGCATGGCTTCGGCACTCGAAACCCTGGCCGCAGGCCTTCCGGATTCGATCGGCGATTGGCTTGGGCAATCCACACACGCGCTTACGGATGCCGGCGCTGGCGACAATGGCTCGACGACCGCCGGGTACGTCGGCGCCCAAAGCGCGCATCCGCCCACCGCAGGCGGTGCGGACCAGCTGCTCGCGCTGATGCGGCAGGATATGTCCGCGTTCGGTTCCAAGGTCGGTGACGCCGATCTCAACTGGCGCAAGGCCGAAACGTCGCGGCCGATGGACTTCTTTGCCTGATGACGCAAAGGACGAACCGCAATCGCAGAGCCGCAGAAACGCTTGTTGGTTTCAGCGGCGGCGGGGTGCGCCAAATGCGTGACCGCCCGGCTTACTGGTTCGGATTTCTGGCCTTGACTGCGATTGCCGCCGCGGCCGTGCGGTTCTCGACGCCGAGCTTCGAATAAATCTGTTCGAGGTGCTTGTCGACGGTCCGATGCGAGAGGCCCAGGATCTGCGCGATGTCGCGGTTGGTCTTGCCCTTTGACAGCCAGGACAGGACTTCGCCCTCACGCGTGGTGAGCCCAAGCTCGCTGGAAAATTCCGCCGGCGTATCGGCACCGGAATCCTTGGCGAGCCGCAGCAGGAATTCGTTCGGGCCAAGGTTGCCCATATATTGCAGCCTGAGCAGTTCATGGCCGGGAAACGCCACCGTCCATGACGCCTTCGATCCGGCCTTGCCCTTTTGCGCCTGTTCCAGCCATTGCGGCATCGGATCGGGCAGCACGAAGTCATCATCATCGGCGTCAGCGCTCAGCGTATCCGCCAATAGTTTCTGCGCCTGCGGCGTCGCCCACATCACCTTGCCATGGCTGTTCACCGCGAGCAGATAGCGGCCGGAGACGTCGAGCGCGGCGCGGGCGCTCTGCGTCAGCCGCGCGTTGGCGAGGTGCACCCGAATCCGCGCCAGCATTTCCTCGATCGCGATCGGCTTTGTCACATAGTCGACGCCGCCGGCCTCCAGGCCGCGAACGATGTGTTCGGTTTCCGCGAGGCCCGTCATGAAAATGATGGGAACGTTGACGAGGCCCGCATCGCGCTTCAGCCGCCTGCAGGTCTCAAAACCGTCGATGCCGGGCATCACCGCATCGAGCAGCACGATATCGGGCGTGATCTGATCGACGATCCGCATCGCCGAAGCGCCGTCGAGCGCGACCATGACGGTCATGCCGGCACCATCCAGCGCGTCGGTGAGCAGCCGCAGCGTCTCCGGGGAGTCATCGACGACGAGGGCGACGTCGCGCTTTTTGGGATCAATGATCATAGCTGTGCAGCGCCTTCAGGGTCGCCATATATTGATCGAGATCGAAGCGGTCGATCAATGAGCGCATTTGCGCGATGAAGTCGGCGTGCTCGGGACAATCGTTGCCGATTTCGTCGAGCTTGAGCTGGATGGCGCGGATGTAGCCCAACTGGCCAAGGCCGATCAGTTCTTCGACATGCTGCACCGATGGCCGCGAACCGGTCTCGGGCTTCCATCCCGGAACGACAATTTGATCGGCTTCGTATTCCCAGTCGAGCTTGAGCAGCTGGCGAATGGTTTCCAACAGCTTGGGAATGTCGATCGGCTTCATCAGATAACCGTCGTGGAATGGCTGCGCCAGCGGCGTGCCGTGCGCTTCCAGCGCACTCGCCGACACCATCAGGATGCGGGCCTGATGATGTCCGCTCGCGCGCAGCGTTTCCGCGACCGTCCAACCGTCCATGCCGGCCATCGAGATGTCGAGCAGAAAAAGATCGGGCCGGCAATGCTGGGCCAGCGCCAGACAGCCGGGGCCGTCGGGCGCGCTGAGCAGGATGAAGCCGAGCGGCGTCAAGACCTCGCGCAGGAGATCGCGATGGGTCGGATCGTCGTCGGTGATCAGGATCGTCTTGCGCGGGCCGTGATAGCCGAAGATGGGAGCTCCGACCGGAGCGATCCGGGTCGGGTTGGTGACCTCGGACAGCAGGATCTTCATGCGGAAGTTGCTGCCGGTCCCGACCGTGCTGGACACCTTGATGTCGCCGCCCATGACGCCGGCGAGCAACCGGCTGATGGTCAGGCCAAGGCCGGTCCCGGTCTGCGGTTGTGACACGCCGAGCGCGCCGCGTTCGAACGGCGCGAAAATGCGTTCGAGGTCGTCAGCCTGAATGCCAGGGCCAGTGTCGATCACCTCGAATTCCGCCACCGGGCTGCGGTAATGCACCACGAACTGCACGCTGCCGGCCTGGGTGAACTTGATCGCGTTCGACAACAGATTGATCAGGATCTGGCGCAAGCGCTTCTCGTCGGCAAATACCACCACCGGCAGCACAGCCGGCCGCTTGAACACGAAATCGATGCCCTTGGCCGCCGCCTGCAGGCGAAACATGCCGACCAGCTGATCGAGAAAATCGCTCAACCGGACCTCGTCCCGCGACAGGTAAAGCCGGCCGGCCTCGATCTTGGAGATGTCGAGAATGCCGTCGATCAGCCCGGACAGGTGATCGGCACTGCGGCGGACCACGCGCACCTGATCGCGCGGTTTTGTCTGCAGGCTGGAATCCTGTTCCAGCAATTGGGCGTAGCCGCTGATGGCGTTGAGCGGCGAGCGCAGCTCGTGGCTCAGGCCAACGACATAACGGCTCTTCGCCAGATTGGCGGACTCGGCAACCTCCTTGGCGCGCTGCAGTTCCGCGTCGGTGCGCTTGTGCGCGTCGATCTCCTGGATCAACAGCGTGGTCTGCCGCCTGGTTTCCGCCTCTGCCGCGCGGCGGCTTTGCTGCGCCAGCACGAACAGCCACGCCACCACGCCGATGATGATCGAAAGTGCGAAGAACACCTTCCACAGCACATCGGATAGCTGGAGGTCGTCGACCGGAATCGTCGCTGATGTCTGCAGATAAATCAGCGCGAGCGTCAGCCCGACCAATCCTGCGGAAACCACGAATACGCCGAGATAATGCCCAAACTGGGAGTTGATCCGGGCGTAGATCGGTTCGGGCAGTATCTTGCCCAGCGTGTCCGATATCTGCGCCTGAATCCGCGCATGTGGCTTGCAGAGATCCTGGCAGCGCGCGTCCAGCGAACAGCACAGCGAGCAGATCGGGCCGGCATAGGCCGGGCAGGAGGCCATGTCCTCGGGCTCGAACGAATGCTCGCAGATACAGCACTGGATGGCTTCGAGGTTCTGCCAGCTCCGCTTCGGCTTGCGCGCGATGTAGTACTTGCCGTCGGTCGCCCACGCGATCAGCGGCGCGGTGACAAAGGCGACCGCGAGCGCGACGAAAGCCGACAGCGCCTTCGGCGTCGGTCCGAACAGGCCGTAGAACGCACTGATGGAAACGATGGTAGCGATCGTCATCGCGCCGACACCGACCGGGTTGATGTCGTAGAGATGCGCGCGCTTGAATTCGATGTGCTGCGGACGCAAACCGAGCGGCTTGTTGACGACGAGGTCGGCGACCAGCGCACCAACCCAGGCAATCGCGACGTTGGAATAGAGCGCCAGCGTCTGCTCCAGCGCCTTGTAGACGCCGATCTCCATCAGCAGCAGCGCGACCAGCACGTTGAATACCAGCCAGACCACGCGGCCGGGATGGCTATGGGTCAGCCGCGAAAAGAAATTCGACCAGGCGATCGAGCCGGCATAGGCGTTGGTGACGTTGATCTTGATCTGCGAGAGAATGACGAAGGTGCCGGTCAGTGCCAGCACCAGGTCGGGCTGCGAGAGCACGTAACGGAATGCTTCGAGATACATATGCGCGGGCTCGGCGGCGTGCTCGCTGGAGACACCGTGACTGAGCGCGAAGTAGGCGAGGAATGAACCCAGCAGCAGTTTGAGCGCGCCAAAGATGATCCAGCCCGGGCCGGCGCTCAGCAGGGCGATCCACCATGACGTCCGCGAGGTGCGGCGGTCGCGCGGCAGAAACCGCAGGAAGTCGACCTGCTCGCCGATCTGGGCCACCAGCGAAAATACCACCGAGGCGGCGGTTCCGAACAGCAGCAGATCGAGATGGCCGCCGACGTCGCCATGTTCGCCGGCGAATTTCCGCCACTCCGTGAACGACTGCGGGTTGGCGTAGGCGATCGCGACAAAGGGGATGATGTGCAGGATGATCCAGATCGGCTGCGTCCACAGCTGGAAGCGGCTGATCAGGGTGATGCCGTGGGTCACCAGGGGAATGATGACGATGGCGCTGATGAGGTAACCGATCGGGCGCGGGACGCCGAAGCACATCTCGAGCGCGGTGGCGAGAATGACCGCCTCGATGGCGAAGAAAATGAAGGTGAAGGAGGCATAGATCAGCGACGTGATTGTCGAGCCGATATAGCCGAAGCCGGCGCCGCGGGTCAGAAGGTCGATGTCGATGCCGCATTTGGCGGCGTGATAGGCAATCGGCAGTCCGCAACAGAAGATGATGACGCTGACGACCAGAATGGCGGCGACCGCGTTGGTCGCGCCGTAGTTCAGCGTAATGGTGCCCCCGATCGCTTCCAGAGCGAGGAAGGAGATGGCGCCCAATGCCGTGTTGGCGACGCGGGCGGCGGACCATCGCCGCGCGCTTTTGGCGGTGAAGCGCAGCGCGTAGTCTTCCAGCGTCTGGTTGGCAACCCACTGATTGTACTGGCGCCTGACGCGGTCTATGCGCTGCCGCCCTGCCACTTTGTTGCTCCTGACCGCTGACGACTGAGCCCTTCGGGGCTGCTGATTAATCGTTGCAAATTACGTACCGCAAACTTCGTACCAAAACCTACGTCGCTATTTTGCGGTGCAGTATACGCAATCTTGCGTATCTGTGCAGTGCACAAAACTGAGCATCCTTGCCTCACCAATAAGCGCGTTCTCGAACAAAATGGGGTGCTGATGTCAGACGAAATCAAACGGGGCCTGCAGTCCCCGCTTCGCCGCAAGCTGCTGATGGGAATGGCGGCCTTGCCTGCCATTTCAATGCTTCCTCGCCCGTCTTTCGGCGCCGGGCCGGCAACTTCCGTGGTCAATACGACCGGACTCGCCGTTACCGACACGGAAGTGACGGTTGGTATCCTGCATTCGGCCACCGGCACGATGGCGATCTCCGAAACCGGTTCGATTCAGGCCGAAAAGCTCGCCATCGAGCAGATCAACGCCATGGGCGGTGTGCTTGGCCGCAAGATCAAGATCATCCAGGAAGACGGCGCCAGCGACTGGCCGACTTTCGCAGAGAAGGCCAAGAAGCTGCTGGTCAACGACAAGGTGGCCTCGATCATGGGCTGCTGGACCTCGGCGTCGCGCAAGGCAGTGCTGCCGGTGATGGAGCAGTACAACGGCATGCTCTATTACCCGACCTTCTATGAAGGGCTCGAGCAGTCCAAGAACGTGATCTACACCGGGCAGGAAGCAACCCAGCAGATTCTCGCCGGCATCGACTGGATCACCAAGGAGAAGAACGCCAAATCGTTCTACTTCATCGGCTCCGACTACATCTGGCCGCGCACCTCGAACAAGATTGCGCGCAAGCATATCGAGAATTTCCTGAAGCTGAAGGTCGTCGGCGAGGAATATTTCCCGCTCGGCCACACCCAGTTCAACTCTGTCATCAACAAGCTGAAGCTGACCAAGCCCGACGTAATCTTTACCGACGTCGTCGGCGGTTCAAATGTCGCGTTCTACAAGCAGCTCAAGGCCGCCGGCATCGACCTGTCGAAGCAGACCCTCCTGACCATCTCGGTGACCGAGGACGAGATCGACGGCATCGGCGGCGAGAACATCGCCGGCGCCTACGCCTGCATGAAATACTTCCAGTCGCTGAAGAACGAGAACAACGAAAAGTTCGTTGCCGCGTTCAAGAAGATGTGGGGCGACAAGACTGTCATCGGCGACGTGACGCAGGCCGCTTATCTCGGCCCGTGGCTGTGGAAAGCGACGGTCGAGAAGGCCGGTTCCTTCGACGTCGACAAGGTCGCGGCGGCTTCGCCCGGCATCGAGTTCAAGGGTGCGCCGGAAGGCTATGTCCGGATCCACGAAAACCATCATCTGTGGTCGAAGACCCGCGTCGGCAAGGCCAAGCTGGACGGACAGTTCGACATGGTGTTCGAGACCGCCGACCTGATCCAGCCGGATCCGTTCCCCAAGGGCTATCAATAAGGGCTCGCGGACCACTCTCGCGATTCCCAAAGGGTCTCCCTCAACAGTCTCCCTGGCGTGGACCGTCAATCCGCGCCCAACACCCCCGCGTCGCGATCCAACTAGCGACGCGGGACTTCCCCGACGGAGAAAGTCAGATGTTCGGCGACTATTCGATTGGCGATCTGGGCTCCATTTTCGTCATGCAGGGCTTTGCGGGCCTGATCCTTTTTTCCGTCTATGTGCTGATGGCGCTCGGGCTTGCCATCATCTTCGGCCAGATGGGCGTCATCAACATGGCCCATGGCGAGTTCATGATCCTCGGCGCCTATGTCACCTGGCTGACCTCCAGCGCCTTTCAGCACTATCTGCCGGCGCTGTTTCCCGGCTACTTCTTCCTCGCCATGGTGCTAGCCTTCATTGCCTCCGGCGCGCTCGGCATGCTGGTCGAATGGGGGCTGATACGCCACCTCTACAAGCGCCCGCTGGATACGCTGCTGGCGACCTGGGGCCTCAGCCTCATCCTGCAGCAGACCTATCGCTCGATTTTCGGCGCGCGCGAAGTCGGCGTCGAGCTGCCGCAATGGATGCTCGGCTCCAAACAGATCACCGACACGATCGAAGTCCCGATCAACGGCATCTTCGTGATGTGTCTTACCCTGCTGATCACGGTCGCGGTGGCCTGGATCATGTACAAGTCGCGCTGGGGCCGCCAGGTCCGCGCTGTTGTGCAGAACCGCATCATGGCCGGCGCGGTCGGCATTAACACCGAGAAGGTCGACCGCTACACCTTCGGCCTCGGCTGCGGCATCGCCGGAGTTGCCGGCAGCGCCTTCACCATGATCGGCTCGACCGGGCCGACCTCCGGCCAACTCTACATCGTCGATACCTTCCTCGTGGTCGTGTTCGGCGGCGCCGCCAGCCTGATCGGCACCATCGCATCGGCCTTCAGCATCTCGCAGACGCAGTCGACGCTCGAATTCTTCATGTCGGGGTCGATGGCAAAGGTGCTGACGCTGCTCGCCATTGTCGGAATTCTGATGCTGCGGCCGCAGGGGCTGTTCGCCCTCAAGGTCCGCAAATAACAAAAAGCAGGCACGGTCATGATCATCAACTCACGCTTTTTCAATCGATCCGAGCTCATCGGCTTCGTTGCGCTGGCTGCCCTGCTGTTCGTGATCCTGCCGCTCTCGCTGGATGTGTTTCGCCTCAACCTGGTCGCCAAATACCTGACCTACGCCTTCGTCGGGATCGGGCTGGTGCTGTGCTGGGGCTATGGTGGCATTCTCAGCCTGGGGCAGGGGGTGTTCTTCGGCCTCGGCGGCTACTGCATGGCGATGTTCCTCAAGCTCGAGGCATCGAGCCCGGAAAACACCAAGATTCAGTCCACCCCCGGCATCCCCGATTTCATGGACTGGAACCAGATCACCTCGCTGCCGCTGTTCTGGCAGCCGTTCCACAGTCTCACCCTTACCATTCTCGCCATCATCCTGGTGCCCGGCCTGTTCGCGCTGATCATCGGCACCGCGATGTTCAAGCGCCGCGTCGGCGGCACCTATTTCGCGATCATTACGCAAGCCATCGCGGCCATCCTGACCATTCTGATCGTCGGGCAGCAGGGCTATACCGGCGGCATCAACGGCATGACCGATCTGCGCACCCTGAAGGGGTGGGACATCCGGCCGGATCATGCCAAGGTCTTGCTCTACTTCTTTGAAGTGCTCCTGCTGTTCGGCTGCATCCTGCTCGCGCATTTCATCCGGCTGACCAAGCTCGGCCGCATCCTGGTGGCGATGCGCGAACAGGAAGACCGCGTCCGCTTCTCCGGCTACAGCGTCGCCAACTTCAAGATCTTCGCCTTCTGCATGGCCGCGATCTTCGCCGCGATCGGCGGCGCCATGTTCGCGCTCAATGTCGGTTTCATGTCGCCGTCCTTTGTCGGCATCGTGCCGTCGATCGAGATGGTGATCTACACGGCGGTCGGCGGACGGATGTCGATCTTCGGCGCGGTATGGGGTTCACTGCTGGTGAACTTCGCCAAGACCAGCCTGTCGGAATCCTTCCCGCAGCTCTGGCTGTTCGGCCTCGGCGGACTGTTCATCGCGGTGGTGCTGGCGTTCCCGAACGGCCTGTCCGGGATCTGGGCGGATTACGTCCAGCCGCGCATCGATCGGCTGTTGGCGTGGCGCAAGCCAAAACCCGTCAAGGCGTGGACCGACAATTCCGTGGCCGACGGCGCCCCGGCGGAGTGAGGAGATAGGTCATGCTGATTGGTCACCCCGGTGCCGATGCCACCCTGGCGGAATGAGGAGATAGATTATGCTCATCGGTCATCAACCCAAGGAATTCCTGCTCGCGGTCGAGGCGCTCACGGTGTCCTTTGACGGCTTCAAGGCGGTCAACGATCTCTCCTTCTATGTCGAGGAGAACGAGATCCGGGTCATCATCGGCCCCAACGGCGCCGGCAAGACCACGGTGCTCGATCTGATCTGCGGCAAGACCAAGGCGACGTCGGGTTCGATCCAGTTTCGTGGTCAGGAATTGACCCGGATGAAAGAGAACCAGATCGTGCAGACCGGCGTCGGCCGCAAGTTCCAGACGCCATCGGTGTTCGTCGATCTAACGGTGTTCGAGAACCTGGAGATTTCCTACCCGCGCGGCCGCACCGTGTTCGGCTCGCTCGCGTTCCAGCGCGACGCCGCGGTGCGCGACCGCGTCGAGGAAGTCGCCGAGATGATTTTCCTGAAGGATCGCCTCGATACTTATGCCGACGAGCTCAGCCACGGCCAGAAACAATGGCTCGAGATCGGCATGCTGCTGATCCAGGACCCGGACCTGCTGATGCTCGACGAGCCGGTGGCCGGCATGAGCGTCAGCGAGCGCGCCAAGACCGCCGAACTGCTCAACCGCATCATCAAGGGCCGGTCGGTGCTGGTGATCGAGCACGACATGAAGTTCGTCGAGGATATCGCCCACAAGGTCACGGTGCTGCACCAGGGCCAGATCCTGTCGGAAGGCACCATGGAGCACGTCAAGAACGATCCGAAGGTCATCGAAGTCTATCTGGGCCACTAGCGCATATCCCGGATAGTGGCGTCCGGTTTCCGGACAACATCATGCGCAAAGGATGAGGAGCACGTCGATGCTGGCAATTTCGGATCTGCATGTCGCCTACGGCCAGAGCGAAGTGCTGCATGGCCTCAACGTGTCGGTCGCGCCCAACGAAATCGTGGCGATCATGGGCCGCAACGGCATGGGCAAGACCACGCTGATGAAGTCGCTGATGGGCATCCTGCCGACCAGGAGCGGCTCGGTGACGATGGAAGGCGCCGAACTCAGCAAACTGCACAGCTATGAGCGCGTCGCCAGGGGCCTTGCCTACGTGCCGCAGGGCCGCATGATCTTCTCCACCATGACGGTGAAGGAGAACATCGAGACCGGTCTGGTCGTGTCCGGCGAGAAGGAGGTTCCGGGCAGCATCTATGAGCTGTTTCCGGTGCTGCTGGAAATGAAGGACCGCCGCGGCGGCAATCTGTCCGGCGGGCAGCAGCAGCAGCTCGCGATCGCGCGCGCGCTCGCCACCAAGCCGAAAGTGCTGTTGCTGGACGAGCCGACCGAAGGCATCCAGCCGTCAATCATCAAGGACATGGCGCGCACCCTGAAGCGGATTCGCGACGAGCGCGGCCTGTCGATCGTGGTCTCCGAACAGGTGCTGAGCTTTGCGCTCGATGTCGCCGACCGCGTGCTGGTCATCGAGAACGGCGAGATCGTGCGCGACGATCCGCGCGATGGCGTCGATGCCGCGCAGATCTCGAAATATCTGTCCGTGTGAATCATAACGCTTGTAAATGAAGGGGAGCTATCGATGCCAGATACACTGATCAAGGTCGATCTTTCGAAGTCGGCCTACGAAAACGACAAGATCCACAACCGCTGGCATCCCGAGATCCCGATCGTGGAATGGGTCAGCCCGGGTGATGACTTCATCATCGAGACCGTCGACTGGACCGGCGGCTTCATCAAGAACAACGATTCCGCCGATGACGTGCGCGACATCGATCTGTCGATCGTGCACTTCCTGTCCGGACCGATCGGCGTCAAGGGCGCCGAGCCCGGCGATCTCCTGGTGGTCGATCTGCTTGACGTCGGGCCGCTGAAAGAGAGCCTGTGGGGCTTCAACGGCTTCTTCTCCAAGCAGAACGGCGGCGGCTTCCTGACCGATCATTTCCCGCTGGCGCAGAAGTCGATCTGGGACATCAAGGGCCTCTATACGTCGTCGCGTCATATTCCCGGTGTCAATTTCGCCGGCCTGATCCATCCCGGCCTGATCGGCTGTCTGCCCGATCCGAAAATGCTGGCGACCTGGAATGCGCGTGAAGCCGAGCTGATCGCGTCCAACCCGACCCGTGTACCCGGACTGGCCAACCCGCCATTCGCGCCGACCACGCATGCTGGTCAGGCCAAGGGCGATGCCAAGGCCAAGATCGCCGCCGAAGGCGCCCGCACCGTGCCGCCGCGCGAACATGGCGGCAATTGCGACATCAAGGATCTGTCGCGCGGCTCGAAGATCTACTTCCCGGTCTATGTGCCCGGCGCCGGTCTTTCGATGGGCGACCTGCATTTCAGCCAGGGCGACGGCGAAATCACCTTCTGCGGCGCGATCGAAATGGCCGGCTGGCTGCATATCAAGGTCGACCTCATCAAGGACGGCGTTGCCAAATACGGCATCAAGAACCCCGTGTTCAAGCCGTCACCGATCACGCCGAACTACAAGGACTACCTGATCTTCGAGGGCATTTCGGTCGACGAGCAAGGCAAGCAGCATTATCTCGACGTGCACATCGCTTACCGGCAGGCCTGTTTGAACGCGATCGAGTATCTGAAGAAGTTCGGCTATTCCGGCGCGCAGGCCTATTCGATCCTGGGTACGGCGCCATGCCAGGGCCACATCTCCGGCGTGGTCGACGTGCCGAACGCCTGCGCCACGTTGTGGCTGCCGTCGGAGATCTTCGACTTCGACATCATGCCGTCGTCGGCGGGACCGATCAAACACATCAAGGGCGACATCCAGATGCCGCTGTCACAGGACAAGTAATCCCTGCGCGAGAGGGATGCGGGATGGCGCGTGTCTGCCGCCCCGCATCCACCGCGACGTCTGAGCTTAGTTGCGCGAGGAAACAAAAATGCCCGTCTACGAATATCTCTGCAACGATTGCGGCCCGTTCACCGACATGCGGCCGATGGCGGAATGCGACGCACCGCAGGACTGTCCGCAATGCGAAAGCGTCTCGCCGCGTGTGATCCTGACCGCGCCCGCATTCTTCTGCATGCCGTCCGACAAGCGAAAAGCCCACGCTACCAATGAGCGCAGCGCCAACGCGCCAAAGACCCTCGACCAGTACAAGGCCTCGCATGGCCCCGGCTGCGGATGCTGTTCGAGCAAGAAGCCGGCGCGGCTGGTGACCAAGACAAGAAGCGGCGCCAAGAGCTTCCCGACCGCACGGCCGTGGATGATCAGTCACTGAGCGACAGCAAGATCAGAACAGAGCAAGAGAGGCGAACCCCATGCTTCACGGCGACATTTCATCGAGCAACGACACGGTCGGCGTAGCCGTCGTCAACTACAAAATGCCGCGTCTGCACACGCACGCCGAGGTGCTCGACAACGCCCGCAAGATCGCCGACATGCTGGTGGGCATGAAGACCGGTCTGCCGGGCATGGATCTGGTGATCTTCCCGGAGTATTCCACCCACGGCATCATGTACGACTCAAAGGAGATGTACGAGACCGCCTCGCAGGTCCCGGGTCCCGAGACCGAAATCTTCGCCGCGGCCTGCCGCAAGGCCAAGGTCTGGGGCGTGTTTTCGCTCACCGGCGAGCGTCACGAGGAGCATCCGCACAAGGCGCCGTACAACACCCTGATCCTGATGAACGACAAGGGCGAGATCGTGCAGAAGTACCGCAAGATCATGCCGTGGGTGCCGATCGAAGGCTGGTATCCCGGCAATTGCACCTATGTTTCCGACGGTCCGAAGGGCCTGAAGGTCAGCCTGATCATCTGCGACGACGGCAACTTTCCGGAAATCTGGCGTGACTGCGCCATGAAGGGCGCCGAGCTGATCGTGCGCTGCCAGGGCTACATGTATCCGGCCAAGGAACAGCAGATACTGATTTCCAAGGCGATGGCCTGGGCCAACAACGTCTATGTGGCGGTCGCCAATGCCGCCGGCTTCGATGGCGTCTACTCTTATTTTGGTCACTCCGCGATCATCGGCTTCGACGGCCGCACGCTCGGCGAGACAGGCGAGGAGGAATACGGCATCCAGTATGCGCAGCTCTCGAAGACATTGATCCGCGATGCCCGCCGCACCGGCCAGTCGCAGAACCATCTCTACAAGCTGGTGCACCGCGGCTACACCGGCATGATCAATTCCGGCGAAAGCGCAAAGGGCCTGGCTGCCTGTCCCTACGATTTCTATTCGAAGTGGATCGCCGATCCCGAAGGCACGCGCGAAATGGTCGAGGCGATGACCCGCCCGACCGCGGGTACCGACGAATGTCCGATCGACGGCATTCCGAACGAGAAGTCCGCGACCAATTACTGAGGTCGGCGCCGGCGCGATCCGGTCGTCGTCAGTACAGCCCGTCCGGTAGCCTTCCTCCATGGTCTTCTCGGCCACGTCCACCGATATCGCCGCCGTCTGCTCGGCGATGATGCGGCCCAGCGTCGGGAAGCTATGGCGTCAGGCGCGAACTCGGTGCGGCGCCGCGCAGCTATCTGCGTTGGGCCGACCAGGAGATCGTGTTGCGATAATCGGGGTGATGCGCTTGCCGGGTATCAACGGCTAGATAAACCTCGCGCGTCGCGGGTCTGCACGACCTTCATGCGAAGCCCCGTCATGGCGATACCTCGCGGCTTCCAGTTTCGAGCCATTCAAGTTTTCGGGCGCAGGCGATGGCTTGATGGCAGTCGCATCAGGGCGTATCGATCCCTGGCGCTGACGGCCGACCGCGCCTTTGCGTTCGAGCGCATTTGTGGCCGAGCCGCCCGCCATGGCGCGAACCAAAACGAGGACGCGAGTAGTCATGCAGCCAGATACTGACAGCGAATCTGCCGGTGTAGAGATGCACCGGTCCATCATGATCGCTTTCTGCGATGTCCTTCGTACTACCCAGCTGCCGCCGATGACGGTCATGAGTCTCGCCGCGTCGGCGCTTGGAGCCGTCTACAAGGAAGTCGCCGATCAACATCGTTGTGATGGCGGATGCACCTGCGGCTGGAAGCCGGACCTGCGCGCGGATGTCGAGGCTCTGCAGGCAGCTCTGGCCGCGAAAGTCCAAGCTGTTCCGGCTGCGGACTTGCGCGTCATGCAGCCGATCGGACGTGCATGAGCCGTGATGCGCAATACCCATCGACCCCGGGTATGGCGGTCGGGTTCGACGCTGCTGTTCGCTGATCCCGCCGTCGGCTTCGAAAATATGATCAGTTCACGGCCGGTGCTCGTTGGTGCCCGACCGGCTCGGATTGCGCGCGCGCCGTGAGCCTGTGCACACCGGCGTGCTTGCGCCGGACGCCAAAGTGGCAAATGACGGCATCGAGGCTTTCGCCGGGCATTCGCAGCCGGCGCCCATGCTGCGCCAGCCAGGCCTCGATCGTTGCGATCGACGCCTTGCCAAGGCCGCGTATTCCCGCAAGCTCCTGCTTGGTGTGCAACGATAATATTTCAGACAAGAACGCGGCACGGTCGGCAGCGTACCGTACAACCAATGGGGCGTATGGCGTATTTGCCGCCAGCTGAATGATCCGATCCGGCAATACTGAATCAGGTTTGATAGTGATGTTCTTCGTCTTGGCCATATGAGACAGACCTTCCACGTGGTCGGCAGGCTGAATTGGATCGCTTCTAAGTCTGCTCGCAAAAAAGCACGACAGCGTCAAATGACACGGCGCGTGCCGGAGCGTGCCCTGAAGGAGGGGTTTGGAACGTTTCCAATGATGGCGCGTCGTTCGGCTTGTCGCTCCAATGACTAGGTTTTTGAGCAAGCCCGGCGAGCTGATTGGATCGCTTTCGATGGTTCTTTCAAACTGTTCTAAGCTTGGTTCGGTGCCGAGTTTTGATCGATTCAAAGGCGACGATACCTGAAGCGATCGTTCTACTGTGGCGTGAGTGGTGATAGCGATCCAGGTCCTGTCTCTCTACGACTCGTTCCTATTGTCATGTGGTGTCATCATCAATGCCAGGGACCGCGCCCCTTGACCTGAACGGTACGAGCAAACGCATGTTCCTGGCTGAGCACGAATTGACGGAACTGGTTGCCTGGCGACGCGAGCTTCACAGCAAGCCGGAATTGTCGGGGCAGGAAGAGATGACCGCGCAAGCAGTGCAGGCGCTGCTCCTCGCTACGGGTGCCGACAAAATCGTGACGGGACTTGGTGGGCATGGCCTGCTCGGGATCTACCAGGGAGATGCGCCTGGTCCGACCATCATGCTTCGCGCCGAATTGGACGGATTGCCGATTCAGGAAATTTCGGCATTGCCGTATCGCTCGTCGGTGCCAGGAAAAGCGCATCTTTGCGGTCACGATGGTCACATGACTATTTTGGCGGCCGTGGCGCGCGGTTTGG
This sequence comes from Bradyrhizobium sp. LjRoot220, assembly GCF_964252915.1. Taxonomy (NCBI): domain Bacteria; kingdom Pseudomonadati; phylum Pseudomonadota; class Alphaproteobacteria; order Hyphomicrobiales; family Nitrobacteraceae; genus Bradyrhizobium; species Bradyrhizobium sp. LjRoot220. The sequence goes on from NZ_CAXUPS020000001.1 coordinate 665,070, forward strand.
GTCGCCAACGCCCGCAACGAGGGCGCGCCGTGCTGTTGTTCCAGCCGGCGGAAGAGGATGGATCCGGCGCGGCTGCGGTCCTCGCCGACGAGAAGTTTGCGCAGATCAAGCCCGACTTTGTGTTCTCGTTGCACAACTTGCCGGGACTTCCGTTTGGGCAGGTCGCGGTCGCTGAAGGCCTGGTCAATTGCGCATCGCGGGGAATGCAGATCGCATTGTCCGGACGAACCGCACACGCCTCCAGTCCCGAACTCGGTGTTTCGCCGCAAGTAGCCATCGCGAGGCTGCTGCGCGAGATCAACGCGCTCGGACGGGGCGGCGCGCTCGACGAAGAGTTCTCAATGGTGACGGTCACCCATGCGAAGTTGGGGGAGCCGGCGTTTGGCATCTCGCCCGGCCATGCCGAGGTCTGGGCGACACTCAGGACGCTGACCGATTCGAAAATGGAGGCGCTTTGCTCGCTGGCCGAAAGCCTGGTCCGCAGCGTGGCGGCAAGCGAAGGACTAAAGGCGGAGATCAGTTATCGCGACGTGTTCCATCATTGCATGAATGACGCCGCGGCCGTCGCTCATCTCCGGAACGCGCTGGGTGCAGAAGGCGTGCCGTATTCCGGGCAAGGGCTTCCGATGCGAGGGTCGGAGGATTTTGGACGTTTCAACTATCGGTCGAAGGCCGCGATGTTTTTCCTGGGGGCGGGCACGCGGCATCCCGGTCTGCACGAGCCGGATTACGATTTCCCGGATCAATTGATCGAAGTCGGCTCGCGCGTCTTCATCCGTGCGTTACACAATTTGTTGGGATGAAATTTGTTGGGATGAGATGACGGTCGATCGCTTCGTCGGCTTCGCGCGCCGCTTGCAAATTTAGAACGCTTAAAAAATTCTCGGACGATAAATTAGAACGATTGCAAAGTTTGCAGTGTTGCTCGATCGCAACTGACGCAATCTGTTGTGCGCACGCATCATTACCTTAGATGCCTTCTACTCGCTGTTTCCACTCCTGAAGTTAGAACCCCATCGGGATCTGGCTTTGGGATTTGGGGTGGAAGTATGACATGTAAAGTTGCGGCCGGAAATATTGTGCGCGCTGTCTCGCTTGGGGCGGTGAGTTATCTCGCTCTCTCGTTGGATGTCTCGGCCGGTGCTCGGCAGGCATTCGCGCAAGGCAACCTGCCGCCCGTCACGGTGGATGCTCCGACGCAGCAGCGGGCGCGGACCGCGGTGCGGAGAACGCAAACGTCCACGTCGCGTGTTCAACGCCGCGTCGCCGCGCCGGCGCCTCGCCGCGCCGAACCGGTTCCCTATGTAACGCCTTCGACCGGAACTCTCGGTGCGCCCCCGGCGCCGTACGCAGGCGGGCAGGTTGCGACGGGCGGGAGCCTCGGACTTCTCGGCAACCGCGGCGTGATGAATACGCCCTTCAACCAGACCAACTATACGGCGCAGTTGATCCAGAACCAGCAAGCGCGCACCGTCGGCGATGTCCTGCTCAACGATCCATCGGTCCGGATGAAGACGCCCAGCGGCAACGGCATCGACGGGGCCTATGTTCGTGGTTTCTACTACGACAGCGGCGACTATTCCATGAACGGCCTCTATGGAATGGCGCCGTTCTATTCAACATCGGCCAATTACCTCGAGCGTGTCGAGGTTCTGAAGGGACCGAGTGTATTGCTCAACGGCATGCCGCCCGCAGGTGCCGTAGGAGGAAGCATCAACCTGGTAACGAAGAGCGCTCCCGACTACGACATCACGCAGCTGACCACTAGATACATATCCAAGTCTCAAGTCGGAGCGCTGGTCGATGTGGCGCGGCGCTACGGTGAGAACAAGGAGTTCGGAATCAGGTTCAATGGCGGAGGGGGAGGCGGACAGACCGCGTTTGACCGGCAGACCGGTGAGATCGGCAACGCCGTGCTCAATATGGACTACCGCGGTGAGCGTGTGCGCTTCTCCACGGATATCGGTTACCAGGCTGAAAATCTTAACCCGCCGCTGCGGTTCCTGACGTTCACCACCAGCCCGCCGTTTGCCACCACCATTCCGGTTCCAGCCTTACCGAAGCCCGGCACCAACTACATGCCGGATTGGGCGACATGGAAGCCCCGGGATGCGTTCGCGATGGCGCGTGGCGAAGTCGATCTGACCGAGTCGGTCACCGCATATGGCGCAGTTGGATACCACAGGAGCGAGATCGACTACATCTATCCATCGCCGCGCATCACGAACGCCAACGGCGCCTGGACGGCCGTCCCCTTCAATGGACGCGATGTCTATGACAATTATGCGGGCGAGGTCGGGATTCGTGCCTCGGTCGACACCGGTCCCGTCAACCATCTCGTGACGGTCAACTACTCCGCCTTCGAGCGCGACTACAGCTCGTTCGGCAGGGCAGGCGCGGTCATCAATTCAAACCTGTACAACCCGGTCGCGATCCCTTACCCGAATTTCGCCACCGTGGTGCAGAACCTGGAAAGCCAGACAAAGCTTTCCAGCGTCGGCATCGCGGATACGATGTCGATGTTCAATAACAGACTTCAGGTGATCGTTGGGGCTAGGCGACAGACGGCAGGCGCGGATAGTTTGAACCTCCTGACCAACGCGAGAACAAGCGTCGAAGTTCCGACCTGGAGTCCCGGCTACGCGGTCATCGTGAAGCCACTGGAAAACATCTCGCTCTACGCCAACTACATCGAAGGACTGAAGGCCCCGGAAGTCGTCGTCGGAGCCACGACGTACTCGAATGTCGGACAAATCCTTCCGCCCGCTCAGACCAAGCAGAAGGAGGCCGGCGTCAAGATCGACATGGGCCGGATCACCGCTACGGCGAGCGTGTTCGATATCACCAGCCCGAATGCGATCGCGGTTCCCGTTCCGGGGCGCCTGCCCGCTAGGCAATTGTCCGGAGAGCAGCGCAATAGAGGGATGGAGCTCTATGTCTTCGGTGAAGTGACGCCTGCGATCCGGGTGCTGGGTGGCGTGACTTTGATCGATGGTGAAGTGGTCAGGCAATCGACCTCGGCCGGCGCGTTGATTTTCAACTACAACGGCAAAACGCCTGTCGGTGTGTCGGCGGTCAATGTCAATTTCGGTGCCGAATGGGACACGCCTTTCCTGAACGGGCTCACGCTGACGAGTCGGGTCATCTATACCAGTGAGAGCTACGCCAACGATGCGAATACGCAGGAGTTGCCGTCATGGACGCGCGTTGACCTCGGTGCGCGCTACACCTTCCTGTCTCCCTGGAACGGCAAGCCGATCGTCATTCGCGCCAATGTCGAAAATGTCTTCAACGAGGCATACTGGAACTCCTATCGCACGGTGAGCAGCGCAGTATCCCTCGGCGCTCCGCGTACCTACTTGGTGTCGACGACGTTCAACTTCTGAACACTGTCGCCCTCATCGCCGCCAATACATGCCGTCGCGGATATCCGCGGCGGCATTTTTTTGTGCGCATGTTGTCGCTGTCAGGTTTTCGCGGAGTTGATGACAATGCGATGAAAATGGCTCGAGAACTCGTGCGCGATTTTCCAGAGCGAAAAATGTTCCGGCGTGGAAGATTAGAATTCGAAGAAATATGGATCGCGTTTGCAAATCAGGGACTTGTCCTATGCAGCTCTGCGCTGCGCGGAGGTTGTAGTTTTCGCTAACACGCCAGCTTGGAGCTATTAAAAACTTCGTCGCCGATATTGCTTTGACCATCATTTGCTTCTGACCTAGTCAAGGCGCCATTGCTTTCGTTTTAAAAAGGTGCCGGGCCATGATGGTTTTTGACAGAGACGACGTCACCTTCACCGTCGTCATCAATCACGAAGAGCAATATTCGATCTGGCCGACGTTCAAGGACATTCCAAACGGTTGGAAGGCGGTCGGCAAGACCGGCACGAAGAAGGAATGCCTCGATCACATCGAGCAGGTGTGGACCGATATGCGTCCGCTGACGCTGCGCAAATTCATGGACGAGACGGCTCCGCCGCAGAAGTCGGCATAGCCAAGGGAGCCCGTCGTCCGATGCGGCTTTATTGTCTGCCTTACTCCGGCGGCAGCGCCATGTTCTATGCACGGTGGCGCAGGCTGCTGCCGGCATGGATCGATGTTTGGCCGGTCGAATGGCCCGGACGCGGCGCGCGCATGGACGAGCCCTTGGCGAGCGATCCCCGGGCACTCGCTTCGCAACTCGCGTTGGAGATTCAGGCCCGGCTTGATGGTCCATATGCGTTGTTTGGCCATAGCCTCGGCGCGCTGATTGGTTTTGAGGTTGCCCACAGCCTGCTCGATCGCGGCGCACCGGTGCCGGCCATTTTCTTCGGCTCGGGCACGGAGGCGCCGGCCGTTCGAGACGGAAGCAAATGGCGCCTGCCGCTGAGCGACGAAGCGCTGCTGAAGGAACTGCGTAACCTGCAGGGCACGCCAGACGAGGCGCTGTCGAACGCGGAACTGATGCGGTCGGCGCTACCGGTGCTCCGCGCCGATTTTCTGATGTGCGGCGCCTATGGCTATCGACCGCGGCGTCCGCTGCCGTGTCCGGTCCACATCTTCGGCGGCCTCGACGACGAGACCAGCCGCGAATCGCTGCAAGCCTGGCGGCAGGAGACCGCAGCCGAATTCGCGCTCGACATGCTGCCGGGACATCACTTCTTCATTCACACGCAGCAGGCCGAACTGCTCGACCTGGTCGGATCGGCCCTGGCCCGGCAATCCGGACGATCGACTGGTTCGCATTGGAGCAAGGATCATGAGCGTATTCTCCGTCCTGCCACTCGTTGAGGGCAGCAGCCTTCCGCTGTTGCTCAAGGCCGACCAGGCCGGGCAACCGCTCGGCGCGGCACTTCCCATGTTGCGCGACACCATCGACCGGCATTTGACCGACTGCGGCGGTATCGTGTTTCGTGACTTCGTCCTCGATGGCCCCGACGCGTTCCGGGCGTTCGCAGCCGATTTCGGCCATCCGCTGCTCAGCTACGAATTCGGATCGACGCCGCGCTCGCAGGTCACGTCCGGCGTCTACACGTCAACTGAATACCCACCGCACCAGCATATTCCGCTGCACAACGAGCAGGCCTATACCCGGGATTGGCCGATGAAGATCTGGTTCTATTGCATGCAGCCGGCGCAGCAGGGCGGCGAGACGCCGATCGCCGACAGCCGCGCGATCTATCGCGATATGCCGTCAGCCATTCGGGAGCGTTTTGCCGAGAAGGGCGTGATGTATGTCCGCAACTACGGCAACGGCCTCGATGTCGACTGGCAGCAGGTGTTCGGCACCGATTCCAGGTCGGAGGTCGAGGCCTATTGCGCCCGGCATGGCATCGATTGCGAGTGGAAAGAGGACGGCGAACTGCGCACGCGCCAGATCTGCCAGGGCACGGCACGTCACCCGGTCACGGGTGATTGGGTCTGGTTCAATCAGGCTCATTTGTTTCACGTCTCGAATCTCGAGCCGGAGGTGCGTGAGAGCTTGCTCGACGTCGTCGGCGACGAGGTCGAGCTGCCGCGCAACGTGTTCTACGGCGACGGGTCGCCAATCGACGACGAGACGCTGACCACCGTGCGCAACGTGCTGGAGGCGCACAAGATCAGTTTTCCCTGGCAGGCTGGCGACGTCGTCATGCTCGACAACATGCTCACCGCGCATGCCCGAGCGCCGTTCAAGGGACCGCGCAAGGTGATCGTCGCCATGGCCGAAGCCCATCGGCAGAGCTGATCGATCCTCGCTGAGATTTCGATCGCCCCCGAAACTGGATTCTGAATCGCATGCACAAGGACAATCTCGTCGAACGACTGCGCGATCACGTCACGTTGCGTCCGGATCGGCCGGCGTTGCGCTTCCTCGAAGGAGATGACGTCGCTGAAGAGCTGACGTTCGCCGCGCTGGACGAGCGGATTCGGTCGGTTGCGGCACAGTTGCAACAAATGGGCAGCGCGGGCGAACGAGCGATCATCCTGCTGCCCAGCGGGGTCAACTATGCCGTCGCATTCTATGCGTGCCTGTATTCGGGCGTGATCGCGGTTCCAGCCTATCCACCGGAAGGTAACGCCGATCGCTATGCGGGACGTCTCACCGGGATTTTACGCGATGCGGCGCCTCGCTTCATATTGACGGAGACAGCTCTGCGGGCCGTCGTGGAGGCAGCGCTTCCCGAACTGACCAATGTCCAGATCGTTAACGTCGACGCTGTCGCGCAGGGGCTGGCTGCCGATTGGCGAGAGACGAGGCCCAGGGCGGATGCCGTCGCCTTCCTGCAGTATACGTCCGGGTCAACGTCCGAACCAAAGGGCGTTTGCGTCTCGCACGGCAATCTGACGGCCAATGAGCGTGCCATCCAGGCTGTTGCCGGAGGAACGCCCGACGACGTATTCGTCAGCTGGCTGCCGCTCTATCACGACATGGGACTGATCGGTGGGTTGTTGAATCCGCTGTTTGTGGGCTTTACCGGCGTCCTGATGTCGCCACGCAATTTTCTCGGACGGCCGCGACGCTGGCTTGAAGCCATCGATCGCCACGGAGGAACGATCAGCGGCGGACCCGATTTTGCCTTCTCGCTGTGTACCGATCGTATTTCCGATGACACCATCCGCCGGCTCGACCTCAGCCGTTGGAGATTCGCATTCTCCGGCTCGGAGTTTGTCCGGCGCGCCACACTCCAGAGGTTCGGGGAGCGGTTCAAGCAGGCCGGGTTCGACCAGCGTGCGCTGACAGCCTGTTACGGTCTTGCCGAAGCGACGCTGCTGGTCAGTGCCGGCGAACTCGCGTCCGAGACCGTCAGCTACACCCTCGATACGGCGGCACTCGCGGCAGGCCGCATTGCGGCCACCGACGAAGGCACCGATCTCGTGGCCTGCGGTCAAACGGTGGCCGGTCATGCCACGTGCATCATGCGCGCCGATGGATCGTCGACCCCAGAGGCTGACGAAGTCGGCGAGATCTGGGTCGCCGGTCCCAGCGTTGCGCTCGGGTACTGGAATAATCCGGTAGCCACCTCAAAGGCCTTCGTTGAGCGCGATGGCATGCGCTGGCTGCGCACCGGAGACCTTGGCTTTATCCAGGACGGCACACTGGTGATCACCGGCCGGCTCAAGGATTTGCTGATCGTTCGCGGTCAGAACGTGTATCCGACGGATGTCGAGCAGGCCGTCGAGGCGGATGTCGAGTCGGTTCGCAGCGGACGGGTGGCCGCCTTTGCGGTCGAAGTCGACGGACGGGAAAGCATTGGCGTCGCCGCTGAGTTCAGTCGGACCGTTCTCAAGCGCGGGAATCCCGAGGCTCTTGCTCAGGCGATCGGCGAGGCTGTGCTTCGACAGGCGCAGGAATATCCGGCTGTCGTCATCCTGTTGAATCCGCAGGGCATGCCGCTGACGACCAGCGGGAAGCTGCAGCGTTCGGCTTGCAGCGCGCGTTGGGCCGACAACTCGCTCGACAGCTTCATGGTCTTCGAACGAGGGCGTCGCCGCGATGGCGCCGCATTGACGGCACCCGCGAGCGATACCGAGCGTGCCCTGGCGTCGATCTGGCGCGATGCGCTCGGTGTGCAGGCTGTCCACCGGGAAGACGATTTCTTCATGTTGGGCGGAAACTCGATCGCGGCCGGACAGACCGCCGCTGCGATCCGCGAACGCTTCGGCGTCGAGGTGGAACTGCGCAGCTTCTTCGACGCGCCGACGCTCGCAGCTTTCGCAGGCCGGATCGATGCGCTGGTGGGTGAAGGCGCGGGTCGGGCTCTCCCGCCGATCCAGCGGGCGGCGCCGGCGAGCCGCATGACCTTGTCCCATGCCCAGGAACGGTTGTGGTTTCTCTGGAACGTGGACCCGGGCGGAACGGCCTACACGGTTGCGACCACGGTCCGGCTGAAAGGAAAGCTCGATCATGCCGCCTTGTCGCGGGCGATGGCGGAGATCGTTCAGCGCCATGAGGTGCTGCGCACCACCTTTGTCGCGCAAGAAGGTCGCGCAAAGCAGGTCATTCACGGCTCCCTGAGGTTTGGCATCCGCCACGAGGATCTCCGCTTATATCCCGCGCGGGGGCGCGCCGAACAGGCCGCGGGGATCGGCCGCGCCGAACTCGCCAAACCGTTCGATCTCGTCAACGGACCGCTGCTGCGGGCCGCCTTGTTGCAACTCACGGACGACGAGCACGAACTGTTGCTGCTCGCCCATCACATTGTCGTCGATGGGTGGTCGCTCGACGTGATGCTCAGGGAGTTGGCGGGGCTTTATCGCAGCTTCATCCGGGGCGACGTCGGTCCACCGCCGGCGCCGCTGATTCAGTATGCGGATTTCGCTAGCTGGCAACGCGATTGGCTCGCGCAAGGTGAGGCAGACCGGCAGCTTGCATATTGGCGCGCAAAGCTCGGCGATGCGCATCCGGTGCTGGCTCTGCCGCACGATCGGCCGCGTTTGGCGACGCAAAGCCATCGCGGAGATACGATCGGCCTTGCGATCGATGGAGCGCTGGCCGCCAAACTCCGCGAGACCGCCGGAAAGCATCGCACGAGTGTCTTCATGCTGCTGCTCGCGGCCTATCAGGCGCTGCTGTATCGCTATACGGGCCAGAGCGATTTGCGCGTCGGTGTGCCGGTGGCGGGACGCCGGCACGCGCAGCTCGAACGATTGATCGGTTGCTTCGTCAATACGCTGGTGCTGCGTGCGGAGATCGTCGATGGAGCGACGTTCCCGCAATTGCTCCAGCAAGTCAAGGAAGCGGTGATCGAAGCGCTATCCCATCAAGACCTTCCCTTCGAGATGCTGGTCGACGGTCTGCGGCCCGAACGCAGCGGCGGTCATAACCCGCTGTTCCAGGCGAAGTTCAACTATATGAAGGCGGCGAGCGGATTTGACGGCGTCGAAGGACTTGTTTCCGAAGTCGAGATTCTGGATCTTGCGGGTTCGCATTTCGATCTCGCGCTTGATATCGTCGATGGCGCCGACGGCATGAAGGCGACGTTCAATTACGCCACCGATCTTTTCGACCACGCGACGATCTCGCGGCTGGCGGCACAGTTTGGTTCGTTGCTCCGCCAGATCGCGGAAGATGCCGAACGCCCGGTATCGGAGTTCGTGATCGACGAAGCGAACCGGCAGGTCGTGTCAAGCCGGACTGCTGCGTTTCGGTTCACCGATGTGGTCAGTCGTTATCGCGCTGCGACGGCCGATCGGCACACCGCGGTTGCCATCCAATGCGGCAGCGAGTCATTGACTTTCGTGGACCTCGAGCGGAAGTCGGACGGTATCGCGCGCATGCTCGCTGCCAAGGGCGTGACACGGGAGGTGCCGGTTGCGTTGTGGATCGAGCGCTCTCCGGCTTTCGTTGCGGCGCTGCTTGGCGTGCTCAAGGCCGGCGGCGCCTATGTGCCGCTTGATCCGAAATGGCCGGTGCAACGGATCCGGGGGATTCTAGCGGACGGGGGCATTGAAATAGTGTTGGCGGCCGGTGAGAAGCTGGCCGAGGCGCTTGCGCTCGATTGCCTTGTGCTCGATGCGGACGCCAAAGCCAACTTGGATGAATGGGGAAGCGTGCTTGCGGACTGCACGATCCATCCCGGGCAAACCGCTTATGTGATCTACACGTCCGGATCGACCGGAGCGCCCAAGGGCGTCGCCGTCTCGCACGGTGCGCTGGCAAATTATGTGCAGGCCTTGCTGCAGCGCGTGCAACCGCCGCACCTGGCGAGCATGGCAATGGTCTCGACCGTTGCGGCCGATCTCGGTCACACCGTGCTGTTCTGCGCGCTTGCTTCTGGCGCAACGTTGCATCTGCTGCCACCGGAAACGGTGTTCGATGCGGATTCCTTCGCGCAGGCCATGCGCGACGGCGAGGTCGGTATTCTCAAGATCGTACCCAGTCATCTGCGCGGACTGTTGCAGGCGTCGCGCTCGGCCGATCTGCTGCCTCGCGATGTCCTCATTCTCGGCGGCGAGGCCTGCGACGCGGCTCTGTTGAACGAAATCCGTCAATTGCGACCGCAATGCCGAATTCTCAATCACTATGGTCCGACGGAAACAACGGTCGGTGCGGTTACCCATGAATGCGAGCCTGCAGGCGAGGTTGGTCCAGTTCCGATCGGCTTGCCGCTCGCCAATCTGCGCGCCCGTGTCCTTGACGACGCGCTAAACGAGGTGCCGATCGGCGTCGCCGGTGAACTCTATCTCGGAGGCGCCGGGCTGGCGCGAGGCTATCGCCGCCAAGCTGGCCTGACTGCCGAACGCTTTGTCCCGGATCCGTTCGGACCGAGCGGAGAGCGGCTGTATCGGACCGGGGATCTGGTTCGCTGCGATCAGTTGGGCCGGTTGTTGTTCCTCGGTCGCGGGGACGAGCAGATCAAGTTGCGTGGCTATCGCATCGAGCTTGGGGAGGTGGCCCGCGCGGTCAAGGCATTGCAGGAGATCGATGACGCGGTCGTTATTGCCCGCGCCATCGGAACGAGCGCCGAACGGCAGGAGCTCGTCGCGTACTGCGTTCCCCGGTCCGGCGCGACGCCGAAGGCGGACGCGATCAAGCAGCAACTAGCTGCCGTCGTGCCGGAATACATGGTGCCGTCGCGCGTCGTTCTGCTCGAGCGCTTGCCGCTGACGTCAAACGGCAAGGTGGATCGCAAGGCGCTTCCGGAGCCGGATCAAGAAACGGCTGTCGCGAGCTACTCGGCGCCTGAGGGAGAGATCGAGGAGGCCATCGCCGCGGTCTGGCGCGAGGTGCTCGGTCGGGACCGGATCGGCCGCAACGACAACTTCTTCGAGCTCGGCGGCGATTCGATTCTCAGCCTGCAGATCATCGCGAGGTTGCGCAAGCGCGGCATCCGTCTGACGCCAAAACAGGTCTTCGGACAGCAAACCGTGGCGCGCCTGGCCAATGTCGCGACGATCGCGGCGGTGCCTGCCGCAAGGCAGGAGAAATACACGGCGGAGACCGTCGTCGAGCGCGACCGGGTAACCGGCGTGCATCGCCTGCTGCCGATCCAGATCCGCTTCTTCGATGAGGACGCCGGCAACCGGAATCATTGGAACCAGGCGGTGCTGCTAGTCCCGCAGTCGCGACTTGACTGGGAGGTGCTGCGACGTGCGCTCGCTGCGGTCGTGGATCATCACGATGCGTTGCGCCTGCGGTTCGAACAGGTCGGCCGCACGTGGCGGGGAGAATATGGCGCAGCACCGGCGCCGTCAGAATTGTTATGGGTTCGCAGTGATGTCGGTTACGCCGCGCAGGTTACGGCGATAGCTTCTGGCGCACAGGCGAGCCTGTCCCTGTCGTCGGGTCCCCTGTTGCGCGCGGCAGCAATGGATCTTGTCGATGGCAGTCAACGGCTGCTGATCGCGATTCATCATCTGGCCGTTGACGGCGTCTCGTGGCGGGTTCTGCTGGAGGATCTGGCCGCAGCATACGATCAGCTGAAGCAGGGCGCTGCCGCTGCTTCGCTGCCGCCGAAGGGCGAATCCTATGCGTCTTGGGGAGAGCGGCTGCATGCCTATGCGGCCACCGCGGAACTTGCCGATGAACTGCCGTTCTGGCTCGCGAGCGGCGCGGGAGCAGACCTGCCCTGCGATAACGACCATGGCGGTCCGGATCTCGTCGAGGACGGCGACGAGGTGTCGCTGATCCTCGATGCCGAATTGACGTCGATGCTGCTGCAGGAAGCGCCGTCCGCCTATCGGACGCAGGTCAACGACCTGATGCTGGCGAGCCTGGCGCGCGCCCTCTCGCGCTGGGGCCGCGTCGACGATCTCAGCGTCGAACTCGAAGGCCACGGCCGCGAGGATATTTTTCCCGGAACGGATATTTCCTGCACGGTGGGCTGGTTTACAACGGCTTTCCCGGTGCGGCTCAATGATGGATCAAGCGACGACGCTTCGCTGATCAAATCGGTCAAGGAAAAGCTCCGTGCTGTTCCGAACCGCGGACTTGGCTACGGCGTGCTGCGCTATCTCGGCTCCGAGGAGCAACGCAACGCGCTGGCGCGGTTGGCGGAACCGAAGATCGTGTTCAACTATCTCGGCCGGTTCGACGGCAGCGTGGGTGCATCCTCGCTGTTTGATTTCGCACCGGAGAGTTCAGGCTCGTCACGAAGCGATGCCGCTCACCTCAGGGGCTGGCTCAACATCACCGGGCAAGTGCGTGAGGAACGTCTGCTTCTCTCCTTTGGATACGGGCGCAAGCGCTATCGGCGAGAGACGGTCGAGCGGCTGGCGCGAATGTATGAGACCGCGCTGCGTGAACTGGTGACGCATTGCTGCAGCGGCGCGTGGGGCATGACGCCGTCCGACGTTGCGTTGTCCGGCCTCGGCCAGGCCGATCTCGATCGGCTGGGGACCGCTCAGAACCTGCGCGGCGTCGAGGATATCTATCCGCTTTCGCCTATGCAGCAAGGCATGCTGTTCCACGCGCTCCGCGACGGCGTTGACGACGTCTATGTGAACCAGGTCGGGCTCGAAATGTTTGGCTTCGATGCCGGCAAGCTGAAAGCGGCGTGGCAGGTGGTGAGTGACCGGCACGCGGCGTTGCGGACCGGTTTTGTCTGGGAGCATTTGCCCGGCTCGGCGCAGCAGGTGGTGCACCGTCATGTGGCGGTACCTTTTGTCGAAGAGGATTGGCGCGATCGGGCGGCGGCGCTGGAGCGCAGCGGCGGGTTGGAAACCGCGCTAGCCGATGCGTCACGCCGGGAGCGCGAAAGCGGTTTCGACGTCTCCCGTCCACCGTTGCAGCGGGTATGTTTGATCCGTCTCGACGACACCAGGCACTGGCTGATCTGGACCCATCATCACATTTTTATCGACGGCTGGAGTTCGGCGCGGCTGATTGCGGAGGTGCTGCAGCACGTGAGCGGCGGCACGTTGCGGGCCGTGCAAGGCAACTATCGCGACTACATCGCGTGGCTGCGGGGCCGCGATCATGCGGGCGCCGCCACGTTCTGGCGCGATGCGCTGGAAAAGCTGGACGCGCCGACCTTGCTGGCAAATGCGTTACCATCGCGTGACAGGGAGGCGGCAGGTCACGCCAGCATCGCGCTTGCGGTGAGCGCGGAGTTGACCGAACGGCTGAAGTCAGTTGCGAAGCGGGAGCGGGTGACGCTCAACACGCTCACTCAGGCGGCATGGGCGCAGTTGTTGCGGCGGCATTCGGGGCAGGGCGCAGTCTGCTTCGGGGTCACCGTATCGGGCCGTCCGGCAGAGCTGGCCGGCTCCGAGGAGATGGTCGGCCTGTTCATCAACACGCTGCCGATCATCGACGCCCCGAATCCGCAAGCCAGTGTCGGCGATTGGCTACGCCAGTTGCAGGAGCAGAACCTGGCTTTGCGCGAGCATGGCTGGACGCCGCTGTACGAGATCCAGCGTCTTGCCGGGCATGCCGGGCAGACCCTGTTCGACAGCATCCTGGTGTTCGAAAACTACCCGGTCGACGAGGCGTTGCGGAGAACCGGCGAAGGCGGCCCTCGCCTCGGGCGCGTCGAACACGTCACGCCCACGAACTATGCGTTGGCGCTCGCCGTGTTCGCCGGAGCGGATGCGCTCAAGCTGGAGTTCAATTACGACCGGACCCGTTTCGACGGAACCGGGATCCTGCGTCTGCGAGACGGCTTGCGTGGATTGCTGGAGCAGATCGTGGCCAATGCCGAGCGGCCGTTGGGTAATCTCGGATTGCCCGACAATGATGAAGCACGGCAAGTTTTGAACTGGAGCGGCGCAGCGGCATTGGCGGCATCGCGTTCGTCTCCCTATGTCGGCGTCGTCGCGCATATCGAGGCGCGGGCCGCGCAAGCGCCCTCGTCGGTTGCGCTGGTGTGGGGCGCTGAGTCAGTCAGCTATGGTGAGTTGAACGCCCGGGCCAACCGGCTGGCGCGACGTCTTCGCCGCTGGGGCATTGGTCCGGATCGCCTGGTCGGTCTGGCGCTGACGCGCAGCCCCGACATGATGGTCGCGCTGCTGGCTGTCCTGAAGGCCGGCGGCGCTTATCTTCCACTCGATCCGGACTATCCAGACGATCGCCTTGCCCACATGCTGCGCGACAGTGCGACGAGGCTGGTGCTTTCGGAACGTGCGCTGCTCCAGCGTCTTGCGCCGGTGCTGCGTGAGACCGGAATCGAGGCCTTGCGCCTGGATGAGCCGCAGCAGTGGCGCGCCGGTGACGATGCGAGCAACCTCGATATCGAAATCCACCCGGACAGCCTCGCCTATGTGATCTACACGTCGGGTTCAACCGGAACGCCGAAGGGCGTGGCGGTCTCGCACGGACCGCTCGCCATGCATTGCGAGGCGATTGGCCGCCTGTATGCGATGAGCGCCGGCGATCGGGAATTCCAGTCGGCTTCGATTAACTTCGACATCGCCCACGAAAGATGGCTGGTGCCGCTGATGACGGGCGGGTCGCTCGTTCTGCCATCCAGGCCGGGCCTGCTGATCGACGATCTCATCGGCGAAATCATGCGCAATTCGGTCACGGTGCTGTTTCTGCCTCCGTCCTATGCCGACCAGTTGAGTGAAGCGTTGCGACGCAGCGGCCGACGTCTTTCGCTGCGGGTTTGCATCGTGGGCGGCGAAGCCTGGTCGGATGCAGGAATAAAGGCGTTTCGCCGGGCATCCAATGTCGATCTTCTGATCAACGCCTATGGCCCAACCGAGACGGTGATCGCGCCGACGGCATGGATGGTCGACGAGGCTGCGTTGACGCCGGGTCAATACGGGCCGATCGGACGGCCCGTTGGCTTCCGGTCCGCCTACATCCTCGACGCCGAACTCAACATGGTGCCCGCCGGCGTGACAGGCGAGTTGTTCATCGGTGGCGTGGGATTGGCGCGCGGCTATTTGAAGCGCAGCGCGCTGACGGCGGAACGGTTCATTCCGGACCCCATCGGTGGCGAGGGCGGACGTCTCTACCGGACCGGGGATCTGGCGCGGTGGCGGGCTGACGGCGTGATCGAATATGTCGGGCGCGCTGACCATCAGGTGAAGATTCGCGGCTTCCGGATCGAACTGGGGGAGATTGAAGCGCGTTTGCTGGAGCAGCGCGGCGTACGCTCCGCCGTCGTGGTGACACGCGAGACAAGCATGGGGCGCCAGCTGATCGCCTACGCGAGCGGAGAGCGGACGCTTGAGGGTCGGGCGCTGCGCGAAGCGTTGTTGGCGATGCTCCCGGACTACATGGTTCCCGCGGTAATCGTGGTGCTTGAGCAACTGCCGCTGACCCCGAACGGCAAGATCGACCGGCGGGCGCTCCCGCCACCACATGACGGCGCTCTGGCAGGTCGCGGCTATGCGGCGCCCGAGGGCGAAATCGAGATCGCGCTGGCGCGGATCTGGGCCGAGTTGCTTGGCGTCGACCGGATTGGACGCAACGATCATTTCTTCGAACTCGGCGGGCACTCGTTGATTGCGGTGCGGCTGCTCAGTCGGGTGTCTCAGGAACTCGGCGTGTCGATGCAGATTTCGGATCTGTTCGTTCATCCGGAACTCGCCCAGTTCGCCCGGATCGTCTCGATCAGGCTGATCGAGCGTGAGTTCGATGCAGAAGAACTTCAAGATCTGATCGCATCGGGAGTGTGACAATGACGAAATCATTGAAACCCGATTTGCGGGAGCTGGATGCGGAAGGGTTGAGAAAGCTGCTGGCGCTGGCCAAGGACCGCAGCCGGAACGCCAACAAGGAGGAACGCGCTTCGATACCGGTGATACCGCGCGACGGGCATCTCGCATTGTCCTTTGCGCAGCAGCGACTTTGGCTGCTGGCGCAACTCGACGGCACCAGCACCAACTATCACATTCGGGGCGCATTGCGCCTTTCGGGCGAGCTCGACGTCACCGCCTGGCGTCGCAGTCTGGACCAGCTGTTTGCGCGTCACGAATCCCTGCGCAGCATTTTTTGTGTCGTCGATGGGCAGCCTTGCGTCGAGCTATTGCCCGCCCGCCAAGGCCTACCGTTACTCGTGCATGATTTGCAAGCTGAACCGGAGCGCGAGCAAGCGCTCAAGCGCTTGTGCCGCGATGAGACAAATACGCCGTTCGATCTCGCCCAAGGGCCCTTGATCCGCAGCCGTCTGATCCGGACCGCGGAAAGCGAGTATCTGTTCCTGCTGACCCAGCATCACATCGTTTCCGATGGTTGGTCGATAGGTGTGCTCGTGCGCGAGCTTGGCGCCTTGTATCGCGCCTTCATGGTCGGCAAGCACAACCCGCTGCCGGCGCTGACGATTCAGTATCCGGACTATGCTGCCTGGCAACGCCAGTGGTTGTCGGGAGACCGATTGCAGCGGCAGGTCGACTATTGGCGACAGACGCTGGAGGGTGCTCCGGCGCTGCTCGAATTGCCGACCGATCGGCCGCGGCCACCGATCAGGTCGCTCGCCGGTGCTTCGTTCCCGATCGAGATCGACGCCGACCTTGCTCGAGGCATCAAGCAGCTAAGCCATTCGCATCGCGCGACGCCATTCATGACGGTGCTGGCGGCATGGGCGGCGGTGGTGTCGCGGCTTTCCGGCCAGAGCGATGTCGTGATCGGTACGCCGACGGCCAATCGCAACAGGCGCGAGATCGAAGGACTGGTCGGCTTCTTCGTCAATATGCTGGCGCTGCGCGTCGATTTGTCGGGCGAGCCTGATGTGGTGGAGTTGCTCAGCCGCGTGCGCGGCGCGGCGCTGGCGGCCCAGGATCATCAGGATCTGCCGTTCGAGCAGCTCGTCGAAAGCATCCAGCCGCCGCGGCGTCTGGATCATACCCCGGTGTTTCAGGTCGTATTCGCCTGGCAGAACAACGAGTCGGCCAGGCTTGAACTGCCGGGCCTGAAGGCCGAGGTCGCAAACACCGCGCTCAACGAGGTCAAGTTCGATCTTGAACTCAACCTGAGCGAGGCTGACGGCCGCATCATCGGGACCCTGAATTATGCGACGGCACTGTTCGATGAGGCAACCGTCAGGCGCCATCGCGACTATCTGATTACCTTGCTGGAAGCCATGGTCGCCGATGCGGATCAGGTTGTCGACCGGATCGATCTGTTGGGTATCGACGAGCGCGAGCTCGTTCAGCAGACCTGGAACCAAACCGCAACGCCGTACCCGTCCGAACATTGCATCCACGAACTGTTCGCCGAGCAGGTTCGGAAGGCACCCGATGCCACGGCGTTGGTGTACGAGGATCTTCGCCTGAGCTATGGCGAACTGGATGCAAAGGCCAATCAGCTTGCGCACTATCTGATCGGGCGGGGCGCGGGTCCGGACCAGCCGGTTGCGATCTGCCTGGAACGCGGCCTCGCCATGGTCGTCAGCCTGTTGGCCGTACTCAAGGCAGGCGGCGCCTATCTGCCGCTGGATCCCGCCTATCCGGCCGAACGGCTGCAGCAGATCGTCGATGACGCAAGGCCAAATTTGTTGATTTGCGATGATGCGGGGCGCGCGGCGTTCGCGAATGCGACCTGCGAGATCGTCGATCTTGAATCGAGGGCGTCTGTCATCGCCGAGTTAGCGAAGTCAAATCCAGATGTTAAGGGCCTGACTTCACGTCATCTCGCCTACATTATCTATACGTCGGGTTCTACCGGTACGCCAAAAGGCGTGATGGTCGAGCATCGCGGCCTGGTGAACCTGGCGCTGGCCCAAAGGGCGCTGTTTGAAGTTTCCTCGCGCAGCCGCGTCGTTCAGTTCGCTTCCTTCAGCTTTGACGCCAGTACCTGGGAAATCGTCATGGCGCTGTGCACGGGGGCCGAATTGTTTCTCGTCGGTCCGCGCGAGCATCGCGATGCGTCGGAGCTGCTGAGCTATCTGGCGCGCAACGGCATTACGCACGCGACCCTGCCGCCTGCCTTGCTGCAGGGACGCACGGACCTAGATTGCCTGGCATCGTTGCAGGTGCTTGTCCTCGCCGGTGAACTGCCCAAGCCAGAACTGATCAAGAGCGTACCGTCAGGTGTAGCCATCTTCAACGGCTACGGCCCCACAGAGATTACCGTCTGCGCCACGACCTGGCTGCGACCCGTGGGCTTTGAAGGCGGTGTCGTCCCGATTGGTCGCCCGATTCCCAACACGCGGATTTATCTGCTGGATCGATTCGGCGCGCCGGTTCCGCTGGGCGCGGTCGGCGAGATTTATGTCGGCGGAGCAGGGGTCGCGCGCGGGTATCTCAATCGCGCCGACCTGACGGCGGAGAGGTTCGTGTTCGATCCGTTTACCGGCGACGCTGGCGCGCGGATGTATCGCACCGGCGATCTCGGGCGCTACTTGCCGGGTGGCGATATCGAGTTCCTCGGTCGCAATGATCATCAGGTCAAGATCCGCGGCTTTCGCATAGAATTGGGCGAGATCGAGGTTCGCCTGAACGCCCACGCCGGTGTGGCCGATGCGGTGGTGCTGGCACGTCAGGATCACAGCGGCGACCAGCGGCTGATTGCTTACGTGGTGCCGACTGTGCAGGATGGCGACAGCGGCGATTTTGCGACTGCGATGCGCAAGCACCTTCGCGCCTGCCTGCCGGAATATATGGTGCCGTCGGCTTTCGTCCGCCTGAACGCGTTGCCGCTCACGCCGAACGGCAAGGTCGATCGGAAGGCGCTGCCGTCGCCTGAGGACGATGCCTTCGTGCGCCGAGACTTTGAAGCGCCGCAAGGCGAGCGGGAAGAAACCGTTGCCAAGGTCTGGATCGAGCTGCTCGGTGTCGAGCGCATTGGCCGCAACGATCACTTCTTTGAACTCGGTGGCCACTCGCTGCTCGCGGTCCGGATGCTGGAGCGGTTGCAGCGGCATTCGCTCAGCACGGACGTGCGCACGCTGTTCGCCAAACCGGTGCTGGCTGATTTCGCCGCGCGCCTTGATGGCGGCGGCGTGGCCGAAGCGCCGGCCAACGCGATTCCGCTGCAGGCTGCTGCGATCACGCCCGGTATGCTGCCCCTGATCAGCTTGGAGCAGTCCGATATCGATCGCATCGCGGCGAGCGTTCCTGGCGGTGTCGCCAACATCAAGGATATCTACGGATTGTCGCCGCTGCAGGACGGCATCCTGTTTCACCATCTGCTCGCAGCGGAGGGCGACCCTTATCTGCTGGTCGGCCAGATGGCGTTTGCAAGCCGCGATTTGCTCGACCGCTATCTTGCAGCTGTTCGGCAGGTGATCGATCGTCACGACATTCTGCGCACCTCCATTCAATGGGAGGGGCTGTCCACCCCGGCGCAGGTGGTCTGGCGACAGGCTCCCTTGATCGTGACCGAGGTCGAGCTGGATCGCGATAGCCCAGCGCACCAACAGCTTGCGCGGCGTTTTGATCCGCGACGGAACAGGATCGACCTTGGCCACGCGCCGCTGCTGCGATTTGCGGTGGCCCGCGACGCCGAGAAGAATCGCTGGCTGCTGCTGGTGTTGCTGCATCACCTGATCGGCGATCATTCCACCCTGGAGGTGATGCATGACGAGGTCCGGAAGATTTTGTCCGGGCGTGGCCAGGAACTGCCGGCACCGTATCCGTTCCGAAATCTGGTGGCGCAGGCGCGGGATTCGGAGGCTACGGCCGAGCACGAGCGCTTCTTCCGGGACATGCTGTCTGACATCGATGAGCCGACCACGCCGTTTGGCCTGGACGGAGTGCACGGCGACGGCGGTGGCGTGGCGGAAGCCCGGCGGACGCTATCGCAATCGCTCAACGGACGGCTCCGGGTTCAGGCGCGCCGCCTGGGAGTGAGTCTGGCCAGTCTTTGCCATCTCGCCTGGGGCCAGGTGCTGGCGCGGAGCAGCGGACGTGATCGTGTCGTGTTCGGCACGGTGCTGTTCGGCCGCATGCATGCCGGCGCCGGTGGCGACCGCACCATGGGGTTGTTCATCAATACATTACCGCTGCGGCTCGACCTCGACGGCACCGCGGTCGAAGACAGCGTTCGCCGTGCGCATGCCCAGCTCACCGAGCTGATGGGGCATGAGCATGCCTCGCTGGCGCTTGCGCAACGATGCAGCAATGTGGCGGCGCCCGCGCCCTTGTTCAGTTCGATTCTGAACTACCGGCATAATGCCATGCCGGCCGGCTCGACGACGGATGAGACGGCCGCTGGCGTGGACGGCATCGAGTGGCTCGGCGGTGAAGAGCGCACCAATTATCCCCTCATGCTATCGGTCGAGGATTACGGTCAGGCACTGGGTTTGACAGCGCAAGTGATCGATCCGCTGTCGCCCGAACGCATCTGCGCGTTGATGCAGCATGCACTCGGGCAACTGGCTGAAAGCCTGGAGCAACGGCCATACCTCCCCGTTCGGCAGCTCGACATTCTGCCGCCCGGGGAGCGCGAGCTTCTGCTTAAGACGTGGAATCGAACGGATGCCCGGTATCCGCGAGATCGCTGCTTCCATCAGCAGTTCGAAGAACAGGTCCGCGAGTACCCGGATGCGATCGCGCTGGTATTTTGCGAGACGAAGCTGAGCTATGGCGAGTTGAACAAGCGGGCCAACAGGCTGGCGCGGGGTTTGCGGGACTGCGGTGTCGGCACGGACGTGGTCGTGGGGCTGGCGCTGGAGCGCGGCGTCGCGATGATGGTTGCGTTGTTGGCGGTGCTGAAGGCCGGCGGCGCCTATTTGCCGCTCGATCCGGATTATCCGCCGGAGCGGCTGTCCCACATGCTGCACGACAGCGGCGCAGCACTGGTGCTGACGCAGGCGTCGTTGCTGGAGCAGTTTGCGCCGGTGCTGAAGGAGACGGGCGCCGAGGCGTGGCTGCTGGATGATGAGGATCGAGGTGAGGGCGCTGATGCCAGCAATCTCGACCTCGCGGTTCACCCCGAAAGCCTGGCCTATGTCATCTACACCTCGGGCTCGACCGGGCTGCCCAAGGGCGTGATGGTTCGCCACGATGCGGTGACGAACTTTTTGGCGACGATGGCGCAGCAGCCGGGAATGACGCCAAAAGACCGCGTGCTCGGCCTGACCTCGCTGTCGTTCGACATTGCAGTGCTGGAACTGTGGTTGCCGCTCACGCTGGGGGCGCGCGTGGTGCTGGCGGATCGCGCCGCCGCGCACGATCCGGCTCAGCTCAAGGCCATGGTGACAACCCAGGGCGTGACGCTGATCCAGGCGACGCCGTCGACCTGGCGGATGCTGCTCGATCACGACGGGCCATTGCTTCCGCCAAGTTGCCGGGTGCTGTGCGGCGGCGAGGCGCTGCCGCCGGACCTTTCGCGGCGGCTGGTGGCGCAGGCCGGCGAGGTCTGGAATCTGTACGGTCCGACCGAGACCACGGTCTGGTCGGCCCGTCATCGCCTCGACGCGCAGGACGACCGCCCGGTGCTGGGCGGCCCGATCGGCAACACCACGCTGCACATCCTCGACCACGATCTCAACCTGGCGCCGGTCGGGGTTGCCGGCGAGCTCTATATCGGCGGCGAAGGACTGGCGCGGGGCTATTGGCAGCGCGGCGCGCTGACCGCGGAACGCTTCATCCCCGATCCATTCGGCCCTCCGGGGTCGCGGCTGTACCGCACCGGCGATTTGGCGCGGTGGCGGTCCGATGGCGTGATCGAATATATCGGCCGCGCGGATCACCAGGTGAAGATCCGCGGCTTCCGGATCGAGCTCGGCGAGATCGAGGCGCGGCTGCTGGAGCAGGCTGCAGTGCGCTCAGCTGTGGTGGTGGCGCGCGAAGCCGGCGCGGGCCGCCAGCTGGTGGGCTATGTCAGCGGTGAGGCGTCGCTGGATGGGTCGGCGCTCAAGACGGCGCTGTCATCGGTGCTGCCGGACTACATGGTGCCGGCGCGGATCGTGGTGCTCGATCGGCTGCCGCTGACGCCGAACGGCAAGATCGACCGCAAGGCGCTGCCGGCGCCGGATCAACTTGCCGCCGCCGAGCATGTCGCGCCGCGCACGCCAACCGAGGCGGCGCTGGCGGCGATCTGGGCCGACCTGCTGCGCCGGCCCAACATCGGCGTCACCGACAATTTCTTTGAGCTCGGCGGGGATTCTCTCACCGCCGTCCAACTCGTCAGCCGCATCAAGCGCGATCTCGGCCATGACTTGCCGCTGAACCGCCTGTTTGAAATGACGACCATTGAGACGATGGCGGCGGGCCTCACCCCGCAGATCCAGGTCGACAAGCGCGGCGATGACATCGCCGCGATGCTCGACATGTTGAAGGAAGTCGAATTTTCCGATGAGTGACACCGCCACCACGCGGAAGCAGCAGCTTCGCGACATCTCACAGCGATTGATGCGCCTTGATGCGAACAAGCAGCATGCGTTCCTGACGCAGCTTGCGGACAAGGGCGTTAATCTGTCGCTGCTGCCGATTGCGCGTCAGGAACGGACGCGGGCACAGCTTTCCTTTGCGCAGTCGCGCCTCTGGTTCCTGTGGCGAATGGATCCTGATAGCGCCGCCTACAACATCGCGGCGACCGTGCGGGTGCGCGGCCAACTCGATGTGCACGCGATGCAGCAGACCTTCGACAGGCTGGTTGTCAGGCACAGCGCGCTTCGCACGGTGTTTCGGCAAGAGGGCAGGGAAGCCGAGCAGATCCTGCTCGATTCGCAACCGGTCGAGATCAGACACGTCAAGGTCGACGGCCGTGATCGCGAACAGCAGGCTCGCCTGCTGGCGCGCGAGGAAGCCGCACGACCATTCGATCTCGAGGCCGGCCCGCTCCTGCGGGTCGCATTGCTGACGCTGGAAGACGACGACCAGTTTGTCGTGGTCAGCCTGCATCATATCGTGGCCGACGGCTGGTCGATGGCGGTGCTGGTCGAGGAGTTCTGGCAGCTGTATGCGGCGGTTGCGCGGGGCGATGCGCCGGCGCTGCCGGAGCTGGATGTTGAATACATCGACTATGCCGAATGGCAGCGGCTCTGGATGAGCGCGGTCGACGGCGAGCGGCAGATTGCCTACTGGACGGCTCGCCTCAGGGATCCAGCGGTGCTGCAGCTTCCGATCGATCGGGCGCGGCCGGCGGAGCCCGACCTCGCCGGCGCTGCGGTCCGCATGGAGCTTGATCCTGGGCTTGCCGATGCCCTGAGTGCGTTGGCGCGCAAGCACCAGACGACGCTGTTCGTCGTTCTGCTGGCGAGCTTCAAACTGCTGCTCTATCGCTACACGGGACAAGCCGACATTGGCGTCGGCGTGCCGGTCGCCAATCGTCACCGGGACGAGACCCGGGGAATGATCGGACTGTTCGTCAACACCCAGGTGCTTCGCACGCAACTCGACGGGCGCGAGACAATTGCGGATTTCATCGCAACTGTGCATGCAGCCACGATCGAAGCCCAGGAGAACCAGGATCTTCCGTTTGAACGGCTGTTGGAGGTCCTGCAGCCGAAACGCAGCCTGAGCCAGAATCCTCTCTTCCAGGTGCTCTACAATCACCAGCGCCGCCGGGCATCGGACAATTCGCTCGGTCTGACCGGGCTGCAAATCGAAAAAATCGAGCCCAATGTCGATACCGTCAAGTTCGATCTGGCGCTCGACAGCGAAGAGGGACCGTCAGGCGACATACGCGCGATCTTCACATACGCAACGGCTCTGTTCAAAGCAGCGACAATCGAACGCTTTGCGGCGCATTGGATCACGCTCCTCAAGACGATGGCCCAGGATTCGTCGCAGTCGATCGCCGGCATCGCGCTGCTTTCCGAGCAGGAGTTGACTCAAATCCGGGGCTGGAATGGAGCAGACGGCGGTTCAACGACTCCGTTCACGCCCGTGCACCAGACGGTGGCCCGCTTCGCTGCGCAAGCACCCGATGCGCCGGCGCTCGTCTTCGGCGACGACGTCATCTCGTATGGCGAACTCAACCGTCGCGCCAACCGCCTTGCGCATCGCCTGATCCGTCTTGGTGTCAGCCGCTTCGATCTGGTCGGCCTGTCGGCGCAACGTTCGCCATCGCTCGTCGTGGCACTACTGGCCGTATTGAAAACGGGCGCCGCCTATCTGCCGTTTGATCCCGACCATCCCGTCAAGCGGCAGTTCTCCACCATGCACGACGCCGGCGTGCGGTTTGTGCTGACCGCTGAAGGGCTGGCCTCGCAACCGTCCGGGATCGAAATTGTTCAGCTTGGCGCTGACGACCTTGACCAGGAGCCGGAGAGCGATCCCGCGATTGTCGTGGCAGCGCAAAGCCTCGCCTACGTGATCTACACGTCGGGTTCGACTGGGATACCGAAAGGTGTCGCGGTTGAGCATGGGCCATTCGCGATGCACTGCGACGTGACCGCCGGGCTCTACGATATGGACCGGCATTCCCGTGAACTGCATTTCCTGTCCTTTACGTTCGACGGCGCGCATGAGCGGCTCTGGACCGCGCTGACCTGCGGCGCTGCGCTTGTCATGCGGGATGAGAATCTGTGGTCGGCCGAGCAGACGCTTGAAGTCATGCGCAAACAGCGCGTCACCAACGCCGGCTTTCCACCGGCATATCTGCAGCAGCTTGCCGACTTTGCGGCATGGCGCGGCGATCCGCCGCCGGTCTCGCTCTATTCGTTCGGCGGCGAGGCGATGCCGAAAGCCGGATTCGACAAGGTCAGGCGCGCGCTCAAGCCCAGGACGTTGATCAACGGTTATGGCCCGACCGAAACCGTGGTGACGCCGCTGGTCTGGAAGGTCGATGCCAGCGAAGAGATCGAGGGTAGTTATGCCCCTATCGGCCGCCCGGTCGGCCGGCGATCGGCCTATGTCCTCGACGCCGATCTGAACATCGTGCCGGTCGGCGTGACCGGCGAATTGTTCATCGGTGGCGAAGGAGTGGCGCGGGGCTACTGGCGGCGCGGCGCGCTGACGGCGGAGCGATTCATCCCCGACCCCTTTGGCGCGCCGGGCATGCGGCTATACCGCACCGGCGATCTGGCCCGATGGCGCGCGGATGGAGTGGTCGAATATCTTGGCCGCTCCGATCATCAGGTCAAGATTCGCGGCTTTCGGATCGAGCTCGGCGAAATCGAGGCGTGGCTGATGCGTCAGCCCGGCGTGCAATCGGCGGTCGTTGTTGCTCGTGATGTTGGAGCAACCCATCAGCTGGTCGGCTATGTCTGTGGCGAAGGTGCTTTCGATGAGACGCTAATTCGCGCTGCACTCTCGAACGAACTGCCGGATTACATGGTGCCGGCCCGCATTGTCAGACTTGAGAGCCTGCCGCTCACCGCTCACGGCAAGGTGGACCGTGAGGCCTTGCCGGTCCCCGAGACGCACGCCGCCGCAGCCCACGTCGCGCCGCGAACCGCGACGGAGACGACGCTTGCCGCGATCTGGGCCGAGCTCCTCGGCCAGCCTCGGGTCGGCGCCGACGACAATTTCTTCGAACTTGGCGGCGATTCGATCATCTCGCTGCAGATGGTGGGTCGCGCCCGGCAGGCCGGCCTGCTGATCGAGCCGCGTGATGTTTTCCGGCACCAGACATTGCAGGAACTGGCGCTGGCGGCGCGTACGGAACAGGTGGTGCAGGACGCCGAGCCCGAGAAGGATCTCGCCGGCATCGAGCATCCGCTGCTACCGATTCAGGCGCGGTTCTTCGGCGAGGACGCCGGCGAACGCTACCACTGGAATCAGGCCGTATTGCTGATGCCGCAGTCGCGGCTGGATTGGGCGATCGTGGAACGCACGCTGGCCGCTATCGTTGCGCATCACGATGCGCTGCGCCTTCGCTTCGAGGAGACCGACGGTGTCTGGCGGGCGTCCTATGGTGCCGCGCCCCCGGTTTCGGAATTATTCTGGATTCGGAGCGGCATACGCGATGCGGCCGAAGTGACGGCGCTGGCGTCAGTGGCCCAGGCCAGCCTGTCATTGCAAGGGCCGCTGTTGCGCGTGGTCGGGATGGACCTTGCCGACGGCAGCC
The DNA here is from genome assembly GCF_964252915.1 of Bradyrhizobium sp. LjRoot220. NCBI lineage: Bacteria > Pseudomonadati > Pseudomonadota > Alphaproteobacteria > Hyphomicrobiales > Nitrobacteraceae > Bradyrhizobium > Bradyrhizobium sp. LjRoot220. The sequence goes on from NZ_CAXUPS020000001.1 coordinate 690,816, forward strand.
AGCGGCTTCTGATATCGGTGCACCACCTCGTCATCGACGGCGTGTCGTGGCGGGTCCTGCTGGAAGACTTCGTATCGGCGTACGGTCAAATGGAGCAGGGCGCGGCCTCTATCGCGTTGGCGCCAAAGAGCCAATCCTATTCGTCCTGGGCCGCGCGCTTGAAAGCGCATGCGGGCAGCGCCGAACTGGGTGCCGAACTGCCGTACTGGCTCGAACGCAAGCCACTCGCCGATCTGGCCTGCGACGACGATCATGGGGACGTCGATCGGGTTGCCGAGGGCGAGGAAATCCTGCTGACGTTCGACGCAGGGCTGACGACGCGGCTGCTCAAGGAAGCGCCGTCCGCCTATCGGACCCAGGTCAACGATCTGCTGCTGGCGGCGTTGGCGCGCGCGGTATCGTGCTGGAGCGGGATTGAGGACGTCCTTGTCGAACTCGAGGGCCACGGCCGGGAGGACATTTTCGGGGGCGTCGAGATTTCGCGCACGGTGGGCTGGTTCACCACCGCCTTTCCTGTGCGCTTGCCGGGCGGGCCGAGGGACGACGCCACGCTGATCAAGTCCGTCAAGGAAGAGCTGCGGGCGATCCCCGCGCGCGGGCTGGGCTATGGCGTTCTGCGTTATCTCGGTACCGAAGAGCAGCGCCAAGCGCTTTCCGCAGTCCCCGAGCCGCGTATCGTTTTCAATTATCTCGGCCAGTTCGATGGGAGCCTGGGTGAGCGGGCCTTGTTCAAGATTGCTCCCGAGAGTGCCGGCGCCGCGCGCAGTGCGAGCGCGCCGCTTGGCCGCTGGCTCAGCATCAACGGCCAGGTGCGCGACGGCCTGCTGCGGCTGTCGTTCAGTTTCGGTCGCAGGCGCTACCGGCGCGCGACGATTGAACGCCTCGCCGAGCACTATGCAACGGCCTTGCGTGAGCTGGTGGACCATTGTGCCGGCGGCGCGCACGGGATTACGCCGTCTGACGTCGAACTCTCGGGATTAAACCAGGCTGACCTCGACATTCTGGGCGCGACGATCGATTGCCGTGAGATCGAGGACATCTATCCGCTGTCGCCGATGCAGCAGGGAATGCTGTTCCATGCGTTGCGCGACGGCGAAAGCGGAAACTATGTCAATCAAGTCGGCCTGGAAATCCGTGGCATCGACCCTGGAAGGTTGCGAGCGGCCTGGCAGGAAGTAAGCGCCCGGCACGCGGTGCTAAGGACCGGCTTCGCCTGGCGCGAACTGTCGGGCGCGGCCCAGCAGGTAGTGTACCGTCATGTGACGCTGCCGTTCGTCGAGGAAGACTGGCGCGAGCGGGCGACCAGAATGGAGCGCAGCGAACTCGAGGTGGAGCTTGCGCTGGCGTCGCAGGCCGAACGAGCCCAGGGGTTCGACCTGTCGCATGCGCCCTTGCAGCGGGTGCGGCTGATCAGACTCGGGGAAGGCCGCCACTGGCTGATCTGGACGCATCACCACATCCTGCTGGACGGGTGGAGTTCGGCGCGACTGGTTGCCGAAATACTGCAGCACGAACGCGGTAGCCGATTGCCCGCCGTGCGCGGCCATTACCGTGACTATATCGGCTGGCTGCAACGGCAGGATCGCGAAGTGTCGGCGGCGTTCTGGCGTGGCGGGTTGGCCGAGTTGGACGAGCCGACGTTCCTGGCGGATATGCTGGGAGGTCCTTCAAGCACAGGCGCATCCGGCCACGGTTCGCTCGATCTGCTCCTCACTTCCGATCTGACTGCGGGATTGCAGGCGTTTGCCAGGCGCGAGCGCGTGACGTTGAACACGCTCCTGCAGGGCGCATGGGCGCAACTGTTGCGCCGTCATACCGGGCAGCGCGTTGTCTGCTTCGGAGCGACGGTGTCGGGCAGGCCTGCTGAGATCACCGGGTCCGAGGAAATGGTGGGTCTCTTTATCAACACCCTGCCAGTGGTTGATCAGGCCAACCCGCAAGTCGAAATCGGTGCGTGGCTTCGCGACCTGCAGGAGCGCAACATTGATCTGCGCGACCACGGCTGGATGCCGCTCTACGAGATTCAGCGCCTGGCGGGACGATCCGGCCGGCCGTTGTTCGACAGCATCCTGGTGTTCGAGAATTATCCGATCGATGAGGCCCTGCGCGGCGAGAATGAAAGCGGTTCCCGCTTCGGCCGGGTCGAGCAGGTCTCGATCACCAATTATGCCCTCACGGTCGCGGTAATCGCCAAGACCGACGGCATCAATCTCGGTTTCCGCTATGACCGCGGCCGGTTCGATGAAGACCAGATACGATATCTGCAAGCCTGCCTGTCGCGCCTGCTCGCGCAGATCGTGACGGATGCCGCCGCGCCGCTCGGTGGACTGAGCGGGCTCGATGTCGATGAGGTCAGGCAAGTGCTCGGCTGGAGTGGCGGCGCAATCGAGCCGGACAAGGTTCCGGATTTTGGCGGCGGAATCGTCGCCAGGATCGAGGCGCGCGCCGCGGCTTCGCCGTCCTCGATCGCATTGGTGTTCGGCGACCAACAGGTCAGCTACGGCGAGTTGAATGCCCGGGCCAATGGTCTGGCGCGCGCGTTGCGGGACCGTGGTATCCGTCGCGACCAGCTGGTGGGTGTCGCCCTGGAGCGCAGCGTCGAGTTGATCATCGGTGTTCTCGCCGTGCTGAAGGCGGGTGGGGGCTATCTGCCGCTCGATCCGGATTATCCGGCTGACCGGCTGCTGCATATGCTGCGCGACGGCGGAGCCAGGCTGGTGCTGACTCAAGGCCGGCTGCTTGAACGCATCGCGTCCGTGATTGCGCAAGCAGCCGCGGAGGCCTGGGCTATCGACGTGGAGAATGCGGCCGGGGCAATCGAACCCGTCTCCAATCTCGACATCGCGCTCGATCCGGAAAGTCTCGCCTATGTGATGTACACGTCGGGATCGACGGGCATGCCAAAGGGCGTAGCCTGCTCGCATGGCGCGCTGGCCGCACGGCTCGGCTGGATGCAGGCCGAATATCGCCTCGATGCCGGCGAGACGCTGCTGCAGAAAACGCCGTTCAGCTTCGATGTGTCGGTATGGGAAATTCTATGGCCACTCACAGCAGGCGCCCGCCTTGCGATCGCCGCGCCGGGTGCGCATCGCGAACCGCGGCGCATCATTGACGCGGTCATTGCTCACGATGTGACCACGCTGCATTTCGTACCGCCGATGCTCGAGCATTTTATTGCGGAGCCGGAAGCGGAGCGCTGCGTGACGCTCAAGCGGCTGTTTGCCGGCGGCGAAGCCTTGTCGGCTGAGTTGAAGGCACGCGTGCTCGCGGCCTTCCCCAAGGTTCGGTTCGATAACCGTTACGGTCCGACCGAGGCCTTGATCAACGCGACGTTCTGGAACTGCCGCGATGACGGCTCTGCGCGTGTGCCGATCGGACAACCGATCCCGGGTACGGCCATGCGTATTCTCGACACCGAGCTGAACATGGTTCCGGCCGGAGTGACCGGCGAGCTGTTCATCGGTGGCGTCGGGCTCGCGCGCAGCTATTGGCAGCGCCAGGGGCTGACGGCGGAGCGGTTCATCCCGGATCCCTTCGGCAGTCGCGGCGAGCGTCTGTATCGGACAGGGGATCTGGCGCGCTGGCGCCCGGACGGCGCCATCGAGTACGTTGGGCGATCCGATCACCAGATCAAGATCCGAGGCTTTCGCATCGAGCTTGGAGAGATCGAAGCGCGGCTGCTTGAACAGCCCGGTGTACGCTCCGCGGTGGTCGCTGCGCGCGAGGTAGGCGCGGGACGCCAGCTATTCGGTTACGTTTGCGGGGCGGACGAACTTGACGGGACGGCCTTGCGTACGGCGCTGTCATCCGTCCTGCCTGACTACATGGTGCCGTCGCGAATCCTGACGCTGGAACGGCTACCGCTGGCACCGAACGGCAAGGTCGACCGGCGTGCACTTCCGGCGCCGGACGCGGTGGATACCGGCTCGGAGCACCAGGCGCCGCGTACCTCGGCGGAAGTGACGCTCGCGGCGATCTGGGCCGAGCTGCTCGGCCGGCCTCTCGTTGGGCTTGCCGACAACTTCTTCGAACTCGGCGGCGATTCGATTATCTCGCTGCAAATGGTGAGCCGCGCCCGACGCGCCGGTTACCTGATCGAACCGCGCGATGTGTTCCAGCATCAGACGCTGGAAGCCCTGGCGCTGGCGGCGCGTGCCGAGCAGCAGAACGCGGCGCGCGCCGACCAAGGGCTGGTATCCGGTTCTCATCGCCTGCTGCCGATACAGGCCAGGTTCTTCACAGAAGATGTTGGCGAACGCGACCACTGGAATCAGGCGGTGCTGTTGCGGCCGAAAGAGCGACTTGATTGGGAAGTCATGGGACGCGCGATCGCGGCCGCCCTCAATCATCACGACGCGTTGCGGCTTCGCTTCGAAGCGAGGGACGGCGTATGGCGTGCGGAGCATCGCACCGCGCCGGCTACGGCTGAACTGTTGTGGGTCCGGAGCGCGGCCGATGGCGAAGCCGTCACAGCGCTTGCATCGTCGGCGCAGGCGAGCCTGTCGCTGTCCAACGGCCCGCTGCTGCGTGCGGTCGGCATCGATGTCGCTGATGGCAGTCAGCGCCTGCTGATCGTGATCCATCATCTGGTTGTCGACGGCGTGTCGTGGCGGGTGCTGCTGGAGGATTTCGCGGCTGCGTACAGCCAGTTGGCGCGAGGCGACACGGTTGCGCTTCCGCCGAAGAGCCATGCTTATTCCCTGTGGGCGGCCCGGCTGGATGCTTATGCGGCGTCCTCCGAACTCGCGGCTGAACTACCTTATTGGGTCGAGCGCAACGGAGTTGCGGATTTTCCGTGCGACGACGATCACGACGGTATCGACCACGTCGCCGACGCCGATGAAATCTCGCTGTCGTTCGACGCCGAACTGACGCAGCGCCTGCTGACGGACGCTCCTTCCGCTTATCGCACGCAAATAAACGACCTTCTCCTCGCCGGCCTCGCGCGTGCTATTTGGCGATGGAGCGGCCAGGACGAGGTTCTGGTCGAGCTGGAAGGTCACGGCCGCGAGGACCTGTTCGGGGACATCGACATCTCGCGTACGGTCGGCTGGTTCACGACCGCGTTTCCCGTGCATCTCGTTGGCGGGTCGCAGGATCCGTCGTCGTTGATCAAGACCGTGAAGGAAGAACTTCGCGCCATTCCCGGCCGCGGACTGGGCTACGGCGTCTTGCGCTATCTCGGCTCAGAAGCGCAGCGCGCGGCCTTGTCAAAAGCGACCGAGCCGAAGATCGCCTTCAACTATCTCGGCCAGATCGACGGCGGCGCCGCAGAGGCGGCATTGTTCGCCATGGCGCCGGAAAGCGCGGGCCCCTCACGTAGCGCATCGAGCCCGCTGCGGCGTTGGCTCAGCGTCAACGGTACCGTACGCGAAGGCCAGTTGCGGCTGTCGTTCGGCTTTGGCCGCAAGCGCTATCGGCGCGAGACGGTCGAACGGCTGGCCGCATTGTACCAGGCAGCGCTGCGGGAGTTGGTCGATCATTGCACCAGTGGAGCCTGCGGAATCACACCCTCGGATGTGACGTTATCTGGGCTTAGCCAAACCGATCTCGACCGGCTGGAACTCGACTGGCGTCAGATCGAGGATGTCTATCCGTTGTCGCCGATGCAGCAGGGCATGCTGTTCCATGCGATGCACGACGGCGAGAGCGGACTTTATGTCAACCAGGTCGCCGCCGAGATACACGGCCTTGATGCCGGCAAGCTTCGTCTGGCCTGGCAGGCGGTCAGCGACCGCCATGCGGTGCTGCGCACGGGATTTGTCTGGCGCGACCTGTCAGGTTCGGCGCAACAGGTGGTCTATCGCCATGTCCAGGTGCCGTTCGTCGAGGACGATTGGCGCGCGCGGGTTGCGGTGCTGGCGCCATCCGGGCTGGATGCTGCGCTGACGGACGTCTCGCGGCAGGAACGGGTCGAGGGGTTTGACCTGTCGCGGCCGCCCTTGCAGCGGGTCCGGCTGATCCGTCTGGGAGAAGATCGTCACTGGCTGATGTGGACCCATCATCACATCCTGCTCGACGGATGGAGTTCGGCGCGGCTGATTGCCGAGGTGCTGCAATATAGCGGCGATGGCCGGTTGCCAGCCTTGCAGCGCCGCTATCGCGACTACATCGGCTGGCTGCAGAGCAGGGATCGCGACGCCGCAGCCGCGTTCTGGCGGACTGCGATGGCGGAGCGGGGCGAGGCGGGTTTCCTGTCGGACGGCTTGGTGGAACGCTCGAACGGAGAAGCGCCGGGTCACGGTGCGTTGGCGCTGGAAATGGACGTCGCGTTGACCGGACGGCTGCAGCAATTTACAGCGCGGGAGCGCGTGACGCTGAACACATTGGTGCAAGCTGCATGGGCGCAATTGCTGCGCCAGCATACCGGACAGAGCACCGTCTGCTTCGGCGTCACTGTGTCGGGCCGGCCGTCGGAACTCGCGGGCTCCGAAGACATGGTGGGCCTGTTCATCAACACCTTGCCGGTTGTCGACAGCGTCGGTCCGCAGCAGAAAGTCGGCGCATGGTTGCGTGAGCTGCAGGATCGCAATCTGACCATGCGCGAATTTGGCTGGACGCCGCTCTATGAGATCCAGCGCCTGGCCGGACGTCCCGGACGGCCGCTGTTCGACAGCATCCTGGTGTTCGAGAATTATCCGGTCGATAGCGCGCTGAAGCAGAAGCACCAGCGCGTCCGTGTCGGCGAGACGAGGATCACCGAGACCAGCAACTATCCGCTGTTCGCGAGCGTGGGTCTGGATGATCGGCTGCGGCTGGTGCTCAACTATCAGCGCAAGCATTTTGACGAGGCGCAGGTGGCGCGGCTGCAGGCCGCTTTCGTGCGGTTGCTGGAGACGTTGAGCGCCGATGCGGATCGACCGGTCGGCATGATCGCGGCGAACGATCCTGCGGATGAGGCACTGCTGTTGCGCATGAACAGCACACGCCGCGATGCACCGCGCCGGGGGATTGTCGCGCAGTTCGAGGAACAGGTTCGCCAGTTCCCGGACGCGATCGCACTGGTATTTGGCGACGCGGAGCTGAGTTATGGCGAGCTGAACAAGCGGGCCAACAGGCTGGCGCGGGACTTGCGGGGTTACGGTGTCGGCACGGACGTCGTGGTGGGCCTGGCGCTGGAGCGCGGCGTCGCGATGATGGTGGCGCTGCTGGCGGTGCTGAAGGCCGGCGGCGCCTATCTGCCGCTCGATCCGGATTATCCGCCGGAGCGGCTGTCCCACATGCTGCGCGACAGCGGCGCGGCGCTGGTGCTGACGCAGACCTCATTGCTGGAGCAGTTCGCGCCGGTGCTGAAGGAGACCGGCGCCGAGGCGTGGCTGCTCGACGAAGCCGATGGCGGTGAGGGCGGTGATACCGGCAACCTTGATCTTACAATCCACCCCGAGAGCCTGGCCTATGTGATCTACACCTCGGGCTCGACCGGCCTGCCCAAGGGCGTGATGGTCCGCCACGATGCGGTGACGAACTTTTTGGCGACGATGGCGGAGCAGCCGGGAATGACGCCGCAGGACCGCGTGCTCGGCCTGACCTCGCTGTCGTTCGACATTGCAGTGCTGGAACTGTGGTTGCCGCTGACGCTGGGGGCGCGCGTGGTGCTGGCGGATCGCGCCGCCGCGCATGATCCGGCTCAGCTCAAGGCCATGGTGACAACCCAGGGCGTGACGCTGATCCAGGCGACGCCGTCGACTTGGCGGATGCTGCTCGATCACGACGGAGCATCGCTGCCGCAAAGCTGCCGCGTGCTGTGCGGTGGCGAGGCGCTGCCGCCGGATCTGGCGCGGCGGCTGGTGGCGCAGGCCGGCGAGGTCTGGAATCTGTACGGTCCGACCGAGACAACCGTGTGGTCGGCGCGTCATCGCCTCGACGCGCAGGACGACCGTCCGGTGCTGGGCGGTCCGATCGGCAACACCACGCTGCACATCCTCGACCACGATCTCAACCTGGCGCCGGTCGGGGTTGCCGGCGAGCTCTATATCGGCGGCGAAGGACTCGCGCGCGGCTATTGGCAGCGCGGCGCGCTGACCGCGGAACGCTTTGTTCCCGATCCGTTTGGCCCTGCCGGTGCACGGCTGTACCGCACCGGCGATGTGGCGCGGTGGCGGGCCGATGGCGTGATCGAATATATCGGCCGCGCCGATCACCAGGTGAAGATCCGCGGCTTCCGGATCGAACTCGGCGAGATCGAGGCGCGGCTGCTGGAACAGGCCGCGGTGCGCTCCGCGGTGGTGGTGGCGCGCGAGGCCGGGGCGGGCCGCCAGCTCGTGGGCTATGTCAGCGGCGAGGCGTTGCTGGATGGGGCAGCGCTGAAGACGGCGCTGTCATCGGCCCTGCCGGACTACATGGTCCCAGTGCGGATCATGGTCTTGGACCGGCTGCCACTGACGCCGAACGGCAAGATCGACCGCAAGGCGCTGCCGGCGCCGGATCAACTCGGCGCCGCCGAGCATGTCGCGCCGCGCACGCCAACCGAGGCGGCACTGGCCGCGATCTGGGTCGACCTGCTGCGCCAGCCCAACATCGGCGTCACCGACAATTTCTTTGAGCTCGGCGGCGACTCGATCATTTCGCTGCAAATGGTGAGCCGCGCGCGCCGCGAAGGCGTGTTGATCGAACCGCGCGACTGCTTTCAGCATCAAACAATCGAAACGCTTGCAGCGGTCTCCCGGCAAATCCGGCCGCCAAAGGAAACGCCCACGCCGGTGCGGGGTTCTCTCTCGGGCCTGACCGGCGAACAGCTCGAAAGGCTCGATCTCGACTGGAGCCGCATCGAGGACATTTACCCATTGTCGCCGATGCAGCAGGGCATGCTGTTCCACAGCCTGCGTGATGCCGGCAGTGGCGTTTACGTCAATCAGGTCAGCGTTGAAATCCGTGGGCTCGATCCCGAACGCCTCCGATCTGCATGGCAAGAAGTGACCGCACGTCATCCGATGCTTCGGACTGGATTCCTGTGGCGCGAGCTTTCCGGCTCGCCGCTGCAGGCTGTCTATCGCGACGCAGCCGCGCCGTTCGAACAGGAAGACTGGCGCGGGCAACCCGTCAATGACGAACGCATTGCGGCGGCGCTTGCCGGCGAGCGTGCCGCCGAATTTGACCTCTCGACGCCGCCGCTGCAAAGGGTTCGGCTGCTCCGTCTCGAGGACGACTTCTATCGCCTGATCTGGACCTATCATCACATCCTGATGGACGGCTGGAGCTCGGCCCGATTCGTCGGCGAAGTCCTGGAGCGTTATTATGGCGGATCACCCGCGGCGAACCCGACGCATTACCGCGACTATATCGCGTGGCTGCTGGCGCAGGACGCGCAGGCGGCCGAACGGTTCTGGCGCGAACAACTCAAGTCCTTTGACGAGCCGACACAACTCGCCGACGCCTTCGGTTCTCGTCGTCATCCGGCTTCCGGTCACGCGCGCTGTTACACGCGGCTCGGCGAGACGGCGACCGCGCAATTGAAGGCGTTCGCTCGCCGCGAGCGGATCACGCTCAACACCATTGTTCAGGGCGTGTGGGCGCTCTTGTTGCAGCGCTATACGGGTCAGCAGGCCGTGACCTTCGGCGTCACCGTCGCCGGTCGCCCGGCCGGCCTCGACGGATCGCAGCAGATGCTCGGCCTCTTCATCAACACGCTCCCCGTGATCGAATCGCCGTCGCTTGCAAGCACGGTTGGAGAATGGCTGCGGGCGCTTCAGGATCGCAACCTTGCGATCCGGGATTATGAACACACGCCGCTCTACGACATTCAGAGCTGGGCCGGCCGCGGCGGCCAGACGATGTTCGACAGCATCATCGTGTTCGAAAACTATCCGATTGAACGCGGCATGCTGCAGAACGGGGACGGCTCCCTGCAGTTCGGCGGCCTGAAGAATGTCGACGTAACGAACTATCCGATGGACCTGTCTGTCCTCGTCGAGGACACGCTTCAGGTCGAATATACCTGTATGCCGAGCCACTTTACGGCAGCGCAGGCCGAGCAGATCAGGCTGCAGTTCGAGCATCTGCTTGCCGCATTGACGCGGGATGCCTCGGTGTTGCTTGGCGGCATCGATCCGGTCACGACAGTCGATGCCGATCCTGCCGACAACTGCAATCGCCACGCGGTGCCTGCCGTCGCATTGCCGCTGGTGCATGAGGCGATCAGCGAACATGCGAAGCGGAAGCCGGAGCGAACGGCACTTACCATCGGCGGTAAGATGCTCTCGTTCGGCGCGCTCGACGCCAAGGCCAATCGTCTTGCTCATCACCTGATCCATCGCGGGCTCAGGCCCGAGCAGCGCGTCGGCGTCGTGGTCGAACGAACCGAAGCCACGATGGTCGCGCTGCTCGCCGTCCTCAAGGCGGGCGGGGCGTACGTTCCGCTCGATCCGGAGCTTCCGTCCGAACGCCGCAGGTTTGTCATGCGCGATGCCCAGGTTTCGTTCGTGCTGACGGGGCAGCTCGAAGAAGACTTGGGTGATGTCGAAAGAATCTCTCTGGCCACATTCGACTTCGATGCGGGTCCCGACCATGCGCCGCAACCGGGCTTGCACCCCGAGAACCTGGCTTATCTGATCTACACTTCGGGCTCGACCGGAACGCCAAAGGGCGTGGCGGTTGCCCACGGGCCGCTGGCGATGCACTGCCACGTTACGGGAGGCCTCTACGAGATCGACGAGAGCTCGTGCGAACTGCATTTCCTGTCGCTGGCGTTCGACGGCGCGCATGAACGATGGTTGACGGTGCTGTCGCACGGCGCGCGGCTCTTGATGCGCGATGTGGAGTTGTGGACGCCGGAGCAAACAGTCGAAGCCTTGCATGCGCATCGGGTCAGCCACATCGGCCTGCCGCCCGCCTACCTCCAGCAAGTCGCGGAATGGGTCGAGCAGGCGGGCAATCCGCCGCCGGTCAAACTATACTCGTTCGGCGGCGAGGCGATGCCGAAGGCGGGTTTCGACAAGGTCAAGCGCGTTCTGAAACCGCGCATCCTGATCAACGGGTATGGTCCGACCGAAACCGTGGTCACGCCTCTGGTCTGGAAGGTCGACGGCGCCGCCGAATGCGATACGCCGTACGCGCCGATCGGTCTGCCGGTCGGTGATCGCAGCGCCTATATTCTCGATGGCTCGCTCAACATCATTCCCGCAGGCGTCGCCGGTGAGCTCTATCTCGGAGGCTTTGGGCTGGCGCGCGGCTATCACGGCAAAGCGGCCATGACGGCCGAGCGTTTCGTGCCCGACCCGTTTGCCGCAGCGCCGGGGGCACGGCTGTACCGCACCGGTGACCTCGCGCGATGGCACGCAGACGGTACCATTGAATATCTCGGGCGCAGCGACGACCAGGTCAAGATCAACGGCTTCCGGATCGAACTTGGCGAGATCCAGACCTCCCTTCTTCGACACGAGGAAATCGCTCAAGCGGCGGTCGTGGCGCTGGCGGGCGCTGCCGGAAGCCAGCTCGTTGCCTATGTCGCGCCGAAGGCGGCAAAGGCCTCGTCAGGAGCGTCTGCCGAGGCGTTGGTCGACAGATTGACCGATTTCCTGCGGCAGACATTGCCGGCCTACATGGTGCCGGCGCGGATCATGGTGCTCGATCGTCTGCCGGTGCTGTCGAGCGGAAAGATCGATCGGCGTGCGCTGCCGGCGCCCGACACCGCGGCGCGAACCTTCGTCGCCCCGCAGGGAGCTGCAGAAACCGCAATGGCGCGTCTGTGGGCCGACATTCTCAAGCTGCCGCAAGTCGGCGTCACCGATAATTTCTTCGAACTGGGCGGCAACTCGATCCTGAGCCTCAAAGTCGTCGCCCGGCTCCGTCAGGACAAGAGCTTCGGTATTGAGATCAAGCTGCGCGATCTCTTGCAAAAGCCGACAATCCGCGCGCTGCTGGCAGACACTGGTGACGCGGCTTCGGCCGCAGCAGCGGCGCCATCGGCGTTGTTGCCGCTGAATATTGCGGTTCCTGGAACGCAGCCGGTGTTCTGCGTGCATGGCGGTTTCGGCACCGTCTTTGATTACGGACCCCTGGCGCGACGCCTCGAAGGACGCCGGCAGGTGATTGGGCTGCAATCCAGGATGCTTGTCGACAGTTCGTGGAGCGACCGGTCGCTCGATGCGATGGCCGCGGATTATGCAGATGAGATCAGGCGAGTGCAGCCGCGCGGTCCCTATAGCCTGGTAGGCTGGTCGCTCGGCGGACTTCTCGTCACTCTCGTTGCAGCGGAGCTCGAACGGAGCGGTGAACCGGTAGATTGCCTTGCCATGGTCGACAGCTTCGTGCTGCTGACGGAGAGCGGATCGAACGGGAAGGAAGCGGCAGCCCACTGGACCGATGATCTCGCGGGATTGTTGTCAGCCGTCCTTCCGCACGCTGCATCCGCCCGTATCCATCCGTACGTGGAAGCAGCAAGAGACGCCAGCATGCCGGAGACATCCGAAGGCGTCCGGCGTTTGGTCAGACAGATGTTGGAAGAGACGCAGGGAGTATTGACGGACGACACGCTCCTGGGCGCCGACGACCTGTCCAGCGCCTTCGCGGTCGGGCGACACCTGAAAATCCTGACGCAGGACGTCGCCCCGCCGCCCCGTCTCAAGGCCACGCCGTTGTGCTGGTGGACGTCAGGCCGCCTGATGCAGCGCGATCGACTGGAGAGACAACTGCCGAATGTCGTCGATCACGGCATTGCTGGAGACGATCATTTTACGATCCTCAGGGATGCCGTTTTCCTCGACGAGATCTGCGCGCTGCTGGTTCCAGAGGCAACAGCGACGGAGTTGCAGGACCAGGTGTCGGAACCGGCGGAGTGAACGATCGCATGAGCCTTGATCCGGATATCGCAGCGCTCCTTGAGATGGTTCAGCTTGGGACTGACACCGGTGCACGCACACCGTTTCCGCAACTGACGGCCTTGCAGGCGCGCGCGGATTTCGACGCGTCGTCGCCGTTGCTCGACGTTGACCCTCCGGCGCTTGCGTTTGAACGCCAGCTCTCCATTCCGACCCGCGATGGTGATGCAATCGCCGCGCGGCTATACGCCCCGCGGGAGCCGAACGCGCGAAATCCAACACCAGTTCTGCTCTACATGCACGGCGGCGGTTTTGTCGTCGGAAGCCTCGATTCACATCAGCCCTTGTGCCGCGGCCTCGCCGCCGATAGCGATGCTGCGGTGCTGTCGATTGGTTATCGGCTTGCCCCGGAGCATAAATTTCCGACGGCATTCGAGGATGCCGTCGATGCGCTGGCCTGGATCGGTCGCGAGGGGGCAGCGGCCGGGCTGGATGCTTGCCGCGTGGCTGTCGGCGGCGATAGCGCCGGCGGAACGCTTGCCGCAGCTCTTGCGATCGCAGCGAAGGCGGAGCCAAGCTTGCCGCAGCCCGTTCTGCAGGTTCTCGCCTATCCAGGCCTCAGCTCGCGGCAAAACTCGGATTCCTACGATCGGTATGGCTCGGGCTTTCTGCTCGAGCGGGACACCGTCGATTGGTTCTTTCGGCAATATCTTCGCGACGATTCCGACCGCGATGATTGGCGCTTTGCGCCGTTGGCGGCGCACGATCTCTCAGGACTGGCGCCGGCGCTGTTCGTCCTTGCCGAGTATGATCCGCTGGTGGATGAGGGGCGCGACTATGCGGCGCGGCTCCGCGCCGCCGGCGTTTCCGTCGATCTCCAGATCTATTCCGGCATGATCCATGAGTTTTTGCGGATGGGAAATGTCGTGAGCGATGCCTTGCAGGCGCGGGCGGCAATCGGGCAGGCCCTGGCAAATGCTTTTTCGAGCCTAGCGCAAGGGCTTGGAAGGACACGGTGATTGAAGGTATGTCATAATGGTCTTCTGTCCGCTGGCCTTGTCCGCAAGAACGCTTTGAGCCGATATCCATGAACAAAAAGTCTATCATTGCTTCCGATTGCCGGCCGTCACGCCGCGCCGTTCTTAGCGCAGGCGTGAGCCTTGGCGGGGGCGTGCTGCTCGGCAACTGGCCGCTGCGCGCAATGCAAGCCGCCAACTCGTCGCCCGGGCCACGCGTTGCCGCGCTCGGCTGGGCCTGTGCGCAGACTCTGTTGGCGCTCGGGGTGGTGCCGCTGGTGGTTCCGGAGATCGAGCGCTACGGCAGGCTCGTCGTCGAGCCGGCAGTCCCGTCCAGCGTTCAGGAAATCGGCCTGCGTTCGGAGCCAAATCTCGAACTGCTGCAGAGCTTCGCGCCTGATATCATCATCATCGATCCCAGTATTACCGCCGCAGTACCCCGGCTCAAGCTGATCGCCCCGGTCGAGGTTTTCACGATTTTCAAGCCCGGTCGGCACCCATTGGAAACCGCGCGCAGTTCGACGATGGAACTCGCACGGCGCGTCGGCGTGCCGGCCGCATGCGAGGCCTATCTGGCGCGTTTCGATGCGGCGATGACCGGCTACCGTGATCAGCTTCGCAATCGCGGAGGCAAACCGCTCTATCTTGTCAGCGAAATCGCGCGCAATCGTGCGCTGGTGTTCGGTCCAAACAGCCTCTATCAGGAAGTGCTGAACCAGTTCGGATTGAAGAATGCATGGACCGGACAGAGCGGTCCGTGGGGACATACCAGCGTCGGCCTTGAAGTGCTCGCCGCGGTTCCGGATGCGCGGCTGGTTCTGATGAGTTCGCGGGTCGCGGATATCGAAGCGCTGCTCACGTCGAGCCCGGTGTTGCGAACCCTGCCTTTCCTTCGCTCGGGGCGGCTGACGGTGCTGGGAAATCAATTCTTCTATGGCGGCGTGCCGGCGGCTGAGCGCTTCGCCCGCCTTCTCAGCGAACGCCTGCCGCAGGAAAACAATGAGCAAGGTTGAGGCGCTGCCTGTCCGGTCCGGGATCGAGATGCATCCGGCGGTGCTGATCGGGCTGCTGTTTGCGGCAGCGGCGGCGCTGACATGGCGGCATCTGTCGGGATTTTTGCCGCCTGCCGCATGGTTAGCGGTGCTGTGGCGGCCCGAGATCAACGATCCGCAACAGATGCTGGTGCATTACACCGTATTTCCGCGCATAGCGGTAGCGCTGCTGGCCGGCGCAGCGCTGGGCCTGGCAGGAACGGTCTGTCAGCAGGTGCTGCGCAATCCGCTTGCTGAACCGAGCACCCTCGGGGTCCTGAATGGAGCCTATCTCGCGCTGTCCGTGACCACCTTGTGGGCGCCGTCGCTGCTCGCCTTCGGCCGCGAGTGGATTGCGTTGCTGGGCGGATTCGCTGCGTTTCTCTGCGTGTTCGGTCTCACCTGGCGCCGCGCGCTATCGCCGGTCGTGCTGGTGCTTGCCGGACTGATCGTTGCCTATTACTGCGCGGTGACGACGCAGGCCCTGATATTGCTGAACCACGAATACCTGATCGGCCTGTTCATCTGGGGCGCGGGTTTCCTCAATCAGCAGGACTGGAACAACGTCGCGTTCCTCGCGCCGCGTTTCATCATTTCCTTCGTGCTGATCGCGGCGATGGTCCGCCCGCTGACCTTGCTTGGCTTCGATGACGAGACCGCGCGCAATCTCGGCCTCGGATTGACCGGCGCGCGAGTCTGCGCGCTTGGCATCGCGATCGCGCTGAGCGCTTCGGTTATCAGCGTGGTCGGCGTGATGGGCTTTGTGGGCCTTTCCGCGCCAGCCATCGTTATGCTGTCAGGCGCGCGCCGTTTTCGCGACCGGCTGATTTGGGCGCCACTTTGCGGCGCGCTGCTGTTGTGGCTGACGGATGAACTCGTGCTGCTGATCCCGCCCGGCTATCGCGAAATGCCGGCTGGCGCCGCCACGGCCCTGATCGGTGCGCCGATGTTGTTGTTGTTGCTGCCACGGCTTCGGGCCACCGCGCCGGTGGGGAACCTCACGCCATCCGTCCCGCCACGTCTTGACCATCCCTGGCGGGCGATCCTGTTCGGTCTGGCCTTGCTGTTGCTGGTGGTCTGGATCGCGCTTGCTGTCGGGGTCGGTTCAGAGGGCTGGAGCTGGAGCGGCCTTGCCGGCATCCAGGAATTTCTGCCGTGGCGCTGGCCGCGCGTGGTGTCGGCCTTGGCTGCGGGGGCCACGCTGGCGGTGGCCGGCACGCTGCTGCAGCGCATGACCGGAAACCTAATGGCGGCTCCCGAGGTGATGGGGATCAGCTACGGCGCCGCGATGGGTGTGCTCGTTCTCCTGTACCTGCTGCCCTCCCACACGCGGGTGGCGCAGATTGCCGGCGGCGCGATCGGCGCCTTCATCGTGCTCGGGCTGGTTCTGCTGTTCAGCCGGCGGTCCGAATTCAGTCCGGAGCGTGTGCTGCTGGCAGGCGTCGCCATGAGTGCGGCGTTCGGCGCGATCATGGCCATGGTGCTGGCGACCGGTGACCCCCGCATCGGCATGCTGCTGTCGTTGCTGGCGGGATCGCTCTATCAGATCGGTCCGACCGAGGCCGCGATACTGGCCGCCGCCGCGATCATGCTGCTGGCGCTGGTGCCGATGTTGTCGCGCTGGCTCGATATCCTGCCGCTCGGCCAGGCGGCCTCGCGTGCGGTGGGCGTATCCATGGCGAGAAGCCGGATCATCATCATGCTGCTGACCGCGTTGTTGACCGCGACCGCGACGCTGATGGTCGGGCTGCTGAGCCTCGTCGGTTTCATCGCGCCGCATATGGCGCGGATGATGGGGGCGCAACGCGCGCTGCATCAGGCAACGCTGGCCGCGCTGATTGGCGCCACCCTGATGGTCTTCGCGGACTGGGCGGGGCGGATGGTGATATTCCCGTTCCAGATGCCGGCCGGCATCTTCGCGATGATGCTCGCGGGCCCTTATTTGGTGTGGCTATTGCGCCCGCGGCGCGTGTAACCCGACGCGATGGTAGGGTGGATGATTCCGACCTTTCATCGCGCAAAGCTGATGAGGTGGCTTTGATCCGGAGCAGGCATCACGCCCATGGGGATGCCGTAGATGGTTTCGAGTTCGGTCGGCGTCATGATGCTGTCGGGAGCGCCGCGGGCTATCAGCCTGCCCGAATGCAGCGCGATGATCTCGTCGCAGAAGCGGGCCGCCATGTTGACGTCGTGAAGAACGACGACAACGCCAAGGTTGCGCTCGCGGGCGAGCTGCTGCACCAGCGCCAGGACTTCGATCTGATGGGCAATATCGAGCGCTGAAATCGGCTCGTCGAGCAGCAGGCACTCGGCATCCTGCGCAACCAGCATGGCGATCCAGACCCGCTGACGCTCGCCGCCTGACAGTGTGTCGACCAGCCGGTCCGCGAACGGTTCGATGTGGGTGAGCGCCATGGCTTCCGCGACCTTGTCGCGGTCGGTATCGCCAAATCGGCCAAGCGCGCCATGCCAGGGATAGCGGCCCAGCGCGACCAGTTCCTTGACCAGCATGCCGGCGGCGGGGGGCGTCTGCTGCGGCAAATAGGCGACCTTGCGGGCATATTCGCGATCGCTCCATTGGCGCAGCGGGCGTCCTTCGAAACGGATCGTGCCGGACGAACTTGGCTGCTGCCGCGCCAATAACTTCAGCAAGGTCGATTTTCCGGAACCATTGTGTCCGATCAGACCGACCACACTGCGAGCGGGAAGGGTCAGGGTCAGCGGCTCGAGCAACGCGCGACCCGCCACCGCGAAGCTAACCTGGTCCAGTTCGAACAAGGGCATCGCCGCGTCGCGCGACGCCGGGGCGGTTTCGGTTGGCAGAACTGCGTGCATGAAAAAGCGCCTGGTGGAATTATGTGGTGCAAGGAAAACGCGGCCCGGCCGGTCTACGTATGCGACGTCGGGACGTCATGGCCGACGCAGGCTCCAGTACGCGACCGCAAGATGCTGCTCGCGGGGAAGCTTTCGCTCATCGCGCAAATGGTTTCGCAGCGCCTTCAGTGCCTGTGCTTCGCAGGCGACCCATGCAAAGACCTCGCGATGACCGGGCCATCGCACGGCCTTGACGGCATCGACCAGCAACGGCGTCGTCCCGGCCGGACGGTCGCCGCGATGCAGCCAGCGGACCGACACACCGGCTGGCGCGACCAGCGGAACCTCTTCGAACCGGTTGGCGACTTCGATGAAGGCCTCACCCAACGCCGTCGCCGGCAGTGTTTCGAGAATGCGCGCGATGGCGGGAAGGGCGGTTTCGTCGCCTGCCAGCAGAAACCAGCGCGCCGGGCGAATACCTCGTCCCAGAGGACCGGCCATGCCGCAAATGGCGCCGACTCGCGCGTTGAGCGCGAATGCGGAGCCGGGTCCGGCATGGTCATGAACCACGAAATCGATGTCGATCTCGCGGGTCTGCAGATCGATGCGACGGATCGTGTAGTAGCGGGTGATGGGCCTGCGGTCCGGTTCGGGCCACATGATACGTCCGTCCGGGGCAGGCCACGGCCATTCAGGCTTGGCGAGGCCCTCCGGCGGAAAATACAGGCGGACGTGCAGGTCATCGTCATCCTCAAAGCGGGCGATGTCGTCCCCGGTGAACGTCAGCCGGCGCATGCGGGGCGTGAGATCGAACGCTGCCTTCAGCCGCACTTCACGGAAATTAGCCAGCGTGCCGCCATCAGATTCGTGGCCGGACCAGACGATCGTCGGTGCCTCGTCGCCCGCGAACTCGATGACGTGGGACGCGACGACCGAACGCAGCATTTCGAGGTGACCCTTGTCGCTAGCCTCGACGCGGATCCTGAGTGTTTCCGCCTCGACTGCGAGCGAACTGGTTCCGAACGGCAGTTTCGCCACCATCAGGCCGCCCCGATCTTCGAAAGCGATGTCATGCTCGGCCAGGTGATCGATCATGCGGGCGGCAAGACCGGCGGCATCGGCAAGCTGGATGCGGGTTTCGGAGACGAGCGGATCCAAAGTCATTCTCCAGTCGGGCCTGCTCCAGTCGGGCCGGTCCGACGCTGGCCTGCGAGCACTTCGATTTGCGGGGTATCCAGTTCGATACAGCGGCTGGATCCATGTCCGACGCGCTGTGCGGCTGCGATGCAAAGGGGGTACTACCCGGCATTTTATTGAACGTGTCGCCGATCACAAATTAGAATCGATCGAAAAGACCGGAAAAATAAGCGCTGGAATGGCGATGCTGCCATCATGTATTCGCATCACTCCAGCAAGGCTGTTCGTGTCACCACGGGCCGTATAGGTTCGCTTCAGCTCTAATCCGGCGCGGCACTCATGATGATTCCACGAAGCGGCCTGACCGCGCAGATATTGCATCTCCTGCGGCCGTATTGGCCGATCGTGCTCGGAGGCGGCGTGCTCGGCATTGCAGGCGGTGCCAGCGTTGCGGGGCTGCTGGCGGTCGTCAATCGCGGCCTCTACGCATCGCAGAGCGATGTCGTGACGCTGCTTTATGCCTTCGCGGGCCTGTGTTCGCTGATCCTGATTGGTTCGATCGGTTCCGATATAAGCGCCAATTATGTCGGACAGCGGATCATTGCCGAGCTTCGGAAGTCGCTCGCGGCCAAGATTCTGGCGGCGCCGATCGACCAACTCGAGATTTACCGCACCCATCGCCTGATCCCGGTTCTCACCCAGGACGTCGATACGATCAGCGATTTCGCGTTCTTCTTCTCCTCCTTCTTCGTGTCTGTCGTCATCACCTTCGGCTGCATGGTCTACCTCGCGGTGTTATCGTGGCCGCTGTTTCTGATCACGGGATTGGTCATCATCCTGGGATCGCTGGCGCACGCCTATGCGCGGACCCGGGGCGTTCGAGGCTTCAATGCCGCCCGCGACTCGGAAGATGAGTTGCAGAAGCACTACCGGGCGATCGCGGAGGGCGCGAAGGAGCTGCGTCTGAACCGCATTCGCCGGCAGCGGGTCTACGTGGACAGGCTTCAGCAGACTGTCGACCAGATCAGCAGGGTGCAGATCAAGTCGATCAATCTCTTCGTGACGGCGCGGGCTTTCGGCACGATGCTGTTCTTTGTGGTGATCGGCGTAGCGCTGACCCTGCGCCCGTTCCTGTGGCCGGACAGTCCCGCCTCGGTCTCCAGCGGTTTTGTGCTTGTGCTGCTCTATATGCGGGGACCCATTGACCAGGTTATCGGCATTCTGCCCGCGCTCGGCCGCGCACAGGTGGCGATGGGCCGCATTGCCGAGCTTTCGGAACAGTTCTCCACGCCCGAACAGGACCTGCTGGCTGCGCCCTCGACCGCGCCGGAAGCATCGGTCCGGATCGAATCGATCGAACTGCGGGGGGTCTCATACGCCTTCCGCGCCGTGCCCGGCAGCAACCCGTTCGTGCTTGGGCCGATCGACCTGCATATCCGCCAGGGGGACGTCGTTTTCATTGTCGGCGAAAACGGCAGCGGAAAAACCACGCTCATCAAGCTGCTGCTGGGCCTTTATGCCCCGCAGAGCGGCACGGTGCTTCGCGATGGCCTGCCGGTCCTAACGGAAACGCGCGATGACTACCGGCAGCTCTTTACCACGATCTTTTCCGACTACTACCTGTTTGAAGATCTGCTGCAGGGAGCAGCAACCGTGCCCGATATCGCGGAGCGATATCTGGAGCGATTGGAGGTCGCGCACAAGGTTTCGGTCGAGAATGGCGTGTTCACAACCACGGATCTGTCCACCGGCCAGCGCAAGCGGCTGGCTCTGATGAATGCCTGGCTCGAGGAGCGGCCGGTGCTGGTGTTCGATGAGTGGGCGGCGGATCAGGATCCGGCGTTCCGGCACATCTTCTATACGGAATTGCTGCCCGACCTGAAGCGCCTGGGCAAGACGATCATCGTGATCTCACATGACGACCGTTATTTTGGCGCGGCGGACCACCTTGTGCGGCTCCGGCATGGCAAGATTATCGCTGGCGAGGCGAGGGCGCATAACGTCATGGAGCCGTCATCTGTTCCAACCGATGTGTCTCTTTAGACCTATTTTTGTTTCCAGAGAAATTTGAATTTTAAGTTCCGGCTCGCCGGGACTTGGCCTTGAACAAGGCATGCATTGTCGCGACCTGGTCATTCATTAGTTTTGTAAGGAATCTAAACTGCGTGCGTTGGCATTTCTTGTCATCCTGCACGGGAGTGATTTACATCGCCTGCGTGAGCGAAGGTCGCGTCTTGTTTCAAGCCACTTGTTTCAAGCCAACATGTCTGCAATGCGAGTGCCGGATGAACAAAGCTTCGTGCTCTGCGAAGGATCCTCATACGTTTCCGATCGGACCGCATTCCGCCATGACGGTGCTTCAGGATGGCGCCGAGCTGAGGGTTGTTGCAGATCGCGCCACAGTGATGCGTCTGCGTCTCGATGAGCAACTGGATCATCTGAAGATACTCGATGCTTCCGACGATCCACGGCTTGCGGTGCGGGCGGTTTCGGCGGCAGCAGAGGCAATGTTCGGCTGGCGCCCGGGTCTCGATCGGATTTTTCTGGATTCAGTCCGGCAACCGATCGCGCGCGAATTGCTGGACGATGGCCTCGCCGTCGTGGCTGGAAGCAACCTCGTGCTGCTCCCTGAGCTGACAATGCAGCGCCGCGACAACTGGCTGGTCGATGCCGAGCGGCCGCCAATGCCGCAGCTCCACGTCATGACCGACGGCAAGCGACATCCGCGACGTCCGCAAAAGCCGGTGGGGATGGTGTATGCCCGCTTCATCCCCTGGCTCGCCGAGGTCATCTCGTTTCGTGTTGCCGATGTGAATGACGATCTCCATCTGCTGCACCGGTGGATGAACGACCCTCGCGTCGATGCGTTCTGGAACGAGGCCGGCGATCTCGAAAAGCATCGAAAGTATCTCTCCACCTTCCTGGCCGATCCGCACATGCTGCCGCTGATCGGCTGCTTCGGCGACGCGCCATTCGGCTATTTCGAGGTCTATTGGGCCAAGGAAAATCGCATCGCTCCGTTCTACGATGCCGATGATTACGATCGCGGCTGGCACGTTGTGGTCGGAGAGGACGCATATCGTGGGCGCCGTTACATCAGCGCATGGCTGCCGTCGCTGATGCACTACATGTTCCTGGATGATTGCCGAACGCAGCGCATCGTCGGCGAGCCGGCGGCGGCGCATTCGCAGCAACTCCGCAATCTCGAACTCTCGGGATTCGCGAAGATCAAGAACTTCGATTTTCCACACAAGCGGGCCTCCCTGGTCATGCTGCTGCGCGAGCGCTTCTTTGGTGACCGGCTGTGGCTACCGGCGACGGCCGGTCCGGCAACCACAGCCTAACGCGCGAACGGAGCGCAGCTTTATGTCTCACCAGCTTGCTATCGAGCACGACGTCATTGGCGTCGGCTTCGGGCCGTCCAATCTCGCGCTTGCGATAGCACTGGACGAGTGCGCCAGAAGGTCACGCTTGAAATGCGCTCCACTTTTCGTCGAGAAGCAACGCCAATTTACCTGGCACGGCGGCATGCTTCTGCCGGGCAGCGATATGCAGATCTCGTTTCTCAAGGATCTGGTTTCGTTGCGTGATCCGACCAGTCCGTTCACCTTTGTGAACTATCTGCACAAGCACGGTCGCTTGCAGGATTTCATCAACTGTCGAACGTTCTATCCGAGCCGGACGGAATTCAACGACTATCTGCGGTGGGTGGCGGCTCAGTTCAAGTCACAAGCGGCTTACGGCGAAGCCGTCATTGCCGTCGAACCCGTGACGGCGGGACAGTCGGTGTCGTCGTTGCGGGTGCATTCGCGCACACTCGCTGGTGGTGAAACGGTGCGGCTTGCGAAGAATCTGGTGGTCGCAGCGGGAGGCAGGCCGAATATCCCGCAGGTGTTCGCGAAATTCGCCGATGATCCGAGGCTATTCCACTCGAGCCGCTACCTCGATACGGTCGGGTCCATTGGACTCGGCGGCAAGGCTGCATGCGTGGCCGTTATCGGGGGAGGCCAGAGCGCGGTAGAGGTGACGGTCGACCTTCGAAACCGTTTTCCGCACGCGAACATTGACCTGATCTTTCGCGGCCATGCGTTGAAGCCGTCCGACAGCAGCCCGTTCGTCAACGAAATCTTCAATCCGGATTACACGGATTTTATCTACGCCCAGCCGGACGAGCGCCGAGATGCGATCGTCCGCAACTTTCGAAATACGAACTACGCCGTGGTCGATTCCGATCTGCTCGATCAGTTGTATCGCTTGCTCTACCAGCAGCGCGTCAGCGGCACGGCGGGCATCGAATTGCATCCGCGCAGCGAAATCACGAAAGTGCTCGCAGCCATCGAAGGCATCGAAATCCGAACGGTTGATAAGTTCGACGGTCGGGATCGCCGCTCCTGTTACGATGCCGTTATTCTTGCGACCGGCTATGACAGGGAAACGCCGCACGCGTTTCTGGAGCCGATACGGCGTTATATTCAAGACGACGTTGTCGACCGCAATTACAGGCTCACCACGAGCCCTGCGTTTCGGCCGCAAATCCATCTCCAGGGCTATTCAGAGGCGTCTCACGGCCTGAGTGACACCTTGCTTTCCGTTCTGGCCGTGCGTTCGCAGGAAATTGCAGAGTCGCTGCTTTCGACGATCTCGCGCCGCGAACTCATCGCCTAGTCTTCAGACGGCGGGAGCGATCAGCCGCCATTGCCTGGCCGATCCAAGCGCGGTTGGTACGGAAAGGACGGCGGGCGAGGGGCCTGCATCGACAATCACCGTATTCGGCGGGATCGTGAATCCGAGAGCGGCCGCCTTCAGGATCGCTTCCTTGAGAGTCCAGTAGCGAAGAAACAAGCGGGACCGGAGCGCCGCCGGTGTGTTCCGCACAATCGCCTGCTCGTCTTTGGCCAACACGATTTCACTGATGGCCTCCATATCCGTGATTTCTCGCAGCGGCTCGATATCGACCCCGACAGGCATGTTTGCTGCGGCAACGGCAACGGCGCCTCTGGCGTGGCTCAGGCTGAAATCGATGTTCGGTGGGCCGGCAACGAGCACGGGCTTGCCATGCGTGGA
This sequence comes from Bradyrhizobium sp. LjRoot220, assembly GCF_964252915.1. Lineage (NCBI taxonomy): Bacteria > Pseudomonadati > Pseudomonadota > Alphaproteobacteria > Hyphomicrobiales > Nitrobacteraceae > Bradyrhizobium > Bradyrhizobium sp. LjRoot220. Next base: position 714,633 of record NZ_CAXUPS020000001.1, read on the forward strand.
CGGTTCAAACCGGAGGGTGTCAGCAGGGCGCCCGACCATGCTTCCCAGCAGAAGGCGAGCGCCGGCGTGCGCAGCCAGATAACTGAGCTGGTCTTCGATGTGCAGGAAGCGCGCCTGACGATTGGTCTCGTCGGCATTGAGCACGTTTGTCGCTTGCTCAACGCTGAGTGCGCCGGGTTCATCGGCGATAACGTCCCGAAAGGGAGGCACCGCCGCCAGCCAGAGAACGATTTCGTCCGGCTTGAGTTGCTGGGTTGGGTCCGGGATGCCTGGACCAGGCAAGCATCGCACGCGCAATTCGTCCTGCGGAGCCGTCGATCTGACCGCGATCGACCACGCGAGCAAGGCGCTTGCACGCGCGATCGATAGCGAGGCGGCGAACGGCCGTTGTTCAGTCTTTGGGTTCATCATTTCTGTTGGCTTATATGTCTGCCGGCTCGTGATCAATTTGCATATGGCAGGACGCCGGCCCGGTCTGAATGCCCCGGCAAGACCTGCGCCGGAGTAACTTCGATCGTCGGGGATTTTTGGCCCGCAATCGCGCCGAAGTGCCCTTCGGGCAGGGCAGGGGCAACTCGATAAATTTGCGCGATGCTGCATCAGTGCCGGTGATTTGCCCGACGCGTCAAACGTTTTTTCGTTTGGCAATACATCAACGCCGGCAACCACTTGCTTTCTTTGCATGGGGTTGTTTTCGATATTTTAGTTGGGAGCGCGACCTGTGGATGCCGTCGCGATGCACCGGCAGGCCTCCACTGGATGTCACATTATAGAGCCGGACTGCAGCGTTGCTCCGCCGGCAGTTCCTCGGCATTGGGGTCGCCCGGTGCCGTCGCCCATGCTAGTTCGACGAGCGTCACGATCCGCCGACCTGCACCGTCAAGCTGGCAAACGATGAGGCCCTGCTCCTCGATGTAGGTCAGCAGACGCCGTGCACGGCGCAACGAATGTGAGCCAAAGGCGCGGGCAATCGCAGCATCGCCCGGGCAGGGCCAACCTTCCTTCGCGGCGCGGGCGATCATCATGAATACGCCCTGCATGTCCTCCGGCAAAAGTGAGGCACGGGCCGAGACATCCTGCCACCCGTCATCGTCCGCCATATCGGAGCCGAGCCCGGCGCGGGCGCGCGTCAGCATGCGACGGAAGTCACCCAGGTCCGGCACGGCCGGACCGAGGCCTTCTATTCGGCAACGGACCACGAACTCCTGATAGAGGACGCCGATGGCGCGGAACCCCGCGTCGGGTTCGGCCATGACGGCGCGCAGAATGCGGTCCACTCGCTCATGCCGCTCCGCCAGTGCCTCGGCGCTAAGGGGCTGCTCCACCGCTTCGGGACGGACCTCCAGCGCCGCGGTCTTCGCCGCCATGAGCTGGCCGAGGAGGTCTGGCGGCGACCGGCGCTGGGGCCGATTATTCTCGGGCGGCGGCGCTGCCAGGATGATGGCATGTGCGTCCAGCGTCGCTTCCGGCAGAGGCATCAGGCGCGGGGTCGCGTTGCGCGGCGTGGTTTCCGTTGGACCAATGCGCAGCCCCAGCGGACGGCGGGACAGGGCTGGCCCCAGCGCCATGAATTGCCCGCGATCCAGATCCCGGAAGGCCTCTGCCTGTCGTCGCTCCATCCCCAGAAGGTCAGCGGCGCGCGCCATGTCGATATCCAGAAAGGTTCGGCCCATGAGGAAATTGGACGCCTCGGCCGCGACGTTCTTGGCGAGCTTCGCCAGTCGCTGGGTCGCGATGATCCCTGCAAGGCCGCGTTTGCGGCCGCGGCACATCAGGTTTGTCATGGCGCCGAGCGAGAGTTTGCGCGCCTCGTCCGAAACCTCGCCGGCCACTGCCGGCGCGAACAGCTGCGCCTCGTCCACCACCACCAGCATCGGATACCAGTGGTCGCGGGCGACCTCGAAAAGCCCGCCGAGGAAAGCGGCGGCGCGCCGCATCTGATTCTCGGCGTCGAGCCCCTCGAGATTGAGCACCGTGGAGACCCGATGGATGCGCGCTCGCTCGCCGGCGACCTGCAGGCCCCGCTCGGTATGGTCCTCGGCATCGATCAGGAGGTGGCCGAAACGGTCGGCAAGTGCAACAAAGTCGCCTTCGGGGTCAATGATGGTTTGCTGCACCCAAGGGGCACTCTGTTCCAGCAGCCGCCGCAGCAGATGGGATTTGCCCGAGCCCGAATTGCCCTGCACCAGCAGGCGCGTCGCCAGCAGTTCCTCAAGGTCCAGAGTCGCCGGGGCGCCTGCCGTTGTGTGGCCCATCTCGATCGCAACGGTCATGTCTCGACTCAAAGTCTCCCTGCGGAGGCGGGCTTTAACAAGCTGACCGCAGCCCGTCGAGCGTCCAATGACCGGTCGCTCATGTTCTCCACGGCTGGTCGAAGGCCATCGTCCCGGATCGATGCTGGCCCCGACGTACCTCATACACCGGCGGCAGTTACCGGGGTTGTGGACGAACAAATTGATGTTGATCGCCGCTGCTGCCCTGGTCGCGAATTGGCAGAAAAGCTGATCTTTGCGGCGAACCATTTCGCCGGATGATCGGGCTTCAAATGAAGTGCAACCAACCAAGGCCGCGCGGACGATCCAGAAACGCCGTACTGCGAGCGAGTCCGCTTACTGCGGCGTAATGCCGGCATCCTTGATGATACGGCCCCATCTGTCGATTTCGCTCTTGAGGAGGGCTTCGAGCGCCGCGGGCGTCGCGCGTTCCTGCTCGACCGGTGCCATGCTGAGTTCAGCGAAGCGATTGACCAGGGGCGGATCCTTGAGCGCCTTTTGCAGGGCGCCAACAAGCGCGTCAACGATCGGCTTGGGCGTATTGCGTTGCGCATACAGCCCGTACCAGGTGGTGACATCGAACTTCGGCACCCCGGCTTCTGCCGCCGTCGGCAGGTTCGGCAGGGTCGGGACGCGCTTTTTGCTGGTGATCGCGTAGCCCGGGATAGTGCCGGCCTGAATATGGGGCGTCGGCCCGGTGGCTGGATCGCAATAGACGTCGATGTGACCGGCGATGATATCATTCAGCGCGGGGCCGCCGCCCTTGTAATAGATCGGGGTGAGCTTGGCTTCGATGGCGCTCATGAACATCAGCCCGCACAGATGTGACGCGGAGCCGAGCCCGACATTGCCGTAGGTGACCTTGTCGCCCTGGGTGCGCACATGGGCGACGAGTTCCTTTAGGTCCTTGGCCGGAAAATTCGCGCGTGCCACCAGGATCATCGGCACGTCGGTGACGAGGCCGATCGGCGCAAAATCGCCGACGGGGTCGAACGGCAGTTTGGCGTAAAGCGCAGGTGCCGTCGCCTGACCGACATGCATCAGCAGCAGAGTATAACCGTCAGGCGCGGCTTTGGCGACGCGATTGGTGCCGAGGGTGCCGCCGGCGCCGACGACGTTTTCGATGACGATCGACTGCTTCAGCGTCGCGCTCATCGATGTTCCGAGCAGGCGTGCAATAACGTCGCCGGGCCCGCCGGCCGAGAAGGGCACGACCAGCGTGATCGGGCGGCTCGGATATTCCTGGGCTGACGCCGGCAGTACCGGCATCAGCATCAGGATCAGAAGAACGCGTTTTACAAACTTCATGGCAATTTCCTATCGGCCTGGCGGCCCTTTAGAACGGCTTGATCGAAACAAACTTGGGTCATTCATCCGCGGTCGCCTTCTCGTTCGAGACGGACGACTGCTCGATCATGCTGAGCGCAGCCACGGCCGCCGCCTTGATATGATCGACGCAGCATTTTTCGGCGAGATCAGGGTCGCCGCTCTGGATGGCGCGCCAGATCGCGGTGACCTCGCGCAAGCTTTTGTTGATCCGTTTGGGCTGCGACATCGAGGTGATGCGCAACAGCGTGATCCGGTCGTGAAGCGGCCTCAGCATTCGTTCGATGAAGGCGTTCTGACAGCCGCCGATCAGCGCCGCATAAAATTCCGTCTTGGCTTCGAGGGCCGTGATCAAATCGGAATCGGCGAACGCCGCTTTCAGTTTGGTGAGCGCGTCCCCGATCTTGCGGACGACCGCGGGATCGTGCAGGCGCGCGCATTCTCGCCCGGCAAATCCTTCGAGGACGGCGCGTGCGGCGTAGAGCTGCTTTGCTTCCTCAAGACTGATGGTGCTGACGACGGGACCGCGGTGAGGGACCGTATTGACGAGACCATCGGCCTCCAGCAACCGGAGCGCTTCGCGAATCGATGGCCGGCTCACGCCCGTCATCTCGCACAGCTCCCGTTCGACCAGGCGCTGGCCCGGCTTCAGCTTTCCGGACATGATCGCCTCGCGCAGCTTCTGGGCGACCATCGACCGGACGGTCGGAACGTCCTCGATCCGGAGGGATTGCAACTCACCGCGTTTGTCCATTGTCTACCGCCTTCGCACCGGCATTGGTTCAATAGCGATTTACGGGCAGAATCATCATCTCCGCAATCTGAACATGCGGCGGCTGGTCCAGCGCAAAGACGATCGAGCGGGCAATATCGGCCGGGTCGAGCGCCATCTTGAACTGGTCGAAATAGTCCCTTTCCTTCTCCCGGTCGCCGCGATAGCGGGTGAGGATGATGTTGGTCCGGGTCAGGCCGGGCTGCATCTCGGTGACCCGGATCGCCGTTTCCGCAAGCTCTCCCCGCAGCGTTTCGGTAAACATGTGCACGCCAGCCTTGCTGGCGCTGTAGGCGGCCATGTCGGGAACGATGCGCACGGCGTTGATCGAGCTGATGTTGACGATATGTCCCGCATTGCGCCTGACCATGTCGGGCAGCAGGCTACGGGTCACCCGCATCAAGCCGATCAGATTGGTCTGGATGATCGCGGACCAATCGTCCGCCGCGCCGGAATCGAAGCGCGTCCGGCCGCCGATATCATGACCGGCATTGTTCACGAGGATGTCGATCGGCTTGAAAGCATCCGGGATGAGATCGGGCAAGCGATCCACAGCCTTGGTGTCGGTAATATCGAGTTCGATCGGGAACGTGTTGTCGCCCATCTCGGTGGCGAACGCGCGAAGCGAGGCCGGATCGCGGTCGGCGAGTACGACCCGTCGCCCGCTTTCGAGCAGCGCTTTTGTGATCGCGCGGCCCATGCCACCGGCGGCGCCGGTCACCACGGCATTTCGGCTCGATGCTTCAACCATTGTAGCTCTCCTGACTGGAACGGCCGGCGACGCTCATGCGATGGACCAGCCCCCGTCAATCGGCAGCGTTGCGCCCGTGATATCCTGCGCGGCCGGGCTGCACAGGAAGGCCGCCATCGCGCCGACGGCTTCCATGGCGACAAACCGCCCGGTCGGCTGGCGGGTCGCCAGATAGTCGCTGGTGGTCTCGTCGATGCTGCGGCCTTCGCTGGCCGCGATCCCAGCGATTTTTTCTTGAATGGCCGGCGTCGGCAGCGTGCCCGGGCACAGTGCGTTGCAGGTGATCCCGCTCTTGGTGGTCTCGATTGCAACCGCACGGGTCATGCCGACGATGGCGGTTTTGGTAGTCACATAATCGATGCGGTCCGCAACGGCGCGGCTGGAGTAGATCGACGCCATGTTGATGATGCGGCCCCATTGCCGTTGCCTCATCCCGGGCAATGCGAGACGGATCAGGTGGAACGGGGCCGACAGATTGACGGCGAGCGCTTCATCCCATCGTTCCGGCGGAAAGTCTTCGACCGGTGAAAAATGCCGCACCACCGCATTGTTCACCAGGATGTCGACCGCGCCAATGCGGCCGAGCAGGTCAGCCATCATTGCTTCGATGGCTGCCCGCTGCGCCAGGTCGGCCTCGACACAGATGACCTCGACGCCGAATTGCGCGCGCAGGCGATCTCGCGTCTGCGCCGGTTCCTTCAGATCGTGCAGGACAATGTTGGCACCCGCGCCGGCAAGGCTTTCGGCCACGGCGAGGCCCAGGCCCGCCGTCGCCCCGGTCACGAGCGCCCATTTGCCCTTCAACATCGTCTCAGGCCCCGGTTACTTCTGGTCCAGTTCGGCAAACACTTCCTTGGCATTGCGGAAAGCGTCCACGCCGGCCGGCACGCCGCAATAGATCGCGACCTGCATGAACACCTCGCGTATTTCCTCGCGCGTCGCGCCGTTGGTCAGGGCGCCCCGTACATGAGTCTTGAGTTCCTGCGGCCGGTTGAGTGCGCAGAGCATCGCCAGGTTGAGGAAGCTGCGGGTCTTGTGCGAGAGGCCGTCGCGGCCCCAGACATAGCCCCAGCAATATTCCGTCGTGAGATCCTGCATCGGCCGGTTGAAGTCATCTGCCGATGCGATTGCCTTGTCGACGAACTCGTTGCCCAGAACGCTCTTGCGGATCTGGAGGCCTCGATCGTATGTCGCCTTGTCCATGTTGCTATCCAATCCTCGTTAGTTTTTCGGCCAGAACGGCTGGGACAGCGCCAGTTGCGGCGGGAATACCGTGACCGGTACGCCGGACTGCCACTGCACGATGGTCATGCCGGCGCCGACGCGGCGGCCCTTTCCGTCGAACTTGATTTCGCCGAGCGGATAGTATTTCGAGGGACCCGCATCCATCGACCGCAGCGCGTCGGCGACCGCAACGCGATCCGCCTTGCCGGCCTTCTCGAGCGCGTCCTTGATCACCCACATATCGCCATAGGTGGAGATCGCGTTCTGCGTCATCCAGGGCTCCTTGTAGCGGCTCTTGAGTTCGGCGATCAGCGCCTCGTGCCCCTTCGCGCCCCAGCTGGCGACGCAGGTGAGCAAGCCCTGCAGCAATTCCGGACTTACGGTCTGCAGCATATCGGGCTCGGCAATCGCGATGCCGAACGAGATGGTTGGAATCTTTCCTTGTCCGAGGCCGAACTCGTTCATCTTCTCGAGCAGCAGCTTGGCGTCGGAAATCACGGTCGGCAGGAAGAACAGCAGGTCAGGTTTTGCCGACCGGATTTTCTGAACCAGCGGGGTGGCGTCGGCGAGCGGCGGCGTAAAGGTTTCATCGACGATCAGCTGCAGCCCGTTTTCGGCGAGCAGGCCGTCGCGCATCGCCTTTGCCGAGGAGATCGACGCTGCGGTGTTGTCGGTGATGATCGCGACCGTTTTGGGCTTCTTGCCGGAGGCGGTTTCAGCAAGCTTCACGATCTGCGGTAAAGCCTGCTTTGCCTGCGACCCCGCCGTAGCCGAGGTCTGGAAGACATATTTGAAGCCGCGGTCGGTAATCAGGTCGGAGTAGGAGAGGGTGAGGACCGGCAGATTAGCCCGCTCCGTGACCTCGGTGACCGCCAGCGTGAATGAACTCAAATAGGAGCCGCTCGCCGCCACCAGGTCGGGCTCTTGGGCGACCATGCGCTGCGCCGCGTTCTTGGCCTTCTCGGTGGTGTCGCCGGAATCGAGCACGACGAGCTTGAGTTTGGCGCCGCCGAGCGACTTGATGCCGCCCTGCGCATTGATGTGTTCCACGCCCATCTCGGCGCCGTGGCGCATCACGGCTCCCGGGCGCGCATAGAGGCCCGAGATCGGCACCAGCAATCCGACTTTCACTTCGGACACTTGTTGTGCCCATAGAGGGGACGAGATCAGACCGGCGGATGCGCCGGCGAGTAAACTACGCCGTGTCAGTGCAGATCGGGTATTCCTTGTCATGACAATTCCTTCCTGAAATCCTTGTTGACGACATGATGGTCAAGACTTTTTCGGCCAGAACGGAGACGATTGAGCGAGGTCGGAGGGATAGACGGTGACCGGTACGCCGTTTTGCCACTGCACGATCACCACACCGGCACCGACACGTCGGCCCTTTTCGTCGAACTTCAGCTGGCCGCCGGGATAATATTTCGCGGGCCCGCCATCCATGGTGCGGAAGGCGTCGGCGACGGCGAGGCGGTTGGCCTTCCCGGCCTTTTCAAGCGCGGCCTTCATCAGCCACATGTCGCCGTAGGTCGAGATGACGTTCTGCGTTGCCCAGGGTTCTTTGTACTTGGCCTTGAGCTCGGCGATGATGTCCTCGTGTCCCTTGCAGCCCCAGTTGGCGACGATGGTCATGATACCCTGGACGACCTCCGGGGTGACGCTTTGCAGCATGTCCGGTTCGGCAATGGTGATGCTGAAGGACACGGTCGGAATCTTGCCCTGACCGAGGCCGAACTCGTTGATCTTCTCCAGGCCAAGTTTGGCGTCGGACACAGCATTGGGCATGAACAGCAGCAGGTCAGGCCTGGCCGACCTGACCTTCTGGATCAGCGGCGTGGCGTCGGAAAGCGGTGGTGTCCATACTTCCTCGACCACCAGCTGAAGGCCTTCCTGCGCGACAAGTTTCTCTTTCAGCGCCTTGGCGGTCGCTACCGAGGTCGCCGTATTGTCCATCAGCATCGCTACCGTCTTCGGCCGCTTGCCGGCGGCTTTTTCCGCAAGCTTCATCAGCTCGGGCAGACCGAGTTGCGACTGTACGCTGGCGGGCGCTGCGGTCTGGAAAATGAACTTGAAGCCGCGATCGGTCAGCAGGTCCGAGTAAGATAGCGTCAGGACAGGCAGTTCGGCGCGTTCGGTGACCTCGGTCACCGCCAGCGTGAACGAGCTGAGATAGGAGCCGGTCGCGGCAACCAGATCGGCCTCCTGGGCCACCATGCGCTGCGCCGCGTTCTTGGCTTTTTCCGTGGTGTCGCCGCAATCGATCACGACCAGTTTCATCTTCGCGCCGCCGAGCGATTTGATGCCGCCTTGCGCGTTGATGTGCTCGATGCCCATCTCGGCGCCCATGCGCATCACCTGGCCCGGGCGGGTATAGATGCCGGACAACGGCACGATCAGGCCGACCTTGACCTCGGTCGGCTGCTGCGCACGTGCCATCGTCGAAAGGCCGATGGCTGCCGCACCCGACAGCACGGTTCGCCGCGTCAGCGACGTCTTCGAGATCTTGTTGCCCTCAATCTTGTCATGGCCCATTTTCGTTCTCCCAATGGTGTTGTTGTTGGTTACATGCCGAGATAGGCTTTGCGGATACGGTCGTCCGCCCGCAAGGTTTGGTTGTTGCCTTCGAGTGCGACGCGGCCGGCCTCGAGTACGTAGCCGTGGTCAGCGGATTCAAGCGCTTCCGCTACGCGCTGTTCGACCAGCAGGATCGTCAGATTCGACTGCCGGCGGATTTCGATCAGCCGTTCGAAGATGAAATCCGCGATGGTGGGCGCAAGACCCATCGAAGGTTCATCCAGCATCAGTAGTTTGGGCGAGCCCGCGAGGCCGCGGCCGATCGCCAGCATCTGCTGCTGTCCGCCCGAGAGCGTGCCCGCGAACTGGCCGCGGCGCTCGGCCAGGATCGGCAGCCATTCGAAGATGCGCTCGATATTGTGTTTCCAGTCGCGCTGGCCGGCCTCGGTCATCGCGCCCATTTCGAGGTTTTCCATCACCGTGAGCGAGGGAAAAACCTGACGGCCTTCCGGAACGTGAGCGATGCCGAGATGCGCGCGTTGCGCGGGCCGGATCGACAGCAGATCGTGATCCCCGAAGGTGATCGTTCCCGCGCTCGGGCGCACGATTCCGGAAATCGTCTTGAACAGCGTGGTCTTGCCGGCGCCGTTCGGCCCGACGATCGCGACGAACTGGCCTTCGTCGACCTTGATCGAGACGCCGTTCAACACGGGGATCGCGGAATACCCGGCGGTAAGGCCTTCAATGCGGAGCATGGGCCATCCATTTTTTGCCGAGATAAGCCTCGATGACGCGGCTGTCGCGGGTGACCGCTTCGGGTTCGCCCTCGACGATCACGGCGCCGTGGTCGAGCACCAGGAAACTGTCGACCAGGCGGACCATCGCCTGCATCGTGTGTTCGATGATCGCGATCGTCATGCCGTCGCGGGCAAGGCGCTGAATCACCGCGACGACCTCATCCGCCTCATCGTGTCCGAGGCCTGCGAGCGTTTCGTCGAGCAGCAGGATACGTGGCTGTCCGGCCAGCGCGCGGGCGAGTTCCATCAGCCGCAATTCCTTGGTCGTGAGTTCGCCGGCGATGCGCTCAGCGATCCCGGATAGGCCGACGCGGGCAATCGCATCGGCCGCCAGCTTCCTTGCCTCGGCATCGGTCCTGGCGCGGACATAGGCTCCGACCACGACATTGTCCGAGATCGACATGCGCAGGAACGGGCGCATGATCTGGAAGGTGCGGCCGATGCCGGCCTCGCAGAGTTCGTGCGGCTTGCGGCCAGACATCTCGCGTCCGTCGAGCAGAATTTCGCCGGTACCGGGCCGCAGGAATCCGTTCAGCAGGTTGAACAGGGTGGTCTTGCCGGCGCCGTTGGGACCGATGATGCCGAGGATCTCGTTTTGCCGCAGCTTGAAGCTGACATCCTGCACGGCCTTCAACCCGCCAAAGGAGCGCGACAGGTTGCGGACTTCGAGGACGACGTCGCCCGTGCCAGTGGATCGTTTGGCACGCGGTGGTGTCGGTGCGGCGGGGACGGCAACCGGGGCATCCGGCGCGCTGGCTGTTGCCGCAGGTGGCACTGTCGAGCGCTTGCGCAGGAAATCGCGTACTTTCCAGAACAGACCTTCCGGCGCGAGCAGGATGACGCATATGATCGCGAGGCCGTAAATGACCCCCTGAATGCCGGGAAAGCGCGAGCCCGCTTCGGCGTTGAGTGTTTCGGCCAACGGGATCAGGATCACCGATCCGATCACCGGACCCCAGACCGTTCCGACACCGCCGAACATGGCGACCGTCAGCGCCTGTGCCGACACCAGCATGCCGAACACCGATTGTGGGGTCACCACCAGCAACACCACGGCGTAGAAACCGCCAACCGCTCCGGCGATGGCGCCGCTGAGCGTGACGGCACGGAGTTTCCAGGCCAGTGTGTTGATCCCCGCGGCTTCCGCGGCGGCCTCGTTCTGCTTGATCGCAAGCAGCGCCATGCCGAAGCGCGACCGTTCGATCGCGCGCGTCAGCAGGATAGTGCCGAGCATCATCGCCAGCGCCAGCAGCGTGTAGAGACGGTGATCGGCGAACTGCATATAGGCGATCGGATTGTCGCGCTTGATGGGCAGCGTGACTTCCTGCAGGCCGAGCCATTCGAACACGTAGAGAATGGCGAGCGGGTAGGCCAGCATCGCCAGTGCAAAGTAGTGCCCCTGTAGGCGGAATGTCGGAAAGCCGATCAGCAGTCCGGCGATGCCGCCGAGAACGGCGGCGATCGGGATCGTCACCCACGGCGACAGATCGAAATGGATCTGGCTGAGCACGACGGTATAGGCGCCGACGCCAAAGAAGGCGGCATGACCGAACGAGATCAGCCCGGTGTATCCGCTGAGCAGGTTCCAGGACAGGCCGAAGATCGCCCAGACCGGGACCAGCGTCATCACCAGCTGGTAATAGGAATTGGTCACGCTCAGCGACACCGCGGCATAGAGCGCGGTGAAGACAAGGATGGGCAGCAGCGATCGCCATCCGCGCATCATCATCATGTCCTCTCGACCATGCGCCCGAAGAAGCCTTGCGGACGGAAGAAGATGATCAGAAGGAACACGACGAAGATCGCGGCGTTCTGCAATTGCGTCGGCAGGATCAGCGTCGACATCTGCTGGACCAGGCCGATCGTCATGCCGCCCCAGAAGGCGCCGATAATGCTGCCCATGCCGCCAAGCACGACGCCGGCATACATCACGATGACGTATTCGACTCCGACAAAGGGGTGAAAGGGATAATTGGTGGCGAGCAGGCCGCCGGCAATCGCGGTGATGCCGGTACCGATCGCGAAGGCAATGCGGTGTGCGCGGTCGACGTCGATTCCCATATAGGTCGCCGCGGTGGGGTTATCGGCGGCGGCGCGCAGCGATTTACCGATCCGCGACCGCGTGATCATCAGCGTCAGCAGCAGCATCGTCACCAGCGAAACAACCGCGTCTATCCCGCGCGCCTTGTTGATGAAGACGCTGACGTCATAAAACATCGGGCCAAGCTCCCACGCCGAACTCGACAGCGGGGTCCGGATCGAGGCCAGTACCGAGCCGAATACGAGCAAGCCGCCATTCTGCAGGATCAGCGCGATCCCGAGCGTCAGAATGAGCTGGGCATAATGACCCTCGCCCTCGAGCGAGGAGGTGCGCATGCCCGATACGCGCGAGATCAGGGTGAGGTGAACGAAGTAACCGAACACGGCCAGCACCGGGCCGGCCAAGAGGATCGCGACGAACGGTCCGAAGGTGTTGCCGAACGTGGCCTGCACGCCGAGCGCGGTGAAGAAATAGAACGCGGCGTACATGCCGAGCATCATGAAGTCGCCCTGGGCGAAATTGATCACCCGCATGACGCCGAAAATCAGCCCAAGCCCGACGCACATCAGGCCATAGACCGCGCCGATCAGGAGTCCGGCGGACAGTGCTTGCAGGAAGCCTTCCAGCGCCTGGGTCACTGGAAACCTCGCACCGTGAGCGAGGATCCGTGGTTCGGGCCGGCAATCAGTACGGCTGTTTCGGCCATCTCCGGTTTGAACATTGGGCTCCCCATTTTCCGTTTGTCGTTGTCGATCATGATGCTGGCCGCAGTCGTTGCTCGGCCGGTCCGAGCCGGCACTGAGCAGCGATGACGCGGCTGTCTGAAAGCGATGTGCAATTGTCGACCAACTCTTCCAGATGCCGTGCACGCGTGTCGCCGATGACGTCGGAAGCTGCCTGCCGGAAACGCAAGCGGATTTCTTCCGTCGTGGCAGCGATCACGTTGTCGAGGCGGTGATGGATGGTCTTTCCATTGCGCAGGCCAAGGAAGATTTCGGCGCCCTGTTTCGCGGGGAATGCGGCGGTGAGATCCGGCGCGCCTTGCAGATCGGTCCGGGCGACGAACTGGAGTATCCCGGGATCGTCGACGTCGGTGTAATTGTCCTCTTCGAGCGCGCCGCGGGCCAACACGGCAGCAACGCTGAAGGGAATGCTCATCTTGGCCTGCAGCGCGTTGCGAAACGGCCCCTTGGAATCGCAGCCGGGGTAACGCGCCGCCGCTTCGGGAACTCGGATCGCAATGGTCGCGATGTCTTCCGGTGTTCCGAGCTCGCGCGCGGCGCGCAGGGCGGCCTGGGCCGCAGTCTGCGCGAAATTGCAGGCGGGGGCCGGCTTGTTGTAGACGGCCATGATCTCGGGCTGTGGGCGGTCGAACAGACGGATATCGGATGGAGCAGGCCGGCGGCCGAAGGCGGCGAACAAGCCGGCTTCACCTTCAAGGATGGTTTCCGAGGCGAGGGCGCCGGCCTCGGCGAGTTCAATCGCGGCAATGGCGTTGCGCGCCGCAAAACCCGGATGGAAATACATTTCCGAGCCGCCTGCGCGCGGCCATTCGTTCAGGCCGGACGATGTGTTGGCGGCAATGGCCATTGCGCTGGTTGCGGCATCCTCGGTGAGACCGAGCGCATAGCTTCCCGCCAACGCGGCGCCGAGTGGCGCAACAAGACCGGTCGGGCGGTAGAGGCGGGCGAGGTCGGCGGTAAAGAGTGCGCGGCCGATCTGCGCGCCGGTCTCGTAGCCGATGATGGCGGCGGCAAGGAATGTCGCGCCGGAGAGCGGTGTTCGTTCCGACAGTGCGAGCAGGGTTGGCCAGATCACTACGCCATGGTGGCAGATGCTGGCGGCGTGCATGTCTTCGCGCACCAGGCCGTGACCCATGGTGGCGTTAGCGAAGGCCGCGCCGCCCGGTGAGGCAAGGGTGCGGGTGCCGATGACGGTTGCGCCATTTCCGACCTCGCGCGCGATTCCGATCGCCTGGCGGCTCCACGGGTGGTTGCGCGCCTCGAAGGCACAAGAAAGAAAATCGAGCAGGCAGATCTTCGCCTTGGCGATGACGTCAGCGTCGAAACGCCCGGGGTCGACGGCAAGCGCGGTGCGCGTCAGCGCTCGCGCCAACGAAACCTCGCCTGGTCCGGTCGATCCAATCGTCATGGCAATCGCCCCTCGCGCTGGCGGCTTCGGCCTAGCCGCGCATTTCCACGCCGGCCCATTCCTCCAGCACTTTCGCGATCGAGGTGAAGTCGGATGACGCGCCGTATTTGGCGTTGGTAATGGCGAGCATCTGCCGGACCACCGAGCCGCAGACCATCGGGACGCCCATCGCCTCGGCTTCATCGACGCAGAGCCGGACGTCCTTGTAGGAGAGGCCGGTGCTAAATCCGAAATCGAAGGTGCCGGGTAGCACGGCACGGGGAAATTTGTCTTCGGAGGCGCTGTTGCGCCCGCTGCTGGCGTTGATGATGTCGATCAATACCTTGGCGTTGACGCCGCCCTTGACGCCCATCGCCACCGCTTCGGAGGTGATCACCAGCGCCGCCGCTGCCATCAGATTGTTGGCGAGCTTTGCGGTCTGTGCCGTGCCCGGCTTGTCGCCGGTGTAGAACAATTTTCCGAAATGCTTCAGGATCGGCTCGACCCGGTCATAGGTCGGCTTCGGGCAGGACACCATCACGGCGAGCGTGCCGTTCACCGCGCCCTTGATGCCGCCGCTGACCGGCGCATCGACCAGGGTCAGGTTCCGCGGTTCAAATCCCTTCGCGATTAGTTTGGCGGCGCCGGGCCCGGTGGTGGACAGGTCGATCAGCACCGTGGCGCGGTTGCCGGCGACGATTCCATCGGGCCCCAGCGCAACCGCCTTGACAATGTCGGGAGTTGGCAGACTGCACAGCACGATATCGGCGCTCGATGCGACCTCGGAAGGCGATTTCGCAAGCCGTGCGCCGCGCGCCACCAGCGGCTTGGTCGCCTCGCTCTGCGAATCGTAGACGCTCAGCAAATAACCGGCGTCGAGCAGGCGCCCGGCCATCGGTCCGCCCATGCGGCCCGTTCCGACAAAGCCGATTGTTTCCGCTGCCATGGTTCGCTCCCTGTCGCGCCGCAAGCACGGGCGCATTCTTGTTCTTGTCGCGCCGGGTTCCCGGTCGCGTTTCGCCGAATGTCCAGATTGTCAGTCAATCTGTCAAGCATAAGATTTTTGTCGACAGGTCCCGTCGCGCCGGAATAGGGTCGGAAAAACAAGGTCCGAAGGAATTCGCTCAGTGCGGCAAGATGAAGCGCAAGGCGCCGGCACGACATTCGCCGATTTCATTGCCGGCACGATGTGGGCGGATGTCGCCGCGCAAAGTCACCAAGCGAAACGCTCGATCCTGAACTTCTTCGCGACCGCGCTGGGGTCGGCGCATGACCCCGCCGTTACCACGGCGTTGCGTACGTTGTTGCCGTTCAGCGGCGCCGCGACCTCCGCGGTCATTGGTCGTCCGGAACGGCTCGATGCGCTGGCTGCGGCGTTCGTCAACGCGGTTTCGGCCAATCTGCTCGATTTCGACGATACCCATCTGGACACCATCATTCATCCGGCGGCGCCGGTCGCGGCGCCGGTGCTGGCATTGGCGCAGGCGCGGGGATTTTCGGGGCGGGCGGTTCTCACGGCATTCATCCTCGGCGTGGAGGTCGAATGCCGCATCGGCAACGCGGTATCTCCCGGACATTATGCGCGCGGCTGGCACATCACCTCGACTTGCGGGGTGTTCGGTGCGGCCGCGGCCTGCGCGAAACTGCTCGGGCTTTCGGCGGACCAGATTTCAAATGCGATCGGAATTGCCGCCAGCCAGTCAGCCGGGATCGTCGAGAATCTGCCGAGCGCCGCCAAGAATGTCAGCGTCGGCAACGCGGCGCGCAACGGCCTGTTCGCAGCGTTGCTGGCGGCCGAAGGCTATTCCGCATCGCCGCGCGCCATTGAAGGGCCGCTCGGTTGGGCCCGCGCCATGGGGGACGAGCCTGATCTTGGGCGATTGACGGGCAGCCTCGGCAAGACCTGGGAGATCGCGAAGAATACCTACAAGCCTTATCCCGCCGGCATCGTGTTTCATGCGGTGATCGATGGCTGCTTCAATTTGCGGGCGAAGCTGGATGGGCGCATGGATAACGTCGCCTCCATTACCGTGCAGGGCTCGGCGCTGCTGCTGGCGCGCGGCGATCGGCCGGTTCGCAATGAACGCGACGCGCGGGTCAGCATTCATCATTGCGCCGCGTGTGCGCTGCTGCTCGGCGTGGCCGGCGTCACCGAATTCGCGGACGCGACGGTGTTCCGGCCCGACATCGTGTCCTTGCGCCAGAAGGTGCGAGCGGAGCTTGACGCGTCGCTTCCGGACGGTGCCGCCCGTGTCATGATCCGACTGACGTCGGGAGAGACGCTAGCCGAGACCGTGATGGAAGCGAAGGGCAGTCTTGCCGACCCGTTATCGGATCGTGATATCGAAACGAAACTACACGATTGCGCGCGCCTTGGTGCCACCGATTGGGATATCGACCGCATCATCGATGGCATCTGGCGCCTCGACACGCTGGCCGACGTCTCAAGCCTGATGAGCGCGAACGACCGGGCCGACTTGCGCTGAAAAGCAGTTCTCAAACAATGAAAGGAAGCAACGATGACTGAATTGTTCGACAAGGGGCTGAAGGTTCGCAAGGACGTGCTTGGTGAGGACTACGTCAACAAATCCATCGCAGGCGCCGACGAGTTCACCCGGACGATGGCGGAATGGTCGACCGAATATTGCTGGGGCGCACTGTGGACGCGGCCGGGGCTGGACCGCCGCACCCGCAGCATCGTCAATCTGGCGATGCTCGGCGCCTTGGGACGGCCGCATGAGTTGAAGTTGCACGTCAAGGGTGCATTGAAGAACGGCGTCACCAAGGAAGAGATCAAGGAGATCCTGCTTCATGTCGCCGTCTATTGCGGCGTCCCGTCAGGAATCGATGCCTTCCGAAACGCGCGGGAGGCGTTCAAGGAAGTGGAAGGGCAGTGAAGCGCCCGTCGGGGCGGCTTCATCTCCGGTCGTAAGGGGTGAGGGCTGAAGTCGCGGTTTGCCGTTCGGATACCGCGACATTCCCCGTCGAGGGAACATGACTTCATTGGTGTGAAATTCTTCGACGCTCATCCTGGCCCCCTTCCAGCGCCCCGGACTGAACGCTATCAAGAGATCGCTCGGGCGGGAGGTCTCGCGTTCGAAGCCAGCACGAGGTCGCCACATGGCATTTGAACTTTTCGAACTGACGGGCAGGAGGGCGCTCATCACCGGCTCTTCACAAGGCATTGGCTTTGCGCTCGCGCAAGGCCTTGCCGAACATGGCGCGGAGATCGTGCTCAACGGCCGCGACGGGGGCAAGCTTGACGCGGCCGCGGCGAAACTGGCGGCCGCCGGGCACAAGGTATCGGTGGCCGGCTTCGACGTGACGCAGGCACAAGCTGCCAAGGAGGGCGTCGAGGCGATCGAGAAGAGTTCCGGTGCGATCGATATCCTGGTCAATAACGCCGGCATGCAGTTTCGCTCGCCGCTCGAGGATTTTCCGGTCGATAAATGGGAGCAACTGCTCGCCACCAATATTTCGAGCGCGTTTTATGTCGGCCAGGCCGTAGCGCGTCACATGATCGCGCGCGGCCGCGGCAAGATCATCAACATCGCTTCTGTGCAGAGTGAACTGGCGCGACCGGGCATCGCGCCTTACACGGCCACCAAGGGCGCCGTGAAGAACCTGACCCGCGGCATGTGCGCCGATTGGGCGAAATACGGTCTCCAGGTCAATGCGATCGCGCCGGGCTACTTCAAGACCCCGCTCAACCAGGCGCTGGTCGACAATCCGGAATTCTCAAGCTGGCTCGAAAAGCGGACGCCCGCCGCCCGCTGGGGCAATGTCGAGGAATTGGTCGGAGCTGCCGTGTTCCTGTCCGGCAAGGCGTCGTCCTTTGTCAACGGCCATACGCTCTATGTCGATGGCGGGATCACCACCAGCCTTTAGGTTTGCGCTTTCAAGTGCCGGTTGAACTGCCGGATTGCGCGGCATGAGTGTGGAGGCGGGAGGCGGTGTAAAACATCACCGTCTCGCATGCACATGGCCGCTGCTCTTCGAACGATGCAGCAGTTCGATCACTTCCTGATCTGAAGTCTGACCAAACTCACGGTAATGCATGCCGACCGCGTAGAATGGATCGGGCGTCGTCAGACAAATGATTTCGTCGGCTTCCGAACGTAGCTCTGCGAGGGAGTCGCTTGGTGCGACCGGCACTGCGAGTATCAGGCGGCTCGGCTTTGCCTTGGCGAGCGCCTTCAGTACGGCCTTGACAGTTCCGCCGGTAGCAATCCCGTCGTCGACGACGATGGCCGTCCGTCCGGCAATATCGAGCGGCGGTTCGTCGCCCCTGTAGAGGTGGCGACGACGCTCGATTTCGGCCAATTGGCGTGATGTCTCCGCCTTCAGATAGGCGTTGCCCGGCTGGACCGCGCGAACGATCTCGTCATTCAGGACGACTTGCGCGTGGGCGCCGTCTACCACCGCGCCAAGGCCAAGCTCCTCGTGGCCGGGCGCACCGATCTTGCGCACGAGCACGACGTCGAGCGGCGCGTTCAAGGCCTGCGCCACCTCGAATGCGACGGGTGCGCCGCCGCGCGGCAGCGCGAGCACGACCGGCTTCTGGTCCTTGAACTTGATCAGAAGCGGCACCAGCCGTCGTCCGGCCTCGCGCCGATCCGCAAAGACCAAATCGTCTGGTGCGTTTTGCCGTGGCGAGGTCAGGAATCGGCTGAACCATCGCTTGGCGTGCTGCATGACCTGCTCCAGCGTGCCGGGTTCTTCGAAAAGGTGGGTCGCTCCCGGCACGATGACCAGGTCCTTCTCGCAAGAAAGCTGCTCGAAGGCCGAGTGGTTGAGCGGAATCACCGGCCGATCAGCGCCGCCCACGATCAGCAGCGTCGGTGCGCTCACCGCATGCAGTGCTTCGCCCGCGAGATCCGGACGACCGCCGCGCGACACTACGGCCGCGACGTTCTGCCCTTCGGCGGCCGCCACCAAGGCCGCCGCCGCACCCGTACTCGCCCCGAAGTAACCGATCGGCATCGAACTCAGCTCGGGCTGATTGCGTGTCCAGTCCGCGGACTCGGTGAGACGGGACGCCAGCAGCCCGATATCGAACACATTGCGACGGTCCTTCTCTTCTGCGGGCGTGAGAAGATCCAGTAAGAGGGTGGCCAGACCGGCCTCGCGAAGCCCCGCCGCCACCTCGTTGTTGCGCGGGCTCATCCGGCCACTGCCGCTGCCATGGGCGAAGATCACGATGCCGGTTGCAGCTGCGGGCACGCCAAGAATGCCTGCAAGGCGGTGCTGTCCGATCGAGACTTCGCGGTGCTGCTCTGTTGCGGTGGTCATGATCAGAACCCGAACGGATAGGTGTCTGCGGCGCCCTTGCCTGGCACCGCCGCGAGCGCGGTCACCGCCTGCGTCTCTTCAAACCAGACTAATGCGTCGAACTGTTCCGGTAGCACGGCCTCGAAATAATGGCTGAGTAACTCCGTTTCCGGGCGGTACACGACGCCGATTGCCCGTTCAAGCCGCGGTCCCGCCAGGATGTCACGCAGCCCGCTTCGACCGGACGATCGCCAGTCGGTCAATGATCGCGCCAGACTCGTGCGTCGAAACAGGGATTCGTAGCTGTCGTCGCGCGCCGGCCGCACTGACTTGATTTGCATCTCGCCGCCCCAGTCGGAGGCGGCAGCCACCGTCCCGCGGTCGGTGCCGAAGCCGATCAAAACGGCCTCGTCGCCATAGCTATTGCGCGTGAGTTCACCGATATTGAACTCGCCGGCCCAGCCCATCGCAGTCGCGGCGGCGTTGCCGATATGGGAATTGTGCGCCCATACCACGGCTTTGGCCTGCGGCCCGCGCTGCCGCATCACATATTGCAGGGTGTCAAACATGTGCCGGTCGCGCAGATTCCATGATTCCGTCGCGCCCCGATACATGATGCGGTAGTACTGCTCCGCCGCCCGTACGATGCGCGCGTTTTGCGCGGCGTTGAAGAAGGCCTCGCCGTCGTGCCCGACATAGGCCAAGCGATGCTCGAGTAGTTCGCGCAACTGGGCGGCCGCCTCATCCTCGCAGGTGTCCCGGCCGGACAGGACGGCACGGCCATAAAGGGCGGGATCCGACTGCCACGGTGTCAGACAGCTGTACCGCTCACGCGCTGCGCGGGCACGCTCGGGATCGACCCGTTCGAGATAGTCGATCACGGCCGCGATCGAACTGCTGAGGCTGTAGACGTCGAGGCCCCGCAGCTCGACGCGCTGCGCCATCGAGCGCGCGTCGTTATGGATTCGCAGATAATCGATGAATTCCTTTACCTCGATATTGCGCCACATCCAGGTCGGAAAGCGTACGAACGGCGGCTCCTCGGCCGGTCCGGACGGCAGCTGCCGCACCAGGCGATCGAGAGTCGCCGCATCCGGCCAGTCAGCCTCGAGCGCGACGATGTTAAAGTCGTGCCGCTCGATCAGTTGACGCGTGATGGCTGCCCGCGCCCGATAGAATTGCGACGTGCCATGCGTCGATTCGCCGAGCAGAACGATTTTCGCGTTGGCAAACCGGTCAAAATAGGATCCGAAATCATCCCGTTCCGGCGCCGGAAGGTGCTCGCCCGCCCCATGCAGGAGATCGACCACCTCGCGGTCGGTCCGCTCGCGAACACGCTCGGCTGCTGGTGAGAGCGCCATGCCGAGTTCCTTTCGTGGTGGTTCGGCGGTACATCGGCGTTACCGATGTGCGGAACATTCGCCCCACGAGGGGCGATCGGTAAGCCGACAATCGCCGTCGCTCATGAGCGCAACTCATCCCGCTCTCGGACGTTCCTTCGCATCTGCCTGGGAAGCCGATACTCGTCGCAAGGTCCGCGTCCGTATCGGAATCTCGGCGTTTGCAGGAGAGCTGTGACAGGAGGAGATAGTCCGAATGGTTCGTACCCCGAAAGCCAAAAAGCTGGCCAACACCCCCGCCGCGCGACGAACCCCAAAGAGCAAGAAGACGGCTGGTGGCCACGACACGGCGCTGCCGCGGCGGCAAAAGACCCGGGTCAAGGTCCGGCAATCGCGGCTTGCGCGTAAGCAGAGCGAGGCCTGAGGTCGGCCGGGTATCGGATCGTCAGAACGGCCTCACGCCTTTTGGCCTACTTGGAACCGGGCTACGCGCTGAACGTTATCCTCAGCGGATTTTTCTGGCCGGTTATTTATTTCGGACGGTTCAGAGATGACGAGAGTTTATGCCGCGCGTTTCCAGCTGAAGCGCGCGCACGTGGTTTTTCTTCTATGCGCCTGTGTTGTGCTGACCGCGACGGCGGAAGCTCGATCCGGGGAGATTCGTACCCAGCAATCGATCCCTGGCGGCGACCATCATGTCGATCCCGGCGGACTATTGTATCACGGGAATTACTGCGGCTTGGGTAGCCGACCAGGAACCCGGCCCGTTGATGTCTTGGATGCTGCCTGCATGCGTCACGATGCCTGCGGCCGTTTCGATGCCCTTCCGAGCTGCGCTTGCAACGCAAGACTTCAATATGAAGCCGCGGCAATCGCGCGCAATCCCGCAGAGCCGCCGGAGATTCAATTCCTGGCCTCCTTCACGGCGGCCGGTGCGGGCCTGTTGCTGTGTCAGCCACCTTCGCCGGTTTATCAAGATTCCATCAGCCGATCGGCGCGGGGCAATCGGCCGGCAAACGGCTTCTGGGCAACCGATTCATATCGAGCAACTGAACCTCACGTGGAGAGCGCGGGTTCTACGTGATCGAATCCGGCCCTCGCCAAACGTCAGTGGTTGAACCGAGATCTCTGATCTTCAAGGAACCGACCTCCAGGGAACATTTTGGCCGCTAGCAGGGAAAATCGGATGCTGACATCCATACTCGTGCATATCGAACCGGCCGGCATATCGCGCAGTCGCCTCGAATGCGCCGCGCAACTTGCGCGTCGTTTTAACGCCAGGCTAATCGGTATAGCCGCAGGCCAGCCGCGGGCACCTATGGTCGATAGCTACGGCGGCGTTGCCATCGCAGTCGATATGGAGGCGGAAGAGGAGCACGTCCGAACGGAGTTCAGGAACTCGGAGGCTAGCTTCCGGAACTCTCCGGCCGTTAACGGGCTCCAAATTGAATGGCGGTCCGTGATTGGTTTTCCCGAAGATGTACTGGTGCGCGAAAGCCGCGCCGCCGATATCACTGTTCTCGGCCGTGATCCCGCCCGGCTCGGCGTTTTCCGCTCAGCGGACCCTGGCGACGTGCTGATGCGCGCTGGCCGGCCGGTGCTGGTTGTTCCAGAGGGAGCACGAAGCCTGGAGGCGAAGCATATTGTCGTCGCCTGGACAGATACGCGCGAAGCGCGCCGCGCGTGTCTCGATGCGCTGCCGCTGCTTAAGGCTGCGGATGCCGTGTCGGTCATCGAAGTCGTCGATCAATCCGAAATCGGGCCCGCCAAGGCAAGGGTTACCGACGTTGCGACGTTTCTCGGCCGTCATGGCGTCAAGGCAAAGGCGGAGCCATGCGCGTGGGCCGAACGATCGGTGGCGGACTCGCTCATTCTGGCGGCGGAGCAACGTGGTGCCGATCTGATTGTAGCGGGCGCGTATGGACATACGCGATTGCGCGAATGGGTATTTGGCGGCGTCACGGCCGACTTGCTCGCGCGCAGTCCAAAATGTTCCTTCCTCGCGCACTGATATACCCCGGCAGGGTGCAGTCGTGCATTGGAGACAGGCGGTCGCTCCTTGGCGCCGATTCGAAATCAAGCTACGCCGTTGCGTGGACTACGGGCGGCGATCATGGGCCGCGGTGGCGTCGTTCTCGTGCATCGATCGCAGATAGTGCTCGGCGTGCTGAAAATAGTTTTCGGCGGCGATCGGGTCACCTTTCAAGGCTTCGGCGTTGGCCAGCGCCAGATAGCGCTCATAGTTTCTTTGCGCATTCTCAGGCGACCTGGTCGCGACGTTGTTGCGCACAGAGTGCCTGGCTTGGCGCATCTGAGGCTTGCGCAGCATTTTGATGGGACGGCGCGGCTTCACCGCTCCCCTGAATTCAGAAGTGGTTGTCATGTGCATCCTTTGCGTCGCCCGGCCGAAGCCGCGCAACGTTCATTTGAGAAAGTCATTTGGAAGTGTTTGGGGCAGCCGATGAGGCGGGTTCCGGCCTTCGGGAAGTCCAGATCGGCAAAGGCCGAAGCGATCCCTGATCTACTGTTCCAGTACAAATATAGGAAACCAATTCGGCAATTCAAGTTGTCGTAGCCTTTGAGAAGTGCCTGCGTGAAATGCCCGTCGAAGGGCATTTGAAAGAAAGCCAGGAAAACATCTGCTCGGGTAAAACCGAAACGGATTGGAACCTTTGGCTCGGGCGCGGAAAAAATTGTGCTGGCCCCTGGAACGTTAGTCAGGGGAATCCGTTGATTCGTCAGTGAGCGGTCGATGGAATGACAAGCCAAAGCGAGAAGAATGGCAAGTCAAACCAGAGATCAGTTCACAAGCCCCGCCAGATTACGTTGGTAACTGGCGGGGTCCTTGTTTTGCGGAACTTGCAATCATGCTGCATTTTCCCGCACATGAACCCGCCGAGCGGTCGTGCGAGATCATCGACCGCCATCTGGAACTGTAAAGCAAGACCGCGCCCCACTGCGAGCCACGCGGCTGTGTGGCGGAACGATCGGAGGATGAGGATATGGCAGGGCGGCCTTGAAAGTTGGTCGCGGGTCGTTACTGCCAACGTCGAAAGATGACGCTGGCGTTGACGCCTCCGAAGCCGAATCCGTTCGAAATCGCATGCTCCATCGCCATGCGCCTGGGCGCACGAGAGACGAGATCGACGCCTTCCGCGGCCACGTCGCTGTTTTCGAGATTGAGAGTGGGCGGCGCGACCTGGTCGCGTAGCGCGAGGATCGTGAAGATCGCTTCCGCTCCCCCGGCTGCGCCGAGCAGATGACCGGTCGCCGATTTGGTGGCGCTCACGGCAATTTTTCCTTCGCGGCCGAACACGGATTTGATCGCTTCCAGTTCGGAAACGTCGCCAACCGGTGTCGAAGTGGAATGGGCGTTGACATGCTGGATATCGCCGGGCTTGAGGCCGGCCTGCCTCAAGGCGCCTGCCATGGCGCGCCGCGCGCCGTCGCCATCCTCGGGTCCAGACGTGATATGGTAGGCATCGGCGGTCGTGCCGTAACCGACGATTTCGGCGATCGGTTCAGCGCCGCGGCGCAGCGCGTGTTCCAACTCTTCGATAACGAGGATGCCGGCGCCTTCACCCATGACGAAGCCGTCGCGGTCGCGGTCGAAGGGGCGGGACGCGCGCGCCGGCGTTTCGTTGAAACTGCTCGAAAGGGCCCGGGCGGCGGCAAAGCCGCCGAGGCTCACGAGATCGATGCAGGCTTCCGAGCCACCGCAAATCGCAACGTCCGCTTCGTCGGCTCGAATAAGGCGCGCAGCATCGCCGATCGCCTGCACACTGGCGGCGCAAGCGGTGACCGGCGTGCCGATGGGACCCTTGAAACCGTATCGGATGGAGATATGGCCGGCCGCAAGATTGGCGAGAAAGGACGGCACCGTGAACGGCGAGAGACGTCGGACGCCGCGCTGATCGGTGGTGCGAACCGCCTCGACGATCGCGGGAAAGCCTCCGATGCCCGATGCGATCACGGTCGCCGTGCGCTCCAGCGAATGCGCGTCGGAAGGAGTCCACGCCGCTTGTGCAACGGCCTCGGCCGTGGCGACCAGTGCGAACAGGATGAAGCGATCCATCCTCCGCTGATCCTTGGGAGGGACGACCAGATCCGGATCGAACCCTCCAGCCTGATCGTGGGCCTTTGTCGGGACGATTCCAGCGACCCGCGCGGGCAGTACAGCCGCCCATTCGGGAAGCGCGACAAGCCCAGAACGAGCCGCGAGCAGGCGGGACCATGCCAATTCACTGCCGCATCCCAGCGGCGATACCAGTCCCAACCCCGTAACGACAACGCGACGCATAGAGAGATTACCTTTTTGAGTTGGCCATGAACGTCGTTCGGCGCGGATTCAAGATTGGCTCCGAACAGCAATCGATGGCTTGGCGGTCGGCGCAAGGTCGCGACCGGATCACTGCGCCGGTCGAGATCGGCCTGGCCAGTCCGGTTACGCCGGCAATCCCATCTGTTTGCGCAGGCTCTTGTCGAACATCCGTGCGGGGACGAAGCGTCGCAGCATGCTCACCTGCCGCGCCATCTTTCCGCAGGCATACCGCCGGCGGGGCGATGGCGTCGTCGCGGCTTTCACGACCATCTCGGCTACAACCTCGGGACTATCGGCAGTCTTCATAACCTCGCGCATCACCGCGCTGGAGCGCATTCGCGCCGACACGTAGGCGTCCAGGCTCCGATCCGGAAGCACCATGTTTTGTTCGAATGAAGTGCGGGTATAGGCCGGCTCAAGCAAGCAAATTCGAATGCCGAAGGTCCGCACCTCATGGTCGAGGGACTCCGAATAGCCTTCGAGCGCATGCTTTGTGGCGGAATAGAGCGCCGAGAATGGGGCAGGTATCAGGCCAAGGATCGAGCTTATATTGATGATCCGTCCCGCCTTTTGTCGGCGCATGGTCGGGAGGACGGCGTTGGTCGTGCGGATCACTCCGAAAAGATTTACGTCGAACAGCGCCTGGGCTTGGTCCACCGAAGATTCTTCAGCACCGGCGAGCAGGCCGGTCCCCGCGTTGTTCACGAGAACGTCGATCCTTCCTGTCGTATCGAGCACCTTGTCGACGGCTGTCTGAACCGATGTGTCGTCTGTCACATCACAGGTAACCATCGTAATCCCATCGAGGGTGCCCGCGACGACGCGCCGGCTGGTGCCGAACACGCGGAATCCGGCCTGGTGCAGCGCCTTTGCGGAGGCCTGCCCGATTCCCGATGATACGCCGGTCACGATCGCCACTTTGCCGTCTCGTTTCATAAAAGGCTCCTCGGTGGAATTGATCAGCGCCGCGCATCCGAGCGGTGTAAGGTCCGCTACGGCAATAACACCCAACTATTTGTTACGGGCGTTTTTCCGAATATCTGGTCGCCGGCTTTCCCGACTGCATGAGCCCACGGCTCAATGCAATGCGAGCGTCCTCAAAGCCGGTCCAGAGCGATGCATTCTCTAACGACGGAAGGCAGACGAGCTCGCCCTGGTCCAACGCCCGCAGAGCGGTATCGACCAACTGCTCCGCGGACATGAAGAGTTCGTTGGGGAAGGGGGCTGCAGCAAGACCGGATGCTTCAAAAAACTCGGTGCGAACCGGACCGGGAAGTACCGCCTGGAGAATGACGCTTGTCTTGGCAAGCTCCATCTGGAGCGAGCGCGTGAAATTCAGAACATATGCCTTGGAACCGGAATAGCCCGCGCCGGAGGGCGTCGGCATCACCGCGATCATGGAGGCGATGTTGATGATCGTACCGGAATTGCGTCGCAGGAAGCCCGGCAGGACGGCATGAGTCAGTCGCGTCAGTGCCAGGATATTGATTTTTATCAGGTTCTCCAGTGCGTCCGCAGTCACCTTCGAGGTCGGCCCAAGTGCGCCCAGGCCGGCATTGTTGATCAGGACGTCGACGTCCTCTCGCTCGGTTAGTAGCGCTTCAATGCGCAACAGGTCCTTCGCATCCGCGAGGTTGGCAATCACGATCTCGACCCTGCGCTTCGCCTTGACTTCGATTCTCCTGGCAACGTCCTCCAGTCGGTCTCGACGGCGGGCGACGAGAATCAAGTCGTAGCCGCGTTCCGCCATTCGCTCGGCATAAGCAACGCCAATTCCCGACGACGCACCGGTGACGACTGCAAAACGGTGACGGTTGCTCATTTCAATCCAGGGCTCCAATAATCGACATGAATCTAGGCCGGTTCTTGAATCGGGTATGGCACCGGCTTGTTTTGCTCGAGCCACAGCTTCTCATATTCTGAATTTGGCGGTGGCGCGGGCATGCCTTGAACCTGCCAGAGATCAAAAGGTGTTTCGTCGATGTGGATTTCCCAATCCCTGCCGCGATCCTTGATGTAGGGCGCGAGCGCCTTTTCAACCCAGCCCATCCATTTGGCTTTTAGTTTCTTGGCGTCAGGCGGGAATGATCGCGCGATGTGATCTACCCAGATGCGAACGAAATTGTGCGCCGGCTCGCCGCCCATGTAGAACGACTCCGGCGCGACCTCTTGAAACACGACGATGACGTAGAACTTTGGAAGCGCGCGATAAAG
Organism: Bradyrhizobium sp. LjRoot220; assembly: GCF_964252915.1. Taxonomy (NCBI): domain Bacteria; kingdom Pseudomonadati; phylum Pseudomonadota; class Alphaproteobacteria; order Hyphomicrobiales; family Nitrobacteraceae; genus Bradyrhizobium; species Bradyrhizobium sp. LjRoot220. The sequence continues at coordinate 741,607 of NZ_CAXUPS020000001.1, forward strand.
CTCGGTAATGCGCTGTGACAGGGCGCGCTTGTCTTCAGCGTTGAAGGCGCCAACCGGATGATAGATCTTCCAAAATGGCATTTTTCCTCCTGAATCCCTGGGATGTCACGGCATCACAATAATGATTGTCATCATTATTAAACGGTGTTGTCAATCATTAATGATGATGTGTATCATTGTTGTGAACTGGGCGTTTCGGAGATTGATCGTGCGAATTACCGAGAATCAGGCAGAGAAAAATCGGCAAAGGGTTATCGCCAAGGCCTCGAAGCTTTTTCGCGAAGGTGGTTTCGACGGCATTTCGGTCAACGACCTGATGAAGGCAGCGGGCTTCTCGCATGGTGGCTTCTACAATCACTTCGAATCGAAAGACGCGTTAGCGGGCGAGGCACTCGATTACGCCTTCCGGCAGATGGATGGCGTGCGGGAGGGAATGCCGACCCTGGATGAATTCATTACGTCGTATCTGTCGGAGGAGGCCCGGAACGCGCCCGGCTCGACGTGCCCGGCCGCTGCGCTGGCAGGCGAGGTAGCGCGACGGCCGGATGACATAAAATGCGTATTTGCGGAAGGCGTTGAACGAATGATCGCTTCGATCGCAAATTTGCTGCCCAAGGCGCCGTCCGCGCGCGACGAGGCGGTGGATGTGGTTTGCCGTATGCTCGGCGCGTTAGTCCTGGCCAGAGCGATGCCGGCATCGAGCAGCCTCGGCCGCGAACTGCTCGCGACCGCAACAGAGCGGTGCCGGAAAAGCGCGATGACCTCAAACAGGCCGCGACGGGGCCAGAGTAGTCCAAGACGTCAGGGCTGATGCTTCGTCACCAGGTCGATCGCCATTCCCCGCGTAGCCGATCTTGATCCATCGCCGCTGATGGCAGCTAAGCGGCCATTCGCAGCAGATCGATGATCTCCGCTTCTGTTTTGAAAGGCCTCGGATTGGCCTGTACGAAGCGATGATTGATTGCGATCTTGCTGATCTGATCGAACTTGTCTTCACTGATGCCGACATCAGCGAGGCGCCCGGGTAGTCCAAGTCTGTTGGTGAATGCCGCAAAGGCGTCTGCGGCGTCGCCACCCGGGGCGCCAAGCGCCGTAGCCAAACGCTTCTGCGCCTCCTCGGTGAATGGTTTGTTATAGCGCAGAAGGCTCGGCATGATGACAGGTGTGCAGTAGTAATGGGGAACGTCGAAGGTGCCTCCAAGCACATGGCCAATGCCGTGGCTTGCTCCCATCGGGACGCGCGCCTGTAGGCCGTAAGCCGCGAGCCATGAGCCGTATTGAGATAGTCGACGGGCCTCCAGGTCATCAGGTTGCTGCAAGGTCTGGAGCATTCCTTCACGCAGAATGCGGATGCCCGCCAGGACGACTTCGTCAGCCAACGGGGTGCCGGCAGGCGAGCATAACGCTTCGATACCGTGATCCATTGAGCGCGTTCCTGATCCCATCCAAAGTTTTGATGGCGTTTGAAGGGTGAGGGCAGGGTCGAGAATAATCGCCAGAGGCATCATTTGGGGATGGAAGAAGATCTGTTTCAACTTACGGCGCTCGTCCGTAACGAGCGCTGCTGCATTGTATTCGCCACCATTTAGAGTCGATGGTACCGCGATCTGTCGGACCGTGGGCGAAAGGAACGGGGAGAAGTTTACGCCCGGGCCCATGGGAAACGGATCGAAGCCCGCTTCATCGTGGATATCATGTTCCATTGCCATGATGACTATCTTGGCGAGATCGATAGCAGAACCTCCCCCAACAGCCACGATTAGATCAGCTTCTGCGTCATTCGCTTGACGGGCCACCTCGGCAGCTTGCTTGCGCGTCGTATGCTGCGCAATTCCATCAAAGGTCGCCACGTGCTTGTCGCCAAGAGCACGACGAATCTTCTCGATCTCATCGGTCTTGGTGTTCAAGGTTCGACTGACGATGAGGAAAACGCGTTTAGCATTCAGTCGCGCCACCTCATCTTTCAAAGACTCAGCCGCAGCTTTGCCATAAACGACACGATCGATTGCTGGAAAATTATGGATCCCGGATTTGCGCATTTCTTGTCCTCCACGAATTTGTAAAATTGACTAGCTCTCAGGCGGCAGCGGCTTCGCGGACTTGTTTGGCCGCCGCCTTCAGAAGGGCCTGAGCCAGATCGGGATCGTTGACGACGCGCGATAGCATCAGCGCACCGACCATCGTCGAGAGAATGGCCATCGCTTTGCCTTTGGGCTTCTCGCCGTTGGTTTTGGCAATCAATCGGCTGAGGATTTCGAGATGGTCTTTGATCCCGGTTTCGAATGACGCTTTCACGTCGCTGCCCTGTCTGGCGACGTCTGAGCCGAGCGCCACGATCGGGCAGCCGTCCATCTTTTCGTCGCGGTGCTCCGGACTGAGATAGAACGCGACCACCGCGCCAAGGGGATCCTCAGGTTTCGCCGCGGTCGCGGCCGACCATCGGAGGGTGGCGCTCTCCAATGCCCGCCTGGACGCCTGCGCGGCCAAGTCCTCCTTTGACGCGAACTGCTTGTAAAAGGCGCCTTGCGTCAGGCCGGCACCCTTCATCAGATCCTTGAGGCCGATGCCATCAAAGCCGCACTCCCGAAAAAGGCGACTGGCCACATTGATTACGGTTTCGCGGTTTTCCGCTGCCTGAATGCGACTCACTCGCATGTCGATCTCCGTTTTTTTAGATTGCGTTCGAAATCTATATCAGATATAGAGTTCGAACGCAATCTATTTGGTGAGGCGACAGGACCATGAAAAAGAGACCCATTATTGTGCTGGGGAGCATCCTGATCGCGGTGTCCGGGGTGGCCGCGTTCGTCGCACTTTCCATTCGCACGCAGGCAGCCACCGCCGTGAGCGACCCGCGGCAGGAACCGCCGATCGTCAGGCTGGTGACAGCTGCGCGGGTGGCCGGATCCGAGCGCGGCTTCACAGGCATCATTGGGGCGCGAGTCCAGAGCAACCTCGGTTTTCGCGTCGCCGGCAAGATCGTGGAACGGCTTGTGAATGCCGGTCAGCAGGTCAAAGCCGGTCAGCCGCTGATGCGGATCGACGAAACTGACCTTCGCCTTGCGGTCACGGCAAAGCGCAACGCCGTTGCTGCAGCGCGGGCATCTTTCGTTCAGACCGAAGCGGATGAACAGCGATACGCCAAGTTGGTGAGCAACGGATGGGCTTCCCGACAGCGCTACGAGCAAGCGAAGGCCGCGTTGGATACCGCCGAGGCGCAACTCGCCACCGCCGAGGCTGATGCGCGGGTCTCCGAGAATGAGGCGACTTACTCGGTCCTGGTCGCGGACGCAGACGGAACGGTGGTCGAAACGCTTGGCGAGCCCGGGCAGGTCGTCTCGGCCGGCCAGACAGTCGTTCGGATCGCAAAGGCCGGCCCGCGCGAAGCGGTGGTTGCGCTTCCCGAAACGATCCGGCCGGCCATCGGCTCCGCGGCCGAGGCCCGCGTGTATGGGGCCGATGGGCAGCGCTATACAGCGCATCTGCGCCAGTTGTCGGACGCCGCCGATGCTCAGACCCGCACCTATGAGGCCCGTTATGTGCTCGACGGTGAGGCCGCGCTAGCCCCGCTTGGCGCGACGGTAACCATTCGGCTGGCGAGCCAGGCAAGTCAGCCGGAAGTTCAGGTGCCGCTGGGAGCCGTGCTCGATGACGGCCGGAAGACAGGTGTTTGGGTCCTGGACAGCGCTACGTCGACCGTACGCTTTCGGCCCGTCAAACTTGTTCGGGTGAGCAGCGAAACCGCTGTGATCTCCGGACTGAGCTTTGGTGATCCGATTGTTTCCCTCGGCGCTCATCTCCTGCAGGAGGGCGCTCGCGTCAGGACGGCCTCTGAAAGCAGAAGCAACTGATGAATTTCAATTTTTCCGCGACCGCCGTTGGAGAAGTCAGATGCTGTACAGTTACTTTGTCGAGAAAGAGATCCGAAAGACCTTCGACCACGTCAACAATCATCGCTGGGATGAAGCGGTGAAAGCGGTCGCGCCGCATGTCCATCACCGCGTTTCCGGCGCCCACGCGCTTGGTGGCGAGCGCCACGACAAAGCAGCCCTGCGCCGCTGGTTTGAACGCCTCGGCCGCGTCCAGCCCACTCTCCATCTCACGGTCAACAAGATCTGGGTGAAGGGCTGGCCGTGGAATACCACGGTGTTTGTCCAGTGGGACGGCACCGCAATGCTGCCCCATGGCGACGCGTCGTACGTCAACCGCGGTCTCCACGTGTTCACCCTGCGGTGGGGCAGAGTCCATGCACTCGAAGAATTTCAGGATTCACAGGAAGCGGCCCGTGGGCTTGCTGTCCAAGCGGCAGCCGGCCTCAAGGAAGCTGTCGCCGAACCGATTGTGAGCTAGCAGAAGCGCAGTCAGAGGCCGCGTTCTCTGGGCAAGCGGGGTTCACGCGGCGCCCACCTGCTGCAGGACGGTGCGAGCGTCAAGGACGAACGGCGAGGAAAAAGCCAAATGCTGAATTTCAATCTTTCCGCGATCGCCGTTCGCGAACGGGCCGTAACCCTGTTCTTCATCGTTCTGCTGGCGGCCGCGGGCGCCTACGCCTTCCTCATGCTCGGGCGGGCGGAGGATCCTTCTTTCACCATCAAGACGCTAACGGTCACGACGGTATGGCCAGGCGCGACGGCGCGCGAGATGCAGGATCAGGTCGCCGAACCCCTGGAGAAGCGGATTCAGGAACTGACCTGGTACGATCGGGTGGAGACGACCACACGGCCAGGTTATGCGTACATGACAGTTGCCCTGAAGGACAGCACACCGCCATCCAGCGTGCAGGAGGAGTTCTACCAGGCCCGCAAGAAGCTTGGGGATGAAGCACGCAAGCTGCCGCCCGGTGTGCTCGGCCCCTTCGTCAACGACGAATATTCGGACGTGAGCTTCGCCCTTTATGCCCTCAAGGCGAAGGGTATGCCGATGCGGGAACTCGCCAGGCAAGCCGAGGCCATTCGGCAGGACCTCCTGCACGTATCCGGCGTCAAGAAGATCAACATTCTCGGTGAACGTCCCGAACAGATATTCATCGAGTTTTCCTACGCCAAACTGGCAACCCTCGGCGTGTCGGCGCAGGATATCGTTGCCGCCTTGCAGCGGCAGAACACCCTCACACCGGCAGGCTCGATCGATACTAAGGGGCCGCAGGTCTTCATCCGGGTCGACGGCGCTTATGACAGCGTGCAGGCGATCGCCGACACGCCGATCGTCGCTGCGGGGCGGACGCTGAAACTCTCCGACATCGCCGAAGTCCGCCGCGGCTACGAGGATCCTCCCACCTACCTCATCCGACACCAGGGTGAGCCTTCCATCCTGCTCGCGGCGGTCATGCAGGAAGGCTGGGATGGCCTCGCGCTTGGCAAGGCGCTGGAGGAGCGGTCCGCGGCTATCGCCCGGACGCTGTCGCTCGGGATGACCCTGGCCAAGGTCAGCGACCAGGCGGTCAACATCACCTCGGCGGTTGACGAATTCATGATGAAGTTTGCGATGGCGCTCGGCGTCGTGCTGCTGGTGAGCCTGCTCAGCCTCGGCTGGCGCGTCGGCATCGTCGTGGCGGCTGCCGTCCCCCTGACCCTTGCCGTCGTGTTCCTGATCATGCTGGAAACCGGCCGGTTCTTCGACCGCATCACGCTCGGCGCCCTCATCCTGGCGCTTGGTCTTCTCGTGGACGACGCCATTATCGCCATCGAGGTGATGGTGGTGAAAATGGAAGAGGGCATGGACCGCATCAAGGCGGCGGCCTACGCGTGGAGCCACACGGCGGCACCGATGTTGTCGGGCACGCTCGTGACGGTCGCCGGCTTCCTGCCGGTGGGCTTCGCGCGCTCGACAGCCGGCGAATACGCCGGCAACATCTTCTGGGTCGTCGGGTTCGCCCTCATCGTCTCCTGGATCGTCGCGGTGATCTTCACGCCCTATCTTGGCGTCAAGATGCTGCCCGCGATCAAACCGGTCGAAGGCGGTCACCATGCGATCTACGGCACACCGAACTATCGGCGCCTGCGAAGCCTCATCACCTTCGCTGTACGCCACAAGTTCGTAACCAGCGCCATCGTCGCCATCGCCTTCGCGCTTTCCGTCGTCAGCATGGGCGCGGTCAAACAGCAGTTCTTCCCGACGTCCGACCGCCCCGAAGTGCTGGTGGAGGTTCGTCTGCCGGAAGGCACCAGCATTGGGACCACGACCGCCACAGTCGAGAAGCTTGAACACTGGCTGGACCAGCAGTCGGAGGCCAAGATCGTCACGAGCTATGTCGGTCAGGGCGCTCCCCGATTCTTCTTCGCGATGGCGCCGGAACTGCCTGATCCGGCCTTCGCCAAGATCGTCGTGCTCACGCCGGATGAGGGGGCGCGCGAAGCGTTAAAGCACCGGCTCCGACAGGCGGTGTCAGATGGGCTTGCACCTGAGGCCCATGTGCGCGTCACTCAGCTTGTGTTCGGACCCTACACGCCGTTCCCGGTCGAGTTTCGCGTCATGGGACCTGATCCCACGCAGTTGTACGCGATCTCTGAAAAAGCCCTCGATATCATGCGCGGCGTTTCCGATGTGCGGCAAGCGAACCGCGATTGGGGCAATCGCACACCCGTGCTCCGCTTCATCCCGGATCAGGATCGACTGAACCTCATCGGCCTCTCACCAGCGGAGGTGGGCCGGCAGCTGCAGTTCCTTCTCACCGGCGTCGCCGTGACCCAGGTCCGCGAGGACATTCGCAATGTCCCCATCGTGGCACGCAGCGCCGGCGGCGAGCGGCTGGATCCGGCGCGTCTGGCGGATTTCTCACTGATGAGCCGGGACGGCCGCTCGATTCCGCTCGACCAGATCGGCCATTCGGAAATCCGCCTGGAAGAGCCGATTATGAAGCGCCGCGATCGCACACCCGTCGTCACGATTCGCTCGGACATCAACGAGGCGACACAGCCTCCAGAGGTCTCCAAGGAGATCAAGACGGCCCTTCAGCCGCTGATCGCATCGCTGCCGGCCGGGTACCGCATCGATTTGGGCGGATCGATCGAGGAGGCAACCAAGGCCAATGACGCGTTGGCGACGGTCTTTCCCGCCATGATCGCCGCCATGCTGATCGTCATCATGCTGCAGGTGCGATCCTTCTCGACGATGGCCATGGTCATGCTGACGGCACCGCTTGGCCTCGTCGGCGTCGTGCCGATGTTGCTCGCCTTTAACCAGCCCTTCGGATTCAACGCTATTCTGGGCCTGATAGGACTGGCCGGCATCCTGATGCGCAACACGCTGATCCTGACCGAACAAATCAAGGAGAACCGTGCTGCCGGCCTTGATGACTATCACGCCGTCATCGAGGCCACGGTGCAACGCACGAGGCCCGTGATCCTGACCGCGCTTGCTGCCGTGCTGGCCTTCGTCCCTCTCACGCATTCCGTCTTCTGGGGATCGATGGCCTATACGCTGATCGGCGGCACCGCGATCGGCACGGTGCTGATCCTGCTGTTCCTTCCTGCGCTCTATGCTGCGTGGTTTCGGATCAAGCCAACTGCAGACGAACTCCATGTGGACTCAACGGAGGAATTGGAATTGCGAACAGCAATGGCTGCCGAGTAGAACTCGGTTGTCGCAGGAGACGGTTTCAAATTCTAGTCGGGCTGGCTTCGTTCGATCATACGCAGGCCAGCAGATGATCTTCCCGCTTATGGATGATCGTCTAGGTCGAGACTCGCTGGATGGCGTTGCGCAAGGAACCTTGGGCAGCATCGACCATCGCTTCTCCGCCGCGCCCATGATGGATTGGGGCGAGAGTTCAAGTTCTCCCATGAGTTAAAGGGCGGCGTGTGCACGATGTGTGCACCGGGAGATCCAGGAAAATCCAGCGACAACCAGAGTGGGCAAGCTAAACCGAACGCGCTGAGGTGTCAGCGGCGGGAAGGGGTTGCCAGAGCGGACCTGTACTTTCCCTGGCCGCTAGGGAAAGAGGCGAGGTTTATGGATTGGGGGTGTTAAGTTCGCGGGGTAGGCGCGATTTCGCGATGACGCAGTGGATTCCCTTGTTGCCGTCGACCATTTGAGTAACTCTTAGGTCGGCTGCAATCGAGCAGAGCGTGTAGGCATCCTGGGCGCTGAGTCCCGTATGGTCCCTGATCAACACGATCATGTCGCGCAAAGCTGCTTTCGCAGCGTCGTCGAGATCCTCGTCGAACCCCATTGTGATCCAATCCGCAGGCGTTTCGGCTCGGGGCGACTTCAGCTGGAGATCACGGCGGATGTGGAATTCGAACGTCCCGGTCAAGGCAGCCTCGATCGCGGTGAGACAGACCTCTCCATCGCCTTGAAGAGCATGACCGTCGCCCGCGGCAAACAGCGCGCCGGGTACGAAGACCGGAAAGTAGACCGTACTGCCGACGCCGAGTTCCTTGTTGTCCATGTTTCCGCCGAACGCCCTCGGCTCCCTGGACGAGAGCCTTCCCCAACTCGCCGGCGGTGCCACGCCAAAATTGCCGAAGAAGGGGTTGAGCGGTAATTCCTGTCCCCACGGCAACCTGGCGATGTTGCGCTCGCGGTCGAGTGGGATGTGGATGCGCCGAAATTCAGGAAAGTCCTCCGGCAAGGTGCCGAGCATCGGGACCTGTAAATTCCAGCCCCAATCTGCACGCAACTGGATATCCAGAACGCGCACCTCGAGCACGTCACCGGGTTCAGCACCCTCTATGTGAATGGGTCCGGTCAGAAGATGTGGACCCGGTCCCCGAAATGCGCTCTCCAGGACTTCTCTGTGTCCGGGAACGACGCCGAAGCCGAGCGAAGGGTCGGGAATATCATCGGGCTCGCCGGATAGGGTCTCGATGGTGACACGATCCCCGGAAGCAATCCGGAGAACCGGCTTTAATGTCCCGTCCCAAAGCCCCCACTGCACATTGCCGGGCTCCGAAGGCAAGTAATGATCTGTCATCGCTCCTCAACCCTTGACGGCGCCGAGTGTCAAGCCGCGCACGATGTGCCGTTGCAGCACGAACACCACGGCAAGTACGGGCAATAGCGCTGTCATGCCGACCACCGCCATTTCACCCCAGCGCACGCCCTGACTTGTGATCAATTTGGGGATCGACACCGGCAGCGTTTGCACCGCTTTGCCGCCCAGCATGAAGGCGAACAGGAACTCATTCCATGCGAAAATGAAGCAAAGCACGGCGGTCGCCACAATGCCGCTGCGTAGCAAGGGAAAAACGATCCGCCGAAAGACCTGAACACGCGACCATCCTTCGAGGGTGGCTGCTTCCTCCAGTTCAACAGGGAGGTCGCGACAGAAGCTGCGCAACACCCAGACATAGAACGACAGATTGAATGTCATATAGGCGAGCGTAAGCCCGATGAAGGTATCCAGCAGTCCGAGTTTGGCGAAGATCAGATAAAACGGAATCACGAGGCAGACCGGGGGCGCCATCCGGGTTGCCAGAGTGAACAGGAAGAGATCGTCCTTCAATTTCATCTCGAAGCGCGCGAACGCGTAAGCCGCAGGCGTGCCAATGATCACGACGAGTGCGGTCGAGACTAGGCAGAGAACGAAAGAAGTCAGCAAGCTCCAGTGGAAGCCTTGCGCCAATACGTAGTTGAAATGCTCGAACGTCGGTGCAAACAGCCATACCGTGGGCCGCGCGAACATCGCGTCGTTCGGCTTCACCATCATCGACGCCATCCAGAAGATCGGGAACAGCATCACGACGGCGTATGTGACCGCGATCGAGGTCCAGAAGATGGCTCTGGAGCTTTCGGCGCTGCCCGCAATTTTGGCCATTGTGCTCCTCAGAAGGCATTCAGTCGCTTTTTCGCGACCTGATAGAAAATGTTGCAGAACACGAAGAAGGCAATCCATACCAGCACCGCAAGCGCCGATGCTTCCCCGATATTCCAGAACTCGAAAGTCATCTTGTTGGCGAGAATGCTTGGTGTCTCGGTTGAAATGCCAGGTCCACCTCCGGTCAGGATGTAGACAGTATCGAACACCTTGAAGGCGTCGATCAGGCGCAACAATCCGATGACCACCAGAAGCGGCGCGAGCATGGGGGCGGTTATGTGGAAGAAGACCTGAACGGCATTCGCGCCATCCACCGCGGCGGCGCGATAGGGTCCAAGCGGCAATGCCTGCAGCCCGGCGAAGAATGCCAGCATCATGAACGGCGTCCATTGCCAGATATCAACAAAGATCAGCGCATAAAGCGCGAGACCGGGCGAGGCGAAGGCCGAGGTCTGGCCGATCAGATGAAACCGCTCCAGCACATTGTAGGAGATAAGGCCCCAGGATCCCGCCAGCATGATCTTCCACAGCAGCCCGACGACAATCGGCGCCATCATGGTGGGCATGAAGAGCAGGGGGATCAGGATCGACCGGCCTTTCACATGCTGGTTGAGTACCAAAGCGCCGATGAGCCCGAGCATGAATTCGATAGGGACCGCAATGCAGACGAAGACAAGCGCCACGCCGATCGAGTTCCAGAAGCGGGTGTCGGCCAGCAAATGAAGATAATTGTCAAAGCCGATGAAATCGGTGACGCGCCCGAACTTGGCCGCATGGAAGCTGAGATAGACCGTGTAGATGAACGGGACGAGCGACACCAGGGTCAGCGTGATCATGGTCGGCGCAATCAGCAGATACGGATACCAGAAGCGCTCGCGGGGCGCTTTGGCAGCATTTGCCGGCATGGCTTCAGTAATACTCGTCAACGCGTGTCTCCGGCTGCGAAGTCATCGGCCGGAGACCACCCTTGGTGCCTCCGGCTCGATCATCGAACTTGCAAGTTCGAGCTAAAAGTACGGGAACAGCAGAACTACAGCAGGCAGCTCGTGCAAAGCTTGAGCATCTCCGCCTGTCCCTTCTTGGCGGCATCCGCGGGGCTGATTTTGCCAAGTCCGACCTCCTGGGCGATGCTGCTCAGCATGTCGTAGAGTTCGTAATATTTCGGCATCTTCGGCTTGGCGGATGAGATTTCCAGCGTGGACTGCATCGCCGCGAACAGCGTCTTGTTTGGGTTGTCCTTGATGGCTGGCAGCGCCCACGAGCTTGACCGGATCGGCACGCCGCCCTGGCCGAGCGCGATCAGCTTGTCCTGCTGCTTCTTGTCGGCCAGCCATTCCAGAAACAGGAAGGTGGGCTCCGCATTCTTGCTGGCCGCGCTTATCACGGTCACCGAAGGCTCGGCCTCGGCGCTGCGCGCCGTGCTGCCCGCCTTTGTCGGCACCGGCGCATAGACGAACTTGCCGGCGAAGGGCGAAACGCCGGGCCTGTCGACACCGAGCACAAAATCGGACCAGGCGATGGTCTGAGCGGCGATGCCGTTGCCCATCACGGTTGGTACGTCGACCAGCGAGTATTCGGCGATGCCGGGCGGTGCGAACTTCCAGAGCTGAGCCCACATACCCAGCGCTGCGACGTTCTCCGGCGTGTCGAAGTTCGGCTTGCCGGCGGCGTCGACGATGTCGCCTCCGTAGTTCTTCATGAAGTTGTTCCACAACACGCCAAAGGTCGAGCCGCCCTTGATACCTTCGAGCACGATGCCGTAGAAATCGCTTTCGAGCGGCTTGCCCGCGAGCTTCTCACCCTTTTTGCGGGTGAAGAACTCGGCAATGTCCCGCATCTGCTCGATCGTCCTGGCGGGCGCGAGGTCGTAGCCGTACTTGGCCTTGAACGCCGTTTGTTCCTCCGGATCGCTCAGGAGGTCGCCGCGGGCCCAATAGACCTGGTTGTAGTTCCAGTTGATGAAAGCGTACTGCTTGTCCCTGGCGAAGGCCGCGGTCTTGTACGGCCGCTGGATGAAGTCGGCGGTGGCCAGATTGGGATCGGCCAGTTTGGGATTCTTCACGAGATCATCGATCGGGCGGATCACGCCGGCCGAGATCATCGGTCCAAGCTGAAAGCCGTGCATCATCACGGCGTCATAGTAGCCACGGCCCGACAGCATGTCGGCCTGGCCTTTGTTGATGACTTCGAAATGATTGAGCAACTCCCATTCGACCTTGATGCCGGTCTCCTTCTCGAACTCGGGGACGATCTTCGATAATGTCTCCTGCAGTGGCGTAATCTCATCGAGCACGCGAATGGTGGTGCCTTTGTACGGCTTCGCCGCTTCCGCATAGAAGCTTGCGGGCTGGGCATAGCCAGGAGAGCCAGAGAACGTGGTCACCGCACTCCACGTGGCAGCGGCCACAAAGCCGGCGGTGAGATACCAGGTCATGCCTTTCATCGCTCGTTCCTCTCGGTTACAGTTCACTTTGGTTAGATGAGTGCGCCAGCGTCGCGCCGGTGACACCGTCGAATAGGGTCATTTCGTCATCTGGAAACAGAATGCCGACGGGCTTTCCGACGCTACCGGCACCATCCGCTGCCGCCATAGTCGCTTTCACCTTGACGAGCAGGCTGCCAAGATCGACCGTGACGATCGCGTACTTTCCGAACGGCTCGTTCGAATAAATCTCCCCCGGTATGGCGCCTGTCGTCTCGATGGCCTCGAGCCGCAGGCGGTCCGGCCGCACGCCCAGCGTTACATTCTCGCTGCCCGTGAGCACGGCGGCAGCGGCGAGCGGAGGAGGCAAGGGAAGATTCATGCCGCGGCGTTGAAAGCTCAGCGCACCGCTCTCCCGCTTGAGAAGGCCGGGAATGAGGTTCATCGGGGGATCGCCGAACAGGCGCGCGACGCGGACGCTCGCCGGTCGCAACCAAATGTCTTCCGGTACTCCGACCTGCTCGACTCGTCCGCCGTCGATCACGACGACGCGGTCGCCCACGGAGAGAGCCTCGCTGCCGTCTGGAGTCGACCAGATGACAGGCGCCGGCTGCGCAGTCAGCCGGCGACGTATTTCGCCACGCAATTTGTGGCGTAGCTTGGCGTCGAGGTGAGAGATCGGTTCATCCAGCAGGAAGACCGCCGGCGTCTGCACCAGCGCCCGCGCCAATGCTGCCCGCTGCTTCTGTCCGCCCGAAAGTGCTCCCGGCAACCGGCCATCGAGCTGAGAGATTTCGAGCAGTTCGAGTATCTCGTCAACGCGGCGATTGGCCGACGTTAGATCCATCCGACCGGTTGACCGGTTCGGCGCCTGCAACGGCGAAAGCGCATTCTGCCGTACCGTGAGATGCGGATAGAGGGCGTAGGATTCAAACAGGAATGCGATGTTGCGCAGTCCTGCCGGTTTCGCAGCGAGGTCTTGCCCGCGCAACAGCAGCGTTCCCGCGTCAGGCCGCTCCAGTCCCGCCAAAATTCGGCAGAAGGTCGTCTTGCCGGCACCGGATGGGCCTGTCAGCGCCACCAACTCGCCTGGTGCGACGTCGATGCCGATATCCGTGAGCACTCGCGCATGAAAGCTCTTCGAGACGCCGCGCACGGTCAGGCCCGCGCCGACGGCATCTGCCGTCGCAATCGCGGAGGGCGCTGGCTTGACGCGCGCGTTCATGCCGCCACCGCGAGATTGCGGCCACTGCGTGTGTCGAACACCAGGACGCGCTCGGCATCGATCTGCAGCCGGACAGCATCGCCGGTGCGCCAGGACGAAGGTCCGCCAATCTCCGCGACGAGGCTCTCCGCGGTACCATCGACGCCTTCCAGTCTGATCGTCAGGACGTCGGCGTCCCCCCGCGGCTCACGATAGACCACGACGCCTTTCGCGCCGCCATCCTCCGTTACCGGACTGACGCCAATATGCTCAGGATGGATTCCGGCCGTGACGGCAGCACCATTGTGTCGGGCCAGCTGAATTCCGCGGCGGTCGCCGAGTGCTGCCGTCCAACCCCGACCGACCAGTTTGCCATCGTTCAACTGCGCGACAAGAAGGTTCATCGGCGGTTCGCCGATAAAGTTGGCCACGAATAGATTGGACGGCCGCTCATAGAGATCCTGCGGCGAGCCCACCTGCTGCAATTCGCCGAGGTTCATCACCGCGATGCGGTCCGCCATCGCGGTGGCTTCGGTTTGATCGTGGGTGACCAGGATGGATGTGATCCGCCGTAGCTTCTGCAGCCGCTTGATCTCGGCGCGGAGTTGCACCTTCTGATCGGCATCCAGATGCGACAGCGGTTCATCAAACAGAATCACTTCGGGATCGCGCACCAGGGCACGCCCGATCGCAACACGCTGCTGCGCGCCGCCGGACAGTCCCTTGACGTCATGGTCGGCTTGTTGCCGCAGCCCGAGAAGCTGAAGGACTTCGCCGATCCGCCCGGCCGCCTTCTGTCCCGAGATGCCACGAAGCCTCAAGGGAAATGCAACATTCTCCCAGACCGTCATGTGCGGATAGAGCGCATAATCCTCGAACACCATGGCGATGTTGCGCTCACCAGGCGTCAGCCGGGATACCGCTCGTTCGCCAAAGTAGATCTCGCCGGATGTAATGCGCTCGATGCCGGCGGCCATCTTGAGCGTCGTGCTCTTGCCGCAGCCCGACGGGCCCAGCAACGCAAGCATCTCTCCGCTCTCGCAGGAAAGATCGAGAGACTTCACCGCATCGACATCGTCATAACGCTTGGAAACCGCGGCAAAGGCGATGGATGACATCGGACACATCCAATACGAAGTACACTTCGTATTTTGTCAGCAACAATCATGCCATGGGCGGTGGCGAGCCGAAGGCAGCGGAAGACCAACTCAAGCAAGATTGAATCATGAAGACTGGTTGCCATGGCGATCCGCAGGTGTCCGAGCACGCGAATGGAGAAAGCCGATCGGCGCTTATAAATTATGCAGGTCAGCTAAAAAGTCGGCAGCGTGGTGCGGCGTCGCCTTAGCCAAATAGGGCAGGAGGACTGTCGCGATTGGCGTTGCCCGCGACAATGCGCTGCATCATGTCGATGAAGGAAGTCCGTTCCCGTTCGGTCAAATTGCCGAGCGTCGCACGATGCGCAGCCCGGGCCGAGGTCTCGATTTTGGCGAGAAGTGCAGCGCCGGCCGGCGTCAGCTTGCAGAGTCGGGCGCGACGGTCCTTGTCGTTGATGGCTCTTTCGACAAACTTTCGGGCGGCCAGGCGCTTCAATGCTCCCGTGGTCGTCGTCCGATCCAGGGCAATATCGGCCGCCAATGTGGTCTGATCGGCAGTTTCCCGGGCCGCAAGCGCGGAAAGCAAGCTGTATTGCAGCGGCGTGATCTCGAATTTGCCGCATGCTTCCTGGAACAACGCTACATGGATCTGATGCAGCCGCCGGATCAGAAATCCCGGCCGTTGTGACAGCGGCCAGGGGCGATGCTTGCTCTCGCCGCGACGATTTTTTGTCTTCCGCAATGCACTCTCCCAGCCTTGGAGCACGGGGCATGTAGCTCGATTCGAACGCCGGCACCTCACGCTGATCATGGCACGAGCTTTGCTTTTGTAAAATACGAAGTATGCTTCGTATCTCGGAAGCGGGGGATCAGCCCGCCGGCTGAACGTAGAGGAGACCGCCATGTCCATCAGCGCCAGCTTTGACCAGCTTCTGCGCGGCGGCCGGGTGATTTGCCCGGCCTCAGGCATCGATGGCGTCAGGGACGTCGCCATTCGCAACGGCAAGATTGCAGCCGTGCAGCCTGACATTTTGCCGACCAGCGCCAAGGAGGTAGTCGACGTGACCGGCAAGCTGGTATTGCCCGGCCTCATCGATACGCACGCTCATGTCTATCAGTATGTAACGGGCCGCTTCGGAATGAATGCCGACATGGTGGGCGTTCAGTCTGGCGTCACGACGCTGGTTGATCAGGGCGGTCCGTCATGCATGACGTTGCCGGGTTTTCGGCACTTCGTCGCCGAGCCTGCGAAGTCGCGCGTTTACGCGTTCCTGTCAGCCTATCTGGTCGGTGGTCTCGAGGGGCACTATTATCCCAAGCTCTACAGCCCTGATGGCGTCGACATCGACGCCACCGTGAAGTCGGCCACGGCCAATCTCGACATCGTCAGAGGCATCAAGGCCCATGCGGAGATCGGCGGTTTTGCGCGCTGGGGCATTCGTGTCATCGAAATGGCGGCCGAGATCGGACGCCGCGCGGACCTTCCGGTCTATGTGCACTTCGGCCAGCTCTGGGGCCTGCCCGAAAGCGGCACCAACGGCGAAGACGTCGATACGATTCTGGAGCGCGTGATCCCGTTGCTGCGCGAGGGCGACGTGCTGGCGCATCCGTTCACGCGCCATCCCGGCGGTTTCGTCAACCGTGAGGGTGACGTGCATCCCGTGATTCAGGCGGCGCTCGCTCGCGGCTTGAAGGTGGACGTCGGTCACGGCAGCCATTTCTCCTATCGCCTCGCCAGGAAAGCCATAGCCGCGGGCATCATTCCCACCACGCTCGGCGCGGACATTCACGGTTACAACACCCACGTGCCTGCGCCTGCCGGCACGCCCGACCAGCATGAAGATGACGAGAACCATCCGTTCGCCGGGCAGGCAAAATTCAGCCTGGTCCAGGCGATGAGCTCGATGATGGCGCTCGGCCTTGCGCTTGAACAGGTCGTGCCGATGGTCACATCCAATCCGGCCAGAATGCTCGGCCGTTCCAACGAAATCGGCGCCCTCAAGGTGGGTATGGAAGCCGACGTCTCGGTGATCGGAGAGCAAGCCGGACGATTCGCCCTTCGCGACAACGAGAACAACGAAGTCATCGCCGAACGTCTGCTGCAGCCGGCGTTCTGTCTCCGTGCGGGCACGCGATATGACGCGGTGGCACCAATACTCCCGCAGGCGGTTGCGGCGTAACGGGCGGCGTCAGTCCGATCGAGGAGAATGCCACAGTGCGCAATGAGCGCGATTTTCCCTACGCGGGTGGCGCGGGCGCCGGACAAGGCGTCGGTGTCCGGCTGCCGCGAAAGGAAGACGACCGCCTGATGCGTGGCCGTGGCCAGTTCGTGGCCGACATTCGTCTTGCCGGACTGCAGGACGTTGCGTTCGTGCGCAGTCCCTTGGCGCATGCACGGATCCGCGGAATACAGGTGCCGGAGCAGTATCGCGGCTGCGTCTTCACCGCGGCCGATCTGGTCGGCGTCAATCCGATCCGTGCCGTGTCTGCGCTGCCGGGCTTCAAGATCTCCGAACAACCGGTGCTCGCTACCGGCAAGGTGCGTCAGGTCGGCGAACTCATCGCGATGTGCGTCGCCCCGACACGTGCCGAAGCGGAAGACATTGCGGCGGCAGTGACGCTCGATCTGGAAGAACTTCCGGCTGTCTACGACATGCGAAAGGCGCGGGAGCCGGGTTCGGCTCTGGTGCACGAGCATTGGGGCGATAACGTATTCCTCGAAACCAATTTCGAAGTGGATATCTCGTCGGCGCTCGACGCGCCGATCAAGGTGTCGCGCGAGATATCGACGGCGCGGCAGTGCATGTCGCCGCTCGAGGGCCGTGGCGTCGTCGCGACCTTCGATGTCAGGCTTGACCAGCTCACGCTCCATTCCGCCGCGCAGATGCCGCATATCACGCGCAGCGGCCTTGCCGAATGCCTCGGCATGGAGCAGGGCCAGATCCGTGTCATTTCGCCCGACGTTGGCGGCGGATTCGGGCATAAGGGGATTTTGCTACCGGAAGAAGTTTGTCTGTCGTGGCTGACGATGCGCCGCGGTCATCCGGTGCGCTGGACCGAGGATCGCCGCGAGCATCTCACCGCAAGCTCCAACTGCCGCGAGCATCATTACAAGATCACGGTCTATGCCGATCGGGACGGCCGGCTGCGCGGTATCGACTGCGAGGCGACCGTCGATTCCGGCGCGTACTCTTCCTATCCGTTCTCGGCGTGCCTCGAGGCGGCGCAGGTCGCCAGTATCCTGCCAGGACCTTATTTGATGCCGGCCTATCGCTGCCGGACGTTTTCCGTCGCCACCAACAAGTGCCCGATCCTGCCTTATCGCGGCGTCGCCCGCACCGGCGTCTGCTTCGCGCTGGAACTGATGCTCGATCTGGTCGCAGCGGAAGCGGGGCTGGAGCCGGGCGAAGTGCGCCTGCGCAACTTGGTGCGGCCCGAGCAGATGCCGTTCGACAACATCACCAGGAAGCACTTCGACAGCGGGGATTATCCCGAGGCGATGCGCCGCGCCTTGGCGTCCATCGACGTCGAGGGCGTGCGCGCACGTCAGCGCAAGGGCGAAGCCGACGGCCGCCGGATCGGCGTCGGCGTCTCCATCTATTGCGAGCAGGCCGCGCACGGGACGTCGGTCTATGCCGGCTGGGGCATCCCGATGGTGCCCGGCCACGAACAGGCGTCCGCGCGGCTGACGCCGGACGGTGGCCTCGAACTCCGCGTCGGCGTGCATTCGCATGGCCAGGGCATGGAGACGACGCTGGCCCAGGTCGCGCATGAGATGCTCGGCGTCGATGTCGGCAAGGTGCGTATTGTCCTCGGCGACACGGCGATGACGCCTTACTCCACGGGAACCTGGGGGTCGCGTTCGATGGTGATGGCCGGCGGCGCGGTTGCAACCGCGTGCCGCGAATTGGGCGAACGCGCCAGGCGGATCGGCGCCAAGCTGTTGCAGCATGATCCGGCGGCAGTGGTGCTGCAGAACGGCGAGGTTCAAGGCGTCAACGGCAGCGTCACGTTGAAGGAGATCGCGCACACCTGGTATCGCCGTCCGCAGGATCTGCCGCCCGATGTCGATCCGAGCGGTCTCGAAGTCACGTCCGGCTACAAGCCGCAGCGCGATTCCGGGACCTTCAGTTATGCCGCCCACGCTGCGGTTGTCGCGGTCGATCCCGACCTGGGCGAGGTCGAAATCCTTGATTACGTCATCGTCGAGGACGGCGGCGTTCTCGTCAATCCGATGGTGGTGGACGGTCAGATCTATGGCGGCCTGGCGCAAGGCATCGGCACCGCGCTGTACGAGGAGATGCTGTTCGACGCGTCCGGGCAGCCGCTGGCGACGACGCTAGCCGACTATCTGCTGCCCGGTCCGACCGAGGTGCCCGCGGCGCGTCTCGATCACATGGAGACGCCGTCGCCCTATACCCAGTTCGGTGTGAAGGGCATCGGTGAGGGCGGTGCGATTGCTCCGCCGGCTGCGATCGTCAACGCGATTAACGATGCGCTGCGGCCGCTTGGCGTGGAACTGATGCAGTCACCCGTTACGCCTTACCGTGTCGTCGAGGCGATCCTGGCCGCGCGCGACGCAGAGAGGCCTGCGGCATGAAACCGGCGCCGTTCGGCTACGAACGTCCACGCGATCTGCAGGCGGCACTTGCCGTGCTGAGCGAGGCTGACGCCTCCAAAATCATCGCTGGCGGTCAATCGCTTGGGCCGATGCTCAATCTGCGACTGGTGGAGCCGGAGCTGATCGTCGATATCTCCGGGCTTGCCGAGCTCAAGCAGGTCGAGCGTCGCGGCGACGAGCTCGTTCTCGGGGCCTGTGTCACCCACGCCGACATCGAGGACGGACGCATTCCGGACGCCACACGCGGCGCCATGCAGGGCGTTGCCGGCAACATCGCCTATCGCGCCGTTCGCAATCGCGGCACGGTTGGCGGATCCCTCAGCCATGCCGATCCCGCGGCAGACTGGGTTTCGGCGCTTTCGGCGCTGGGGGCGAAATTGACGCTGCGTAGTCTGTTGGGCGCGCGCACAGTCACGATGCAGGATTTCATCGTCGGTGCGCTGGAATCTGCGCTGCGTGCCGGCGAGATCGTGGAGACGATCCATGTTCCAGTGAGGCCGGCATCGGCGCATTGGGGGTATGTCAAGAGCTGCCGCAAAACAGGCGAGTTCGCGCATGCGATCGCCGCGGTCCTGATCGATCCGAGCGCCGCAACGGCCCGAATCGTAATCGGGGCGATCGATGCCGCACCGATCGTCATCACCGATGCGGCGGAATTGTTCGGCGGACGCATTGCCGGCGACTACAAGGATCGTTTCGACTCGCGGGTGGCAGATGCACTTCTGGCGAAAGCCGGCGTATCGAGCGCGGCCCATCGTCATATTCATGTCAGCGTGCTGAAGCGCGCGGTCAGCGAGGCTGCCGCATGAGCATGATCGAACTCAGCGTGAACCAACGGGCGGTGCGGGTATCAGCGGAGCCCCGCACCAACCTCGCGGATTTCGTTCGCGACAAACTCGATTTGACCGGTACGCATCTCGGCTGCGAACACGGCGTCTGCGGCGCGTGCACGGTTTTGCTCGACGGCGTGCCGGCGCGTTCGTGCATCACCTATGCGGTGGCCTGCGAAGGGGCGGAGGTCACCACGATCGAAGGCCTTGACGAGGACAACGTTACGACAGAGCTGCGCGCGGCCTTCACCCGCGAACACGCGTTGCAATGCGGTTACTGCACGCCGGGAATGCTGGTCTCCGCGCGCGATCTGGTGCTGCGGCTGCCGCAGGCCGACGAGCGGCTCATCCGGGTCGGATTGAGCGGCAATCTGTGTCGGTGCACCGGCTATGTCGGTATCGTGCGGGCGGTCCAATCCGTGATCGAAGCCCGGCGCGCACGCAATATCGCGCCCGAACCGGACGGCGGACGAAAGATCCTGGGTCCGGTTGGCTCAGGTCGAAGTGGTTATGACGGCGCCGACCGGGTCGAGCGCATCCGGCCGGCAACAAGCGAACCAGTGCCGCCGGAAGCGGTCAGCTCGGTTGTCGCGATTCCGGATTTTATCCCCGCCACCGTCCTCGATCAGCAGTTCGATATCGCTCATTCGCCCGAGCGGGTGTTTGCGATGTTCGACGACATCGCCGCGGTCGCAGCTTGCGTTCCCGGCGCATCCTTGACGGCGGCGCCGAAACCGGAGCGCGTCGAAGGTGAACTCCGCGTCAGGATGGGACCGATAGGCGTGACCTTCTCCGGTGCCGCGCGGGTCGAACGCAGTCCGGCCGATATGTCCGGCCGCATCGTCGGTATCGGCAATGACCGGCGCAGCCGGTCTTCGACGCAGGGCGAAATTCGCTATTCGCTGGTGCCGATCGCGCAGGGGACGCGCGTTGATCTCTCCATCGGGTACACCCTGACTGGAATGCTGGCGCAGGTCGGAAGACCGGGGCTGGTGCGCGATCTCGCGGCACGACTGATCGCGGAATTCGCCGGCAATCTCGACCGCCGCCTGTCGGGTACGTCACCGCGCGATACCACTCCGGCCGAGCTGAACGGGATGGCGCTGGTTTTCGGTCTGCTGCGCGCGCGGGTCGCGCGCTGGTTTGGTCGTTTCTCGTCCGACAAGGGCGGAGCGCCATGATGGATCGACGTTTCCGCGCAACCGGGAACAACGAGGTTTGGACTGCGGATAGATTAACAGCGTGAGATTGGAGAACCATATGACACGGACCTTCAGAATTGTGCCGGCGATAGCGCTGGCGGCTGCTTTCCTGGGCGGCGCCGCCCATGCTCAAACCATCAAGATCGGCGTCAATGAACCGCTCACCGGCGCTTTCGCCGCTTCCGGCACCTATGTCGTCAACGGCGCCAAGATCGCCGCCGACGAGATCAACGCGAAGGGCGGAATTCTCGGCAAAAAAATCGAACTCGTCATCGAAGACAACAAGAGCAATCCGACGGAAGCGGCCGCCGTCGCCGAGAAATTGATCACCAGCGACAAGGTGCCGATCCTGATGGGCGCATGGGGCTCGAGCCTGACGCTGGCCGTGATGCCCAAACTGATGGAATACGAAGTGCCGATGGTGGTCGAGACCTCCTCGTCGGGCAAGATCACCACGACGGGGAATCCGTTTATCTTCCGTATCTCGCCGCCGTCGGCGATCGAGGCTGCAGCCTTCAAGGGGATTGTCGACAAGCTCGAACTGAAGAAGGTCGATTTTCTCATCATCAACAACGACTGGGGTCGCGGTACCGCCGAGGACTTCAGCAAGATGATGAAGGAGAAGGGGATCACGGTCGGTGCCGTCGAGACGATGGACCAGGGCGCGCAGGACATGAGCGCACAGCTTTCCAAGCTCAAGGGTACCGATTCCGAGACCATCATCGTGACGACGGCGGTCGACCAGCTCACGCTTATCTTCAAGCAGGCGGCGGCGCTCGGCCTCAAGAAGCGCATTATCACGACCGGCGGTTCGCAAAATCCGGATCAGATCATCGCGCAGGCAGGTGCTGCCGCCAACGGCACCATGCACCTGACGACGTTCCTGCCCTGGTTCCCGGAGAAAACGCCGAATCCGGAAGCGACCAACTACTTCATCGCCGAATGGAAGAAGCGCGGCTTCGACTTCGCCGGCTGCACCGAGAGCTTCCGCGGCTATGACGGCATTCGCACCGCGGCAGCCGCGATCGAGAAAGCGGGCAAGGCGGAGCCTGCGGCGATCAAGGCGGCGCTGTGGGACATCAAGATCAAGGGACTGAATGGCGACATCGTGTTCAAGAAATCCGGTCCCGCAGGCAAGGAAAGCGGCCAGAGCCAGCCCAACGTCTATCTGATCGAAATCACCGACGGCAAGATCGGCATGAAGACGCTTTGACGTCACGTTGCTGACCGGCGAGGGCCGCGGTGAACGCGGGCCTCGCCTGTTTCGGGATATTCGGGAGCCACCTTGAACGAGTTTCTGCAACACCTGATCAACATGCTGGTCCTCGGCGGCACCTATGCGCTGCTGGGGATTGGGCTGACATTGATCTTCGGCATCATGAACGTCGTGAACTTCACGCATGGAGTGCTCTATACATTCGGCGCCTACATCATGTTCATCGTAGTGCATCAACTCGGGGTGAATTTCTTCCTTGCGCTGCCGCTGGCCGTCCTGGCCGGCTGGCTGCTTGGCGCGGCGATCGAGCTGGTATTGCTGCGGCCGCTGCGCGGCTCCGACATCGACACCACCATGCTTGTCATGATCGGTGCCTGGATCGCGATGCAGTCCGGCGCCTTGTGGATATGGGGCGGCGTGGCGAAATCGGTCGCGACGCCGTTTCCCGAGGCGCCGCTCGTACTCGGACCGGTCTCGGTGTCCTGGCTGCGGCTGTTCGTGCTCGCCGCGGCAGCTATGCTGATCGTCGTGACCTTTCTCCTGATCAACAGGACAAGACTTGGTTGCGCGATGCGGGCGACGTTTCAGGACCATGACACCGCCTCGCTGATGGGCGTCAATGTCGACATGATCTACACCTCGACCTTCGCAATCGGTTCGAGCCTTGCCGCCGCGGCCGGTGCGTTGCTTGGGCCGGTCTACGTGATCTTCCCGCAAATGGGGGACCTCGCCGCCGTCAAGGCGTTTGCGATCGTGATCCTCGGCGGGCTCGGCAACATCACCGGGGCTGTCATCGGCGGTTTCATCCTGGCGTTGGCCGAAGAACTCGGCGCCGGCTACGTTTCGTCCGGATACCGCGATGCGATGGGCTTTCTGATCATCATTGCGGTCCTGATCTTCAAGCCGACCGGACTTTTCGCGCGTTCGGAGCGCGTCGGATGAGGACTGTGGTCGCCATTCTGACGGTCGTCGCGTTCACCTCCGTGCCGCTGTGGCTGCGCGACCCCTATCTTATGAACGCGCTGATCACGACCGGCATCTTCATCATCGGCGCGATGAGCCTCAATCTGCTGCTTGGGTTTACCGGCCAGCTCAGCCTCGGCCACATCGCGTTCTTCGGCATCGGCGCCTACGTCAGCGCCCTGACGTCGCTCGGCTTCGACGCCGGTTTGCCGTTCGGCCTCCGCGTGGTTCACGAGCCCTGGCCGCCGATTGTCGGGTTCGTGCTGGCGATCATCATCGCCGGATTTTGCGGATATCTGGTGGGGCTGCTGTCGTTTCGCGTGCGCGGCGCCTATTTCGTCATCGTGACGATTTCCTTTGCCGAAGTAGTCCGGCTGGTGGCGCTGAATTGGGTCGAGCTGACGCAGGGGCCGCTGGCGCTGACCAATATTCCCTCGATCACGATCGGATTGCCGGGTCTGGGGGATCTGACGCTGCGCACCAAGCTGCAGAATTACTACCTCGTGCTTGCGGTGGCGGTAGCGGCCTACGTGCTGATCTCGCGCCTGGTGCATTCGCATTTCGGCCGCTCCATGCGCGGGCTGATGGAAAACGAAACGCTGGCGGTGTCAGTCGGCATCGACGTGACGAAAACGCTCACGCTGGCTGCGGTGATCTCGGCCGGGATCGCCGGAGCGGCGGGCAGCCTCTATGCCCACTACATCCGCATTATCGATCCCGAGGTGTTTGCCTTCATCAATACCGTGACGATGGTGATCATGGTGATCACCGGCGGCAAGGGTTCGCTGGCGGGTCCTGTCGTCGGCGGAATGATCTTCGGATTGTTGCCTGTGTTCCTGCGCCCGATCATGGCGCCGGAGGCGCAATGGATCGCCTATGGCGGCGTGCTGATCGTGATCCTGTTCGTGTTGCCGCGCGGCATCGTGCCGTCGCTGGCGCAGCGATTTGCCAGGCCGCGAAGCCCGGCTGGAAAAGTTGTGCCGGTCGCGTTTTCCGAACGCGATGCCAAGGAGCATGCGTGATGGCGGCTCCTGCGGCGGCATTGATGGTGGAAAAGGTGGCCGTGCACTTCGGCGGGCTTGTTGCGCTTTCGGACATGAACTTCACGGTCAGCGAGGGCGAGATCGTCAGCCTGATCGGGCCCAACGGGGCCGGCAAGACCACCGCCTTCAACGTCGTCACCGGCTTTCTGGATCCGACCCATGGCGCCGTGAGCTACCGTGGAACGGCGCTCAACGGATTGAAGCCGCACCAGATCGCCGATCTCGGACTGATCCGCACCTTCCAGCGCACCAGTGTTTTTCCGAACGACACCGTCTACAATAATTTGCTGATCGGGCTGCATCGCCAGGGCAGGGTCAGTCTTCTCGAAGCCATTCTGGGCCTGCCGCGCGCGCGGTCTTCGCAGCGACGCTTGCGGGAACGCGCCGGCGAACTGGTCGAATGGGTCGGCCTCGAACGCCGCGCCCACGATCTTGCGGGCTCGTTGTCCTACGGCGAGCAGCGGCTTGTCGGCGTGGCGCTGGCGCTGGCGGCCGAGCCGTCGATGCTGCTGCTCGACGAGCCGGTCTCCGGCATGAACGCTTCGGAAACCCACACCTTCGTGCAACTGATCCGCAGCATCCGGGATCGTGGCGTAACCATCCTGCTTGTCGAGCACGACATGCCGATGGTGATGAGTGTTTCGGATCGGATTGTGGTGCTGAACTACGGCCGGATCATCGCCGAAGGCTCACCGGACGTGATTCGGAACAATCCCGCCGTCATCGAAGCCTATCTCGGGCAGGGAGCCAAACGTGCTTGAGATCCGCGACATGGTGTGTGGCTATGGCGGCGTCACGGCGCTGCGCGGTATTTCGCTGGAGGTCAAGGCCGGACAACTCGTCGCCCTGATCGGCGCCAACGGCGCCGGCAAGAGCACCACGCTGCGTGCGATCTCCGGACTGGTTGCGCCGCGTTCGGGATCGATGCTGTTCGAGGGCAAGGACATCGCCGGCGCCAAGCCGCCGCGCGTGGTGGCGGCGGGCATCGCGCATTGCCCGGAAGGACGCAAGGTTTTTCCACATATGACGGTCGAGGAAAACCTCGACATGGGCGCTTATCTGCGCACCGGCTCTGCCGAGATCGCGGCGGATCGCGATCGGATCTATGCCGAGTTTCCGCGCCTTGCCGACCGCAAGCGGCAGGCTGCCGGCACCTTGTCGGGCGGTGAGCAGCAAATGCTGGCGATCGGCCGGGCGCTGATGTCACGGCCACGACTGATCATGTTCGACGAGCCGTCGTTGGGGCTTGCACCCAACATCGTCGAGCGGACCTTTGCGATCATCCGCGGCATCCGCGATGCCGGCACGACGGTGCTGCTGGTCGAGCAGAACGCGTTTGCAGCGCTCGAAATGTGCGACCACGCCTATCTGCTGGAAGGCGGCCGCATCGTTCTGTCCGGGCCCGGCGCCGAGTTGATCGAGAACGAGCATGTGCGGAAGGCTTATCTTGGCGGATGAGCAGAACCAACCGACGGCCTTGCCCGGCGACCGAAAATGGATGCCGGTCTGCGGCCTCAGCCGGTTGATTTCACAAACGATCGTCTGTGCCCGCGTGACCGGCGTCGATCTGATCCTGGTCTGGAACGAAGGTCGCGCGGTGGCCTGCGAACGGATGTGCCCGCACGAACAGGCTGACCTCAGTTTCGGACACCTGTCGGGAGGACGCTTGGTCTGTCCCCGTCACGCGGCCTCGTTCGATCTTCGTAATGGCCAGATTTCCTACGGCTGGGCCAGCCGGCCGTTGCGGCTGTACCCGGCCCGGATCCGCGACGATCAGGTCTGGATCGACGCCGGGGCGATCAGATCGCCGGAGACCTGATCAACAAGCTTTCGGGCGAGATCGACAAGCGCGCCGTCAGGGCGCCGCAGCTCACCAAGGATGCTGAAATGGTCTGCGCCTTCGATCGGAACAAGCCTGCCTGGTGCGCCCGCGGCCATGCGCGCCTCATGAAGCCGGATTGAATCGAAAACCAGCGTCGGCAGTTCGGCCGTGCCATAGGCGATATCGAGCCGCTTGTGGACGGCGGGCAGGCGAAGCGGCGACAATGCTGCGACTTCCCGGTCGGTCAGCTTCAGTGCGTTGTTCAGCCCGGTATCGCGGATCGGCGCCAGATCGTAGACGCCCGAAATCGCCAATCCTGCGGCAACGTGCGGGTGGTCGAGCACCATGGCAACGAGCTGAGCGCCGGCCGACCAGCCCGAGAGGATGAGCGGCCCGGAAATGCCGTATGCCGCTCCGTTTTGCGCCAGCCAATCGAGCGACTGGGGTACCTCCGCCACAATCCGGGTCAAAGATGCGTCGGGAGCCAGCGAGTATCCGGGGATGGCGACCGACCAGCCGTGCGCCGCAACGCCTTCGACCAGCATGGCAAATACGTCGCGTGAGTTGCGCTGCCAGTAACCGCCGTGCAGGAAGACGAGGCAGGGCGCTGTCCTGTCGGCGGCCGGATAGAGATCGATCTTCGTCCGTTCGCGGTCGCCATAGGGTATGTCAAGAAAGGAGTTACGGCTGGCGCGCAACGCTTCGGACGCCTGGTTTCTCTCCGCGATCAGTGCCGCGCTGTTCTTTACCGCCGAATTGTTGTCATAGGCGGCGTCGCGCTCCGCCTGGGAAAGCGTGGCCCAGTTCAGCCGGGGATCTAGAGAGCCGTCGTTCGTCGCCATCGCATCATTCACGCAAGTTGTTCCCGTTTGCAGTATCGACGTTCTCTTGCAGCCAGTATACTCGCGCGGCCTATCCCGACAACCTCAAACAAACCGACGTTGCGGCAGGCATGATCCATCATCGGTGCGCTTGATCAATGCGAACTGCATTGCCAAAGCTGATTTCGATTTCGGTTGAATGTGAACCGGCTCGGCGCTTCGGGGCGTCCGTTGAGTTGTAAGGTTTCGAGCGAAAACGGAGAGCGTAACGGACAATAGGGCAATTAGCGCAAGTGGCGGGCTGAGGCGAACGGCGAAGGGTCGCGTGCCAGATGCTGGCCGGCCCCCTTGCGGCCGACCAGGGTGCCATCCGCGACGACGACCTCACCACGCACCAGCGTGGTCACGGGCCAACCGGTGACGCGGAAGCCCTCATAGGGCGTGTAGTCGGGTCCGTGATGCAGAATGTCCTGGCTGATCGTCACCTCGCGTGCCGGGTCCCAGATCGCGATGTCTGCATCCGAGCCGATCGCGATCGTGCCCTTTCGCGGGTAGAGGCCGTAGGTCTTGGCATGGTTGGTCGCCGAGAGCGCAACGAACCGGTTCAGATCGATTCGTCCTTTGACCACGCCTTCCGAAAACAGGATCGGCAGTCGCGTCTCGACACCGGGAATCCCGTTCGGCACCCAGCGAAAGCTGGTGCGGCCTTTCGGCGCGAGCTTTCCGGTCGTGTCGTAGCGGAATGCGCAGTGGTCGGAGGAGAAAACGCTGAAAGTCCCTTGCTGCAATCCCTCCCAGCACGCGATCTGGCTTGGGACATCGCGTGGCGGCGGGCTGCAAACGTATTTGGCGCCCTCCATGTTGAGCCCTTCCATGTCCTTTTCGGTCAGGACGAGATATTGCGGGCAGGTTTCACCAAATACCTTGAGACCGCGCTGCTGGGCGCGGCGGATTTCCTCCATCGCCTCGCGATTGGAGACGTGGACGATCATCACGGGAACGTCGATCAGCTCGGCAAGGGCAATGGCGCGATGGGTGGCTTCGCGTTCGACAACAATCGGGCGGGATGCGCCGTGGAAATGCGGCGCGGTCTGGCCACCTCGCTCGAGGCGATCGGTGAGGAAACGGATGGCATCGAAATTCTCGGCGTGGACCATGACCAGCGCGCCGGTCTCGCGAGCAACTGACATCACCTCGAGGATCTGGCGATCGCTGAGCGCCAGATCTTCATAGGTCATGAAAACCTTGAACGAGGTGTAGCCGTCCTTGATCAGGGCCGGGAGCTCCTGGCCGAGAACCTGCTCGGTCGGATCGGAGATGATCAGATGGAAACTGACGTCAATGTAGCAGTTGCCATCGGCCTTGGCGTGATAGTCCCGCACCGCCTGACGCAGGCTGTGTCCGCGTTCCTGCAGGCAGAACGGCAACACCGTGGTGTTGCCTCCGAAGGCGGCGGCGCGGGTGCCGCTTTCGAAATCATCGGCCATGACGATGCCGGGCCCGCTCGGCTGCGACAGATGGACATGGCTGTCGATACCGCCGGGCAGGACGAGCAGCCCGGTGGCATCGATGGTCCGTGCTGTGTCGCCGAGATCATGCCCGAGCGCCGCAATTTGGCCGTTGGCGATCCCGATATCGCAAGCGTACGTGTCGGAAGCAGTTGCCACTGTGCCGCCGCGGATGATGGTGTCGAATGTCATGTCGCGCTCCCGTCGGGATCGGTTTGCGGTTTGCTCGCCGGGCAGCGCTGCCGCGCCATGCGGCAGCGCTTGCTATTAGTTGGTGGGACCGTCGCCACGGATAACGAAAGTCGTGGCTTTCAGCTTGGTCATGCCGAACTTGTCGAACAGTCTGTCATAGGTGCCGTCGGTGCGGATGGCCGTCAGCGCATCCGCCGCCGCCTGCGCCAGCAGCTTGTCGCGGAAGGCGAAGGTGATGTCGGTGCCGGCAATGTCCCTGACCCAGATTTTTGCGATGCCGCGCTGCTCGAGCGAGTTGGCGGTTTCGTTGATGTTGAGCGCTGCCTCGAGTTGTCCGGCGCGCAGGGCCGCCGAAGTCGCGGTGACGGTCGTGAACGTGCGCAATTCGACTTCCTTGAGGCCTTTGGCCACCATCGCGGCGCTGAACTCGCGCGCCTTGCGCTCGGTATAGGTCGCCGACTCGACGCCGACGACGCGGCCGGCGAGATCCTCGAACTTCTCCAGCTTCAGACTGGATGCAGGATCGGTATAAATGCTGATCGCCTGCTGCGCGTAGGGCACGAGGTACAGCATCTTCGAGCGCTCCTCGGTCCAGAACAGACCGGTGTTGATGGCGTCGAAGCGGCCGGAGCGCAGACCCGGGATCATCGGCGGGAAATCCATCCGCAGGAAGACGGGTTCGATGCAGATGCGCTTGGCGATTTCGCGGGCCAGTTCGACGTTGAGCCCCTGCAGTTCGCCCTTGTCGTCGATGAATTGCTGCGGTGGCAGGGTCGGGTTGATCGACATCTGCCATTTGCCGGCTTCGATCAGGCTCGATGCCGGCACTTTAGGTGTGCAGTTCTGGGCGTGAGCTGTTGGGACGAGGCTGATGAGCACGATGAGGGCGGAGAAGGTCTTGAGAAGTCGCATGCGTGAACTCCTGTGCAAAGTGAATAGATGAGGAGGCGTTCTCCGGGTCTGGTCGTCTTTTCGTTGTCTCGTTATGTCGCGTTCGGCGTACTGGATGCGCAATCGGCTTGGCGGGTCAGGATCAGCGAGGTATGGCGGGCCTCCGTCACCACTTCGTCGCGCTGGTTGACCAGATCGAGCGCCTCAATGACGATGCCGCGCGCGGGATTTTTGGTCAGCCGCTTCTCGACGAAGCGGAATCGCACGCGCAGTCGGTCACCAGCGACCACAGGCGCTTTGAAGCGCACACCGTCCCAGCCGAGCGAGGCGACCGAAGTCTCTTCGTAGAGCTTCAACTCCGATTTCAACCCTTCCATCAGGGACAGGCCATACAGCCCGTGCGCGATCACCGCCAGGAAGCCGCGGGATTTCGCGTAAGCAGCGTTGACATGCAGCGGATGATGATCGCGCGTGACGTCGGCGAAGGCCGCGATATCGGCCGGCGTAACGGTGTGCACGGCGCTCTCGAACTGCGTGCCGGGTTCGATATCCTCAAAGCGGAGATTGATCGCTGCGGTGACTGTGGTTTCCATGGCGTGTCCTCAGGCGACCTTGCGCGGGCGAGCCGGCAGTTCCACGAAGCTCTGACCGATTCCCATCGGCCCGGGCCGGAAGATACGGGGGTCCATATCCCTGAGGTCGGGGCTGATGCGCGGCCGGAAGCCCATATGCGCCAGCACGTCCTGCTCCAGGCGTACGCCCGGGGCGATCTCGGTCAAAGTGAGGCCGCCATTCTCGAGCTGGAACACGGCGCGTTCGGTGACGTAGGACACTTCCTGGCCGCGCTGCGCGGCCAGCTCGGCACTGAAGCTGATCTGGCCAACCTGCGGCACGAATTTACGGAAGGCGCCGTCGCGGCGGATCGCCAGCCGTCCGTTTTCCACGGCGATGTCGAACTTGCCGCCGGTCATGGTACCGCTGAAGATCAGCCGCTTGGCGTTCTGGGTGATGTCGATAAAGCCGCCCGAGCCGTCGCGGCGGTCGCCGAAACGGGTGACATTGACATTGCCGGTTTCGTCCACTTCCGCGAACGAGAGGAAGGCGCAAGAGAGCCCGCCGCCGTCGTAGAAATCGAACTGGTAGGCCTGATCGAGGATGGCGCGGGGATTGATGGCGGTGCCGAACTCCCGCGCGTGACCCGGTACGCCGCCAACCACGCCAGATTCCACGGTTAGCGTGATCAGATCGGCGATGCCTTCCTCGGCAGCGACATTGGGGATCATGGCGGAGATGCCGACGCCGAGATTGACCACATCGCGCGGACGCAGCTCGAAGGTGGCGCGGCGGGCGATCACCCGCCGTTCGCTGAGCGGGTCTGGTGTGATCATCGCGACCGGTACATGGGTCTCGCCGCAGCGGGCGGGATCGTGGACGGTGCCGTAGGTCTGCATCTGATCGGGTTCGAGCACCACATGATCGATCAGGAAGCCGGGGATCTTGACCATCTGCGGATGGATCGAGCCGCGCTTGACGATCCTTTTCACCTGGCAGATCACGGTGCCGCCGGCATTGTGCACCGCCTGCGCGATCGAGAGATCCTCGCGCGTGGTGCCTTCGTGCTCCATGCTGATATAGCCGTCTTCATCCGCCGAGGTGCCGCGGATGATCGCGACATCAGGCGGCGAAGGCGCGCGGTAGAGCAGCCATGATTGCCCGTGCAGCTCGACGAGGTCGACCAGCGGCAGGGTGGTGCGCGCGTTCATGCGCCCGCCGTCCTGGCGTGGGTCCATATAGGTGTTGAGGCCGACATGGGTGAGCACGCCGGGATGCTTCGCGGCCATGGCACGGCAGAGCTGGCTCATCACGCCTTGGGGGAAGTTGTAGGCGTCGATCAATTCGTCGCGCACCAGGCGCATGAACGGCACCTGCAGGCCGAAATTGCCGCCGACCACCCGCGCGATCAGGCTCTCATGCGCAAGATGGCATAGACCCTTCTCGGTCACCGCGCCGACGCCTGTGATATTGATCAGCGTCAGCCCGTGCGGCCCACCGCCGCCGAGGAAACGCTGCTCCAGCGCATCGAGAATGGCTTCCGCCACGCCGGTACCGCCATTGCCGCCGACAATCAGCGTATCGGCGTCGCGGACCAGGCTGGCGGCTGCTGCCGCGGTGAGGATGCTCAGCACGGTTGCACGCTCCAATTCATGCGGCTTCCTTTTCGACCTGGCGGGCGATGATGAGGCGCTGGATCTGGTTGGTGCCCTCGTAAATCTGCGCGAGGCGCACGTCGCGGAACAGCCGCTCGATGCGGTAGTCGCGTGAATAGCCATTGCCGCCATGGATCTGCAGCGCGTTGGAGACGTGCTTCATCGCCATGTCGGTGGTGAACAATTTTGCTTGCGCGGCTTCCTTGGCGATCGGCTCGCCGGCGTCGTGCAGGCGAGCGGCGTGGTGGATCAGCAGGCGGGCGGCCGCGATGTCGGTCGCCATGTCGGCCAGCATGAACTGAATCGCCTGGAAACCGATGATCGGCTGGCCGAACTGCTTGCGGTCCTTGGCGTAGGCGGTGGCATCCTCGAACGCGGCCTGTGCCATGCCGAGCGCCATCGACGCCATCATCAGCCGGCTGAAATTGAAGTTGCTCATGGCCATCTTGAAGGCCTGGTTCTCCGGCCCCATCACGCTGTCGGCCGGCAGGCGCACGCCGGAGAAGGTGATCTGGCAATCCTCCAGGCCGTGCATGCCCAGCAGCTCTTCGTTCTTGCCGCGCGCGATGCCCGGCAATTTGCCGTCGACGAGCAGGCAGGAGATGGCGCGGTGTCCGGACTCCGCGCCGGTACGGGCGAACACCATGATGCGGTCGGCGACGCCGCCGAGTGTCACCCAGGCCTTGGTGCCGTCGAGCAGCCAGCCGTTGCCGTTGCGCACCGCGGTCGTCCTGATGCCGGCGACATCGGAGCCGTGGTCGGGTTCGGAGACGGCAGTGGCGGGGATGATCTCGCCGCTCAGGATTTGCGGAATCAGCGCCTTGTGCGTCTCGGTGCCGTGCTGGTCGAAAAACAGCACCGCCTCGACCGGAATGGCGAAGGCATTGGCCACCGCGCCCGAACAGCGTGCCAGCTCTTCCATGGCGATGCAGGCCGCGATCGCGTCGAGCCCCGCGCCGCCTGCGCCTTCGCGCAGGCAGATGCCGAACAGGCCGAGGTCGGCCATGCCCTTGTAGAGCGAACGGTCGAAGCGGTCGTCGCGATCGATGGCAGCCGCGCGCGGCAGGATCTCGGCTTGCGCGAAGCGCCGCGCGGTGTCGCGCAGCGCCTTCTGGTCCTCGGTGTAGAAACGGTCCATGGCGCTTCCCTCAGTCGCTGGCGAGCTTGGAATCGTGGGCGACCTCGTCCTTCTCGCGGTCGAAGAAGTACGCGGCGACATCGGCCCCCGGCACGCCATAGGCGTTGCAGACGCTGCGCGTCAGCGCGGCTGCTGCGGCGCGGCGCTCGGCCTCGCTGCGGCGGAACGCGTGCACCTTGAGCAGGATACGCTGGCCCGTGCCTTGTGATCCCATCTCCCCGGCATGGGCGTAGTCGTCTGGCGCGATCGGCAGGAAAAACAGCGTGATCGTCTGCGCGTCGACGCCGAAGCTCGACATTAGGCCGTCGGTAATGGATTTTGCCAACGCAGCCTTGCTGTGAGGCGGAGCAGGCGGCGCGAGAATTTCGACATAGGGCATCGATCAAGCCTTTGACGCGGAAGATGTGGATGCGGAAGATCTGGACGCGGAATATCTAGGCGTGGACGGATCGAACGGGCGGCAGGAATCGCGCTTGACCAGCCGGGCACCGACGCGATATTCGCGCACGCCGTCGGAGCCGTTGCCCTTGGCGTCGATGCGCTGCAGCAGGCGGTCGACAGCGAGATTGGCAAGGTCGCGCGCGCCGTTATCGACGATGCTGATGGCCGGGCGGTGCCATTCGAACCAGGGTGTATCCTCGTAACAGAGCAGCGAGAGATCATCGGGAATCGCCAGGCCACGTTCCGAGATCACGCGCAGTGCACCGAGCGTCGCCTCATGGTTGGCGACGAAGATCGCACTGGGGGGCTCGGCGAGATCCAGCAGCTTGCGACAGGAGGCGGCGCCGGTTTCCGGCTCGAAATGGCCGGCATGGATCAAGGTGTCGTCCACTTGTATCGATGCTTCGCGCAGTGCCCGCACATAGCCTGACAGTCGCTCCCGTCCCGATGTTGTATCCGGACGGCCGACAATGATGCCGATCCGGCGATGTCCGAGATCGATGAGGTAGCGCGTGCCCACATATGCGCCTTGCGGATCGTCGGCGAGCACGGTTTCGAGGTCTGTCGCGTCGTCGCGGCGCACCAGGCAGACGATCGGGATATCGCTGGCCAGAGCCGTCAGGCGGGCGCCGTTCTTGCCCGTGGGCACCACGATCAGTCCGTCGACGCGATGGTCGGCAAGCGTCGTCAGGGTGTCGCTCTCCTGCTGCGGATCGTCGCCGGCGATGCACAGCAGCATCTGGTAGCCGAGCGCCTTCAATCGCGCCTGCACCACCTCGGCCATCACCTGGAACGACGCATTGGTGAGGTTGTGGACGACAAATCCCACCAGTCGCGACTGCCCGGTCTTGAGCCCACGCGCGATCGGGTTGGCACGGTAACCGAGCTCGCGCGCAATGCGCGTCAAGCGCTGCTGCGTACGCTCGCTCGTCAAGCCGCTGCCGCCCAGCGCGCGCGAGGCCGTGCTGACCGAAACGCGGGCCGCCAGTGCCACATCTTTGAGCGTGACGCTCATCAATCCCGCCGTTAAAATGGAAACGATTGCAAGAAACTATTGGCGAGATGTCCCGTGTGCAAGCCTAAATTAAAGATGTGGTTTGCCCAAATCGGCGCCAATACTGCAATCGTTTGCAGCATTGCGGGGGCTCGCGATAAGGGCCGCTGCGCGGGTTTACCTGAGCAACTGGAAGTTCCTCGATGAAGACATTTCGCGGTACCTACACAGTCATGATCACGCCGTTCACGCCGGCCGGCGACGTCGATGCCGAGGCGTTGCGAGACTTCGTCGATTGGCAGATCGAGCAGGGGATCCACGGGCTGATTCCCCTCGGCTCGACTGGAGAGTTCCTGTCGCTCGACGATGACGAGAAGGTTCTGGTGGCCGAGACGGTAATTGCCCAGGCCGCGGGGCGGGTGCCGGTGCTGATCGGGACCGGTGCGGAGGATACGCGGGAGGTGGTGCGCCTCAGCCGTCGTGCCGAAAAATTGGGCGCCGACGGCGTGATGATCATTCCACCGTTCTATTCGACGCCGACCGACGACGAACTCGTCCATCACTACAAGACAGTGGCCGATGCGATCTCGCTGCCCATCATGGTCTACAATAATCCGGCGACCGCCAACGTCGATCTCAAGCCGGCGCTGGTGGCGCGCCTCGCCCAGATCGACAATTGTCTTTACATCAAGGAGTCGACGCTCGAGGTGACGCGCGTGCGCGACATCATCCGGCTGTGCGGTGACCGGATGACCGTGTTCGGCGGTATCCTCGGGTTTGAATCTTTCGTGGAGGGTGCGCAGGGCTGGGTAGCGGTTGCTTCCAATGTCGTACCCCAGGCCATGGCACGCATCTTCAGCCTCGTCGCCAATGAAGGCGACATCAATGCGGCGCGCAAGCTCTATCTCGACTATTTGCCGCTGATCGAATTCGTCGGTGGCCAGGCTTACGTCGCCGGCACCAAAGCGCTGCTCAGCCACATGGGCTTTTCTGCCGGCGTGCCGCGTCCGCCGCGTCTGCCCTTGCCGGGCCCGCAGGACGCGGCCGCGCGCGCATTGGTGGCGAAGTTCGGTCTGGTCTGGCCGGGTGCGATGGTTTCATCAAGGCAGGTCGCCGGCTGAGGAAAGGGCGCGCATATGATCGCAGTAGCTCGTCACAGGCACAGCGCGGTTCCACGGGGCGAGCGATCATGAGTGATCGGATGAAGAAACTCGACCTGCGCGGCGTCACCGTCGCCATCGTGCTGCCATTCAAGGACGACCTGACGATCGACTGGGAAGGCTACGCCCGGCTGCTCGACTATTGCGCCTGCCCGGATGGCATCGCGGCGGTTTTCGTCAACGGTCATGCGGGCGAGGGCGGCTCGCTGTCGGACGCCGAGCGCCAGGCGGTGATCGCCCGGACGCGGGCCCATATCGGCGCAAAGCCGCTGCTTGCCGGCATCATTGCGCACTCGACCGCCGACGCCATCAGCCAGGCTCGGCTCGCCGAGGCCGCCGGTGCGGATTGCGCGGTCCTGTTTCCACCCGCTCCCATTGGCGGCGGTGCATCGGCCACGCCGCGCGCGCCGGTGGCCTTCGTGCGGGCGGTCAGCTCGGCGATCGGAATCCCGGTGTCTATCTTCCAGTATCCGTTGGCGTCCGGCTTTGGCTATTCGCCGCAGACGCTTGCGGAAATGGCGGCCATCGACCGCGTCATCGCCGTCAAGGAAGGCAGCGATACGATGCTCGCCTATGACGAGAACCGGCGGGCGGTGAAAAAAGCCGATCCGAAGGTTGCGGTGCTGCCGTCGAACTACAACTGGTTTTTGCCGCAGCTCGCCGTCGGTGGTGACGGCATCCTGTCCGGGCTCGTCAGCCTGGCGCCGCATCTGTTTGTCGAACTTTGGCAGGCGTCGGTCGCCGACGACCTCAAGGCGATGCGCGCCGTGAACGAGCGCCTCTATCCGATCGTCAAGGCGATTTACGGTCCAGCACCGATCGTTGATATGCATACGCGCATGAAAGTGGGCCTTAAAGAACTCGGCCTGATCCGTAACGCAGATCCGCGGCCACCGCTGCTGCCAGTCCTGCCCGAACTTTACGACGCCATCGCAACGGCGCTCGGCGCGGCGCGCCGCGCCGGCGACATTCGTCTGGCTTGAGGGCGCGGTCATGTCTGAAGAGGCCTTTATCGATATCGTGGTTCGCGACGGCGGCACGAAAATTGCTGCCGAACACCACACGGAGACGAGCCGATGCCCCATTTCAATCTGACGGCCAGCGTCGACTACTTTTTCAATTTCTTCCTGATGAAGGGCGTGCTCGTCACCATCGGCTTGACGGTTGCCGGAGTCGTTGGCGGGCTCATTCTGGGGATGGGCATTGCGCTGATGCGCATGTCATCCAATCCTGTACTCAGCGGCTTCGCCCGATTCTACATCTGGTTCTTTCGCGGCACGCCGCTCCTGATCCAGCTGGTGGTGATCTACAGCGGTCTGCCGCAACTCGGCATCAAGTTCGACGTGATCACCTGCGCCCTGGTCGGATTGATCCTCAATGAAGCCGCATACCTTGCTGAAATCGTTCGCAGCGGTTTCATGGCGGTGTCCGCCGGGCAACGGGAGGCCGCCTGGGCTTTAAGTCTGTCGAGATGGGTGACGTTCCGGCGCATCACGCTGCCGCAGGCCTTTCGCCTGATGATTCCGCCGCTCGGCAACTCCATCAATTCGCTCCTGAAGGCGACGTCGCTCGCCTCGGTCATCTCGGTCGAGGAGATCATGCGCCGAAGCGACATGCTGATGCAGGAGCATTTTCAGATTCTCGAGGTCTACGCGGCCGCCACCGCCTATTACCTGATCCTCACCTCGCTCTGGGATGTGGTTCAACGCCGCCTCGAAAAACACTTTGGCCGATCGAGCGCGACAAGATCGCGAAGAGCCAACGCAACAGCGCCGTCGCCGCAAGCCGGCCTCGAGGCCAGAGCATGAAAGTGTCAAGGGGAGATTGTTGTTGCGAGGAACGAAGCTCCGATCGCGAGGAGGGGCTCGGGTTCGCGCGCCACTCAAGGAAACGCACCGATGGCAACTGATATTGACGATGGACAGGGACAGCCCCGCAAAGGCGAAGTGCCGGCGGTTCGGATGGAGGCGGTCTACAAGTACTACGGCGATTTCACCGCCTTGGACGAGATCGATCTCAAGGTGGCCAGTGGCGAGAAGATTGTTATCTGCGGGCCGTCCGGTTCGGGGAAATCGACCCTGATCCGCTGCATCAATCATATCGAAAAGCACGACCAGGGGCTGATCTACGTCAACGGCACTGAGCTCGATGATCAGCGTAAGAACATCGATGCCATCCGGCGGGACACCGGCATGGTGTTCCAGAGCTTCAACCTGTTCCCGCACATGACGACCCTGGAGAACTGCATCCTGGCGCCGATGACGGTGAACGGCATGACGAAGGAGGAGGCGAAGGATGTCGCCATGCACTTCCTGACCAAGGTTCGGATCCCGGAGCAGGCCGAAAAGTTTCCGGGGCAGTTGTCGGGCGGACAGCAGCAGCGCGTCGCGATCGCGCGCGCGCTCTGCATGCGGCCGAAGATCATGCTGTTCGACGAGCCGACGTCGGCGCTCGATCCGGAAATGGTCAAGGAAGTACTGGAAACCATGAAGAAGCTGGCGGAAGAGGGCATGACGATGCTCTGCGTCACCCACGAGATGGGCTTCGCGC
Organism: Bradyrhizobium sp. LjRoot220; assembly: GCF_964252915.1. NCBI lineage: Bacteria > Pseudomonadati > Pseudomonadota > Alphaproteobacteria > Hyphomicrobiales > Nitrobacteraceae > Bradyrhizobium > Bradyrhizobium sp. LjRoot220. The sequence continues at coordinate 779,686 of NZ_CAXUPS020000001.1, forward strand.
GCGAGGTCGCGGACCGGATCGTCTTCATGAACGAAGGAAAAATCGTCGAGCAGTCAGCTCCGGAAAATTTCTTCAATCATCCGGCGTCCGAGCGGGCGAGGACATTCCTCGACCAGATCCTGCATTAGTCGGTGTGAGGGCAGTCGGTTAGGGCGATGGGCAGCGCCGCTGCTGCCTTACAAATTTCGCGATGATGCAATTTGTGCTGCTGATTTGCCCGACGAGTCAAAATGTTTTTCGTGGGCAAAGCAGCCATGCCAGAGAGCCCTTTGTTTGCAAGGGGTTCCTTTCTTTGCATGGGGTTGTTTTCGATATTTCAGTCGGGAGTGAGAAACGACGGCTCAGTCATTGACTGCGTAGCGTGTCTAACCACATCGGGCCCGGCGCAACCACCGTAGTCGAAAGCGCGCTTCATCGGCCTGAGGCATAAAAGATCTAAGAGATGAATGACCTAGACCGTCGCTTCATCGTCGCCCCGATGATGGATTGGACCGAGAGTTCAAGTTTTTCTATCGATTAGGAAGCGGCGTGTGCACGATGTGTGCGCCGGGAGATCAAAACAGACCGCAAGAGAGCCATATGAGTGGGTCTGAGCAGCGCGGATTTGCTCAACGGGCAGTGCGTCAAATGATCGATCCGGATCTGCCGCTGATTGGGAGCGCTTCTCGATTTTGGCATGAGAACCAATTTGGCTCACCCCAACGTACGGCAGCACGCAGGTTTGAGCCCCGGTGCTCCACTATCACGAACGTGATGACCACCATTGCTGGAAAATTCGTTCAACTCTATCCGGTAGTACCGTGCGGGCATACCAGATTGTCCATCCATTCTTCGGCAATGTGGGACAGCGAGAGGTCTGGCTTCCGGTCGAGCAGGAGTTCGAGCACGCGCGGTGGCGTCAGTGGCAGTTCCTGGACGCGCTTTCCTGTCGCATTCGCGACCGCACATGCGACTGCTGCGCCGACATTGAGGATCGGTACCTCGCCGGCTCCCTTGGTGCCGAGCGGTCCGATCGATGGAGCGCCTTCGTAGAGACTGGTCTCGACCGGCACGACATCGAGCGCCAGCGGCACGCGATAGGTTTCGAATCCGCTCTGGTTGACGCGACCGTTAGCGCCGATCGTCACCTCTTCGTGCAAGGCATAGCCCAGTCCCTGCACGACGCCCCCCTGGATCTGGCCCTGGATCGCGCGCGGGTTCAGGGCGCGGCCGACATCCTGGACGACGCGATAGCACAGCACTTCGACATGTCCGGTCTCTCTGTCCACGGCGACCTCGCAGTCATGGACAGCGAATACGGGGATGTCGATCGCGTCGATGAAGTGGCCGGCGACGCATCCCGGCATCGCCGGCACGCCGGCTCCCGTGAAGGCGCCGGTGCCGGAGATCGGTCCGATCTGGGCCTGGGCGCGGGTTGCGACCTCGGCGACCGTGCGGCCGGAGCCGGGTGCGCCCACGATCTCGATTCGTCCCTGGCGCATAACGAGGTCCTCGGGTGCTGCCTCGATCATGTCAGAGGCGACCTTGAGCAGTTTTGTGCGCACCTCCTGCGCAGCCGACAGGCTCGCTGCCCCGAGCGCGACCGTGGTGCGGCCGCCGCCGACGCCGACATCGTAGCCGGCCGCATCGGTGTCGGCCGCGCGCACGATCACATTTTCAGGGTCGATGCCGAGCGTACTGGCGACGATCTGCGGAAGGCTCTGCATCATCGAGCCGGAACCGATCTCGACGCCCGACGTCACGAGCGTGGCCGTGCCATCGGCATTCATGTTCACGGTTGCCGCCGAAGGACCGACAAAGACGAACCAGGTGCCGACCGTGGTGGCGCGGCCAAACAGCCGGCCGTCGGCCAGCTTGCGGGGCGGGGCGGCCGCGTCGCGTAGCGTGTCCATCCGCGCGAGCATCGGGCCGAGCACGTCGCCCTCGAACACCTGGCCGGTCGCGCCGATATCGCCATCGCCGAGCACGTTGCGGCGGCGGAAGGTGAGGGGATCCATGCCGATCCGGGCAGCGATCTCGTCGGTGTGCCGCTCCAACGCGAAGGTGTTGTAGACCCCGTTGCAACAGCGGAACGCCCCGTTCGGAGCGGTGTTGGTGTAGACCGCGCGCGAGACCAGCCTTACGGCGCCGAGCCGGTAGTTACCGCCGAGCGTGTGCGCGGTCATGGTGGTCAGGAAGATCTGTTCTCCGCCATACGCCCCGCAGTCCATCAGGACGACCGCTTCGCGCCCGACGATCTCGCCTTCGCCTGTCACCGCCGAGCGAATGCGGATCTCGGCATTCTCGCGGAACAGGCAGGTCAGCATCTCCTCCTCACGCGAGTTGACCAGCCGTACCGGCCGTCCGCTGGCGCGGGCGAGCAGGGCGGCGAAGGGTTCGACAGCCAGATCGAATTTTAGGCCGAAGCCGCCACCGACCGGTGGCACCGTGACGCGCACCTGCGATGCGGCGACGCCCAGCAGGCGTGCGGTTGCGTTGCGGACGCCCCAGGGCACCTGGGTCGACGTCTCGATGTGGAAGCGGCCGTCTTCGTAGCTTGCGACCACCGCGCGTGGTTCGAAAGCGACATGGTTCTGGCGGCCGACGCGGAACGTGCTTTCGATGATCTCGACGTCAGTCCGTGCGAAGGCGCCATCGACATCGCCGCGGACCACGGTCGCCTCCCAGGCGACGTTGCCTTCGCGTGCCCCGCCCTCGAACAGGACCTCGTACGCGCGCCAGTCAGGATGAACGAGCGGCGCTTCAGGTGCAAGCGCCCCGGCCATGGTGAGCACGGCCGGCAACGGCGCGATCTCGACTTCGATCGCGGCGAGGGCAGCCTGGGCTTGCGCAAACGTGTCGGCGGCGATCGCTGCCAAGGGCTCGCCATCGTAGCGGATCACGTCGCGGGCAAACAGCGGGTGATCGGCGATGCCGATTCCGATCGTGCCGGGTGCGTCGGCCGCCGTGACGATCGCACGCACGCCGGGCATGCGCGCGGCCATGGTGGTGTTGAGACGCAGGATGCGTCCAGAGGGCACGCCAGCGCGCAACACCGCTGCGTGCAGCATGCCGGGCAAATAGCGATCGATGGTGTAGCGCGTGTGTCCGCGCAGCTTGTCGCGGGCATCGCGGCGTCGGAAGTCCATGGTTGCAGAAACGTCGGCCATCGCTGGGCCTCCTATCATGTCGCGGCGAGCGCCCGCACAGCCGCTTCGACGATGCCCTCATATCCGGTGCAACGGCAGATGTTGCCGCTCAACGCCGCTCGGACGTCGTCGTGCGTTGCACCGGGCGTCGTCTTCAGGAGATGCGTCAAGGTCACCACCATGCCGGGAAAACACATGCCGCATTGCACGGCGTCGCAGGCCTCGAGCGCCTGCTGGATCGGATTCAATGTGCCATTTGCGCCGAGGCCTTCGACGGTGCGGACCTCGCAATCCTGTGCGAGCGCCGCGGGCATCAGGCACGACAAAGTGGGTTGGTCGTCGACCAGCACCATGCAAGCGCCGCAAAAGCCTTCACGGCATACCGGCTTGGCGCCGGTGAGATGAAACTCCTCGCGCAGGACGTCGACGAGCGGCGTGACGGGATCGGCGGCGAAGGCGCGACGATCGCCGTTGACGTTCAGGCTTGGGGCCACGTTCACCTCCATCATCACTGGTGTTCAGGTGCCGAGCGCGGCGACTGCCGCGCGCCGCACAAGGTTCGGCAACACACTCACGCGATACCAGGCCGGCACCTCCACGCTGTCGCGGCCGGCGAATTCATCGGCCAGTTCGGTGGCGACGTTGGTCGCCTGCGTCGGATCCAGCACATGGCCGAGCAACGCCGCTTCGAGCCGGACCCAACGGCGCGCCACCGGTTCGACCGAACCGATGGCGATCCGAACGGCCTGCATACGGTTTGCCGGATCGACATCCACCGCGAGGCTGACGATGGCGACCGGGTAGTCGCCCGACTGGCGCAGCGGCAGGCGCGCATGCGCGGTCTTGCGCGCGTTCCGGGGCACGACGATCCGCGTGAGCAGCCGACCGGGCGCGAGTCTCGATCGCATCTCGAGGAAGTGCTCCAGACTGATCCGCTCACGATCGCTTCGGCTGGCAATTTCGACTTCTGCATCGAGGCAGAGCAGCGCCGGTACGCAATCCGCCGCGGCGAACGCCGACGCCGAGAGGTTGCCCCCGATCGTCGCCATCGAGCGGATCGCCGGATTGGCGGAGTGGCCGGCCGCCGCGGCGAGGACGCCGAACTCGGGGAGGTCGGCCAGAGCCGCGGCGAGCGCTGCGTGTGTGACCGCAGCCCCAATTTCGATCGTGTCGGCGCCGATCCGGACCGCATTCAGTTCGGGAATCTTTCCGATCGCGACATAATGGGCCTTGAGCGATTCGTGCCGGATCGGAGACCGCATGATCCAGGTGCCGCCGGCAAAGGGAGCGCCGGCGGCGCCATAGTCGCTCAGCGCATCGAGTGCCGCCGGCAGCGAGGGAGCGACGTAGAAGGATCCCGCCGGTGTGTTTTGCACGAGAGAATTGATCGTCATTGGCGGCGCTCCAGTCGCAGGCGATCGAGCAGCACGCCGATGATGACGATCGCGCCCAGTACGATCATCTGGACGTAGCCGTCGATGCGGGTGAGATTCATGCCGTTGGACAGGATGGTCACGAACAAGGCGCCGAGCACCGCGGTGCCGACCCCGCCGCGTCCGCCGGCCAGACTCGTGCCGCCGACGACAGCGCCTGCGATCGCCTGCAGCGACAGCGAGCCGCCGAGATTAGGTTCGCCCGAGCCGGTGCGCGCCGTCATCATGATGGCGCCGAGGGCGGCGAGCGCTGAGCACAGCACATAGGTGAGAACCAGGATGCGCTTCACCGGCAAGCCCGCCACCGCTGCAGCGCGCGGGTTGGTGCCGATGATGTAGAGCGAGCGACCGAAGACGGTACGCGCCAGCATCAGTTGCAGCCCGATACCGATCGCGACAGTGATCGCGATGGCGGCCGGGACGCCGAATATGTTGCCGCCGTAGAAGATCTGCGAGAACGTGCCCGGCACGCCCTGCACGGGCCGTCCGGCCGACAGCGTCGTCGCGACGCCGATCGCGATATTGTAGCTGCCGAGGGTTGCGACAAAGGGGTTCACGCCGAGCAGCGCGATCACGACGCCATTGAACAGGCCGCACGCGATGCCAAGGCCGAATCCGGCGCCAAGTCCGGCGAGCAGGACGGTGGTTGTGTCATGGCCCGATGCGGTGGCGCCGGCCATCGCCAGCGCGGTGCCGACGCTGACCATCGATACCGTCGGACCAAGGGCAAGATCGAAGCCGCGCGTCAGGATAACCACGGTCTGCGCCATGGCAAAGAGTGCGAGATAGCTGGTCTGCTGGGCGATGTTGAGCAGATTGGCCGGGGAGAGTACGCGGCCGTCGACGGCGGCAAAGCCGAGCAGCAGCACGACCAGCGCGATCGGCAGAATCGCGTGCCAAAGCCACTCGGCCGGAAGCCATCTCGTGTGACCCGTGTCCTTGGCGGCGACCGACAATTCGAGGTCAGACACGGGACTTCCTCCGTCGGCTGAGTTCGTCCAGCGCCACGGCCGCTACCATGATGACGCCAAGGAAAACCGGCTGCAGGCGGGAGTCGATGTGCAGGAGGTTGAGCGCGTTGCCGAGGATGGTCAAAAACAGCGCGCTGATGGCGACGATCTCGACCCGGCCTACGCCGCCGCGCAGGCTGATCCCGCCGATCACGGCGGCGGCGATCGACTGCAACATCATGCGGTCGCCGCCAAAGCTGGCCTGGCCGGAACCGACCTGCGCGGTAAGCAGGATGCCGGCGAGCGCGGCGAGCACGCTGGAGAGGACGTAGGTGCCGACGATGTGACGCTGGATCGACACACCGGACACCACGGCCGCATCGACGTTGCCGCCGATCGCATAGATGTAGCGGCCGAACAACGTTCGCCGCTGCGCGAACATTGTCACGAGGATGACGGCGAGTGCGAGGTAGACAGCGGTGGGGAGCCCGAACACCTGGGCACGCCCAAAGCCTTTTACGAAAGGCTCCGGCATGCCGTAGACCGGGATGCCGCTCGTGATCATCAGGCCGACGCCGGCGGTCGCCGACATCGTGCCGAGCGTCACCACGAAGCCCGAGACCTTGAGCTTCGCCACGCAGAAGCCGTTGACGAGCCCGACCAGCAGTCCGCAGCCGAGTCCCGCAGCTACCCCGCTTGCAATGATGAGGGCGTTGTTGCCGGGAAACGCGACCGCCGCGGCCGCCATGGTCTTTGCGGTCACCACGCTGGCGAGCGCGACAACGGCGCCGACCGAGAGGTCAAAACCGCCCGCGATGATCACCAGCGCCTGGCCGCAAGCGACGATCGCGAGAAACGACGCGTTGCGCAGGATGTTGAGGATATTGATGATGCCGTAGAACTGGGGGTCGATCGCCGACATGCCGGCGATAAGCGCGACCAGCAACGCCGGCAACAATCCGATTCGTCCGGCGATCGATCGACCAGAGCCGATGGAAATCCGAGGTTGGGTCGCGGTGAGGGTCGTGCTCATGCGACATCCGCCACAAGATGATCGCGGAAGAAGCTCGCAAGCACATTTTGCTCGGTCTTCTCGGCGCCCCTCAGCTCGACGGCGACCCGGCCGTGGTGCATGACGTAGAGCCGGTTCGACAGCGCCAGCACCTCCGGCAATTCGGACGACACCACGATGACCGCGGCGCCGGCTTCGACGAGACGCTTCATGAATTCGTAGACCTCGAGCTTGGCGCCGACGTCGATACCAACGCTCGGCTCGTCGAACAGGAAGACGGTGAGCTCCCGCGTCAGCGCCCGAGAAAGCATCACTTTCTGACGGTTGCCGCCGGACAGCGCGCCTGCGGCCCGCTCGATGTTGGGCGGCCTGAGCTGCAACTGCTCCATGATGCCGGCGATCGTTATTCGCTCCGCAGCCTGCCGCAGCACGCCGAAGCGGGTGAACGCGGGCAGGTCGAGCCCGGTCATCGAGGCGTTCTCGCGGATCGGACGCGACAGCGCGAGCCCTTCGGCGATCCGGTTGGCGGGGAAATAGGCGATGCCATGCTTCAGGCTGCGCCGCGGCGCGGGGAATTCGTAAGGCAAGCCGTCGATCCGGACCACGCCCGAAGCCATCGGCTCCAGCCCGTAGATGGCGCGGATCAGCTCCGATTTGCCGCAGCCGACGAGGCCTGCAATGCCGGTGATCTCGCCCGCCTGGGCGTAGAAGTTCACGTCACGAACGCTGCCGTCGGTCAAGGTGAGGTTTTCGACGTCGACCATGACCTTGTCCGGTTTGTGCGCGATCGTCGGAAACAGCAGGTCGATCTTGCGGCCGGTCATCAGTTCGACCAGTTCGCCGTCGGTCGACGTGGTGGCATCGAGGGTGCGGATATGGCGGCCGTCGCGCAGCACGGTGACGCGGTCAGCGAGCGCTCTGATCTCTCGCATGCGGTGCGAGACGTAGATCAGCCCGACATTCTGGCTCTTCAGGCGGGCAATCAACTCGAACAGCCGTCCGGTCTCGCGCTCTGTCAGCGAGGCGGTCGGCTCGTCGAGGATAAGCAGACGCACGCGGCCGAGCAGCGCTTTGGCGATCTCCGTCATCTGCTGGTGCGCGCGCGAGAGATCGTCGACCCGTTGCGATGGATCAAGGTCGAAGCCAAGTTCGTCGATCAGCGCCCTGGCCCGCTTGCGCATCTCGCGCGCCCGCAACACGCCGCTGCTGGTGACTTCACGGCCGAGGAACAGGTTCTCTTCCACCGTGAGGCTCGGAACCAGCGAAAATTCCTGGAACACCGGGCTGATGCCGATCGCGCGCGCCCGCTGCGGCGTGAGGTGGCGGAGTTCCTCGCCGCCGAAATGGAATGTGCCTTCGTCGGGCGGAAACGTCCCCGACACCACGTTGATCAGGGTTGATTTGCCGGCGCCGTTCTCGCCGAACAGCACATGCAGTTCGCCGGCACGGACATCGAGATCGACCCGATCGAGCGCGCGGACGCCGGTGAATCGTTTTGAGATCCCCCGCAATGCGAGCAGGGGCCCGGTCTGCTTCAAGTCGATCTCGACATCCATCCCCATCTCCGCAGGCGGCCGGCAAGCAGGCGGGAGCACTTGTCTTCTCCCGCCGGCGTGTTGCCGGGGCTCACTTGAGGCGTTGATCTACTTGGCCTTGACCGAGTAGACCGGCTTCCAGCTTCCGGGCGCCAGCACGAGGCCCATCTGCAGCTTTGGCACGGTGGTCTTGTCGACTGCCGAGGCCAGCGGCTGGGCCAAGCTCATTACGGGTTTCTTCTCGATCAGACGGACGGCCTGATCGACCGAGACGGCGCCTTCGCCGACCGGGTACTGGGTCGCAAAGGCGAGGATGTCGCCACGGTTCAGTGCATCGAGCATGGCCTGGTTCTCGTAGGAGGACATGATCTTCATGTCGCTGCGGCCGGCTTCCGCAACCGCGCCGATCGCGGCTTCAGCGGTGGGTGCGGTGCCCCAGACCACGTTCATGCCCGGATAGGCCTGCAGCGCGTCCTGGATCAACTGGAGTTGGACCGCAACGCCGGAGTCGCCGAACTTCTCGGCAAGGACCTTGGCGTTCGGATTCTTCGCCACCGCCTTCTTGAAACCTTCGTTGAAGGATTCCGCCCAGCCCGAGCCGGCGGGACCCGGGAAGGTCACGATGTTGAGCTTGGCGTCGGGCTTGGCCTGCGCCAGCAGGCCTTCGCCGGTCACCCCGCCCATCGCGACGAAGTCGACATAGATCGCGGCGGGCAGGGCGTTGGGCGGTATCGGATTTGCGACACCGACCACCGGCACGCCCTTGGCTTTGGCTTCCTCGAATTTCTTGCTGAGGCCCGCACCGGAGATGGCGCCGACAATGATCGCGTCGGCGCCGCTGGCCATGCAATCGTCGAATTGCGAGAGCTGCTTCGGCAGGTTCTCGTAGCCACCGGCCTCGTAGAGGGTCATGTTGACGTTCATCGTCTCGGCCTGCTTGACGATGCCGTAGGCGACCGCCACCCAGAAGCTGTCCTTCATATGCGGGAACAGGACGCAAAGCCTGTAGGGCTTCTCGGCTTTCGGCAGCGGTGTGTACTCCGCCGGCTTCGGTGTGCCGGACGAGGCGTCGTAGACCTTCATCGGAAACCAGGGTGTCTCGGCGGCGGCGGGCGAGGTCGCCGCAAGTGCGAGGCCCGCGGCGACGCAGAGCGTGGAGCGGACCGGCCGAAGCCGGTTGACGGGAAGGCGCGTCGTACTGATCATAGCTCTATCCTCATGGTTCGAATGAAAGGCGAGGGCCGACGAGTTCGGATCCTCGTTTTGCATGCGCGCGCCGCGCCGCCCGTGGGCGACGCGGTTGCCGACGGGGATTAGTCCGCGGCCCACATCGCGACCGATCGTCGCTCGAATACCTCGCGGAACTGACGCGTGGATTCAGGAAGGAGAGTGCCGGTGCCCCAGTCGAGAATCACGGCGTGCTGGCGGATCACGTCGAGCGTATCGATCGCGCCGCTGCGATAATTTTGCGCCACCACTTCCGGGTCGAGCCGCGCCTTGGCGACGCGCTCGGCCCTGATCTTGACGCGGAGTGCATCGGTCGCGGCCCTGTCGATCTCAAATTCGCAGAGCTCGGCGTCGATGGTCTGCACCACCACGCCGTAGTCCTTGGCGGCGCGTTCGACCGAGACGTAGTCGTCCTTGATGTCCTCGACCACGAGACGCGGGTCGCGCAAAAGCGGATCGCCGAACCCGCCGCCACCGGCTGTGGGGCGCGAGAACACGTCGCCTTCGCCGATCGGCACGTCGGAGAAGATCGAGCCCAGCCGTTCTTCGGCGGCGGCCCCTGCGCGATGCAAGGTCAGGCCATGCGGCATCGAGGGCAGGCCGCCTTCAATACCCCAGACCACGGCGCGCTCGCGGTCGCAGATATAGGAGATCACCGTCTTCTCCGCCTGCAACATCCGCGAGGTCTTCACCATCCCTGCACCGCCGCGCCATTTGCCAGGCCCGGGCGAGTCGGTGAGGATTTCGCACTTGGTGGTCAGGATCGGATTGGCGCGCTCCTGGCCCTCGACAGGCTGCGACATCAGACCGGTGCCGAAGCAGGCGGTCGTGACGTTGCTGCCGTCCTTGCCGTTGCGTCCGCCCCAGCCCCCCGGCAGCCAGTCGTAGAACATGAAGATCGGCTTGTCGGAGCTGCGGGCGTCGAGACCGCCGGTGAGCAGGTATTCGAGGTTGAAGGCGCAGGCCAGCGCGCGCTCCGGCATCAGCTTCGACCACATCTCGTAGATCGAGTTCATGATCTTCTCGAACGGCATCAGGAAGCCGGTGACTGCGATCGGCCATTTGGCATCGACGATCGAGCCCTCGGGCGCGATGATGTCGAAGCAGCGGTAGAAGCCGGAGTTGAGGGGCAGGTCGGGAAAGAAGGTCTTCATGCCCGCCGCGACGGCCGAGAAGGTGGCGCCGAAGGCCGAATTGTAAATCGAGCCAATGGTCGGATGGCTGCCGGTGAAATCATAGATCGCGCGGTCGCCCTTGATCGTCATCTTGATTCGGATCGGAATCATCCCTTCGCCGCCGGCGGGATCGCGATCGATGAAGTCGACTGTCTCCCATTCACCGTCCGGGAGCGCGGCGATGCGCTGGCGCGCCGAGCGCTCGACATAGTCCTGGACCGCGGCAAGTCCCGTCTCGACGGTGTCGCGACCGTATTTGTTGACGAGGCGAAGGATTTCGCGCTCGCAGACCTGCGTCGCCTGGGCCTGCGCCTGGATGTCGCCAATGATCGAAGCCGGATCGCGCGTGTTCGAGGCGATCAAGTGCGCGACGTCCCTGCGCAGACCAGCCTTGTCAAACAGGCGTATCGGGGTGATGCGCAGCCCCTCGCGGAACATCTCGCGGGCGGCGACGTCGAACGACCCGGGCACGCTGCCGCCGACATCGGACCAATGTCCGTTCGACTGGCTGAAGGCGATGATCTTGCCGTCGGCAAAGATCGGCCGAATCAGGCGTACGTCGGAAAAGTGCGTGCCGCCTGCATAAGGGTCGTTGATCGCAAAGACGTCACCTTCATGCATATCGCCCTCGAAGTGGCGCATGACATCCTGGCAGGTGAAGTGCAGGGTTCCGACATGGACGGCGATGTCCTGATTGCCCTGGGCTGCACATTCACCCTTGGCATCGTGCAGAGCGCTCGAGAAATCGCGGTTGTAGATGACGAAGGAATAGCAGGTCCGCAGCACCTGTTCGCCCATCTGGTCGACGCTGGTGATGAAGGAGTTCTTCAGGACTTCGAAGGTTACGGGGTCTAGCGCGAGATTGCCGGCCATCAGCTCACTCCTTCACGCGGATGATGATGTTGAGGTATTTGTCGACTTCGGCGCTGGCACCGGGCGGCACCACGGTGGTCGCGTCGACTTGTTCGATGATCGCGGGACCTTGGAAGCTGAAGCCGCAGGGCAGGTCGTCGCGCTGGAACACCGGCGTGTCGAGCCCGTTGCCATCGAACCACACCCGGCGCCGGTCGATCGGCTCCGGGATTGTTCCGGTGGGCTTGTGCACGGCGAACTCGGCCTTGGGAACGATGCCGACAGCCTTCAGGTTGAGACGGAAGAAGCTGACGGGAGAATCGTCGCGGCGGTAATTGTATTCGCGCCGATGCTCGTCGTGGAAGCTCTTGACGAGGTCGGCGATCGCGCCGATCGGGCGCGGCGCGCTGACGGCGAGCGACCGCCACTGGCCGCGATACATCATATCGATCGACCTCTGCAGCACGATGTCCTGCTGAGCGACGCCTTCGTGCGTCAGCCGCGCCAGTGCTTCCTTCTCCAGCGCGACGAACTGCGCCTCGATGTCGGCGGCATCGGCCTCGTCGGCGCCGACCATACAGCTTTGCGAGAAGTCGTGCTGCATGTCGACCAGGAGACATCCGAGCGCCGAGGTCACGCCGGGATTGGGCGGCACGATCACGACAGGGATCGCGAGTTCGCGGGCGACGTCGACGCCATGCAAGGCGCCGGCGCCGCCAAAGGCGACCAGCGCGAAGTCGCGCGGATCGTAGCCACGGCTGATCGAGATCAGCCGTACCGCATCCGACATGTTGGCGTTAGCGACTTTCAGGATCGCGTCCGCGGCCTCGTGCAGGCCGAAACCGAACGGCTTTGCGACGCCGTCCTCGACGGCCTTGCGCGCAAGTTCGGGATCGAGCATCACCTTGCCGCCGGCCAGACTGGTGCCGAGCCGACCCATTGTCACATTGGCGTCGGTATTGGTCGGTTGCGCATTGCCATTGCCGTAACAGGCCGGGCCTGGATGGGCGCCGGCCGATTGCGGGCCGTTGCGCAGGGAGCCGGCCGAATCGCTCCAGGCGAGCGATCCTCCGCCCGCGCCGATGGTGAGCACCTCGATGGACGCAAAGCGGATCGGGTAGCCGTATTCGATGTACCAGTCCTTGGTGATGCGTGACTGCCCCTCATAGGCAAGCGAAACGTCGGTCGAGGTACCGCCCATGTCGAGGCCGATTGAATTGGGAAAGCCGCAAAGGCCCGCAATGTAGCGGCTGGCAATGGCGCCGGCGGCGATGCCGGAACCTGCGAGGCGCGCGGCGAAATCCTTGACGCTTGCCGGCGTCATGACGCCGCCGCCGGTGTGCAGCAGCAGGAGATCGCGGCTGTAGCCTTCATCGGCAAGGCGCTCGCCGAGGCGGCTCGTGTAACTGACGACGACCGGGCTGACGACGGCGTTGACGACCGTTGTCGAGAATCGCTCGTGCTCGAAGATTTCCGGAAGCACCTGCGAGGAGATCGACACTGGAGTGTCCGGCATCTCCGCCAGCAGGATGTCGCGCATCGCGCGCTCATTCTCGCCATTCAGGTAGGCATTCATGAAGCAGACCGCGATCGCGGCCACGCCCCGGCGCTTTAGAGTGCGCGCGACCTGGCGCGCGGCGTCAGTGTCGAGCGGCTGGATCACCTTGCCGGCCGCATCGACGCGTTCGGGTACGGTCAGTCGGTCGCGTCGTGGCACGTAGGGTTTGACGACGTCCTTGTAGGTGTCCCAAAGGTCTTCCTTGTTGGCGCGCCGGATCTCGATGACGTCGCGGAAGCCGTCGGTCGTCACCACGGCCGTGCGCGGAAGGCGGCGTGTGATCAGTGCGTTGGTCGCAACCGTGGTACCGTGCGAGAACAGCGCCACCTTGGACAGATCGATGCCGGCCTTGGAGACACCGCCCATGATCCCCTCAATGGGATCCTGGGTCGTGGACGTTTTCTCGATGCGGATGAGACCGGTGGCCTCGTCCATGATGCAGATGTCGGTAAAGGTGCCGCCGACGTCGACGGCCACGCGTAGATTTTGCACGATACGGCTTCCTTTCCAACGCGTGCCGGGCGAGTTTGGAACGACGGTTCAGGCTCGCCGGATCGATGATCCAGCTGGCCGCAGACGGCGCGTTCGACCGGCGGATTTCGAATAATGTCGCGAGGATTATAGGCAGGCCGTCGGCGGCGCTCTTGACGCTGAGCGCAGGAAGATTTGTGCCAGAGAGCACGACCGGCTCGGCCGTGTCGCGCCGGTTCGGTGTCTAGCCTGCCCGAGAAGTGATCAACGGTCGGATCAGGAGGACGACAAGAGCCGTCATTGCGTCACGGGTTGGCTGCGCGCGACACCGCCCGCGCTTCACTCGGCGTGCAGCCAAACCGCCCACGGTAGTTGCGGCTAAACTGCGCCTGGTCGCCGAAGCCCCAATGATAGGCAATTTCGGCGATGCTCTTACGACAGTGCGGATCGCGCAGCATGGCATCGCACATCAGCAGGCGCTGGGCGCGGATATAGGTGCTCACGGTGACGCCTTCGCCTTCGAAGATCTGGTGGAGATATCTGAGCGAAATGCCGCAACCATCCGCCACCGTCTGCGGCGTCAGCCGCATGTCGTCGAGGTGGGTCCGGATAAAGTGCTCGCAGCGATGAAGATGCGCATTGCGGATCGTGGACGAGTGCCCCGCCAGCACGCGTTCGTCGGATTCGACGGCCATCGCCAGCAAATCGATGAGATGCTTGCCCATCATGGTTCGTGCAGTCTCGTCCATTTCCTCGATGCGCTCGCCGGAGAGACGGAGCGTATCGACGAAGAGCGCGCCGACGCTGCGGCTGGCGTCGAATTGCAAGGTTGCGAGGCGTTCGGGGCGGGAGATCCGTCCGCGCAGCACGGCGCTTGGGATTTTCAACACCCAGAGCGCGGCGGGATCGTGGTGGCTGAACTCGTAGGGCAAATGGCTGCGCTCGATCAGGAAGGCGCCCGGTCGGCAACGGATGTCCTTGCCGTCCTGCTCGAAGCGGATTTCGGCGAGCTCCGGCACGGTGATCAGGAAGCATTCCTCGCGTTCATTCACGAGGTGGCGTTCGTGCCGCTTGTAAAGCAGGCCGTCGCAGACGTTGCGGGAGATCGAAACGGGCCCGAGCGACCAAGCGCCCAACCTGCCGTGGAAGTCATGACCTCCGAGAAAACGAAGATCCAGCGAGTAGTAGATGTCGGAGACGACCTTCTGCCAGAACTGGCGGCGATGCTGGGCGGAAATGTCGTTGGTCGCGAAAGTGGTCTGCATCCCTGCGCTCCGTCACTGCGGTCGATTGCTGGGGTCTTATCGTCTCTCCTGGTGTGGACCATCCATCGTGCCGATGTGGCGGCGAGCGAGATCGGTATCGTCATCTCAACCGCTGATGGCCGCACTGCATACTGCACTCCCGCTGCCGTCATCGACGTCAGCTTGGCGAAGACGGCAGGATGACGTCAAGTCCAATGGAAGGGGAAGCCGATATTTTAGGCCGTGCCTGCTCAATTTCGATCAAGGCAACCGAAGGATGGAGGCCGCGATCGACAACAGCCTCCCGGTCTGTCCGGAGAGGTTGCCCATTGTCGGAGCAGTGCTGGCGAGCAGGCCCGTGAACTGTCGCGACAGCATGATGCCGCATGGCGCCGCCGGGCACCCCGGCGTCGGTGCGTTGTCCTAGCGTAGTCGTGCGGACGCCGCCGCGATGCGCTGGCAGGCCTCAAAAAGTTCCGCAGCCGACGTTGCGTAGGAGATCCGGAAATACGGCGCGAGGCCAAATGCAGAGCCGGGGACGACCGCGACGCCGACGGAATGGAGCAGATACTCCGCGAAGGCCGTATCGCTCGCGACGATGTCGCCGTCAGGAGCCTTCTTGCCGATCAGGCCTGCGCAACTGGCGAAGGTGTAGAACGCGCCTTCGGGCACGCGGCAGCTGATGCCCTCGATCCCGTTCAACGCGGAAACGACGAGATCGCGGCGCGCTTGAAACGACCGGCAGTGGTCGCGCACGATCTCCTGCGGACCGTCGAGGGCCTCGACAGCCGCGGCCTGGCTGATCGACGACGGGCAGGACGTCGATTGGCTCTGGACGACGGCCATGGCGCGGATCATCGCGCGGGGCCCGCCGGCGTAGCCAATGCGCCAGCCGGTCATCGCATAGGCCTTGGAAACACCGTTGACCGTCAGGATGCGGTTGCGAAGCCGCGGTTCGATCGCGGCCGGTGTGACAAAGCGGAAATCGTCGTAGACGATGTGCTCGTAGATGTCGTCGACGATCAGCCAGACATGCTGGTGTCGCGATAGCACGTCGAGCAGCGGCCGATAGTCAGCTTCGGAATAGGCCGCTCCGGTAGGATTCGATGGTGAATTCAATATCACCCAGCGCGTGCGTGGCGTGATCGCCGCTTCGAGGTCGCCAGCGGTGAGCCGGAAGCCGTTGGCTTCCGAACACGGCACCAGAACCGGCTTGCCGCCTGCAATGAGAACGATGTCGGCGTAGCTTACCCAAAATGGCATCGGGATGATGACCTCGTCGCCCGGATCGAGGCTGGCCATCATCGCATTGTAGAGCACCTGCTTCGCACCGCTTGAAACCGTGATCTCGTCCTGCGCGAATTCAAGACCGTTGTCGCGCCGGAACTTGGCGCGGATTGCGGATTTGAGTTCGGGCGTTCCATCGAGTGCGGTGTACTTGGTCGCGCCTGCGTGCATGGCACGCGCAGCCGCGTCCTTGATGTGAGCGGGCGTGTCGAAGTCAGGCTCCCCGGTGCCGAGGATGATGATATCCTTGCCCTCGCGCTTCAGATCCGTGGCGAGGCCGGTGATCTTGAGGATCTCCGACACCCCGATCGAGGAAAGCCGGGAGGCCGACCGGAAATGCGATGATGTCTGCAGCGGCGCGTTCACGGCGATATCCATTCAATCCAGGTCGAACCTGACGCCTTGGGCGAGCGGCAGCGTGCGGCCATAATTGATCGTGTTGGTGGCGCGCCGCATGTAGGCCTTCCAGGCATCCGAGCCGGATTCACGCCCGCCGCCGGTTTCCTTCTCGCCGCCGAAGGCGCCGCCGATCTCGGCGCCCGAAGGGCCGATGTTGACATTGGCGATCCCGCAATCGGAGCCGCGCGCCGACAGGAAGGCTTCAGCCTCGCGCAAATCGTTGGTGAAGATCGAGGACGACAGTCCTTGTGGGACCGTATTATGCAATGCGATCACGGCATCGAAGTCGCTGTATTTGATGACATAGAGGATCGGCGCAAAAGTCTCGCGCTCGACCGTTGCGGTCTGCCCGTCGATCTCGATCAATGCCGGCCGGACGTAGAATGCCTCGTCGGCCCCTGCGATGGCGACGCGCTCTCCGCCGACAATGGCGGCACCGGCGGCCTTGGCTTCGCCGAGGGCGCGCTGCATCGATTCGTAAGCGAGGCTGTCAATGAGCGGGCCGACCAGATTGCCGGTGAGGGGATTGCCGACGGAGACGGACTGATAGACCTTCTTCAGGCGCGGCACGAAGCTTTCATAGACGCTGTCGTGAACGAAGAGGCGGCGCAGCGTGGTGCAGCGCTGGCCTGCCGTGCCCATGGCGGCAAAGGCAACGCCGCGCAGCGTCAGGTCGAGATCGGCGGTCGGCGTAACGATCGCTGCGTTGTTGCCGCCGAGTTCCAGAATCGCGCGGGCGAAGCGCTGCGCGAGCTTCGGAGCGACGGCGCGCCCCATCGCGGTCGAACCGGTTGCCGAGACCAGGGGAACCCTGGCGTTGTTGACGAGGGCCTCGCCGATCTCGCGTCCTCCGACCAGCACAGCGGATAGCCCGTCGGGTGCTGCACCGCCTTCGGCCTTGAAACGCCTGAGGGCGCGTCCGAACAGCGCCTCGGTCGCCAGGGCGGTGAGGGGCGTCTTTTCCGACGGCTTCCAGACGATGCTGTTGCCGCAGACCAGTGCCAGCGCGGCATTCCATGACCATACCGCGACCGGAAAATTGAACGCCGAGATGATGCCGGTGACGCCGAGCGGATGCCAGGTCTCCGCCATCCGGTGCTCGTGGCGCTCGGTCGCGATCGTTAAGCCGTAGAGCTGCCGGGAAAGCCCCACGGCGTAGTCGCAAATATCGATCATCTCCTGGACTTCGCCGAGACCTTCGGACTCGATCTTGCCGGCCTCGATGGAAACCAGCCGGCCGAGCGCGCGCTTGTTGGTACGCAGCTCTTCACCAAGCAGCCGCACCAGTTCGCCGCGCTTCGGAGCGGGGACAAGACGCCATTGGAGGAAAGCCGCATGAGCCCTTTCGATGGCCGCGATCGCGCCGGCGGCGTCGTGCTCCCTGACATGCGCCACGGTTTCGCCGGTGATCGGCGTTTTCGCGACCAGCGTGCCACCGGTGTAGCTGACGGGTTCGACACCGAGCTCAACCAGAAGCGCGTCGACCTCCGCCTTGAGCGAGATGATTTTGGCTTTGCCGGATTGATTGTCTGACATGAGAAACTCTTTCCGAGGCTCGAGTTGATTTCAGAAGGACTGCTGTCAGCGACTGGCCTTGAAACGTCAGGATCGCTCTTCGTCAGGGACGGCGCCTTGAAGGCAATGCCCCCCGTAGAAAGGACAATAATCCGGCTTTTTCAAACGATAGAAGTTCAACAAGTCATTCCAATGATGAATGACAGATGACCAAGGCCAAAATGGCCGGGCGTTGAGGGCAATCTCGCAAACCCGACCGCGTTCAGGTACGACCCTTCAGCGGTCTGGTGCCGTTTCCGAAAGAAGCCATTCCCGGAAGGCAACAAGTGGCGGATGTGACGCCCGATCGCTCGGCCACACCAGATAGTAGGCCTCGGCGCTTTTCATCGGCAGATCGAGGGCGCGCACCAGCTTGCCGGTGCTCAGTTCCTCCTCGATGAGAAATTCGGGAAGCAGGGCGATGCCGAGCCCGGAAATCGCCGCCTGCGATGCGGTGGCGAACTGGTCCAGCAACATGCCATGGACGGCATGGGCGTCCACGCCGTGCAGTGTCAGCCATTGTTCCCACGCGTCTGGCCGCGTCGTCAGATGCAGCAACGGGGCCTTCCGCAGGTCGCTTGCGCGCTTGAAACCATAGCGCTCTCGCAGCTCGGCGCTGCAGGCGGGGATCACGGTCTCCGGCCGCAGCAACGCCAGTTCACCCCCTTGCCATTCCGGACGCCCGAAATGGATCGCGGCGTCGACGGGCTCCAGCCTGAAGTCGAAATTCGATAACCGCGTGACCAGGTTGATGGTGATGCCGGGGTTGCCCGCGAGGAATTTGGGAAGCCGCGGCGCCAGCCACCGGGTGCCGAAGGTCGGCAGGATGGCGAGCGTCAGCGTGCCGCCGAACGGATTGGCGCGCAGGTTGAGCGAGGCGGTGCTGATCTTGCGCAGCGCGTCGCGTATCTCTCGGGCATAGGCGTCGCCACCCACGGTCAGGCGGATGGTCTGCCGCTCGCGATGAAACAGCTCGACCTCGAGCTGCTCTTCAAGCGCCTTGACCTGACGGCTCACCGCGCCTTGCGTCAGCGACAGCTCTTTGGCCGCGGCCGTAATGCTTCCGGTCCGCGCCGCCGCTTCAAAGGCGGACAGCAGAGGCAGCGAAGGCAAAAAGCGGCGGGGGCCCTGCACATCATTCTCCAGCCGAATAAGGTCTTGACCAAACATCGCTTGGTCCGCCGCTGCCGGCAACGCTAGATTTCGGCCTGGCATCGCCGTCAGGTCTTCGGCATCCCTTCAGCGGTAGGCATTCAACTTGCCGAATTGGAATGAACCCGTCAACGCGCCTCGGCAAACGCGACCTGGCGGGCGGCAACAGACAAGGACGTCGGAGACGATGCTAGACAACGCCAGATCGCACGGTCTGTGGGAATTGACTGCACCGCCGCCGCCTGAAACCGCCGGGCTGCGTGGATCGGTCAAGGTCGATACCGCCATCATCGGCGGCGGATATACCGGCCTCTCGGCGGCGCTCCATCTCGCAGAAGCAGGGGCCGACGTCGCGTTGCTTGAAGCGGTGGAGATCGGTTTTGGCGGGGCCGGCCGGAACGTCGGCCTGGTCAATGCCGGCATGTGGGTGATGCCGGATGTGCTTCCCGACCTGCTCGGGAACGATTACGGCGAGCGCCTGCTCGCACTGCTGGGCGACGCCCCGAAACTGGTGTTCGATCTGATCGAACGTCTTCGCATCGAATGCGAGGTCGAGCGTGCCGGCACGCTGCATTGCGCCGTCGGACCCAAGGGACTGAAGGAACTCGAGCAGCGCGCCGCGCAGTGGAGCCGCCGCGGTGCGCCGGTAGAGTTATTGAACGCGAGGGAAACCGAGGCGAAGGTCGGTTCGTCGGCTTACGCTGGATCGCTGTGGGATCGCCGCGCGGGCACGATCCAGCCGCTGGCCTATGCGCGAGGTCTTGCCCGCAGCGCCCTGAACGCCGGCGCGAAGATATTCACCCGCAGCGCGGTCATCTCAGGCGAGCGAATTGGCGGCACATGGAAGCTGCAAACCGCTGGTGGTCACGTCATCGCCGATCGCGTGATTGTGGCCACTGATGCCTATGCGACGGGCCCCTGGTCCGAGGTCAAGACGGAGCAAATCCATCTGCCCTATTTCAACTTCGCCACCCAGCCGCTGTCGGACAACATCCGCGCGTCCATTCTTCCCGAACGGCAGGGCGCCTGGGACACCAACGAGGTGTTGAGTTCGTTTCGCTTTGACCGCGCTGGCCGCCTGGTGTTCGGAAGCTGCGGCGCGCTCCGGGGCACCGGTGCGGCGGTGCACCGATCCTGGGCAGAGCGGGCGCTCAAGAAGTTGTTCCCGCAAATCGGCGACGTCAGATTTGAAGCCGAATGGTACGGCCTGATCGGAATGACCGACGACCATCTGCCGCGATTCCACAAGCTCGCTGAAAACGTGGTCGGTTTCAGCGGCTACAACGGGCGCGGCATTGCGCCCGGCACGACCTTCGGACGTCTGCTGGCGCTCCTCGCGCTCGGTCAACTCGACGAGAAAGATTTGCCGCTTCCGGTCTCGGCGCCGACGACGCCCAGCTTCCGCAGCGCCAAAGCGGCCTATTACGAGGTCGGGGCGCAACTCCTTCATCTGATCCAGGCGCGGCCGTAGATCCAATGTCACAGGATTTCAAAAATACGACAAAAAGACCATATAGGAAATTAGTTGATGATAGGAAACTTTTGCTCAAGAATGGGCCGCCGTCTGATGCAGGCCTGATTTTCCAATCCAGGATCCAGAAGTGAGCAGGGCAAAGGCATGACAGATGGCGCCGTTTACGCTCTGGAGACCCGCGGTCTCAGCCGTGAGTTCGGCGGCTTCTTCGCCGTCAATGGCGTCAACTTCCGGCTTGTCCGTAACAGCATGCACGCCATCATCGGCCCCAACGGGGCCGGCAAGACCACCCTATTCAACCTTCTGACGAAATATCTTCCGCCGTCGGCCGGCACCATCCTGCACGATGGCCATGACGTCACCCGCCTCAGCATGCCGGCAATGGCCAAGCGCAGCGTGGTGCGTTCGTTCCAGATTTCCGCGGTGTTCGCCGGACTGACCGTGCGCGAGAACATCGAACTGGCCTTGCTGCCCGAGAGCGGCCTCGCCTGGAATCTGCTCGGCCGGATTTCACGTCATCGCGCCGTGCTGGATCGCGCGGACGCGCTGCTCGCGCGCTTTGACCTGTCGGAATATGCCGAGACGATGGCCGGCAGCCTTTCCTATGGCCGCAAGCGCGTGCTCGAACTGGCGACGACGCTCGCGCTTGAACCCAAGGTGCTGCTGCTCGACGAGCCGATGGCGGGGCTCGGCCACGAAGATATCGGGCGCGTAACGCAATTAATCCGCGAGGCCGGCCGGGGCCGCACGGTGTTGCTGGTCGAGCACAACATGAATGTGGTGGCCGAGCTCGCCGACACCATCACCGTGATGGTGCGTGGCGAAGTGCTGGCGGAAGGAAGCTATGCGGAGGTCTCGTCGCGCGCCGACGTGATGGCTGCCTATACGGGGCAGGCGCATGCATGAAACTCTCGCGGTCGGCAATCTCCAAGTCGGCAACCTTCAAGCCTGGTACGGCGAGTCCAAGGTCTTGCATGGAATGGATTTCGACGTCCGCTCCGGGGAGGTGGTGACGCTGCTCGGCCGCAATGGCGCCGGCAAGACCACGACGCTGAAGGCGATCATGGGCCTGCTCGACAAGCGCTCGGGTTCGATCGCGCTCAACGGCCGTGAGATCATCGCTGCCGCGCCCTATGATATCGCGCGTAAGGGCATTGCTTTCTGCCCGGAGGAGCGCGGCATCTTTGCGAGCCTCAGCGTACGCGAAAACCTGCTGCTGCCGCCGAAGGTGGCCGCCGGCGGCATGACGGTCGCGCAGATCCTGGAGCTGTTTCCGAACCTGAAGGAACGCCTCGACAGCCAGGGAACCAAGCTCTCCGGCGGCGAGCAGCAGATGCTGGCGCTCGGACGCATCCTGCATACCGGCGCGCGCATCCTGTTGCTCGATGAGCCGACCGAGGGCCTGGCTCCCGTCATCATCCGCCAGATCGGCCGGACCATCACCGAACTGAAGGCGCTCGGCTTCACCATCCTCTTGGTCGAGCAGAATGTCGGCTTCGCCGCCGGCCTCGCCGACCGGCACTACATCGTCGAACTCGGCCGCGTCGTCGAGGAAATTCCGGGCGCTGCGTTCGAAGGCAGGCTCGGCTCGCTCAAAAATTATCTCGGACTTTGACCGAAAGGGGCATCATGACCACGATCCTTGGCGTCCCTTCGGCGGTCCTCTATGGCCAGCTCCTGCTCGGGCTGATCAATGGCGCCTTCTACGCCATGTTGAGCCTCGGTCTCGCGGTGATCTTCGGCATGATGAACATCGTGAATTTCGCCCATGGGGCGCAGTACATGATGGGCGCGATGGGCGCGTGGTTTCTGCTCAACTATCTCGGTATCGGCTACTGGTGGGCGCTGATCCTGGCGCCGCTCGCCGTCGGCGCGATCGGCATCGTGATCGAGATGCTGCTGCTGCGACGCCTTTACAAGCTCGATCATCTCTACGGCATGCTGCTCACCTTCGGCCTCTCGCTGATGGTGCAGGGGATGTTCAGCGACTGGTTCGGCTCTTCGGGCCAGCCCTATTCGATTCCGCAGGCACTGATGGGGGGCCGCCATCTCGGCTTCATGTTCCTGCCGAACTACCGGGCCTGGGTGATCGCAGCCTCGATCGTGGTCTGCCTCGGCACCTGGTACGTTGTCGAGCGGACCAGGCTCGGCGCCTATCTGCGCGCCGCGACCGAAAACCCGATGCTGGTTCAGGCCTTCGGTATCCGCGTCCCGCGCATGATCACGCTGACCTACGGCGCCGGCGTCGCGCTTGCCGCGCTGGCGGGCGTTCTGGCCGCGCCGATCTACCAGGTCAGCCCGGCGATGGGCGCGGATCTGTTGATCGTCGTCTTCGCGGTGGTGGTGATCGGCGGCATGGGTTCGATCATGGGCTCGATCCTGACCGGCTTCCTTGTCGGCATCATCGAGGGCCTGACCAAGGCCTTCTATCCGGAAGCCTCGACAACGGTTGTCTTCGCGGTGATGGCGGTGGTGCTGCTGATCCGCCCGGCGGGCCTGTTCGGATCGAAGCCCGAGGCCGCGCAGGGGCAGCCGCACTCCAGCCTGTCGGCGCCTTCGCCTTCGGCGCGTACGCAAAGCATGATCTTCCTGACGGTCGCCGCCTGCCTCGCAGCCGCGCCGATCGTCATTTATCCCGGCTTCATGATGAAGGCGATGATCTTCGCCCTGTTCGCCTGCGCCTTCAACCTGATCGCCGGCTACGGCCGGCTGGTCTCGTTCGGCCATGCCATGTTCCTGGGTTCAGCCGGCTATGTCTGCGGCCATGCCGCGAAGATCTGGGGGCTGCCCCCTGAACTCGCCATTCTGGCCGGAACCGCAACAGCGGCGATACTTGGCTTTGTCTCGGGCTGGCTCGCCATCCGCCGCAGCGGCATCTACTTCGCCATGGTGACGCTGGCCTTTGCGCAGATGATCTATTTCGTTGCACTGCAGGCGCCGTTTACCGGTGGCGAGGACGGGCTGCAGGCGGTTCCGCGTGGCATGCTTTTCGGCCTGATCGACCTGTCGCGGCCCGCTAACCTCTACACGTTCGTGCTGGCGATATTCCTGGGCGGCTTCTTCCTGATCATGCGCCTGGTCGGCTCGCCGTTCGGACGCGTGTTGAAGGCGATCAGCGATCACGACGCACGCGCGCAGTCGCTCGGCTTTGATACCGGCCGCTACAAGCTCGTGGCCTTCACGCTCTCGGCTGCGCTCGCGGGGCTCGCGGGTTCGACCAAGGCAATCGTCAGCCAGATCGCCAGCCTGACCGACGTCCACTGGTCGATGTCGGGCGAGGTGCTGCTGATGACGTTTCTCGGCGGCGTCGGCACGCTCTACGGCCCGCTCGTCGGCGCCTTCATCGTCGTCGCCATGCAGAACTATCTGGCGGCCTTCGGACAATGGGTCACCGTCATTCACGGCCTGATCTTCGTCGTCTGCGTGCTCGCCTTCCGGCGCGGCATCGTCGGCGAACTGATCGAGTTCTGGCACCGCCCGCGCCGAGCGCCCGTGACGACACCAGCGGTGCTTCGCAACGTGACGGTCGCGCCGCAGGAGCGAGCCAGGACGTCTCGAACGAATACTTCGCCATCCGGGGAAGTGGAACAGGTATGAACCAGATCCTGCTCGGAAGAGCGGGCTGACAACAGGGGGATAGACCATGCAACAGATGCCTTCCAAACTTCTCCGCCGGGTCGCGGCCGCGCTCTGCCTCGGCTCGCTCGTGGTCGCCGGCCAGGCCACGGCCCAGGTCAGCGACGATGTCGTCAAGATCGGTGTGTTGACCGACATGTCCGGCCAGTATTCCGATCTGAACGGGCCAGGCTCGCTGCTGGCGGCGCAAATGGCGGCAGCGGATTTCGGCGGCAAGGTGCTCGGCAAGCCGATCGAGATCATCGGAGCCGACCACCTTCAGAAGGCCGACGTCGGCGTCGGCATCGCCCGGCGCTGGATCGAGAACGAGAAGGTGGATGCGATCTCTGATGTCACCAACAGCGCCATCGCGCTCGCGATCCAGCAATTGACGCGCGAGACCAACCGCGTGGCGCTGTTCGCGTCGCCGGCCACGACGGACCTGACTGGCAAGCAGTGCTCGCCTACCGGCTTTCACTGGGTCTACGACAATTATTCGAACGCGGTCGGACCGCTGAAGGCGCTGATCGACAAGGGCAACGACACCTACTACATCATTACCGCGGACTTCGCCTTCGGACATTCGCTCGAGAAGATCGCGAGCGAGGCGATCAAGGCCAATGGCGGCAAGGTCCTGGGCTCCATCCGCCATCCCTTCGGCGCGGCCGATCTCTCGCCTTTCCTGCTGCCGGCGCAGGCATCGAAGGCGAAGGTCATCCTGCTCGCCACCGCCGGCAAGGATATGACGACGGCGATCAAGCAGGCCAATGAGTTCGGCATCATCGCAGGCGGCCAGAGCATCGCCGCGCCGGTCGTGTTCATTACGGACGTCAACTCCCTCGGCCTGCCGACCGCGCAGGGCATCTCGTTTGTCGAGGGGTTCTACTGGGACCAGAACGACGAGACGCGTGCCTTCGCCAAGCGTTTCTTCGCGACCCGCAAGGCGATGCCGACGTCAGTGCATGCCGGTGTCTATTCCTCGATCACGCACTATCTCAAGGCTATCCAGGCCGCGGGTACCGATGAGGCCAAGGCCGTGGCTGCCAAGATGCGCGAACTGCCGGTCAACGACTTCTTCGCCAAGGACGGCAAGGTGCGCGAGGACGGCCGCATGGTCCACAACATGCTGCTCGTCCAGGTCAAGAAACCTTCCGAATCGAAGCAGCCATGGGACTACTATAATATCCTGGCAACCGTTCCCGGCGAGCAGGCCTTCCAGTCTCTCGCCCAGAGTGAATGCCAGCACGTCAAGAAGTGAGGCAAGGTCCCGGCGCTGCCCGCCGCCGGGACCGTAACTCCGCGATAAAAGGGAGAGAAACGCGATGAAGAAGGCTGCGACGCGATCGTCGCCGAGGGAGGCTGCGGCAGCGGAAGTCGTGCCGGCCCGCTTCTCGGCCGACGCCGTGCCGGCCGAGGGAGGCGACGGCCTCGGTCACAGGTTGAAGCGCGTGCGGATCGATAAGGGCTGGACGCTGAAAGAGGTGAGCGAGCGCACCGGGGTCGCGCGCTCGACCCTGTCCAAGATCGAGAACGGCCAGATGTCGCCGACCTACGACGTGCTGCAGAAGATCACGCGCGGTGCCGATCTCGACATCGTCGAACTGTTCGATCAGCGCCGTCAGAACGCGCCGTTCGGCCGCCGCAGTGTCACGCGCAACGGCGAGGGCAAGCCGCACCGCACCGGTACCTATGAATACGAGGTGTTGGCGACCGATCTCTCGCAAAAGCATATCCTGCCGTTCAAGGCGCGGATCAGGGCGCGCCGCCTCGACGAATTTCCCGGCTGGGTGCGTCACGACGGCGAGGAATTCCTGTGCGTTTTGTCCGGCACCGTCCAGGTCTTCACGGAATTCTACGCTCCCGTCACGCTCAAGGTCGGTGACAGCACCTATTTCGACAGCAAGATGGGCCACGCGATCGTATCGTTGAGCAAGGAAGATGCCGAGGTCATCTGGATATGCACGGGCATCACCGCACTCTCATGAGTTTGTAGAACAGGAATAGTACCGATGCTGCGCAGCTACTCCGCTGCCGAAGTCCATGCCGCGCTTGGCTATCCCGAACTGATCGAGGCATTGCGCGAGGCTTTCAAGCGCGACGGCGAGCCGATGCCGTTGCGACAGGCCTACGAGGTCGGCGTCGATGGAGCGCCGGCGCGTCTCCTGACGATGCCGGCTTGGATCCGCGGCGAAGCCCTCGGCGTCAAGCTCGTCACGGTGTTTCCACAGAATGCCGTGCGCGGTCTCGGTGCGGTGTCGTCGCTTTACTTCCTGCTCGACGGTGCGACCGGCCAGCCGCGCGCGATGATCGATGGCGAGGCGCTGACCAACCGCCGCACGGCCGCCGCGTCGGCACTCGCCTCCGGCTATCTGTCGCGTGCCGACAGCCGCACGCTGCTTGTCGTTGGAACCGGCCATGTCGCGCGTCATCTCGCCGCCGCTCACCGCGCCGTGCGTCCGATCGAGAAGGTGCTGGTCTGGGGACGCAATCCGGAGCGCGCGCGGGCTCTGGCTGACACGCTTGTCCGGCAGGGCGCGAACGCAGTTCCGGTGACCGACCTTGACCTGGCCTTGCCGCAGGCCGACATCGTGAGCTGCGCCACGACCTCGACCGAGCCACTGGTCAAAGGCGCATGGTTGCGACCGGGAACCCATCTCGATCTGGTCGGCGCTTTTACGCCGCAGATGCGCGAAAGCGACGACGCGGCTATTTCGCGCAGCCGGGTCTTCGTCGATACCTATCCTGGCGCGCTCGCCGAAGCGGGAGACCTGCTGCAAGCCATTGCCGCCGGAAACTGGAGCGCCGACAGCATCTGCGGCGATCTCCATGAACTGACAAGGGGCGCCAGGCCGGGCCGCCTTGACCGTGACGACATCACCCTGTTCAAGTCGGTGGGCGCGGCGATCGAGGATCTTGCGGCCGCGAGCCTGCTGGTGAACGAGGCCAATCCGAACTCACGCGCGCGGTCTCCCGAGTGAGGGCGTACGGCAACGAGGCCTGACAATGTCGACGCAGGAAAAACCTGGCTTCTGCACGCTCTGCCGCTCCCGCTGCGGCACGATCAACGTCGTCGAGAATGACAGGCTCGTCGCGGTGCGGCCGAACCCGGCCCACCCAACCGGCAAGGCGATCTGCCCAAAAGGCCGGGCCGCGCCGGAGATTGCGCATTCGGCCCGCCGCCTGAAGACGCCATTGCGACGCACCGCGCCGAAGGGCGCTGCCGATCCGGGCTTCGTTCCGATATCCTGGGAAGAGGCGCTGACCGAGATCGCCGATCGGCTGGGGCGCTACCGTGAGGAGACCGGACCGGAATCGGTCGCCTTCGCGGTGACTTCCGGCTCGTCGTCCTCGACATCCGACAGCCTGGACTGGATCCAGCGCTTCATCCGCGGCTTCGGCAGCCCGAACAACTGCTTCTCCACCGAGATCTGCAATTGGCACAAGGACCACGCCCACGCCTTCACCTTTGGCTGTGCGCTGCCGACGGCAGACTATCGGAATTCCGAACTCATCCTGCTCTGGGGCCACAACCCCGCCAATGTATGGCTTGCCCAGGCGGAGGCGATCAGCGCTGCGCGGGCGAGGGGCGCCAGACTCGCCGTGATCGATCCGCGCCGGACCGGCTCGGCACGCGACGCTGACATCTGGCTGCGGATCCGCCCCGGCACCGATGCGGCGCTGGCGCTCGGCGTCGCGCGCTGGCTCATCGTCAACCGCGCCTATGACACCGACTTCGTGCGGCACTGGACCAACGCTGCCTTCCTGATCCGCGACAGCGACGGGTGCTTCCTGCGCGCTGCCGATATCGGGCTTGAAGGCGACGGTTTTCTGGTGTGGGACGCGATCGCGGGCAAGGCAGTGCCGGCCGGGGGCGGGCTCGCGACAGCCGCGCTCGAAGGAATCTTCGAGGTCGTCGGCGCCGCAGGCCCGATCGCCTGCCGCACCGGTTTCGATCACTATGTCGCGGCTGCCGAACCTTACGATCCCGCGACCGTCGAGCGCATCACCGGCATCCCCGGGGCGCAAGTTGAGGAACTCGCGGCCGAGATCTCGAAGGCATCATCAATCTGCTATCACGGCTGGACCGGGCTCGGACAGCACAGCAATGCCTCGCAGACCGAACGCGCGGTCGCCACGCTCTATGCATTGACCGGCCATTTCGATGCTCCGGGCGGCAATGTCAGGATGCCGAGCCTTCCGGTGCCGTCGCTGCATTCGATGGCGATGATCCCGGCGGAGACGCGCGCGCGGACGCTCGGGCTGTCGGATCGCCCACTCGGACCGCCGGCCGACGGCTGGATCACCTCCAGCGATTTCTACGACGCGGCGCTGACCGGAAAACCCTATCGCGTGCGGGCGCTGTTCGCGTTCGGCTCCAATTTACTGGTCTCGCATCCGGCGCCGGAGCGCGGACGCGAAGCGCTGAAGGCGCTCGACTTCCAGGTCCATTGCGATCTGTTCCTGAACCCCACCGCCGAGATGGCCGATATCGTGCTGCCGGTGTCGAGCCCCTGGGAGCACGAGGCACTGCGCCTTGGCTTCGAGATCTCGCCCGAGGCGCAGGAACTGGTGCAGCTGCGCCCGCAAATGATTCCGCGTCAGGGCGAGGCCCGTTCCGATATGTGGATCGTATTCCAGCTCGCCAAACGGCTCGGCATGGGCGAACTGTTCTTTGAGGGCGATATCGAGAAGGGATTTGAGCATCTGCTCGCCCCGCTCGGCCTCGATCTCCAGGCGCTGCGGGCGAAGCCCGAAGGCATTCGCGTGCCGCTCAAGCATGGCAATCGCAAATACCAGACGACCGGCTTCGCCACGCAGACCGGCAAGGCCGAACTCTATTCGGAATTGCTGCATCGCCATGGTTATCCAGCGGTGCCGCGTTTCGTCGAGCCGGCCGAGCCACGCAGTGATGCGTTTCCGCTGACGCTGTTTTCTGCCAATAGCGGCTATTTCTGCCACAGCCAGCATCGCGGCATCAACACACTGCGCCGCAAGCGCGCGGAGCCGACCGCCGAGATCCATCCCGAACTCGCCCGCCGCAAGAGTATCCTGGAGGGCGACTGGATGTTGGTGCGTAGCCGCATCGGCACGATCCGGATGCGCGCGAGCTTCAACGATGCGCTCGCGCAGGATGTGGTGGCGAGCGATTATGGGTGGTGGCAGCCTGCGCCGGATCTCGGCCTGCCGGGCTATCTGCCGGACGAGACCCGGCCCGTCGGCGCCAGCTTCAACGCCATCGTCTCGGAACGCGGGCGCGATCCCCTCAGCGGATCGCTGGCGCTGCGCTCCTTTGCCGGCGATGTCGAACGTGACGAGAGCACCACCTGGCAAGGCTGGCGATCCTTCGTGGTCGCGGAGCGCCGCGAGGAATGCGCCGATGTGGTGGGGCTGACACTAAGGCCGGTCGACGGTGGGTCACTTCCGGCATTCCGGCCAGGCCAATATGTCGGCGTCCGGATCGGCGGGGCGATCCGCTCGTATTCGCTCACCGGAGCCGCAATCCCAACACCCGATGCCTATCGCATCGGCGTCAGGCACATCGAAGGCGGGCAGGTGTCAACGGCGGTCAGGCACGATCTCGGGCCGGGCGACACCGTCGAATTGCAGTCACCGAAGGGTGGCTTCGTGCTGCCGTTGCGCAACGAGTTTCCGGTCGTCCTGATTGCCGGTGGCATCGGCATCACACCGTTCCTGTCCTATCTCGAAACGCTCGAGGGTGGCGCCGACGAACCGCGCGTCACGCTGCATTACGCCTGCCGGGATGACGAAAGCCGGCCGTTCCACCATCGGCTTGAAGCGTTGCGGCAGAGGCTGCCGAACCTGACGCTCGTCACGCATCTGAGCCGCCCACGGAGCGGCGACCGTTTTGATCGGCTGGGCCGGTTTACCGTGTCGGACATCGACGCAGAATTGCTGCGCAAGCGTGCGCGCATCTACATGTGCGCGTCGGATGCGATGATGGAGGAAGTTGGCGTGGCTCTGCGGGCGCGGGGCGTACCGGTCTTCGAGATTTTCAAGGAGCGCTTTCGCTCGCCCGCGCCGCCCGCGCTCGATGGCCTGATGTCGCGCCAGATCCATTTCGCCCGCTCCCGCCGCACATTGACATGGTCGCCACAAGCGCCGCTTGCCAGCATTCTTGCGGCAGCGGAAAGCGCCGGCATAGCGATTCCGAGCGGCTGCCGTGTCGGACAGTGCGAGAGCTGCGCCGTGCAGATAAAGACTGGCGAGGTTCGCCATCTCGTCGATTGCTCGGAGTTGGATGAGGGGCATTGCTTGACATGCCAGGCCGTCCCGCTTTCCGATCTCGTCATCGATGCATGACGAGGTAGCGGAAGCTGCGATCAGAATCGCTTGGCGTGCAACAGGGAGAGACAGGTTCTTCAAAGCGTCAGGACAGCTTTAGTCGTACGACCGTCTATGCGGCCTTTTCGCTGAAGTCCGGTCTCGGTAAGGAAAGCAAATCATGAAGGTGCTTGCGCCGGACGCAGGTTTAATCTGAAGCGCTTCGGATCGGTGAAGCGGCGTGATCCAATTTCATCAAGTCCCTCACGTTTTGTTGAGATGTTTCCCGAATTACGCCCACGTTGCACCGCGTATGACCAATCGTCGGTACGTTTGATCAACGCGGACTTCATTGCCGAAGTCGATTTATATTTCGGTTGAATGTGAGTCATTCTCGGCGTTTCATCGCCTGGATCACGTTGTGATATGAAGTGTGAAGCGGGGTGTTTCCAACGAAAATCTTCGATGGGCGAATCGGAATGCGGTTGAGTGAAGGTCGTGTGCACTCGGGCTTTGGTGTGCACCATGTGTGCATTGAGAATGCAGACGCGATGATTTGGCTTCCAATGGACGCCGATATGATCCTAAAAAGCCGGCCTAAACAGGATCGCTCGGGCTAATTTGCCAGTCGGCCCAATCCCTTATAGGATCGGCTTGAGGCATAAAAGATTAATGAGATGAATGACTTAGACCACCGCTTCTCCATCGCGCCCATGATGGATTGAACGGACTGAGCGGGAAAAGCGAAGCGCGATCAACACTTAACGGGATCGCGCTCAGCCGTGCAGTACCAAATGCTGTACTACGCCATCGGCGAGCCGGCTTTGGATTAGGCTGCGTCCGAGATGCGCATTTCAACATGCAGGCCGGCTGCTCCGATCATATTGACCAAGGTATCGAGGCCAAACAATTCGATCTTGCCGCGCATGAGATCAGAGATACGCGGCTGGGTAACACCAAGCAGCTTGGCGGCTTCGGACTGGCTTAGCCCAGTCCGGGCGATATGATCCTTCAAAGCCATTATCAACGCCGAACGGAGCTTCATGTTCTCAGCCTGCGCAGGTGTATCCTCAATTGCATCCCACACATTAGCGAAGCGCTTCTTGCTCATTGATCCAGCTCCTTTAGCAAATCCCGGTAACGCTGCGTGGCTAGGCTCAGATCCGCTTTGCTTGTTTTCTGCGTCTTCTTTTGGAAACAATGCAGCACATAGACGGCGTCGTCGAATTTCGCCACATACAGCACCCTGAATGCTCCCGCGGCATCTCGAATCCGAATTTCCCGCACTCCTCGGCCAACTGCATTCATGGGCTTCCAGTCGTCCGGCTCGCGCCCACGCTGGACTTGGTCGAGCTGATATCCCGCCTCACGCCGGGCCGCTGCCGGAAATGCACGCAAATCGTCGAGCGCACTGCCTCGGAATTCAACGGGCTTAGATTCGACCATCGAATTTAGTATACAAAATTTTGTATAGGCTGGCAACTCTTTTCCGCGGTTGCGCGAATAGCGATCTGTGACTTGAATCGCTACATTCAGGATTGTTGTTCTGATGCATGCCAATCTTCTCGATGACGGAAATGGATGCCAGAATTTCTGAACTCGTGGCCCGGCTTACCGCGCTGGAGCGCGAGCGCGGGGAGATCGTAGCCGAGATCGACGCGTTGCGATCGGCGCATGATGCAAGGACTGCGGCTGTCAAGGTAGTAGTTCCTTCGGGAAGAGCTAACGATCCCACGGACCGGAACTCGCCAATCGAAAAGAAGATTGCTCTTTTTCGCCGGCTTTTCCGCGGCCGCTCAGATGTCTTCCCTATCCGTTGGGAGAATCGCACGACGGGGAGGAGCGGCTACGCACCAGCCTGTGCAAATGAATGGCAGCCTGGGATCGATGAGGCGCTAATCGAACGCCATCTGCGCGGGACCGACGTGAACGGTGCTCCGTTCGTAATGGGCGTCTATCCGATGCTTGCCGACAATACCTGTTCATTTCTGGCAGCGGATTTCGACGAAGGGGAATGGCGAAGAGATGCTTTTGCTTTTGGAGACTCTTGCGAGCGTCATGCAATACCTGCCGCGATTGAGCGGTCCCGATCCGGAAACGGTGCGCACGCCTGGATTTTCTTTGCTGAGCCGATTCCAGCGGTATTGGCGCGCCGGAGCCCTCCTGATTACCGACACGATGGAACGCGTCCCCGATATCGGATTCGGATCCTACGATCGGTTTTTTCCGAGTCAGGATTTGATGCCAGCGGGTGGCTTCGGCAACCTGATTGCCTTGCCTCTTCAAGGGCTCGCGCGAAGTTCTGGCAACAGCGAGTTTCATCGACGAATCTTGTTCGCCGTATCCGGATCAGTGGGCCTTCCTGTCTACGATTGGACTTATGCCGCGTGCGAAGGTGGAACATCTAGTCGAGGAAGCGAGTGCACCTGGAAAAATTCTCGGCGTGCGTATTCCTCTCGTCGACGAAGACGAAGAACCGCGGCTTGCCCCGCCGTCGCGGCGACAGACGCCGCCAGCAATCCGCGAGCCATTGCCAAGTGCAATCACACTCGTACAGGCGGACCAAATCTACCTCCCGCGTCACGCGCTGCCACCGTCGTTGATCGCACGCCTCATTCGCCTGGCTGCATTCCAGAATTCCGAATTTTATGCCGCACAAGCAATGCGCCGATCCTCGGATCATCTCTTGTGCGGAGTTGACCAGCCATCACATTGCACTACCTCGCGGGTGCTTCGACGCCGCTCTCGATCTACTTGCGTCACTCGGAATTGCAGTAACGATCGAAGATCGCCGCTTTTCCGGTGCGGCGATCCCACTTGTCTTCGATGGCGCATTACGCTCCGATCAGGAAACCGCGATCGCAGCTCTTTTGCCGCATGATACCGGCGTACTCGCGGCAACGACGGCGTTCGGCAAAACGATCGTAGCCATCCGGATGATGGCCGAACGCGGACGGAATACATTGGTCCTTGTTCACCGCCGTCAGCTGATGGATCAATGAATCGAGAGGCTCATAGCGTTCTCAAGTATGCCGCGTGACGCGATCGGCATGATCGGCGGCGGCCGCCGCAAACCGAAAGGCCAGGATGACGTGGCCCTGATTCAGAGCCTCGTTCGCAAGGGAGAGGTCGATGATATTGTCGGAAATTATGGACATCTCGTCGTGGACGAATGTCACCATCTGTCGGCTGTAAGCTTCGAACTGGTCGCGCGCCGCAGCAAGGCCCGCTACATCCTCGGGCTGTCAGCAACGGTTACGCGAAAAGACGGACATCACCCGATCATCGTCATGCAATGTGGTCCGGTCCGCCATCGCGTAGATGCACGATCCGAGGCAGCCAAGCGCCCATTCGATCACGTGGTGCAGATCAGGGATACCAGCTTCCAACTTCAAGCGACATTGGACAGTTCTGTCCCTTCCATCCAGGATGTTTTCAGGGAAATGATTGCCGATGAAGCCCGCAATGATCTCATATTTGAAGACGTCTTGAGCGCGCTGAAAGCGGGCCGTTCACCCGTCGTGATAACCGAGCGTACCGCCCATTTGGAGATCATCGCGAAGCGTCTCGAGCGTTTCGCAAGGCATGTCGTAGTATTGCGCGGTCGGCAAAGCGAGAAGCAGCGCCGCGACATCGCCACGCGACTTGCAGCTATACCTCAAGCCGAGGAACGCGTCATTATCGCGACCGGACGTTACCTCGGCGAGGGTTTCGATGATTCTCGTCTCGACACCCCATGCCGATTGCCTGGAAAGGCACCCTCGCTCAGTATGCCGGCTGGTTGCATCGTCTCAACGACGCTAAGCGAGAGGTGATCATATATGATTATGTCGACGTGAGTGTGCCGGTCCTGGCCCGCATGGCTGCGAAGCGCCGTGTTGGCTATCAGGCGATAGGCTACAAGGTTTTGGGTACGCGCGATCTGTTTTCTAATGGGCGGTTACGCCGAACGAGTCCGCATAGGTTTCGAGCGCACCGCTAACCGATCAAGCGTCTGCATCACGGCAGTGCCATTCCTCCCATTCCGATTTCAAATTCGACGATCTGGCGTAGTTGAGCGCGGTCAAAGCATTCCGCCGAGGCGCGGTACTGCACGGGCATTTTGGTACTGCCGTGCAGTACCGGACATAGTCGAAATAAGCGAAAATAATCGAGTGTGCGATCAAGCCGTTGAAAAGAAAGGAAAATGCTTTAGGTCTAACGCTTCGGATTGTCCGTCGAACCAAAGTCGATTGAACCGACAGAGATAGTTAAGTTGAATGAAACAATATGTTAGACCACCGCTTCTCCGTCGCGCCCATGATGGATTGGAGCGAGAGTTAAATTTTATCAAACGGTTAGAAGGCGGCGTGTGCACGATGTGTGCACCGAGAGATCAAAGAAAATCTAGCGACAAGCTATGTAAGCACAGCGAACCGAGTGCTCGGCGTCAGCAGATGGGTTGCGAGACAGGGCGCGACCTATTGGTAAGCCGGCGATTGTCGAAGCGGCTCGTGCAGTGGCTCAATTTACGGAAAGAGCGATTGTGGAACGACCGCTATTGGCCCCGCGCGAAGCCGACGTTAGGCCGCAACCTTTCAGCAAGGGTTGGCGATGAGATCCAATGGCGCGCGACCGAGATCGTACTGGGCAGTATTGATATGACCGATTGCGGAGGGACGCGCCCATGCCTCAGATTGCATTGGATGCGCCACGATAGCGCCCACTAGCACCTTTCGGCGCAAAGTAACCCGAAGATGATCAGAAATTCCTATCTGGTCGTCATGAAGGCGACGTTGAACTACGCGGACCAGCAATTGGCGATGCCGGAAATGTCGCCAAGGACGTGACGGACCTTCTGATCCTGCAGGCGTCGACGACTCTTATCGCCTCCGCTATCCGGCCATGTTTCAAAAGGTCGTTCGCGCGCCCGTCGGATTTCAAATGTGTTACCACGAGGTGGTGAGATATCCCGGGGTAATCTGCCATACGGCAACTATCGATCACGAACGTAGATACAGCATCGACTATGCTTAGGGCCCGCGCTACAGATATTTTGAAAGCACTGGAGATTCAAATGCGTCCTTCTACGGCTAGTTGGAACGAACGATGATGGACAATTCGCCTCCCTTGGCCGGCAAACGACCTGTCCTGCCTATCGACGGCTATGTGACGCTTCGCGGCTGGCTGGCCGGGTCCGACGTCGCCCAGCTGCGCAGACTCGTTGAAGAGACGAAGAAAAATCCGGCCCAAGGCTGCGCGATCAGGCCCGGGAACGACCTTGTGAGTTTGCGTTGGTCCAATCCGATTGTCGCAACAATTCTAGGAAATAGAACCGCGATGTCGGATCTTCAGGCGGCCCTGCACGGGGGCGAACTGAAATGGATTTCCGCCTACATCTCGACAATGCGAGGCGGAAGCCTGGCGGTTCCGTGGCACCAAGACTGGTGGTGTTGGGATCACCCAGTCTCCTATTCACCGCAATCGACGCAGGTCGCGCTACTCTGCTATCTTACGCATGTCGGACGCGACAACGGCGCGCTGCGCGTCATCCCCGGCAGCCATCTACGACAAACCGCCCTTCACGCCGCCCTCCCGCTTCCCGAGGAATGCTTCGGTTTGTCGTCCGATCATCCAGCCGTGTCGGATCATCCGGACTCGCAGATGGTCGCGGTAGCGCCTGGTGACGCCGTTGTCCTGGATTATCGCGTGCTGCACGGCGCATCACCGAACCGGGCATTCGACGATCGTGACGTCATCATTCTGTGCTTCACACCAGACTGGAGTGCGGTCCCGCCCGACATCAGATCGCATCTCGGCGGTCATTATGCCCTGCCATCTGCGGCCGAGACCGAAAAGTTCGAATGCTCTTACCAGCATTTGATTGCGCGTCATGATGGAGACTGCGTTGACCTGCCTCTCCGTCGTCAACCGCCCTTCCACTGGTCCTGAACCTCAACGGCTGCCCGGGCCGGCGTGCCCGCGATGATCGACGTAGTGATCTGGTCTGAGGAAGGAACGAGGTCATGGCGCTCGCACCGCAGCATGGAGCTGCAGCACGCGTCCCTACCGCGAGGAAGCGCCGACCGCCACAGGTGCTTCCAGAAATCTCCGACGGTCGAACAAAGGCTCGAAGCGGTCCTCCACACCCCCGCTACAAGTGCGTCGTCGAAATTGTCTTGAAGCAATATGAAATGGTCACATCGTTTCAAAACTGTTCAGCCCGATGGTCTACCAAAATACGGGGCGTCACTAGACTAGCTCACCCTCAGCCTGCGTTCGCGCAACCAACGATCGCTAAGGAGATAGACGGTGGTGGCAAGCGAAGCCGCCAGGGCTGTCGAGGAATTCGTATCGCCTTCGACGATTTCGGCACCGGCTATTCTTCGATGTCTCTTATGAAGCAGTTTCCGATCGATACGATTAAGATAGACCGTTCCTTTGTTCGGGATATCCCAAGGGATTCCGAAGACCAGGCGATCGCGCAGGCGATCATCAGCATGGGGAAGGCCCTGGGGATGACGGTCGTAGCGGAGGGCGTGGAGACGACCGAACAGGAGGCGTTCTTGCGAGATCACGCTTGTGACGAAATGCAAGGGTTCTTCTTTAGCAAACCGGTCCCGGCAGAACGTATGCCCGACCTCTTTCGGCAGCAATTGCACGTCTCGCCGCCAACTCAGCCCGAGTTCTGCAGCGAGAGTTCAGAAGACGTCGTGAATTGCCGACCGATTCTCTCTTGGCCTCAACACCCATCCCGGCTTCCGCTTCTGTCATTCGATGACGATACGATGCGTCGCGTACAAGGTTGATTGCTACTGCGTCAGATAGCCGAGCGATCATCGGAAGACGGAGCCTCGGTCTCGATGACGTCGCTTCGCGACACCGAAACGTGTTCACCGCTACCTGCGTTGGTTGTCGCTGGCTTTTCTTTGACCTCACGGTGCACACATCGTGCATACGTCGCCTTCCAACACATTGAGAAAATTGAATTCTCGTTCCAGTCGATCAGTCCAGATATCGCTCCGACACCGCGCCATCTAGATGGCGCAGCTTCGCTTGCTTGAGGATCGCGGGTTTCATCAGCCGCGCGTTAACCCCCATTCGGTTTCGCTGGGGATCGATCGGCGACCAGTGTGATACGCAACCACAGACAGAGCACCGATGAAACATGATCGAGCGATCATCCCACATGTAGATATCGGTTGATGGACCGCTGATTCGGACCTGCCGCAGTTCATAGTACGCCCAAAGCACGCCATACCGGTGACAGATGGAGCAATTACATTCCGTGATCTCCGTTGGGGTTTCGTCGATCTCGAGTTCGACGGCTCCGCAATGGCAGGATGCTCTTATCATCACATGGCCTCATTGGTTGAACCACAGTCAAAGGAACTGGAATAGAGCATGTCGCTGGCGACTCGGCAATTCGGCGTTGCAATGATCTCCCGATCACCTGTTTTGATCATCGCCAGCGCCATGCGGGCCGCAGCGGCTAATGGTGTGATGGCCTACCGCTCCGTGTCGTCCGCCACTTGAGCCGCGCGCTCTCCAATGCGTTCCAGCCTCCACTCGAGGGCTCTAAGGATGCAGGCGGCCGGCCGGGAACCTGCCAACCCGATTAGCGCGGATCAACGTTGGGCTGATGTTCGTTGGTGTGGCTTCGCTTGCCCTCTGCGTGCTGGGCTTGCTTAAGCTCGACCTTGGACTTGTTACCGCCGGAGCAG
The DNA here is from genome assembly GCF_964252915.1 of Bradyrhizobium sp. LjRoot220. Taxonomy (NCBI): domain Bacteria; kingdom Pseudomonadati; phylum Pseudomonadota; class Alphaproteobacteria; order Hyphomicrobiales; family Nitrobacteraceae; genus Bradyrhizobium; species Bradyrhizobium sp. LjRoot220. Next base: position 817,737 of record NZ_CAXUPS020000001.1, read on the forward strand.
TAATGATGACAGGTTCGCAGATTGCGCGATTGCATCTCTTCACTGGCATATTAACGAACCGTGGATCCTGCATCGGGGGTGGAGGTAGATTCTGCCCCAGAAAATCTCTACGACGCGATGGATGCAGTTCGCAGCGCCCTTGAGGAGCTAGGTGCGATCTTTGAGGATTCTCAAATTGAATTCTATCACCTCGATTTCACAAGGCCGGCGGCGGGGAGTTCGCCGCGGCGGCACGGCCAATTCCGGAGCTCAAGCTCTGGGGTAACATCGCCTATGTCCATGCGCGCTATGCCGACTACGAGTTCACCGGCGGATCTTTCTCCGGCAACACGCCGCCGAATATACCCGCGGTCGTGGTGAACGGTGGAGCGTCTTATCGCTTCGCCACCCCGGGCTGGCTGCCTGTCGAACTGGGGGTTTCGGTCCGCCATGTAGGCGACCGATATAGCACCGATGCCAATACGGTTATTCGCCTCCGGCAAGTGCAGCTACGTCATTCAGTATCGATCCGCTGGCCGCTCGCGCCGTTACACCATCGGATTGCATCGTGTCTGGACGCCAGAGCTCAAGGAAAGAGGCGAAGATCCAGTTGGGCAGGGTCGCCCAAGGAGACAATCCTGCCGAGGAACGCCAACTCGATCATAAGGCGATCACGGTCAAGGAGTGTGCGACCTCTACCTCAACGACCTGAAAGCGGGCCTCATACTTGGAAAAGGTGGTCGCCCGAAGAAACCGACGACGATCGTCACCGATACAGGCCGCATCCATCGCCACATTACTCCGCTCATCGGCACGCGGAGGGTCAAGGATCTCGTCAAGGCCGACGTCAACAAGGTCTTGAAGGACATCATGGCCGGTAAGACTCGCGTTTCCGTCAAGACAAAGATAGCTGCGTGGGAAGCGGACCTTCACAAAGTGCTGGACTTGCAAATCCGGCTAGTGCACCGAGCCGTCTCGGCACCGAATTAAGATGACGATAGCATGCAACTGTTGCTGATTACCGGGCCAGCCGGCATAGGCAAATCCACGCTGAGTTGGGAAGTGAGCGCGCAACTCGCCGCCGCTCAAGTTACTCACGCGGTTATCGAGACCGATGAGCTCGACAGGGTATTTCCGCGTCCCAGTGTTGAAGAGCTCGATAGAATTCAGCCCGGCACGACTGACGTCAGCAGCATCAACTTGGCTGCGATCTGGTCAACATACAGGGCCTTGGGGCACACACGTCTGATCATGTCGGGAGTCATGATGCACTTGGATTTCGATAAGCGGTGGATACTTGCTGCCATACCCGAGGCGCGGATCACGGCGGTTCGCATGTTGGCTAGTGAGCCCACACTATTGGCTCGTCTTGCGCAGCGCGAGATAGGTTCCAGTGCGGACGAGCAGATGCAGCGCTCACTTCGGCAAGCAAGGCGCATGGCGAGCGAAGACGCCGAAGGCATGGTCGTTCTACCGACTGACGGCAAAGGGCCGGCGGAACTTGCAGGGCGCATTCTTCAGAAGATTGGCTGGCTGAATGCCACTCAGGAACAAGCTTAGATGCAGTCATCACCACCGAGCCGACGCCGCGTCTCAGGTCCGCAAAGGGTCGTAGGTGTCGGTTGGGCCAACGTCGCAAATGTCGACAAAGCGGATGTTCCGGGCGTTCGTGTTAAACTTCGGCTCGCCACCCTCCAGCGACCTTCCGAACGTCTGCAAACGGGCAGGGCCGCCCCGCTCTTCCCCGATCTGTGAGGACGGTCTCGGGCGGGTACCAAGCGTCCGATTCGATCCACTAGCCTTGGGGAGCCGCCAACTTCATGCGCGACCTTTCGCGTCAACAACTCAGGCGACCTCCGCCTCGGCCGTCGCCAGGAACCGCGCAAAAGCACCCCCGCGCCCGACAAGATCCTCGTGACGGCCTTCTTCTGTCACCGCGTAAATCACGGAACACGTTTACGATACGCCGACCGGCAATTTCCTGCTGATTCCGCAGGGCTCGCGTCTCATAGGCCAGTACGACAGCCAAATCTCATTTGGACAGAAGCGCGTGTTGCTCGTCTGGAATCGCATCATGCTGCCCGACGGCAAGTCGATCGTGCTGGAGCGCCAGCAGGGCGCCGACGCGCGCGGCTTCGGGCTCGAGGACGAGGTCGATTATCACTGGTGAGATCCGATCAAGGCCGCGGCGCTCTCCACCTTGCTCAGCGTCGGTGCGGATGTCGGTTCCGACCGCGAGGAGAGCGATCTTGTCCGCGCGCTGCGTCGCGGCTCGCAGGACTCGATCAACAACACCGGCCAGCAACTCGCCAGCTCAACATCCAACCCACGCGCACCATCCGCCAGGGCTTCCCGGTGCGCGTGATCGTCAACCGCGATCTTGTGATGGCGCCTTACGGCCAGCAGGAGGCAGGTAAATGAGCAAGCTCAAGCTCGCAACGATCGAGGACGACAAGCCGGTCAAGCTCACGATCGAGTTGCCGGCCGCCGTTCACCGCAACCTGGTTGCTTACGCAGAAGCCATCGGGCGGGAGAGCGGACAGTCCGCTCCCGATCCGGCCAAAATCGTTGCGCCGATGATCGACCGGTTCATGGCGACGGATCGGGGCCTTCGCCAGAGCGCGGAAAAGCAAAGCGACTCATAGACTTGAGGTAGCGCTGCTCCGCGTACGCCTATGGGAATTCGCCCAAGAACACTGGTGCGCGGTTGACAGGTCGCTGTTTCTAACACTAAACATGTAACGTTATAACATTACATAGCAGCGGACGGCTTAGAGATCGATAGGGGCTGATTCTCGCGATGCGTACGGAGAAGACCGGTGCCGGTGCTTGGTTGGAGCATGCTGTGGAATTGAGGCTGGGTGCGCCGCCTGAAGCGCCCAAACGCGGGAATTTGCTGGCGGTTGTGGCTGCTGTCGAGCGCTGCGATGGTCCTGATTATCGGCACCACCCACGGACGGAGCGAACCGTCCGAGCCCATCGGCGACGCCGTACTGCCAGAGACCATCACGTCACGAGCCCGCGCGGCCGCCGTCCGGCCCCAGCAAGTTCTGCATCGCCAGCAAGCCCGACCGGCCCGGCCGATCCCCGCCCCGGTCGAAGCCAGCATCAGCCCCCGTCGTTCCAATCCCAGCAGCAGCGCTTCGAGCAGCATCCCGGCGCGGACACCATCGTGTCCGTCACGGAGTGCAATTCGAGCAAGCTGACCGGCGCTTATTCGAAAGTGCAAAAAACATGCTCGAGGTGTTGAACGTCAGCAAAGATTTCGGCGGAAACCGTGCGCTCGATGGCGTCACGCTGCGCGTCAGTCCGGGAGATATCTATTGTCTCCTCGGAGCTAATGGCGCGGGTAAGACGACCCTCATCAACGTCTTCCTTGATTTCATCGAGCCGACATCGGGCGAAGTCCGCATCAACGGTCGCAAGGTCGCCGATGATCCGCTCGCGACCAAACGGGACATCGCGTACATTCCCGAACAGGTGATGCTCTACGGCGTCCTCTCGGGCATCGAGAACCTAAAATATTTTGCCGCGCTCGCGACAGGCGAGCGACATTCGCGCGAACAATTGTTGGCGCTGCTGACCGAAGCCGGCTTGCCCGAAGCGGCGGCCGACGGGCGCGTATCGACCTATTCGAAAGGCATGCGCCAGAAGGTCGGGATCGCAATTGCGCTGGCCAAGAACGCCAAGGCTTTGCTGCTGGACGAACCAACTTCGGGCCTCGATCCGAAGGCGGCGAGCGAGTTCTCGCAGCTCCTGGCCAAGGCCCGTGATCGTGGCGTCGCCGTGCTCACAACGACCCATGATCTGTTCCATGCCAAGCGGACCGGCACCCGTATCGGAATCATGAAGCAGGGCAGGCTGGTCGCGGATTTGAGCAGCCAGGACCTGTCGCACACCGATCTCGAAACGCTGTACCTGCAGCACATGGCCGCCTGACATGATCCGTCTCATCGCCCAGCGGGAGTTCACCGAGTTCGTGCGAGACGGCCGGTTGCTATGGGCCGGCGGGATCATGTTGCTTTTGATCGTGACCGCCCTCGGCGTCGGATGGCAGCGCCAGAGCCATCTGCATGCCGAGAGGCATGCTGCCCAGCACCTCGACTATGAAGACTGGCTGAAGCAGGACGAGCGCCATCCCCACGATGCCGCGCATCAGGGGATGCACGTCTTCAAGCCGGAACCACCGTTGTCGATCATCGATCCGGGTATCGGCCCCTATGTCGGGTCGACGATCTGGCTGCAGGCGCACCGCCAGAGCGAAGTGAAGTTCCGGCCGGCCCAGGATGCGACGGGGCTGCAGCGGTTCGGCACTTTCTCGGCTGCATGGCTCGTACAGATATTGGCGCCGCTCCTGATCATCGTCTTCGGGTTCAACGCATTCGCGGGCGAGCGCGAGCTCGGTACCTTGCGGCAACTCATGAGTCTTGGCGTCTCGTCGCGGGCGCTGCTGTGGGGCAAGGCGCTGGCGCTCGCGATGGGCATCGGCGTGCTGCTTGTTCCCGGCGTCGTCGTAGCGGCGGCTGCGGTGGTGATCGAAAGCGAGCCCGGCCGCCTGCTCGATTCGGCGCTGCGCTTCCTCATGCTCGGGCTGGCCTATGCGGTCTATCTCGCCATTGCGGTCTTCGTCGTCCTGGCGGTCTCGGCGCGGGCGTCATCATCGCGCGTCGCGCTAATCTCGCTGCTAGCGCTGTGGATCGCCGGCGTGCTGCTGGCGCCGCGCGTGATGTCCGACCTCTCCCGCCATGTCTACCCGAGCCCGTCGCGCACCGAGTTCGCGTCGGACTTGTCGACCGATCTCAAGAGCGAGCACGACAAGGCGTGGCGCGAGCAGTTCGGTGTCAGCACCGGATGGGGCCCTGACCTGCCCTTGAGCAAATGGGGCGTGGCACTCCAGGTCAACGACCACGTCGGATATGGCGTGCTCGATCGTCACTTCGGTGCGCTGTGGGACACCTTCGAGAAGCAGCAGCGGATGCAGGAGTGGGCGGGCCTTCTGATCCCGGTGCTGGCCGTACGTTCGTTGTCGATGGGCGTGTCCGGCACCGATTTCGTCCAGCATCGCGACTTCTCGGTTGCGGCCGAACGCCAGCGCCGGGTCGTGCAGGACATCATGAGCCATGACCTGATCGACCATGCCGATCCCCTCGGCGATCGGCATTTCGCCTACGAGGCGAACAAGGAGCTGTGGGCGAAAGTCCCGCCGTTTGACTACCAGACGCCGTCGCTCGCCGTCGTGCTGCGCCACCACTGGTCCGGCTTCGCGATCCTCTCCGCCCTGCTGGCCGCGGCCGTCGCTCTCGCCCTTCTGTTCGTTCCCCGCAGGTTGACGCTCTGATGAAAGCACGTACCTTCTGGCTCGTCTTCGCGCACGAAGCGCGCGTCCTGATCGCGGATCGGACCCTGCCGCTCGTTCTGACGCTGTTCGCGCTTCTGATCGGATACGCAATCACCAATGGCATCGTGGAGAACCGGGCGCGCGACGCTGCCGTTGCATCGATCCTGACCAAGCAGAACGAACGCAACGCCAGGAATATCGATCAGCTACAGCGGATCAACGCCGGCACCGAGACGCCGGCTCCGTTTTCGAATGCGGCGGACCCCGCCAACGTCGGCGGCGGCCTTGGCGGGCGCTTTGCCTATGTCCCGACCAGCGCGCTGGCGCCGATGGCGTTCGGCCAGTCGGACATGATCCCGAACTACTACCAGGTCACGTATCGCAGTCGCGTGAACTTCATGTACGACAGCGAGATCGAGAATCCATGGAACCTGCTGAGCGGCCGGTTTGACGTCGCGTTCGTGATCGTCTACCTGCTGCCGCTCTTCATCTTTGCGATGAGCTACAACCTGCTCTCGGCGGAGCGCGAGCAGGGCACCTTGCGGATGCTGCTGTCGCAGCCGCTCACGCTGACTAAGCTGGTGCTGGCAAAGGTCTCGATCCGCGCCAGCACCATCCTCACCTGCGCGATCCTGATCCCGGTTGCCGCGTTACTCATTTTTCGACCGGAAACCCGCGACGCGGTTTCGCTGGTGCAACTCGCCGCATGGGCCGTGCTCGTCTGCGCCTACGGCCTGTTCTGGTTTGCCGTGGCGGTCATCGCCAACGCCTTCAGCCGATCGTCGGCCGCCAACGCCCTCGTGCTGGTCGGAAGCTGGGTGGTGCTGGTCTTGATCGTGCCGGTGTTGCTGAACCTCGCCGTGTCCGTCGCCAGTCCTGCGCCGTCGCGAACGGAACTTGCGACGCAAACGCGCTTGATCACTGTCGACGGGCTGCGGCGTTACCAGAAGCTGTTCAGCGCCGACTATCGCTATTCGGACAAGCCCGACTTGCTGCTGCCTAAGGACGGCCGCTTCGAAGTGCAGTCCCGCCCCAAGGCTGCCTTCATGCTCCAACGCGATGTCGAGGCGGACATCCAGAAGCTGCTCGATCGCTTTGATGCGCAGTTGGAAGGCCAGCAATCGCTGGTCGATCGCTGGGGCGTCATCTCACCGGCGATTATCGTCCACGAAGGCTTGGCGGCGCTCGCCGGCAACGGCTCGCAACGCTACCTGCACTTCCAGCGGCAGGTCGCGACCTTTCACGCGACGTGGAAGCAGTTCTTCGAGCCCAGGATTCTGGAAAGCAAGGCGATGACGGAGGCGGACTTCGCGGCCATGCCAACCTGGACATGGCAGGAAGAAACGCTGCGCCGACAATTGTCGGATCTGTCGGTGAGAGCAATCCAGATTCTTGCCTTGGTTCTCGTCGTTGCGGGCATCGGTTTCTGGCGACTGAAAACGTCGTCCGCGGTCTGAGCGGGGGCTGAGGTCGCCAACTTCACTTTGGGGGTGCATGTTGCGTGTACGTTCGTTGCTACTGTCGAGTTGGAGTATCACTGTCGGTCTTTGCATCGCCTTTGCCGGCACCGACGCCCGCGGTCAGGCGGAAGGCACAAGGCAGCAAGATCAAAGCACCGTAACGCCGACGTCAGAAGCGGTGGCTCCTGGGACGGTGTCGCTGCCGCCGATCATCGTGCAAAGTAAGCGGCCGCCGCGCGCCAAGAAACCGGCGACGACACAGCAGGCCACAACCCGGGCGGCACCAGCCACAACCCGGGCGGCACCAGCCACAACCCGGGCGGCGCCGGCCACGTCGGTCGACGGCGATCAAACACCACGGCCGCCGTCTGAGAACGACACCCGGACGGTTCCGCTCAATGCCGCCGCAGCGACATCCTCGCGGCTCGGGCTGAGCGTCAGGGAAACGCCTGCCAGCGTCGAAATCCTGACGCAGGAAGCGCTGCGCGAACGCGGCAGCCGCGTGCTTCGGGAAGCCATTGAGCAGTCCACCGGCTTTACGGCAGGCGCGATACCGAACATCACCAGTACCGTGTCGGTGCGCGGCTTCATCAACAACAGCGTGAATGTGCTCTACGATGGCGTCGCCCTGCCGCACAATTCGACAGCGGCGCGCTACACCGACCTCGGCAATCTCGAGCGAATTGAATTCCTGCGTGGGCCTGCGTCGGTGCTCTACGGCGATGGCTCGGTCGGGGCTATCATCAATCTCGTTCCGCGCTATCCGACCTGGGTCCCGAAGGCCGATGCCGAATACGCCTTCTCGAGCTTCAATTCCCACCGCGTGCATGCCGGCGTGGGCGGCCCTGTTCTCGACAATAAAGCGGCGGTCCGGTTCGATGCCACCGTCAATAATTTCGGCAGCAGCGTAAAGCACACCAGAAGCCAACTCGAGCAATACAACGGCTCGATCTTGATCCCGTTCGGACAGGACCTGACGCTAACATTGTCGGCCGAAAAGCAGATCGACGATATCAAGAACGCCTACTGGGGCACACCGTTCGTGAACGGGCAGCTCGCGGGGTTCCTCCGCAACATCAACTACAACAACCTGACCGACGCCCGCCTCGGCTCGGACAGCGATTGGCTGCGGGCGAACCTGGTCTGGAATCCGACGAAAGAGTGGGAGATCCGAAACATTGCCTATCGATACAGTGCGTATCGCCATTGGCACAATGTCGAGAATTTTGCCTACAATGCCGGAAGCAATCCACCGACGGTGACCCGCAAATGGTTCGGTGACCTCGACCATGATCACGGCGTTTTAGGTGATCGCATCCAGGCCCGGCATATCGGCGACATCGCAGGCTTTGCCAACCGGTTTGTCATCGGCGCCGAGGCGTCGACGGTCAGTTGGAAAAGCGCACGGAACGGCTTTCCAGGATCGCAGGTAGTCGATGCCTTCAACCCACCGGCGGTTCCGTTCTCTGCAGGCACATCAATCCTTCGCACGCTCGCTCGCGATGTCTCTCTCGATAGTTGGGCGATCTTCGTCGAGGACCAGCTATCGCTGACCAAGCAATTGAAGGTGTTGGGGGGCGGCCGGTTTGACCATTTCGAGGGCGATTGGCTCTACCTCGACCAGGGCGGAATCCGGCGGCAGCAAACCTATCGCGAACCCTCCTATCGGGGCGCGCTGCTTTACGATATCACGCCGCTTACGACCATCTATGGATCATACTCCTCAGCGTCCGAAGGAGGTGACTCGCTGTATTTTCTGACGCCACAACAAACGGATCTCGGCCTGACGAAGGCACGGCAGACGGAGGTCGGCCTCAAGCAGGATATTTTCGGACGCGGCGAGTTCACACTCGCCGCCTACCATATCATCAAGAAAAACCTGTTCGTGCCCGATCCGGCCAATCCGAACAATCGCATTCACGTCGGCCAGCAGTCGTCGAAAGGTCTCGAAGCAACACTTGCCTATCGGATCAATGAGCAATGGAAGTTCGATGCCAACGCAGCGTTCGTACGCGCACGCCTCGATGACTATACTGAGGGCAATCCGCCCGTCTCCTACGCCGGAAACGTCCCGCAATTCGTTCCAAAATATGTCGTCAACCTCGGCCTGCGCTACTCACCCTTTGAGTCGTGGGAATTCGGTGCGTGGTTGCGGCACGTTGACTCTGTATTCATCAACAACGCCAACACGCAAAAGCTGCCAGCCTACACGACGGTGGATGTCAGCGCAGTCTATAAGCACAATAAGAATGTCGAATTCGCTGCGCGAATCCGCAATCTCACCGATGCACTCTACGCCACGTGGTCTGGGCCAACCCAAGCCTATATCGCGGAGCCCCGAACGTTCGAGATTTCAGCGCGCGCTAGATTCTGACCAATTCCAGAGAAAGAAGCGTGACAATGATGCGGTTTGCATGGACCACCTCTGCAGGATTCCGAGCGCGAGTTGTGTGCATTCTGTGTGCAATCGTCATTGCGTTTGCAAACATCTCGTTCAATGCTCGCGCCCAAGAGTTGCCAAAGCAATCACCCGTTACGGCGTCTCCGCCGACGGCCGCCGCTCCGGCTGAACCTGCAGCGCCTCCATCCGCGGTGACAATTCCAAACCAACCGCCCCCCGCTGAACCGACCGTTGAACCGGCCGCAGGGCTAGTGCAAAGCATGGGCGCGCCCGCCACATTGCCGCATGATCTCTCTCCCTGGGGCATGTTCATGCAGGCCGACATCATCGTAAAGGCGGTGATGGTGGGTCTGGCATTCGCATCGTTCGTGACCTGGACCGTGTGGCTTGCCAAGGCTCTCGAGCTCGCCGGCGCCAAGCGCAAGGCGCGAAGTGCGACACGCAAGCTTCAACGTGCGGACAGCCTGGCCGATGCGACCCGCGAGATCGCTGCGGGCTGGACACGAACCGGTCCTGTCGCGGATTTGGTGCACGCGGCGGCTCGCGAACTGAAGCGCTCGCCCGGACTCACGGCCGAAGGCGTGAAGGAGCGTCTCGCGATCGCACTGTCGCGGATCGAGGCGAGCGCCGGACGCAATATGGCGCGCGGTACCGGTCTTCTCGCCACGATCGGAGCTACGGCACCCTTCGTCGGCCTGTTCGGGACAGTCTGGGGCATCATGAACTCGTTTATCGGCATCAGCCAGAGCAAGACCACGAACTTGGCGGTCGTTGCGCCCGGCATTGCCGAGGCCTTGCTTGCGACCGCGACCGGCCTCGTGGCTGCGATTCCCGCCGTCATTATCTACAATGTGTTCGCCCGCGCGATCACCGGTTACCGCGCGCTTCTTTCAGATGCTTCCGGCGAGATTCTCCAACATCTATCGCGGGACCTGGAGCGAAGCGAGAAGGCCGACGCTGCCAATCAGTCTTCGACGTCTCATGCGGTGTCTCGCGGTGCCGACGAGCAGAGCATTGACCGCCGGCTGCGGGCATCCCTTCGTTCGGCGGAGTAGAGTTCATGGCGGTGACGCTCAAGGCTTCGCAGGACGGCGACCTTGCCGAGGTCAGCGATATCAACGTCACGCCGTTCATCGACGTGATGTTGGTCCTGCTCATCATCTTCATGGTGGCGGCGCCGCTCTCCACGGTCGACGTCGCGGTGGACCTTCCCGTCTCCTATGCACAACAGCAGCCACGCCCCGATAAACCAGTGTTCCTGACAGTGAAGCCGGATCTGACATTGGCGCTCGGTAACGAAGACGTGCCACGGAGCGCACTGCGGACTACGCTGGATCAACAGACCGGGAGTGACCGCGAGCAGCGCATCTTCCTGCGCGCAGATGGCGTCGTCGCCTATCGCGACCTTATGAACGTCATGAACCTGCTCCGGCAGGCAGGTTATCTCAAGATTGCGCTGGTCGGGCTGGAAGACATCGGGCAGGCGACGCCTTTCGGCTCAGGCCCAGCCTCGCTGCCGCCGACCGGGAGTCCGACGCAGCCGTGATCGATTGGCGTGACCCCGATGCCAGGCCTGACCGCAAGATCACCGCTCTCTCCGCGTTGCGCTGGGCTCTTGCCGTATCGCTTGTCGTGGCTGCGCATGGCATAGCCGCTTGGCTGGCGTTGCGTTCAATGCCGACCCAAGCCTCGTCCGACGGTCCGCCGCCGGCCGTGATGATCGAACTGGCGCCGCGCGCCGTGGCTCCCGATGCAGTACCGCAAGAGATCGCTCCCGGGCCGCAGGTGACCGAGGCGCAGCCGGACCCCGTGCCTGATACCCCAGAGAAATTGCCGGAGGACGAGAAGCCCGAACCTCCCATTGAAAAAATGCCCGCGCCCGTCGAGGAGCAGCCGCCTGTTCCTGCACCTCAGCCGCAGGTCGAAGTCCCCAGGCTGCCGGAATCACCAAAGGCGGAAGCGGTGCTCGCGCCGCCACCGCCAAAACCCAAGAAGGAAGAGCGCAAGAAAACGACACCCAAACAGCCTGCATCGCCCCAGACAAGCGCGCCGACTGTGCAAGCAGAGCGCGCCAACCGCATCGCATCGCCGACCGCGAGTGCAGCACAGGTCCCCTCAGCGTCATTGGCAAGCTGGCAAAGCTCTCTGATGGCTCATCTCAACCGCTATAAGCAATTCCCGGCCGGTGGAAGTCAGGGCGTTGCCTCGATCGCTTTCACCATCGATCCTTCGGGCCGGGTGCAGTCAGTGCGCCTGGTGCACTCCTCTGGCGATTCTGTGCTCGATCGTGAAGCCGTCGCGTTGTTGCGACGTGCCAGCCCCGTACCCGCGCCGCCATCTGGCCAAGGTGGCAACTTCGTCAGCATCTCCGTGCCGATTCGGTTTGACCGTCGATAGCAAGCAATGGTGTAGCGAGCATGAACAATATGTCGAACGAGAAAATGCCGGGCAGGTCGCTGGAACGCCGGGAGTTGCTCATAGCAGCAGGCGCCGCATTGGGGGCGGCCGGAATTCTCGCATCGGGAGCACGAGCCGCCCAGAAGTCCGTAGCGCCACGAACCGGCTCAGAATTGAAGATCATTGTCGTCGGCGCTGGCGCGATGGGGGGATGGACGGCGCTGGCGCTCGCCGAGGGCGGGGCGGATGTCACGCTGATCGATGCCTACGGTCCCGGTAATCTTCGGGCCGCATCTTCCGACCAGAGCAGGTTGATCCGGACTAGCTATGAGAACCCGCTTTACGCGCGAATGGCGCTCGACGCATATGCCAGGATCATGGATTGGCAGAAGCGTTGGGGCGAAACGTTGATGCTTCCCACGGGGGAGATAACGTTTTCCAAGGCAGATAGAGCGCCGGAGATTGACCAGTTGGAGCGAACGCTATCCATCGTGGGCATTGCGGGCGTGGAGCGCCTTTCCGCGCGAGACCTCCGCCGCCGCTGGCCGCAAATCAACTTCGATGGAATCGACATCGGCTTGATCACATCGGGTGGCACCGGCGCAAGCACGCTGTTTGCGGAGCGGCTGACAAGGCGGGTGGCGCAAGCATTCCGCGACACCGGCGGCCAAGTGGTTTTGGGACAAGCATTGAAGCCGGTGCAGGCAGGCAGCAGTGTCACGGTTGCGCTTGCATCGGGCGAAAAACTTAGTGGCGACTTTGCGGTCTATGCCTGCGGGGCATGGATGGCCAAGCTTTTTCCCGATGTCATCGGTCGCCATGTCCGCGTCGAAAGGCGGGATGTCTTCTATTTCGGGACGCCTCCGGGCGACGCGCGTTTTTCCTATCCCCAGTTTCCCGCATGGGACGCGCTGGGCGACAACTTTTATGGTTTTCCTGATTTCGAGGGAGGCGGGTTCAAGATCGCGCCATTCCCGGATACCAATTCCATCGATCCGGACAGCGATGATCGACGCCCGAACGACTATATGGTGGAACGGGCCCGTGCCTTTCTGCGCCGCCGCTTCCCGGCGCTCGGCGATCAACCGCTGCTGAACGCCCGCGTCTGTCAGGTCGCTTACACCAAGAGCAATGACTTCATCATCGACCGGCATCCGGAGTTAGAGAAGGTCTGGCTAATCGGCGGCGACAGTGGCCATGCCTTCAAGCATGGCCCCGCCATCGGTCACGATATGGCGCGGCGCATCCTCACCGGCGCGGGCGACCCCGCCTACGCCTCCGCATTTCGCATGCCTGCATGAGCCCGCTGCCCGCGAGGATAACCGGCAAGACCGCATCTGATGTGCCGCCGTTGGGGTGGCGTTACCTCACCGGTCCTTGGAGTATCGAAGGGGGCGCCCTGAGGCCTAATGAGATCAATTGGCGATCACCTTTCGGGCCCGCCGGCTTACCGCAATGGTCCTCCCTGGCGAGCGTATCTGATCTCGGCGCCTCCGAGTTTGGTCAGCACTTGCAATGCGGAGCATCCGCTGGAACGTCGGACATTCCATGTGGCTTCGGGCTGGGCACTCAGCCGTATGGAGCAGCCCGTCCCGGAGGGCGATGAGCTTCCGGATCGTTAGATCGAGTTCAGTCGCCTTGGCAGCCAGTTTCGTGCGATCAATCCGAGGACGGCCGTCCGGCCCAAACATGGTGCCGATCTCCTCAAGCGAGAAACCTGCGTTCCTTCCAAGCGCGATCAGAGACAGCCTCTCAAGCACACCGAGGTCGAACAACCGGCGGATCCCGTGCCGTCCGACTGATTGGATCAGCCCCTTCTCGTCATAAAACCGCAGAGTCGAAGCGGGAACGCCAGACCTCCGCGCAACCTCGGCGATATCAATCAATTTCATGCTTGACCTCAAGTTCACTTGAACTGGCAGTATCGCGCTCATCGCCGGCCAAAGCAAGGCGCGATGATCGCTGCAGCGGGGTCGCGTCGGACCGTTAGCCGGGACTTGGTCCTGTTTGGGAGAACGCTGTGTCCAACCAAAAAGCAACCGCATTCACCGCTGTCGTACGGGCCACGAATGGCTGGGCGGCCTTTGCGATACTCGCCATCGTCCAATCGACGCTGATCTTCACAATCGCGCTGATCATGATCCCCCTGCCGACAATCGCAGAGGAGTTTGCACTCTCCGCTGCCCAGGTCTTGCTGCTGCAGGTCGCTTACGGCCTGCCTTTCAGCGGCCTCCTGCTCTTCGGCGGTCGGCTGACTGACCGCTACGGTGCGCGGCGCATGTTCGTGGTCGGCCTAACGGTGTTCGGCGCTGCATCGGTGGTGGCTGCGTTGACTCCCAGCTACAACGCCCTAATCGCCATGCGCTTTCTCCAGGGCGTTGGGGGCGCGATCATCGCTCCAGCCGCGCTCGGTTTGGTCCGCGCCCTGTTCCCTGACATGACGGACTTCGCTCGCGCCATGGCGATCTGGGGCGGAGTGTCCGTACTGGGTGCCGTGTTGGGCTTCATCTCGTCCGGCATGGCCGCGGGCTTTCTTAGTTGGCGCTGGATGTTTACGGTTCCGATCGCAGTGTCTGCGCTCGGGCTCGGCGCAAGTGTTGGCCTGCTGCCCGCTGGTCGCCCGCTTGAGACGGCAGCGCGCCCAAGACTCGATCCCCTCGGAGCCATGCTTGCCACCGGCGGGATTGTGTTGGCGAGTTTCGGGTTGATCGCCAGCCACGACGCGAGATGGAGTTCGCAGCTCGTGGCCGGGCCGCTGACCGCGGGAATCGCGCTGGTGGTCCTGTTCATGATCGTGGAGCGCAGGGCGCACGATCCCCTTCTCCCGCCCGCTTTCCTGCTCAATGCCCTGCGCATCGTGGGCCTTTCCGGAATGTTCCTCGCTGCGGCTGCATCGCTACTGATCGAATTCGTGCTTCTCACCTATCTTCAACAGATACGCGGTTGGACACCCTTCGAGACAGCGGCGTCGTTCCTGCCCTTTGGCCTTGCGCTGATCGGGACCAATTTTCTCGCAGCGCCGGCCGTGGGGAAGTTTGGAGCGGAAGCTACGACGGTCACGGGATTCTTGGTCGCAGGCATCGGTCTCGCTTGGCTCACCATTTTGGAGCCGAGGACTGCATATCTCACGATTCTTCTACCCGCACAGTGCCTGCTTGCGATCGGCATCGCGCTGATCTTCTCGGGCGCCGCTGTATTGGCGACCGCAAATGTGCCGCAGGAACAGATGGGCCTCGCGGGCGGCGCGATGAACACGGCGATGGAGCTCGGTCCGACCGTGGGATTTGCGCTTCTGATGGCAGTGGCGGCTACCAGCGCAGACATCGTCGAGGGCTATGCAAGGGCGTTCGGAACGGCGGCAGCATTCTACGGTGCGGCCGTCGTGGCGACATTGCTGGTTACGATCGGGCGGCGCCGAAACAGCGTGATGTGACTGCGCCCACGTTCGCTTCCCGCATCGGGACCTTCCATCGAGCGCGAGAGATAAACGGAGATAGATAGTGAGTATCGACCTGGTGTTCGTCATGGCTGCGCTTCTGATCGGAGTCGGCGCCACCCTCTTCATGGATTTGTGGGCCGCGCTCCTGAAGCGCCTTCTAGGGGTGCAGCCGCTGAACTACGCATTCGTCGGTCGTTGGATCGGCCATGCTTGGCTCGGCCGGTTCTCGCACGAAAGCATTGCAGCCGCGCCAGCTATACGAGGAGAAGCTGCGCTTGGCTGGTTTGCACATTATGCGATCGGCGTCATCTTCACCGCACTGCTGCTCGCGATCTGGGGCATCGATTGGGCGCGCAATCCAACGCCTGGTCCGGCTCTTTTCGTCGGCATCGCGACTGTCGCGGCGCCATTTCTTATCCTGCAGCCGGGAATGGGCCTTGGAATCGCGGCGAGGAAGACACCGCAGCCGAACATCTCGCGTTTCCGAAGCCTCGCAACTCACGTTTCGTTCGGTTTAGGGTTGTATGCTGCAGCGCTGATCGTTGCCACCTTACTCCCGGCTTAGCCGGCCTCCGCCGTATGCACCGGTCACTGGCCCGCCCTTGAATACGGACGAACGGCGACGGCTATCGCCACAACCACCTCCGCGCGCTTTCGCGACCGACGGACGTGGACGCCAAAGGACGTTCGCATCACGGGGTCGAAAGCAGTGACACTCCGTACGCTCACCGCCGCTATCCGGGCGTCGACCATTTCGACATCTACGATGGGCCGGCCCATGAGGCCGTGGTCGCCGATGAGATCGAGTTTCTACACCGCCACCTGCTGCGCCGAAGCCGCGGCGGAACAACGAAAGCTGCTTCGGAGCTGATGCGGGTTTATCCGCCCGCATTGGCCCCGGGTGAAAACCCGGCTGGCGGAGGTTCGCACGCACGAAAGTAGGGTCGGCGAACGGCATGGCCGTGAACCGGGCCTCTTTTCCGCGGTCTTGAGACGGATCAACAGCAATCATACCGGGAATGGCGACTCCTCGCGCAAAGCGGCCGCTGAGATGTGTGAAACTTGATCTAACTGGCTCTCGCTGGCTGGACCTAGCTCAAACTTCCCATGATGGATTGGAGCGAGAGATTAGGTTTTTCAAATAGTTAGAAGGCGGCGTGTGCACGATGTGTGCACCGGGAGATCAAAGAAAATCTAACTTCAGCCAGCATCAGCAGGCTGACCTGATCGATGTGGTGTCAGTCGCTGGCCGATGTGTCGGAAGGGGTGTGATCTTTCGGTAAGCCGCGCATTTGCACAAATCAATTGCCGAGGGTTCAAATTCGCGGAATGAGCCATTATGGAATTCAGCGGTCTTCCTATGCGCCGTCACATGCGATGATGGGAGCGTTCGCGCAAAAAATATCCAAAGTTCGGGGTCGTCGCCCGCGAGGTAGTTGGAGGCGCTTCATGGAGAGGTGGGATCGCTTCGTGGCCAGCATCAGGGCAGCCTGACAGCGCCATGATGTCGGACAATGCCGGCGACTGAGCGGCTATCCGAAGGCTCGGGATACTCCGACAGATCGAAACGCTGCCGGGGCTTGTTAGGGAGCCTCGGCGGACGATCTCGCCAGCATTGGTGTTCACTGCCGCCGTTTGCTTGGCGTCCGAACTTTCACGCTCGCGATCGATTCTTCCACTGTAACGAGTTCTACGAGGAAATCTGTTCCCGCGCGGATAACGTGTTCGGCTGCCAATGTTGCAGCGGCGCGCTCGTCGCCACGAATGATTGCTTCCAGGATTGCCGCGTGTTCCTGCCAGGTGCGTGCCTGGCGCACGGGGTCGGTCGGTGAAAAGAGCATCGCGGTTCGTTCGCGCAATCGCTTCAGCAGGTCTCCGAGCACCGCGTTCTGTCCTGCTGTGGCGAGCTCCTGGTGAAACTCCTGATTGAGATCTAGTAGCCGGTCAAACTGCCCGGAAGAAACGGCGTGAGCGCCCTTTTTCAGAACCACCTTGATCCGCTTGATGGTTTCGGTATCCTGTCGGCGGGCGGCAAGTCTCGCATTCTGTCCCTCCAAAAGGGCGCGGACCTCTATGGTTTCGCGGGCCTCCCGATCCGATATCACGACCACCGATGCACCGCGGCGCGCGGTCACCTCGATCAGTCCTTCGGACGCGAGCGCGCGAATGGCCTCCCGGATTGGATTCCGGGAAACCCCCATCTTGTCGGCTAGCCGGCCTTCGACAAGACGTTCGCCAGGTTTCAGGCGGCGGGTTAGAATCGCTTCGCGAAGTTCTGCAATGACCTGGCCATGCAGCGGAGCGTCATCGTCGCCGAGCCGACCCTTTGTTCCCTGTCTGAGCACCATAGCATCCTTCCGATAGTCCCACAGACGCGAAGTTGCGAATGAGTGACCGAACCCTATGCCGAATCTGCCCGTCAATGACGATATATTCTATCCAGTCCGCAGTGTGTAAGTCATCGTCTGCCAGGGGCAAAAAATGTTTATGAAGTTGCGAGATTGCTGTCCGGCCTCGATTTGAGGTTAGCAGGATTTCGCGGCTCCCAGCTCACGCTGACATTTCCATTGAGAAACGTCTGACATGCCATCCGATAGCCGTCCTTGAATTGAGCATCGGTAAGATGCTTTCGCTCCTTTGCCTTGATGGCATCGGTATTTTCCAGGCCCTTTTCGATTTTGCACTTGCATGTGCCGCATAGACCGCCGCCGCACTTGAATGGTATTCCCCCTTGTTCACGCAAGGAGACGCGGAGCAGATTGCTGTGTTCCGGAGCGGTGACCGTCTTGTTGTTATTGGTCACGAATGTAACCTCGATCATAGCCGCTCCGCTCAATGTGTCCGCGATGCTTCGCTCCTCAGCACTTCCGCAAAGCGGTATCCATCGTTCCAAAGGTTGTCAGTTGCCGGAGTTCGCTGAACGCGTCCTCGGCCGTCTCAAATTGTTCAAACAATTTCGAAGGAATGTTATTCACGATCGGCGGTGACCATGTTTCGTCAACCACTTTGACCTTGGTGTCATTGAGCAGTTCCGCGATTACGAAATTTGCTATCTTGGCTCCGTAGAACAGGTAGTCGTAGCTTTCCAGAGGCCGCAGGCCGTCGACGACCTCGGTTCGGAATTGTCCCGGCTTGCTCGTCAGAATCACGTACATAGACTGTCCCTCGATCGTCATTAACTGTATCGCAACGCGACGGCTCGTCCTGGCGAGCCTGGAAAGCAGGCGTCGGTTCAGGCATCGTTCTCCGTGCTCGGAATTGCAGGCAACGGCGCTGCCTCTTGTGACAACTCGATGTCATGCGTCAGCCAAAGCTGGCATGCCAGGCGATAACCCTGTTCAATCCTGACGCCCAGTTGCTTCTTTTCTTTCCAGTTGGGCGGAGGAAGATGTTCGCCGCCGTTTATGATCAGGCTGGCACATTTGCCGCACTTGCCCATGCCGCAACCGTAACGAAAGTTGGGATAAGGGAATTGCCGGATGCCGGCTCTTACGACGAGATTGGTGTTTTCCTTCACTTCATCGCGATAGGTGTGCCCGTTCCAGTGAAAAACAACCGTTGGCATATTGCGTGTCCGTACTTGGCGATCATGCCTGCAGCAATTCACTCTCGGACCGCGGCATTGTGTTTTCGACGAGATCGAGTTCGGCGAGCGGGATCTCTGCGGCGACGTAATCGTGATAGAGCGCCGTCGTGTAAAGAAGCCGCATCTGCGCGCCGATTTCGCAGATCTTCAAGCACCGCTGCTGAAGTTCGACTGTATCGGCGTGCTCGAGCACGATCTGATAACCGCGCTCGCCGTGGATTTCGTCGGAAACGATATGCAGGTCAAAGAACTCGACTTCCTCGTCGGTGAATTTGTATTTTTCGCGAAGCGTCGGGGTTTGCTTGCGATAGATCGAGGGGACCTGCGACTCGAGACCCACGACCAATCCAGCAACGGCAACGATGGGATCTTCGCGCATGGACACCGCATAGCACCAGCTTTGCAGGCCGCGTGTCGTCGCCGACATGTTCTCGGGGTCCTTGACCCGCTCCTCGGTGGTGCCGCAGGCTTTAGCGAAGCGGACAAGCAGATCGGTATGACGATCGCCACCGATCTCCTCCTCGTACATGTTGGCGAGCAGGAAATCCTTCGCTTCCAAATAGCGATGCGGCATCCGGGCATAGATGTAACCCAGGTAATCCGCGAACGGCCCGACATAGTGGTAATGATTTTCCGCCCAGCGCGCCAGGTGAGCACGGCCGAGCTTGCCGCTTGCCCAGGCGATGCTGAAGGGAGCCTTGTTGGCGCTTTTGCCCTTGATCGCATTCTCAAGAGCGGTGCGGAATTCTACATGATTCATCAACTTGACCATGGGGAGCTGCTTTCATCGCTTGTGAATCCGAATTGTATACTGTATGTAAAAAATTAAGTTGTCAATGGTCCCAGAACGAGGAAAATACCTACAAATTACCGAGAACGATTCTCGTTCAGTGCTCAAACACAGTATACAATTACACACATAACGGTGAATTTTCATAATCCTGATCTGGAGTTAGAACGAATGACAATGGTGCACACCCATCCAAGGGCACAGCCGCCACGCTCTCCCGTTTCCGCCGGTCAGCGGAACGGAGAATTCAAGAATCTCGTCAACGGCGAATGGATCGAGAGCAAGACGGGCGCGTGCTTCGACAACATCAATCCGGCCGACACCTCTGACGTCGTCGGCCGGTTTCAGGCATCGTCGGCGGAAGACGCTCATGAGGCTGTGCGGGCGGCGTCGGCGGCGTTCGAGACGTGGAAGCGAACCCCGATCTCAGCGCGGGCAAGAATCCTTCATCATGCTGCTGAATATCTCGAAGATCATGCCTCACGTTTCGCCGAGGAATTGACCAGGGAACAGGGCAAGTCCCTCAATTTGAGCAAGGATGAATTCCTGCGCTCAGCACAGACGCTCCGCTTCTATGCTGTCGAAGGGCAATCACTGACGGGCGAAACGTTTCCGAACGACGATCCCGATATGACTGTCTACACCCAACGCGAGCCTCTGGGTGTGGTGTCAATAATCACGCCCTGGAATTTCCCGGTTTCAATCCCCGCGAGAAAGATTGCCCCGGCGCTGATCACTGGAAATACCGTGGTTTTCAAACCGTCGTCGGATGCGCCGCTCAGTGGATACCGGCTCGCGGAAGCTCTTGTCGAAGCGGGTCTTCCCAAGGGCGTCCTCAACTTCATCACCGGTAGCGCGGCCGATGTCGGGGCGGCGATCACGGAGCCGGCGGTTATTCGAGCGGTGTCGTTTACCGGGTCCACGGCTGCGGGTGAGCATATTCATCGCTCGGTGGCTTTTACCACGCGTACACAGATGGAACTCGGCGGCAAGAACCCTTTGATCGTCATGGAAGACGCGGATCTCGACAAGGCGGTCGATCTTGCGATCAAGGGCGGCCTGTCGCTCGCCGGCCAGGCCTGCACCGGCACCAGTCGTGTCCTTGTGATGGCTTCGATAAAAGCCGAATTCACGGCGAAGCTGGTGACGAAAGTAAAGGCGCTCAAGATTGGCGCCGGACTAACGAGCGGAATGGATATGGGTCCGCTGGCGACCGCGAAACAGCTCGAAACCGTCAAGCGCTATATCGAATACGGAAAGCGCGAAGCCACGCTCCTGTGCGGCGGCGAACATCTTTCCGGAGGAATTTACGATCGCGGCTACTACGTCTCTCCGGCAATCTTCGCGGACGTCACGCAGGAAATGCGAATTGCGCGTGAGGAGATTTTCGGGCCGGTCATCGCCATCATCGAGGTGAGCGGCTATGCCGATGCGATATCCAAGGCCAACGACACCGAATACGGGTTGTCGGCTGCGATCGTGACCAGCAACCCTCGCTACATCAATGATTTCGCGCAGGACATCCAGTCGGGTACCGTGAAGATCAACAGAACGACCACGGGCAATCTGATCAATGCACCCTTTGGCGGCCTGAAGCAATCGAGCACATCCACGTTTCGCGAGTCCGGAAGGACGGGCCTCGAATTCTACACGCAGACCAAGACCGTCTATCGCGGCTGCTGAGGCAAGGGGGGCCATCGCGCGCTCCCCGGCTTCGTGCAGATATTCGTCCCTCGCTGGATTTCAGGAAATGCCGATGAGAAGTTCGTTCAAGCTGGAACTCAAGGAAGCCCGTCATATGGTCGCTGCCGCCATTCGCAAGTCCGAAGAAATCGGCGTGCTGGAGACGATCTGCGTTGTCGACGAGGGAGGATATCCGCTCGCGCTCGAGCGCATGGACGCGGCGCGTGTGACCGGACCCCAAATCGCCTGGAACAAGGCGTTCACGGCAGCGGGGCACAAGCGCTCCACGCATTTGTTCAATCAATCGCCGGATGGGCCTGCGCTGCCGGGCAATGAAGCGTTCGGTATTCAATGGAGCTTTGAGGGCAGGTTCGCGGCGTTCGTCGGCGGATTTCCCATTGTTGTGAATGACGAGGTCGTGGGAGGCGTTGGTTTGAGCGGTGGCAATGGGGAACAGGACACCCAATGCGGACTCGCGGCCCTCAAGGCGCTGCAGGAAATGCTAGAGCCAGAAAACCATCGCGTCCTGGTCCAGGCCGACATCAAAAAATAGCGGACCAAACGATCCGTTCCCGCATGCTGAACGCTGCGTTACGCCTGCAAATCCTGGTGTCGACGTCGGTCGCCGCATCGGTGCCTCCTTAGCAACGAGTCCGAACCAGCTTCTACTCTACGACAAGTTTGCGCTGTTCGATCAGGCGTTGGTAGACGATCGACTCCTGGCGCACCCGGTCCTCGAACTCCGCCGACGTGCTGCCAATGATGATGAACCCGAGGTCTTCCAGCTTCGTTTTTACGGTGGGATCCTGAAGAGCCTGCGTGAACTCGCGGCGGATCCACTCGATGTTCTTGTCGGGAACACCCTTCGGCGCCGCCAGAGCCCACCAATTGCTGACAGCGTATTGCGGCGCGCCAGCCTCCCTTGTAGTCGGAACCTCAGGCAACGATTTCATGCGTGCCGGCGAAGTAACAGCCAAACCCCGGAGCTTGCCGGAATCGATCTGACCCTTGCCGACCGACAGCGACGCCAAATAGAGCTGGACATCGCCCGCCAACAACGCCGTGATCGCAGGGGCGCCGCCCCGGTATGGCACATGAACCATCTTTAGCCCGTAAAGTTCGGATACAAGCTCCCCCGACAAATGCGGGGCCGAGCCCACGCCTGGCGACGCGAAATTGACTTCCCCGGGGCGCGCTTTGACGTAGTCCAGCAATTCAGTGAATGTCTTTGGTGGGAAAGCCGCGTTGACATAGACCACCTGGAATTGATCGGCCAGGATCGTGATCAGCTTGAAATGCAGCTCGGGTTTGACAGACGCCTTGGCGAACAGGAATTGATTGACCACGAAATTATTGTTGGCGCCGAGCAACAGTGTGTATCCGTCCTTTTCCGATTGCGCGACCTCGGCGCCGCCGATATTGCCGCCGGCACCCGGACGAGACTCGATGACGATAAGCGCGCCGGTCTTCTTCTGAATGACGTCGGCCAACAATCGCGCGAGCGGTTCCGCGGTGCCGCCCGGCGCGAACGGAATGATGATTTTGATCGGTCGGTTCGGGAAGTCGTCAGCGGCGATCACTGGCCCGCCCAACAACAGAGTGGCGAAGAGTACAATCATATGCGAGCGCATCATGTGAGCCTCCTGATCGGATTGTTCAAGTTGATGACGACGTTGCCGATCCGAATGCAGGCCAGATCTGCAACTGCTTCTGACGGCCCATTGGCCGGTATCGCCCAAGATGCCGTTCTTCGCCGAATGTCATAATTCCACGCTCCTCGTCGGTGAATGGACGCCAAACGGTGCCGGCGCTTATAGGTGATCCCGTCTTGATGAAGCTCGCCCACATGTCCATAACCTGTTCGCAAAGGGCGGTAGCTTCCGGGCCATGTCCGAGCTTTCTTGCGAGATGAGGATGAGACGTCGTTCCGAACACGAACGGCACGTCTACTGCGTGCGGCGAGCCCTCCGCCGGAGCGGCGAGCGGCCACGAGAATTCGTACAGAAATGTCGGCTGGCTGCGGTTTGCGTGCCGCGTCGCGTAGTGGATGATCGGCGCCCTGAACACGAGGTCGGTGTAGATCTCGAACCAGAGCTCCTGCGGACTAGCCTCCGTAGGCGTCGAATTGTTGTAGACAGTAATGACGGCATCGGCCGTGGGCGCATTGGGAAATGGATAATAGAGCTTGATGAGACGCGAGATTTCGATGCTCAACTGCTCGGTCGTCGCCGGCGCGGTCATTGAAGTCAGGAGTTTCCCGTCCGGTAATTTTAGGTCGTACCAAAATCTCGCTTCTCCGCGGGTCGATCCAATCAATAGCGGCACGTCGGCCAGATGACCGGTATAGGGCCAGTTCCGCACTAACCTGCCTTCGCGGATCGGAGCTGTGCGCGGCCGGCCGAAACGGCGGC
This sequence comes from Bradyrhizobium sp. LjRoot220, assembly GCF_964252915.1. Classification (NCBI taxonomy): domain Bacteria; kingdom Pseudomonadati; phylum Pseudomonadota; class Alphaproteobacteria; order Hyphomicrobiales; family Nitrobacteraceae; genus Bradyrhizobium; species Bradyrhizobium sp. LjRoot220. The sequence continues at coordinate 841,221 of NZ_CAXUPS020000001.1, forward strand.
TGAAATCGGAATTCAACAAGAATTCGATCTCATGCTCGACCAGCACCCGGCCGTCCAGATCGCGCAGTCCTTCAACCGAGCAACCCAGCTTCTCTGCGACTGCTTCGGTGTACTCGGCGGCGTCTTCGAATTCCGCAAACATCGGAGACTGAAAGAGCGGTGGACTCTGCGCGATCACTCGTGAAAACAGGTCGCGATAATCCGGATTCTGCGCGATCAGGATCGCGTTCGTACCGCCAGACGATTGGCCGGCGATCGTCATGTTGTCCGAATCGCCGCCGAATGCCGAAGCGCACGCCTTCACCCAGCGCAGCGACGCGATCTTGTCCTGCATGCCCCAGTTGGTGCAGGTCCCCGTCGTATCATCGATGAGCTTCCGGTGCGCTAATCCACCCAGCGCGCCAAGGCGATAGTTGACGGTAACGACCATGAGGCCGTGACGTCGTGCAAGATACTCGCCGTTAAGTGCGGCTGCACCGCCATGACCGCTTCGTGTTGCCCCGCCATGAAACCAGACCAAAACCGGACTGCCGGAAGTGTCTGCCGGTGTCCAGATATTGAGATAAAGACAATCCTCGTCAAACGAACCCACGGGATCGTTAAGCCAAGTCTGCATGCCCACGAGGCGCTGCGGGGCTGCTGGAGCGAGCCGCGTTGCCGACCTCGTTCCGTTCCACGGCCGCAGCGGTTGGGGCGAACGAAGCCTGTTTTTGCCGATGGGCGGTTCGGCGTAGGGAACACCCAGAAAGCGGTTCACGCCATCCCGTTGCTCCCCGCATAAGCCGCCAAAGGATGTGGAAGCACCAATTTCCATTTCCGTACCTACCTCATCATCCAGTCTTTGGTAAGTATACCAACCAAGATTTGGCCGTCAAGTTTGCTCAAGGCAGCAGTTCACGGCCAAACTATGCGTCAATCTCTCTTGTTTGAGGCCCCACCACGCTGATACGGTGCGTCAACTGCGCCGCTGGATTGGGGCTCGGAGAGGAATTTGCGTGACTAAAGATGCTTCGATCCGGGACAAGATCCTCGGTGCTGCCCTGCAAATCATGCAGGAATCCGGCATCAAGAAACTGACACAACCGAAGGTTGCTCAGGCAGCAGGCATTCGCCAGTCCCATCTGACTTATTACTATCCAAGGAAGATCGATCTTGTTGTCGCGTTGCTGCAGGGCCATCTTGATCAAGCGTCGCGTCGGCCCGGTAACCCGGAGAAGCCCACCCGCAATGATATCGGTCACGCGTTGGATACATTGACCTCCGATCGCCGGCGCATGCGTTTTTTTCTCGGTCTTATCATTGAGGCCGAACAGGACCCGAATTTGCGAAAGCTCGTCGACAGGCACATCACGAAGTTCGACGAGCTTATCGCGGATTATTTCGGCAGAAAGGCCGGCGATCCCGACGTCGAAATGTTCCTCAACACGCTTAGGGGTTTCGGCATGCGCCAACTGGTGCGCGGTGGCTCCAAAAACTTCGACGTCAAGGCGCTGACTCGAAAGTTCGGCTTGCGCGTTTCGCAGCAGCGTCGTCGCTCAACGGAGGTCAGGAACTAGCAAAGGGCAGACCGCTGGCCGTTGAAAACAAATCTCCGTTGCCGCAGGAACGGCCCGTTGGTGCGTGAGTGCGCGAATGAGCCCGCGATGTTCCGCGATTTGAACCTACGACCCAGGCAGCAAGACCGCCGCTGGCGGTGCGCGAACCGCGGAGTTATACTCATTGAACGGCTTCAGCGACAAAGCTCTAATTTTCGGAAAACAACTCAGATTTGGCCTTCTTCCAACTGGGGGATATGATTCCGGAAAGAGGCAAAATATACCAGAACTCGTTCGGGCTAGGTTCCCACTCGGATCCAATCCGTTTGGGATTGGGTTGAGACAGCATAGATCAACGAAATGAACGACTTACGATGGAGATTTTCCGTCGCCCCGATCGTGGACTGGAGCGAGAGTTCAAGTTTTTCAAATAGTTAGAAGTCGGCGTGTGCACGATGTGTGCACCGAGAGATCGAATAAAATCCAGCGACAACCAGCGTCAGCAGGCTGAACTGAACGCGCTGCGGTGTCAGCGGTCAGGGCGGACGTTCCATGCTGGCAATGCACTAACGATGTCAGTGAACTGACTCCGGCACATGGGTTGGCATCCTGTGGACCCACGGACGTGCTTGTTCGAACGCGGCCGCGGCCTGAAGCACTGCGGCGTCTCCGTACCAAGGGCCGACGATTTGCAGGCCGACCGGGAGGTCTTCGCTGGTCCAGCCGCATGGAACGCTGATGGCGGGATGCCCAGTTAAATCGAAGAGATTGAGATAGGGTACCCAGCTTTGGCGCATATCGCCGGCATTCAGGCCGCTGATGGTAATTGGTTCGAGCGCGGCGTGATCCGCAGCAAGCGGCGGCCGGCTCATCGTTGGGGTCAGCACAAGATCATAGCTGTTGAACCAGCTCTGCACGGTCCGAAAATGTTCTGTACGTTTATACGTCGCGCGCGTGATTTGTTGGCCGCTATACGCGCCACCTGCGCGAATTCCATCGACGAAGCTCGGATCGAGCAGCGGTGCTAATTCTTCAATTCGATCGAAGAAACGCGCCGCCCAGTTCGACTGCTGAAGTACGCGCCAGGCCGGTTCGGCGTTCTCGACCGGCGTATCGACCACATCGACGTGGCATCCGAACGCGCGAAAGCCGTCGACGGCTTCTTCGCAGGCGTGACGGACCTCATTGTCAAGCATCGTATTTCCGACCAGCGGACGCCAGGCCACGCGAAGGCCCCTCAGTGACCCGGAATGCATATCGGAAACGGCCGCGAGCGCTTGTGTGCGGGCGACGCCAAGAGAATGCGGGTCACTGCTGTCGGCACCGGAAAGGACGTCCAGCATCAACGCCGTGTCGGCGACCGTGCGGGCCATCAGTCCAAGGTGAATGAAGTTGTTGAAGCCGTCGGGCACCTGGCTATGCGGGATCAGGCCGAGCGTCGGCTTCAGGCCGACGATGCCGGTACAGGCGGCCGGCAGCCGCGTGCTGGCCCCGGCATCGGTTGCCAGCGAGAGCGGGCTTAACCCGGCAGCGACCGCGACCGCGGAGCCGCCGCTCGATCCGCCAGGCGTGTATCGCAGATCCCACGGGTTGCGTGTGATTCCGAATAGCGGAGCATCCGTCATAAGCTTGTGCGCAAATTCGGATGTCGTCGTCTTGCCGATGATAATGGCGCCAGCCTGTTTGAGACGTTGCACCGCGATGGCATCGGCGTTCGGCACATTGTCCGCCATGGTGCTGGATCCCCATGTCGTGCGGATGCCGGCAGTGTTGATGATATCCTTGACCGAAACAGGCACGCCGTGCAGCGGCCCCACGTCCTCGCCTGCTGCGAGTGCGGCGTCGGCCTTCTGGGCGGCAGCTAATGCTCCATCGCGGCAGACGGTGATGAACGCGTTGAGCGACGGCTGGCTGGCTTCGATTCGCGCGAGTAGCGTTTCGGTCAGCTCGACGGCCGAAAGCTGGCGCGAACGAATGCGTTTCGCCAGCTCAATGGCCGAAAGATAGGCTGTTGTCTCCAAGCCGAACGCTCCTCGGGTTGCGGATGGCAGAGCGGGTCAGATGGGCAGGCAAAGCGCGTTGTCGACCAGCAGATTGTCGTAGACGCAGCGGCGCTCGGCGAGTTTCAGTACGCCGTCGACGCGGCGAAACCTGTCGTAGTAGACGCCGACCTGATGCAGCGTCGCATCGGGCCGATCGTACAAGACCTGGAGTACGACATAGTTTGCCCGTGCCGTGATGGTGCCATCAGGTGCTTCGGACAATATCGCCTGGTTGGCGATGATGTGACGCAAATAGCGCGGCGCGAACATGGCCGTCTCTTTCAGGGCAAAGGCGCGGTCTCGAATCATTCCCTTGTTTTCGCAATAGATCAGGCCGACCGGCAGCTTGCGGTCAAAGTTCTCGCGCGACAGGATCACGTACATCGCGTCGTCGGTGAACATCTCCGTCCAATCGGTCAAGCGCAACTCGTCGAGCGCCGCGGCGTACTTGTTGTTGAAAGTCGAGATCTCGTGGTGGAGCAGCAGGTCAGCCAGACGGGCATCGTTGTCCGACATGGAAGCTGGCGGCCGGGTTATCACGCTGGTCGGCATGTCAGAGCCCCATTTCCTGGCGCCAATGCTTGTACATGGCGCGGATCGCCGCTTCGGAGATCAAGCTGTCTGCAGTTCCGGCCTCGACGTCGGGATCGAGTTTCACCAAATGCTCGCCGTTCGGGACGTTTCGCATGCCATCCTGCACGAATTTGATGGCCTCGTTGTCCTCCAGCCCGAGAAAGCCGGCGGGTCCCATCAGATTGCCCTGACGCAGGCGATGGCGCGTCATTTCTTCGGTGTCCCCCTCGAAGCCGAACATGGTCCATTTCATGATGAACTCGTGCGGGCCTGTCGGCACGATTTGACGGACGCCGAGCGTATTCATTTCGCGCTGCACGATGAGACTTGGCCAGATCGTCGACATGGTCACCGACCAGGGGCTGTCGAACTCGTCGATGAAGTCCATGAAGCGGGGTTCTTCCAGCGTCATGCCCTCGCGATAGGCGCGCATTTCCTTCTTGGTGTCGTTCGCCAGCGCCTTGCCGTCCGATTTGGCGGATGCCATCACGCCGTGTCGCCCGCTCGGATCTGCGAGCATCAACGAGCGATTTCCCGCGACCAGAAGCCCAAACGTCACCAGGAACGTATGCAACAGCGTCGCGTGATAGGGGTCCTTGAGGTTCTCGTGATAAAGCTTCCAGTTGCCGGGCAGCGAATGGCGGTAATAGCCCAGCAGCGTGAGCTTGCGGCCGTCGAAGGTCGCGTCGAACTCGCGCAGTACTTCGGGCCCCAGATAATCCTCGAACGATTCCATCGTTTCGCAATAGGAGGCGAACACGACGCCGCGATGCGACGTCACGCTCAGCTTGCGCAGGCCGTGATCGGCGGTCCTGAAATCGGCCGGCATGCCACCCTTGCCATTGACGCCGCGACGGAAGGGCACGCCGGCAAGATTGCCTTTCAGGTCGTAGGTCCATTGATGATAAGGGCAGACAAACTCCTTGGCGTTGCCGCTCAGTTCACGGCAAAATTCCGCGGCGCGATGGGCGCAGCGATTCTCGAAGACATTGATGGAGCCGTCGTCGGCTCGCGCGACCACCACAGGCGTTGGGCCGACATGGGAACGGATATAGTCGCCTGGATTGGGGATCTCGCATTCGAGCGCCACGTAGTTCCAGGTGCGGCCGTGGAAGATCTTTTCGACCTCGTGCTGATAGATGGTCTCATCGGTATAGACCCAGTCGGGAATGCGCGTCAGTCCTTCCTGCGGCCACAGATAACGCTTGGTCAATGCCAGGGGAGAGTGAATGTTCATGGCAGAGATCTCCGAGGGTGAGGTGTTTGTGTCGCTCCCGTCGTCGGCAAGCATGACGGCGGAGACATCTTCGAGAGCAAACGGCGTGGCCGCCTCGAGTTCGTGACGGGCCTGGCGGATCACATCGGGCGCCGAAAAAGCAATAACGCCGGTGAGGCGGCCGGTTTCCCGATCGATCGTGCGATAGACGGCGCCGGCGGCGGCTTCGATATCGCCTTGGCGAATTACCGTGTCTTCGGCGCGGATGCTCCCGATCATCTGGATGTTGAGGCCGAATTGGTCGGTCCAGAACCAGGGCTTCTTGACAGTCGCGGCGGGCGTCGCGCCGGCCATTGAACGTCCGGCGGCGGCACCTTGCTCCTCGGCATTGTGCCAACTCTCCAATCGCCTACGTCGCCCGTCACGCGTGGCGTGATGCAGGGCGCAGTCGCCCGCCGCCCAAATGCCGGGAACGCTGGTGTGGCCTTCAGCGTCCACCTCGATGCCGCCAGCGACGGCGCAACCGGCCGTCGCGGCTAGATCGAGGGCCGGCTCGAGGCCGATGCCGACCAGCACGGCGTCAACCTCGATCGTGTCGCGCTCGGTGACGACGCCGAGTTTACTGCCGCGCTGCGTGATTTCTTGGATGTCGGCATGGCGGCGAACCTCGACGCCATGCGCCTCGGCGAGGCGACGGAAGGTGCGGCCGAGCGGCGCCGGCAACAGGCGCATCATGATTTCCGGCTCGCGTTCCAGCACCGTGACGGCCACGTTTCGGGTAATTGCCGCCGAGGCCAGTTCCAGGCCGATAAAGCCGCCGCCGATGATGGCCACATGGGTCGCGGATCCCAGCGCGCGATCGATCGCAGCGGCGTCCTCGATAGTGCGCAGATGAAGGACGCCGGGCCGATCCGAGCCGGGGATGCCGAGGCGAAGCGCGCGACCGCCGGTTGCGATCAGCAATACGTCATAGGGCAGCGTTCTGCCTTGCGCGAGCACGACCTGTTTCCGGGCGGGGTCGATGGCGACGGCCTGCTGGCCGAGGTGCAGCCGCACACCCAAAGCGTCCGCATTGAGCTTGCTCAATCGCGTGCAGGCATCCAAATTGCCGCGACCGAGCAACATATCCTTCGACAAAGGCGGGCGTTCGTAGGGCAAATGCGGCTCATCCCCGACCAGATCGATCGCGCCGTTAAATCCTGCGCCACGCAGCGCGCGAATGGCGGCTGCCGCCGTTTGCCCGGCACCGACAATGACGGCGGTGGACATCGTCGCGGCGGCATCATTGGTGGGGATGGCGCGATCCGCCATCTCCGGCGGGGCGGCCGGATGCGCGCCGTGCCCGTCGAGGTCGACAAAAATGTCGCCGCCCTTGAGCTTGACCGCATAGGTCCGCAAATCCGTGGTCAGCGGCGCGCACAGCGCCTTGCCGGTGCGGATATCGAACTGGCCCTGGTGAAGCGGACATTCGATCTTGCCGTCTTCCACCCAACCTTCCGACAGCAGCGCCAGCGCATGGGTACAGATGCCGTGGGTGGCGTAGATCTCGCCGCGCAGATGATAGAGCGCGACCGGGGTTCCACCGACGTTGACGCCGACGACGGCACCATCCCGGATCGAATTCAAGGATGCCGCATGCAACCAGGCCATGGACTTATCCCGAGATCATTCCTCAGCGTACATCATAGTTGGTCCGAGGCGATATGCCTGAGCATCAATAGCCGGACCCGGATGTTGCCTCGACGACTTAGTCAGTATACCATCATAAATTCCAAAAAGGCAAATCACGAGGAGTGCGCCATGACTCAAGCACCGCTTGCGAACAAGGGAAACTACCTGCACATTTACGATTTCCGGGTGCAGGCCGGCCACGAAGCCGAGTTCGTCCGGCTATTCGAGGAGTTCGACTATTCCGACGGAAACCCGATGCATAAGTCATCCGCGCAGGTCAAGGACGGCGTGCTTTGCCGCGACGTCGAAGATCCGCAGCGTTTCTTTCTGATTGCCGAATGGTCCGACATCGAGGAACACGCCAAGATCCGCAAGATCCTGGCGAACGAGATCAAGCCGGAATTCATCAAGTACATCGAGGGCGGCAAATTCATTCCCAAATACGTCGAAGTCGTATCGTCGACCCCGGACGAGATCCTGCAAAAAGCGGCCCGGTGAGATCGTCCGATGTCGCGGCAACTCTATACGTTCTTCCGGTCTTCGACCTCGTACCGGATGCGCATAGCCCTGGCCTGCAAGCGGCTCGCCTACGAGCCGCACTACGTCAGCCTGCCAAAAATGCAGCACCACGAGGCCGCTTACCGCGACCTCAATCCGCAGGGACTGGTGCCAATGCTGGTCGAGGACGAGCGGCCGCTGATCCAGTCGCTCGCCATCATCGAGTATCTCGACGAAGTCTATCCGGAGCCTGCGCTGATACCGAAGGATCCACAGGCGCGAGCCTATGTGCGGGCTTTTTCGCAGATCATCGGCTGCGACATTCATCCCCTCAACAATGTCCGCGTGCTCAAGCGACTGCAGAGCCAGTTCGGCGCCGGCGAGGACGCAACCAATGAGTGGTACCGGCACTGGATCGCGGAGGGACTCGGCGGTCTCGAGGATTTCGTGCTTCAGCAGGGCCGATCCGGGCAGTTCGCGCTGGGAAACGCCGTTACCATGGCGGATGTTTGCCTGGTGCCTCAGATCTTCAACGCCAGGCGCTTCGGCTGCGAACTAGGCCACTACGCGAAACTCACCGGCATCTTCGAAAACTGCATGAAGCTGCCGGCCTTCACGGATACGCAGCCGAACACACAAGCCGACGCTTTCTGACGGAAGTTTAGGCCTCTTTCGGACTGAAGATGGTGCGGCCGAGGTGGTTGTTTCCGTCGATGAGCCGGATCAAGGTGGAGATAAAGGCGTGCCGTTCGGCGGGCAGAAGCGGCTCGAGCAGGCGCTCCTGCGCGCGCTGCATCGCAAGATACATGTCCTTGGTGACGCGCTTTCCTGCAGGTGTCAGGCGCGCCAGCATGGTTCGCTTGTCGACTTTGCCGCGCCGCCGCTCGATCAATCCGCGACGGCTCAACCGGTTGATCACATCGGCAACATTGGTGCGATCGATGCCGAGTTCGCGCGCGATCGAGTTTTGATCGAGGTCGGGATTGGTCGAGAGCGTGGTCAAAAGCCCGTACTGGACCGGCGTGATGTCGAATTCCGCGCACTCCTCGAAGAACAGTGCATAATGAATCTGGTGCAATCGCCGCAGCAGGTAGCCTGGGCGCGCCCACAAAGGCATCTCCGACATCAAGGCGCCCGCGACCGAATAGCGCTGAGGCTTGCCCTTGGGCACGGGAAGCTCGATCGGAGCATTCGCCGGTAGCGGCTTGGCCGCGCGCGATTTTGCATTGATTGCCATAAATATTCCTGTCGTGCACCCGGCTAGCAAGAGGACCGTCCGGGTCGGATCGAGTCAATTCGACTCCCTGTGCGTGTAGTTTGCAACCGTTTCTAGTTGAACGTACCGGACGCAAGCGAGTCATCCACCGTTTCCTGCCCTGACCGGCCAGGCGTCATAGCGCAACACCGCCCGGGCCGGAAACAAAAATCATCAGTACAACATCATATCTTGTCGAATTCTAAATTGTCGTGTTACCGTACAGGTGCCGGTTTCAATGCGCTTCTCGATTGAGGAGGGATGATGATGTCCGCACGTCGTTGGATTTATCTTGCATTTGCAATGCTCGCCGGCTGTTTGAGCGGCTTTCCGGTCTATGCCGCGGACACCTTGAAGGTTCGCCTGGACTGGACCCCATGGGGCAATCAGGCGCCGATGCACTTTGCGGCGCAGAAGGAGCTGTTCAAGAAATACGGCCTCGATGTCACGATTGACGATGGCAACGGCTCGGTCTCGACGGTGCAGATCGTCGGCAACGGCGAATACGACATCGGCCACGCCTCGCTTGCGCCGATGGTCATTGCGCGCTCGAAGGGGCTAACCCTGAAGGCGTTCGCCGGCTTCGTTCAGAGAAACGACATCGGATTGCTGGTGCCGGTCGACAGCGGCATTCGCAGTCCGGCGGACCTCAAGGGCAAGAAGATCGCCTTCACCGCAGGCTCGCTGGAAGCGCCCTTCGTCGATCGCTTTCTCGCCGCCGGCAAGCTGACCCGCAACGACGTCGAACTGCTCAATGTCAGCGCCGCAGCCAAGGCCGGAACATATATCTCCGGGGGAGCTGATGGCGCGTTTTCCTCGGTGCCGTTCTTCCTGCCGGTGGTCTCCAGCAAGCGTCCGTCGACAAGCCTGAATTTTGCCGATTACGGTCTGCAGTTCCCGAGCTTCGGGCTTTTTGCCACGGAAAAAACCATCCAGGCCAAGGCAGATGCGCTTCGCCGCTTTGCCAGCGTGGTATCCGGTTGCTGGGCCTATATCCTCAACGACCATGTCGACGAGGGCGTAAAGGCCATCATTGCCGCGCGTCCGCAGGCCAAGCTCGACCCCGATGTACTGCGCAAGCAGATCGAAAGCATACGGGCCTTTTCCAAAACGCAGGCGACCGAGAAACAGCCCTTTGGAATGATGGCCGGGTCGGACTGGCAAACCGCACTGCAGGTCCTGACCGATGGCGGGCTTCTGGAGCAGAAGGTCCAGCCGGAAGACGTGTTCACCAACGATCTTATCGACAAGGACATCGTCGCCAGTATTGCCGCCGGCAAGTTCTGAGCCGCCCGCTCCATGATCCTTGCATCCGATGTCACCAAGCAATTCGGCAACGGCGGCAAGGGCGTCACTGCACTGGACGACGTCTCCCTCAGCATCAATGAGGGCGAGTTCGTCAGCCTGCTCGGCCCCAGCGGCTGCGGCAAAAGTACGTTCCTGCGCTGCTTAGCGGGCATCGAAACGGCGACCAGCGGCCGCCTGCTGATCGATGGTCGGCCGATTGCCGGCCCGCCCGATCGTCTCGGCATGGCGTTTCAGCGCGATGCGCTGCTCGATTGGTTCGACGTGCTTGAAAACGTGCTGCTGCCGGCTGACTTCGGCGGCAAGCGCAAGCGCGATTACGAGCCGCGCGCCCGCGAACTGCTGGCCATGGCCGGTCTCAGCGCTTTCATGCACAGCTATCCGCGTGCGTTGTCGGGCGGAATGCGGCAACGTGTTGCGCTGTGCCGTTCGCTGCTGCTCGATCCGCGGCTGCTGCTGATGGACGAGCCGTTCGGTGCGCTCGACGCGCTGACCCGCGATCAACTCAATGTCGATCTGCACCGTCTGACGCAGCAAAGGAACATGACCGTCGTCTTTGTCACGCACAGCATTTCCGAGGCCGTTTTCCTTTCGACGAGGGTCGTCGTGTTCAGTCCGCGGCCTGGACGCGTGGTGGAGGATATTTCTATCGATCTGCCGCGAGAGCGGCGGCTTGCGGTGCGCGAAAGCAAGGAATTCGGTGGCTATGCGCGCCATATTCGCGGGCTGTTCGAGCAGATGGGGCTGATTCATGAATGATCTGCCCGCCACCGTTCGAAATGCCCTTTACCGCGGCTTCGTTCCAATTGCAGGCGCGCTGGCTTTTCTTGCCGTATGGGAAGTCGCCTGCCGGGTACTTTCCATTCGTCCGGTGCTGCTGCCGGGTCCGATCGCGGTATTTGGCGAGATCATAGCCTCGCCGGCGTGGTTTGCGGAACAGACCGCCTATACCCTCGGGATCACCCTCGCAGGCTTCGCGGCGGCCGTCGTGTTCGGCGTTCTCTTCGCCATTGTGATCGTGGAGTCGAAACTGCTCGAACGCCTGCTGTTCCCGCTGTTCGTCGCCCTGAACAGCGTGCCGAAGGTTGCGCTGGCGCCGCTTTTCATCATCTGGTTCGGCGTTGGTGACACCCCCAAGATTGCGATTGCCTTCCTCATCGCGGTGTTCGCGGTGGTGATCGATACCGCGCTGGGACTACGCTCGGTCCCGCCGGACATCGTCGATCTTGCCCGGACCATGCGCGGGTCGCGCCTCAAGGTGTTGTTGCGGGTGAAGCTGTTCTGCGCGATGCCGCATTTGTTTGCCGGCCTCAAGGTTGCGATGTCGCTCGCTTTGGTAGGTGCCATCGTCGGCGAATTCGTGTCGTCGCAACGCGGGCTTGGCTACGTCATCCTCAGTGCGCAGGGCATGTTCGACACGACACGTGTGTTCGCCGCGATCATGATCCTTGCCGTCGTCGGCGTGGCGCTGATCGAGGCCGTTGCCGCCGTCGAGCGCGTAGCGATGCCATGGCACCACAGCACCGAACGTCAGGGACACTGACGCTGCGGCGCCCAAAAGTGCGGCGCGCTGCATAATTGCTGTGCCGCACACCGGCGCGGTGCGCGTCAGATCGGACCGTTGGTCTCTGAAATCCGTCTCCGAGCCCGCTTTCCGAGCTGGAGTCCGTTTGACAGTTCAAAAAATAATGATCAGTATACCATCATAAATTTGGATCGAGGGATGCTTGTACGCAACTTGAGGAGGGGATTTCAGATGCAGCGACGAAGATTCCTGAAAACAGCGACCGCAGGACTGGCAATGACCGCGATGGCCGCACCAGCCATCGCCCAATCGCCCGACAAGGTGCGTTGGCGCATGGCGACGAGCTGGCCGAAAAGCCTCGATACCATCTACGGCTCGGCCGATGAGATGTGCAAACGCGTTGGACAGCTCACCGAAGGCAAGTTTGAGATTCAATGCTTTGCCGCCGGCGAGCTTGTGCCCGCCGTGCAGGTGTTCGACGCGGTCTCGAACAAGACCGTCCAATGCGGTCACACGCTGTCATCGTTCTATTTCGGCAAGGACCCGGTCTACGCCTTCGATTCGGGGGTGGCCTTTGGGGCAAATGCCCGCCAACAGGCCTCCTGGCTCTATTACGGGGGCGGCATGGAGCTGATGCGCGAAATTTTCGCCAAGCAGGATTTGGTGAATTTCCCTTGCGGCAATGTCGGCGTTCAGATGGGCGGCTGGTACCGCAAGGAAATCAATACGCTGGAAGACATGAAGGGCCTTCGCATCCGCATCGGCGGCCTTGGCGGTGTGGTGTTGCAGCGGCTCGGCAGCGCTCCAACGCAAATCCCGGCCGGCGATATCTATGCATCGCTCGAGCGCGGCACGATCGATGCGGCCGAATGGATCGGCCCGCATGACGACGAAAAGCTCGGATTCCACAAGGTTGCGCCTTATTACTATACGCCGGGTTGGTGGGAGGGCAGTGCGATGATCACGAGCCTCGTTAACGCCCCGGCATGGAAGGAATTGCCGCAGCTTTACAAGGACGCCTACGAGACGGCGGCGAATGAGCAGAATCTGCTCATGCTTGCCAAATACGATCAGAAGAACCCGGCCGCACTGAAGCGGCTGATCGCCGGCGGCACGAAATTGCGCGCCTTTCCGCAGCCTGTGATCGAGGCCTGTTACAAGGCATCGGTTGAAACCTTCAACGAACTCTCCACCAAGAGCGCGGATTTCAAGCGTGTCTACGAGCACTGGAAGGAGTTCATGAATAATTCCAACCAGTGGTTCCAGGTCGCGGAATTTCGCCTCGATGCATTCCGCTTCGGCGGGAGTAAGTGGTAGGAAAGTCTGGTTCGCAGGGGGAGGCACTGCGAAGTGCGGCCTTGCTTGCATTCTCCTTCTCGGCGATCGTCGCCGCGACTGTTTGGCGCGCCTGAAGCGAACAAGGTTTCGCTTTAGGCAAGCCGCCGCTAGTGGGGAGGGTCCGTTATGGTCAATGCCGGCCCTGGTGAGGGCATCGGTGCTCGCGTTCTCCGCAAGGAAGATGCGCGACATCTCCGTGGTCGCGGTCGGTTTGTCGGAGACATCCGGATACCCGGAATGCTGGAGGTTTCGTTCCTCCGAAGTCCGGTTGCGCATGCGATCATTCGCGACCGTCAGAAGCCGGCCGGATTCGAGGGCTGCGTTTTCTTCAACGACGATATGGATGGCGTTTCGCCGATCACGACGCGATCTTCGATCCCCGGCTACAAGGTCTCCGCCTATCCAGCGCTCGCCACAGACCGCGTTCGCTTCGTCGGCGAGGCCATCGCCATGTGCGTGGCAGCTAATCGCGCTGCCGCGGAAGATCTCTGCGAACTCGTGGAGGTCCAGTATGAGGAACTCGACCCGATCGTGACTTGCGCGGCGGGCCGTGTGCCGGGGGTCACTCCGTTGCACAAGGAGTGGGCGGACAATTTGTTTCTGCGCACTTCGTTCGATCAGGGAATGGACGAAGTCATCGCGAGTGCTCCTCTTGTCGTCGAGTTGGAGCTTTCGACCGCGCGTCAAGTGATGCACCCCATGGAAGGCAAGGGCCTCGTCGCGTGGTGGGACCATCGCGCCGGGCAGTTGATCGTGCACACCTCAACCCAGGTGCCCCATTTGATCCGTATCGGGCTGGCTGAATGTCTGGGCATTCCGCAGGCCGTTATTCGGGTGGATCCTCCCGACGTCGGCGGAGGTTTCGGCTACAAGTGCTTGCTGATGCCCGAAGAGGTTGCGGTCGCGTGGCTCGCTTACAAGAAAAAGGGAGCGTTTCGCTGGATCGAAGACCGGCGAGAGCATCTCACGGCCGGGGCGAATGCGCGCCAACACGAATACAAGATCAAGGCCTATGCCGACAAACGCGGCAGACTTCTTGGTCTTGACGCCGACATCGCGATTGATTGCGGCGCATATTCCGTATGGCCTTTCTCGGCCTGCCTGGAAGCGGCTCAGGCTGGAGGTAACCTGCCTGGTCCATACGATCTTCAAGCCTATCGCTGTAGTACGTTCTCCGTGGCAACCAACAAGCCGCCGTTTGCGCCTTATCGGGGCGTCGCACGTCCGGGGGTGTGTTTCGCGATCGAGCTGACGATCGACGCGATCGCGAAGGCGGTCGGCCGGGAAGCCTGGGAGGTTCGTCTCGAGAACCTCGTTGCGGCGTCCGCGATGCCTTACACCAACATCACCAGGAAGTTCTATGACAGCGGCGACTATCCTGCCTCGCTGCTCGAAGTGAAGCGGATGATCGACTTCGACCGTATCCGCAAAGAGCCCCGACGCGACGCGAAGGGGCGATACCTGGGCGTGGGCTTTGCGACCTATACCGAGCAATCGGCACACGGAACCAAGGTATTTGCGCAGTGGGGCCTGCCGCTCGTTCCAGGCTTCGATCAGGCCCATGTCAAGCTGACGCCGGACGGCGCGCTCGAGGTCAAAGCCGGCATCCACACCATCGGCCAGGGGTTGGAAACCACCCTCGCTCAGATCGCCCATGAACAGACCCGCGTTCCCTTGAAAAACATTCGCGTCACGCTGGGAGATACCGCCAATACGCCTTTCTCGACGGGCGCCTATGCGTCCCGCGGTATCGTGATGAGCGGGGGCGCGGTGTCGGTTGCGGCGGAGATCGTCGCCGGACGTATCAAAAGCATTGCCGCGCATCTCCTGCAGGTCAGTGCCGAAGACGTCGGCTTCCGCGATGGAGGCATATTCGCCGGCGAAGCCAGCGTTTCCTATGAGGACGTCGGCAGGGCCTGGTACATGCGGCCGGACCAGCTTCCCGACAACGTCGACAGGGGAGGGCTCGAAGCCACCGGCGCCTACAAGCCCCTGGTCGACACCGGCGTATTTTCTTACGCCAGTCACGCCGCCTACATCGCCGTTGATGCCGAGACAGGGCTTGTCGAAATCCTCGATTATGCCATCTGCGAAGACTGCGGAACGATGGTCAACCCGATGATTGTCGACGGACAGACCATCGGCGGAGCGGCACAGGGCGTCGGAACGGCGCTTTTCGAGGAAAGTCCCTACGATGACAATGGACAGCCGCTGGCGTCGACGTTGCTTGATTATCTCTTGCCGGGACCGACCGAACTGCCGCGTTTCCGCATCATGCACATGGAAACGCCATCGCCTTATTCCGCACACGGCCTCAAGGGCGTCGGCGAAGGCGGAGCCATAGCGCCGTCAGCAGCGCTGGTAAATGCCATCAATGACGCCATGACACCTTTAGGTGCCACGATTAGCCAGATCCCGGCTTCTCCCGAGCGAATCCTCAGCGCCATCGCTGCGGTGAGGCCAAAATTGGACGACGCCGCATGAAACCGGCTCCGCTTGAATATGTGCGGCCCCGGAGCCTGCCGGAAGCGGTCGCCTTGCTTTCGGATGAAGCCGCAAACGCCAAAATCTTTGCCGGCGGTCAATCGCTCGGACCGATGCTGAACCTGCGGCTGGCTCGTCCCGGTACATTGGTCGACATCCGCCATATCCCTGAACTGCGAGCCGTGCGAGCTGATTCCAGATCATGCTCGATCGGCGCGACGCTTACCCATGCGGAGCTCGAAGACGGCGCGATCGAAGATTTTTCACGCGGGCTCTTGAGATATGTGGCGCGTGGCATCGCATATCGGGCGGTAAGAAACCGCGGTACGGTCGGAGGTAGCCTGGCGCACGCCGATCCTGCGGCCGACTGGGTCTCAACCATGGCTGCCATCGATGCCACGATCGTTATTCACGGACAGGCCGGTGAGCGTCGTGTACCGGCCGAGCAGTTTCTGGTTGGCGCGTTCACTTCCGAACTCGGCACCACGGAGCTTCTGGCTGCGGTCGAATTGCCGCGCCTGTCGGTGGCTGCGCGGTGGGGTTACTACAAGGTATGTCGCAAGACGGGCGAATTTGCCAAAGCCATTGGAGTGGCCATCCAGGATCCCCAAATCGGGTTGTTCCGAATTCTTGCCGGCTCGACCGAAGGTCGTCCGGTGTTGCTCACGCGCAGCGCAGAAACGTTAGCCAGCCGGGGCCCTGAGTATGCGGCTCGCGATGCACGCGAGGAAATCGAAGAAGCCCTTCCACACCTTGCGTCCAGCCACAGACAGCAGCTCGCCGTCGCCGTACATCGCAGCTTGCAGCAGTTATTGCTCGCGGAAGCCGCCTGAAATGTCGATGCTTAGTATCAGTTTAACCGTCAACGGGCGGCCCGTGACAGCAACGGTCGAGCCGCGCACGCAACTGTGTGATTTGCTGCGCGAAGAACTCAACCTGACTGGCACTCACCTGGGGTGCGAGCAGGGCGTTTGCGGTGCCTGCACCGTCGTCGTTGACGGGAAACCTCAGCGCTCCTGCATCAGCTATGCAGGCGACTCTGACGGCTGTTCCGTCACGACCATCGAAGGGTTCGATGACGATGCGTTGATGGAGCAGCTGCGCGACGCGTTTTCGCGCCATCACGCGCTGCAATGCGGCTTTTGCACACCCGGAATGTTGGTCACGGCACGCGATATCATTCTCAGGCTTGGAGAGACCGGCGCCGCGCGGATCCGTGAAGAGCTGTCGGGTAATCTATGCCGCTGTACAGGCTATGTCGGAATAGTGGACGCGATCGAGGAGGTCAGCAGAGGAAGGGTCGCGCATGACCTTCGGGCTCCCATCGTAGCGATCGAAGGCGTCGTTGTTCGACCGGTCGATGCCTCCACGAGAGCACCCGTACCAGCGAACCACTCGGCAGTTTCCGCAGCGCCGTCAGGGGCGGGACCGCGCAAAGGGTGGTCGTCGATCGAACAGCGCCTCGCTGTCGGCTTTCCGCCTGAAATCGTCTGGGATCGCCTCTCCGATATCCGTCAGGTCGCTGCCTGTTTGCCGGGAGCCGAGATCACCGAACTCGAGGATGACCGCGTTCGGGGTCGGATGAATGTCGCTCTTGGGCCAATGAAAATTGCCTTCAATGGGGATGGCAATGTAGTGCTCGATGCCGAGAACCGGGTTGGCCGCCTGAGCGGCGGCGGTCGAGACGCCGGCTCCGGATCGACCGCCGAGGGTGAAGTGGAATGGCGCGTCCTTTCGGGAGAGGGGGCCGGAAGCTTGATCCGGGTGAATCTCTCGTGGCGCCTTAGCGGACGCCTCGCCCAATTCAATCGCGCGGGCCTCGTTCAAGACGTGATCCAGCGCCTTGCTTCGATCTTCGTCTCGAATCTTGAGTCAACGCTCAAAGGCGAGGTCATCAACGAACCATCAATCAAGCCAATAGGTATCTGGTCATTGCTGTTAGGCGTCTTCAGATCACGTGTCGCCCAGTGGCGTGGCAAGAATACTTAGGTGGCACCAGCCAGAATAAGTTCGAACTGCAACATTCCCGTCCACGAAGCACCTCATCATTGGACGCCACTGGTTCTGGGCCCGTGCGTCGGTTTGCGGCGCGTCCATGAGGTCGACAACGTTCGCGCCCCCGGGGCGGTCTGGCGCGGATGGTCTTGCCGTTTCGTTTTGCGTTGATGAATTCGGCCAAAACCGCTTAACCTATGCGGCGTTGTCGCCTTTGGAGTGCTCAAAGGTCTTTCGATGCGTTCTAGCTGACCCCTGGCAAAAAAGCGGGTGGGCGCTCGCGGTGCATTCACCGCGCACTTGGCACTCCAGTAGTTTTACGGAACTGACTCAGCAGGTGATCCCCAAACCTGGTTGCTCCATGGAGATTCAAGCAACATTTACCACGATTCATAACGGCAACTTAGGTTGCCTGGGTACTCACTGAAGGGGTCGCCGACGCCCGAGGTAGAAGATGAACACCGCCGAAGAGCGCTTAACCCGCATGTTCGCGGCGCTCAGCGCAACAAACGAAGCCATCATGCGGGCCAAGTCACGGCAGCAACTATTTGAGATGGTCTGCGAGGCGGCCGTCCATGGTGCAAAGTTCAACTCGACGACCATAGCGCTGGCCGAGCCCGGAGGTGAGTCTGTTAAAGTCGTTGCCGCGTCCGGGCCTAGCTCGCACGAAATGAGAGGACTGGAATATACCACTCTTGATTCGGGGCCTCTAGGAAGGGGCTTAACGGCGTCGGCGTTTCGTACGCGCCAGCCATGCATTAGCAACGATTACATGGCCGATGAGCGTACCAAACCATGGCAACCAATTGCCCGTCGCATGGGCGTGAGATCGTCGACATCGCTGCCGTTGCTTAGTGGTGATCGAGCGGTTGGAGTGCTGCTTTTCAACTCGGTCGAATTAAATGCGTTCTCGCCCGACTTTGTCAGATTGCTACAACGGCTTGCCGAGAACGTCTCATTCGCTTTGGCGAACTTCGATCGCGCTGACGAGAAAGCCCGCTCCGACGAGCAGAAGGACCGCTTATCACGCATGTTCGCGGCGCTGAGTGCGACCAACGAAGCAATAATGCGGGCAACGTCACGCGAGGAGCTTTTCAGGCTCGTCTGCGAAGCAGCCGCGAACGGCGCCAAGTTCACTTCAACGATGATCAGCCTTGTAGAGGAGGGGAGTGAATTTCTCCGCACGGTTGCCGCCGCTGGCCCCAATGCCGAAATCCGCAATATTCCAGTGGCGCTCAATACCGGAGGTCCCGGAGCGTTCAGCTTGGCTGCGATGGCGTTACGCTCGGGACAAGCCTGTATTAGTAACGATTTCCAAAGCGACGCGCGAACCAGCCATTGGCACGATGCAGCCCGGACCTGGGGCGTTAGATCGGCCGCGGCATTACCTTTGCTGGGCGCCGGCAAACCCATCGGCGTGCTTATATTTCATTCCGTCGACAAAGACACGTTCAATCCGGAATTCGTAGAGCTGCTGAAACGTCTGGCCGATAACGTCTCGTTCGCTCTCGATAACTTTGCCCGCGCAGAAGAGAAAATGAAATCTGACCAGAGGATCGAGTATCTCGCAACGCATGATGCGCTAACGAATTTGCCCAACCGAGCGATGTTCAATCAGCTCCTGCAGCACTCAATCGAGACCGCCAAACGGTACCAGCAGCATTTTGCGGTGATGTTTATCGACCTCGATAGGTTCAAAATTATCAACGATTCATTGGGTCACGAGGCCGGCGATGCTTTGTTGATCGAAATAGCCAAAAGATTGCGTCAAAGCCTGCGCGCAAGCGATGTTGTAGCGCGGCTGGGTGGCGATGAGTTCATGATTATCCTGGAGCAGAGCGATCGCCAGGAAGTCGAACGCTTCGCTCGCGATTTGTTGTCAACTCTCGGCCAGCCCATGCAACTGTCTGGGCACGAATGCCACACAACCGCGAGCGTCGGCATTTCGATCTTTCCGGCTGATGGTACTGATGCCGAGACGTTGACGAAACACGCAGACATGGCGATGTACCTCGCCAAGGAAGGCGGCAAGAGCGATTTCCGGTTCTTTACGAAGGATATCAAGACGCAGTCGATAGAGCGCCTGCTGCTGGAAACCAATCTGCGCCACGCCCTGGAGCGTAACGAGTTCTCGTTGCAGTATCAGCCAAAGGTGGATCTGGCGACGGCCCAGATTACCGGAGTGGAGGCGCTGTTGCGCTGGAATCACCCCGATTTGGGCATGCTGCAGCCGACGCAATTTATTCCCCTCGCGGAGGAGACCGGCCTGATCGTACCGATCGGTAGATGGGTCCTGGAGCAGGCCTGTGCACAAAACATGGCGTGGCAGGGCGCAGGGCTGCAAACGGTGTCAATGGCGGTAAATCTCTCACCGCGACAGTTTTCCGATGAGCACCTGCTGAGGGATATCGACCATGCGCTCGCATCCAGCGGCATGCCAGCGACTCTCCTGCAGCTCGAGGTCACCGAAAGCATGGTGATGCAGAACGTGCCGCGGGCGGTCAAACTCCTTGACGAAGTTCAAAGTCGAGGAATTCGTATCGCGATCGATGATTTCGGTACCGGCTATTCTTCGATGTCTCTCATGAAGCAGTTTCCTATCGACACGATCAAAATAGATCGTTCCTTTGTGCGGGATATTCCAAGGGGCTCCGAAGACCAGGCGATCGCGCAAGCGATAATTAGCATGGGGAAGGCTTTGGGAATGACGGTCGTTGCGGAAGGGGTAGAAACGACTGAACAAGAGGCGTTCTTGCGAGATCACGCTTGCGACGAAATCCAAGGATTCTTCTTTAGCAAACCGGTTCCGGCAGAATGTATGCCCGATCTGTTTCGGCAGCAATTACACGTCTCACCGCCAATTCAGCCCGAGCCCGGCAGCGGGAATTCAGAGGACGTCGTGCGTAGACCGCTAGAACGGGTACGGCGGTAAGCACGATTTCTCGCAACGCCAAAACCCGTCGTGTGTTAGCGCCCACACCTCAGCGAAAAGGCCGAGATCTCGTTGGAGATCCCGGCAAGTTTCGGGAGGAAACGTCTCAGGTCCCGCCGGCCATCGCCGACCTATGAAGGCTGACTTTGTAGGCGAAACGCAGGGTCAAAACGGACCCTCGAGCCGTCCAAGCACGATCTAAATCATCATTACGCTTTGCGCAATACATTTTGTATTGCGGAATGAGTCAAATTTCGTTAGAAGCCGAATTGTTCGCAAGGCGCGGTCGAATTCCTGCGGCATGAGGAAGGACGATGATTTCGGCAAGCGTACAAACCTCGCAGTTCTTCGCCGATCTGATGCGCACCGTCTCGGAGCGAGGGCTCAAGTTGATGAGGCGCCCGCGTGGCGCGTCCGAGCGCAGACCGGAAGTGTTGGCCGAGATGCTGATATCCCGGCGCGGGGAAGCTTCAGGTGTCGCGTTGGCCCAAGCGTTGCTCGATTCATACACGCGAGGGTCGCTGGCGGAGCGCCTGTCGTTCCTAACGTTCCTTGCGGAAAAGTTTGGACCGGATCTTGAACGGGTTCGAGCGGCTGCCGACATCTTTGTGCGCAATGTCGACCAAAAGGCCGCAATGGAGCTTCATGACGCTGCGGAGCCAAAACGGCAGGAATTGTTCAGGCGTTTGAACGCCGCACCAGGCGCGACGAGCGCGCTTGTACGAATGCGCGAGGATCTACTCGACAACATGGCAAGATCACTCGACTTCGAGTTCGTCGACCGGGACTTGCTGCACCTGTTTTCGTCGTGGTTCAACAGGGGCTTCCTGGTCCTGAGACCAATAAGTTGGACGACGCCTGCTCACATTCTCAGCAAGATCATAAGATACGAAGCGGTTCACGCAATCAAAGACTGGGATGATCTCAGAGGCCGCCTGGAACCGGCGGATCGCCGCTGCTTTGCGTTCTTTCATCCACAACTCGGAGATGATCCGCTCATCTTTGTGGAAGTAGCTATCACCGATGATATTCCGTCCTCAATTGCGGCGCTCCTGGAGGGTGGACGCGCCCCTACAGCGCCGGAAAAAGCGACCACCGCCGTCTTCTATTCGATTTCGAACACCCAGCGCGGGCTTGCTGGCGTCAGTTTCGGAAATTTTCTGATCAAGCAGGTAGTGGATGATCTCAAGCGAGATCTTCCGAACGTCAAGCGATTTGTCACATTGTCACCGGTTGTGGGATTTGCCCGCTGGCTGGCAGCGGTGCGCTCTGGAAAGACGACGGGCGTCCTGCGGCCGGATCAGCTTCAGCGCCTGGCCCCACTGGACGAGGCTGGATGGCATCTGGATGGGAAGAAGGCGTCGATGGTTCGCGACGAACTGACTGTCGCGGCTGCCTACTATTTCCTTGCGGCCAAGGACGACAAAGGGCGTCCGAAGGACCCGGTGGCACGCTTTCATCTCGGAAACGGTGCCAGACTGGAGCGTATAAATTTCCTTGGAGACTGCTCCGAAAAGGGACTGCAACAGTCTCACGGCCTCATGGTCAACTATCTCTATGAGCCGGACCAGATCGAGCGAAATCACGAAGAATTCTCGAGTTCGGGCACCATCGCCGCTTCCGCAAGTGTGACCTGCCTGGTTTCACCGCCCGGCTCGTTTCCCTTCGCTTGAACTTGGAATTTTCATGAGCTCTTATCTTTTCTCCGGCCTTTTTGCCACTGGCACGGCGGCGAGCAAACCATTGTTCGAAATGGCCGACGGTAGCGTCATCTGTTACGGGGAAGCTATCTCAGAATCGTCACGCTTCGCGAACGCCTTGATCATTAAAGGTGTCAAGCCCAACGATCGCGTAGCGGTCCAGGTAAACAAGAGTCCCGAGGCGGTGATGCTGTATCTCGCCTGTTTACGGGTCGGAGCCATCTTTCTTCCCCTGAATACTGCATACACTGCCGCGGAGCTGGATCATGTGATCGGTGACGCGGAACCAGCAATGTTTGTGTGCGCCCCGGAACGCTCTTCGGAAATACGGGCTCTGGCCGAACGGTTGGGCGCAAGCCTTGAAACGCTCGGGGCATCAGGCGATGGAACGCTTGCTGACCTGGCTAGGTGTCAGAAGGAGACTTTCGTCAACACCGTACGAACCAGCACAGATCTCGCGGCAATCCTGTACACATCCGGGACCACTGGGCGGCCTAAGGGAGCGATGCTTTCTCACGGCTGCCTGCTGTCAAACGCGTTGACGTTAAGGGAATCCTGGCGGGTGACTCCAAGCGACCGACTGTTGCACGCTCTCCCCATTTTCCATACTCACGGGTTATTCGTCGCGATCAACGTGATGGTTGCGGCCGGAGCCACCATGATTTTTCTTCCCAACTTTGACAGCGGGGAGATCATTCGGTTGATGTCTCGCGCGACGATGTTGATGGGTGTTCCAACTTTCTATGTGCGCTTGCTGCAACACCAGGGCCTTACGCGAGAGCTCACGGGCAAGATGCGATTGTTTATCTCCGGCTCAGCCCCACTCGAGCCGGATACCCACCGCTTGTGGCAACTCCGTACGGGACATCAGATACTGGAACGCTACGGGATGACCGAAACAAATATGATCACCTCCAATCCATGCGATGGTTTGCGGTTGGCCGGTAGCGTCGGCCAGCCGTTGCCCGGTGTCAGTTTGCGCATTGTTGATCAACGCACCGGCGGGGAGTGCGGCCTAGACAGTATCGGCACCATCGAAGTGAAAAGTCCGGGTCTCTTCACCGGGTATTGGCGGGATCCTATAAAAACCGCTGCGGAGTTCAAGCCGGACGGGTATTTTGTAACCGGAGACCTCGGCAGGATTGACGAGCAAGGTTATGTCCGGATTGTCGGTCGCGGAAAGGACCTGATCATAACGGGCGGATTCAATGTCTATCCCAAGGAAGTCGAGGAAGCCATCAACGCGCTGCCCGGCGTCAGGGAAAGCGCCGTCGTTGGGGTTCCTCATCCTGATTTCGGCGAGGGTGTTGTAGCAGTGGTAGTTCCGAAACAAGGCGCGCTACTGGGAGCGGAGGCAATCCTGCACCATTTGCGCGGGCGCCTGGCCAAGTTCAAGGTTCCAAAGCATCTGGTTTTCATGACCGAGCTGCCACGCAATGCGATGGGCAAGGTGCAGAAGGAGATTATTCGCGGCGCTCTCAAGGATGTTTATCAAACATCGGCCGATCAAGCCTGAGCCACCTTCATGGCCCTTAGCCTGAATACGAGATGCAATCCCGATATCTCGTACTCGTCGGGCACCTCGATGCTGAGCTCTTGGAGTAAAGCCGGATCCAGGTCCTCAATCTCGCCAGTTGTCTCATTGTACAGGTGCGCGTGAGGTTCAATCTCGGTATCATACACCGATAAGTGGTCGTGGATGGCTATGTTCCGCACGAGCCCCGCCAGCTCGAATGTCTTGATGGTGTTATAGACCGTCGCAAGGCTCACCCTGATGCCGTGTTCGAGGGCCGAAGCGTGGAGCTGACCAGCTGTAAAATGCTTCGGACGAATCTTATGCATCAGGTGATACAAGTCTTTACGTTGCCCTGTTCTCCGCAAGACGCATTTTACCATCGCTTGTTCGAAATGGTTCACGATTTCAGGCTCCCGGAATCAAGCACCCAACACTTCAGCAAGGGTTTCAGAATGGGCCAGCAAGGCCTGATCTGAATCCCTCCTGGAGGTGAGCTGGATGCCGAGCGGCAGACCACTCGCCGTCTTCAGCGCTGGAATCGTAATGCAGGGCACATGAAGCAGTGTCCAGAAGCTGTTGAAGATCGGCAGCCCGGTCCCGGCGTCTCTCCTGGGAGCACCCCCTGGTGCGCTCGGTGTTATGACGATGTCGAAATCCTCAAGCAGGCGATCCATCAACGAACGGTGCCTCTCGGCCTCGGAAAGCTTCTGCTGGAAGTCACTGCCTGAGATAGCTCGCCCCTTGCCGACAAGCTCCGCGACCGGTGCAGAGATATCTCCATCGCGCATGTCATAAAGCGCTCCGAAGTTACAGGCCGCCTCGAAGCTCAGAATGTCTCCATGCAGTCCGTGTAGTCCTCTGACAGCCTTACTCAGGTCGACGTCGACGAAAGAAATACCGGCGTCAGCGAGCTTGCGCTTGATTGGATTATAGACCGCGAATGCCTCGGGATAATCCACGCTCCATTCTTCGGACAGGATCGCAAAACCGATCCGGGCCGGCGGTGGACCGGGAAGCGTCGCAAGAGGTTCAATCCGATTCGATAACTGACCACCAACGAGCGCGATGTCCTTGACGCTTCGCGCTATGAGACAGAGCGTGTCCAGCGACTGGGCGAGCCGCATCACACCCGTGGTGTCAAACAAGCCGAAGGTTGGTTTGTAGCCAAAGACACCGCAGTATGACGACGGCCGGATACAGGATCCGGCCGTTTGCGTGGCAAGTGCAACGGGTACCATGCAGGCGGCGACGGCCGCCGCGGATCCGCTCGAGGAGCCACCCGGGCTGTAGGCGGGATGGCTGGGATTGGCCGTCTTTGAAGGCTGCAGGTAGGCAAACTCGGTACTGACTGTCTTGCCCAGCGTGATCATTCCTGCTTCGCGGAGCTTGTTCACGCATACGGCGTCTGCCGTGGGCATGTTGCCGTCGAACAATTTCGAGCCGTAGGTGGTCGGCATGTCAGCAGTGTCGATAATGTCCTTGATACCGAGGGGAATCCCCGTGAGAAGGCCCTCCAACATGCCCCAATCGGCCTCTGCGGCGCGATCGGCGGCGCGTTTTCGATCGAGAAATTGCCAGGCCTGAACGATCGGCTCGCGCGACGCGATCTGATTGAGGCACGAATCCAGCAGTTCTCGCGAGGTCAGCTGCTTCTGCGCGAATTTCGCCGATGCCTCGGTGGCCGTCAGTAGGTTTGCACGCATCTGGTTGCTATGGATTGCAGGATTCTCAATAATTTCCCGACAGAAGCGCTCCGGCGTTCGGAACACGGGTCGGCAGGTTAAGTTTCTTGAGCATCGCATAAACGGTACAAGCGGCCGCCGAGATGACCGGCCTGCCGCTCAATGCTTCCACCGCAGGAATTGCCTGCAGCGACGGCATCTGGACACAGGCAGAAACAATGATTGTATCGGCACCGGATGAATTCAGCTTCGGGTAGAGTTCAATCAGGGCATTTGGATCGCGTTCGCCAACCACGATGTTATCGGCGATCTCAAGAGACATGGCATCGAGCACCTCGAAGCCTTCGCTTTCGATGTAGTCCTTAACGAGCTGCGTCAATGGCTTCATGTAAGGAGTGATGATCGCAATCCGCTTGGCCTTCAACGCCGACAATCCCTCGACCAGCGCACCGGCGCTGCTGACCACGTGCGTTGGGGGATGGTTCAGGCGGGCAACATCCTGCAGGCGCTTTTCGGAAGCACGATGGTAGCCGCGGCCCATGCTCATGATGGCCACGAGACACGCGTAGCCCATCACATCGACACGCGCGTCGGACAACTCTGCCGCACAGCGGTCGGAGTCCCTGTCCATGGCTTCAAGCTGCTCCTTGGTGACCTTTGTCAAGCGCATTCGGCTCGAATGGAAGGTGAAGCGCTCCGGCGCGACTTCGTGCCTTGCGAGCAGCATGGCTGGAATCTCCGTTTCCATGGTGATGTTCGAACTTGGCACGATCTGGCCGATACGGAATGCGCGTGGCATCTTGGATCTTTCTGCGAAATTAGGGTGAACGGTTGAACTTGCCTTAGAAGGGGATGCGGATCCCTTGCGAAGGGCTATGGGCCTCATAGGCTCTTGCCGCGCGAAGGATCAGGCGATCCGCGAAGCGCGGACCAATGATCTGCAGTCCAATGGGGAGTCCCTCCTCGGTAAACCCGCAGGGAACGCTGATCGCGGGCTGCTGGGTCATATTGAAGGGATAGCCGAATGGTGTCCAAGCGCGGGTATCCTCGAACTCAGCGAAGTCTTCCGGCGTCCATCTGTCGGCGGCAAAAGCCGGCACAGCGCATGTAGGGCTGAGCAGCAAGTCAAAATCCTGGAAGAACGATTGGAAGGCGCGAGCCAAGGCGCGGCGTTCGTCTTGTGCCGCGAGGTACTCCAATGCAGTAACATTGCGGCCATTCTCCACGACGTCGCGGAGCTGCTCTCCGATGAGGGCAAATTGGTGCGCAGAGAAATTGCGCAACGAGTAGGCGAAGCCGGAACGAAATAGCGTCAGAAAGAAGCCGATTGGATTTTTAACATCGGGGTGAGCTTCTTCTACGGTGGCTCCCAATCCTTCGAACTGTTTGGCCGCACGTCGCACGGCTGCAGTTATCTCGGGATGAACCTTGGGTGCGTATCCCAACGTCGTCGTAAAAGCGACGCGAAGTCCTTTGATGCCTCCGGACATGCTGTGCACATAGTCCGGGTCTGGATCCGGCGGCAGCGCATCAACGTCGCGTATGTCCGGACTGGAAATGACTGAAAGCGCCAAGGCGCTATCCTCGACTGAGCGCGTGATCGGCCCCGGCGACGACAGCGTGCCGGCCACGTTCGGAGGATAGGTCGACAGGCGGCCGCCGGTAACCTTCATTCCGACGACGCCGCATAGCGCGGAGGGAATGCGGATCGAGCCGCCGGCATCGGTCGCCAGAGCAATCTGACCCATCCCCGCCGCGATTGAAGCTGCCGCGCCGCCGCTTGATCCCCCCGAGTTCTTGCTGAGGTCCCATGGATTTCTCGTGGTGCCAGTCAGGGGGCTGATGGTGATTGGTCCCGCGCCAAATTCTGGCGTCGTCGTGATTCCGAGCATGATCCCACCGGCCTCGAGGGCTCTATCGACGATCGGAGCGCTTTCCCTGACGGGGTCGGTGCTCGTGGCACGCGAACCTCGACGGAAGGGGTAACCCTTCACCATGAGCGTGTCCTTGACGGACAGGGGCACACCGTCGATCCGGCCGAGCGGCTCCTTGCGTCGCCATCTCGCTTCGGATTCAGCAGCCGACCGCAGCGCACGCTCGCTATCCAAAAGGGTGAACGCGTTGATCTTTTCGTTATGCGTCTCAATCCGTGAAATTGCTGCCTTGCATGCTTCCACCGGCGACAAGCTGCCGTCGGCATATCGACGGACAATCTCGCTTGCGGTCATGAAGGCTATTTCGTCAGTTGCTGCCACAGCCACGCTCCACTTGGAAATTTCGCGTGACATTTACCATTGCAAAACGTATTATGCAATGAGGCATACCCAATTCCAATTCAATGGGCTCCCCGGGTTTGGGCAGTCGCTTTGGGCCGATTTGATTGCGCCGGTCCAAAATCTGATCTAGGGGATGCGCACCATGGTGCGGACACTCAATATGAAGAAGCCCACTGCTGCCCGACGTGATTTAGACAGGCGCAACGGCGTCCAGTCGATAGAAGTTGGTTCTCAACTTCTGGATGCGCTAGCCGGCTCGGCGGGGCCCTTGTATCTCGGGGCGCTCGCCAGTGCTGCCGGCATGTCAGCAAGCAAGGCGAGGCGATACCTTGTTAGCCTCCTGCGTTGCGGCCTTGTCGAACAGGACAGTACGACTGGCCGTTATGATCTTGGAAAAATGGCGCTGCGCATCGGACTAACGACGCTGAACCGTCAAGATGGAATTAGAATCGCCACCACGGCGCTGATCGACCTTAATCAGGAGATGGACCGTACCGTCTTGCTGACAATCTGGAGCGAGCGGGGCCCCATCATTATTGCCTGGTACGACAGCACAGAGACCTTGATCTGCAATCTCAATGTGGGCTCTATCCTGCCTATCTTGCGCAGCGTCAGCGGGCGGCTATTCCTTTCGTACCTGCCGCGTGGGACCACCCAATCGCTGCTTTCCATCGAACTCAAGAACGAGTTTGTCCAAAGCAAACTGCGCATACGCACGGAGAGAGATGCCGGTCGATTGATCCGCGAAATACAGCGGGCCGGCCTCAGTCATACCGAAGAACTCCTGGTGCCTGGCCTCAGCGCACTCGGCGCCCCGATATTTGACCATCAGGGACGGATCCTGGCAGTGATGGGCATGGTTGGTCTTCCCGGCACCTTGCAGGTGAAGGGTCCCGGAAGCGATGGAGAGGTCCTCCTGCGCAAGACGCAGGAAGTTTCCCGGCGCCTCGGCTTCAATGCCGAAGCACCCGGTGGATCGCTAGCCGAATGGCTCGATCGCGACGAATCGACCACGCCGCGCGGGGACCCGCCAGCATTGCTTTTGCCTGTTCCAAAAGCTGCGCGCAGCAAACGTTGACAGCCTCTGTGTCTGAACCAATGCGTATCGGCTTGATCGGCCTCGGCCGACTTGGACGCGCGATCGGCGAGCGGCTGCTCGATTGTGGTTTTGGCCTCCGGGCCTGGAACCGAACGCCGTTGCCGGAGGTGGGTAGGTTGTCCACGGCTGTTGTTCAATCGATCGCCGCTGTGGTGCAGGACTCGGACTGCATACTGGTCGTCGTGCGCGACGACGATGCGCTGGTTGACGTGACCAATCAGCTTTGCTTGCTTCCGATTGAGCACAAGATCGTTGTCCATATGGGGACTGTTCGCCCCCCGACAGCACGAGATGTCGCCGCCAGTCTGAAACGTCACGGCGCACGCTTTCTGGACGCGCCGGTGTCGGGCACCGTGGGTCCTGCGCGCAGCGGTTCGTTGCTGTTTATGGTAGGAGGCGAGCGCAGTACTTTCGATGCCGCAGGTTCAGTATTTACTGCCCTGGGAAGGAAGTGCCATTTCCTGGGGGAGGCCGGAACCGCCTCCTTGATGAAGCTCGTCGTGAATTCGTTGCTGCTCGTCTACTGGCAGGGACTGGGCGAGGCACTGGCAATGGGGAAGGCGGGCGGACTTTCCGTCGAAAAGATGCTCGACGTCGTCGGAGATAGCGCTGCCGGTTTGCCGCTGGTCGCAGCAAAGGCGCCGGTGATATTGGGAGCGGCCGGCGAGGTCGGTTTTGATCTTGCCGGAGCGTTCAAGGATCTCGGCCAAATCCTGGCTGCTGCGCGCGAACTCGGCTGCTCCGCGCCTGCGACTGCTGTCACAACCGAAAGCGTATCGGCGGCGTTGTCCGCCGGCCTTCACGATCGGGATGTCGCCGAATTGGTGCGCTTTCTAATCGAGCAACCTACGCGGTTGACACAGCGCTAAATAGCGGAGCGCCTCATAGGTCGAGGTCCCGCAAAGGCCGCGGCCGGCATGCCTGCCGACCGGATTTATCCGCTGGACATCCCGAACAGATAACCCAAAGCGGTCAAACTCAGCCGGGCCGGTGCTGCAGCGCAATGCAAGAATCATATTGCGAAATGCATTTCACTATGCGTAATTAATCAAATATGACTTTTTGCGGCCAGGAAAATATCAGCCATGGCGACCGCACTTCAAATTCTTCTCGATGCACTTTTGCTCGCGGGGATCTACGCGATCGGCGCGCTCGGCTTCGCTCTTATTTGGGGCGTGCTGAATGTGCTGAACATCGCCTATGCCGCGTTCATAATGCTCGGCGGCTATCTAAGTTATTTTCTTTGGAAGGCGGGGATCGATCCGCTGGTGACCATCCCGATCGTCATGTCGGTTCTCTTCGCGGTCGGATATGCGACCCAGGAGTTGCTGTTCAAGTACGTGTTAGGCGGGCCTGCGTCGCTCGGGATTTCCCTGAGCTACGGGCTAAACCTGCTGCTGGTCGGATTGGTGCTCTATTTCCTGTCAGCGGAGTACCGCAGCATCAACCTTCCCGACTACCTTCGTGGCTATGCCGTCGTGTTTGGAGCGAAGCTCACTTATGCCCGCATCGCGACATTCCTGATTGCCCTCACATTGACGGCGGCGGTCTGGGTTTTCGTGGACCGGACGGAACTCGGGGCCGCAATTCGTGCGACGCGGTTGGATCCCGAGGCCGCCAAGCTGGTGGGTATTCGCATAGGATCGATCTTCAATCTTACAGCCGGGATATCAGGCGCGCTTGCCGGTGCAATGGGCGCATTGATTACCCTCGTTTACAGCGCTTTTCCCGGTATGGGGGACCACTATCTGCTGCAGATCCTTGTCGTCACGGTGCTGGGCGGATTGGGCAGTTTGATCGGGCCGTTGATCGGCGCGCTGATAGTCGGCTTCGCGTCCAGCGCGGTCGCGAACGTATTTGGTGCGACCTACAGCATGCTCGTTGGTATGGCGCTGGTATGGGTCGCACTCATACTTTTCCCGAACGGAATTCTCGGTCGGCGCTTCTACGAAGCCTGAGAAATGCAAGGCGCCTCCGGCGCTGGGACAGTAACGGATGCACAAGAACGAAGCCCAATTGCTTGCCATCGCTGCGCTGACGGCCGGCGTCGCCCTAGTCGTCATTCCGATGGTCGTGGGTCCCTACGGTCTGCGCGTCGCAACAACCGTTTTCATGTTCGTCGCGTTGGCTCAAGCCTGGAATCTGATCGGGGGATATGCTGGGCTAATGTCGCTCGCGCATGCCGCCTTCTTCGGCACCGGCGCGATCCTGACTGCCATCTTCCTGATTAACGGCGTTTCTCTCGGTCTGTCGGTGGCGGCGGCTATCGGAGCCTCTGTCTTGATCGCAGTAATCGTAGGCATACCCACCCTAAGATTACGCGGGCATTACTTCGTCGTCGCGACATTGCTTGCCACCGAGGCGATCCGGAATCTCGTGATCAATCTCAATGCGTTCAAGTTCAACGGCGGGATAGCTGTCAACATCATCTCCCATGTTGGCTTGTCAGCCTACTCGGCCGATGCCTACAACCGGATATTCTTCTACATAATGGCGGGCTGTGCGCTCGTCTCGGTCGCAGTCTCGCTGTGCTTTGAATACTCGCGCTGGGGGCTTGCCTTGCGAGCGGTCAGAGACAGCGAGCGCGCCGCGTCTGCGCTGGGTATCTCTGCTCCGAACCTGAAAGCCGGAGTGTTCCTGCTGAGTGCCTTCCTGACGGCTGCCGTCGGTAGCGTGTGGGCCTGTTGGCAGGGGTCGGTCGAGGCCAACGAGGCATTCAGCCTGGCGCTGACGTTTGAGGTCATCGTCATGGTGCTGCTTGGCGGACGCGGTACGGTCGTGGGTCCGATCGTGGGCGTAATTTTGATACTCCTCCTCAACGAATGGCTAGGCGTCAGATTCGCCGAGATTAGCCAGATCGTCTCCGGCGCCATCGTGATTGTAGTGGTCCTCTTTCAACCGGATGGCCTCGCGAAAGTATTCCGGGGCGGCTGGGCGACATTGTCCCCAAAAAGCCTGCAACAGAATCTTATGCGCTATCGGGTGCGGTAATGAACTCAATTCTCCAGGTCAGCGGTCTGACGAAAAGATTCGGCGGCCTTTTCGCGGTGGACGGAATTGATCTTGAAATCGGCGCCGGCGAGATCGTCGGCTTGATTGGAGCAAATGGTGCCGGAAAGACGACCCTCGTCAATTTGCTTGCCGGGGAACTGCACCCCAGCGCCGGCAACATTCGCTACCGGGGGCGGGACGTCACCTCATCTCCACCCTATTCCAGATGCGCAATGGGAATTGTGCGAACCTTCCAGGTGCCGGAGCCCTTTACCGACCTGACGGTGCGCGAGAACGTCATGATTGGTCGACTGTTCGGATCCGCACCGGCCCGGAACACACACGAAGCAGGTCTGCTGGCCGACGAGATCCTCACCGACGTTGGGCTTCGTGCGGTTCGCGACCACGCAACCGCCACGCTTACGACCGCGGCGCTCAAGAGGCTTGAGATCGCGCGTGCTTTGGCTGCGGATCCGTCAGTGCTGCTGCTCGACGAGCCACTTGGTGGGCTGAATACCACGGAGGCGCGGGCTGCGCTCGATCTCGTAAGGGAGGTCAGAGCAAAGGGAATCTCGATCATCTTCATCGAGCACATCGTGCCGGCCGTTATGGCGGTCAGCGACCGCGTCATCGTCTTGGCCAATGGTCGGAAATTAGCCGAGGGTTCTCCCGAGACGATCCTTAACGACGACGAGGTCAAGAGGTCGTATCTGGGCAACGTCGAGGCCGGCGCGGTCCGCCGATCCCGATCCCGTCTCACACAAGCTAACGCGGAGCGGCGATGAACGCTCTGGGTCATTCAGCAGTCGGGAAAATACCCGTCGAGCCCGAGACTCCCGACGAAACCATTCTTGGTATCGTTGGATTAAATGCGGGTTACCAACACATCCATGTGCTCCGCGACGTGACCTTCAGCGTGAGTCGGGGCGAGATTTTTGCCATCGTCGGAACCAACGGAGCCGGCAAATCCACGCTCTTGCGCACCATTTCCGGACTGATTGCGCCAATGAGCGGATCAATCAACTTCGAAGGAACTGATATTGCGGGCTGCAATGCTGCGGATATCGTAAGACACGGCATCAGCCAATCGCCCGAGGGCCGACGCTGCTTTGCCGGTCTCACGGTTGACGAAAATTTGCGGCTTGGAGCTTTCAGCCGGCGGACGGGATCGCCAGCTCTCGGGGAACGCCTGGAGAATGTATACGGCTATTTTCCGCGGCTGCGCGAGCGACGAAGGCAATTGGCCGGCACCCTGTCGGGTGGCGAACAGCAGATGTGCGCGCTTGGCAGGGCGCTGATGGCGCTCCCGAGACTGCTGATCGTCGACGAACTGTCGTTGGGGCTCGCCCCGATCATAGTTGAAGAGCTGCTGCTCACACTCCAGGGGATCCATCAGGCGGGCACGACCATCATGTTGGTTGAGCAGGACGTCGGTGTCGCGTTGGGCTTCTCCGATCGCGCTATCGTCATACAACAGGGGCAGATCGTCCTGCAGGGATACTCCGAGCATTTGCTCGAGAGTGAGCACGTCGTGAAGAGCTATCTTGGAGGAGTGGTATGAAACGAGGAATAACGCGTCGCAACGCAATCAAGCTGGGTGGAATTGGTATCGCCTCCACAGCGCTTCATCCGGTGGCGGCATTGGGCCAACAGAAGCCGGAGAAGTTCAGTATCGCCTGTGTCAACAGCCTTAGTGGCGGCTTTGCCCGTTATGGGCAGGAGCTTCAGCGCGGCATGGATATTGCGCTGGAGAGAATCAACGCAAAAGGCGTCAAGGTAGGTGACAAGACATTTACCTTCAACGTCGAGATGTACGACGACAAGACCGATGGGTCGACCTGCGCAAAGCTCGTCGAGAAAGCTGTAACCAGCGATAACGCCCAATTCGTCATCGGCGGCGTCGGAAGCGTGATCGCCCGCACGATCATCCCGGTGGCTCAACGCCTGCGCGTGCCGATGCTTGCCCTTTGGGCGCAGGTTGACGGCGTATTTGCATCGCAAGCCGGCAACCCGTTCCTGTTCGGCGCGATGCCGCCATTCAGCAGATACTACACTTTGATCAGCCAGATGGGCGCCAACTTCACCAACCCAAAAATTCGGCGCGTCGCAATGATCACTCCGAGCGACGAGCTCGGAGTTTTTACGGCTAAGGACTATCTCCCCGCAGACGTGGCAAAAGCAGGGCTGGAGCTTGTTGGAACCGAATTCTTTGCGCCCAAGTCGCAGGACTTCGGGGGCGCCCTGGAGCGGGTCTCGCGCCTGAATCCGGACATGCTGGTCATCAATTGCTACACGCCCGAGATCATCGCGATCTTCAAGGAAATGCAGGCGGTAAATTTCTTTCCTCCGATGATCGTGGTTGAGGCGCCGACCAAACTTCATGAAAGCATTGGTGACGCCATCAACGGCGCGTTTGTTCCGACGTTCTGGGATCCGACTCTCGACAAAACGAGGGACAGCTATATCGGAACATCTCGCGAATTTGCCGCTGCCTATCTGGCCAAATTCAATGAGGCTCCGCCGGATTTTGTAGCAGCCTGCGGCGCCAATAATCTCGTCGTTCTGGCCAACGTCCTGAGTTCCGCAGCATCCTTGCCGACGACGGAGGGACTTCGGGAACGGCTACGAAACTACGATGGAGAAACCTTCTTTTCCCAGACCAAATTCGATCACGACGGCCTGAATCGCAGGGGTGTAGTTTATCCGGCGCAATTTCAAAAAGGAAAACCTGTTCTGGTTTATCCGCCAGACCTCAGGGTTTCCGACCCCTTGCATCCATACCCGCGCAGATAAGGCGACCGCACGGCATTTTTTGTGTATGTCGTATTGCAAAACGTGTTGCGCAATACAGAATAAGATGATCTATAGAAGGGCGGATCCGGCCATTTTGAACCGGTTCCGGGTTTGCGAAACGAAGGAGTGCTTTGATGACTGGCGGAAACGGAAGCTCACTTGGAAGCGTCATGGATTTTCGCGGGCCGCGCCAAGCGCTGCCGGAGGCGGCTCATGCCCCGGGCTACATCTACAGTTCGCCGGAGGCGTTCCAGCGCGAGATCGATGGCTACTTCATGAAGGACTGGCTCTACATGGGCCGCGAGGAGGAATTGGAGAAGCCCGGCGATTTCATGACGCGTCGCATCGTGGGGGAGCCGATCATCATCGCCCGGAACAAGGACCGGTCGCTACACGCCTACTACAACATGTGCGCTCATCGCGGCGTGGAAGTGGCCGAAGGCGACGGCAACACGCGCGCGTTCAAGTGCCCGTACCACGGCTGGGTCTACGATCTCGAAGGCAAGCTTACCGGCGCGGGTCACATGAAGGAGAGCGCCGGCTTCAATCCGGCCAATTGCCGGCTGCGTCCGATCCGGATCGATACCTGGCGACGCAATATCTTCATCACGTTCAATCCTTCCGCTCCGCCATTGATGGAATTCGTTGCGGAGTTCGAAAAGGACTTCGGCTTCCTTCAAATGGAAAACTGTCGCCTCGGCAACAAGATCGTGATTCCGTTGAAGTGCAATTGGAAGTTTGTCCCCGAAAATCTGATGGACTTCTATCACGTCAATGTTCTTCACGTCGGTACGTTCGGTGCGAATTTCACCTGGACCAACGATGACGTCGTACTGAAGGACAAGGGCGGCCTGACGATCTTCTACAAGGCGGGTCCACCTACGCCGGGCGGCGAGCTTCTCCTTGGCAAGATGCCGTGGATGGAAGACCAGGATAAGAGCTTTGCCTGCACGGGGTTCATGGCGCCGAACTTTACGATCTTCGGAAGGGTCGACTGTGTTCGCCCCACGATCGTGTGGCCGATCTCCGAGAACGAGTGCGAGATTTGGGTCTATCATCTTTTCCCGGAAAAGGTCTTCGAGCGGCCGGATATTCAGGAGAAGCTGAAAATCTACCAAGACTATCAGCGCAAAGTGCTGGGTGAAGATCAGCAGATGGTTGAGTCCATGCAGAAGGCGATGGGGTCTCGAGCGTATGTTCCGGGGAGAATGTCGACACTCGAGAAGCCGCTCCATCATTACCTGAACGCGCATATCGACCGCATCTTTGGCACGGTCGGCAAGGATGTCGGATAATGTCAGCGAACTTCGCATCCACGCCAGATCTTGACCGGGCTGCCGACGCACTGGTCGACTATATGAGCACCAAGGCTGGCGATTCGGTCGTGATCACCGTCGACACGGACACGGACGCGCGGGCAATCGACGCGATTTTCCGGCGGGTTCAGGCCGCGCAGGCGAGGGCGGTAATCCTGACGATGCCGCGACTTCCCTTTCAGGGAGCGCTGGCCGATCCATTCGTTCCGCCGGCGGTTGGACCGGCGGTAAAGAATTGCGACGTTTGGATCGATTTGACGTTCCCCTATATGGCGGGCTGCCATGTTCACGACGAGGCCACCCGTGAGGGCTCGGCGAAGTATCTTCTGGGCGGTGACATGGGCAGCGCGGGCTTGTTCCGGTTGTTCGGCGCGGTCGATCTCGACAAATACTTCGAACTGCTTCGCCCGTTCGAGAAGGCGCTGACCAGTCTGAAAGGGCATGACGTCAGGATTACGGACAGGCTAGGCAGCGACGTCACCTTCAAGCTGGCCGACCCGCCATTCGGCAAGCCAAGACGTGCCGACAAAGCGGGAACCTTTCTCGTTCCTGGCTCGTGCACGATGTTTCCGGAACTGGAGTCAGTGAAAGGTACGCTGAAGTTCACTGCCATTTTCCATGAATACTTCACGACATTGAGTGAGCCGCTAACGGTTCATGTCGACGGAAAAATCAGGGAAATCGAGGGCGGCGGAGCGGACCGCCTGCTTCTGGATCGTGCCTTGCGCCGGGCAGGTGGGGGCGAGTACGGTTTCGTTATCCACTTTACCTACGGCATGAACCCAGGGGCTCGGGCGACGGGTCATTCATTCATCGAAGACTCGCGGGTCATGGGAAATAACGCCGTCGGTATGGGCCTGCCGTGGTGGATGCCTGGCGGTGGAGAGAACCATCCGGACGCAGTGCTCAGCAAGCAGTCGATCTGGATTGACGGCGAACAGCTGGTCCGCGACGGATTGCCAATAGCCGAGGATCTCATCGAGGCGGCAAAAGGGCTGGTACCGCTGCCTCACTGAGGTCAAGGGAGTTATTCATTTTGAAACCGGCATCCTTTGACTTCTTCGCCCCACGAAGTCTCGACAACGTATTGGCGCTGCTCGGCAACCACGGTGAAGACTGCCGGATCCTCGCCGGGGGTCAGAGCCTGGTTCCGCTCCTGAACCTACGGATGTTGCAGCCTGCCGTGCTCATCAGCATCAACGATTGTACCGAGCTCTCCTACATCAGGGAAAGTTCCACGGCAATCGTGTGCGGAGCGCTGACAAGACAGATTGAGGTCGAGCAGTCGGAACTCGTGCAACGCGAGGTCCCGCTTTTGGCGAAAGCCGCGAGGTTGATCGGGGGAATGGCGAACCGCAACCGGGGAACTGTCTGTGGCAGTCTCGCGCATGCAGATCCGCTCGCTGAGCTGCCCGCGGTCGCGCTGGCGCTGGATGCGACGTTCGTGGTCAACGGGCAAAGCGGCCGACGCGACGTTGCCGCGGCCGACTTCTTTGTCTCCGAACTAAGCACCTGCATAGAGCCTGGTGAGATGCTCGAGGCCGTACGTTTCCCCAAGCGAAGCGCAGGAGAGCGTGCGGCGTTTCTGGAGCTGGGAAACCGGCGTCACGGGTTTGCGGTAGCGGGGCTCGCGGTACAATTGAATTTTGATGATGACAAAACATGCATTGGAGCACGGATTGCCGCGCTTGGTGCCGGCGCTGTGGCACTTCGCTTGCGCAATGTGGAAGAAACATTGGAAGGCAAAAAACTGGGGCCCGAAATTATTGCCGAAGCGGCGGAGATGGCTTACCGCGATGTCGATCCACCGTCCGACATCCATGCCGACGCGGCGCATCGGAAGCATTTGGCGAGAACGCTGCTTTCGCGCGCAGTAAACGAGATCATCGCCGATGAAGGCGGGGGGCGGCCATGACGGACAAGGTGGAAGTAATACTGACCGTGAACGGGCGAAAATTCAGGCGTAGAGTGCAGCCGCGCTATCTCCTTGCGGATTTTCTGCGGCACGAAGCGGGTCTGAAGGGCACGCATATCGGGTGCGAACATGGAGTGTGCGGCGCCTGCACCATACTTATCGATGGAGCTACGGCCAGGAGCTGTCTGCACTTTGCTATTGCGGTCCAGGGCAGCGAAATCACCACTGTCGAAGGGCTTTCTAAAGGCGATGAGCTGAACGCGCTTCAGACGGCGTTTCACGAGAATCACGGCCTGCAATGCGGGTTCTGTACGCCTGGCTTCCTGATGACAGCGACGGAGCTGTTGAGAAGCAGTCCCAACCCTTCCGAAACGGAGATACGCGAGGCTCTAACCAACAATATTTGCAGGTGCACTGGCTATTCGAACATCGTCAAGTCCGTAGTCGCTGCAGTTGAGAAGATAAAGGCCGGGGTCTCCGCAGAGAAGGAGGCCGAGCATGGTTAGCAGCGGCAACACGGGCGCCAAGTATGTCGGTACCAATGTCCCCCGCCGGGAAGACGATTACCTCCTGAGGGGATTGGGCCAGTTCGTTGATGACCTTCCGGAACCGAAGGACCTCATTCATCTCGGCTTTGTCCTCAGTCCGCACGCACACGCCTTAATCAAGTCGATCGACGTAACAGAGGCTCTCAAGCTTGAAGGCGTGGTCGCGGTTCTGACAGGCGAGGACCTGGCCAAGCTCGTCAAGCCGATGCTGACCGAGATCGGAATGGCGGGATACATCTCGAACACGCGCGACGTTATCGCAAGAGACCGGGTCCGTTTCGTCGGTGAGCACGTCGCAGTCGTTCTCTGCGAAGACGCGTATACGGCGCGCGATGCGATCGAGTTGGTTGCAGTTGAGTATGAACAGCTCCCTGCGACAGCTGACCTTGAGACCGCACGCAATCCGGACGCCGCCCTGGTTCACGATCATATCGACCGCAACACGATCCTGAACATCAGCTTTTCAACGCCTGAGTTCGAAAAGGCATTTGGTTCGGGCGACATGGTGATCCGGGAACGCTTCCGGACCGGGCGGGTCGCCGGCGTGCCCCTTGAGCCCAGAGGTTGCCTGGCGATCCCCGATCATGTCGGGGACAGCTTCACCTTATACACGTCGTCACAGATCCCTCATTTGGTCCGAACTGGCGTTGCGTATCATCTTGGCATGCCTGAGGCGCGGATACGTGTTGTCATTCCCGAAGTCGGGGGTGGGTTCGGGACCAAGGCTCAATTCTATCCCGAAGAACTCATTGTTCCGGCACTCGCCAGAAAATATCGCCGGCCCGTGAAATGGATTCAGGATCGCCGCGAAGAGCTCCTTACGAATATCCACGCGCGCGATCACCTTTACGAGTTGGAAGCCGCGGTTTCGAAAGACGGCCTCATCAAGGCGCTGAAGGTCCAACTGACGACCAATGCCGGCGCCTATTCGAGCTACCCGTTCGGCTGCACCTTGGAGCCGACCGGCGGAGTGCGGATGATTGTCGGCCCCTACAAGATCAAGAATTATGCCTATCAGGCCTATGCCGTTGCGACCCATACCTGTCCATCAGGCGCCTATCGTGGCGTTGCGCAGCCGTCATGCTTCTTTTCAATCGAGGGGATGATGGACCGTATCGGCCGTCGTCTCGGCATTGATCCAGCTGAAGTGCGGCTTCGCAATATCATCCCGACGCGCGAGCTTCCCTACGTCAATGCGGTTGGCGTCCGCTACGACACCGGAAGCTACGAAGAATGCTTGCGACGGGCGATGGAGCTAATCGGATACGAGGAGTTCCGTTCCCGGCAGCCGTCCAATCGGTTGATGAATGGAAAGTATCGCGGCATCGGAATCTGTTGCTTTACCGAGATTTCCGGCACCGGTGCGCCGGGATGGCGCGCCCGCGGCATTGTCAAAATTCCGGGCTTTGACAGCGCGCTGGTGCGCGTCGATCCAAGCGGGAAGATGATGGTATTCGTCAGCCATGCCTCGGCCGGACAAGGGCATCTGACGACCTTTGCGCAGATTCTCGCCGACGAACTCGGCGTCCCAATCGAAGACGTGACGGTCATCGAAGGGGATACGGCAAGCTCTCCCTACGGCAGCAACACCTTTGCCAGCCGCAGCGCGGTAACCGGCGGTGGCGCAATCATCCGTGCCTCCGAGAAGGTAGCTGCAAAGATCAGGAGGATCGCCGGGCACCTTCTCGAGTGCGATTCCGGCGACGTCATCCTGCGCAACGGCCGGGCTGAGGTTCAGGGCACCGGGCTCGGTGTGCCGCTCAAGATGGTCGCCGAGACAGCATATTCCATGAACTCGTCGTCATTGCCGCCGGGAGAAGATTTCGGTCTCGAAGCTACAGACTTTTACGATCCGCCTCTCGCGACGATGGCGAACGCGGTTCACATGGTGCAGGTCGCTGTCGATCCGGACGATGGATCGGTTGAACTTGAAAAATACGTCGTCGTTCACGATTGCGGGCGGTTGATCAACCCCATGATCGTCGATGGCCAGATCCAGGGCGGGATAGCGCAGGGGATCGGCGAGGTCCTGATGGAGGAGGTGGTCTACGACGACCAGGGCCAGATGCTCAACGCGAGCCTCCTCGACTATCTGCTTCCCACGGTACTGGACGTACCCGACTGCAAGCCCGACCACATCGAATCCCCGAGCATCGACGCGGTCGGCGGTTTCAAGGGTGTCGGCGAAGGTGGCGTCATCGGAGCAGTTCCATCGATCGCCAACGCAATCGCCGACGCGCTCGCACCGCTGGGCGTAAACATCAACAGCATCCCGCTGCGGCCATCCCGCCTGACCGGCTTGATCCGGGCCGCCCGCGCTTCCGATATAAAAGGCAGTACCTGACCGTGGAAATCAGTGGTGAGCATCGCATCAACGCGTCCCGCGAGGAGGTCTGGCGGGCGTTGAATGATCCGCAAATCTTGATGCAGGCGATTCCAGGCTGCGAAGCCATGGTTTCGCGCGGACCCGACAATTTCGAGGCGAAAGTGCGTATTGCCGTCGGACCGATCCGCGCGCGGTTTGCCGGCGCGGTGACGTTACGGGAGATCGATCCTCCCAATTCATACGTGATCGTCGGCGAGGGCAAAGGCGGCACCGCGGATTTCGCCAAAGGACAGGCGCGGGTCAACCTTGTCCCCGATGGCGCTGGCACGTTGGTCAAGTATGTCGTCTCCGCGCAAGTTGGAGGGAAGCTGGCCCAGATCGGTGGCCGAATGATCGAGGGAACGGCGAAGAAGGTCGCGAAGGAATTTTTCGGAAAATTTTCCGATCTTCTAGCGGCGGAAGCGAACCCCGTGCTCTTACCGGCCACCGATGCCTCGGCGACAGGCTTCGTCACCAAGACCACCGGCGCGGCGCTGGCAGTGGCCGTACTGGCGGCCGGAATTCTCGCAGCATGGTTGTGGAAGTAGCGTCCGGCGATCCAACAGCGGGCGCGATCGCCGTGCGAAAGCCGGCTCTGATAGAGGCCAAGTCAATGGCAAAGATACTGGTTCTGGTGGCGACGATGACAGGGACGGCGGAAATGATTGCGGAAGACATCGCCGCCGCTCATTGCGACCGTCATGAATTCGCGTTCCAGGCGCTGGAAAAGGCAACGCTGGAACAGCTTGCCGGCGCGCGCACTGCGCTGGTCGTCAGCAGTACCTATGGCGAAGGCGAAGTGCCCGAACCAACCATCCCATTCTTCAACCTTGTCCGGGAGAGCAGGCCGGACCTCTCCGGTCTTGTGTATGGCGCCGTTACGCTCGGGGACAATGTGACCTATCCCAAGACGTTCGCGAATGGCGGACGGCTTTGGGATGGTCTGTTGACCGAACGCGGCGCAACACGCGTCGGCGATCTGCTGGTGATCGACGCCTCCGATCCAGCGGACAAGTCTGAGCTGGCACTGCGATGGGCAGGGAATTGGTTGCGCCTGATCGAAGGACAGCGCGCCACGGCCAGGGAAGTAAGCCAGTGACCACGACCAAAAAAATCGCGGTCGTCGGGGCCGGTCCGGCGGGAATCTATTTTGCGGATGCGATGTCCAGACTCGATCCGTCGGCACGTATCGATGTGCTCGAGCGACTGCCGTTTCCATACGGGCTGGTTCGGTACGGCGTGGCGGCCGACCACCAGGGTACCAAGAGTGTTACTCAGATCCTGGCGCGCGCCATGCGCAGGCCAAACGTCAGATATTACGGTGGCGTGGAGATTGGGCGCGATCTGTCGCTTGCCGAGCTCGATCAGATCTATGACGCGGTGGTGCTCGCCACTGGCGCCAGCCGCGGACGGACGGTCGAATTTCCGGCAGAAGATGATTGCGAGAGCGTCTGCGCCTTCGATCTTGCGCGGTGGTTGAATGGCTATCCGGGTCTTCCCCCGTTTTCCCGCAAGCCCTTGCGTTCAGTTGCGATCATTGGCAACGGAAATGTCGCGCTTGATATGGTCCGGCTGTTGGCGAAGCCCGCTAATGTACTGGCGAGGCTCGATCTCTCGACCGAGGGAGTTCAATGGCTGCAGTCCAACGCCCTGGAACAGATCGACATCATCGG
Organism: Bradyrhizobium sp. LjRoot220; assembly: GCF_964252915.1. Taxonomy (NCBI): domain Bacteria; kingdom Pseudomonadati; phylum Pseudomonadota; class Alphaproteobacteria; order Hyphomicrobiales; family Nitrobacteraceae; genus Bradyrhizobium; species Bradyrhizobium sp. LjRoot220. The sequence goes on from NZ_CAXUPS020000001.1 coordinate 883,464, forward strand.
TCGAGGCAGGGCTGGAGAGACGCGGTTTTCCGTCGCGGAGCTGGGAGAACTCGCTCAGCTTGAATATTTTCAACCTCTTCCCGAACAGCTGGACCTGCTGGAATGCGGCGAAACCCGTAACAACGGTGCGCTGGAGGTGCTGCGTCGATTTTCCGTGGCGCCGGTCCGCGATGCACGTCCGATAAGATTTCATTTTGGCTGCGTGATTTCCCGATACGAGAGGGGCGCCCTGCATGTGCTTTTCTCTGGAAAGCCGCGGAAGCTCGCCGCCGACCTCGTCATTCACGCCGTCGGACAGCATGCCGGGGGATTGCCGGGCATCGGCGGTGGCGATGCCCGGGAAGGCATCGAGCACTCCAACGGTGTGGTTTCGGGAAGGGAGTCCACCTTCGCAGTGGGGTGGGCGATGGGCGCGGGCAGAGGCACGATACCGGAAAGCCGCGGAAGCGCGCAGGCCGTGGCCCAGCTCGTCGCTGCAGCAGCATGCAAGCCTAGCGGATCTGAACGCGAAGCCTCCCTTGAGAGAATATTGAACGCCAGAGTGGTTCGCTATGTCTCGTGGGATGCGTGGCAGCGTATCGACAGGAGCGAAATTGAGCTCGGTCGGATGAGTGGAAAGATCCGTCACAAGTATCAAACCGCTTCCGAGTGCGCCGACGCGATAATCCAATCGTCGCATCAACATAAACTCGCGACGTCGATCAGAGAACCGGCGTCGTAGAGCTGAGTAACCTTTAGATGAAAATTGCAAACAACAGGTGTTGCTTAAACAGAGGAGTTGAACGTGCAAAGAGCAGGATATTTGGCTGGTACTGTGTTCGGACTTGCAATGATTTCTGCTGCGGCGTCAGCCCAGCAATTGGTCGTTGGCTCGAGCCTTTCCATGACGGGCCCCGCGGCCTCACTGGGAATTCCGGAAGGCAATACGTTCAAGATTTTGCCGAAGGAAATTGCTGGCGTCACCGTCAACTGGATCGTGCTCGACGACGGCACGGACACGACGAAAGGTGTCGCCAATATTCGCAAGCTTGCAACCGATGAGAAGGCGGATCTGATCATCGGGCCAACAACGACCCCGGTCTCGCTGGCAGCCGTCGAAACCGTTAGCGAACTGAAGATTCCCATGATCTCGCTCGGCGGTTCGCAGAAGATCACGGATCCCGTCGATGAGAAGCGCCGCTGGGTCTTCAAGACACCGCAGAGCGATTCACTGATGGCCGCCGCAATTGTACGGCACCTGGCGAAGGCGGGCGTCAAGAAGGCAGCATTCATCGGTTTCAACGATGCCTACGGCGACGGCTGGTTCGCGGAGTTCACGGAAGGCTTCAAGGCGCGCGGCATTGAAATGGTGGCGGCCGAGCGCTACACGCGCAACGATACTAGCGTCACCGGCCAAGCCCTGAAGATTGCGGCTGCAAATCCCGATGCTGTCGTGATCGGAGCATCCGGAACGCCGGCGGCCCTGCCGGCAAAAGCCCTTCGCGAACGTGGATATAAGGGCAAGCTCTATGTCGGCCATGGCGCCGCCAACAATGATTTTATCCGCGTCGGCGGCAAGGATGTCGAAGGAATCTTCATGCCTTCTGGACCGATCCTGGTCGCCGACCAACTGCCGGATTCAGCGCTGACCAAGAAGCCCGGTATCGAATACGGAAAGAAATACGACGCGGTCTATGGCGAAGGCACGGCGAATGCCTTCGGTGGGTATGTCTACGATGCATTCCTGATTCTGCAAAAGGCCATTCCGTCTGCCCTCAAGACGGCAAAACCGGGTACCCCCGAATTCCGGAGCGCCCTTCGTGATGCCATCGAACAGGTGAAGGAGGTCGCGGGAACTCACGCGGTCTACAACATGACGGCTACCGACCATACCGGGCAGGACGAGCGCGCGCGCGTCATGGTCACGGTCAAGGACGGCAAGTGGAAGCTCGTAGAGTAACTGTTGGACAAGACCAGGTGCGATCTCCCGCGAGAAAACGTGCTCCGCGGGAGAGCGGCCTTCAGGCGCGATCGGACGTAACATGGACTTAGGCATTCTAACGGCACTTGTTCAGGATGGGGTAACCAACGGTGCGATCTACGCGCTGCTGGCCCTTTCTCTGACGATCGTTTTCGCGGTCACGCGGGTAATCTACGTGCCGCAAGGCGAATTCGTCACTTATGGAGCGCTCAGCCTCGCCTTCCTGCAGCAAGGTATAGTCCCCAGCACTGCATATTTCAGTGTCGTTCTGGGATTGATGGCGCTGGGCGTCAGTGCGTGGTCCGAGCGGGGGGAGGCGAGCTTTGTCAGACTGAGCCGTCTCGCACTTGAAGCAGTCGTGCTGCCGGTGCTGATTTTGCTGACCACGATTGCCCTGGCTCCAGGTAAGCCGCATCCAGTTATCCAGATGTTGCTTGCGCTGGCGATCATAACGCCGATGGGAAGCAACATCTACCGTATCGCGTTTCAACCCATAGCAGACGCTAGCGCATTGCTGCTTCTCATTGCAGCCGTCAGCGTGCATCTCGTGTTGACCGGCCTCGGTCTCTTCTTTTTTGGCGCCGAAGGCTTCCGTACAGTCGGAATGTTCGAAGATTCGTTTTCGCTGGCTGGTCTCACAGTGACCGGTCAAGCTATGGCAATCGCACTGGTGACAATCCTCATCGTGGCTGCGCTCTTCACTTTCTTTGAGAAGACACTTCTTGGAAAAGCACTGCGTGCCACGGCATTGAATCGCATCGGCGCCCAATTGTCCGGAATTGCGCCGACGCTCTCTGGCCGGGTCGCGTTTTCGCTGGCCGCGTTCATCGGAGCGTTATCGGGCATCCTGATAGGACCGATCACGACGATTTACTATGATACCGGCTTCATTATCGGACTGAAGGGCTTCGTTGCCGCAATTATTGGCGGGCTCGTGAGCTTTCCGCTCGCGGCCATCGCCGCGATTGGGGTTGGCATCGTCGAGGCGTTCTCGTCGTTCTGGTCCAGTCAGTTAAAGGAAGTCATCGTGTTCATGACGATCATCCCCGTCCTGCTCTGGAGATCGATGCATCAGACCTTCGTCGAAGCGGAGGAAGAAGAATGACACGCACGCACGCGTTATTGCTGGTCAGCGCAGCTGTTCTGGCGCTCGTTCCGCAGCTGGGAGTGATTTCGTCATTCTGGATCACCTTGCTGGACTACATCGGGATCTACGCGATCATCGGGATCGGGCTGGTCGTGCTTACCGGCGTCGGTGGAATGACGTCGTTCGGCCAGGCGATGTTCATGGGAGTAGGTGCCTACGCAACGGCGATACTTTCCACTAAGTTCGGTATTTCACCATGGCTTACGTTGCCGGCGTCATTGTTGGTCTCCGGCGTCGCTGCGTGGCTTGTGGGTGTGATTACGTTGCGTCTCGCCGGTCACTATCTAGCTTTGGCAACGATCGCCTGGAATGTCAGCTTCTTCTTCTTGCTGGGATCGTTGGATTATTTCGGACGGTACGATGGAATTGCCGGCATTCCGCCGCTGCGGATCGGTACAATCGAACTGCTCGATAGCCGCAGCATCTTCTACGTCATTTGGGCCCTTGTGGGGCTGTCGTTGCTGTTGACACGGAACCTGCTCGACTCCCGGATCGGGCGGGCCATTCGTTCACTTCGAGGAGGAGCCTTGGCGGCGGAAGCCTTCGGGGTTGACACCGGCGGAGCCAAAATAGTCGCCTTCATCTATGCCGGCGTGTTGGCCGGGCTGGCCGGCTGGTTGTATGCGCACATGCAGCGAGCAATCAATCCGAGCCCGTTCAGTCTCAATGCAAGCATTGAATTTCTTCTGATGATGGTCGTAGGTGGCGCTGGCTCTCTGTGGGGAGCGTTGTTGGGCGCCGGCGTCGTTACCATTCTCAAGGACCAGATTCAGAATGTCCTTCCTCACATTCTTGACATCGGAGGAAACTTTGAGGCCATTGCATTCGGCTTGATCCTTCTTGTTGTATTGCAGAAGGCGCCGGACGGCCTTTGGCCTCACGTCGCCCGCCTGCTTGATCGAATCTCGGCCAAGCCTGCCCAGAGTTACGGGACAGCTGAGGATTTGATCCGCCGGCCAACGCGTGTGATCGATCATCGACTTCTGGTGGTTAACTCGTTATCGAAGGCATTCGGAGGACTCGTTGCCGTCGATAGACTCTCGTTCAGCTTGAAGGGCGGGGAGATTGTCGGCCTCATCGGTCCGAACGGTGCAGGCAAGAGCACCACGTTCAACCTGATTACGGGCGTCCTTCATCCGACCGCTGGAACAATCCACTTCAACGGAAAACCAACTGTAGGGCTGTTGTCGCGCCAGATTGCGCCGCTTGGAGTCGCGCGAACGTTCCAGCATGTCAAACTGGCCTCCCGGATGTCCGTCATTGAGAACGTTGCGTTGGGCGCCCATCTACGGGGCAGCGCCGGCGCGCTTCGAGGCATAGCACGCATGGATCGCAACGAGGACCGGCAGTTGTTCGGCGAGGCATACCGGCAGCTCGAAAGGGTGGGTCTTGCCGAGCATTGTGACAAGCCGGCAATCAGTCTTGCTCTTGGACAACAACGCATCATCGAAATCGCCCGCGCGCTTTGTCTCGATCCGGTCCTTCTCATGCTGGACGAGCCTGCGGCGGGTCTGCGGCAGTTTGAAAAAGAGGCGCTTCGGGACTTGCTGGTCAAGTTGCGGGGCGAGGGGATTACGATTCTTCTAGTCGAGCACGACATGGACTTTGTCATGGGTCTAGCGGACCGCCTGGTGGTGATGAACTTTGGATCGAAGCTGGAGGAGGGAAGGCCCGCGGAAATCAGGGGCAGTCAACCCGTCATCGAAGCCTATCTTGGGAGCGCCGCGTGAGCATGCTGGAAGTTGAGGACCTTCGCGTCGGATATCGCGGCGTCGATGCGGTGAAAGGAGTATCATTTGTCGTCGATACCCACAGCATTACGACAATCATCGGCGCCAACGGCGCCGGAAAATCGACGCTGCTCAATGCCGTTATGGGATTGCTCCCTTCGAGAGGAAGCATCCGTTTCGAAGGACAGCCTTTGACCGGACTACCACCAGAAGTGCGTGTCGGGCTGGGCCTGGGGCTGGTTGCTGAACGGCGGGAGTTGTTCGGATCGATGTCCGTCGAGGACAACCTGTTGTTGGGCAGTTTCAGAGCGCCGGGGCGCAACCGCAAAATTGCGAATTCTTGGCTTGCGGAGGTCTACGAACTGTTTCCGCGTATGTGTGAACGGCGTTCGCAGCAGGCCGGTACGCTATCGGGCGGCGAGCGTCAGATGCTGGCCATGGGGCGCGCGCTAATGGGACGGCCGAAGCTTCTGATGCTGGACGAGCCCAGCCTCGGACTGGCACCGCTCATTGTTCGGGAAATCTTTCAGATGATAAGGCAGCTGCGCGATAGCGGCGTGTCCATCCTCCTGGTCGAGCAGAATGCGCGTGCCGCCTTGCAGACATCCGAGCGCGGAATGTTGCTCGAGAACGGCGAAATTGCCCTCAGCGGACCGAGCAACGTGCTGGCTGCCGATCCTACAATCGTGGAACGATATCTCGGCCAATTTCGCGCGGAGCAAGACCGGCGGCAACCACGTGCGGCCATCGTTGCCACTGCTGGATAAATCGAAGTTTGGGAATCTGAAGCCGATCACTGGAGGGCCTGGAAAATGCATCCTCTATATTGTCCCCCACATTCCAATGATCCTGGAATCACCGATGCCTGGATTTCGCCAATGGCCTTACTCGCATTGCTCGTGAACGCATTATTCATAGGCATCGTCTGCCTGGCTCACTGATCGTTCAAGGAGATCCAGCGATGAACGGCAGACGGCGTCCAAAAGCGATTCTGAAACGTTGGTATCTGTCCATTGTTCATTTTCTGAACGAGAACCTCAAGTATGTTGTGCCGCCTCATTAAGTCTCCGACCCAGTAAGGGTTTGGGAAGCCGCTAGCCGAAGGTGGCCGGTATGGGATTGGACCGAATTTCCGCGCCGGAGCGCATGTAACGAGGGCCGCCGAGCCGTGCAAGTGGACGCAGTCGCATTGAGTCGATCTTGCCGTCCGAGTAGTATTCATCCTTGACGTGAAACAGGAGAATCTCTCCGACGATGAGTTCGGTCCGCAAGCTTCCAAACTCGATCGTGCTGTGCAACCGACACTCCATTGATACCGGCGCGATGCGGATACGAGGGACCTCAACTAGTTGGGAGGGGTCGACCTGCAATCCAAGAGCCGCGATTTCACTTTCTTCCGGCGGCAATTCACATGATGTCTGATGGACGACATCGGCTATGTCATCGCTAGCGATATTGACGACAAACTCCCTCCTGGCTGCGATATTTCGGGATGTGTCCTTGAGTTGGTGTCCCTTGCGGCCAACGCTGATGGCGATCATAGGTGGGGAATAGCAGACAAAGGTAAAGCAGCTAAAGGGCGCTGCGTTAAGTACACCCGTCTCTGACAGGCTCGTAACCCAAGCGATAGGTCGCGGGACGACAGCTCCGACCAGCAAACGATACGCCGCTTGAGGTGACAGAGTCGCGCTAGGAATATCCATGAATGAGAGCCCTGTTTCAAGTTATGCAAGCAGTGCGAGGTCGTTCTCGTCCAAGAATGATGCGGCCTTTCCTGCGCCTACAAGTGCAATTGCATCCTGGATGGCGGGTTCGAACCAGCGATCGCGTGCAAGTGACGGGATCGACGCGCGGACCAGGTCGTGAAGTGCCCCCAATCGCTTTCCGTGTCTCAATCCGCGGTGATCGCAGCCTTCGGCAGCCGCCAGCATTTCGATTGCCAAGATCGCTGTGACGTTTTCCGCCATTCCCAGAAGTCGGCGAGCTCCATGCGTCGCCATGGACACGTGGTCTTCCATGTTGGCCACCGTTGGAACATTGTCGATGCTCGCAGGGTGCGCGCGCTGGCGCGTGTCGGCAACGAGTGCGGCTGCGGATATCTGGGCGCACATGAAGCCGGAATGAAGCCCCGGCTCGGAGGTGAGAAAAGGTGGAAGTCCAGAAAGGTTTGCATCGACCATCATGGCGATGCGCCGCTCGGAGAGGGTTGCGATCTCCGACAACGCGAGCGCCAGAATGTCAGCAGCGAACGCGATTGGTTCAGCGTGGAAGTTGCCGCCCGAGAGGATCTCGCCGGTATCGGGAAAGACGATGGGATTGTCGGTCACGGCATCGCCTTCTCTCGCGAGCACGCCCGAGCAGTGCCTGAGCAAGTCGAGCGCAGCTCCAAGAATCTGAGGTTGGCAGCGAATGCAGTAGGGATCTTGTCGCCTGCCGGAAGTGTGGGAAGCGTCCCTGAAACCGCTCGGCACAAGAAGTTGGCGATAAGCCGAAGCGACCGCGATCTGTCCCGGCTGCCGGCGCACTTCGTGAATTCGCGCATCGAACGCCTCAGATTTCCCCGCCACGGCCTCCGTCGCGAGTGCTCCGATGACAATAGCCGATCTCAACAGCTTCTCCGTCTCGAACAGTCCGGCAAGTGCCAGGGCGGTCGAAACCTGGGTGCCGTTGACCAGTGCGAGTCCCTCTTTCGCTTGCAGCACGAGAGGTTGGAGACCCAGCCGCGGCAGGAGGTCGCCGGCAGACACGATTTCCGCACCGCGCCGCAGGCGACCGAAACCCAAGAGCACGGCGGCCATGTGAGCCAGGGGGGCGAGGTCGCCAGACGCACCAACGGAACCTTGAGACGGGACGACCGGCAGCCAGCCACTGTTGAGGAGGGTGAGGAAGCCGTCAGCGATAACTGGTCGGACGCCGGAATAGCCGCGGGCTAGCGTGGCGACTTTCAAGGCCAGGCACAGCCGCACGACGGCGTCCGGAAGCGGGTCTCCCACGCCGACAGTGGTAGCCAGGATAAGGTTGTGCTGAAGCTCGGAGAGCTTGTCAGGAGCGATCACTTGGTCGGCAAGGCTGCCGAACCCGGTGGTCACGCCATAGACTGCCTTGCCTTCCTTGACAATGTTCGCGACGGCTGCCGCCGACCTTTCGATTGAACCACGAGCCGCTGCCGAGAGTTCTACGGTGCATGTCGAGTCGTAAAGTCGTCGCCATGTGTCGAGGGTGGTATTCTCAATATCCAGAATAATTTTCACGATTGGTCTCTTTCTGCGTATCGAGAACGGAATCTAGCTTTGCGGGAGGTTAGTCGTCCAATAATACTGGATTGGTTCCCGATTACGTTTCGTTATGAGCCGCATAAAACATCGAGCACCTTGCCGTTCAGGGCGTTTTTCCTGGATCGCAGCCATTGGGCCTGGACGCTGAATGCGGGCGGAGAGGCGATGTCAATCGGCCTTATGACAACGCCTTCTGGAGCCGACCCAGCCAACGCAACCGGGATAAATCCGAACCCGGCGCCTGATGCAACAAGCGCCATCACGGTCGAAAAGGAGATGGTTCGCTCCACGATTTCGGGAACCAGGCCCGCGGAATGGCAGCTTGCGATAATAGAATCGAATACTGCAGGCGCGGCTTCCCGCGGGAAAAGTATCAAGGGCGCCTTGTCGAGTACCTCCAATGATACCTTTTCGGTCTGTGCGGCCGGATGGTCGCCAGGCATGGCAATGCCGAGAGGCATATCGAACAATGTAACCGATGCAACCGGCGCGGTTTTGGAATTCAGGGTGGTGATCGCAAGGTCGACCTCGCCCTTGAGCAACCTATCCTCGAGTAGATCACCAGGGTGAACGGCAATGCTTAGCTTCAAAAGAGGATTTTGCTCGCGAATGGCCCGCAGTTTTGTCGAGACCGCGCAAGCGAGGACTGCCGTCGACAGGCCAATGCTTAGAGATCCTGCGCCCCCGCTCGCCACCGCACGGGTGTCCTCGTCCATTCGATGAGCAAGCGCGAGGAGACACTTCGCATGGGCAAGAAACACGCCTCCGGCCGGTGTTAAACGCATCCCATTTGCGCTGCGCTCAAGGAGACTACATCCAAGCCGCTCCTCCAGTTTCTTCACATGTTGGCTGATGGCCGGTTGCGTTGTATGAAGCGCCTCGGCCGCTCGGCCAAAGTGCTTGCGATCGATCACCTCCACGAATGAGCGAATGAGACGAATATCCATAGACAAAGCCCTCCGGCTATTCAGATTTTCTGAGCGATGTTCGTAGAGCCGGCATTCCATGCGCAATTCCCGGACCACCCAAAGTGCCCGACACTTGGACCCCAAACCCCTGCATGACGGCCTACGTCATCGCGGGACGATGCCGGAAAGGCGTGGATTTGGCCGGCTTCTAGTGAAATTGGGCTATCATTACGCTATACGCAATAGGTTTTTCATTGCGGAATGGTCGAAGTTCAGTAGGATGGGGTCGCGGGTGGTTGCTTTCGGATATTCGCGTCTCCTCGTATGGCGTTCGCAGCCTCACTGTCGTGATGCAAACTGGAACCAGGCTTGTTGCAGTAGAAAGTAGGCAAGCCGCGCGGCCTCAAGCGCTATTGCGAGGATAATTCGGTTCCCGCGATAGCTGATGCTCGGCTCAGAATCGAACTTGGTGTCTGTAGCGCTTGTTGCGAATTACGTTGGTCTGCCGCTGCTGGTCCTAGCAAGTCGGAGAGTTTGTGATGCCTATCGCTGGACCATCGTGTGCGTGTTCACTCGCACCAAGAACCCGTGGCGGGTGGGATTGCCGGACGTCGAAATGGTTTCGTAGTCGACGCCTGCCATGCGGGTGACCTCGTCAACAACGCAAATCTGGCGGCAAATATGAACTCGATAGAACACTCGTTTCAGGAGTTTATTGATGCTATTCAAACAGCCCACGATGACGACAGTTTCGAGCGGGTGGCAACACGCGTGACGCAGCGTCTTGGCTTTCGATATTTTGCTTATCTACGAATTGTTGAGGACGCGCCGAAACTAATTTCCTCTTATCCCAAATCCTGGACCAGCCGGTATTTTGACCTGCACTACGAGCAACTCGACCCCGTCGTTCGGCGTGCGCGGGTTGAGCATGATCTGTTCAGTTGGGGTTCGGGCGCATCAGCCCCGACGGGTAATCGTGAGCAACGAAAATTCTTCGAAGAGGCGACCACCTTTGGCATCGAGTCCGGCATTACCGTGCCGATAAGAGGCGGCTTCGGACGAGTGGCCGCGTTTACCTTGGCGACGGACGATTGGGCCATGCGGCCAGAACAGCTCGTCGCCAAGTCGAAAAATGTCGTTCAGCTTGTGGGGCTGTATTTCCATACACACGTAGCGGCGCGGCTGGGTGCTGAATGCGATCAGTCGGCTGGCGACGCCGTCTTGACCCAGCGCGAGTGTCAGTGCCTGGCGTGGGCCGCGCGAGGCAAGACGGTGGCTGACACGGCCGTCCTTGTCGGCATCGCGCCGCGTACTGTTGTTTTCCATCTTGAAAACGCACGACGCAAGTTGAGAGCGACATCGATTGCGCAATGTGTTGCGGAAGCACTGCGTCGCCGGCTATTGCCCTGAGCAAGCTGACATTTTCTGCATCCTTTCGGACACGAATCAATCTGCTTCGCTGACGAGGTGGGATTGATTTTACGCTGATTAAAGATCAGTTTTCGTTTGCGGAAACTTCTTCACTTTTCCAAATAGCGAGACCTACCTGTAAAAAAGTGCAGGCGCGGCTCACTTCCGTATCTGTTGTTGTGACCTCTCTCTTCAACCGGAGGTCACCATGTACGCCGTCGCACTCGACAATCGTCATTTTGGTCAACATCTCGATTTGCTCACGGAGATGTATCGGCTTCGTCGCCGAGTCTTCAAAGATCGTCTTGACTGGACCGTCTCCGTCTCCGGTGACCTGGAGCTGGATGTCTATGACGCACTGAATCCCACCTATCTCCTTGTCATGTCAGCTGAGGACAATCTCGTCGGCGGCGTGCGTCTGCTTCCGACCACGGGACCAACCATGCTCGCGGACACCTTTCCCGTTTTGCTTGGCGGGCAGCCAGCGCCGCGCAGCGAAAGAGTCCTCGAGAGTTCGCGTTTTTGCGTTGATACCAAGCTCGCGTCCGAACTTGCAGAGAATGGCCTCAATCGAGCAACCTTCATGCTGTTTGCTGCCATGATCGAAGGTGCGCGGGCCGCCAACGCCGAATCGATCGTAACGGTCACAGATACGCGGATGGAGCGCATTCTCCGTCGCGCAGGCTGGCCGCTTGAGCGCATCGCACCTCCACAGCGGCTTGGGCAAACCATGGCACTGGCCGGCTACCTCCATGCCTCCGACCAAGCGCTCGCGGCGATGTATCGAAACGCGGACGTCGAGGGCCCGATCCTGCTTGCACCCGATTTAATTCCGGCGGCTGCGTAGTGATGACGGTTTCACCCTCGGTAAGTGGCGCCACGGGCGGATCGTATAGAGAATCCAAATGCTGGCAGATCCGCGGCGCAGCCGAGTTGTATTGATCAATCTGACGCGCGGCGAACAGGCCAGTATGCCGGTCGAGTTCGCGGCGCGTCGCCGTGCAAGTCTGGCGTTACTTCCGGTGTGTCAAGATGTCTTCGGCGTCACTCAGCTTGCCATCGGCGAATATGAACGCAATCAAATTCCGGATGGGCTCGCTCATTCGATCGTACCGACCAGTATCGACTGTCTCGCCTTGTGGCACGACCAAGAGATTATGGACTCACTCGCGGCGGCGAATGTTGGCATCGTATTTCTAGGCGGTGCCTGGCTCGAGGAGGAGGTTTTCGTGGCGGCCCTGGAAGGGGTCAGCCTCGGCTACGACGTACGTGTGCTAGCGGACCTCTCGGTCCCGCGAATTGAGACCGACCGATCACTTGTTCTGGACCGCTTGGCGCTTCACGGCGTGCTGGCCACGACGGTCCGGCAGACTTTGCTGGAATGGGCGGTATGCACGGATGATCCGATCCTGAAACAGAAAGTCCGGCAGCTCTTGTCGTAGCAGGGCGCCACCCGCAGGGCATGCTTCGCATGCGGGTCGGGCTCTCGTGAACCGAGCCCGCTGACGCGGTCTCGGCCTTCGGCTTCGATCCCTGGCGCAGACATAGCGAGGCATGGCGGGATGGTCTGTTGGCGACAGGAGTTTGCGCCTGCATCGCCACACCATCAGGCACGCACGCTAGCTGACGCAGACAGATCTGCGGAGCCGGCCTGAACGGCCGGCCGGTTTTTAGTGGCCCCCAGAAGACGGGGTGGGCGGCGCTTCCGTATAGCCCCGAACCGGCGTGCCGCAACCGCGAGCCATCAAATTTCGAAATGACGATTGCGTTCGGCTCGCGGTCCTCCGCTGACGCTCCGGCCTTACAGGTGCAGCCCGCCTCTGCGTTCGGGGCTGTCCGGTCGCTCTTCGCCGCCCACCCCGCCTTCCGGGGGCAGGACGCGGAAGAAGAAGAGAGCGAGCGGAGAGTGCCATGACCAACCATTCACTACGGGAACGCGCGGAGAGGCCTAAGGAAGGCCCCAAGGAAGCTCCCAAGGCAAGTCTTTACGAGGAGATCACAGCACAGATTATCGCCGATCTGGAAATCGGCACTTTCCCTTGGGCGCAGCCTTGGGGCGCTAGCCCGGGGAACGCCGCGCTCGGATTGCCGCGCAATGCCGCAACCGGGAAATCCTATTCCGGTATAAATGTGCTGATCCTCTGGGGTCGGTTGTTCGATCAGGGTTTCGCCTCGCAAAGCTGGCTCACCTTTCGTCAAGCCCTCAGCCTTGGGGGAAGCGTGCGCAAGGGCGAACACGGGGTCACCGTCTGCTACGCCGACAAGTTCATTCCCAAGCGTGATCGGGGAGGCGGCGCGGGCGGCGAAGCCTCATCAGGCCAGGATGACGGAAACCGCGAGGGCGAGGCGGTGCCGTTCCTGCGGCGCTATACCGTCTTTAACGTCGCGCAATGCGATAACCTCCCGGACCATTGTCTTGGTTCCGCGCCCGCCTTGCCTGAACGCCAGATCGTACCGCAGGCCGAGGCGCTTGCGAAAGGGACACTGGCCGATATCCGCACCGGCGGGGCGCACGCCTTCTATAGGCCTTCGGAAGACGCGGTCCACATTCCGCCGCAACCCGCTTTCTTCGATCAGATCAATTACTACCGGACCCTGTTTCATGAACTGGGGCACTGGACCGGGCATTCGAGCCGATTGGGCCGCGATCTCACCGGCTCCTTCGGATCGAAGGCTTACGCCAACGAGGAGTTGGTCGCCGAGATCACGGCCGCCTTTGTCTGCGCCGCGCTATCGATCCAGCCGACCGTGCGCCACGCCGATTATCTCGGCAACTGGCTGAGCGTCCTGCGTTCGGACAATCGCGCCATCTTTCGCGCCGCCAGCAAGGCCTCGAAGGCCGCCGACTTCCTGCTCGCGTTCAGGAACTCCGAAGCCGCCTTGCCGGACGACGAGGCGGCGCGGTGACCCAAATCCCGGCACTTGCACCAGCGAACATCGTGACCGAACGGACGGAGGCGGGTGAGCAGTTGCTCGCACCCTTTGTGACGCCGGTCTCGGTACGCCAGCGGCTCGACCATCTGATGGCGCAGCCGCTTCTTCCCCGCAAACCCCAAAAGCCTCTCGACATCGGGCTCTTCGATGAGATCGCACGCAACCAGTTGAGCCTGTTCTAAACCAAAGGAGAAAGACCATGGACTTGCAACATATTCCGCTCAGCAATCTGAAGATCGCGAACGTCAATGTTCGCCACGGCCGCAAGCCGCCGGATGTCTCCGACATCCTGCCGTCGATCCGCGCACGAGGCGTATTGCAGCCACTGCTGGTCCGGCCGAACGGCGAGGGTTTCGAAATCGTCGCCGGACGGCGGCGTTATTTCGCGGCCTCCAGGGTCGCCGAAGAGCAGGGCGTTGCCGCTACCGAGGTGTTGCTGCCCTGTGCCGTCACCGAACCGGGCGACGATGCCGGCGCGGTGGAGGCATCCCTGATCGAGAATGTCGCCCGCGCGCCGATGAACGAGCTTGAGGAATTCGAGGCATTCGCCAAGCTCCTGAAGCAGGGGCGCGGCGTTGCCGACATCGCCCTGACGTTCGGCGTGACCGAACTGTATGTGAAGCAACGGTTCGCGCTGGCTACGCTGCACTCAAGGATCAAGGATGCCTACCGCGATGGCGATATCAGGCCGGAGGACCTCCAGCTTCTCGCCTCCGCCACCCGCCGCCAGCAAAAGGAATGGATCGCGGCCTTTGAGCAGGAAAGTGACCCGGAAAACGAGGAGGCGGAAGGCGCGCCGCGCGGTTACCAGCTGAAGCAGTGGCTGTTCGGCGTTGAGCAGATCGCGACTGGCGCGGCGCTGTTTGCGATCGAGGACTACAAGGGTGAGGTCATCACCGACCTGTTCGGCGATGTCAGTTGTTTTGCCGACCGCGACGCCTTCTGGGCGCTGCAGAATGTCGCCATCGCTGGCTTAAGGGACGAACTCGTCTCAAAGGGCTGGAAGGTGTCGGTGCTCGAGAAAGGGCAGCGGTTCCAGACATGGCAGCACGTCGAAACGCCAAAGGAGGACGGCGGTAGCGCCTTCATCGAAATCCGCGACACCGGGGAGGTCGAGGTCCATGAAGGCTATCTCGCCCGCGACGAACGCCCGCGCCGCAACGGCGGCAATGCCGAAGGCGAGGGGGAGGAGGCTGCCGACAAGGCGGCAAAGCCCGAACTCACCAAGGCGGCCGAGAACTATCTTGCACTCCACCGCCATGCCATCGTCCGTGCCGAACTGCTCGCCCGGCCCGGCGTCGCCTTGCGGCTCGCCGTCGCCCACATGGTCGCCGGATCGCCGCTGTGGAGCGTCAAGCCCGATCCACAACGGGCTTACAAAGAAGAGATCGCGGCCAGCATCACGGCAAGCAAGGCCCAGACCGCCTTCGAGGCCGCGCGCAATGCCATCCTGCAGTTGCTCGACATGGAGGCGAGCTATCAGGGGACGGTGACGCGCGGCAATGGTGATCCCCATTGGGGCGCGACAGTCTTCGCGCGGCTGCTGGCGTTACCGGATGAGGCGGTGCTGAAGGTTCTGACCGTGGTCATGGCCGAGACCCTCGCGGCTGGATCTGCCTTGGTGGAAGCCGCGGGCGTGGTCGTCAAACCGGACGTGGTCCGGTGGTGGACGGCAGACGATACCTTCCTCGATCTCGTGCGCGATCGCGTGGCCGTCAACGCAATGCTCGGCGAAGTGGCCGGGAAGGCGGTCGCGGACGCCAATGTCTCGGAGACCGCAAAGGTGCAAAGGAAGATCGTGCACGACTGCCTGACCGGGGAAGGACGTGAACGCACCGAAGGCTGGGTGCCGCGCTACATGGCGTTTCCGCCTCGCCATTATGACCCGAATAAAACCCTGCAAATTGCGACGGATTGGGAGGCTATTAAGCCTTTGTTTACCAGCGATTGAGGCTAGCGATTCGGGCGCTGAGGCCTGCTCCGCGCCCGAATTCGGGAGTCGCCGAGTCGCAAAAGAGTCAATCGTGTCAGGCGAAATGTGATCGACGGCGCCGCCCGCGACTCAGCCTATAGCTCAAAGCAGGTTCCATCCTGCAGTGCACCAGAGCGAGCAAACCGATGCCGAATTCAACCGACGCAATAAGCACCACCGAAGCGACGTTGAAGCGGACCTGCCTGAGCCAGGTGATGGTCGGCCTGTCGGCACTGGCCTCCACAGCGGTGCTCTTGGTGCAGGTATTGCCGCCGCTGCTGCACGGCTTTCCGTAGAGTTAATGCCGCTCTGCCCGGCTGACCGCTGAAGCTTAGCCTCGCAGCAGTGAGGCGCCCCACTGTCGAATACCACATGAAAAAACCGGACCTTGATGCAGCGATCAGCTGCACCAAGGTCCGGCTTCTAGTGAGCGCTACCGATACCATCGACAACGCCCTCGACCCGCTTGCGCAGAATCCTTCAGGCGATCGCGACGATGTCAGGAAGCTAAAGAGGCTCGGCTGAAGTTACTTCTTCTTCTTGGCGGTCTTCTTCTTTGCAGCCTTCTTTGCCTTCTTCGCTTTCTTGGCCATGATGCCCTCCATCAATTTGAAAACGGGACTAACGAAAGTGCCGGCCGAGAATCGGCATGCACAACATGAAGTCTACACGACAATCGTAAAATAGATACGGAGGCGCGCATCGTCGCGTCTCGCCGCTCCGCCGCATGGAGCGCCGTCACTCCAACGCGATAGCGCCAAAAGCAAAACGCGGCGAGCGGGGGTCCCCGCGCTGATCGCGCGAGGACCGGACTTGGCTTAGTCCGCCGGATTCCAGATCACGGCGAAGACGCTGTCGTCCTCGCCGGCCGCGCGGGAACGATTGGTTGAGCGGTTGCGCGGCCCGAACTCGGGCGCCGCCAGCGACAGGCTCACCTGGTCCATGCGGCTGTTCTCGTCACGCCGTACCCTGCCAGCGCCGATTACGACACCTTGCTTGACGAACCTGAAGCCCGGGTGGGTCTCCGCATTCTTGTCGCGGTTCGGGATGCTATCGACGGCGGCCCCGATCGAGGCGGTCTTGGGCTGGCTGTAGCACCGTATCGTCCGGCGCCATCACGTGCGCAAGACCCGTCCTACTGATGTCGGTGGCTCCGATCTCCTGCTCCTTGGCGTGACGACCTATGGGAATCGCCCCCCTGATGAAACCATCGCGGTCTCCTTTTTTCCCCGCCGGACCAAACGGCTCCGGCTCCTCGCGCCCGCTTCGCTCCAAAAAAGGTGCCCGCTCAGGTGCTCCGCTGCGCTGCGCCCGAAGCCGGTTCATCGGTGGTGCGCTCCCCATCACGGTCTCGCCATCGCAGGGGATCGGCCCCTCGCGAACAACAGGAGGACAGACCATGCCTGCAATCGGATACGTCACCAAGAACGACAACGGCGGCTACAAGGGCCAGCTCAAGACCGTCTCGATCCGGGCCGACATCGACATCATCCCGAACCGCGACAAGAGCGCGGAGACCCACCCCGACTTTCGGGTCGTTACCCAAGGCGTCGAGATCGGGGCAGGCTGGATCCGGCGCGGCGAGAACAGTGGCAAGGACTATGTGAGCTTGTCGCTCGCCGCACCCGAGTTCGGACCGCGCAAGCTCTACGCCAATCTCGGCCGCGCCGCCGGCCAGGACGATGACAGCGTCTTCGCCCTGATCTGGAACCCGGCAGACTAGGCAAGTCCGGCCCCCGCGCAATCAACGCGGGGGCCGTTCTCTCGCCGCATTTTGTTTCGACGATCATGGTTCGTTTGATCGCTTGTCTGAATGCCTGGGGCTTCTCCTGAACCGCGACCTCGCCGATCAATCGCGCGGTCTTCCGCGCGATACAGCTATTTCCTGTGGTCCAGCGTCCTACGATCCAAGCGATTGGGCGTGGGAATTTCTGCGTCGAAATCCGGACTACGGCGCGGACTGGCGTAGCTCCGTGCCCCGGCGCCTGCCGCATGTTACCCTGAAGGACGGCACCCGGCTGTTGCGGCTGCGGCGGCGCTTTCCCCGCGCCGAAGGATGGGGACTTTATGCCTTCGCCGATCCCTCGGTCGCGGCCCGCCAAGCCCCGGTTTTCTGGCATATGGCCGCGCTGAAGCAGGTGGTCCGCCTCCGGGCCGCGCCGGCAACACACCGTGAAGGCCTCACTCCGCTCACACTGTCGAGGTTCAAGGCCGACCGTACCGCGGCGATCGGCGTCGATAACGTTCCGTTCGTGCTGCTGAAGGGACCAGGTGTCCACGTCGCGGTCGAAATCCACGATGTCGCGGTACTGACCAATGAGTTTGCGCCGATCTTCGAGATCGACGGTTTTGCCGACCTGAACGCGCAAACCGAATTACTCAAACGCCTCCATCGGTTGACGGAACAGGCGCCGTCCGCCACCAATCGGCAGGCATTTGCCATCGACGAACGCCTGCATCATGCGCTGATCGCTCTCGATGAAAGCCTCTCGGGCAAGACCTATCGGCAGATCGCCATCACGATCTTCGGCGAGAAGAAAGTAGCCGAGGAATGGCAAGGGCCGAGCCAGTTCCTGAAAGACCGCACAAGGCGGCTGGTTGCCAAGGGCACCGAGTTGATGAAGGGCGGTTACCGCGATCTGCTCTCCTAGCCGTCTCGGCGGTTTGCCGGTTTGACCACCTTTGCCGACATGGGGTGGCGAATTCGCGTCCCCTCATCTTCGCCACTCCCGCTCGCTCTACAATTTGACGACGCTTGTTCACGCACTCGCATCTTGACGAGCCGCGGGACAGGGAGCGTTGGGCATGACGGACGACGAGAAGAAAGAGCCCGAACCGCCTTTTCTCAATACGGTGGAAGCGGCCGCCTGGCTGCGGCTCACCAAGAACACCCTGGAAAAGATGCGGGTGCAGGGCAGGGGCCCGCTCTACCGCAAGCATGGACGATACGTCCGGTATCACATCGAAGACCTCGTCGATTATTCACAAGCCAACAAGCGGAGGTCGACCTCCGATGCGGATTGATCGTGCCCGTTTGCGTCCGCAAATCGCTCTCCTCGCGGCGATTTCGACGGCCGTCGTTTCGATGCTCGTCACCTTTGAACGTCGTCCGCCGCTCGTCATCTACAATGCCTCGGGCAGCGCGCCGCTGGGCTTTTATTATCTGGAGAACCGGCTGCCGATCCACGATGAACTGGCGGTGGTCCAGCCACCGCCCTTGATCGAGCTGATGATCGTCGCCCGCGAAATCCTGCCGCCCGCCGTGCCGCTCCTCAAGCAGATCGGGGCTATCGGGGGCGACGAAGTCTGTCGTTCCAAGGACTCAGGCGGCGTTATCTCGGTCAACGGAAAGATCGTGGCCGAGACCTCCGAAAAGGACCCGCGGGGGCGTCCGCTGCCAGCCTGGGAAGGCTGCATGAAATTGATAGAAGGCGAATTCTTCTTGCTGCAGCCGCACCCGAATTCATTTGACTCAAGGTATTTCGGCCCGGTTTTAAGGTGCGATCTTCTCGGTGTCGCGCGCCCGCTGTGGACCTGGAATCCGGACGGCTAGGCGCCTACTCTTAAATATGAACCTGGCAGATCGGCGCTTGCACAGATTGGTCCCAGCTTGCCTTAAGGCGGGCTAAGCCGATACTTTAATCTCTCGCAAACTACCGAGGCCAGTGTGTCGTATGCGAAAAACAATCACCGACTTGACCCATGGGGTCTATGATTATAGCGGGCATGCCAATCTCGCCGATCGCCATGCTCGCCGCTATCATCCTTTTTCGTTCGATTTTGACTCGACACCCCTAAGCCTCGCGGAGCCCGAGGAGCATTGGGACGAGCAGGTTAAGCAGCTTCATCTTGAGAACCGCGCGCGGCAGATCAAGCGGCTCGAGCTGCAATATGGCGCGCTCCATATCGAGGACGTCGTCAAGAACGCGGCCGACCTCGGTCCAAAGTCGATGTCTCTGCTCGCTTATCACAATACGCTGCACGAGCAGGCGCGCCGGTCATTCATTGCGGCCACGTACTATCCGGCGCTGGTTGCGGCATGTGCGTTAGGTGAGCGCATCTTGAACCATCTCGTGCTTGACCTGCGCGATAGTTTCAAGTCGTCCGAACACTACAAGAATGTCTATCGCAAAGAATCCTTCGACAAATGGCCGTTTGCGGTCTCAGTCCTCGCGGACTGGAAGGTCCTGGCGGACGGCGTTGGGCCAGAGTTCCTTGCTCTCGGCGACCTTCGGAATCGTTCGATTCATTTCAATCCGGAAACCTATCATTCGTTGCGCGAGGACGCTCTGGCGGCCTTGCATCGGTTGAACGCAATTATCGCAAAGCAGTTCGGATATTTCGGCGGGCAACCCTGGTTCATCGAAAACACACATGGCGCCCAGTTCGTGAAACGGCCTTACGAGAACAATCCGTTTGTCCGTTCCTATATCATCCCGCGGAGCGGATTTGTGGGCCCTCTGTACGGTATGGAAAGGTCGCAGGAAGGTTCCTGGAATCATCTCGACTACACCGATTATGGCGATGACGAGCTCAGCGACGAAGAGTTCGCGAGCCGATTTCGGGAGCGCGACCACACGAAAGTGGTCACCCGCGAGATGATCGAAAGGCAGAGCCAGGGGGTGGGCTAGAGCACCCGGGAGAGCCGGCGAGAGCGGCTATCCTGCCAACCGCTGCGTGCCATCTCAGGCTTGCGATCAGGTTTCCCTACGCGAATGGGGCACCGGTCAAACGATCCTACCATCCAGAATGAGCCCATCGATCGGATGAGAAAGCGGGAGGGCAAGATAAAAGCACTGGCGCTCCGTTGCGCCTAAGTCGTTGTCTGCACATCCAAGATTTGTCGCCTGCCGTACCGGCATTGTCGCCAAAGAGGCAGCAGCGCCCTGGCGCGATTGACGAAACACGTCTCCGTCTTGCAGCAAGGCAGAACAGCACGCACATACTCCGGCGCTGAGCGCGGAGAGCGGCGATGTCAGACACCGACGATGAATTCCGGGTCAGGTTGGGGCGGATCGGTAATCGCCGCGGACGAAAGACCGCAGGCTATGTCGAACGCGTGCGCAAGATCGCCGCGAAAGCTGGCGCGGGGCGACCGCACAGAAAGTCGGCTTTCATCGGCTCGCGGATCGGCCGCGGCCATGCCCAGGGAACGGTGTCCGCGAGCCAACGTCCGGCGGGTGCGCGCCGGGTGGTCATCAAGGCGCGCATTGTCCGCATCAAGGCGGGCGACAATGGCGCCGCAAGAGCCCATCTGCGCTACATTCAGCGCGACGGCGTCACCCGTGAGGGCGATCCCGGCAAGTTGTATGACGCCAGCAGCAACCGTGCCGACGGAAAGATGTTCGTCGAACGAGGCGCGGAAGACCGCCACCAATTCCGGTTCATCGTCGCTCCGGAGGATAGCAATGAGCTGGCAGAACTGAAGCCGTTCGTGCGTGACCTCATGCGGCAGATGGAATCCGACCTCGGCACGCGGTTGGATTGGGTGGCGGTCGATCACTTCAACACCGGTCATCCTCACAGCCACATCGTGGTGCGTGGCAAGGACGACCAGGGCAGGGATCTCGTGATCGCGCGCGATTACATCGCCCATGGCATCCGCGCGCGCGCCAGCGAACTCATCACCCGCGAGTTGGGGCCGGAGAGCGAACTGGAGACATTGCGCAAGCTTGAAAACGAAGTCGGCGCCGAGCGGTTTACCCGGCTCGATCGCGCCATCCTGCGGGACGCGAGTGAGGGAACCTTGAGGCTTGCCGCCAAACCTGAGCACGATCCGTCGCGGCATGCCATGCGTATGGGACGGCTACGAACGCTGGAGCAGATGGGCCTGGCAGAGGAGGCCGCCCCCGGCGTGTGGCGGGTTGTTCCGGAAATGGAGCCGGCGTTGCGGCGGATGGGTGAACGCGGCGACATCATCAAGACGATGCATCGCGATCTGACCGCCGTCGGTATCCACCGCGCGGCCGGTGACCATGTGATCTTCGATGGGCAGGCCGGGCCTGCGCGGGTCATCGGGCGGCTGGTCGCGGAAGGGCTCTCCGACGAGCTGCACGACCGCCAATACGTGATCGTGGACGGGATCGATGGGCGAACGCATTACGTCGATCTCGGGGTCCGGCAAGTGACCGACGACCCCCTGATCCGAAATACCATCATCGAGGTTCGCGCGCGCGATGTCGGCCCGCGCGACGTCGATCGGACCATCGCGGAGGTGGCTCTGCGCAATCAGGGCGTCTACAGCACTGAGCTGCATCGAGAGTTCGATCCGAAAGCGTCCGGGGAATACATTCAAACGCATGCCCGCCGGCTGGAAGCGATGCGGCGGCAAGGCCTGGCCGAGCGCTCAAGCGGCGGCGACTGGTCCGTTGGTGTGGCTTATCTTGAACGCGCAGGTCAGTTTGAAGCCTTACAGCGATCGCACAGCCCGGCGCGGATCACAGTGCTATCCTGGCAGAGCCTTGACGAACTGCCCGGCGCGTCCGGTGCAACCTTCCTCGACAAACAACTCGTTGCCAGATCGCCGGAGATGGTCGCTTCATCAGGGCTGGGGTTGGAATTCGAAAGCGCGCTTCGCTCGCGGCGCCAGTGGTTGCTGGAGCAAGGCCTTGCGCGCGAACAGGGCGGAGGGATCGCTTATGCGCGCAATCTTCTTCAAACACTGGAACGGCGGGAACTAGCCGAGGTAGGCGCGCGCATGACGCGCGAGACTGGTCTTGATTACGCCGAGACCAAAGCGGGTCATCGGATCACCGGCACCTATCGCCGTATGCTGACGCTTAACAGCGGCCGCTTTGCGCTGATCGAGCGGGCGCGTGACTTCAGCCTGGTGCCGTGGCGGCCAGTGCTCGAGCGGGCCAAGGGGCAGGCCGTCATCGGCGTCGTCGGCGGCGAAGGGATTTCATGGTCAGTGGGACAAAAGCGCGGGCTGGGCTTATAGTCCAGATAATACCTCATAAGATATTGATATATAACAAGTTATACTATTTTTGCGATTTTAGTATAGCTGCCTTGTGTTTGAGTTCCCCTCGTTATACTATTTTCGCAGAAATAGTATAACGGATTGTCTGCCATGGCTCCCGCCCAACGTCTCGATATCACCTACCAGACGCTCTATTCCGAACTGGTCCAGCGCAGTCTCGACGAGAGCTTTACCTCCGAGTTCTCCTCGAACGGCAGATTCGTGGCCGTCGAGGTCAAGGCCAAGAAGTATTGGTACTTCGATTCGCCCAAGCCCGAGGGCGGCGCTCAGGATCGCCGCTATGTCGGTCCTCTGGACGATCCTGAAATCACCAAAAGGGTCGAGGCGTTCAAGGATCTGAAGGCCGATCTGAAAGGACGCCGCCGTCTCGTATCCACACTGACGCGCGAGGCCTATCTGCCGCGCCCCCTGCCGATAACTGGCCAGGTGGTGGAAGGCTTGGCGAAGGCCGGCTTCTTCCGCTTGCGGGGAGTGCTCGTCGGCACTGTTGCCTACCAATGTTACTCGGCCGTGCTCGGCACACGCCTTGATGCGGTCGCCATGCAGACCGGCGACGCCGACTTTGCGCAATTCCACGAAATCTCGGTGGCTATCAAGGATTCCATGCCACCTATCCTGGACGTCCTTCGACAGGTCGACCGGACCTTTCGCGAGATTCCGAGCCAGGCCGACGGCAGGGTCTCCACCCAGTTCGTCTCCAGAGACAAGTTCAAGGTGGAATTCCTGACGCCCAATCAGTGGTCCGATGACCAGGCGGGTAAGCCGGTCCTGATGCCCGCGTTGGGCGGGGCGGCGGCATTCCCGCTACGCTTCCTCGACTACCTGATCTACGAGCCCATCCGCGCGGTGTTGCTGCACGGTGCAGGCGTGCCAGTCCTGATCCCCTCACCGGAGCGATACGCGATCCACAAACTCATTGTCGGATCGCGCCGGAAGGAGGATCGTGACGCAACCGCAAAGAGTTCGAAGGACCGGCTTCAAGCCCGATCCATCATCGAAGCGATGATCGCGAACCGGCAGCATGCCGATCTTGCTTCCGCCTTTACGGAGGCCTGGGACCGCGGCGATCAATGGAGAGCAGCGATCCGCACAAGCCTCGCGACCTATGACGACGACTTCCAGAGTTCGTTGCGAACCGAACTTACAAAGGGGGTAACCGAGCTTGGCTCCAAACCTGTCGATTACGATCTTGCAGACAAGCCCGACGACGAGAAAGCCTCTCAGCTCCGTCCGAAATGACGGCGGCACGGGCCTGAGGTAACGGGTCCGCACTGCTGGCAAACGTCGCAATCCAGCGTAGTTGCTACTGCTGCTGCTGCTGCTGCTGGTGGCGGTGCTGGTGCCGTTGACGATGATACCGGCATCGGCACGCCGATCACGCGGTCACCAATGATCACGATCGCCAGCACGCTGGTCAGTCATGTTCACGATTTTCGGCGGGATCGACATGTCGTTATCGCGGCTCGCGGTTCCTTGGCATCGCGAGAACGTGCACAGCGGCGTATTAGTTTCGCAGCTTGCGTATTACGGACTAAAATCGGCTCCCCCAATCGATGGCCACTCAAACCATCGAATCGATCACGCCGCCCCGGTCCAATTGATCAAAGAGCAGGGCGTCGCGATACACGTCCTAATCGTCTGGAAGCGTGGTCCAATTTGGTCACCTCATTCACATTCAATTGAGGTGTTTCCTCAAACAGCGCCAACTCAGACGTGGCCTTGCTCTCTTGCCTTCGCGTTTGATGTGACTGGATTTCGTTGCTGCGCGCGATTTTAATTTCGATTGAATGCGCATCGTTCTCGTCCTCTTCATCACGCCACGTCGTCGCGGGGTGAGTGGGGTGGGGCATGTTTCCGGCAAGAATCTACGTTGGCCAGATTGCCGCGGTGTTTGGCATTATCGGCGTCACGATGTGGGGTGCCACGCAATGGGCAGCCGGCGCACTTGGCCATCAGGCTGGTCTAGGCGCAGCCTGGTTTATGCTGCTGGGCTATCCGGTCTATCTGCCGTGGCGGCTGTTTGAGTGGTGGTACGCCTACGAAGCCTACGCCCCGGAAATCTTCGAACAGGCGGGTGCGATTGCGGCCGGCGGCGGCGTGGCGGGCGCGCTATTTGCAGTTCTAAACTCGGTCTGGCGCGCGCGGCAGAACCAACTGGTGACAACCTACGGCTCCGCGCGGTGGTCTACCGCAAAGGAAATTGCCTCCGCGGGATTGATGGGCGACAAAGGCGTTTTTCTTGGCCGCGTCGAAAATAACTACCTGCGCCACGACGGCCCCGAACATGTCATGTGCTTTGCGCCGACCCGATCGGGCAAAGGAGTCGGTCTCGTGCTGCCAACCCTGTTGTCTTGGACCTCCTCAGCAGTGGTCCACGACATCAAGGGCGAAAACTGGCAACTCACCGCCGGCTGGCGTTCGCGCTTCTCGCATTGTCTTCTGTTCGATCCGACCGACACCAAAAGCGCGCGTTACAATCCGCTGCTTGAGGTGCGCAAGGGCGCTTCCGAGGTCCGCGACGTCCAGAACATCGCTGATATCCTGGTCGACCCGGAAGGGGCGCTGGAGCGCCGCACCCATTGGGAAAAGACCAGCCATTCCCTTCTCGTAGGCGTGATCCTTCATGTTCTCTACGCGGAAGAAAAGAAGACGCTGACCCGCGTCACGGAAATCCTCGCCGATCCCGCCCAGTCCTTTGAGAAGACGCTGCGGATCATGATGGCGACAAACCATCTCGGTACGCAACAAACGCCGAAGGTCCATCCCGTTGTCGCGGCAACCGCACGCGAGTTACTCAATAAATCAGAGAATGAACGCTCCGGTGTGCTCTCGACCGCCGTCAGCTTCCTTGGGCTTTACCGGGATCCGACCATCGGCCGCAATACTGAAGCGTGCGACTGGCGCATTGCCGACCTGGTCGATGCCGGCAAACCGGTGACGCTCTATCTGGTGGTACCGCCGTCAGACATCAGCCGGACCAAGCCGCTCATTCGTTTGATCCTCAACCAGATCGGTCGACGTCTGACCGAGACCTTGAGCGCACATGGCGGGACACAACGCCAACGGTCGCTTTTACTGATGCTCGACGAATTTCCGGCGCTGGGGCGGCTGGACTTCTTTGAGAGCGCGTTGGCATTCATGGCGGGCTACGGGATTCGCGCCTACCTCATCGCACAGTCGCTCAACCAGATCGCCAAGGCTTATGGCGAGAACAACGCCATCCTCGACAATTGCCATGTGCGTATTGCATTCGCCGCCAACGACGAGCGTACCGCGAAACGGATTTCCGATGCGCTCGGTACCGCCACCGAATTGCGGGCGCAGCGCAACTACGCCGGCCACAGGCTCGCGCCATGGCTCGGCCACGTCATGGTCAGCCGCCAGGAAACCGCGCGTCCGCTCCTGACACCAGGCGAGGTGATGCAGATGTCCCAGGACGATGCCATCGTCCTGGTGTCCGGGCTCTCGCCGGTCCGCGCGAAGAAGTTGCGGCATTACCAGGATGCGAACTTTACCAGGCGGTTGCTCGCGCCCCCGTCCCTGGCCGGCGTTCAATACGCCGACAGGCCGCAACCGCGCAGCGACGATTGGCATGGCCAGGTCCGGCCGGTTGACCAGCGGCTATCGACGCTTCCATTCCGCGACCTGATGCAAAGTGCGGACGAGGATGGCGGGCTGAAACAGCAACTCGCCTTGTTCGCTGAAGCCGCACCCGATCGGGGTGATGTGCTCTTGGGCGAGGAGCAGCTGTTCGAGGACGAGCCGGATCCTGCAGCCGACCGTAGCCAGATGCAACGAGCGGCAGGGGTAGCCAGCAGCACCATCCAGCGCGCGCACGCCATCACCCGCGACGATGACGATCTCCTTCCAGCCTTCTGATGGACCCAATCATGAAACCGAAGATCTCCGTCTATCTGTCCGATCATGTTGCCGACCGGCTTGCGCTTGCGGCAAAGCGGCCCGGCACCAACCGTTCGGCCATTGCCGACGCAGCCCTTGACCGGTTTCTCAATCCAGAGCGCGACGCCAGCGGCGACGGCGCGCTGATCCGGCGGCTTGATCGGATCAGCCGGCAGCTCGATCGGCTCGATCGCGACTCCTCGATCATGGCGGAAACCATCGCGCTGTTCGTTCGATACTACCTCACCATCACGCCACCGCTGCCGTCGGGCGACCAGGAAGCCGCCCGGGCGCTGGGCCGCGAGCGCTTCGAAATCTTCGTCGCACAGGTCGGCAAGCGCGTCGCATCCGGTGGAAGGCTGGTCGCCGATGTCATGGACCGCGTGAGCGCGTCCAATCCCGATCTGTTCATGCGGCATCTCGAGGAGGGCGCACCACTGGGTCCGTCGACGCTCGAGAAAAAGACCCCGTCGGTCGATACCGAGGGTCAGCTGCCGGGGCATTCCCCGGCGGGACGAGAGGAGGTCGGCAATGTCTGATCTCCTCTCGTCCGAGACCCGCGAACGACGTCGCGGCATGTTGCGTACCGCGATGGGGCCGGCCATCGCGTTGGCGCTCGAGGAACCCGACGTCGTTGAGGTAATGGTCAATCCCGACGGCCGGCTGTGGCTCGACCGCCATGGCACGGGCCGCAGCGAAGCCGGCGTGATGCTGATGCCACACGAGGTCGAACGGATCATTCGGCTGGTCGCTAGCCACGTGCGAGCGGAAGCGAGCGCATCTTGTCCAATCGTCTCGGCTGAACTTCCCGAGACGGGCGAACGGTTCGAGGGTTTGCTGCCGCCTGTGTCGCTGGCGCCGTGCTTTGCCATTCGCAAACCTGCGACCACCACGTTCCGCCTTCAGGATTATGTCAAAGCTCAGATTGCGACCCCGGCCGTCGCTCGGTTTCTCGCGGAGGCCGTGGCGAACGGTCGCAATATTCTGGTCGCTGGCGGCACAGGCTCGGGCAAGACCACGCTCGCCAACGCTCTATTGGCGGAGGTCGCCGGTCTCAACGAGCGTGTCGTCATCATCGAGGACACACGGGAACTGCGCTGCGATGCAAGGGACGCCGTCACCCTGCGAACCAAACCGAACGTCGCAACACTTGCGGACCTCGTCCGCTCGACGCTTCGTCTACGGCCCGACCGCATCATCGTCGGCGAGGTGAGGGGCGGTGAAGCCCTCGACATGCTGAAAGCCTGGAACACCGGCCACCCCGGCGGCATCGCCACGGTGCATGCGAATTCGGCGCGATCGGCACTTTATCGCATTGAGCAGCTGATCCAGGAGGTGGTTGCGACCGTTCCGCGCCGTCTCATCGCGCAAGCCATCAATCTCGTCGTGTTTATCAAGGGCCGAGGCCAGGCACGGCGTATCGAAACCGTCGTCGAGGTCGAAGGCCTCGACGGATCTGGCGAGTACGTCCTCAAAGCCCCGGCGGGGCTCCCACTTCTTCCTCACAACACCTGACCCTGGAGAAGACCATGACACGAGTTTGTCTGCGGTTGCGTAGCGGCGTTTGCCTGCCGAGGTTTCGAAATGCCGCGGGCTTCTCGCTTGTCGACATCTCGTCGGGCGCGATGATGATTTTCTTCATGACTTCCTCGGCGTGGGCCGCCGGCTCCGGCATGCCGTGGGAAGCACCGCTGCAGCGCATTCTGGAATCCGTGCAGGGCCCGGTCGCCAAGATCGTCGCCGTCCTCATCATCACCGTGACCGGCATTTCGCTGGCGTTCGGCGATACTTCCGGTGGCTTCCGAAAGTTGGTTCAGGTCGTGTTTGGCCTTTCGATCGCATTCGCGGCCAGCTCTTTTTTTCTGTCGTTCTTCTCGTTTGGCGGCGGAGCGCTGATCTGATGCAGCACGCCGGTTTCGAACTCGTACTTCATCGCTCCCTGACGGAGCCGATTTTGATCGGCGGCGCGCCGCGCGCCGCCGCGATCTTGATAGGGACGCTGTCGGCCGTGCTGGCGCTAGGCCTGCGGCTTTGGCTCGTAGGTCTCGCCCTCTGGATTGTGGGTCACGGCGTAGCGGTCTGGCTGGCCAAGCGCGACCCGGCCTTTGTAGAGGTCGCGGTGCGGCACACCAAACACAAGGGGTGGTTGGCATGCTGAATCTGCGCGAATTTCGTTCTGGCGCCTCGAGACTTGCGGACTGGTTGCCTTGGGCCTGTCTGGTCGGTCCGGGCATCGTCCTGAACAAGGACGGCAGTTTCCAGCGCACGATTCGGTATCGCGGGCCGGACCTGGACAGTGCCACCGAAGCCGAGTTGATGAGCGTGACCTCTCGCGTCAACAATGTGCTGAAGCGTTTCGGCGCTGGCTGGGCATTGTTTTTCGACGCGACCCGGGTGACTGCGTCAGCCTATCCGAGATCGCAGTTTCCGGACGCGGTCTCCTGGCTGGTCGACGAGGAGCGACGTGCGTCCTTTGAAGGGACGACGGAGGCGTTGGCCTGGGATGATCCCTCACGCCCGCGCGGCGAGCATTTCGAAAGTATCTCGTACCTTACCTTGATGTATCTGCCGCCGCCCGAGCGCGTGTCGCGGCTTGAAGGAATGTTTTTCGAGAATTCCGGTGAAGCCGCCAGCGGTTCGCATCGCCGACCCGGAGCCTTCGGATGGAGGCGTGCCGAAGGCTTGCAGCCAGGACACGAAGACCGAAACGGAAACGACGTCAAGGATGATGGCAGCGAACCGCAGCAAGCTGCCGAATTGCGCGCGAACCGTGGTGGTTACCGCGAACATCTTGAGCGATTTGTCCAGGAAACCGACCGAGCCATCGATCTGCTCTCCTCGGTGCTTCCGGAAATCGCCAGCCTCGACGATACGGATACACTGACCTATCTGCACAGCTGCATCTCGACCAAACGGCATCAGGTCGCCGTGCCGGAAATCCCTGCCTATCTTGACGCATACCTGTGCGACGAACCGCTAACCGCGGGCTTGTCGCCCGCACTCGGCCGCAGCCATTTGCGAACGCTGACGGTGCTCGGATTTCCGTCGGTCACCTTTCCTGGTGTGCTCGATGACCTCAACCGGCTCGGTGTCGCGTACCGTTGGACGACCCGATTCCTGCCGCTCGACCGTACCCAGGCCAACGCTGTTCTCTCGCGCTACCGCCGGCAGTGGTTTGCCAAGCGCAAATCGCTCGGCGCGATCTTGAAGGAGGTGATGTTCAACGAGCAGGCGGCGCTGCTCGATACCGACGCGGACAACAAGGCGCTGGATGCGGATAGCGCGTTGCAGGAGCTCGGCGATGATCTGGTCGCCTTCGGGTATGTCACGACGACGGTGACGGTCTGTGACGAAGATTCTCACGCGGCCGATGAGAAGATCCGTGCGGTGGAACGGGCCATCAACACCCGTGGCTTCACCACGATCCGCGAAAGCGTCAATGCGGTCGAGGCGTGGTTGGGAAGCTTGCCGGGGCAGGTCTATGCCAACATCCGCCAGCCAATCGTGCATACACTCAATCTGGCCCATATGTGCCCGCTTTCGGCGGTCTGGGCGGGACCTGCGCGTTGCGAGCAACTGGACGGGCCGCCGCTTCTGATTGCCAAGACCAAGGGCGCTACGCCGTTCCGCTTGTCGCTTCATGTCGGCGACGTCGGCCATACCTTGGTTGTCGGTCCCACAGGAGCGGGAAAGTCGGTTCTGCTCGCAATTCTCGCGCTGCAGTTTCGCCGTTATCCGAACGCCCAGCTTATCAATTTCGACAAAGGCCGCTCGGCGCGGGCGGCGACGATTGCCTTGGGTGGCGCCTGGTACCAGCTTGGCGTGAAGGGCGGCCTTTCGTTCCAGCCATTGCGCAACGTTGATGACGAGGGGGCGCGGCTTTGGGCGCTCGATTGGCTCTGCGGTGTGCTCGCTCACGAGCGGGTGGCAATTACGCCCGAGGTCAAGGAAACCTTGTGGTCGGCGCTCAGAAGTCTCGGCTCTGCGCCCGTTAAACAACGCACCATGACCGGTTTCGTGGCGCTGTTGGCGCGCGATGCGCTGCGCCAGGCGCTCGCGCCTTACACGCTGGAAGGCCCGTACGGCCGGTTCCTTGATGCGGATACCGATGCGCTCTCCACCGCGGATGTGTTGACGTTTGAGATGGAGGAATTGATGGCGCTGCCGGGGCTGGTGGCCCCGGTCCTGACCTATCTTTTCCACGCGCTGGAAGCGCGGTTCGATGGGCGGCCGACACTTCTGGTGCTCGACGAGGCCTGGGTATTTCTCGATGACCCGCTGTTTGCTGGCCGCATCCGGGAATGGCTAAAGACGCTGCGGAAGAAGAACGTGGCGGTGATATTTGCGACCCAATCGCTCGCGGATATCGCTGACAGCTCCATCGCACCGGCAATTGCCGAGTCCTGCCCAACGCGGATCTTTCTTCCAAACCCCCGGGCGCTCGAGCAAGGGCAGACAGAAATCTATCGTCGTTTTGGGCTGAACGACGCCCAGATCCGCCTTGTCGCGGAGGCGTTCCCGAAGCGCGACTACTACCTGCAATCCCGGGCCGGGAATCGCCTGTTCGAGCTTGGGCTCGGTCCAGTCGCGTTGGCTTTCGCAGCCGCAGCCTCGCCAGAGGATCAGCGCTTGATTGAAAGCGTCCTTGCGCGTTTCGACCCGCAACAATTCGCAGAGCACTACCTCAGGGAATGCGACCTCGTCTGGGCTGCCAATCTGCTTCGCACCTTTGAGCACGCTCGCCTCGCGTAACCCCCTTAACCCTGGCCTGGAGTCAACTGATGCTGCGAACCCTATTTGGCAAGCCCGTTTCCCGAAAACTATCGAACGCGGCGATCACCGCCACGCTCACACTCGTGATGGCGGTAAACGGATCCAAACGACTTGGCGCCCAGCTCGTGGTGTTCGATCCGTCAAATTACAGCCAGAACATTCTGACGGCGGCACGTGCGCTTGATCAGATCAACAATCAGATCAGAAGCCTCGAAAATCAGGCGCAGATGCTCCTTAACGGCGCCAAGAACTTGACGAGGCTACCCACTACGGTGGCCGGCGAGCTGACCTCCAAGATCAACGAGATCAATGGCCTGATCGCCCAGGCCAAAGGCATCGCTTTCGATGTCCAGAAGACCAACAGCGACTTTGAGCGTCTCTACCCGCGTCAATATACGGCGGCCATCTCGTCAGACCGGATGGTGCAGGACGCCACGGCGCGCTGGGACAATACCTATCAGGCGCTCAAACAAACCCTGGTGACGCAGGCGACTATCGCATCAGCGCTCGACCAGGACGGCCAGACGTTGCGGACGTTGATGACGAGTTCGTCCGGCGCGGTCGGCTCCCTGCAGGCCCAACAGACAGGCAATGAGCTGATCGCGCTGCAAGTGAAGCAGTCGCTGCAGGCGCAGGCCCTTGTCGCGACCCAGGCGCGGGCGGACGCGCTGCGATCGGTCGAGCAACAAGCGTCGGCGGAGGCTGCCCGCGAACGCTTCACCCGCTTCATCGGTGATGGCCGCGCCTATTCCGGCAGAAAGTGAGAGCACACCATGGCTGATCTTTCCGTCATCGACCGTTTCACGGAAACCTTCTCCCGTTACATTGACTCCGGTTTTGGTATCCTCGGCGGCGAGGTGTCGTTCCTGAGTTCGACGCTGGTCGCAATCGATCTTACCCTCGCCGGGCTCGCGTGGAGCCTGCGCGGCGACGAACAGGTGGTCGCGGCACTGGCCAAGAAGGTTCTCTATGTCGGCGCGTTCGCCTTCATCATCGGCAACTTCAAGTCTCTGGCCGACATCGTGTTCAGTTCGTTTTCCGCTATCGGGCTGAAGGCAGGCGGCGGTTCGCTGACCGCAGCCGACCTGATGCGGCCGGGCTTTGTCGCGTCTGCGGGCTTCACCGCCGCTCACCCCTTGCTGGAGGAGACCAGCCAGTTCTCCGGCTTCGATGTCCTGACCAATCTGCCGACCATTCTGATCCTGCTGTTGTGCTGGATTCTGATCGTGCTCGCCTTCTTCGTGTTATCCGTGCAGCTCTTTGTCACCCTGATTGAGTTCAAGCTGACGACGTTGGCGAGTTTCATCCTGGTGCCGTTTGCGCTGTGGGGAAAAACCTCGTTCCTGGCCGAGAAGGCGCTCGGCAACGTGGTCGCCTCGGGCATCAAGGTCATGGTGCTGGCGATCATCGTCGGGATCGGATCGACGATCTTCGGCGAGTTGGCGACCACGCTGACCCGGCCGATCGACATCACATCGGCCATGAGTCTGTTACTTGCGGCGATTTCGCTGCTTGGACTCGGGATCTTTGGTCCCGGCATTGCTGCCGGCCTGGTGTCTGGAGCGCCCCAACTTGGCGCGGGTGCGGCTGCCGGCACCGTTGCGGGTGCGGCAGCCGTTACGATTGGTGGTGCCGCACTTGCCGCCGGCAGCTTGGGAGCCGCTGCCGGCGGCTCGGTCAGTGCCGTTCGTTCCGCAGCTTCCCTTGCGGGTCGAGCGGGTGGGTCGTCGGGCGCGAGCGCTGCTGCTTCCCTCGGAGCCTCCAGTTCTGCGCCCGGCAGTGCGGTTTCGCAGGCAAGCGGACCAGGCGCTGCTCCTTCATCGCGTGCGTCGGCAAATGGTCCAGTTGGCGCGAGCGGAGGTCGTGGTCATGAGCAGCGGATCAGAGATGCCGTTCACGTCGCTGGCCATTCGCTGAAGGAAGGCGACCGGGGCGGGCACTCTTCCGGTCCGAAGCTAGGGGAGGACTGAAATGGTGTCGCATCCCTTCCATCGCCCCCACGTCCGATACGGCGAAACGCCGGAGCCGGTTACACCTTACCAGAAGGCCGCGCAGGTCTGGGACGAGCGGCTCGGATCGGCCCGGGTACAGGCGGCCAATTGGCGCCTCGCGGCGCTCCTGGCCACGAGCCTTTCGGCCTTGCTGGGCTTGACGGTGCTGCTGATCGTCGGACGATCGTCTGTGGTGCCTTATGTGGTCGAGGTCGATCGCCTCGGCGAGGTGCGTGCGGTTGGGCCGGCCATTGAAGCCTACCAACCGTCCGACGCGCAGATCGCCCATTTCCTGGCGCGTTTCATCGGGAACGTCCGTTCATTGTCCGTCGATCCAGTCATCGTGCGCAGCAATTGGCTGCAAGCGTATGATTTTGTCACGGATCGTGGGGCGCAGGCGCTCAACGAATATGCGCGAGAGGCCGATCCTTTTACCAAGATCGGCGCCAGGACGGCGACCACCGAGGTGACGTCGGTGGTGCGCGCTTCGAACGACAGTTTCGAGATCCGGTGGAAAGAAAGCACCTACGAGAACGGTGCGGTGGCCAAGACCGAGCGCTTCACCGGCGTCGTCAGCGTCATTCTCAAGTCACCGTCAAACGCGGAGACGCTGCGAAAGAATCCGCTCGGGCTCTATGTGCATTCCCTCAACTGGTCGCGCGACCTCATCGGAGACCCGAAATGAAATCATTTGTCGTCAAATCTCGCGCGTCTGTGAGCCTAGTCGGACTTTGTCTTTTGCTCGGAGCCTGTGCGATGAAACTGAATTTGGAAGCGCCTTATGACGATCTGGTGTTCGCCCCGGGCAAGCCGGAAACCGATCCGCCAAAAGCCGTCGAGATCGTCGAGATTCCGAAAGTGTTACCGCTGCCGGGACAGCTGAAGCCGCTGCCGGGCAGGGGCCCAAAGGAAGAGAAGTTGCCGCCGGAGCAAGCCATCGCCAAGGCCAACAAAGCAGCGCGCGTTGAACCGACCAGGGCAGGCTACATCAATGCCATCCAGGTTTATCCGTGGACCGAGGGTGCGCTGTTTCGGCTGTACGCAAGCCCGGAGAAAGTATCGACCATAGCGCTGCAGCCGGGAGAAGAACTGATCGATGTCTCGACCGGCGATACCGTCCGCTGGGTGATTGGCGACACCATCAGTGGGCAGGGAGCCGGAAGGCGGGTTCATATCCTGATCAAACCGACGCTGCCGGATATCCAGACCAACCTCGTGGTGCTGACGGATCGGCGCGCCTATCACCTTGAGCTTGTTTCCACCAAACAAACCTACATGGCGTCGATTTCCTGGACCTATCCGACCGATAGCCTCGTGGCCCTGCATAAACAGAACGACGCTGCACGCGACAATGAGGCCCGAGTCGCCGATCGTGGCGTGCGGCTGGACAATCTGAATTTCCGGTACCGGATCGAGGGTGACGATCCGCCATGGCGGCCGCTTCGTGCGTTCGATGACGGCCACAAGGTCTTCATCCAGATGCCATCGGGTCTGTCGCAGGGTGAGGCGCCGCCGCTGTTCGTCGCCGGTGCTGATGGCCGTCCGAACCTCGTTAATTACCGGGTCCGGGGCTCATACTACATCGTCGACCGGATGTTCGGCGCGGCGGAGCTGCGGCTTGGCGAGAATCCTCAGCGTACCGTCCGTATTATTCGAACCGATGCGCGGCCGGTGTCTCAGCTCCCGGGCAGTGGAGGCGCTTCATGATGACGGAAGCTGAAAAGGAGCCGCCCGAACGCCTCGAGCTTCGAGCCCGGCCGCGGCCAATCCGCCGTCTCAACCGGCGCATGCTGATGCTGGGGTGCGCCGTCGCCGCGTTGATTATTGCGGGCGCGACCCTCATCGCCTTGGCCCCGCCTCGGGCATTCAAGCCGGGGGAGCGGTCCGAACTGTACAATACCGACCGGAAACAGACCGCCGATGGGCTGTCGAAGCTGCCGAAATCGTACGACCAGCTTCCACCGCGGCTTGGTCCACCGTCGCCAGGCGACATCGGCCGCGCGTTTGCTGAAAATGAAAAGAAGTTGGTCCAGCCCTCTGATGCGCCGTTCCGTGCGGATCCGGAAGAGGATGCGGAGCGCGCAGAACGGATTCGCCAGGCAAGGATTACCCAGCAAGCCAAGGAATCTGGGCTGCTCGTTCGCCTCTCCGAGAAGCAGGATCGTCGGCGGCGGCCGGACTCACCCTCGTCGACGGCTGCGCAACCCTCAGCGTTTCGCCCGGCATCAGATGCTCCGGCCGCAGCCGACCTCTCGGGCAAGCCGTCTCAGGGGTTGAGCGACCGATCCAGCGAGATCATTCCGTCTTCGCAGGCTCGCAAGCTGGCATTCGTTAACGCCAAGCCCGACAAGGAAACCACCAATCCGCATTCCCTTGCAGGGGCGCCATCCCCTTATGCGGTCATGGCGGGAACGATCATTCCGGCCAGTCTCATCACCGGCTTGAATTCTGATTTGCCGGGCGCGACAATCGCGCAAGTGACCGAGAACGTCTACGACACCGTCACCGGGGAATTTCTCCTGATCCCGCAGGGAACGCGTTTGGTCGGAAAATACGATAGCGTTGTCGCTTACGGGCAGAAGAGGGCGCTCCTGGTCTGGACCCGCATCATTCTGCCCAACGGCAACTCGATCGTGATCGACAATCTGCCGGCCACGGACGTGGCGGGCTATGCGGGGCTGGAAGATGAGGTCGATATCCACACCTGGCAACTGCTCAAGGGAATTGGTATGGCGACGCTGCTGGGCGTGGGAACTCAGCTATCGATTGGAAACAATGAAAGCGATCTCGTCAAAGCGTTGCGCGAGAGCGTCCAGCAAACCACCAACCGTGCAGGCCAACGGATTGTCGAACGTGAACTCGATGTCCAGCCGACCATCACGGTGCGGCCAGGTTGGCCGCTCCGGGTGATCGTATCCAAGGATTTGGTGATGAATCCATATGAGATAGAAGCAGCCGGCAAGGGAAGGTGAGTGGATGAGACTGCCGAAACTCCCAGACCGGACACCAGTAAAACTCACGACCACGCTTCCGCCTGCACTTGCGGCGCGGCTTCGTTCCTACGCGGATTTTTATGCGGAAACGTACGGCGCGCGGGAGGAGGTTGCGGACCTGGTGCCCTTCATGTTGGAGGCGTTTCTGGATGGTGACGCGGATTTCCGAAGGGCTAAGAGGACAGCAATCGCCGCGGAAATCGCCTCATCCTAGCATCCGGGTGCTAGCTGGCGGCGGGGTTCAGCGTGGCGATCGCGCGCTCTACAGCACGGATGGACTTATGAAGCGTCTCGAGAAATATTCTTAATTCGCTTTCTGTCGTTTCTTCCAAGTGGATGTTCTCGCGATCCAGGAGCATATCGACGAGGTCGTCAAGTAAGACAGTCTTAATTGAAGATGAGGAACCATGCGCGGTATTGCTCGCCGTGGACGTAACCTCCCCAGACCCAGACAGGGTTATCTCAATCGAGACATTTGCGAGAATGCTACGTTCGATCAGTTCCGTAGGGAGCTCGACTGAAGCCACTACTTTCCCGCTCGAGTCATCTCGATATCCCACTATGGAAGTGGCTTCCCCACATTTGGCAAAGGGAGTCAATCGCAACTTGTCATCTTGCGACACGATAAATGTCTTCTGGTTTTCTTTCGCCTTGATCATGGAATCTCTCTGATAGGGACTATAATCCCTAGAGACTATATGCCCCACCATGCTCGATCCTGCAATGCAGGATTGGCGCAAAATCGTAGGCAAGAACGTGCGGAAGATCCGCCAAGAACGGAGCATTACTCAGGAGAAGTTGGCGTTCGAAGCTGAGATCGACTTGACCTACGTCGGTGGCATTGAACGTGGCAAACGGAACCCAAGCTTGCTTGTAATGGCGCGAATAGCCGAAGCGCTCTCTGTGCCGTTGACTAAGTTGCTCGCAGAGTAGCTGTGCTGCCGCGCCACAAGCCCTTGTGTCCATTTTTCAACTATTCGAGCCGTAGGCGAAGTATTTGATGTTCTTCACGTCAGTATCGCATTTTGAGAAAACGGGTAACTTCGAACTGGGGCATGTATGGTTCAGAGCGCACAGCGTTCATTAGGTTCCAATACATCGTCCGGCCGACTTCCGTTGCGCAGTCCGCGGGGACCTTGAACTCATATTGGATTTCCCCGTCGCGCCTTGTGAAGGAGCGCCTGAACTCCGGAAGAAGGTACTTGTACAGCCCCCAGCGGATGTTGTTCAAGAATTCGGCGATTGCGCTACTGTGGTAACCAAAGACGTTGTCGTGGAACCACTCCTGGAATTCAGGGATTACTAGATAGCCGAGGTCGGAATCCACCATTTTGCCGTTCGCTTCCAAGATTTTCACGATCTTGCTCACATCTTGATCGAGCCGAGTGAAGCCGTGCTTGGCGATGTTGCCACAAATTTTGATGAAAGCGATTCTCTCCAGCGTTAGGCTGATATTCAGCTGGATTGATGGAAGCCACACATCTTCCACAGTGCAATTCGCTTCCAACCAAATCAGAAACGCTTCGAGTGGCTGTTTCAGAAGTTGTCCTTGATCCGGACAAAGTATCGGAGCTTCGCTGACGCGACCTAGATGATAGAGGATGTTCTGCTGGGATTTGGGCGAGCCCACGGGTGGATGTGGCAATCCGAAGGGCCACCGGCGAGGTTGAGAGAGTAGGTCAACCAGCAATACATTGAAGAGTTGTTGGTGCACGGTGTCCTGGAAGTGAAGCTCCGCTTCCTCGATCCTGCCCAGCTTTAGAAAGAAACGGTAATTGACCATATCGTCGATTGCATCCCAGACCGACTTCAAGATGATCACTTCTTGCTCTAGTAGCGAGTATATTTGGCTCATGTGGCGCTAAGCCTCGCTTCCAGATTCGAACCTGTGTTTTCTCATCTCCAAGTCTTGTTCAGCTCTACGGTGTCCCGCACCAATCGCGCGCTCCAGGCTTCGTACGTACTGCTCAGCAAACCCTTTGACCCGCGGCCTTGTATCCGAAAGCCACGGCTGGATTTCAGTTTTCTTTGCGCGGTACGCTTCCACAAAGCCAAACTCTCCGTGGACCACTCCCGTGGACATTAGAGCCTGTTCAATTTCCCCGAGACGTTTGTCCTCCTTCGGAAGCAAGTTCACGATGACCTTAAACGTGTCGTGCGTAGGTGGTTCACCCTCGAAGTTATTCAGCACCGCGAGGGCGAAATCGATACCCGCATCATCCCGATAGGCCAACAGTTGGAGCGCCGAGGCGAGATCGGGTGAAAAGGTTGGAGAAAGCAGCGCAAGCAAGCGCCCGCCGTGGTACTGAAATAAGTAGTCGTCAACTTTGTACCATGCCCTGATGACCGTGGCGGCAGTACCTTCCTTGCCGACATAGGCCTTGGGAAGCTCGCTTAGGGAGAATGGAACGGCTTCGTAGCGGTCACCCTCACTACTTTGAGGGCCATGATCAATTCGTTGCTTGAAGAACTGCAAGACGGATGTTGCAAATGTCTTGGCGATTGGAAGCAGGACCATCTCAAAATGCACGTCAACCTGGGGCGCCCTGACGAGGTTGCGAAGGATGGCGTTGGCTTGCTCTTCATTGAGAGAAGAGAGCAGCTTTTCAGCGTTTTCATCGAATCCGCTCTGTACGATCCACCAACAGTTATTTGCCACGGCTAATCGTTCAATAGCGGGCAACAGCAAGGAATCGATGGCTTCCACAGGAAGCAGGGCGGAGCCCTTGGTTAGAAAGCAACAGACCAATTCATTTAAAGCCACAGGTTCATTAGCGGCGATAATCTTGGCACCCAACCGGGTAAAAAGCTTTGGGTCGAAATGTTTATCGGAACGAAGGGCATATGAAGCCGCTAGCAGATTTTGCCCCTGATCGATCCAGCGATCCAGGAGGGCTCGTGCTTCCGTCTGGTCAGAGCTTGATAAGAGTCCATCCAGGAGAGCAAAGATCAGCCGCTGTTCAGAAAGCGTCGTGTCTGCCAGCCAGCGCAGCGCAATCTGCGGCTTCTGACCGCCGACCTTGGTCAGAAACTGCATAAGGACGTATGTCGAATCTCTCTCTTTTGAGAGGCTTTTGACGAGT
Source organism: Bradyrhizobium sp. LjRoot220 (assembly GCF_964252915.1). Taxonomy (NCBI): domain Bacteria; kingdom Pseudomonadati; phylum Pseudomonadota; class Alphaproteobacteria; order Hyphomicrobiales; family Nitrobacteraceae; genus Bradyrhizobium; species Bradyrhizobium sp. LjRoot220. Next base: position 922,522 of record NZ_CAXUPS020000001.1, read on the forward strand.
TCAAGCCAGGGACTCTCGTTGCCTTCGCCTAACTCCGCCACGTAGGTGTCTACCCGATGGTCGCGAATAGCTTGCGTCCGTTTGTACCCAAGGTGTCCACCTTTGAAACTTTCATCAAAAACGGGATGATAGCCAACAAATGTCTTGTATTTCTGATACGTATCGTCAGCCCCGAGAAGTTTACGAAACCCTGTTATCGTCGATTCCAGTTCCTTGTAGGAGGTTGCAATCGCTGCGTCCTTTGGCGGATTCTTCTGAACGCCAATATGCTGCATGCGGCTCGTAAGGCACTGCCGTTCCAAGTCCTGTAATAGGCCGTACGGCTGGGCTGCTTTCTGGTTGGTCATAAAATCGACGATGGCCTTGGTGTCGCGCAATACCAGTAGCCAGAGGGAATCTCCGTAGTTGCCCATGTTCGGAAGCGCCATGGCAGGCTTCAGAGCCTCGTATGATTCAAGTTTCTGAGCCTCAGTGGTTGCCCGATCGTAGAACTCGCAAACAATCCGAATTGCTTCGGCTCGGGTCTCATCGAGGCCTCGGGTGGCAGTGACTGCACCCGTCTGGAACGACACGGTGTCGTATGTGGTAGCAGATACGCCGCGCATTTCGGACGTCAGTACGTTGCGGCAAACACAAAGTATCACGGTTCTGTTCTGCTCACGTACGGCAGCGCTTTGCCCAGCAATGATGCCTACCAAAGTGTCCTGAACGTAGGAGCCAGCTTGCTGCCATACAGTGACATTATGCTTTGCTAATTCTTCAACCGTATCCAAGATGAGCTTACGCTCGTCATCGGACTTCGCGTCTGGGTAAAGCGAGCACAGCGCATCAAAGGATGCAGCTATGTCGGTATACCTTAAGTGCCTAATGATATCGATGGCAGCCTCTGCAACGTCCTTTTCTGAATGGCCCTCATAAGCCCCGAAAGTCGTTTCGATCTCTCTGGTCTCGGTTTGTCGAGCTGCGCTCAAAGCTCTGACAGCGGCATTCCGAAGATCCTGTGCTACTGCATTGATATCGTCATATTGGGGAATAACGTCTTCACTGATCTTTTTGAGTAGGTCGTATCGGTCGTTGTTGTTGTCACAAGAGTCCAAGGCTGCAACGGTATCTCGATCGAAGAGGGCTTTCCCTTCCATCAACCTCCTGTAGTCATGTTGTACTTTCTGAAACTCATAGCCCGCCGGCAGAAGATACTTCTCCATAATGGCCGTCGTTTGCTTCTGAATCTGTTCAAGCTGTTTGGTCCCGAAGCCGGCCGTTTCTTGCCGGTGGTAGGTTATGTCGTGAGCAGTTTCGGCCCAAGCATGGTTTAGGATTGTTTGAATCTGGATTTCACACCTAAGGCCTCGAAAGCGCGCATACTCAGGAAGTGCGATACGCTCAGGCTTCAGAGTGACGACATAGTGGATTGCGCGATATTGGCCGTTGGCCTCTGAAGAGATACCGGCAGGCTCATGGATTTTGGATTCGTCGTAGTCGATGTCGAAGTTGTCTTGGAGCAGGCGCGAGTTAAGAAAGCTGTCCACATCAGTGTTTGTATAGAAAATCAATCTGACGCCCGCTAAATCCTTGAGTTTTGTTTCAATTGATCGGCTTTTGGTGAGGCCACGTTCGGAAAGTTTTCGGGCTAGCGAACTCGTTGATTTTGCTCGCGTCTGAATTTGCTGAGGCTTAACGATAGAGGGCTCTGTCTCCAGCACTATTTCCATTATGCCGCGTATCGTCTTGGCAAACGCGTCATAGGCGGATTGGCCCTTGTCGACATATTGCTTTAAATTCATGAGAACGGGTTCCGTCCTCTTGATTGGAGGCCGTGCGCTACTACGGTGAGTTCAAATATTTCCATGGCTTGACCTCATAAGCGCCTGCTCACGTCCGCCTGAATATCTTGCCTTTCGGCATCGCGGTCGTAGGACTTTGCTATTTGCTCCAGAAACCGCGAGACGAACGGATACTCAAAGGCCGTCTGCTTCGACCATCCCCGGTATTTCGCCGCAAGCTCTCGCTCTTGTTGCCCACCTTCACCTCGCCAGTGAGCGCCCCGCAAGTTGTAGACACCTATTGTCATTCCTCTCGCAATTTCGGGAGCCGCGATCTCTTCAATAGCCTCTCTGACGGCTTGGCACGGCCAAAGGCCATCAGCATCAGCAGGCGCCTTAGCTAGAAGATCTCCGATCGTCTGGTCCCCCACGCTCTCCCGACCGTGCGCTTTGCAGAGGGTGCGCACCTCTCGGATCCAAGCCATTAGCTTGTCGGCATCGATCGAACCATCTTCCCTTGTTCCCGGTATGCGCTTGGCTGCATGCAGTAACCGGTACGCTTGCGTAGCAACGCTGGGCTTATCTTCCACATTCCATTCGGGGGGATCTTCACCTGGCCCGCGCCGCTTGTAGCAAAGTCCCAAGGCCTGCATAAAAAGCGACGGGGATTCTGCCAACTGACGTTGAAGATTGGGAATCCCATGCCTGTCGTGGTCTAGTGCTTCAAGGTAGAGAAATTCCAGGTGCGCCAGTTCGTCACGCGAAACATCGGTTCGACTATCCAAAAGCTTCAACATCTCGGATATTTCATAGCCTTGTAGCCGGTAATGGCCAGTAGGCTCCGACCCGTTGGTTGCAACTTCCTTCAGCAGGCGCACCAGCCGCGGGGTATCAATCTCTTTGTAATCCATATGAATCAGGCGAAGAGCCGCCCGCGGCCGGTTAAACTTTACCAGCTGATCAATCGCATTCTTCATCTCCTCAGGACTCTGGCGGGCCCATTGTGGCGTAACTTCACACCAATACCGCTCAATGAGCTTTCTCGGCTGATCCGCCAGCTGCCGCCACGTTCGCTGCTCGAATGGTGCACACCTTAGCAGCGAAACAATGTGGTCCTCCCCATCACCTTTTAGTGGCTCGAAACGAGCAAGGAGGCGGCCAATAAGATTGTCCCGGAGTTCGTCGGCTATTCTGCCAAGGAAGCCGGCAACACAGTTTAAAATCTCAACTTTTGGCTGGCTATGGCCCTCGCAGATCAGCCTGAAAAGGAACTCTTCAGCATTCTCAATGCCGACGATATCTGCTGCCTGCGATCCCACAACGTAAGCTGCATTCCCGCCCAGACACAGCCGGACAATGCCATCCGCCCCACAAGTTTTCCAAATCTCACCAAGAGCCGCATCCCGTTGCTTGCGAATGCGTTCCTCTCGCTTGGTGTAATCGTAATCAGCACTTTCGATTTCTTCGAGGGACTCTTCCACCCAATGCTCGGCAAAAAGCCACTGGTGTTTCACTACGACGTCCCGCGGCTCCAAGAGTTTGTAGGCCTTTTTGGCGCCGGCCTTCGTTTTGTCGTTCGTGATTTTCAGCCCTCGTCTTGTAAAAGCAAATTTGCGCACTCGCTCTCGTAGGCGTGCTCGGGCCAATTCATCTGTCGTTGATTCAGCCCAGTTCACCACGAGCTGCCAAATTGTATCCTGGTCCTTCTTTTCAAAGTCCTGCATGTCTTCGATCAGGTCACCGAGCGTATTTTCGTTATGCTTTGGCCACGCAAGGGCGATATCGAGAGCCTTGCGCATGAAAGGAAAAATTTCGCGGCGATACCGGAGTGGCTGTCCTGAACCTATCGCGTCGTTCCGCCAACGAGGGCGGGAGCTATAATGCCCGACACGAGATCCCCCTTTGAATTGGTCAAAGCAGAGCCGCCAACCCACGTCGGGGTATTTCTTTACGATTCTTTCCAGCACTGTTGTGCGCTGCGCAAGGTTCGCGGCGGTTTGTGGCATCCAGGCGCGAAATATTGCCAGCAGGCTGTTTTCCGGCTTGTTCTGCCAATTGTCGTCAATCTTGTGCTCCGATAACGCGGCTAGGATCAACGCGACTTCCAACAGCCGGTCGGGGTGCCAAGCCAGCAACTCAAGCGCCCACAGCAATCCTGAGCGTGCACAATTGCCCATGAACCCGCTATCCACCGGCTTCAACAGTTCAAGCACCTGCGGATTATCAGACGCGAGGTCGTGACGCAGGATATCCAAGAACACCGCAGGAGCGGCCTCTGCATAACGGGGCAGATCATCCTGTTGCGAAGCCCAAGTCTTGGCATCCAGGGGGGTCAGTAGGTCCCGGATCAACTTGTCAACGCGTGCTTCAACATCGAATTGCATTTTAGCTTGGAAGAGGTTGTTGCCGTGCACCGCCAGCAGCACCAGCGTTTCGCAGATACTGTCCCGCAGGACGGAGGAATGCTCGCGAGCTTTACCGTAAATTTGAGCAGCCCAACGCTTATCGGGGGACAGCTCCAACGCCGGATCGTGTTCGCAAAGAACCTGCTGAGCTACGGTGAAAAAGCTCTCAATATCCTTGCGCGTAAACAAGCCACTGGTCGCGTACAGGACATCTATCCGCGAGGCTACGCCGCGGCATTGGCCAATCGACCAGGCGGGCGCTTGCTCTTCGGTGGACAACGTCGAAATCAACTGTTCGATAGCGTCATAGTTTTCACCGGCAAGAAAGGATACTCTCTCCTGATCAGCCCTAACATCGGCGTTCCAAACGCCTATCAGGCCAAGCGGAATCACTTTACGCGCGATAATCTTATCTTTGGCCCACTTGGGCGCCCTAATCTCCGGGATCGTGGAAAGCTGGCGCCGCAGGATTGTCGGAGATTTACCCGATGCGCGCTCAAGCTGGGATATTCGATCTTCATCGATTCCCAGTTTTTCGAGTGCGCTCTTGAAGGTCTCATGATCCAATAAATCAAGCGCAATTTTCGGCTCTTCGTCATCGCGGACGTAACTGCGGAAGATGATCGTTGGCTGAGATTTTTGCAGGCCGGCAAGGGCCGCTTCGACTTTTGGGTCCGTAACAACCGCTATGAAGTTGGACGAAACACGCCGCGCATTGGCCAAAGCCTCCACTGTTTCTAGGACAACCACGCGATCGTAATCGGCCCCGGCAGGATCGCCAGCTTCCTCAAACACGCAAGCAAGAAAAGCCAACGCCTCTTCCTTGGAGTCCGCGGTTATGACAAGCGGCTTGTCCGGCACCGACGTGAGGAGGTCTTCGATCTTGCTTCGATACGCTTTGACGGAGCCTGCGAATAGGGACTTACCAATCTCAGGCTCCGTGACCGTGGCCCATGCATTCCAGCAGTGATCAAGTGAGACGATGCCCTTCGTATCAACGCCAATTTGCTCGGCAATCCAGCCCTGCGCGGATACGGATTGCTCCAGCCATTGCTCAAGGTCACTTGCATCGAGAGCGCGGACTTCCTTCCATTTCTTCTCGGCCTGCCTTTCCTTGACCCAATCATGCTTGGCCGGCCAGTTAAGGGGGGTCACGAATACAAATGTGGTGTTGTCGCGTTCCTGCTTGGGCGTGCCGGCAACCCGAGCCATATAGTCCTTTTGGGCTTTGGCGCGCGGATCTTGGTCGCAGCCGAATTCCCAACCAGATGCCCCTTCCGGAATCCAGGGAGTGACAGTGTCGGTTTTGACTTGGCCATCCCAGCCATGTCGCTCGGCATTGTCATACGCGGGGAAATCGAGGAGTGAGAGATTCGAGCCAGTCGAACGGATAAGGCGGCGCAAGAGCACAGGCAAAAGCCGCCGCGCTTCAATATTCTTAAGAGCCCATGCCTCAACCTGCCGCGCGGTGATGTCCAGCAAGCTCGGCGCATAACTCCTGACCGCAAGAGCTCGGGCATCTGCCTGCAAAGACCGCTGATCGTAGGCAGCCTGCAATGCCACCAAGTACTCTCGATCAGCGCCAAACGTCTTTTCAAGTCGAACAGCCATCTCCGCTGAAAGGGCTGATTTGCCGTTCAAGAAATTGGAGAGCGCTGGGCGCCCGACCTTCATCCGAGCCGCAGCTTCCTTGACCGTTACGTCGGCAGGGATGAATACCCGGCGGACGAAAGTGCCTGGATGTTCAGAAACCAAAGGTGTGGTGCTCAGCTGCCTTTTCATGCTGTGTAGTGTGTCACGCTACACAATATAAATCAAACCCGTGGACTGACTTTCAATGCCTACGTTCACGGAATCTTCTGATAATCGTCATAATATCAGTATCTTACACTCTCATCTTGCTCGGTGGATAACAGTCGATGCGGCAGTAGCTCGGTGGGTTCTGCACCAGCGGGTCATCCGTCGGGCAGCCACAATTCCTAGCGGCTTGAAAAATGTTCGTGCTTCGTTCACGGTAAGCTTCTTTCGAGGCGTCCATGAAGAAAGGTCGGGAAATCGAGATTCTGTTCAGGCGGCTTCGCCTCTACGACCAGCTCAACTGCCGGGCCGACGGCCTTACCGCCAAATCCAGAGAGCATTGAAGAATGGACCTAGAACACGTTCGTTCCGAAATCGAGCACATGCGCGTCCAAGTAAGCCGTCAGCGCAAGGAAATGCTTCAGCTCCAAAGGGCAGGCGTATCCACGGCATCGGCCGAAGCCTTACTGCAACGGATGCTCGATAAAATCGATGGTCTGTGTGAGGCGCGCGACAGGTTGAAGCGCGAATTGCCGCCAACGCGTAGGGTATTGGGTGGACGAAAATGGTGAGCCAAACTCCACCGATTTTGGTCCAGAACGCGCTCCGCCTTCGCCGGTGACGACGAAGGCTTCGTGGATAGGCTTCTTGGCTTTCGAGGATGACTTGGCAGCCATGGTATTCTGCCGTTGATGATGCCGCTTGCGGCAGACCGGTCGGGAGACAAAAACGTTTCCTGTGCCGGTGAGTGCCGGCAGAGCGGTAGAGTCAGTTTAGCCAAACACTCCGGAACGACCATTCCCCAAAAGGCCGAAAGTCATACCGCTTTTGGGTATCGCATAGGAGGCAGGTCCTAATGAAGCGTACGACGCATGACCGCGAAGGTAGTATCCAGGATGATTGCATCAGCCTGAGCACTCGGCTCGATTGCGACGCTGCATAAAATCGGAAGATCGCTTCGGCGGCCAACGTGTACCAATGCGGTCGACACCACCCGCAGCGCGCCGACCGAGGCTTTCGAAGTCAGCCAAGTCGAGAGCTCTCCCATAATTTGGTCAAGGTTCGTGCCCGCTTTAATACAATCGTCGAGCCAATGATCCATCCAGTGTTGCCGCTTCTCCTTAAGGAAATCGTCGAGAGCCTTAATCGTGCCGTCTCCTCCTAGCAGTTCGGAATGTCGTGGATGGGACAGGAGCGGATCTAGATGCTTTCGTCGAAACTCGAACCAACCCTGTTTGTTACAATGGCTCCAAAAATGATCGATAGAAAGTTCGCTGAACAAGCTGAAGTATGGGATCAGAGATTCAACCTGCGCCAAGCGGGTCACACCTGAACCGACGCGCCCTTGCAGGTTAAAATGGGAATCAATGTACATCATCAAATCCTTCGGCACAGGGCATTCCGACATCGTCGTTGCAACGAGCGACTGGAGTTTTGGAGTCGCCGTATAAAGCGCCGCTTGCACGAAATTCGGGACATAGCGTAAATGGTCCCAGTGTTTTACTAACAGCCCTTCAGCCACGTCTATTGGAAGCCGCAGCAAACACTCGGACGTCATCCAATCCGCATTACTCCACGGTTTATCCCATCGGCGCAGGGCCTTCTTTTCGCGGCGCACAAACGACTCATCGAGAGCCTCAGTCAATTCATCTGACCAGAGATACCGGCCGGCCTGCCACCAAAATTCTTCTCGTCCAATCTTAAGCTTCTTTAGTAAATCGGGGATAGCTTGATGGTCACCACGCTTTAGCCGCTGAAACAAAGCTTTATCGAACAGCCTGTCTTCGTGATTTATGGAGCGAAGGATCTCTAAGTCTCCTTCCAGTTCCGATGCCGCCCAGAGGCCAAAGGCCTGCTCGCATAAGTGCTTATCCGCCTCTGGCGCTGCCCACAGAGCGAACAGTCGGGACTTGGACGCGGCAGACATTGGTCCGACATCACCACGGCGATCACGACCCCACCGGTCCATCATCGAAAACGCAGAAAAACCGCCTGAGCCTTCTGCGCGCAAGGCCGTTTCTGCCATAGCGCGGGCAACAAACTCGACCGCGTCCGGGTGGTCAACCTCATCCAACAGATACTGGATCGGCCAATTCAATTCGGCTCCTTCCGCGCGCTGAATCAAATACCTCAGAGCATGCACGGGAGGCCATCTCCGAAACGCGAATTTGACGTTATGGGCGGCCAATTCGTCTCGGGGGGACGGGCGGCGTCCTTCATCGTTCGAGGGTAAGGCTGCCCAGGCATCACAGACCGGTCCAAGAAGCCTTTCTGGGTCGTAGCCGCAACATTGCGCTCCGGCCCATAGATAGTCCTCAAGATGGCTTTGTCGATCTGCGTCCACGCTCCAGCTAGTGGCAATTGCGGTTGATAAATCTGAATCAGCAATGTGACCGGCAAGCCGAAGCGTGCCAGCTCGTGACCGAGCCGCAAGGTCGGCTCGTTCTAAAAGCCCTGCCACCTGGAAGGTCAGATTCTTCCCATATCGCATCTTAGCATGATCAATCTGTACATCCCGCCACGTCGCGGACGATCCCGGCTCGATTGCTTCGCACAGTTCGACACCTCCTAGGACATCGCCATTGCGCATCCGGGCAAACCAAGCGTTCCAGCCGCGCTCCCGAAACCGCTTGGTCAACGCGACGACGTCGGGAGATTCTGTCTGCGCTAGTACCCAAAGTGCTTGCCATCGAAGGTGCTGGTGAGCACTGTCGTGTGCTTCCTTTCGATCGAGCCAAGAGTTGATCGCCTTTAATATCGCAGAGTAGTTCGTGGCATTCGAGCTTCCAATGCGGCGAAGAGCATAAAATAGCGCAAGCGGATTGACGCTCGTTAGCTTCTCAACAAAAGGCAGGAGAACGCTTGGATCTGTCAGCGCGCCGCCAATGATTTCAGCAAAAAAAGGGTCGGACAGGAGGGGCTCGTCGAGCGTTCCACCACGCATCATCGCGGCGAGTCCAGAACTCAAGAGAGACCCCCTCACGCGGTCGTGACGAAACCGCAATCGCGCATCAGGAGCGCTAGTGGCCAGGCGAACAACCTCGCCGTGCTTGAGTAACCCGCGAAGGATGTTCGTCACCGTGCCCGAGAGTCCGAACCATGCCGTTATTTCATTCCAACCCGGTTCCAAGACTCGCCGCGTCAGCATCCCCTCGGATAGGGCTAACAGGCATGAGTGGTAGTCCGGCGCCGTAAATTCCGGATGTGCAGAGGCCGCGCGGGACAAGCTTGAGGTAATAAAGTCCTCCAGAACGTGGTGCGCATCGAACGTTTGGCTCGGGGCACGAAGCGCAATTAGCAGTGGATCATGTCCGAGCGCGTTAGAGACTGCGTCGGCTTCCATGTCGCTGATGATGCGGCCATCAAGCGCGGCCCGGCGTTGCACGGCCTGCCGGCTCTCCTCAGTCGTCAAGGGGGCGCAGGTGACGGAAAGGCCGTCAACGCGCTTGCGGGTCTGATCCTTGAGCGAAAGAAGCACCTCAGGCCAAACGGGACACAGGACTTGCCACGAGGTAGGGGCACCAGATACTTCCGTTCTCGTTCCGATGGGCCCGCTCCAGCTCGCGAGCCGTTCCAGAAGCTGAGCTGCCCGTCCAGATCGATTGATGTCCTCAACGACAATTAGCAGCGACTGCGCACCCTCACACAAGGCGCGCGCCTCGTCTCCGGCATTCGGGGCCAGCTGCGGATGAAGTTGCTGCAAGGCAAGACCAACCGCTTGATCAAGATTAAGCGCTGTTTCTAGAATCTCGTGCGGAAGAAAGAGTCCATAACCGCCCCGATCGATATGTTTTACCAGTTTCTTATAACAAGCGACGGACTTTCCAAAGCCAGAGTCCGCGACAACAAAGACGATGTCGTTCCGCGCATCCTCCAGGATACCGTCAAGAGAGCGGCCGACCCAGGCGTCACTGTTATCGTCTGCGGGTTTGAAATTCCGTGCGCTGTCGCGGGACAGCTTGGTCAGGAGCTCGCGCGACACGTGCTCGGACTCAATACCAAGGAAAGCGTAGCGCAGCCATTGCCCCTGTGGCTTGTCAAGAAAATGCGCGAGCCGCGACCGTGGCCAAAGATCTATTGTGATGGCATGTTTCTTTGCCGCGTCGTGAAGATCGCGGACAAGTTCGACCGAAGGCTCATGGTTGGTCGTTAATACCAGTGTCGCGTCAAGTTTGGGATTACGAACGCGTTCCTCAGCAACTATGTTCGCGGTTTTGACGAGATCGCCAGCCGGAGCCGTCAGTCGAGCCCCGCGACGCGGCTTTACGGTTGCCGGATCGTGCAGCCATTTGGATTTAAGGTCTGACGCTTTTGTCGTTGTGTGATGAACAGCGACAAGGTGAGTTGGCTGCGCGCCCGGAACAAATGTGATTCCATCCAGAGGCGCTTTGATCGTCTTGCCCTCAACGTTCACGCCGGAATGAACGAGCGACGAGTATCGCTCCTCTGCCTCACGCAGAACCGCAGTCGCGAGGCGCTCAAAGCGCCCTTCGTCTGACATTTCTGCCAATAGCTTGGCTGTGCTGCGCGTCATTTAAGCGTAGCGAAACAGAGGTGCGGCATATAGCGATCGATGATGATGGCTGTGAGTTGCTCCCCTCTCTTTGTCAAAAGTTCAAGGTCCCGTATGGACATTGCTGAAAAGTCGGTCGGGTACTGGCGCACGTCCTCGCGAGTGACAAGGTCGGCAGGGCGATGGGGCAGCCGGTGGTCTTGCTGGCCCAGGTAGACCATTCCAAAGCCTTCCAGTTCTCCGGTTTCCACATAACGATGGAGACGAGAGTAGACTTGGTCTTGTGATTTGCGATGCACAGCTTCAAAGGACTTTACAACGCGGCTGCCCCACCAGAATGGATGATCGCCTCCATCGAGTTGGCCTGGTCCCGCATTGAGGCTGATGATGTGTGTCACCGGGTACGTGTCAGTGATGTCGCCATCTCTACCCGGCTCCAGGACGGACACGCCCAAGTTATCAAACACCCCGCCATCGGTTAGGACGACGGTCTGCGTTTTAGTGCGGCCAGATTTGGTGAACTGGAAGGTTTCAATCAAGGGAGGCAGTATGATCGGGAAGGCAGCCGAGGCAGCCACTGCCTTCGCGACCGTTGGAGAGGCTCCAACGATCTGCCCATAACGCCAACCTCCCGACCTTTGCGAGCCGAAACGGAACGCCGTGCCTGTCTTCAAATCACAGGCGTTTATGACCACGTGCAATCCAGTGCGCGCAACTTCCCGGACGGTCGTCGATCCAAAGAGTTTGGTCAAAGCCTGCTCGAACGCAGTTGTGAGACTGCCCCAGACGGGGAGGGATTGCCGCAAAGCTGTAAGACCTCGCTCGACACGTCGCGTCGGAATGCCGGTGAGGGCTCGCAGCAATCCTAGGATTGACGAAAGGCACCACAGCGCGGCTGTCGGCAGCCCACTTACGAGTAACGTGAGGGTAATCTTCACTAATTGAGTGCTCATCAGCACCTCCTTTAGGATCATCCGTTGGATGCCCTTTTGGAGCAGTTTGAAAAGCTTCTTATCAAATGTAGGGAAGTCATCTGAACTGTAAGCGTAACACGCACCAATAACACTGCCACCCGAGACAGTGGAGAGTACCTTCACTTTGTTCAGGAGGCCTCTGTCGTGGAGCGCGCGCAAACATCCCAGATGGAACGCCATTGCGCGTGCTCCGCCTCCGGACAATGCAAGCCCGATAAACGGCCCCCTCGGCTGCGGCCTACTGCTGGTAATCGGCTCGCTCAAAGACGGTCCCCGAAATAATGGGCAGCGACGTGTCGGCCCCGATGATCATCATCAAAAAACGCTTCGCCTGAAATTCGTTACCCGTGAGGAGTTTCGCCATCGCGCCGTAGTCAGTCTCGCTGGGAAGCGGCATTCCTCCCGGATGCGTATGCCACATTCCGACAAACGCGACAGATTTCCTGGTTCTCTTGATCTTTTCCGCATTCATGTCAGCGACACCCGCCGTGCCGCAGACAAACTCGGCGGCAGACTGAATACTGTCCGCGGGCGGCCCGCTGATTTCATCAACCCACATGATTTTTAGGAATTCATCCGTATGACCAAACAGGATTCCGCCTGTCTCCACGCGCCGACCATTAACCCGTTCTGATCTGCGCATCCAAGAGCGCATTCCGGAAAGGGCCGCTTGGCTTACGCGGACCTGATAACCGTTGAGGCCGTCTCGCAGAATAATGTCGCTTGGCCAATCGAACTCGAACTCGCGGAGAGCACCTGTGCGCTGCCCTGTCAGGTCGAAGGATCGAGCGCGCGAAACGGCAGGCGATGGCTCTGCCAGCCATCTGCTTGCAACGTTTGTCATCCGCGCCGTGAGCGCCATAACGTCAGCGGCAGAACCGCGAAAAGTGGGACTGGAGCATCCAGGTTCCGGCTGAAATAGACGCGTCCGGTCGGGACTTACCGGCCAGAACTCATCAAGGACATGCTTTCCGTGGGCTAAATTGGATATGGCGATTTTGCTGCGACGATCAATGTCGAGCGTGATGCCGGGGACAGCCTGCACGGCCATCGTCATCAATGCTTGGTCAGCGTTGTGTCCGAGTGCCATGGAGACGATTGGCGGGTGAGTTTTTGGCCACGATCTGAATTGCCTCTCCAGCGCAGTCGCGACCATTGTCGACGCGGTGGCGTTGATAATCACATCGGCTGCCAGGACGTCTGCACGCCGTTCAGGAATTTCCAGTATCTTGACGACATCCGCGGTTGACTGAAGGGCCTCAACAGCGGGGTTCGCAAAACGGACGTTTTCGGCGGTTGCCTCCGCCTTGTTGGCGCCAATCTGGTGCCGGTCAAACAGCTGCCTGACCAAAATGCCTGGCTTGACCCAATTCTTATCATATAGCTGAAGCTTGCCGACGCCTGACCGGGCAAGCAGCATGGCGACCGCGCTACCGATCGCTCCGCAACCGAAAATGACGACGTGGCGGCCTGCCCACCATGCTGATGCGCTTTCAGCGTCCCGTCTCGTAACAATCTCGGGTCGGTCCTCAAAGACGTTGCACCATTCGATTGTGGCCTTGTCGGCCCAAACATAGAAATCGGCTATATCAATCGGATTATCGTCCGTAGACGCCCTGATAGCCGCGCGCATTTCGTCCACGCGCTTCGCGTCGATCCGCCAGCAAGCTAAGTGTTGCAGGCGTTCGCCACCCACAATGCCTCGCATAGCGGCGCCTAGAACGAAGATGAGCGGCTTGCCGCTTTCACTTCTGAGCACGCCGAGCTGTATCATCAGGCGAATGATTTCGATGGATACGTTACGTGCGGTAAGCTCCTTTAGGAGTCCTGCGACAGTGTCGGGATATTCGTGCGGCATCCCCGTCGGCAAAAGCACCACAGCAGCCAACCGGCCGTCCGGGACAGGGCCCGAGTAAGGTATCCATTGGCCAAGCTCGATGCGGTTGTCGTTCTCGCGCGTGATCTTGGCATAGCCGGCCCAGAAGTGAGCATTCGGCACAGGTGTATTTTGCGTGGGGACCACTTTCAGACGGCTGACTGCATACGTGACGGGCGGGTGCAGCGGCATACCTGCCGGATCTAACTCATTTACGGCAGCGGCCCGAAGCCAGTCATCGACGCGCTGCATGAAGCCGAAAAGACCGTCTTCCGGCTGCCACTCGATGTCGGTCGACTGATAAAGGCAAATATAACTGCCCCATTGCACGTGTGAGCAGTCGCGATAGCGCGTGTGCGAGAAGTTCAAGCGCGGCAATTCGAGCGGAAAATTCGAGGGAATCTTAAGGAGCAAGCGCTCCCGCGCCTTGAGCGGAATTCCAGCCGGCTTACGCTCGTAGCCGGAGCAGTCAAGCGAAAACGAGACGGAAACTGCTCCGCCTTCATCAGTCGGTTCGACAATCTCGACAATCTCGAGCGCTCCAATGGCGGCTTTAGCAATGTCGGCAAGTTGCTCGAGCGCCCAAGCCTGCCCTTCGGATTTCATTCGCGACCGAAACCAACTTTGGCAGTTGGGGGCGCCGCACGTCCGCGAGCTGCCGCCACGGCAGCCGCCAACGTTTCCCGCGCACTATCAGAGACCGCGTAATCGTCATCGTCGAGGAAGACGCCGTTTTCGTTCACGGTGAAGATAATCGGCCGCAAATTCTCGGATGTGCTGTATTCGCCGGTACACAAGAAGGCCGTGTTGACAATCTCTTCGTAGCGGTTTCTTGCCTTAATGTGCGGTGGATTGTCGCCAGACGAATTCGACGCCGGGAATTCGGGCGAGCTTGCAACGATGTAGCCGATGTCGAGCTGAGGCGCCTCAAGTTCGTCCATCGCGTCCTGCTGAAGCACATCGTCCTCGTACATGACTTTCTTCGAGCAGTGATGCGGCGCAAGCAAGACGTTCCAATTCAACATGGGATCATTGTTGTGATAGTGCGTCTGCTGGAAGGTTTGCATCAGGGTCGGGTAGGAGACGTCCCCCAGGAAGAGCCCGTACATCGGGCGATCATCAGAGCCAATAATAACCCGCATCGTCACGCTGGTCTCGTTGCGGGCATCGGCTTCACCCTCCTTGAAGGGTCCGTGGATGAAGGCGTGGAATCGGTCGCTGACTTCTGCGCCGTCAAGCGTGGTGATCGGAGAGCCGGGGCGGGTGTGAAACTGCTCAGGGAGATTGTGATACTTTTCGCCAGGCTCGAACAAGGAGCTGTACCCGATAACTCTTACACGATTTCCAGAACCAGGGTCGCCGCCGATCTTAATGGTTTTTGCTGAACGACGGTGAGCTTCCTTGCGGAATGCCTCCGCATCGTCGCACAGCACCTTTTCATCTTCGTATTCCCGGAAGATGTGCGGGCTATGCCATATCTCCCCGATAACAACTCTCTTGAGCAGATCTGCAAAGCCACGGCAGTGGTCCTGATCAGGGTGAGTGAGCACGAAGCACGACAGGTAAGGTTTTCCGTCTCGCTGGGGAAGTTTTTCCACCAGCTCATCAACCAACGGGATGTGCTCGTTGTCGTCGTCCTCCGCCATGACTTTGTCGTTTAAATCAAGCTGGAGCACCTCGGACTCGCTGATAACAATGGTCGTGCTGTCGCCGCAGCCAACAGGCCACAAAATGAAAGACGGTCCTTTTACATCTGCGAACATCATGCCTCCCTGGTCATTCCTGGCATCGAGCTCATGTTTGCGAGCAAATTCCCGCGCAGGGGCGCCCCGCATTCGGACGACCGGTTGACGTGCTAACCAATAAGTATATCCCGAGTCGGAACAGCAAGCCAAGCGTGCAGCCGAGAATGCGGCGGAATCAACGGTAGTTCGATGCGAAATTCCCGAAGATGTCCGCGAAGATCAAACTTTAGGGGGAGATTCGCTTTGGAAATGTTTGCTGTGCTGCAGACCGCGGTGCACGCGGGGACAATTCAATGGTACGCCCGGTTGTATAGCGAATTGTTGACTTCTTTTGGTTGAAGTGAATGGTGGCGGTATGCTATGCATCTGTTTTTGTTTTTTGCGTCGTACCGGTTTAGGTAGTTGCCGGTGGTCAAAGCAGGACCGTCATGATGAGCGAAATTAAATACTTCGGTATGTTGCTCTCGCGACCCGTTCTGTTGTTTTTGTGGCTAATACTTCTCGCGGTTTCCTCCGAGCATGCTTTTGCAAACGATCTCATGCAGAAGATGCGTTTTCCAGTAGGTGTGTATTTCATTGCTGGAGGTGGAGGTGGAGGTGGAGGTGGAGGAGCAGGAGCAGGAGCAGGTGGATCAGCAGCAGGTGGAGGTGGAGGAGTAGGCGGCTCAAGCAATAACCCTTTGAGTAGTTCATCAGGAAGCGGTTACGTTGGGGCGGTTTCTTTGCCGGCGATTGCGTTGCCGCCAAACGCGCAGAAGACTGGGTTCAAAATGCCAGCCTATTGCATTGATGAGGGGCGCCAGCCGCCAGATTCGCAAACTGTCCTTACCGGCGTGAGTGGTGATGCGAAAGTATTCCAATACGATGGAGAGAAGTTGCTGGGCGAACGATCGCTTAGCTTGGCTGTGGGGGGAGCGGACCCTTGGTTGCTCATTTCCGGCAGTTCCTCTGCAAGTGAGGTGAATATTGCTTCTAAGGATCCTAGATTTTCTTATCGACTGGTTGTTTCCGGTTTGACGATTGCGGGGCAAGTCGCTTCCGAAGTAGAGGCGACATATAAAGCCTGGATGAGTAACAGCAGCCTGGTGGAAGCATCGAAAGCATTCGACGCAATTCGCGTCCTCCTTCTAAAAGTTCCTGATTTGCCTCGTAGTAGGCTGGCGCGAATTGAAAGTTTACGCCAAGAAATGGAATGGGGAGAGTTTGGAGGTAGCAGCTCAGGCGCAATGATTTCCGCAAAAGGTGTAAAGATGCCAGTATCTGATCGGCTTGATCGCCTGGTCCTGGAGGATTTCAAAATTGACCAGGGAGACCCAAGCAAATCAGATCGGCTGGAATGGCTGACCCTGATCCGCGGTAAAGCCCTCGACAAATCTGAGCTGGAGCTAGCGGCTGATTCTCTGAAGACTCTGCAATTTGCGAACTCATATGAGCATGAGCCTCGTGAAGTAGGCTTGCTGAGTTCATTCAGCCGTGTCGCTGCGTTGTCATCACCCATCGCGCTAGCGCGGTTTTATCAATTTCGAGACAAAGAAAAATTGCCATTCGAAAAGGCAATATATCAAGCAGCTTTCAGCACCGGCAGCGAGGATGTGTGGACCTCTGGTCAACCGGAGTTGCCTTGGGTCATAAGTCAGCAATGCAACGACGACTCCCTATCGTCGCGTATGCCTCCGGCGTTTGCAGAAATGGTGCAAGCCCAAAACGTAAGGCTCGCCGCTGTATCTAAGGAGAGGTTGGATGCGACCGTAAAGTTGATGCGCGAACTCGGCGGCTATTCTGCGGGATTTTTTGATACTGGGTTTGTCAGTGTATCGGTCCGCGGGGGATGGGCTTGTTTCGTTAAAGCGCTTAGTGCGGATAAGGTCGAGCGCCGGCGCGTCGCAGTGAACTCAATCACGCCGAAATTTATTGCCGACAACTTTCAAAATTCACCGCTTATGACGTCGAATAGTGCTGCTGAAGAGATTCTTAAAAGCATTGGAGTTTCGTACGCCCGTTATGACGATGTGGTTCGCCGAGCTTCGGTGAACGCTTTTGCTGCTGATGCTAATTCGCTAGATGCCCAGCTTAAGCATTTTAGTCGAAAACTGTCGTCGGCCGGCGGATTGGACTTCACAACGCTGAACCTGGACACGAAAGGAGACGCCCTAGTCGCCCGTCTGCCAGACGGAACGTTTTTGATGATTGATACGGGAATCGGTAAGAATACGCTGACAAAACTGTCGGCGTTCCTTGGCCGTCGTTACCCCACAAAAAAGCCCCCCTTGAGACTAGTAATTACGCATTCGCATGCGGACCATATTGGTGGAGTCCGAGAAATTGTAAAAGGAGGGTTTGAGATTCAGGAGATGCTGGTGGGGCGTTCCATGAGCGACGGGAAAGCTGTAGATAACTTGGCTCCGTTATTTCCCGGGATAACACCAGCGCACGTTAAGGAGCCAGGTCTTCCGGGGGTCACTCACTATGTGAAAGCTAACGTGGACCCATTGTTTCAAGCGAACCGGAGAAGGACGTCTGATGACGGCAGTATAGAGAGCTGGACGCTCAAAAGCATTTCTGACACTCAGATCGAAATTCATCATATCGCACACGCGCGTTCGCCTAATGAGGGCGGGCTCGTCGTTCGTCTCGGTCACCGGGGAATGCACTGGCTCTTGTGTGATGATTTAGACGCGGCCGGCTTTGCAAAAGTCGTTGCGTCAGACCTAGGGCCAGCCGAACTGCGCGCAGGAACCCTCAAATGGCCTCACCATCTTTGGTTGCCGCAAGAAGAAGCGCTGAAAGGTCGGAACGATCTAGAGAAATTTCTTCGAACCGTACGCCCCCACACAATTCTTTTTTCGAATGTGGGGCACAAGTCGCATAATGCGCAACGATTCAAGGAGATAAAGGCTTTTGTCGAAAAGACATTGGGTCCTGACGTAAGAACGGTTTGGACTCGCGATGCGAATAAACACATCATAATGCAAGCGGAAATGACGCTGCAGTAAAGTCGGGGATATCATCGAGCAGTGGGTTACCAACTAAAGCCAGCACAGCGCTGGCTACGAAGGGATTGGTGCGGGCGGCCGGACGCGAACCGGCACGGGCCTTGCGGCCCTACGGATTTTCGTACCACTTCGGCTTTCGCCGCCGCCATCTGGCGTTCGTGGTCTGGACTATCCCTTCACTTGGCAATCTGCTTTAGGTGCTGCTCGTCTAGTCTCTACACCTTCCCCCTGGCGGGGGCTTGGCTCGGGATTACCAGTGAAGGTTTGCCCGACTTTGAGCAGTTCTACACTCAGGGTTTCCCCCGCGATCTCGATTTTGGCCGATGGTAGGCGAGTAGTAAGATCGACGCACGGCCCAAAATAGGCATGGTCGCTCGATTTGTGTCAGCGCCCCTCTCATTTATTTGCTGCAATCTATGGTCGAACCGCGGTCGGGCGGCTAAGGTTGAAGCATTATTGCCAAACGACCGCCATACTGTCGGTCGGACGCGAATTAGCTGGATTCCGCGCCGGAGCGAGAAGCGTATCGCGCACTCTGGTTGGTGCCGGATAACAAAGCTTAGGACAATAACCCGTGTCCGACAATGTAACGCTATGCTGGATTTGCAAGAAGAACGCGGCGACAACGCGCGAGCATAGGATCAAGCACAGCGACCTGCGATCGATCTTCGGCAAGTTTGGCCGCGGACTCCCATTCTATTATAGCGATCTTCAGCAACCCAATCAGCTTGTTCAAAGCCTCAACGCCAGGCTCCTGAAGGCCCCTGCGTTGATCTGCCAAGACTGCAATAGTGCGCGTACTCAGCCTCATGACCGCGCTTGGGAGCATATGTCGATGTGGCTGCGATTTCGTTCCATGCCGCTACATATCGGCGGAAGGGTCCGTGGCGATAAGATCTTCAAGTACAATGCGCAGAAAGAGATGCTGAACGTTCACCTCTTCTTCTTGAAGCTATTCGGCGGAATGATTTGTGAAGCAGCCGGCGGATTGCCGATTCCAATCGAGCCTTTTGCGGAAGCGATCATGGCGAACCGTTTTCACCGCGAAGTTTATCTGCAGTTCGGCAAGGGCGATGGAACGGTTGGAATACTGCCTGCTCAAGCGATAACTCTGCCGGGCGGGCATGTGATTTTTATTTGGATGTACCGTATCGGCCCTGTCGTTGTGAATGTGATTTACGCACAGAACGGAGAATATTGGGAAAATCTCGATAAAACTTGGCACCCCAAGTGGGGCAAGACTAATTTTCGCGTGGCCGATCTGATGGGGCCGCGATAGCGCCCAGCGCGTACGCAGTTTTCTCCTTAAGTTTTGCGCGCCCGATGTGACGAAAAAGGACCCGGAATGGGTATTGACGAACCAGAGCACGCGCCTCCTGAAGTCCGTGATCGTCGCGGTTACGAAAATAGTCTGAGGATACTTTTACCAACTATTCGTCGCGACCAAAACTCTGACGAAACGCTCACGACGCTGGATGTGATCATTGACTCGGCTACGAGAGCTTTGGGAATTCCGTATGACAACGACATAGCGGACGATGTTTTCCTCTCCTATCGAGGCTGTGCGTTTTTCGGGAAGTATCAATTTCGAAGGGAGCGACGAGCGACCAATCTAGAAAATGCACTTCGTGATTTTGGACTAATTTCCAAGCACAACAATCCTAATGTCTCGACGTATGTCCAAGCGCTATTGTCCAAATCCTATATGCAAAAGGCGGTCTCGCCAGATGAAGCCTTGGCGACCCTTGGCCGCGCGATGGAGGTAGCGAGGACCCTTCGAAGTCGATTTCTTCGTGAGAAATTAGAAAAGCAAATCGGACTTAACATTGCTGAGTGCTTGCTCAGAATTGCAGTCATCTCCGATGATACTAATAGTATAAAAGAAAACTGCGAAAGTATCCTCTCGCACGGAACACAGGCCCACTCGGCCGTTTTGCCGTTGTTTCATGCAGCTCAAAAACTGCTTGATGCGCCACCTGATACTCACATCTCTCAGCTGGTTCAGAGAATCGCAAAAGCGCTTGACGCAGCTTCACAGCAACCGAATCTGAATACGAAGTCATCTGTAACGCTCAGCGCGCATGCAGCACAACTGTCCCTCGCGCTTGGATCCCATTTTAAGGAGCTTGCACTACGGCAAAACCTGCGAGTCCTGGAGGCGGACCCAAATCAAGCGTCCCCGATGAAGTTGTCAACGATAGGCCGTCTGGCACTGGATATAGGCAAGGAAGTGCTACGCGACGGTGACGTGACCTCAGCTCAAGACCGATTTCGAGAGTCGATAGAGTGGACTAGAAAAAGCGTGGTTTTGGCGAGAAATAGCAAATCGAGCAAAAACTTTAGTGTGACTGTTGCGCATTGTTGTCTTGGTGAAGCTTACTTACGCTTGCAGGCTATCGTTGGCGGCGCAACGTTGGCGCGGCGGGCGTTGCGACATTTCGAAACTGCTCAGAAAATAGGAAGAACGTCCCCAGAGGTCTTTGGCCTCATGGGCGACGCGCACTTTCGGCTTGGTCGATATCTACGAGAACCGTTTCATTTGCGCAAAGCATTAGAGCTTAAAAGGACCGCGCTAATTTCTTACAAGGCGACTAGGGAGGCATTGAGCATCTGTGGCGCGGCCCTACTTTTACTATACCAACTCGAGGGTTCATCGGAGTGTTTGGAGGAAGCGGTTACGAGCTGCCTTAGCGCCCACGATCTGGATCCGAAGTGGCCGTGGCCGCTGCTTCAGCTGGCTAGGATAGTTGATGGTGAATTAGCACCAGCGGCCATTCAAAGGGTAAGTGCGGCTCTACAGTGCGGCTCGATGGACGCTCGACATCTTTCTATAGAGTTAAAAAAGAGGGCGGTCGAATTGATAATAGAGAACACCGAGTTTGTTAGACAAGTGATAGGTGGTCGTACCGGCGTCTTCGTGCTTAGCGATCAACACAGACTTATCAGTGGTTCGATCGTTCTTAAGCCAACCTCCATTTCTAACGCAAGGCGAGAGGTCGCCGCTACGACAGAGTTTAGCCTGTACTTAAAAAGCTTGGGGGTCGGTGAGAAATATGCACTACCGACCCCAATCACTTTGAAGAACGTTGATGCCGATACATGCATCTATGCGATGGAATGCGTTGACGGTCAAACCCTCTCGCAAGCGCTACTAGACCTGGTCATTGATGGGCAGGATCAGGCCGTACTTGAGACCCTTGGGATCGCAGTAAGATTTCTCGCAACTTATCATGCGTGGGAATTGCAAAGGAACGATCGCCAAATGAGTATGGGCGACGCAGCGAGGGAAATCTCGGGTGTGGCAGCGATCATGAAATTGAGTAAAGATCGTTCCACACAATTATGCGCGGTCGCTAATTCTGCGTTGCAATTGTCAGTGCCGTTATTGCCGAAAAAGGATGCTCACCCGGATAACTGGCTAGTAACGTCGAACGGACTTTTTATGTTGGACCTGGAGTCTTCGGGTGTGCGCCCAGCATGCTTTGAGGTTGCCCAACTACTGGATGATTACGGCTTGATTGAAATCTCAGAAAGCGGATTTCAAACCCGTCTAGGACTCATGCAAATCTATCTGAACACGATGGCCGAGCTAGGAAAGCCGATTGCAGTCGCGGAACCTTCGGCCGAAGAGCTGTATTCGTTTTTCTGGGCACTTAGGTGTGGATTCGGCCTTGGTTACTGTCGTCGTCATAGCAGAGTTGCTTCTTCAAGCGCTCAGAGACGGCTCTCGGATCGAAAATCTCACTATAGGAAGGCGTTACAGTTTCTAGCGGCCCGTTTCACGAATGTTCCGCTAGGGGCTCTAGCAAGTATGATCGGAAAATTTCAGGATGCGTGAACTTGGTCTAGTAGTCGGTATAGCTAACGTGGGGAGGGGGCGCATCCGCTGGCCGCGGAACGGGCTCTCGTGAATCGAGCCGCTTCGCGTCTTGGCCGTCCGGCTTCGATCCCTTGCGCTATTCGGTGTCGCTCGCCGGAGGCGCTCGATCTCGGGCCCGCCCTCATTTCATGCCGGCGTCGCTATCACTGCCCTTCGCTCGGGTGCCTTGTTAACCGGTCTCGCGACGGCACTCGGTCCCGGGTCCCGCCGCGTACCGCGTCGGCGCTATGCTGACCCTCCTGCGGGTGCCTCTTTCCGCGGTTGGCCGCCCCGCGCTCGGAGGTCCGCTAAGATGCAGCTAACGTCTCCATGAATTCTTCCATCGTTGGCTGCTGCGCGTATTGCAGTTTGAGAAGATCTTCAACCTTGAGATTTGTGTAGCGCTGGAGCTGTCGCCAATCCTTGTGGCCTGTCACCAGCGCTACCTTTTCGATTGGAAGTCCAGCCTCGAACAGACGGCTTGTTCCCTCGTGGCGTAGGTCGTGAAAATGCAGGTCGTCGATCTTGAGCTCATCGCATGCTCTCGTGAATGCAGCACTGACCGATTTGTGATTATGCGGGAAAATCCTGCCATAACCGCGTGTCACTATCCGTTGCTGAAGCACGACCTCCCATGCGTCATAACCTGTTAGGTTCAGCAGCGGTACTTTCTGGTCATTACCTTCCTTATTCCTCGGATCCTTCCTGTCTTTGATGACCACCAATCGCTTCTTCATATCGACCAGCTGCCACTCGGGTTTGCATATTTCTTCTTGGCGCAAAGTCGTCGCCACGGCGTATCTGACGATCCGTCCCATCGGTATGAATTGCCGACGGTTCGTCTCAAAGTATTCGATTAGTTCGTCGAGTTCGTCCTGTGTAGGTCGTCGGTCACGCTCATTGCTTTTTCCCACCAAGTTGAGGTGACTTAACGCGACGCGCGCGAGGCGGGCTTCCTCGGCCGAAACCTCGATACCGTGCACCGCGGCGGCATGAGTTATGATTGTCCGGATGAAAGATAAGTCGATGGCCAACGTTGCGGGGCCAGCGCCTTCCTTGGCGCGCTTCCTTCCGAACTCGATCAGCCGTTCTCGATTGAGCGCGGGAAGCTTCACGCTGCCGAGCGCAGTCTTGAGCGATGCCATCACGGCAGCTTTTGACCGGCGAGGGGGCTTTCCAACCTCGTGCATGTCTTCATCGTGCAAGTCGATCAGATCGCCAAACGTGCGAACGTTGCGCGCCGCGCGTGGTTTGGACGATCCTTTGCGGTCGATGTTGCGCTCCATCTCGAGCGCCCATTCTTCGCCGTCCTTGCGCCGCCGGAACGTCTCGGCCACATAACGGGTCTTGCGGCGGACCTGGACGCGCCAGTTTCCGGAAACCAATTGAGTAAAGGTTGCCACGCGTGTGCACTCCGGCTTTCGTGTGCACTATGTGTGCACCGAGAGGTCAAAAGGGGTACAAACGTGTGCAATTTCGTCTAGTTTGGAGTGCACACGTTCGCTGTTCATCCCATTGAGAGAGTAAGATAAACTGTTGAAATATCAAGACTATCGCTTTTCCGTGGCACCCATGATGGATTGGACCGACTTTTCAGAAAAGCGAAGTATCGTCAGCACTTAGCGGCAGTCGAACGAAGCGTGCAGTACCAAATGCAGTACCGATCTGGTTTGGAGGCGTGCGCAGGCGAGTGATGTCGCAATTTGGCGTGCATTGGGTCACTTGGGCGCAGCGCAGCGTACTACGCTGATCTGCGCGATTGTGCTCCCCTCAAACGAAGGCGGCGGTCTGTTTCGTTTATCGAGGTGATAACCGGTGTCGAGGTGGTCACGGGCCCGCTCACGGAAAATCAGAACGCGGGTGTCAGCTGTCGCATAAAGATTCAAATCCGCCGGTGGATCGACCAGGGTCAGCGTCCACTCGGCGCCAGCCGCGCAACACGCGACGGCGCATTCAGACAACCAGCACAAAATTACCTTGGGCGACCACGAGTAAAAATACGGCAGTTGGTGTATTTCGCATCAAGCTCATCTGGCAAATGGTTTGTGGCTCCAAATCCTTGATTGGAGTTGGTTGATATCCTAATACCGTTGCAGGCCGGGCGATAAAGGTGTGGACTCGTGCGAACGATCATAGCTGACGATCATGCCTTCATTCGGGAAGGTCTCAAACAGCTTCTGTCGACCGTGGACGAGCTTACAGTCAGTGGAGAAGCGGCCGACGGTGAAGCCGTTCACCGGTTGCTGAACGAAGGCTCCGCCGATCTTCTCATACTCGATCTCGGCATGCCGGGTGTCAGTGGGTTTCAGTTCATAGCTAACCTGAGAACGGAATGGCCGGAGCTGCGGGTTCTTGTCCTCACCGCCAATGTTGAGCCACGTTCGGTTCGGGCCGCTTTTTCCGCAGGCGCAAACGGCTATTTGACCAAGGGCGGCGATCCATCCGAACTCATCGCCGCAATCGATGCCATCAGAAAAGGCAATACCTATGCGGCGGAGGAGGTTCGCTTTGCGGTGGACCAGCATGACGGTCCGAACCAGACCCCGGAGCCCAGCGCTGCGGTCATATCTCCGGTCACGCTTACAAGGCGCGAGCGGCAAATCCTGGGGATGATCCCGCATGGTGCCACCAGCCGCGACATCGCCAACCGTCTCGGCATCAGCCCGCTTACCGCCCGGAAACATCGCGAGAATCTGATGCGGAAGCTTGATCTGCACAGTGGTGCCGAATTGACAGCCTACGCCATTCGTCTCGGCCTTTCAGCGGGCTAGCGCAACAGCAACGGCGAACGAAGCCGCCGCACCCATCGGCGCGGGGAGAGGTTTCGATGCAAGAAAAGATGCAAGAAGAGAGGATACGCGAGGCACTCGTCGAGCTCTTGTATCGCAATTCCTATGGCGTGGTGGCCTCCAACGTCCTGATCTCCCTGGCGGCGGCGTACGTCCTGAGGAACACCGTACCGGCGAGCTGGTTGGTCGGATGGCTCGGTGCGCTGTATCTGCTCACCGCCATACGCGTCCTGGCGGCGCGCCGGTTCTTCAGCCGGAATCGAGAACCAGCGTCCGTGTTGCGATGGGCGTGGCTCGCGGCTTCTTTTTCCTGCGTGTCGGGCCTGCTGTGGGGATTGCTCGGCTGGGTTGGGTTCGTTCCTGAACAGCCCGTTCCTTTTTTATTCACCGCTGTTGCCTTGACCGGTCTGGTCTGCGGCACAGTTCCGTCGCTCTCGGCCTTTCCGCCGGCTCTCGTCGGCTCGATCATCGCAACGGTGCTGCCGGTCATGGCGCGCTCCTTTATCAATGGAGGTGATACCTCCGGCGCATATCTCGCCCTGCTTACGGGGCTTGTGGCCATCAATTTCTACTACTGCCGCACGACGCACCGCATGCTGCGTGAGACCATCAGGTTGCGCCTGGAAAATGTCGAGCTGGTCGGCCACCTGCAGGAAGAACGCGACCGCGCGCAAGCGGCCGATCGTGCGAAAACGCGTTTCCTTGCGGCCGCCAGTCATGATCTGCGCCAGCCGATCCATGCCTTGAGTCTGCTGATCGCTACGCTCGCGATGCTGGGTCAGCGCGGCGCTGTCCAGTCCGGCGATGCACGCGACCTGGCCGGCAAGGCAAAATCCATTGTCGGAAACCTCAGCGCGCTTCTGAATGGACTGCTCGACATCTCCCGGCTTGATGCCGGCGTCGTTACCGTTGCGAGGGAGACGGTGAATCTGTTCCAGCTTTTCGACCATCTCAGCAACGAATTCGCTGCAGTGGCGAAAGATCGCGGCCTTGATTGGCGTGTTGTTGAAAGCCGTCTGCTGGTGGACAGCGATCCCATGATGCTGAAACGGGTGTTGGACAATCTGCTGTCGAACGCCTTTCGATACACGAGATCCGGCGGCGTTCTGCTCGGCTGCCGCCGGCGCGGCGCGTCGGTGGAGATCCAGGTATGGGACACCGGCCCCGGCATCCCCGCAGATCAGCAAGCAATGGTCTTCGAGGAATTCGTGCAATTGCAGAACCCGGCGAGGGATCGTGCGCAAGGCCTTGGCCTCGGTCTCGCCATCGTTCGCCGCACCGCCGCACTGCTGCAACATCCGCTGAAATTGGTCTCCGTCACCGGCCGCGGTTCGATGTTTTCCGTTACGGTTCCGAAAGCCAGCGCGGTGGAAACTTCGCTGCCCGATAACAGGACATCACCGGCGGGCATCGCCGTCAGCATCATGGTGGTGGAAGACGAACGGGATGTTCTCGATGTCATGGTGCAGTTGCTGACGCTGCAGGGGCACCGGGTCTATGCCGGCCGATCTGCCGCCGAGGTGCAACAGATTCATGCAGCGGCGCTCGCCGCCGGCGATGCACCGGTCGATCTGATCATCGCCGACTACCGCCTCGGAGATGGTGCAACGGGCCTCGACGCAATCGAGGCTCTTTGCGCCTATGTCGGCCGCTCGGTCCCTGCCGTTATCGTGACCGGCGATACCTCGCCGTCGCGCATCAAGGAAGCCACCGCCAGCGGTCATCGTATTCTGCACAAGCCGATCACCGGCGAGGAATTGCACGAAGCGATCATTGCAGCCTGTGTTGACCGCAAGGTCAATAGCGGTTGCTGAATTGATGTGTAGCTGCCCCAGCTTGCGGATCACCGGCCACGGTTGAGATCGTGTCGCGGCGCTCGCTCCTGCGTCGATACAATCTATGATTGTAGAAAGTGTTTCGACATTAACCCCTGACGACGAAATACGACATCTGCCGTATCGTTCGCGAATCAACCCAGCGATATCTTTCATCCCGACTGGACGCGCTTGAACAGCAGCCGATCTTGAATCGGCAGTTGGAGCAGGAGCGTGCCACCGACGGGGGCGATCAAGACGAGCAGCTTTCTTCGAACGCATACAAGAAAGTAATTTGGATATGGCAATTACCGATAGCTCCCTCGCCCGGCGACCATCGCCACCTTTCAAGGCGTGGACAATCGCTGTCCTCGCTGGCTTCGGCATTTTTCACGTCGTCGGAGGATACATGCTGCATCACGCGCCGAGTATCCGACCCATCCAAACGGCAACAACGGCGATCGACGGCGACTAGATGGATTGGCTGCTGTCACTCGAGTGAGTTCGGATGACCCCACGCCGTCCGGCTATTGACGGCGTTCATCATTTTTCAGGAAGCGATGCCATGTCAGACATAGCGGTTTATCTGGTGCTGAGCGCGGCGGTTTTTGCGGGCGCGTTCGTTTCCGGCCTTTCCGGCTTTGCGTTCTCGGCGGTTGCCGGCGCTATCCTGCTACACGTCTATCCGCCCATGGAAGCCGTGCCATTGATGATGGCTTGCAGCATCACCGTACAAGCGGCCAATCTGTTTGCGCTACGCAAGAGCATGCAATGGAAAACCAGCCTCGTTTTCATCGGTGGCGGACTATTGGGCATTCCGATCGCGATCTATCTCCTGCAGAACGTGGATACCAGGACCTTCAGACTGGGGTTTGGAGCTCTCGTGGTCCTTTACGCGACATATGCCCTGTTCCGGCCAGCGCCTGCCTACGCGCGTCAGATGCAGAGCCAGGGCAGGAACGCGCTGGTCGGGTTTGGCGGCGGGTTGGTCGGCGGGTTGACAGCGATGCCCGGCGCACTTCCTGCGATCTGGTGCGACATCCATGGTTTCCCGAAAACTCAGCAGCGCGGCCTGGTTCAGCCCTACATCGGGGTCATGCAACTTTTTGCTCTCGCTCTCATGCTTTCGCACCACAGCCTCTCGTTGAAGGTTTTGGTCGACTTCGGCATTGCTCTGCCCGCCCTGGCTGCCGGAACTGCTGTGGGTATCGTCCTGTTCGGACGGATCAACGAATCAGCCTTCAAACGAATTGTCCTGGGCTTGTTGCTGTTTTCGGGACTTTGCCTTTTGCTCTAGAAGGGGGCTTCGTGGAAACGGGGGACTGGACGTTAAAGCTGAATGCTTACTTTCAAGTGGATGTCACAAAGGAGATATCTAGCATGATCATTAAACAAATTTCCGTATTTGGTGCTGTCTTGGTGTTGGGCGGCTACATGGCCGCCTCAGACGACGCGCTCGCCGCAGGTCAGGGTGGGCTTGGCCAGCGCCCCTCGCAGACAGTCAATAACGGCACGCTAAATCCTGCCCGTCCGCAGGCCCAACCGCCCTCAAACGTTATTTCCGGTTCGAGGATCCGCAACGGCACCAGCGCTAAACCTGTCGTACTATACAAGTGGTGAGCAGCATGCAGGCTAGCGAGTTTCTCTGGCTAGTGCACGTCAATCGATTGACCGCCAGGACTGGGATGCGGCGGTTGGCGGACCTCTTCCCTGCGCCTACCATTCGGTGTTTGTCCGGTAAAACCGCCACGAGGGGCGGTACGGCGACCAGTCTGCGCGGTTTCGCACTGGAAGGGTATATCTTGCTGAATACAGGCTGTCGCAGCCTCAGAATGCTTACTTTCGAGTGGATGTCACAAAGGGGATATCTAACATGTTCATGAAGCAAATTGCCGTAGTTGGCTTTGTCTTGGTGTTGGGTGCCTACTTGGCCGCATCAGGTGGTGCGCTCGCCGAAAGTCAGGGCGGGCTTGGCCAGCGGCCTTCATACACGATGAAAAACGGCGCGCCAAATCTCGCTGGCCAACAGACCAAGCTGCCCTCAAACTACTTTTCCGGTTCGCCTTCTTCCGGTTCGACGATCCGCAACGGTAACAACACCAACTTCGGCGCCAGCGGCCCCTATATCGGTCTGAAGTATATTGGAAAATAGCAGACCAGCCGCGGCTCCTCCGTAACCGGTGCATCATTCCCCACAGGCCAGCCCTGTTTGGCGAGCATTACTGACTTTGAAAGTTTCCCGTAATGCTGTGAAATGCGTTCTGGAAGTTGGGCGGCGGGGAAATTTTATGCGACGATTAATTGCCGGTGCAGCGGTGGTGGCGGCTGCGTGCGGAGGTGGTGCGGGCCAGGCGCTTGCAGCCGATGTGCCGGTCAAGGCCGTCGCGCAATCGATCGATCAGGCGTGGAACATCAGCTACAACACCGAAGTCCGCTATTTCAGCTGGCAGAACACCCGAGGCTTTCCCACCAATGCGGCACCGCTGACCGGCACCGGTCACGGTACGCAGCTTTACACGCCGATGTCGCTGTCGTTGACAGGCAATCCCAACCCCAATTGGAAACTCGAATTCGTGCTGCGGGGTGGCTTTGTCTCGTCGTCGCAATCAACATCCGGCGAGCGCGGCTCGGTTGATACGCCGGTCGATTCGCAATTCTCGGGCACCGTCACTTACAATGGCTTCACCGGCTTCCAGCCCTTTGTCGCGATGCTGATCAACGCCCCGACCGGGAAGTCCGCGCTTTACGGCAACTCGCGCTTCGCGCGCATGGACGGCGATCTCGTCGACCAGGGCACCTACGGCGAAGGCTGGAATTTCGGACCGACCGCGGGCGTCAATATTCCGCTGTCGCAGACGCTGATTTTTACCCTGTCGGGTGGCTATACCCAGCGCAACTCGTTCAACAAGGAATCTCTCAACCTGATTACCGGCCTGACCACCGATACCATCAGTGTCAAGAACGGCGACGAGGCAACGGTGACCGCCGCGCTTGGATATTCCAATGGGCCGCTCTCGCTGCAGAGCTCCGGGTCCTATTCCTGGGACGGCACCTCGCAATCCGGCCAGTTCGGCATACTAGGCTATGACAAGTACAGGGTCGGGCCGCGCACGACGATTTCCGGCAGTGCATCTTATGCCTTTGATCAAAGGTGGTCGATCTACAGCGATGGTTTCTGGACCCATACCGACAAGAATGAGATTCTTGATCCTGGCGGGTTGGCCTTGATTCAGGAAGGATTCAATTCCAACAGCAACCTGTATAGGGTCAATGCCGGATTGAACTACAGGTTTGCCAACGGCTTCACCGTCGGCCCCACCGTGGGTTATCTCTATCGCGACCACGATGGCTATGCTGCTGCGACGTTCAGCTTCGTCCCGGCGAAGACCCGCTGGGCGGCAGGTGGAGTCGCCAACTACAATGTCACCAACAAGATCAACATCAATGGCAGGGTCGAGCGGGTCTGGATTCGGGAGAACGAGAATCCGGGACCGCCGGCCTTCGCGCCGTTAGTGCCGTTCATGTCCGGCGACGCCTGGGTCGTCGCCGGCGGCGCAACCGTGAATTTTTGAGAGAGGCCGACATGTCAAAACGTTTCAACACCGGCCTTATCGTCACGATTGCTTTTGGAGTCAGTGTCCTTACCGGTTCGATTGCCGCAGCCGCATGCGCCCCCGGACTCGAGAATGTGGCAGGCACCTGCGTAACTGCCGGCCTTGCCGGATCGATGCGGTTACGCGGCGTCCTGATGAACCAGTTGAAGATCGGCTACAACCTTCCGATACCGCCACAATTGGATAACACGTATCCGAAGAATTTCGACGTCAACCGGTTTGAATTTAGCCAGCGCGGCAACTTCAGAACCCGCGCGTCCCCGCCTTCGCCCTAGCTAGGTCCGTCACCGTCCGCGTCAACTACCGCTTCGGCGGTCCGTTGGTCGCGAAGCTCTGATCAACAAGACAGAACATTTCAAAAGCCCCGGCCTATCCAGGGCTTCTTGCGCTTGGCGATAGACTGAGACGAACTCTCTGACGGCCGGCCAGGTCTGAGCCGTCCCGGGATTGCCGGAGACCATTTGGCAACCTGCTCGAGAAGCCGCTCGTATCAAACGTCCACTTCGCACCATCGGTCGCCATCAAACAACTAAGCGACAGTTCGCTGTTTTAATCTCAAGTGGCGGAATTTGGCGCACCCGACACGATTCGAACGTGTGACCTTTGCCTTCCGAGAGCAACGCTTGTTGTTCGAGTCCAATTTGGGACGAAGCTTTCGCAAGCCTGCGGTTCCGATAGCGCAAACGCTAACTTCGGGATCGCCGCCCGCAGGTTTCCTTGCTCTGTCGCCGCCAAATCTACGATGGCGCTTGTTCTATCCTAGGCGTGGCCAGAGCGGCACGTTACTTTGCCCGGGACTGGTAGGAGGGTCGGAACCAGCCCGGTACAGCATGAGCTCATTCGGTACTGGAATGCCGTACCGGAGAAAGCACGGCATCATCACGGGACGAAAGGCGACCGGCTTAAGCACTTGAAACGAAGGGAAAATGCCCCAATAGTCGGCTTTGAATTTGTGTCGGCCCAAAAATCAGCTATTCCGGATCAGACGATAAAGCGAAATAACATCAATATGTTATCGCATCGATTCTGCGTTGCGCCCATGATGGATTGGACCGAGAGTTCAATATTTTCAATCGGTTGCAGGGTGGCGTGTGCACGACGTGTGCACCGGGAGATCAAGAAAAATCTAATGATGGCAAATCTGAGCCGTTGTTCGAAGGCGTGACGAGGACGTCGGCGCAAGTGCTGGCGACGCGGGCGGATAGCTTGGCTAGCGCGGAGCACTTCCGTGTTTCCAAAAAGCTGAATGCGATCTTCGGAAATCGGGAACGCCTTAGGGAGCCGCTGGTTGAGCGTGCGAACAAAGAATCCGAATGACGATTCGAGTCGCTCCTCCGTGCTACGATCCTCCATCAATCCCTGAAATGTCTCGAATTGCCCGATCGCTTCGGCGCCACGGGCTAGCGGCGGATGGTGAAATCCTCCGACCGCCGCCGATATTCCCATTCGGCCCTCTCGAGTTCGGGGCGATCGAGCTCAGCCTGGGCGTAACCCACGCAGAGATAGCCGATGAATTTCCAGGTCTCCGGTACGTCGAGAATGGCGCCGATGCGGAGCGGATTGAGGATCGATACCCAGCCAAGCCCGATGCATTCCGCGCGCGCTGCGAGCCATATCGAGCAGATGGCCGCGACGACGGAATAGTCGATGGTTTCCGGCATCGTCGCACGCCCAAGCCCATGCCCGGTCTCGCAGGCTCTCTCCGCGAAGACCGCGAGATGGCCCGGCGCCTCTTCAAGGCCGGCAAGCTTCAGGCTTGCGTATCGCGCGGCCCGCTCACCAGAATAGGCACGCAGCGCATCGGCGTTGCAGGCCTTGAAGTCTTCAACGATTGCATACCGCCGCGCCTTGTCCTCAACGATCACAAAGCGCCACGGCTGGCTGAGGCCGACCGATGGTGACAGGCAGGCGAGGTCGATGAGCCGCTCCAGCGTACCCTCGGGTAGCGGATCGCTGCGGAAACGCCGCACGTCGCGCCGCCAGACCAACAGCTCGCGCAATTGTCTGCGAAACTCGTCGTCGAAGGAGACCATCAGGATGGCATACCCGGATAAAGGAGAACGGCGGCCATCAACAGGATGGCGGTCTCTCCGAGCTGCTCGAACGTTCCGAGAATATCACCCGTTTGCCCTCCGATCTGTTTGATGGCAAGCCAGGCCGTCATCAGCCCAATGAACGCCAGCAGGATCACGGCCAGGATTGCCTTGCCCGGACCGAAGCCGACCACGAGCACCATGGCGCCAAGGCCGAGCGCGATGGCGGCGTTCGGCCCGGCCGGCCGCCCGGCGCCGGCCGAGAGCCCGTCCGTCCGCGCCGGCGGCACAAGCGCCATGAATATCGGAAGCCCCGCGCGCGCGGCTGCGTGCGCGAGTAGGAGCGCGATTGCGATCGACCGCGGCGTGGCGATCGCCGTCAGCGCGCTCCAGCGCAGGACGAGTGATATCAGGAGTGCGCACACGCCATAAGTGCCGATCCGGCTGTCACGCATGATCTCGAGTTTCCGCTCACGCGTCGGGCCGCCGCCGAGACCGTCCGCGGTGTCGGCCAGGCCATCCTCGTGCAGGGCGCCGGTCACGATGACCGTGCTTGCAAGTGCAAGCATTGCGGCCGGGCTCGGCGCCAGGCCAAGTGTTTGAGCGATGGCGTAGACGGTCGATCCCACCAGGCCCACCAGCAATCCCGCAATGGGAAACGACCAGCTTGTGCGCGTAAGCGCGCCATCGTCCATGGTTTTGGGCGAACCGAAGGGAAGAATCGTAGTGAAGGAAGCGCCGATCCTCAAGTCGGTGACGATCGCTCGGAGGCGCCCGATCCAGGACATCACTTGGCCTTCATCACCAATCCCGCCACCACGAACTCGACCTCATCGGCGACTGCGGCGATGTTCTGGTTCAACAGACCGGCGGCATCGCGAAAGCTGCGCGCCAGCGCATTGTCGGGCACGATCCCGAGGCCGACTTCGTTGGTTACGAGGATCACCGGACTCTGTTGTTGGCCGAGTACAGCCGTGAGCATGGCGGCTTCGTCCGGCCAATTGCGTCCGGCGTGAAGGAGGTTTGACAGCCACAGCGTGAGGCAATCGACGAGCCGGGCACCGCCGCCATCCGTGTCGGTCAGCGCCTGCACGAGATCCAGCGGGGCCTCGCGCTCGATCCAGTCGTTGCCCCGGCGCGCGCGGTGACCGGCGATCCGCTCCTCCATCTCGGCATCGAGCGCTTCGGCGGTTGCGATGTAGACGGGCCGGCCGGGACAGGCGCGGGCGCGCGACTCGGCGCGCCGGCTTTTCCCGGAACGTGCGCCTCCCGTGACCAGCACAATCGCCATTGAATTCTCCGTTCGGACCCGCACTAACCATCAATTGTCGGCAAAGACAAAGCCGAATTCTCCCCTCGGGGCTTGTGCTCCGGTGCAATTCTTGCACATCAGGGCGGGCGTAACAGGAATCGATGCGTGGGTTTTGCCGGGGCAATGGCAGTGGCGATGACGGTGGACGCCTTGGTAGGGTGGCCGGGCGGGCTGTTCTCGCGCATCGGCCACCCCGTGACCTGGCTTGGCCGGCTGATCAGCCTTCTCGACCGCAGCTGGAACCGATCCGCCGACGCGCCGGCGATCCGCCGCATCGCAGGCCTTGCCGCAGCGCTTCTGGTGATCGGGCTATGCGTTGCATTGGGCTGGATTGTGCAGGCTGTGCTGTCTCCGAGATGGGGCGGCGTCATGATCCTCGGAATCCTCGCATGGCCCATGGTTGCGCTCCGCTCGCTTTATGATCACGTCGACGCGGTGGCGCAGCCGCTGCAATCGGGCGATATCGATGCCGCGCGTCTCGCGGTCGCGCAGATCGTGGGGCGCGACCCGGCAACGCTTGATGAAGCGGGAATCGCGCGGGCAGCCATCGAGAGTCTCGCCGAAAACGCCTCCGATGGCATCGTAGCGCCGGTGTTCTGGGGCGCGCTGTTCGGCCTGCCGGGAATTTTGGGCTACAAGGCCATTAATACGCTGGATTCCATGATTGGTCACCGTTCCGAACGTCATCTGTATTTCGGCTGGGCGGCTGCGCGCATCGATGATGTTGCCAACTTCGTCCCTGCGCGTTTGACAGGCTTTCTCTTCGGGCTGGTCTCCGCGCGCTTCTCGGCGGCGCTGTCCTGCATGGTGCGGGACGCGAACCGCCATCGTTCGATCAATGCCGGCTGGCCGGAGGCCGCCATGGCAGGTGCGCTCGGCGTACGGTTGAGTGGGCCGCGCGGCTATCATGGCGGCATGAGCGAAGAACCTTGGCTGAACGAGCGTGCGCGCGATCCCCTTGCTGCCGATATCCCGCAGGGCCTGCGGCTCTACATCCGCGCGATGGCGTTGCTCGGTGCTTCGCTCGTGGCCTTGGCTTTGGCATGACGAGGCTAGCGATGCGCGAGCATGGCGGCAATCTCGATCAGGCGGTGCAGCGTTTCGGCGGACGCGTGCAGGACTGGATCGATCTGTCGACGGGCATCAATCGACAGCCGTATCCGGTCGGCGAGATCGGGCAGCGGCACTGGAGCGCGCTGCCGTCGCATTCCGATATCGAATCCCTGCACGAAGCCGCGCGGCAGGCCTATGCAACCGGTGCGCCAATTCTGGCTTTGGCCGGTGCGCAAGCGGCCATCCAGCTCTTACCGCGGCTTGCG
Organism: Bradyrhizobium sp. LjRoot220; assembly: GCF_964252915.1. NCBI lineage: Bacteria > Pseudomonadati > Pseudomonadota > Alphaproteobacteria > Hyphomicrobiales > Nitrobacteraceae > Bradyrhizobium > Bradyrhizobium sp. LjRoot220. Next base: position 957,328 of record NZ_CAXUPS020000001.1, read on the forward strand.
CCATGTGGCCGAGCCCGCGTTCTCGCGCCGACTTACAACGAATACGTTGCGGCCTTGTCGGTCGCAGGCTGGGACGTTGTCGAAGTCTCCACATTCGATGCGCTGGCCGGAGCCGACCTCGCCGTGGTCGTCAATCCCAACAACCCCGACGGCCGACGCTATGACAAGGCTGAGCTGCTCGCGCTGTTGCCGCGCGTCGGTCGTCTTGTCATCGACGAAAGTTTCGCCGACGCCACGCCCGAATTGTCGCTGGCAGCGGAGGCGGGACGACCCGGCCTCCTGATTCTGCGCTCGTTCGGAAAATTCTATGGTCTCGCGGGCTTACGTCTTGGCTTCGTGCTCGGCGGGGAAGGGGACATCGCGGCGCTATCTGTGATGGCGGGCCCATGGCCGGTTTCCGGCGCCGCGATTGCGGTCGGACGGCGCGCCTTGCTCGATCGTGATTGGGCCAAGGCGACTGCGACTCGTCTCGACGGCGATTGCCTGCGGCTCGATGCCGAAGTGAAATCGCGAGGATGGCGTCTTCTCGGCGGCGCGCCGCTGTTCCGTCTCTATGAGACAACGGACGCGACCGCTGCGCAGGAGCGGCTCGCCGGTGCGCACATCTGGTCGCGCATCTTCGGGCAACAACCGGGATGGCTGCGGTTGGGCTTGCCGGGCAACGAGGCCGAATGGGCGCGCCTGGCCGGCGCTCTCGTGCGCTGATCCCTCAACGCGCGAGCGCGAGCAACCCTTCGACGTCGAGATGAGCCTCGATGTGATCGGCGAGCGCATCGAGCGCGCTCTCTACTCTTCCGCGGTACTGCTGATCCGTGACTGGAATGTCCAATTGCCTGAGAAACGAGCTGCGGAAATCGTCGGACGCAAACAGTCCGTGCAGATAGCTGCCGTACACGCGGCCGTCACGTGAGATCGCTCCTTCCGGCGCGCCATCGAGCATGGCGAACGGGCGCGCGCGATCGGGCCCATCGGTTCGCCCGATGTGGATTTCATAGGCAGCGATCGGTTGCCTGGTCGCGACGTGCTGCGCGGTGACGAGGGCGAGCGTCTTCTCCCCGGTCATCACCGTCGTTACATCCAGCAGCGCGAGCCCGGCCGTTTGGCCCGCCGGCCCCTCAATCCCCTCGGGATCGGCCACGCTGCCCCCGAGCATCTGGTACCCGCCGCAGACACCGAGCACGTGACCGCCGCGGCGGTGATGGGCGAGCAGATCAATGTCCCAGCCCTGCGCGCGCAGGAAGGCGAGATCGCCGCGCGTCGATTTCGAGCCGGGAATAATCACCAGCCTGGCGTCGCCGGGAACGGCTTCTCCGGGACGGACCATCACGAGGTCGACACCTGGCTCGAGCTTGAGCGGATCGAGATCGTCGAAATTGGCGATCCGCGACAATGCAAGAAACGCGATCTTGCATTGGCCGGGCTTGCGGGCCTCGCCGAGCCCCAGCGCATCCTCGGCCGGAAGCTCGGTCGCGCGGGTGAAATAGGGCAGCACCCCGAAGCCGCGCCAGGATGTCCTGGCTTCGATCAGGCGGTAGCCGTCGTCAAACAGCGTGGGGTCGCCGCGGAACTTGTTGATGACGAACCCCTGGATCATCGCAGCGTCTTCTGCGTCGATCACGGTCTTGATGCCGACGAGCTGCGCAATGACACCACCGCGATCGATGTCGCCGATCAGCACGACCGGAACGTCGGCCTTTCGGGCGAAGCCCATATTGGCGATGTCGGACTTGCGCAGATTGACCTCGGCCGGGCTGCCGGCGCCTTCGACGAGCACGAGATCGGCGCGCTCCTTCAGCCGCCCAAAACTCTCGAGCACCGCGCCCATGAGCGATGGCTTCAAGGAAGCATATTCGCGTGCCCGCGCCGTTGCGATGCGCTTGCCCTGCACGATGACCTGTGCGCCGACATCGGTCTCCGGCTTCAGCAGGACCGGATTCATGTCGGTGTGCGGCTCGACGCCGGCAGCCAAGGCCTGCAAGGCCTGCGCGCGGCCGATCTCGCCGCCGTCCACCGTCACCGCCGCATTATTCGACATGTTCTGCGGCTTGAACGGGAGCACGCGCAAGCCACGGCGCCGCGCGGCGCGCGCGAGGCCTGCGACGATGAGCGATTTGCCCACGTCCGAGCCTGCTCCCTGAATCATCAACGCGCGCGCCATCGAATTGTCTTCAGAACTCGACGCCCGGCTGCGCCTTGATGCCGGAGCGGAAGGGATGTTTTACCAGCGTCATCTCGGTGACGAGGTCGGCAATTTCGATCAACTCGTCCTTGGCGTTACGGCCGGTGAGAACGACGTGTGTCATCGGTGGCTTCGAGGCTTTCAGAAATTCGACGACCTCGGCGATCTCCAGATAGTCGTAGCGGAGCGCGATGTTGATCTCGTCAAGCACGACCATGCGCAAGCCGGGATCCAGAATCAGCTGCTTGGCCTTCTCCCATCCCGCCTTTGCGGCGGCGACGTCGCGGGCGCGGTCCTGCGTTTCCCAGGTAAAGCCTTCGCCCATCGCATGAAACTGGCAGAGCTCGCCGAAGTGACCGGTGAGCACGCGGCGCTCACCGGTATCCCAGGCGCCCTTGATGAACTGCACGACCGCGCAGGGGAAGCCATGCGCGACACAGCGCACGATCATGCCGAAGGCGGAGGATGATTTTCCCTTTCCCGCACCGGTGTGAACGATGATCAGCCCCTTTTCGCCACTCTTGGTCGCCATGATCTTGTCGCGGGCGACCTTTTTCTTCGCCATTTTCACCGCATGGCGGGTGTCGACTGACGCCTCGGAGGCGACGACGTCCTCGTCCTCGGCGGCATCCTGTTCAGACATCATTTGGCGTGGTCCTTCGGCTTGACAAGTCGCGGCCCAAAGCAAATGGTGGGCCTGCGTTGGTTCCTGTCCTACGACAGGCGAAGAGGGAATGCGATAGGGCTCAAATCGAGAGGTTTGGGTTCGAAAAGCAGCCGCCCCCGCGACCGTGACCGGAGAGATGCCCAAAGCCACTGCCCCAACAGGGTCGGGAAGGCGGGGATCGAAGGACAAAATCCTGCTCCGCAAGCCGGGAGACCTGCCAACGCAACGTTAGAGACCGGCGGACGGGGTGTTCCGCGACGGGGAAGTGAGCCTTCCTTCGGATGGGTTCGCGCGCCTCATCGCCTCCCGCTGTCTATCCTGGAAGGGGCGATGACTGTCACACTTCACGTCTGCATTACCTGCCGTGCCGGACAGACGCTGGCCGAGGGCGAGACCGCGCCCGGCAAGCGCCTGCACGCCGCCATTCTCGACGCCGGCGTGCCCGAAGGTGTCAGCGTGGTTCCCGTCGAATGTCTGTCCGCGTGCAGCCAGGGCTGTTCGGTCGCGCTCAGCGCGCCGGGACGATGGTCCTATGTCTACGGCCGCCTGTCGGATGCCAACGCGCGCGATGTGATTGCCGGCGCATCGGCCTATGCGACGGCGCCCGATGGCATCGTGCCGTGGCGCAGCCGCCCCGAAATTTTCCGCAAGCAATCGCTTGCTCGCATTCCGCCCATTGCCGTCGTCCCGGAGGCCGCTGAATGAACTCCCTCACCAAGGTCCCCGTCACCGTCGTCACCGGCTTTCTCGGATCGGGCAAGACGACGCTGATCCGGCATCTGATCACCAACGCCAACGGCAGGAAGCTCGCGGTGCTCGTCAACGAGTTCGGCAGCGAAGGCGTCGATGGCGAGATCCTGAAGTCCTGCGCCGATGCCAATTGTCCGGCGGAAAATATCGTCGAGCTCGCCAATGGCTGCATCTGCTGCACCGTTGCCGACGATTTCATTCCGGCCATGGAGCAGCTGCTCGCGCGCAAGGTGAGGCCCGATCATATCCTGATCGAGACATCAGGGCTGGCTTTGCCAAAACCATTGCTCAAGGCGTTCGACTGGCCGGAGATCCGGTCGCGGATCACGGTTGACGGCGTGATCGCGCTGGCCGATGCCGAGGCCGTAGCTGCCGGTCGCTTCGCGCCGAATCCGGGCGCCGTGGAAGCGCAGCGTGCGGCCGATGACAGTCTCGATCACGAGACGCCGCTGTCGGAAGTGTTCGAGGACCAGATCGCCTGCGCCGATATCGTGCTGCTCACCAAGGTGGATCTTGCCGGCTCGGTCGGGCTCGAAGCGGCAAAGGCTGCGATCGAGGCCGAGATGCCGCGCCGTGTGCCGATGCTGTCGGTCGTCGATGGCGTCGTCGATGCCCGCGTGATCCTCGGTCTCGAAGCCGCCGCCGAGGACGATCTTGCCGCGCGTCCCTCGCACCATGACGGCGAGGACGGGCACGAGCACAATGATTTTGCCTCCGTCGTCATCGATCTTCCGGAAGTCACGGATATTGATGCGCTGGTTGCGTCGGTCCGGCGGCTGGCGCGCGAGCAGAATGTGCTGCGCGTCAAGGGATATATCGCGATCGAAGGCAAGCCGATGCGGCTGCTGCTGCAATCGGTCGGGGAGCGGGTGCGACATCAGTTCGACGGGCCCTGGGGCACGCGGCCGAGGCAATCAAAGCTGGTTGTGATCGGTGAACACGGCGATATCGATGAAGCCGCGATCAGGGCAGGACTTGATATTACGGGACTTGCTAGTACGCGACTTGGTATTGCGAGGCTTGGCATCTGATGCACGTCGTCTTTCGGGAGAGCCGCGGCCTTGATGAGGCCGCGACGCCAAGGGATATCGGCCAGGATCCGGCCGATCTCGTGGTGCTCTCGTTCTCGGACAGCGATCTCGCAGCCTTCGCGTCGGGCTGGCGGCGCGGGCGCGCCAGCCTGCCGTCGCTGAGGCTTGCCAATCTTGCCGAGCTGCGTCACCCGCTATCGGTTGACACCTATGTCGAGCGTACGCTGTCGCGGGCGCGGGGCATTCTGGTCCGCCTGATCGGGGGAGAGTCTTATTGGCCGTACGGGCTGGCTGCCCTGCACCGGTTGGCAAAGGACCGCAACATCGCACTAGCGGTGCTGCCGGCGGACGGTCGCGATGATGAACGGCTGGATGCTTTCTCCACACTGCCGGTCTCGACGCTTGGGCGGCTCAAGGTTCTCTGTGACAAGGGCGGCCCGGTCGCGGCGCAAGCGGCGATTGCGCAACTTGCACTGGCGTCGGGCCTTTATGCTGGACCTGTTGTCGGGGAGACCGATATTCCCGAGATCGGTTTCTATGACCTCGCTCGCGGTGTCGTGGCAGAGCCGACAGGCGATGGACGGCCGCGCGCGCTGGTCACGTTCTATCGCTCCTATCTCACCGCCGCCGACACAGGTCCGGTCGACGCGCTGATCGCAGCGCTGCGGCACAAGGGCTTTGACGCATACGGCCTGTTCGTCACCTCGCTGAAAGCTATGGGCGTCGCGGATTGGTTGCGTGCGCATTTCGCGCAGCATCCTCCAGCGGCCATCGTCAACGCGACCGCGTTCTCGGCAATCGGTGACGACGGCACGACACCGTTCGATACTGCTGCGTGTCCGGTGTTCCAGGTCGCCTTGTCCACGGCCCGGCGCGAGGATTGGGCGGAATCGCTTCGCGGCCTGGCGCCAGGTGACCTCGCGATGCATGTAGTCTTGCCGGAGGTCGATGGCCGGTTGTTCGCCGGTGTCGTGAGCTTCAAAGCACCGGGCGAGCGCGATCGCGATCTGCAGTTCGCCCGTCTCGCGCACGGAGCGGACGATGAGCGCGTGAGCGCCGTCGCTGCGCGGGTCGCGGCTTGGCATCGGCTCGCGAGCAAGCCGGTCAACGAAAAACGGCTGGCGATCGTGCTCTCGAACTATCCGGGGCGCCCGCACCAGATCGCCCATGCGGTCGGGCTCGACGCTCTCGCGTCAGTCGAAGCGCTGATTTCCGATCTCGGCGATGTCGGTTTCGATGTCGAGGCGGCGGAGGTGCTTGGCGACGTTATGTTGCGGGAGCAATTGACCTGGAGCGTCGCCGAGTACCGTGTGGCGCTGTCAGGCCTGTCACGCCAGTTACAGGATGAGCTCGCGCGCGCCTGGGGCGCACCAGAGGACGATCCGAGCTGCCACGGCGGTGCGTTTCACTTCGCGGCGATCCGCTGCGGCAAGGCCGTCATCGCGGTTCAGCCCGAGCGCGGCGAGGTCGGTCAGCGCGATGCCAACTATCATGATCTCTCGCGCACGCCAGGCCACGCCTATGTTGCGTTCTATCTGTGGCTTAGGCAGCAAGGCATCGACGCCGTCATCCACATGGGCGCGCATGGCACGCTCGAATGGCTGCCAGGCAAGTCCGTTGCGCTATCGCCCGCATGCTGGCCGGACGCGCTGATTGGCGACCTGCCGGTGATCTATCCGTTCATCGTCAACGATCCGGGCGAGGCGGCACAGGCCAAGCGGCGGATTGGCGCGGTCACGATCGGCCATCTGCCGCCGCCTTTGGCCAAGACTGCGGTGCCTGAAGGCCTGCGCCGGCTCGAGCGACTGCTCGACGAATATTCGACGGCCGAGGGCCTTGATCCGGCGCGCCGACAGCGGCTGATTGCGGCCATCCGTGATGAAGCTTGTGCCGCCGGGCTGGAAGATGATTTGGGGCTTAATGCTTCGGCTGCGCCGGCCGAGGCCATTCCGTTGATCGATCGCTTCGTCTGCGATCTCAAGGAAAGCCAGTACGGCGAGGGACTGCATATATTCGGCCGCGGCGCTTGCGGCGCGGCGGAGAAGGCGGCGCTGCTCGCGGCACTTGCCGGCAGGCGCGTTGCGCCGGGGCCGGCGGGCTCGCCATATCGCGGGCGCCAGGACGTGTTGCCCACGGGCCGCAATCTGTTTGCCGTCGACCCTCGCGCCGTACCCACGCCGTCGGCGTATGCGCAAGGCATCAAGCTCGCCGAGGAGTTGCTGCGCCGTCACTTGCAGGATCACGGCGACTGGCCGAAGGGACTCGTCATCGATCTCTGGGGCTCCTCGACCATGCGTACCGCGGGCGAGGATTTTGCGATGGCCCTGCATCTGGCCGGCGTCGTACCGTGCTGGGATCACGGATCGGGCCGCGTGACGGGTTACGACATCATCGCGCCAGCCGAGCTCGGCCGTCCCCGCATCGACGTCACGCTGCGCGTATCCGGCCTGTTCCGCGACGTTTTTGCCGGTCTGGCGCAATTGTTCGAGGCCGCCGCCGAGGCGCTCTCGGGGCGCGAGGACGAGGGCGAGGAAAATCCATATCGTCATCGCGCGTCACGCGTGTTCGGACCGTCTCCCGGGCAGTATGGCGTCGGCTTGTCGTCGATTCCTGACGTCTTCACGCAGGAATCGCGCGATGCGGCCGGCGAGGCCTGGCTGTCGGCATCGTCCTGGGCCTTCTCGTCCGATGGCGCGATGCAGCCGGACCGCGCGGGTATCGAGGCGCGGCTCTCTGCCGCCGATGCCTTCGTCCATACGCAGGACCTGCCGGAGACAGACCTGCTGCTCGCCGCTGATTATGCGGCGCATGAGGCGGGCGTTGCAGCTGCCGCGGCGCGATTAGGCACGGCGGTGGCGCTCTACCATCTCGATGCTACGCGTCCTGATCAGCCGCGGGCCCGCAAATTGACCGAGGAGATATCGCGCGTGGTGCGCGTGCGCGCCGCCAACCCGGCCTGGATCGGGGGCATGATGCGCCATGGCTTTCGTGGCGCAGCCGAGATCACGGCGACGCTCGAGCATATGGCCGCCTTTGCGCATCTTGCCGGTGCCGTGCCGCCGCATCTCTTCGACCTCTACTACGACGCGACGCTGGGCAACGACGATGTTCGCGCCTTCATGGCGCGCGAGAATCCGGCGGCGCTCGCTGCGATGGAGACCTGCTTCACCCGCCTGCATGAGGCATCGCTGTGGAAGACGCGGCGCAATTCGATTGCGGCCGCGCTGCGGGAGGCGTCATGAGTGCGGTTGCCGTCAAGGGCTGGTGCCCTGGCGCCTTGCGGCCGATGCTATCGGGCGACGGGCTGATGGTTCGCGTGCGCCCCTTTGGCGGGCGGCTGGATGCTGGGCAGGCGGCCGGCCTTGCTGATCTGGCCGAGTGCTACGGCAACGGCCTGATCGACCTGACCAGCCGTGCCAACCTCCAGATCCGTGGCGTGAGTCATGACGGTCATTTGCCGCTGCTCGACGGGCTCACGCTCTTGGGGTTGCTCGATCCTGATGCAGAGACCGAATCGCGGCGCAACGTTCTGGTGACGCCGTTCTGGCGTGCCGGCGATGATACATGTTCGCTTGCCATCGAACTCGAGCGCGCTCTCGCCAACAGCTCTCTCGATCTTCCGACCAAGTTTGGCTTTGCGGTTGATGACGGGAAGGAGCGTGCGCTCACGACAGCGTCGGCTGATGTGCGCATCGAGCGCGATCCCGCGGGCGGACTCATCGTGCGCGCCGACGGTGCAGAACTCGGTCGCTCCGTTGCGCGGACGGACGTGGTCGATGTCGCGCTGGCACTCGCCGGATGGTTCGTGACGTCGGGCGGAGCCAAGGGCGGGCGAGGGCGGATGATGGCCCATATCCGCGCCGGGACGCGGCTGCCCGAGGCGCTGCGCGGCCATGCCAGACCCACATCCGTGACGGTCGCGCCGCTGCCCGGCCTTTATCCGCAGGGTGCACTGGTCGGCGCGACGTTCGGACAACTGACCCATTCGGCGCTTCGTCATCTGGCCGGTTACGGGCAGGCGCTTCGCATGACGCCGTGGCGGATGATGCTGGTCGAGGGTTTGCACGAGATGCCCCGCTGCGATGATGTCATCACACAGGCCGACGACCCGGCGCTTCGCGTGATCGCTTGCAGCGGTGCTCCGAGGTGTCGGGAGGCGCATGCCGATACGCGCGAGCTTGCGGCTGCACTCGCGCCGCACATCGCCGCGGGTGCGCGGCTTCATGTCTCCGGTTGCACCAAGGGCTGCGCCCATTCCGGTCCGGCGTCGATCACGCTGGCTGCGACCAGCGAAGGATTTGATCTCGTCCGTGACGGGTCCACGCGCGATACGCCGATCAGGCGCGGCCTGCGCAGTGCGAGCATCGTCAAAGACCCCTCGATCGTAGTGGGAGCACACTGATGCCGCACGTCTATGAGACCGACGGCGCGGCGATCTACCGGCAATCCTTTGCCACCATTCGGGCAGAGGCAGATGTTGGCCGCTTCACGCCCGACGAGGAGGCGGTGGCCGTGCGCATGATCCACGCTGCGGGCATGGTGGGTCTCGAAATGCATATCCGTTTCACGCCCGGCATGGTGACTATCGCGCGCGCGGCCCTGCAGAAGGGAGCGCCCATTCTTTGCGATGCGCGGATGGTATCGGAGGGAATTACGCGTGCGCGACTGCCGGCCAGCAACGCGGTCATCTGCACGCTCGGCGATGCCACCGTTCCCGCGCTCGCGCAGTCTATGCGCAATACTCGTTCCGCCGCGGCGCTGGAGCTGTGGCGGCCTCACCTTGAAGGCGCGATCGTCGCGATTGGCAATGCGCCGACCGCGCTGTTTCATCTCCTCAACATGCTTGAGGACCGCGATTGCCCGAGGCCGGCGGCGATCGTCGGTTGTCCAGTTGGTTTCGTGGGCGCGGCCGAATCAAAGGCCGCATTGATGGCCGATCCGCCAGTGCCGGCGCTGACGGTCGAGGGGCGCCTCGGTGGCTCTGCGATCACAGTTGCCGCCGTGAATGCGCTGGCGAGCCGGAGCGAATAGCGATGGGGCGTATCATCTGTTGCGGCCTCGGGCCAGGCGATCCGGACTTGATGAGCGTGCGTGCCGATCGCGAGGTGCGCGCGGCAAAGCACGTCGCCTACTTCCGCAAGAAGGGCCGGCCCGGCCAGGCGCGCCGCATCGTCGAGGGGATGTTGGCCGCGGATGTAGCGGAATATCCGATGGAATATCCGGTCACGACGGAGATCGCCTTCGATAGTCCGGATTATGTCCGTCTGCTCTCGGGCTTCTATGATGAATGGGCGGAACGTCTGGCGCGGCTTGCGCGCGCCGTCGATGTCGTCGTGCTCTGCGAGGGCGATCCCTATTTCTACGGCTCCTTCATGCATCTGCACGCGCGCTTGCGGGGGCGCGTCGAAATCGAGGTGATCGCAGGCATTCCCGGCATGGCCGGCTGCTGGAATTCGGTCGGCCACCCGATCGCGCTTGGCGACGACGTGACGACGGTCCTGATGGGTACGCTGGCTGAGGATGAACTGGAGCGGCGGATGCGCAATTCCGATGCTCTCGTCATCATGAAGACCGGGCGCAACCTGACAAAGGTGCGCCGCGCGCTTACATCCGCCGGCCGTCTGGCGGGCGCGTGGCTGGTCGAGCGCGGGACGATGCCGGGTGAGCGTGTCGCGCGGCTGATCGATGTCGATGAAGCCGACTGTCCCTACTTCGCGATCGTGCTGGTGCACGGGCACGGGCGGCGCATGGTATCAGCCGAATGACGGGCACGCTGACCATAGCTGGACTTGGACCGGGCGACGACGCACTGGTCACGCCGGACGTCACTGCCGCGCTTGCGGCTGCCACCGATATCGTGGGCTATGCGCCCTATGTCGCGCGCGTACGCCCGCGTGACGGGCTGACGCTGCACCCGTCCGATAATCGCGTCGAGTTGCAGCGTGCGAGCGAAGCCTTGCGGCTCGCATCCGAAGGCCATCATGTCGTCGTGGTGTCGTCCGGCGATCCCGGCGTTTTTGCCATGGCGTCTGCCGTGTTCGAGGCGCTCGAAGAACAGCCGAAATGGCAGGGTCTTTCCATCCGCGTTCTGCCCGGCGTGACCGCGATGCTGGCTGCGGCCGCACGCGCCGGTGCCCCGCTCGGCCATGATTTTTGCGCGATCAACCTCTCCGACAATCTCAAGCCGTGGGCGATCATCGAGAAGCGCCTGCGGCTTGCCGCCGAGGCCGACTTTGCGATCGCGCTGTACAATCCGCGCTCGGCGAGCCGTCCCGAGGGTTTTGGGCGCGCGCTGGACATTTTGAACGAAGCAGGTTGCGGCGAGCGCATCGTGGTCTTCGCGCGAGCGGTCAGCATGCCAGGCGAGCGGATCGAGACAGTCAGGCTGCGTGACGCCAAGCCCGAGATGGCCGACATGCGGACGCTCGTGATCGTCGGCAATTCGGCGACACGCCGCGTCGGCCCTTGGGTCTATGCACCGAGGCAGGCAGGATGACCGAGCCATTGCATCACCTCGGTGACGCTTTCCGCCCGCGGCCCGTCCGGCAGTTGCGGACGCGCGAGCATGATCACGGGAAGGCCAAGCGTGCGCGCGGCGTCGATCTTGGCGCGCGCGCCGTCTCCTCCGGAATTGCGGGCGACGATCCATTCGATGCCGCGAGATTGCATCATCTCCAGCTCGTCCTCGAGGGTGAAGGGGCCGCGCGACACAATGACGTCGGCATCAAACGGCAACGGACCCTCGGGCGGATCAACGAACCGCAATGTGTAGGCGTGCTGCGGCCTCGCAGCGAAGGGCGCGATATGCTGCCGGCCGATGGCGAGAAACACCCGGGCGCGGTGTTCTGGCAAAGCCGCCACGGCCGAGGCGATATCGGCAACCTCGATCCAGTTGTCGCCGGACGTTCGGGCCCATGGAGCGCGTTCGAGCACGATCAGCGGCGTTCCGGAGTCTGCGCACGCCGCAACCGCATTGCGGCTCATCTCGGCCGCGAACGGATGGGTCGCGTCGATCACATGTGTAATGCGCTCGCGACGGATGTAATCGGCAAGGCCACTCGCGCCGCCAAAGCCGCCGACACGGGTCGGCAGCGGCTGGTTCGCGGGTGCACGAGTGCGACCGCCGTAGGAGTAGATCGCGTCGAGTCCTGCGCGCGACACGTTGTCCGCGAGCAGATTGGCATCGGCGGTTCCGCCCAGAATGAGGGCGCGTATCATGGCTAATCCCTGGTTGACGATCATTGGCATCGGCGAAGATGGCCTTGCCGGGCTGTCCGAGGCAAGTCGAAAGGCGCTTGCCGACGCTGAAACCGTCTTTGGCGGCGAACGCCATCTCGCGCTCGCAGGCGTTGCCGATCGCGGCCGCCGGTGGCCAGCGCCGTTCAATGCGAACGGCGTGCTGAGCTGTCGCGGTCGGCCGACCGCGGTACTCGCGTCGGGCGATCCGTTCTGGCATGGCGTCGGCGGAACTCTTGCGGAGAAGCTGGAGGTGGGCGAGTGGATCGCCCATTCCGCACCCTCCACATTTTCGCTCGCCGCGGCGCGGCTGGGCTGGCGCCTCGAATCCGCCATCTGTCTCGGACTCCACGCCGCGCCGTTCGAACGGCTGGTGTCGCATCTGACGCGTGGCGCGCGGGTCATTTGCCTCGTGCGCGACGGCAAGGCGGGCGGTGAGCTCGCAAAATGGCTGACGGATCACGGTTGGGGCCAGTCAACGATCTGGAGCCTCTCGGCGCTTGGCGGCTCGCGGGAATCCATCAGGCAGCATCGCGCCGATAGTTACGCGGCCGAGTCCGGCGACGGTCACGTCGCGGTTGCGCTGGAGGCGAGGGGATCGCAAGGCATCGCGCACAGCGCTGGTCTCGCCGATGATCTCTTTGTTCACGACGGCCAGATCACCAAACGGCCGATGCGCGCGCTGGCGCTGTCGGCGCTGGCGCCACGGCCCGGCGAGCGATTGTGGGACATCGGCGCAGGCTCCGGCTCGATCTCCGTCGAATGGGCCTTGAGCGGGGGAACGGCCGTTGCGGTTGAGGCTCGCGAAGATCGCGCTGCGAACATTCGTAGCAATGCATCAGCTTTCGGCCTGACGCACCGGATCACCGTCATGGCGGGAACGGCGCCGGACATCCTCTCGGGCCTGGACACGCCCGATGCCGTGTTCATCGGCGGCGGCCTCAACACGACGTTGTTCGATGCCGTCTGGTCGCGCCTGGAGACAGGCACGCGGTTGGTAGTGCATGCCGTGACACTGGAGACCGAGGCGCTTCTCGCGGACCTTCATCAACGCCACGGCGGCGAGCTGATGCGGGTCGAGATCGCGCATGCCGCTCCACTGGGTCGGTACCGCTCCTGGGAGTCGGCGCGGTCGGTCGTACAATGGAGTGCGGTCAGATGAGGGTGGCGGGTTTGGGATTCAGGCGCGACGTGACGCTTGCCTCGCTGCGCGAGGCGCTCGTCGCTGCCGGTGGCCGCAAGGGCATCGCTGCGGTCGCCACGGTGAGCGACAAGGCGGAATCGGATGCGCTGAAACACCTGGCGCGTGAACTCGGCGTGCCCATCAAGTCCGTTCCGGCTGAGCTGCTGGTTGGTTTTGCGACGTCGACCCAATCGGAGCTCGTCAAGGAGAAGTTTGGCACCGGATCGGTCGCGGAAGCCGCAGCGCTTGCGGCCGCCGGGCGCCGCGCGCGCCTGATTTCGACACGAGCGGTTTCGCGGGATCGAACGGCCACCGCGGCGATTGCCGAAGGAGACGGCGAATGACGGTACATTTCATTGGCGCCGGCCCAGGTGCCGCAGATCTGCTCACCCTGCGCGGACGTGACCTGACCGCGGCTTGTCAGGTGTGTCTCTATGCCGGGTCGCTCGTGCCCGAGGGCGTGCTTGCGCATTGCCCGCCCGGTGCACGGATCGTCAACACGGCACCGCTCTCGCTCGACGAAATCATCGCCGAGATCGCTGCCGCGCATGCGGAAGGCAAGGACGTCGCGCGGCTGCACTCCGGCGATCTATCGATCTGGTCGGCGATGGGCGAGCAATTGCGCCGCCTGCGCGCGCTTGGCATTCCCTACACTGTCACACCCGGCGTGCCGGCTTTCTCGGCCGCGGCCGCAGCGCTTGAGGCCGAGCTCACGCTACCGGGACTTGCCCAGTCCGTTGTGCTGACACGCACGCCGGGCCGGGCGAGCGCGATGCCGGAAGGCGAGAAGCTCGCCGCTTTCGCCGCAACCGGTGCCGTGCTCGCGATCCATCTGTCGATCCATCTGCTCGACAAGGTCATTGCCGAGCTGACGCCGTACTATGGCGCAGATTGCGCGGTCGCAATCGTCTGGCGCGCCAGCTGGCCGGATCAGCGCATCGTGCGCGCCACGCTTGCAACGATCGATGCGGCCATCGGCAGCGAGCTCGAGCGGACCGCGCTCATTCTGGTCGGCAAGACGCTGGGCGCAGAGCAGTTCGCCGAGAGCCGCCTCTATGCTGTCGACTACGACCGCCGCTACCGGCCGGTCGGGCCGGCACCGCGCTTTCCGGAGGCGTCGTGATGGCCGCGGGCCTCCTCATTTCGGCGCCCGCATCCGGCGTCGGCAAGACGACGCTGACGCTGGCGCTCGCGCGCGCCTGGCGCGACCGCGGGCTGACGGTGCAGTGCTTCAAGAGCGGCCCCGACTATATCGATCCGGCCTTCCACGCGGCGGCAACCGGCCGCGCCTCCGTCAACGTCGATAGCTGGGCCATGGATCGTGAGACGATCGCGCGCCTGGTCGGCCGCGGCGCGGATGCGGATATCGTGCTCGCCGAGGGCTCGATGGGCCTGTTCGATGGTGTCGCTGCACGCGGTGTCACGGGCACCGGTGCAACGGCCGACATTGCGGAGATGATGGATTGGCCGGTGCTGCTCGTGATCGATCCGTCCGGCCAGGCGCAGACGGCCGCGGCGGTCGCTGCCGGACTGCGCGATTTCCGCGCAGGCGTCCGGCTTGCGGGCGTGGTCCTCAATCGCGTCGCGAGCCCGCGGCATGAGGACCTCGTGCGGCGCGCGATGATGGACGCCGGCATTGCGGTGTTCGGTGCGCTGCCCCGCCACGCTGAAATTGCATTGCCGAAGCGGCATCTAGGGCTGGTGCAGGCGGAAGAGCAGGCGGAGGTGGATGGCCTGATCGCCGAGGCCGCGCGCTTCGTCAGCGAGCATGTCGATCTCGATGCCGTGCTGCGATCGGCCGTTGCCTGGTCGCCGCCGACACCGGCACGCGAGTTGAAAGTCTCTCCGCCGGGGCAGCGCATTGCGCTCGCGCGCGATGCGGCGTTCTCCTTCGTCTATCCGCACATGCTGGAAGCCTGGCGCGCCGCGGGCGCGGAGATCTCGCCCTTCTCCCCGCTGGCTGATGAAGGGCCCGATGCGCGCGCCGACGTGTGCTGGTTGCCCGGCGGCTATCCCGAGCTGCACGCCGGCCGGCTCGCGGCCAACGCGCGGTTTCGCGGTGCATTGCGCGCCTTCGCGAAGACGCGCCCCGTGCATGGCGAGTGCGGAGGCTATATGGCGCTGGGCACCGTTCTGACTGATGCCGAGGGGACATGTCACGAGATGGTCGGCTTGCTTGGCCTTGAGACGAGTTTTGCCAAGCGTCGCATGCATCTCGGCTACCGGCTTGCGGAGCTTGCTGCGCCGATACCCGGGCACAGGGTCGGTGCACGCCTGCGCGGCCATGAGTTTCACTATTCGACGATCATTGCGCAGCCCGATGCGCCGCTCGCGGTCGTGCGCGATGCGACAGGCGCGGTGGTCGCAGAGACGGGCTCGCGGCGCGATAACACCTCCGGTACGTTCTTCCATCTGATCGCGGAGGACCGGTGAGCGGGTTCGTGTCCTTCATTTCCGCCGGTCCCGGCGATCCCGAGCTTCTGACGATGAAAGGGGCCGCTCGGCTGCGCGAGGCGGACGTCGTGCTCTATGACGATCTGGCTTCCGGTGCGATCCTCGATCTTGCTCGTCCCGGCGCCAACCTGATCGCGGTCGGCAAACGCGCCGGTCGCCCCTCGACCAAGCAGCAGCACGTCAACCGGCTGCTGATCGACTATGCCGGAACCGGCGCACGCGTAGTGCGGCTGAAATCGGGCGACGCAGGCATCTTCGGCCGCCTGGAAGAGGAGATCGACGCACTCGGCGCGGCGGGCATCGACTACGAGATCATCCCCGGCGTCACCTCGGCCTGCGTCGCCGCGGCACGGGCCGGCATTCCCCTGACCCGGCGTCACACGTCACGCCGGGTGCAGTTCGTGACCGGCGCCGATGTCACCGGCGAGTTGCCCGCGAACCTGAACTGGGCGGCGCTCGCCGATCCGGACGCGACGACGGTGGTCTATATGGGCCGGCGCACATTTCCGGCTTTGGCCGCCAAGCTGATCGAGCATGGCCTTGCGCCGAACACGCCGGCGCTGTTGGCGGAATCCCTGGGCCGCGCCGATGAGCGGTTCGTCCGCACGACGATCGCAGAGCTTGCGTACCAGCTTGCAAGAGGAGGCGCCGCGACCACGGCCGCCGTCATTCTGTTCGGTGCCTTGGCGGGAGAGTCTCCGTCATGACGCCGTTGCCGAACCTCGCTCGCCCCTTGACGCATGCTCTTCCGAAGGGGCAAATTTTTTCACCAACGCCGTCCGATGTGACGGCAGGAAGGACGTAAGGCCATGCATATCGAACCGGAAATCGTGACAGGCGCAAAACTCGTGCTGAGCTATGCGACGGGAATTGCCGCGGGCGGCGTTGCGCTCAAGCTTGCGGTCGATGCCGTGCGCGAGCAGGGCGTCGCTTCGTTCGTTGTGCGTACGATTGCGACGATCGCGCTGGTGTTCTCATTTTTCGAGATCCTTCCGCACTTCCGGGTCGGGGTCTCCGAGGTGCACTTCATCCTCGGCTCCACCCTGTTCCTGCTGTTCGGTGCCGCACCCGCCGCGTTTGGGCTGGCGCTCGGTCTTCTGCTGCAAGGCCTGTTCTTCGCACCGACGGACCTGCCACAATACGGCATGAACGTGACGACGGTGCTGGTGCCGCTGTTCGCGATCCAGGCGCTGGCCCAGCGCGTCATTCCCCGCAACACCGCCTATGTTGATCTCCAGTATCGCCAGGCGCTGGCGCTTTCCACCGCCTATCAGTCCGGCATCGTGGCATGGGTCGCGTTCTGGGCGCTCTACGGTTCGGGCTTTGGCGCTACCAACCTCGCCAGCATTGCGACCTTCGCGGGGTCCTACGCGCTGGTCATCGTGATCGAGCCGTTGGCGGATCTGGCCGTGCTCGCGCTGGCAAAGTCACTGCGCGGCGTTACGGCCGACGGCTTCGTTACGCCGCGCCTGTACAACGCTGCATAGAGACGATGTGAGGGGCGGTCGTTTTACGGCCGCCCTTCGCTGAAGCCATGCTGACGCTTTCCCTGATAGGCATCGGCTGCGGCGATCCCGCGCAGCTCACGCTTGCCGCGATCCGCGCGATCAATGCTGCCGATCTCGTCCTGATTCCGCGCAAGGGGACCGCAAAGTCAGATCTTGCGGAATTGCGGCGGACGATTTGCGCCGACGTGCTGACCGGCGACAAGACGCGCATCGCGGAGTTTGACCTGCCTGTGCGCGACGCCGGCGGGACGGATTATCGCAAGGGCGTCGACGACTGGCACGATGCCGTCGCCGCAACCTGGTCGCGCGCGATCGCAAACCATCTCGGTAGCAGGGGGCGCGTTGCGCTGCTGATCTGGGGCGACCCGTCGCTCTACGATTCCAGCCTGCGCATCGCGCGTCGGCTCGATCCATTGCCGACGATCGAAGTCGTTCCGGGCATCACGTCGATCCAGACGCTGTGTGCAGCGCATGCGCTGCCGCTCAATGACATCGGCGAGCCCTTCCTGGTCACGACGGGCCGGCGGTTGCGCGAAGGCGGCTGGCCTGATGGCACCGACACCGTGATCGTGATGCTCGACGGCGGCGCGGCCTTTCAGTCGCTGGAGCCGAAGGGACTGCACATCTGGTGGGGCGCCTATCTCGGCATGCCCGATCAAATCATCATGTCCGGTGAACTCGCCGAGGTGGGGCCTCGCATCGTCGCCGCGCGACAAGAGGCGCGCGAGCGGCATGGCTGGATCATGGATAGCTACATTCTCAAACGCAGATCGTGACACGGCTGACGCCGAGGCCACGACATCATTCCAAGGCGACATAGCATGCTCCCCGAGTGGGTTTACCAGGAATGCCCCGACGTCTCGGCCGTCCATCGTGAGGCGGCGTTGGCCCGCCAGGCGCAGCTGACGAAACCGACCGGCGCGCTCGGCCGGCTTGAGCACGTTGCGGTCGAGCTCGCGGGCTTGCAGCGGACGGAGCAGCCGCGCGCGGGGCGCGTTCCGATCATCATCTTTGCCGGTGATCACGGCATCGTGGCGCAAGGTGTCTCCGCCTACCCGCAGGAGGTGACCATCGCAATGCTGGCGAACTTCGCCGCGGGCGGCGCGGCGATCTCGGTTCTGGCGCGCGAATTGGGTTCGAGTCTCGAGGTCGTCGACGCCGGCACGCTGGCGGGATCGCCGCTGGCGGGCATCATCACCGACAAGCCGCGCTGCGGCAGCCGCGATTTCAGCGTGGAGGCGGCGCTTGAGCCGGCGGAGTTGGCCTTTGCGTTCGAATGCGGGAGGCGGGCCGTGTTGCGCGCGGAGGCCGGTCGGCCTGATCTTCTCATCCTCGGCGAGATGGGTATCGGCAATACCACGACATCGGCCGCGATCGCCTCGGCCTTGCTCGGCGTGAGCGCGGAGGAGCTTGCGGGCAGCGGAACCGGCGTCGATGCCGCCGGCCGGGCCCGCAAGGCGCGTTTGATCGATGCCGCGCTGGCGCTCCACGGGCTCACGGGGGCCTCTGCCGAAAGAGTCCTGTGTACGGCCGGCGGTCTGGAGATCGCAGCCATATGCGGTGCAATCATTGCGGCCGCGCAGCGTCGCATTCCGACCCTGATCGACGGCTTCATCGTCTCGGTGGCGGCCTTGGCGGCGGCGCGGCTCAATCCGTCGTGTCAGCCGTTTCTGCTACCCTCGCATCAATCGGCGGAGCAGGGGCATCGCCTGGTGCTCCGGGCCCTGAATGTGCATCCGCTGGTCAGTCTGGATCTCAGGCTCGGCGAGGGATCGGGTGCCGCGATCGCATTGCCGCTGGTGCGGTTGGCATGCGCCCTGCACAACGGCATGGCGACTTTTGCACAGGCCAATGTGCCGGATCGTCCAGCCGGATGACGGCGGTTTAGCAACCCGCTGTTTGACCGACACCACCCGCCAACCCTTCGACAGCCGATCGATCCGAGTGAGGGACAGCGGGTGGATCACGAAGCGCAAGGCGGACTCTGGCGTGAGGTCGAGCGCGATGCAGAGCGTAGCGCGGATGGTGCCGGAGTGGACCACAAGCGTTGTCGAACCTGTCTTAATCTGACCGAGTCCGCGCCGGACTCTTGCGATCTGATCTTCAAAGCTCTCCCGACGGCCGTGAGCGGGTGGGGTCACTCCAAAATTTCGTATAGCCTTCGCCGCCGGCGGCTGCGAGGACGTCGTGGCGCCGTCCGGTTCAATCGCCAAAATCCTGCTCGCGGAATTCGCTCGCCAGAATCGGATCGAGTCCCAGCGCGTGCGCCGTGTCGACCGTGCGCCGCCGCGCCGGGCTTGCGTAGCTCGCGGCGCCCTGCGGGAGATGCTGTCGCGGCGCGTCCAGTTGCGACCGGTCGCTGAGATCAGCTGGAGCGTCTGAGGCATGGATCGTTCCCGCGATGCCGTCGACGACGGCGTACCGGACCAGCCAGAGGAAGGTTTGTCCTTCCATTCCACGTCTCCAGGGAAGCCTGAACAAGCGATGCTTGCGATAGCACCTTTGTCCGCGCCGTTGTCAATGCAGGTGGTCGCTCCGATACGAACGTCGCGGCAGCGACTGCACATTGACTCTGCGTTCGACTTAATCCTAGATGGTTTTGACGGTTTCCCCTTACGGGGATGAAAAGGGAATGCGGTGCGAGGAAACTTCCTCAATGCCGTAGCTGCCCCCGCAACTGTGAGCGGAGAATCTCGCGTCACGCGCCACTGGGCATCTCGGTCCCGGGAAGGCGACGCAAGGTAACGACCCGCAAGCCAGGAGACCTGCCGTCAGCCGTGGTCACACGCGAAAATGTCGGTCGGGGAGTACAGACATTCGGCTTCAGCTGAGGCTTTACAGGCCGAAGGTTGAGACCCGGTTCGCTGTGACGTGCCACTGACGTCATACCGAGGTTTCAGCCATGTCCTGTCTTCGTGCCGCGCGGCCGCGCAAGTTCCTGCTCGCGTCCGGCGTTCTCTCTTCCTTTGCTGCCTTCGACATCTCCGCGGTCTGCGCGCAACAGGCGGGCTCCCGCGAGCCGTTGCCGCCGATCGAAATCTCTCCGCCCACCGACCAGAAGCGCAAGCGGGCCAAGCCGTCTGCCCGCGATGAACGGGGCGCGCGTCGCGTGGCGGCAAATAGAGCTGCTTCGCCAGCGACAGCACCGAAGCCGACCGGGGATACGACGCAGACACCGCTCAACACGAACGCCATCGCCGGAAGCGCGTCACGCCTCGGCCTGGCTGTGCGTGAAGTGCCTGCGACCGTGGAGGTGATCTCGGCCGAGACGATCCGCGAGCAGGGCTATCGGACAGTGTCTGACGTCGCGCAAGGCGCAGTCGGCGTGACCTCCGGCGACAATCCGGCCGAGCCCTCGGCGTTCTCGATGCGCGGCTTCACCAACAGCCAGATCAACATCCTCTACAACGGTATCAAGATCGGCCCCCAGAACATGACATCGCGTATCATGGACACGGCCAATCTCGAGGCCGTGGAGTTTCTCAAAGGTCCGGCTTCGCTGCTGTCGGGCGAGGGGGCCAGCGGCGGCGCGATCAATTTCGTGACCAAGCAGCCGCATACGGGGACGATCCGGAACGAGGCCTATTTCTCCTATGATTCGCTGAACTCGTTCCGCAGTTATTATGGCTCCGGCGGCAGCACCAACGTTCAGGGGCTCGACTACCGGTTCGACATCAGCCGCTCCTCGCTCAACGGCTTTGCCGACGATACCAACACCAGGACGCTGGATATCTCGGGTCAGCTCAACTACCGCATCTCCGACAATCTAAAGGTCTGGGGCGCGATCGAATACCGGGAGGATCGCGGCAAGCCCTATTGGGGCGTACCGCTGGTCCCGGTCGCCTTCAGCGGATCGCATGCCACGACCGGCATCGTTTCGGGCAGCTATGTTTCGAACTATAACGGAACCAATCTTGGCCCGGTCACGATCGACGATCGCACATTCAACACCAACTACAACGTCCTCGACAATCGCAACGTGGCGAAGGAGGTATGGCTGCGCGGCGGCTTCGAGCTCAAGCTCGCGCCCGGCCTGACGCTGAGGAGCCAGGCTTACGGATATGGCGCAGAGCGGGAGTGGTTCAACAACGAGGTCGCGGCGTTCAATGCCAATGTGAACCTGGTCGACAGGGAGCGCTTCTACGTGGCGCACAGCCAGAAGCTCGCCGGCAACTTCACCGACCTGACCTGGGATACGGACATCGCCGGCATGGACAACCGCCTGGTGACGACGGTTGCCGCAAGCGGCCTTGATTTCGTCCGACCGGGGGCCGCCAATTTCCCGCACGATCAGGTCACGCTGGTCGATCCTTCCCGCGGGTACTACGGCCTGCTGACGACGCAGCAACAGGCGGCGCGGATCGACAATGAATCGTTGTCGTTCGAGGATCGCCTGAAAGTCACGCGGACATTCGCGCTGGTCGGTGGCCTGCGCATGGAGCATATCGGGCTCGATCGCAATTCTACCGATGTGAATGGCATGGTGAAGGCGGGCTTTCCCTTCTCCAAGTCCTGGACGCCGGTGACGGGGCGCATCGGTTACACTTGGGAGGCGGTCCCGGGGTTGACCTTCTTCAGCCAGTACGCGACCGGCGCCGACGTCTCGGCCAACAACATCTTCCTGCTTGGGCCGCGCCAGCCGCTCGACCTGACGACGTCGCAGACCTACGAGACCGGCGTGAAGCATCTGTTCTGGAACAGGAGGGCGGAGTGGACGTTCTCGGCGTTCGACATCGAGCGGAAGAACGTCTATGCGGCCGCCGGCGGCATGCAGCTCAACATTGCCGGGCGGCAGGAATCGAAGGGCGTTGAGCTCGCGGCTGCTGTGCGCATTACCGAAGCATTGCGACTGTGGGGCAACATCGCCTATGTGGACGCGCGCTACGCCGACTATAACTTTGCAGGCGGCTCGTTTTCCGGGAATGCGCCGCCGAACGTGCCGCGCGTCGTCGCGAACGCCGGCGCAGCGTACCGGTTCTTCACGCCCTGGCCGGTCGAGCTTGGCGTCGTCGGCCGTCATGTCGGCGATCGCTATAATACCGATGCCAACACAGTGACCATGAACGCCTATACCATCGCGGACCTCTATGCCTTCGTCGACATACCGAAATCGGTGTTCAACGCCGTCGACCAGACGCGGCTGACGTTCCGGGTGCGAAACGTCACCGACAAGCGTTACGCGATCTGGGGCGATCCGTTCTATCCCGATCAGGTCCTGTTGGGGGCGCCGCGTACTTATGAGGTCTCCGCTGCGTTCAAGTGGTAGGGGCGTAACCCGAATGATGGGCGGAATAGTCCTGTTGCACCGATGGCTCGGTGTCGCGTTCTGTCTCCTGTTCGCGATGTGGTTTGCGACCGGCATCGTCATGCATTTCGTTCCGTTTCCGTCCCTGTCGGAAGCGGAACGCTTTGCTGGCCTTGCACCCGTGGACAGCGCGCGTGTGACCATCAGTCCGTCAGATGCCGTTAGTGCCAGCGGGATCGAGGATGCCGCGCGTGTTCGCCTGATCCAGCGGAGCGACGGGCCGGTGTACGTCGTATCAGGGTCGTCGCAAACGCGGGCGATCCGTGCGTCGGACGCGACGAATGCCGCGGTGAAATCTCCCGACATTGCTCTCGCTGCGGCGAGGGGTGATAGAGGCGGACCCGGCCTGGACATCTCGCGCGCTTCAGTCGTTGAGCTCGCGGATTATGATCAATGGAGCGTGCCGAACAGCTTCGAACGCCACCGTCCCCTGTTTCGCGTGGCGCTCAATGATGCGGCCGGCACTGAATTCTACGTCTCCTCGGTCACTGGCGAGATCACACTGGACACGACACGCCGCGAGCGCTGGTGGAACTTTGCGGGTAGCGTGCTGCACTGGATCTATCCCACGGTGCTCCGGCGCAACTGGTCGATCTGGGACCGCGTGGTGTGGACGCTGTCGCTGCTTGCGCTGATCTCGGCCGCGCTTGGGGCAGTGCTTGGGGTCGCGCAGCTCAGGGTCAGGAAGGGAGCGGCGGTGTCTCCGTATCGGGGCTGGCATGCGCTGCATCACATCATAGGCCTGATAGCGACGGTCTTCGTCCTGACGTGGATATTCAGCGGCTGGCTCTCCATGGACCACGGCCGGCTGTTCTCGCGCGGGCAGTTGACCAAGGCTGAAGCGGATATAGCCACTGCCTCTCCGGACTGGAAGATGTTTTCCGCGATTCGTATGGAGCCGATTTCACCAATTGCCCGAGAGGTTGAATGGTTCGCCTTCAATGGTCGCTTCTACCGGCGCGACCGGACCAGTCATGATCGACAGATGCTGTTCAGAGCAGGCGGGGCAGGAACTGATGATCGGGCAGAGGCCTTGAGTACGCGCGAGGTCGCGGGATTGGCGGCCAGCCTGGCGGCCGGCTGCGATGTGCCATCGGTGCTCGCCGCCGACGACGCGTATCTGGTGCTGTCGGCAACTCCGGGCTCTCCCGTCTATCGCTCCAGATGCGCCGATGTGTGGTTCGACATCGACGGCGCGAACGGCAACGTGCTGCAACGATTGGACGCGTCTCGTCGTGCCTATCGCTGGCTCTACAGCGCGCTGCACACGCTGGACTTTCCGATCCTGGTGGCCCACCCGAAGATCCGCAGCAGCTTGATCGTCGGCCTCTGCGCGCTCGGATTGCTGTTCTCAATGACCGGTGTCGTAATTGGTTGGCGCCGCTTGCTGCGGAGATGGCTATGTTGACATCATGCGAAATCCCTCGAATGTAAGAAAACAAATCTCCTGCGATAGGGACGGAGTGTCGCGACGTGGCGGACCACGAGCCCGCGCTCCCGGCGGCTGCGTTATCAAGACAGCCCTCATGCTTCGTCCGATGGGAGAACTTGCGCCGTGCAGCGCCTGCTTGCGCCGCGCGCCCAACGGTGCGATGGCGGCACCGAATAAGCGCCAGCTCTCGATTTTCCGCGACAGACGTCGCTTTCACCCGACCTGCAGCCCGAGGTCTTTCAAAATTCCTCTTTATGAGCGTAAAGCTGCGCTCGCTCCGCGGGTCAGGAACTGCTCTATGCGAAGGATTGGATGAGGTATCGTAGGTTCGGTTGGTGTGGGAAAAGGTGGTAGCGCTCCCCCGCTATCACGGGCCACGATTTTCTGGGCCAAATCTACGATCTTCTGCGATCTGGACTCCTAACGGTAGCGGTTGGAGCTGCTGGTGCGAGTTACGTTGGCTGCAAATGGCAGAAAAGTGAGCTGCTGCCGGTTTGATGGACACCCGGTTAAGCTATCTCACACTCGTAGCAATTCGTCGAGAGTTTCCACCGGCGTTTTTCCAGCCAAGGGTTTTCCGGGGCCATGTGTTGAGTGCAAGAGCCACGGCCTCAAGGTCATCGGCATTGTGTATGCTGAGATCAGTACCTTTTGGAAAGTATTGGCGTAGCAACCCATTGGTGTTCTCGTTGGTGCCGCGCTGCCATGGGCTGTGAGGATCGCAGAAGTAGACCTGCACGCCCGCATCGATCTTCAGACATGCGTGCTGAGCCAGCTCAGCTGCTTGATCCCAAGTCAGCGATCGACGTAGTTGCTCAGGCAAGGTGATGATCGTGCGGGTGATCGCATCACGCACTGCCTCGGCACCATGTCCGGCAAGTGCGGGTCCGTTCTTCACGCGAGCTTCGTGGCCATGACCAGTCATGCGCGGCAGGTGCAGCAGCATGGTGAAACGTGTCGTGCGCTCCACCAAGGTACCGATCGCGGAGCTTCCGAGACCCAGGATGAGATCCCCTTCCCAGTGACCCGGCACGGCTCGATCGGCCACCTCCGCCGGACGTTGGGACTGATCATGATCTCGGGAGAGATGAAGCTCCTGCCTTGCCTGCGTGTACGCGCCCTCGGCATCCGCAGCGGCCTTTTTTAGGATATCCCGCTCCGCCCTCAGCTTGTTGACCTCGCGCCGCAGCCGCTCGATCTCAAGCTGCTCCGGCTTCATCTGTCCATGGCCGGGAACGGCCTGCACCGGGTCGGAGCCGAACTCCCTGACCCATTTGCGCAGCACGTTCTCATGAACGTCCAGGTCTCGGGCTGCCTGTGCCGCCGATACCCCGCGCTCCTTGACGAGCTTGACCGCCTCGATCTTGAACTCTCGACTGAACTTCCGTCTCCGCATGACCCACCTCCGGCTGTATGAAATACCCAATCCGGGTGTCCATCAAACCGGCAGCAGCTCAATGCCCCTCACGTCTTGTTGAGGCGTTTACTGAATTGCGCCGACGTTGCGCCACGCTTGATCTATCATCGGTGCGCTTGATCAATGTGGTCGTCGTTGCCAAAGCTGCTTTTTATTTCGGTTGAATGTGTATCGTTCTCGGCGTTTTATCGGGGTACTCGCGTTGCGATGTGAAGTGGGGAAAGAATGTTTGCTGCGAGAATGTGAATGCGATTGAGAAGATCACCATGCGTGTGCACTCGGGCTTTCGTGCGCACCATGTATGCGCTGAGAATGCAGATGTGACGATTTGGCTTCCAATGGAGGCGGATATGATCCTAGAAGGGTCGGCGTAAACACCGTCGCTCAGGCAAAATTTGCCAGTCCATCCGATCCCTTATAGGATCGGCTTGAGGCATAAAAGATTAATGAGATGAATGACTTAGACCACCGTTTCTCCGTTGCACCCGTGATGGATTGGACCGGGACATCTGAAAAAGCGAAGCACAATCAGTACTTAACGCGACTCGTTATCGGCCGTGTCGTACCAAATGAAGTACCACATCCATTGATGAGCGCTCTCTAACGAACGAAATCCAGCTTCATGCCGCGTTCGCCGCAGGGGGCGTAGTCGCACTTCCGACCCTGGTTGGTTGGGGCCTGCAATCAATTTCATTTCCAAGATGAGGAGATGTCGCAGGCTCGCGGTGCTGCTGGGCTCGATCACGGCTGCCTTGGCTGCCGCTGCCTAGTGCTCCGCTTGGGCATCCACAAACGCCGCGAAGGGTTCAGTCGTGTCGCCCAGCTTGGTCGGCTGGTGGAGCGTGGGCTGCATGATGAGCTCAGAGGCACCGCCTATGCGATCGCGGATGGCGTTGATGTGCGCACCCACCATCTTATCCACGCTGCCCGGTCGGTGCGGTGTGCTGGCATAGCGCAACAGCTGGGCCGGCAGTCTTGAAAGGCCGGGAGTTCCTTGAGCATCCGCCGCGATCTCCTGGTCTGCCGGTCAGGTTCGCTAGCGCGTGCCCCGAGCGGCGCGATGTCAATCCGGGAATAATTCACAACGCCGTCCGTTGTCGTGGCATGGCCCATGAACAAACCGTGTCGGTCGGTAAGCAAATTGCCCGAGAGTCGACCGCGGCGGCTGGCTGCTGGAGCTCGCGGTCGGTGATAGCTATCCTGGCTGCGTTCGCCGCGGTCGCGATCATCGGGGTGGGGTTGCCTTATCCGGCTGAGGCACGCTTCGTGCTGGTCGTGTTTGCGCTCGCGATCGTGGGGTGGACTCTGCTCAAAATCGACGACACCGTCGTCGCGCTCGCAGCCGTGGCCACGCTCCTTGTCGGTGGCGCCATCTCCCTCTCCACCATCCCGACGACGCTGACAAACCCACTGATCGGACTCCTGGTCGGAGCCTTCGTGATCGCCGCCGCACTTACGCGATCCGGACTCGCGGAACGCGCGGTGATCGCCACGATTGGCAATGTCCGATCGGTCACGCGTCTGTTCCATCGACTCGCCTTCCTGATCCTGGCAACCGCTTTCGTCGTTCCCTCGACGACCGGTCGCGCTGTGTTGTTCCTGCCGGTGTTCCTGACGCTCGCCGCTTCGATCCGGGATGTACAGGTCGTGCGTGCACTCGCGCTTCTTATCCCGAGTGTCGTTCTGCTCTCGGCATGCGCTTCGCTTACTGGCGCGGGCGCGCATCTGGTCGCCGCCGAGTTCATCACACGGTCCGGCGGAGCGCTCCTCGATTACGTACGCTGGACCGTGCTGGGTTTGCCGTTCGCGGTCGCGAGCAGCTTCGTGGCAACGAGTGTGATCCTTTGGCTCTTCATCGACCGCGAGACGCGCATGACGGCGCCCAAGCTGCCAAGCATTTCGCGAGACCCGCTCCATCCGCGGCAGCGCGCGGTCGCAATGATCGTCGCGGTCATGCTGGTCGCGCTTCTCGGCGCGACGGCCGTCGGAATCGAGCCTGCTTTTATCGCTTTGGTGGCGGCCACACTGCTGGTGATCGGACCTTTCCCCGCACTCACGCCGGCCACGGCCCTGAAAGCGATCGAATGGAAGCTGTTGGTGTTCCTGATTGCTACCATGCTGATGGGCGACGCGCTGATCACCTCCGGCGCCGCGCGCTTGGTTGCGGCGGACTTTGTGACGAGCGTCGACCGGCAGGCATTCGACAGCCCGCTCGCGGTCGCCACAATTGTCTCCGCGACCGCACTTTGCGCGCATCTGGTAGTGACGTCTCGGACCGCCCGGGCGGTCGTTCTCATTCCGATACTCGCGCTGCCGCTCGCGGGGTTCGGATACGATCCGGCCGCGCTCATTCTGCTCGTCGCAGTCGGAACCGGCTTCTGCCAGACGCTGCCTGTGAGCGCGAAAGCGGTGGCGCTCTACGCCACGCTGAAGCAGTCGACCTATGCGCCGAAGGATCTGATGGTGCTCTCAGCCGTGCTCTTGCCGATCCACCTCCTTCTGTTGGTAGCGTTCGCGCTTTTCGTCTGGCCGCTTCTCGGCATCTCGTTGCAACCATGATTATCGCCGCACCACGTGGCGATCAGCAGTGCGCTTCCATGCACCGGAATAAATCCTGGATCCCATCGTTATCCCTGCACGCCCTTCTGCCGCCCAACAACGGAGGACAAGATGGCCCTTACCGTTCTGATCGCTCCCTCGGGCTTCAAGGAATGCCTGAGCGCTAGCGAAGTCGCCGAGGCCATGGCAGCGGGCGTTCGGCGCACGCTGCCCGATGCTCGGGTGCTCCACACGCCGATGATCGACGGCGGCGAAGGCTTCACGGCGGCGCTGGCCGCGGCGACGAACGGCACGCTTGAACAGGTCACGGTCACTGGACCGGTCAACGTGCCGGTAAGCGCGCCGATCGGCCTTCTTGGCGGCGCCGGGCCTAAAACGGCCGTGATCGAGATTGCGGCGGCGGCCGGCCTGCGGTTAGTGCCGCGCGAAGCGCGCGATCCGGCAGTGACGACGAGCCGTGGCGTCGGCGAACTCATCCGCGCGGCGCTCGATGCCGGCGCCGAGCACATCCTGGTCGGATGCGGGGACAGCGGCGTCAACGACGGCGGCGCCGGCATGGCGGAAGCGCTCGGCATCCGTCTACTTGATACGAACGACAAGCCGATCGGCTGCGGCGGCGGCGCGCTGGCGCGGCTTGCCTCCATCGACCTGTCGAATCGAGACCCGCGCCTCGACCGCGTGCAGATTGAGGCGGCGGTCAACTGGCACAACGTGTTGCTCGGCGAACATGGCGTGACGCGCGTTTACGGTCCGCAGAAGGGTGCGACGCCCGTACAGATCATGATGCTCGAGGCGGCGCTTGGGAACTATGCAGCGCGTGTTCGCGTCGCAACCGGCGTCGATGTCACGACGGTGGCTGGCGGCGGAGCGTCCGGGGGCATTGGCGCGGGGTTGCATGCGCTCCTCGGCGCGGTGCTGCGTCCGCGCTTCGACATGGTCATGCACTACACCAACTTCGACGCCCTGTTGGCCGAGACCGATCTCGTGCTCACCGGCGAGGGCACTCTCGATAGCCAAACACCGTTCGGCAAGGTGCCAGCGGAAGTTGCGCGGCGCGCGAAGGCACGCGGCCTTCCAGTGATCGCCCTTGCCGGTTCAATCGGCGAAGGCGCCAAGGTCAATCTCGATTGCGGTATCGACGCGTTCGCGAGCATCCAGATGCGCCCCTGGACGCTCGACGAGGCGATGGCGTCGGCGTCTGAACTGCTCCGCCACGCGACCGAAGATACGATTCGCATGGTCCTGGTCGGCATGCGCTTGCGTGACGCCGCGGGCCGCCATGGCCACCGCTTGCGGACGGTCGTCATGGACCTCGACGCCGCCCGACGCCGCCCGCTCATCTCGTCGGACACTGTAGCGCCGCCGACGGGGTTATCAGGAGCTATTCATCTTCAGAGCCCACAGGATGCGGAGCATGGCAGATCTTGCGGGGCTGCGTCGTTTCCAGCGCGGTGATTGTTGTCGCAACTTGTGTGCGGCAAGTTCATCGTGTCGCACTCGTCGCGGAGCGGCATGCGGAGCCAAACTGCACGAGGCCGTCTCCGTAGACGATGTCCTTTCCGGGTTCGCCGAGATCGATCGCCTGGCTGCCAAGTGCCGCGACCCTGGCTTCCGCAGCGCGCGCGGAATCGAGATCGTCGGCGGGTAGGCCTGCTGCGTCGGCGCGCCGGGTCTGTTTTCCCAAGTGAGCCAGCGCCAGCCGCGCGGCGACGAACGGTGCGGCGAAAGAGGTGCCGGTGTGCTGTCGCAGCTTCCCGTCCCCATCGCGAAGAGCAAGATCGACGCCGGGAGCGGCAAGTCGGATATGCGGTCCGCGAACCGCTCGCTTGTAGACGACGAGATTCCTGTCAACCGCGGTTGCCGCGATCGCCCATGGATATGCTGCAGGATAACGCGGTTTGACGGCGGCGCCGTCGTTGCCGCTCGCGGCGACCACGATGACGCCTCGCGCCTGCACACGCTTTCCCTCCGCGTCCAGAACCTCATTTGACGACCCCGCCAGGCTCAGATTGATGACCGCGACGCCGCGCTCCACCAAAGCGTCCATCGCGGACACCAGATCGAACGTGTCGATCTGGTCCGTGCCGTTTTGCGAATGGAACGCGTCGACAGCTACAATCCGGGCCTTCGGCGTTAATCCCGAGAAGACGCCGTCGCCAAGCAAGAGCGTCGCGATCGCTGTTCCGTGACGTTTGCTCGACGCCTGTCGGTCGGGCGAGCGCTGCGTAATCACCTCTAGCTGCTTGCTCGCCAGCCCTATGTGGTCCGCATCGATGCCCGTATCCACCAGCCCGATGGCATCCAGGTCGCCGCAATTTTCCAGCGAACGCCAGCCCACGGCCTCCAATGGATTGAGGAACGCATTGCGCAGCGTTGGCCGGCCACTCTGCATCTGGAATCGCTGGCGATACAACGTGTTTTCATCGACAGGCCGTCCCGGCGCGATCTCACGCAATGATGCGAGCGCGCGTTGTTTCGAAATCCGGCCCGGCGCTGTGACGCGTAGCAACAAACCTCTGCCGCCGCTCAGCGAGCGTTCGGCTATGACGCGAAACCCGCGGTCGCGCAGTGTCTGGGCTTGAGTAGCCTCGATTTCGGACAGCACATATTCAGGTGCATTCGCTCGCGCCCTCACGGCACGACGCGGTCTTGCATCCCACGGCAACCGAAAGCCGCGAAACAGCGAGAAGTGTCTACCTCTTCCGACAGGGCTCCAATTGCTCCCGATGGGGGGGTCTCCGCCACCAGCGCTACCATCACCACCACCGCCACCGCTCGCTCCAGCCGAACCGCTACCGTCACCGTCATCAGCGAATGCGGGCGAAAACAGTGCAGGGCATGTTGGGGATTGGCCGACCACGGCGAAGCCCAGAAATAGACCGACGACGGTCGCGAATGAACGGCAGGCAATCATGGTTCTCATCGGGGGGTCACTAACATTGTTGTACTGCGTGTGCGCGCTCGCGCTAGGCGCGCGCGCCCGCTCGCAATCATACGGGCGGCTTCCTTTTGTCACATTCGCTATCCGTGGTGATACACTGACTGCGGCTTCGTCGCCTTACAACAACGGAGGATGCTGCCCGCCTATTCCCGCCCGGCGTAAAAAAAGCGCCGGGGCGATCGGAAACGAAAGCACTTCACGTCAGCTGATCGGCAAGGAGCTTAACGTTCACGGAACGGATGAGTTCCAGTGGCACAAACACTTCGGCTTTCATCAATCATCTGAGGACGTTGGGCGACGGCGCATTCCTTAACGGCTGCGCGGAGGTCCCGAGATTGCAGGAGCCGGGCGCATCATCGGGTCTGCACCATACCTGAAAGCGCACCAAGAGGCCGCCGAATTACAGGCTAGGCATTAAGGCTGCACGAGAGCCCTGCGCTCCGCGTCGCCTGTCAGGATTTCCTTGCTCCCGAGCGCTTCGATGAAATGATCCGCCGTCTCCTGGGCGCTCGCTGGCGAGAAGCCTCCACTCGACGGCGAAACCACGACGAGATGGACACGCCAGGCGCGTTCCCGCAGGCAGGCGACCCGTGTCTGCTGCTGCATGCCGGCGATCGCCGTCGTGAATTCGCGGCAGATGGAGCCGTCTTCCATCCGATGCGTGGATACCATGGTGAAATCGGCCGTCGCCGTTCCCGAGCTGCCTGGGACTTGCCGCGACTCGCCGCTCGCCAGTTGGAACAGCAACTCCGCTTCGGCAGGCGATACAGCAATGCTGTTCAGCGGCACATTGTTCGCGAACGTGTTGTCGGGCTGTCGAAGCGGGCTGAGTGCAAAGCCGAGCACGCCTCCGGCACAAAGTGCGATTGAGGCGGCCAAAGCCATAGCCTTGAAGCGATCGAACCGACGCAAGTTGCGAGAGGCTTGTTCGCGCCAGGCGTTGGCGGGTCTTATGGTATCGTCTTTTCGGGCACGGTCGTCGGCTCCGTTGGTTGCGGCTGCTTCAGGCAGCCGAACGTCGGCGGCGCGGTGCTGGGCGCCTTGGCCCAATCCCGACAATGCATTCCCTAGTCTGCGGGCCGTGCCGACCAGATGTTCGGGCACTGCGTCATCGTCGGCGCGGCTGGACGTTCCGGACAAGAGCGCCCGCGATTCCGCGAATGATGCAAATCGCGCAGCGAGATCGATGTCGCGGGCAAGCGCCTCGCGCACGCGAGCCGCCTCCGCGGGTTCAAGTTCGCCGTCCGCCAGAGCCATCAGGGTTTCGTCGGTGATCGCGGTCATCAGGGTTTATTCGTGTTGTGGCGGGCTTCGATGATTTGATCGAAATCGAGTCCGGCCGACAGAGCAAGTCTTGCGCGCGCCAGACGGCTCATCACTGTTCCGATCGGAGTTTTGAGGCGTTGGGCGGTCTCTCGGTAGCTCAATTCCTCAATACAAACGGACTGAACAACGGCCTGCTGATCACCCGGCAGCGACGCGAGCAACGCCTTGACGTCCGCAAGCACAATACGGCTTTCAGCCACGGCTCGGCCATCGGAACCGGAAAGGTGCTCCGCATCCTCAAGCGCCGTCTGAGCACCCTCGGTCTTCCGGCGCCGGATCTGATCGATCCAGAGATTCTTCATGATTCTGAACAGCCATGCGTCCAGCCGTGTGCCCGGCTCCCAAAGCGCTTGGGCGCGCAGCGCGCGCTCAAACGTAGCTTGTACAAGATCGTCAGCCTCATCAGCTCGCCCGGTCAGCGAGCGCGCGAATCGACGCAGACGAGGCAGCAAGCCCACAAGTTCGTCACCGAAGCCGCTCATTCTTCATGTCTCGACGTCGACGGCATAACTCATTCCTCGCGTCTCGACGTCGAGGGCCGTAGTCGTAAAGGAATAACGCGGCGCTCTCTCGCATATTCCGAAAGCTGCCATCTTTATTTATGTATCCGCTATCAGCAACATCCTGGCGATCATCTCAGGATGGCCTGAGCCGTGCAAGCCCTTTCGGTTCATCCGGGAATAAGCACTGCGGGCTTCCGTTTAGCTTCGGGTGGCGCAGGAGCGGATCTAACCGTTTCCTGTTGGAGCCGCGCGAAAAGCCGCATCGCGGCTGAACAACGGGAGTGGTCCATGCAGATCAATGGAACTGACTTTAACGATCGGCTGCGCGGCACGGGTCTCGCCGATACGATCTTCGGCTTCAAGGGCAACGACATTCTGGAAGGATTCGACGGCAACGATACGTTGGATGGCGGAGAAGGAGCCGACATTCTCTATGGCGACGGTGGTGACGATCGGCTTTTCGGCGACAAGGATAATGACGAGCTGTTCGGTGGAGCCGGAAACGACGTCCTTGATGGCGGCGAAGGCAACGACCTGCTGGAAGGCGAGGATGGAAACGATACGCTGGCCGCGGGCAAGGGCGAGGACACTCTCTATGGCGGCATCGGCGGCGACAGACTGGATGGCGGCGAAGACAATGACGAGCTGTTTGGCGGCGATGGCACTGACGTCCTGCTTGGCGGCAAGGGTCAGGACTTCGTCTTTGGCGGCAGCGGAGCCGATACGCTCTATGGCGGGGAGGACGCCGATCTGGTCGAAGGCGGCGACGCCGACGATATCCTTTATGGAGAGGAGGGCGAGGACGAAATGTACGGCGGTCTCGGTGACGACCGTCTCGACGGCGGCAAGGACGCCGATCGGATGTACGGCGGTGACGGCATCGACACTGTTTCCGGAGGTTCCGGCGACGACCTGGTCGCGGGGGGATCCGGCAACGACCGCCTGTTCGGCGGCGAAGACAGCGACTGGCTGATCGGCGATACCGGAAACGACCAGCTTATCGGCGATAGCGGCAACGATCGGCTTGACGGCGGTATCGGAGCCGACAACCTCAACGGCGGCATCGGCAGCGACGTGCTGATCGGTGGGTTAGGCGGCGATATCCTGACCGGCGGAGCCGATCAGGACTCGTTCGTGTTATCGAACATGGCCGCGAACCGCGACACGATCACCGATTTCGGGATTGGTAGCGACGAACTGCAGATCGAAGCGGCCCTCTTCGGCGGCGGAATTAGCGGCGGCAATTCGCTCGCCGCAAGCCAGCTCGTCGTATCTTCAGGACCTGTCGCGACGAGTTCCGGCCTCGGGACATTCCTGTTTGATACCGATGACGGCAGGTTGAGCTGGGATGCCGATGGCGCCGGCGACCAGAGCGCCCAGTGGATCGCAACGCTACAGGGTGTTCAGACTCTCAGCGTTAACGACTTCCTCATCATCTGAGTCTGCCTCGGGCAGGAAGCACGGTTATCCCTGCTTCCTGATCCGCGGGTCCGAGAGGTGCCGCATTTTCCATCCGTCTTGATGCACGCGACGGCGCGGCAAGTGAACGACCTCGGCGGAGCAAATGCTGGAATAAGCTGCCAAGTAGGTTCGTTGAAGGCGTTGAGGTTCACCTGGAACGCCCGACGGAGCAGCGTTGATGTGGCAAACTCCAAAGCTCAACCAACTTCGCTCGGCCTGGACCGGCTCCCGACGCGCGGTCGCAGAATGGAGCCTCGCCGAGCTGCAGCCTCGCAGCAGAAGGCGCAGTATCGCAACTGGGCTCGCGGGAATCGCCATTGTTTCGACCGTGGTCGTGATTGGCTTCAGCCAAGGAGATGGGTCTCCGCCGACCGACACGCGGTTCGTCGTACAGGCAGCCTTTCGCGGGGATCTTGAGGTCAAGGTTTCCGCAACCGGGACCGTGGAACCGGTCCGGATCGTGGAAGTTTCGACCGAACTGTCCGGGACGATCGGGGACATCGCTGTCGACTACAACGACAGGGTCAAGGCCGGGCAACTCCTGGCGACGCTCGACGACGCCGTGCCCGCAAGGCAGCTCACTCGCGCCCGGGCCGCGCACGGTCTTGCCGAAGCGCGGTTGCGTGAAGGACACATCAATCTCGCGCTTGCCGAGAGCGAGCGGAACCGGAAGCAGCGGCTCGCGGAGCGGCAAGCCATCAGCGAGCGCGAACTGGAGGCGGCGGTCGGCGCCTTCATGAAGGCAACAGCCCAGGTCGAGATATTTGAAGCAGAGCTCAGGATCGCTACCGCGGAGGTCGATCTCGCGGCGTCAAACCTCGACAAGACGCGGATCGTCGCACCCGTCGACGGCGTGGTGCTTCGGCGCAACGTCGAACGTGGCCAGGTGATAGCAGCCTCGTTCCAGTCGCCGGTGCTGTTTCGTATTGCAGCCGACCTCAAGCACATGCAGGTCAAGGTCGATGTCGATGAAGCCGATGCTCTCGCCGTGCGACCGGGACAGCCCGCCGTGTTCAAGGGCCAAGCCTTGCGCGATCGCACCATTCCGGCTGTCGTCGAAAAAATCTATCTTGGTCCCGAGGTCGTGCAGGGCGTCGTTACCTACAAGGCGATTCTCGGCTTCGACAATGACGAGCTTCAGCTCAAGCCCGGCATGACGACCACGACGGACCTCACGGTTGCACAGCGCCGCAACGTGCTGCTGGTGCCAAACGCTGCGCTGCGATTCGTGCCGCCGGCGCAGGTGCCACATCCGGCCATCGCCGCGACGCCCGCAATAGCGCGCGTCGCCGATTCCCTTCTGCCCGGCCATCGGCAAATCTACAAGCGGGTTCGCGGCGTGCTCACATCCGTTCAGGTGCGGGTTGGCGAGACCGATGGGACGCACAGCGAAATCCTCGAAGGCGACATTGCAGCAGGCGATAGCGTCGTCATCGACACAGCTTTGGTTCAGCCATGAGTTCCGGCGGCACCGCAGCAAATGGCGATATCGAGCCCCTGATGCTGCTGGAGAATGTTGCGCGCATTCATGGCCGCGGATCTGCTTCGGTGACCGCCCTCGCAGATGTTGATCTGTCGATCGCACCGGGCGAGTTCGTCGCGGTTGTCGGTCCCAGCGGCTCCGGCAAGTCGACGTTTCTCAACATCATCGGCTGCCTCGATACACCATCCAGCGGACGCTATCACTTCAAGGGGGTCGATACAGGCGCGCTCGACGCCACGCGCCGGGCGCTCCTGCGGCGAAGCAGCATTGGATTCGTGTTCCAGCGGTTCAATCTCATCAAGCGCACAAGCGCTTTGGACAATGTCGAGCTGCCGCTGCTGTACCAGGCCGTTCCGCGCCGGGTGCGCCGCGAGGCCGCCGCAGCGGCTCTGATCTCGGTCGGCCTGTCCGGGCGCCAGCACCACACCCCGGACCAACTCTCCGGCGGCCAACAGCAACGCGTCGCAATCGCGCGCGCCCTGGTCGTTCGGCCCGACCTGCTGATCGCCGACGAGCCGACAGGCGCACTCGACAGCACGACAGGTGCCGAAATCATGCAACTGCTGAAACAACTCAATCGCGAAGAAGGTACCACGATCGTCATGGTGACGCATGATCCTTCGATCGCCGCGCATGCGCGTCGCACCATTCGATTCGCCGACGGCCGCATCCGCCAAAGATGCTTCGATGGAGAGTGTAGTCATGGCCCATGAGATCCTGCGCCTGGCCGTCGCCGCCTTGCAGCGCAATGTCCTGCGCTCGGCGCTGGCCGCGCTCGGCATCGTTATCGGCGTGAGTGCTGTGGTCGGCATGGTGACGATCGGGCGCGGGAGCAATGCCAAGGTGAAGCAACAGATCGAGCAACTCGGCATGCAGTTGCTGTCGCTCCGCATCGGCCATGATACTCGAGGCGGCAAGGGCGCGCAGATCGAGGCGAAGCCATTCACATAC
Source organism: Bradyrhizobium sp. LjRoot220 (assembly GCF_964252915.1). Taxonomy (NCBI): domain Bacteria; kingdom Pseudomonadati; phylum Pseudomonadota; class Alphaproteobacteria; order Hyphomicrobiales; family Nitrobacteraceae; genus Bradyrhizobium; species Bradyrhizobium sp. LjRoot220. The sequence continues at coordinate 993,714 of NZ_CAXUPS020000001.1, forward strand.
GCCGACGTTGACGCGATCCGTCAGTTTCGCAGTGCACTGCAGGCGGTCGCGCCCATCGCTTCGCAACCGGTTCGCGTTGTTTTGCGACAGGCAAACTGGGTCGCCAGCATTACTGGTGCAGACAACGATTTTTTAATCGCCAAGCGATGGGGCCTCGCCGCGGGCCGGCCTTTTTCCGGTCACGAAATCCAGGCCGGCAAGAATGTTTGCATAGTCGGAGCGACCATCCATGAGCGGCTGTTCGGCGGCAGTGCCGCCGTTGGCGAAACCATTCGCGTCAAGACGTTGCCTTGCGAAGTGATCGGAGTGCTTCGAAAGCGCGGGCAGTCGGGGCTGTCGCAGGACGACGACAACATCGTGGTCATGCCGCTCACGGGTTATCAGCGCAGGATTCAGGGCACCACGGATATCCAGTCAGTCCATGTCCTGGTCCGGCATGACGTCGATAGCTCGCACATGAAAGAGCGGATCGAGGAAGTGATGCGCGAACGTCGCGGCATTGCCCCCGGGCAGGCCGACAACTTCCATGTGCTCGAGATGCGCCAGGTCGCTGAGGCGATGGCAAGCACGTCGCAGACGCTGACCGCGTTGCTGACGGCCGTCGCAGCGATCAGCCTGCTGGTGGGCGGCATCGGGATCATGAACATCATGCTGGTCTCGGTCGCCGACAGGACTGCAGAAATCGGAATCCGCCTCGCAATCGGGGCGCTGCCGCGCCAGATCAAGGCGGAAGTGCTTGCCGAAGGGGTTCTGCTGGCAGTCGGAGGCGGGCTGGCCGGCATCGTTGCCGGGCTGGCTCTTGCAGCGGCCGCGCGCCTTTGGCTTCGGATCCCGCTCGTCGTGGATCCCGCAACCGTCATCATTGCGGTGGCCGCATCTTGCGCGATCGGACTGCTGTTCAGTTACATGCCGGCTGCGAGGGCTGCGCAGCTTGACCCGATCGAAGCGCTGTCCCGCGAATAGCCGTACGTTGCCGAGGAGGCCGGGGTTGGCTCGCCATGTTGCCGGCTGATTGCTGCCTGTACGCCATGAGACACGCAGAAAGGGCCCGGAAGCCTGGGCCCTTTCCTCGTTGGCGTCGACTGGCCGAACCTGGCCAAGACCCGCTTAGCGCGAGCTGTTGGAGCTCGAGTTCGACGAGCTGTTCGAGTTGGAATTCGAAGAGCTGTTGGAGCTTGAGTTCGAGGAGCTGTTGGAGCTGGAGTTCGACGAGCTGTTCGAACTGGTGTTCGACGAACTGTTGCCAGCCAGAATGATCTGGCCCCGCTCTGCCTTCACGGTTTTGACCGCGGGGTCGACCGGCGCCCCGACGGCAGCCAGCGCGCCGGTCGTTCCCAGCGCCAGGGCGATCGCACTGGCGGTAAAGATAACTTCTCGTTTCATGGCAAGATCCTCTTTCCTTGGTTGCGATACGGGGCCGATTTCTTTTCGACCCCGGAATGAAACGAAGCGCAGCGAAGGCTTATTCCGAACGCCGCCAAAGTTTCCGGCGCCTCGTGTACAGTATCGCCATCGCCTCATCGCCTCGCGCGTGCAAACTTTCGATACCATCCCTCGGACGCCTGGGTGTTCCGCAGAATCTGCAGGCGCTCGCGTTCCTCAACTGCGGTCTCCGCCGCAACGACAGGCACGAGGCGCTCGCGGGATGCACTTTCCTTGCGTAGTTCGAGGTCCGCCTCACCACGCTTGAATGGAATGACCTGCACCAGCGGTGTGCCCTTCTCGATGACGTGGACCCCATCGGACCCGGTCGCGATGAAGGGAAAGTTGATCAGCGACGCATAGGTGTCGGTATCGACAACGCCGGCCAGGATCTCGACGGGAAGGTTATGCCGGTTGAGCGGTGCGACGAACAGGCAGCTCCAGCCGGGCGGTGTCTTGATGGTCCAGTAGTTGTGAAATTTCATGGGCGGTCTGTCTGCGAGGGGATGTCCGGCGATCTGGTAGCTGCCGTGATTGCTCACCATCACCCGGTCGAACTCCCAGCCGGCATCAACCTTGCGGCCTTGCTCGCTGATTTGCAGACGCACCGTCGCAGCGATCGGCAGGACAAAGCCGAGCGTCATTGCATCGAGAAAAGGCATGCATCGCTTGATGGTCAGGCCGTTGTTGGTGGCCGAAAGCACCGATTGATCGACAGGCGGAATGCGTCGAAACCACTCCGGCAGCGCTGCCTTGGCCGGCGCAGGCTCGGCAATAACGCCGTGATCGTCCGGCTGGCACAGAAATTCGATCGACTTGTCGTTGTTGATCCGCAGCTCGGACTCTGTTTGCGGGCAGGATCCGGTGTCGGGTTCCGGCGTGCGGTGATTGGAACGGAATAGCATCAGGGGCTCCTCATAAGCGTGGCCACGCGGGAATAACGTGATCGCTGGTCCGTTATTCCGCGTTGTTTTGGTCAAACGACGCCCCACTCGCTCTCTGCGTTGGCCCCGTGCAGCCCACGAGGAATCAGAAACGCTTGGGGCCTTACTACAAGATCTTGCTGGGGGAGGCCCTGGCGAGGCGGCACGGCCCGTCCCACGATTGAACAGACTCGTGCTCAACATCGGGCATTCAACCGATCGAGGCTCTCGCCGGAAGTCCTGATCTAAAATCGGTGCAATCGTTAATCCGCCGAGTGCCAGACAACGATCGTATTCACGATGCCCGACAGCAGCGAAAAGGAGTCAGTTCTCAAGCCTGATAGCAAAGGTGCATACACTGAGACGAAACCGAGCGTCCCGCGGATATCGCCGGCGCTTAGCTGTTCGCCAATCGAGCAACGCTTGAATGGGGCGGGGTTAGCTCCGTAGATCCCCGAGCGCGACGGCTGGGCCGGTGGATTGCTGACACGCCGATTTGCTCGACCTCGGTTGTCATAGCGAGAATGCTAATCTCCGACCCGCAGCGCGCAAGTTTTCTTACGCTGCCATCGCCAAAACTACGACCTCGGTTCTGACGCGGTAGGCTTGGGGAGAGCGGCACGCTACTTTTCGACCGAAGTAGATTGATCAGGAGGGTACAAACTAGCGCGGTACCGCACGAGCTCATTCGGTACTGCAATGCTGTACCGAACAAGGCGCGGTATTATCAAAGAACGAACGGGCGATCGGCTTAAGCACTTGAAACGAAAGGAAAATGCCCCAATAGTCAGTTTCGAATTTGTGTCGGCCCAAAAATCAGCGATTCCAGACGAGACGATAAAGCGAAATAACATCAACATGTTAGCGCATCTATTTTGCGTTGCACCCATGATGGATTGGACGGCGACTTCTAAAAAAGCCATGTGTAATCAGTAGTTAAGGTGGTGCCTCAATCTCCATGCTGTACCAAATGCTGTACCGCTGATGTGCGGAGCTTCGATGAGTGGGCGATTTCGCGCTCGTGCGTTTGTTTGGTGGCTGGACAGTAACGCAGCGTAGGATGTCAGTTCGCCGCACAATGCGGCTTCGTTGCCGATTGTGAGTTGTGGACTCCCGTGCTCGCTTTGAAGCACGTAAGCGGAGCTCGCGTCACGCTGATGGCCGACAAAATCCGGCGGTTTTTGTCGCGGGGATTGAGTCCCGCACGCGTAAGGGATGCAGCCTGATCTCGTCGCAAACCGCGTTGAGAGTGAAGGGGCATCTCGGGCAAGCATTACGGGGGACGGAAAAGAAGCCCGCTGTTTTGCTCTCTGCTCTTTTCCAAATGTGAGACAAAAGGATGAGCTGAGGGTCTTTCGTCTGACCGACTTCGCACCCGGCGAAACGATCGTTTGCGAGTTGTCGAGCGATTTGTTGAAGTTGCTGGCGACAAATCAGTCACGCATCGATTACTTGAATGGCGGCGCAATTGATATTGCACCACGCTGCACGGCGGCGATCCTGAACCTGTCCGACGTTGAACCGACGAGGTCTACTCCATCGCCGACGTACTCGCGGTTCGAAACGTGATGTAGTCAGGCGCGTAGCGACTCTTTGCCCAGAAGGTCGATGATCCGCTCGGCGATGGCCTCTTCCTCGATCTTGATTCCGGTCTTTATCATTGCCGTGGTGAGATCTGCATCCCATGAAGCGATGACGGGTCGGCCGCTCAGCGGTATCGCGAGCTGAGGAGCGCTTTCGGCGGCGGCGACGTAGTCTGCAGCTGAGAAATGCCATGGTACGGCGCCGTATTTCCCAATCACGTAATTGGCGATCGAAATTCCTGGCCAATCATAGTCGCCATGATATCGCAGGTCTGCCCCCGATTCCTTGAGCTGTTTGAGAATGGTCCGCTGAGCCGCGCCGAGGTGGCCGTCGACGCAGACGACCGGAGGGCAAGCGGTCCCGAGCTGGTCGGCGAGGATTGCGACGAGATTCGGATTCTCGCACACCAAAATGGGTCTGCTCGCCACAGCCCAGTCCGGGGGCCGCCGCGCGAGAAGCCGAAGTGACGCGTATTGTGGTTCTCCGGGTGAGACTGGTAATCCGCTGTACGGCACGTTCAAGAACAGGGCTGGCCTGGCGAGCTCATTCACCAGGATGCCGACCGCAGCCCATGTATCGCGGTCATCGCCTGTGTCGGTTGAAGAGCGGCTTCGGAGGACGGCGAGCGTGAGAGTGGTGACAGGGCGGGCGCTGTCCAGTCCGTGAGCGTCTCCCAGAAGCTCCGCCGCTATTTGGGCGCGCGGGGCCCCCACAGCGGGAAGCCGTCTGAGGATGCCTTCGGTTTGTCTGCAGATAAGGGATGCGGAATCCGGTTGATTGCCTGATAAGCGCTTCAGGACGCCAAAGTTGACCGGCGAGGACAGATAGGCGATCAGATCGGTGTGCGAGCAGCCGGCCAGCACGGACGCCCAACTGTCCCGAATCCTGTTCAATTCGGTTTCCCGGTGGACGATCGGACCATCCAGAAGTTCGAGCGCGGCTCGAAGGGATGGCGCGACACCGGCATCGGAGAGAGCTCGGTCGACTGCGTTGACGTCGATGATGATCGAGGCGGCCACGCCGCCTTTACGGCCAACGAGGGATGCGAGTGCGGCGCGTTCGGTTTGGTTCAGCTTGCCGACCTGGATCGATGGGAGCTTGCCGTCGGCCGGTCCGAGCTCGTAGCGCCTGCGCAGCCGAACGCGCAGATCGGAAAGCTCGGCGCCGCCGAGGAGCCGGACCAAGCGTTCGTCTACGGCCAACGTCATGCGCTACGGTTCAACATCAGCCGCGCCGGCTCTTCCATCCTTAAGCGCGTCTTTCCGTTCCATTGCCAGCGGGAGACGTGAATGGCGTCGAACTTGTCGTGTCTCTGGAGTTGGCAGATTGCGACGCCCGGCAGCGTCTTGTAGCAGGCCCATTCGCGCTCGCTCGTGATGACGAAATCGAGATCGAACTCATGGATGAGTCCCATGCAGTGTGCCCGGACGCCGTCGTCTATACCGGCATAGGCTTCATCGAGCAGGACGAGGCGGGGCCGGGTACTGTGCTCGTCGCCGTAGAAGCTTGCGACCGCTGCGAACATGGGAATGGTGAGGCCCAACGCACGTTCGCCGCCGCTCGCCACATCGTCGCGTTGCTGCGCAGCCATATCGACGGAGATGAGGACCGCTTCCTCTCCGTGGCGACGCAGCTTGCCGCGCACGAGGCGAGGCACGGACACGGCAAACTCGCCCAGGAACTGCGCGAACTGATCGACGCGGCAAAGGGCAAGACCGCGCATGTCGGTCGGCGCGGCGCCGGTCCCGTTCCTCTAGCGCAGCCAAAAGGCGAACTCAGCAGCCTGCTTTCGGCGCGTTATTCGGATATTCGCCTTAACAGTATGGTGTTGGGGCCAGAACTGAAAGAGCGCTTGACGCGCGTTTTGACCGAACAGCGCCAACAGCAGCGCCTGCGCGCCCGCGGCCTGATGCCTCGACGGAAGCTGCTGTTAATTGGGCCTCCGGGTTCAGGCAAGACGATGACGGCGTCCGCTCTTGCCGGCGGAGTTAAAGCTGCCGCTATTCACAGTTCTCTATGAGGGCTTGATCGGCAAGCTCATGGGCGAAACGGCGACGCGCCTTCGCCTGGTGTTTGATGCTGTTGCAGTTCAGCGCGGCGTATACTTCATTGACGAGTTCGATGCGATCGGTTCACAACGATCGCACACGAACGATGTCGGCGAGATCCGGCGCGTGCTCAATTCATTGCTCCAGTTTTTGGAGAACGATGATGGCCCGAGCCTGATCGTTGCTGCGACCAACCACCCAGAGCTGCTAGACGAAGCCGTTTTCCGGCGTTTCGACGACGTCATTCTTTATGGATTACCGGACCCGGAGATCGCTCGCGGCATATTGGAATCGCATCTGACGGGATTTGACCTCTCGGACATCAATTGGTCATCGATTTTGGGTTTAAGCCAGGCGGAAGTATCAAGGGCTGCCGACGAGGCGGCGAAGATCGCCGTACTCGAGGACAGAAGCGAGATCAGGACGCCAACGCTGCTCTCGACATTGGCGGAACGCAGAGCCGCCACGAGTTGAGGTGCAGACGATAGATGGCACGACCGCCGCGCAATCGGCCGCATTTTCATGTTGAGGGTGGCGGTCAAGCAGAGCCGTACACATCGCCTCGCATTGTCATCACGGGACTGCCGCCTGTCAGGGTGAGAGCGCGGCACGCACAGAAACTCGGCCACGCGATCGGTGCCGCCGTCCGGCAGGCCGGCAGAAACTTGGAGCCCGCGACCAAGCGGTCGCTGAAGGCGAGAAGGGGTTCTATCTCGAATTCGAGATCCCGGCGGCGGAGCGGGAGGCTGTCCAAGATCTTGAGAATAAACCTGCCAAAATTGAGCTCGTTGCCGTTAAGCCTACCGCCGATAATCAGGAAATGGTTTCGGCCACTGTGTTCGTACCTGAGCGCTCAGCGGATTTCTTTGCCAAAAAGGTTGAGGCTTATCGCGACGAGAACACGAAGTCGGGAAAGCCGAGGAACGAGGCCTTGGTCGCTCGAATCGAGGATGTTCGCCTTGGAGCTGTTCGTTCGCTCTTCACGGACGACATGGTGCTTTTTCCGACGGTTGGTCGTCAGGCGTGGTGGGAGATATGGGTTCGCGACGGTCGCCTGGAGACCCTTCGGCATGTCGCACAACGCCTCAATGTAACCCTGAAGGAACATGCCATCAGCTTCCCCGAGCGCGACGTGGTCCTGGCGCTCGCCAACGAGGAAGCGATGGCAAGGCTCGTCGACAATAGCGACGCCGTGGCCGAATTGCGCATCGCTAAGGACACGCCGACGGTCTTTCTCGAGATGCGCCCAGTCGAACAGGCAGACTGGGCGGGCGATCTCGTCGATCGGGTTGACGCACCTGATGCGCTGGCGCCGGCCATCTGTCTTCTCGACAGCGGAGCGACCCGGACGCATCCGTTGATCGAGCCGGGCTTGGATGCCGTCGACCAGCACGCCTATGACAACGGCTGGGGCGTAGGTGACAGCTCTTACTGGAATGGCCACGGTACGTCGATGTCAGGTGTCGCGCTCTATGGCGATCTTGAAGCGGCGCTTAGCCATGGTGGTCAAGTTGACCTGCGCCATCGATTGGAGACGGTCAAAGTCTTGCCGCCAGCTGGCCAGAACGATCCCGAACTTTATGGAGCAATCACAGAAGTCGGTATCAACAAGGCTGAGGCACAAGCTCCGCGTCGTCGGCGGGTCTTCTGTATGGCGGTGACGAGCGAAGTCGGTCTTGGTCGCGGTCGCCCGACCAACTTTGCTATGGCGGCGGCGACCGTCGGCGCCTCATGGTGCTCGCCGCCGGGAATCTGCGAGGTGACATTTCGGCTCCGGACTATCCGGACCGTAACGACCTTGAAGAGGTCGAGAGCCCCGCTCAGGCATGGAATCCGCTAGTTGTCGGAGCTTACACCGACAAGATCGGCATCTTTCATCCCGACTTCAATGGCTGGCAGCCAGTGGCGCCCGCCGGTGAATTGTCTCCGGCGAGCCGAACGTCTGGTGTTTGGGATCGTCAGTGGCCGATCCGACCGGACGTCGTGTTCGAAGGTGGCAACTTTGCCCATGACGGTGTCAATCCGGCGTCAGCAATCGATGATCTTCAGCTCATAACGACGCACTATCGCCCGCAAATGCGTCTCTTCGAGACGTTTGGCGATACCAGCGCGGCCGCAGCATTAGGCTCGTATCTTTGCGCCGGCGTTTTGGTTGCCCGGCCCCAGCTTTGGCCAGAAACCGTGCGAGCTCTCGCGGTGCATTCGGCCGAATGGACGCCGGCGATGCATGTGCGGATCGAGGGGGCTGCGCAGGCACAGAAAGCAGCCATGCTTCGCCGATACGGATGGGGCGTACCAGATATCGGTCGCGCAGTGATGAGCGCGACGGACGATGCGACCCTGATGGTCGAAGATGCGTTTCTTCCGTTCCGGAAGGATGGCTCGGCGATTAAAACCCGCAGCATGAACCTGCACCGCTTGCCATGGCCCCGAGACGAACTGCTCGCGTTGGGGGAGCAGGATGTCGAGCTACGCGTAACGTTGTCCTATTTCGTCGAGCCTAATCCCGGCGAGCGGGGATGGACGAGACGGCACCGCTATTCGTCTCATTCGCTCCGGTTTGCGGTAAAGCGGTCATTGGAGAGCCTCCAGCAATTTCGCCAACGGATCAACAAGGCTGCGGAGGCGGAAGAGGAGGGGCAGGCTGGAGCAGCGGCAGGTGGCGACAATTGGGTGCTCGGTACGATTCGCGATAAAGGATCGATCCATTCGGATATTTGGCGCGGAAGTGCAGCTGAGCTCGCTGAGCGCGATGCGATCGGCGTGTTTCCCATCAGTGGCTGGTGGAAAGAAAAGCCCGCGCTTCAGCGTTGGGATCGCTCGGCGCGATATGCGCTGATCGTCTCAGTAAGAGCACCGGGAGCGAACATCGACATCTACACGCCGATCGCCAACAAGCTGGAAATTCCAATACCTGCTGGATGAGGGGCGGACGACTTGAACCTCACATGCGTCAAACGAATGCAGATTGCCTCGTCTCTTCATGCTAGAAAGAACTATCGTCGCCGGTTGTTAGCAAATCCCGCCGTACGCAAGTTCTTTTTCTCTATGATCGCCGAAACTACGATCCAAGCGTTGTGGACCTAGGCGCACGCAGGGCGTAGCGCTATTTTGTTTCTGACTTCGGTTGGTCTTCGGTCACCTTGTCTGAAGCCAGAGGAATTGTCTGGTGGAGCTGCGAATACCGCGCCTATCGTTGTCACCGCTCGCTGCTTGGGTTCGCAGAACTTTAAAAGCTCAGCGGCTCTCTACGGCTTTCGTCTCCACAAAAATGATCGCGGCCAATCGTCGCCAGAGCTCAATTCGCGGAATGAACGGTTATGGAATGGCAGCTTGTGGCGCAAAGCGGTCATTGCGCAGTTCGGGCGTATCACCTGCCGGGGTACGGAAGAGGTGCTGCGATTCAGGAAGCGCCGTCCCCGAAACCTTGTGACACAGGTCGAGCAGCAGGCTCTGTAGTTCGACTTCCTTCCTAGTCGGATCCGGGTTCCGAAGCTTCTGGTGATAGAAGTACCTTCCGGAAAGGTATCGTGGGCTGGAGGATCTCGCGCACGGCGCATGTGGGCTTCGTGTTCGATGCGTTGGAGCAAACCGATCGCGCGCGGCAGCGATTCTGGCCGTTCAAGCGACGTTGATGCTCTCACTTAAGCTGAGCGGATGCAGAGGCGATGCGCCGGCAGGCTTCCCTTAGTTCGGCAGTCGATGTTGCATAGGAAATCCTGAAGTAAGGCGCGAGACCGAAGGCCGAGCCCGGCACGACCGCGACGCCCGCAGTACGCAGAAGGTATTGCGCAAAGGCGGTATCGCGATCAATCACTCGACCGTCGGATGTCTTCTTGCCGATCAAGCCGGCACAGCTGGCGAATGTGTAAAAGGCGCCCTCGGGCACGCGGCAGGTGATGCCGTCGATACCGTTCAACGCGCCGACGACAAGATCACGCCGTTCCTGGAACGACCGACGGCGCTCGCGAATGAAATCCTGCGGACCGTTCAGCGCTTCGACGGCTGCGGACTGGCCGATAGAGGAAGGGCAGGAAGTCGATTGGCTCTGGACTACAGCCATGGCCCTGATCAGGGCGTTTGGTCCGCCGCCGTAGCCGATCCGCCAACCGGTCATGGCGTAGGCTTTCGAAACTCCGTTCACGGTAAGCGTGCGCTCCCGGAGTGCCGGTTCGATCGCCGCCGGCGTGACGAAGCGAAAGTCGTCGTAGACGATGTGCTCATACATGTCGTCCACCACCAGCCAGACATGCGGATGCCTGAGAAGCACATCGAGGATCGGCCGGTATTGACCTTGCGAATAGGCCGCCCCGGAGGGGTTCGATGGCGAGTTCAGCATCAGCCATCGCGTGCGGGGCGTGATCGCCCGTTCGAGATCCTCGGCCGAAAGCCGGAAGCCGTTTGCTTCCGAGCACGGCACGAGCACGGGCTCGCCGCCGGCGATCAGGACGATATCGGCATACGTCACCCAGTACGGCGTCGGGACGATCACCTCGTCGCCGGGGCTGATCGTCGCCATCATGGCGTTGAACAGCACCTGCTTAGCGCCGGCAGACACCGTGATCTCGTCCTGCGCGAAGTCGAGGCCGTTGTCGCGCTTGAACTTGGCGCGGATGGCGGTTTTGAGTTCGGGCGAGCCATCCAGCGCGGTGTATTTCGTCGCACCAGCGCGCATGGCGCGCTCTGCTGCGTCCTTGATCGGGTCCGGCGTGTCGAAATCGGGCTCACCGGCACCAAGGATGATGATGTCCTGCCCCTGGCGCTTCATCTCGGCGGCAAGTCCGGTGATCTTCAGAATCTCCGACACCCCGATCGCGGAGAGGCGTTTCGCCGGCCGGAACAGCGATGAGGTTTGTACGGGCGCGTTCATGCTGGCTCTCCCTTCAGGTCACGTCGAACTTGACGCCCTGGGCGAGCGGCAGCGTCCGGCCGAAATTGATGGTGTTGGTGGCGCGTCGCATATAGGCCTTCCATGCGTCCGAGCCGGATTCGCGCCCGCCGCCGGTCTCCTTTTCACCGCCGAAGGCGCCGCCGATCTCGGCGCCCGACGGCCCGAGATTGACGTTGGCAATCCCGCAATCGGAGCCGCGCGCCGACAGGAACGTCTCTGCCTCGCGTAGGTCGTTGGTGAAGATCGAGGAGGAGAGACCCTGCGGCACGGAATTATGGAGTTCGAGCACGGCGTCGAAGTCGCGATATTTGATGACATAGAGTATCGGCGCAAAGGTCTCGTGCTCGACCGGCCCGACTTGTCCCGTAATCTCGACCAGTGCCGGGCGCACATAATAAGCCTGGTCGGCGCCGGAGACGACGACCCGGTCGCCGCCGAAGACGATGCCGCCCGCTGCACGCGCCGCACTCAGCGCCTTCTGCATGGAGGCATGGGCCGCTTCGTCGATCAGGGGGCCAACCAGATTACCGTCCTGGAGCGGATTGCCGATGGTCACGCTTTCGTAGGCACGCTTTAGGCGCGGCACAAAGGCCTCGTAGACGCTCTCGTGAACGAAGAGGCGGCGCAGCGTCGTGCAACGCTGCCCAGCCGTGCCCATGGCGGCGAACGCGACGCCGCGCAAGGTGACGTCGAGGTCGGCAGTCGAGGTGACGATCGCCGCATTGTTGCCGCCAAGCTCGAGGATCGCGCGCGCGAAGCGCCCGGCGAGCCGCGGTCCGACAATGCGGCCCATCGCCGTCGAACCGGTTGCCGAGACCAAGGGAACCTTGGCGTGGTCGACCAGGATCTCGCCGATCTCGCGGCCGCCAAACAACACGACCGAAAGCCCATCTGGCACCGCGCCGCCTTCCTGCCTGAAGCGCTTGAGCGCGCGCTCGAACAGCGCTTCCGTTGCGAGTGCGGTGAGCGGCGTCTTCTCGGACGGTTTCCAGACGATGCTATTGCCGCAGATCAGGGCCAACGCCGCATTCCAGGACCAGACGGCGACAGGGAAGTTGAACGCCGAGATGATTCCGGTGACACCGAGCGGATGCCACGTCTCCATCATCCTGTGTTCGCTGCGTTCGGTCGCGATCGTCAGGCCGTAGAGCTGGCGCGACAGGCCTACGGCGAAGTCGCAGATGTCGATCATTTCCTGGACCTCGCCGAGACCTTCCGAAGCAATCTTGCCGACTTCGATGGAGACCAGCCTGCCGAGAGCCTGCTTGTGGGCACGCAGTTCCTCGCCAAGAAGCCGGACCAGTTCGCCGCGCTTCGGAGCAGGCACCAGGCGCCATTCGAGGAAGGCTGCATGCGCCTTGTCGATTGCGGCCCGCGCCTCCGCGGGACTGATCTCGTGCACGTGGGCAGTGACCTCGCCGGTGATCGGTGATCGAGCGGCAAGCGTCCCATCGACGTAGCGGACACCCTCGACGCCAAGCTCTTTCAGAAGCGCGTCTACTTCGCTCACCAGGGATTTGACGGTCTGTGATCGGTCGTTGGTCATGACGGGTCCTCAGGCGGTTGGATGTTGATATCTTCGTCAGGCAATCGCCTTGCGCGCGACATGCGGTGACCCGAGTCGGACGAGAGCCTGCTCCAGGGAAGTCTGTTCTGCCTGGGCGTACATCGCAAATTCATCGTGAACTTCGGCACCAAGGGCGGCTTCGAACGCTGCTCGGTTGGAGCGGCCGGTGTAATTCTGCTGCTCATCGGTGCCGAGATTGGACTGGAAAATCCCGGCGGCGCTGACAGGGAGAAAATCCTCGTAGACGATCGGATCGGCATGCAGGAAGCCCCCGGCGATTAGACCATCCACGGTGGAGGGCAAAGCCCGACGCTTGCTCGCCTCAATGCCCGCCGGCGTCGCCGAGTAGCGGAAGAAGGCAAGGCCTTGAGCTCGCAGCTCCGCCCAATCATCCGGGAACGCCTTAAAACGTTCAGCAAGTTCGGCGCCATAGTCGCCGGCATTTGGTCCGATCCCCTCAGCCCCGACGTGACGTCTTACCGAGCCGAGCAGCTTGTCATAGAGTGCGCGGCCTTTCGGTGTAAGGGCAACACCGCGCTGTTCGATCTCGCCAAAGCGTGCTGTGTGCGTTCCGGCGTTCGCCTGCGTGAAGATGATTGGCTCGTCGAGCGCCTTGAAGCTGGTCTGCCGCAGCAGGATCGCGCAGTTGCGGCGCGGCGGGCCTTCGATCACCGCCTTCGGCGTGACGCCGCGCTTTGGCATTGCCGCCTGGACCGCGTCGATGTCGAGCGTGCGCGGCGTCAGGTGATTGATATGCGGGCCCTTGAAGCTCACCACGTCAGCAATGAGACGATGGGCGTCATGGAGTTTCTGGTAAACATCGAGGCTCACTTTGGCATCGCCATGCCAACGGAAGGTTTCCAGCGCCTCGTGCACGAACTCCTCGGCTTGCTGGCGGGTCAAGCCGCCTTCGGTCTCGAAGATGCCGACCAGTTCGAGCGCTCGCGGCGTGAAGATCCGGCGGGCGGCGAGGATACGCGCGGCCTCTGAGCGAAGCGCCTCGTCCTCGATCAGTTCGAGGCGCAACAGCGAGGTAAACACCCGGAACGGGTTGCGACGGAGTGCTTCATCCGCGATCGGCCGAAACGCCGTCGCGTGGACGGGCACATTGGCAACCGACAGGTCGTAGTAGCCAACCGGGTACATACCCATCACGGCGAAGACGCGGCGGCTGTTGAACAGCTCTTCGGCACTTCCCAGGCGGATGGCGCCGTGGCGTTCGACGCCCAATCTGTCGAGGTCGCCGCTCCGTTCGAGGCTCGCGCGAAGCTCGTTATGTCGCTGCAAGGTCTCGCGATTGGTATCATCGACGAGTTCCACCAGAGTACCATACTGCGGTACTTCAGCCCGGTACATTTCCGACATGGCGCGAGAAAACAAAGTGCGGACCTGGTCCGACTCGACGTGCGGCGCTGTCATCAAAGCCTCCATTGCCGTGCCATCATCCCTCGGGGGCGTGTGGCGCTTGTCCCGGCCTTGCGTTCATGCGTTACCGTTATGAACTTTGACATTAATCTTGCATTAGCAGCCAATTCAAACAATGTTTGCTCAGAACATCATTCTGAATTGGAATGACTATGCAAACGCCCCGTCGCTTCCTTCCATCGACAGCGCTTTTGGCGGCGTTCGAAGCCACCGCCCGAACCGGCAGCATGACGTTGGCCGCCCGCGAACTCCTTCTCACCCAAAGTGCAGTCAGCCGTCAGATCAAGATTTTGGAGGAACAGCTCGAGGTCGAACTTTTCGTCCGCGAGCGTCAGACCATTCGCCTCACGGCAGCCGGCGAGGCCTATGCGCGCGAGGTTCGCGAAGCGCTCCACAAGATCAGCACCGCCTCCTTCAATCTGCACGCCAACCCGAGCGGGGGAGCGCTCAATCTTGCCATTCTTCCGACATTCGGCACGCGCTGGCTCGCGCCGCGTTTGCCCAGATTCCTGGCGGCGAACCCGGGAATCACGATCAACCTCACCACGCGATTGTCCTATTTCGATTTTCGCGCGGAAGCGTTGGATGCTGCGATCCATTTCGGTCAGCCGGAGTGGCCCGGGGCGGAGATGGTTCTCTTGCGATCCGAACAAGTCGTTCCCGCATGCAGCCCCGACCTTAAGCGGAGGTTTGCTTTCCGTGTTGCAGGCGATCTCAAGAAGGCTCCGCTGCTTAGCATCTCCACTCGGCGTCAGGCCTGGGACCACTGGTTTTCGATCCACGAGGTGCCGGGCAGCAATTTCCATGGGATGGTTTTCGATCAGTTCGCGACTGTCGCCCAGGCCGCAATCGCCGGCGTCGGCGTGGCGTTGTTGCCTACCTTCCTGATCCAGGACGAATTGGCGAGCCGTAAGCTGGTCCGCGCGATCAACCTGCCTATGGAAAGCCCGGAACGATATTTTCTCGTCTGGCCGTCCGAACGCGCGACGCACCCGCCGCTGTCGGCGTTTCGGGAATGGCTCGTGGCGGAAACGGCTACCGATCGGTGAACGAATTCGGCCAAGGGATAGCGGCGTCCGACAGCTGCGGCTCGCGGAACGATTAATCGCGGCGCCTTCAGTTCTAATCTCCGCGAGCATGCTCATACAGCGATCGTCAGAGCCGAGAGCGGAACTGCCTGGCAGGTCAGGCAGCGATCGGGTTCACCGTCGAATTCGGTAAGATGGGCAAAGCGTCCTTCCGTCACCCGCACGGCGCAGCTTTCGCATTGGCCGACCCGGCAACCGCTCGGAAGCGAGAGGCCCGCTGCCAGCGCCGCGTCGAGCAGCGGGCCGGAGGCTGGTGTCCACACAAATGACTGGCCGGTGCTGGCGATCGTCACGGTCTGCGGCTCCAGCTGCGCCGGTACCTCGCTCCGTGACACGAAGGCTTCCGAGAAAATGTCGAAGCGAGGCACACCGAGCACCGCCAACGTTTCGGTTACTGAAGTGATGAAGCTGGGTGACCCGCAGATATAGGCCAGCGGCCGGGTAGGGATGACATCTTCGATGGCGGAGACGTCAAGCCGGCCTTCCTGATCGAAACGCCGGAGAATCTCGTCGTCGCGGCTCGGTTGGGAGTAGGCCGTGATTCGCCGCAACGTTCCAATCTCTCGCGCGAGTTCGTCCAGACGACCAGCAAGATGATGTTCGGCGCCGCGGCGACAGCCATGAAGGAGATAGATTGAATGGGCCGAACGCGGCCGCGCCCGAGCCACGGCCTCGAGATAGCCGACGAAGGGCGTTATGCCGATGCCACCGGCGATCAGGATCACCGGTCGCGTGCTGGCGACGGGAGGCGTGAAAACGCCGGATGGCGCCTCCAGCAGAATGTCGTCGCCGACGCGCAGGCCCTGAAGATCATGCGATAACGACGTCTCATGCTCGGCCTTCGAACGCTCGGGATTGCAGCGGACCGCAATCGACAGGCGGCCGCGCGCAGATGCCGCCCCCGTCAGGGAGTAGGCGCGTGCCAGCGGGTGATCCGGCAGCCGGACGACGACGTGTTGCCCCGGCAGAAAATCAGGAAGATCCAGATCGTCGCACGGTGCAAGCGACAGCGCCATCGCGTCCGCTCCTTCGGGTGTTGCCAGTGCGACCTTGAATCGGCGCTGCCCCGACCAGCGCCCCCGATTGGCGGACGGATGCCGAAGGACGTCGCAAGTGACGGCGCGAAGCGGCACAGAGCCACTGATCGGATCGCGCTGCTCGTCCCGCAGGATGGCGTTAATATTCGCAGTCGAAGGGCCGTCGACCGCGCTGCTCTCACGCCCCAATGGTACGCACTCCTCCCACCAGCCGAACTCAGCCACGACCGTTCGGTCATCCAGCGCCGTATTGGTACGGACGCGGAGTGCTACCTGGCCGGCGCGGGTGGTGATGAGTGCCCAGTCCCCATTCGAAATCCCTCGGGCTTTGGCCAGCGCCGGGCTGATCTCAACCATCGGATCGGGGGATTTGCGGCGAAGCGAAGCGACATGGCGATGCGAAGTGTGAACGAACCAGCCGCTCTTCGCGGTCGTCAGCACCAGCGGCAGGCTTCCTGAGGCGCCGGGACCGTCTTCCGGTTCCACGAAGTTGGGAAGCGCGTCATGGCCGTGCTCGAGGAGAAGTTCGGAATACAACTCCACGCGTCGGGTTGGAGTTGCGAAGCCTCTGACGACTTCGTCAGCCGTCGCGGAGAATTTGCGGTAAGTGAAGGGTTGCGGGAAGCGCTTGCCATTCGGCAGGCCGCGCAAATCCGCAACCGTGACGCCTAGCGGGGCAAGCTGATGATTCCAGCCGGCGACGATATCTCCGTCGAAGAATTGAGCATCCATGCCCATGCGCACGGCCAAGGCCATCACGATGTCGTAATCCGCGCGGCACTCGCCGAGCGTGGGCAGCATTTGAGAGCGAAACTGGACGGTCTCAACGGCTTCCTGCGTGATCTCGAAACCGATGCGCAGCGCTTCGCGCTCCCAGGGCATGCTGACCGGGAGCACGATATCGGCACACTCCGCCGTAGGATTCATGAACATGTCGGCATGCACATGAAATTCAAGCGCGCGCAGCGCGGCCAGATTCCGACTAGTGTCGATCTGGGACACGGCCAGATTGGTACCAAAGCTCATTAGAGCACGTACGCGGTAGGGCTCACCTTTCAGGACAGCGCGGCTGAAGTCGCGAGCCGTGATCCAGCCTCGTGCGGGCGGCCCGAGCGGGAGTTCGTTGAGGCCGAGCGCTTTTTCTTTCTGACCGGGAGGCAACAGGGATAGATCGTTGATGACGTTCATCGGCGGCAACACAGTCCAGACGTTGCCGCCTTCGCGATCGCACGATCCGGTCAGGGCGAAGAGACTGGCGATAGCTCGCTCGGTCATCGTGGCGTTGGTGTGCTGACCCACGCCGGTCCAGGTGTAGTAGGCGAGGCGGGGAGCGTTTTCGAGCAGTGCGTAGAATGCGGTCACATCGGCTTCACCGAGCCACGTCAGTTCCGCGACGCGGGAGACGGGATATTCGCGGGCCCGGGTTGCAAGAAGTCTGAAAGCGGTCGAGGCGTGGATGGTGCGCCCACCCAGCGTTCGCAGTGTGGTTCGCGCCTCGAGTTCGACGTCCGCCGGGCGGGGGAGCGTGCGCTGCGTGTCATAGGCCGCCGGCTTGCTATCGCGACCCAGGACCACGAAACATTCGTTGGGCGCACCCTCCATAATATCGCTCGCCCGGACAAAGCGGCCGGTGTCGGTGTCGACAAGGAGCGCGGCATTCGTCCAGTTTCGGACGAACTCGTCATCATACGTCCGAGTCTCGATAAGGTGACGGATGGCGCCCATTGCGAGCGCTCCGTCTGCGCCGGGGCGCATTCGCAGCCACAGATCGGCCTGCTGGCCGGAACCGTCGGGCTTGGGATCGATGACGACTACTTTGGCACCACGACGTCGCGCGTCGGCGACACGGCTCGCCTGCGTCAGCCAGGTTCGGGCTGGGTTATGGCCCCACAGCAGGATGACGTCAGCCCGATCATATTCGGGAACGCCGAGGCCGCGTCCGAAGGTCAGCGCATGGGCATAATCCTTGTGCCAACCGCAGACCTCGACGGCATAGACGAGGTTTGGGCTACCGAAACAGCGAATGAACCGCTCCACCCAATCGTAGCTGTCGACTATCGGCGTACCGCTGAACGTGGTCATGGCAAAGGCAACGGACTCGGCGCCAGATTGAGCTCGGATCAACAGGAGACGTTCGGCGATTTCGGCCAGTGCCTCGTCCCAACTGATTTCCGTCCATCGGGGATCGCCGTCGTCTTTGCGTCCCAGCCGACGCAAGGGTTTCGTCAGGCGCTTCGGGCTGTGAGCTAGTTCAGGTGCAGCGCGACCCTTAGCGCACAGCGCGCCTCCCGTCGGATGATCGAGACGCGGTTCGACCCCGATCATCCGGCCATTTTCAACCAACGTGATCGACCCGCAGCGCGAGCGACAGAGGGTGCAATAGCCGTGATGTCTCTCAATCATGGGGTGCCTCGATCGGACTCTTGCGGTGCATGCGGTGCGCCCGTCGGGCTTGATGGCCTATCGGCGTTCAGAAAACGATCGTGGCGGCGGCTGGCCATGACGCAACCATCAGATCGCCTGGTTGCGGAGGGGCGCTTCGCGACATGTCGTCGTTCTGTCGATGAGCGATCAGCTGCAATCCCGAGTTCGTTTTGACGACAAACTCCGTGAGGGCGCCCCGATACGTCACTTCCTCGACCGTCACCTGCAGGCTGTTGGCGAGACTGTTTGCATCACGGCCGGAAGCCTCGCGCTCTCGCAGGTTGATTTGCTCGGGACGTATCGCCACGGCGGTTATCCCGCTTCCGCAACCCGCCGAAATCACCAGCTTTTCGCCACCAGCGGCATGGAAACAGTCGGCCGCGCCAACCCATCCCACGATGAAATTAGTCAATCCGATGAACTCCGCGACGAAACGGGTCGCGGGTCGTTGATAGATATCGCGGGGCGTGCCGACCTGCTCGACCTTACCGGCAGACATCACGACGATCCGGTCGGCGACGCTCAGAGCCTCGTCCTGGTCGTGGGTAACGAAGATCGTCGTCAGGCCTAGCTTGGATTGCAGGCGCTTGAGTTCGCTGCGCACCTCGTGCCGCAGCTTGGCGTCGAGAGCCGAAAGGGGTTCATCCAGAAGAAGCACGTCGGGCTCGTAGACGATCGCGCGTGCGAGAGCGACGCGCTGCTGCTGCCCGCCCGACAATTGCCTGGGGAGCCGGTCGGCCAGATGATCGAGCTTGACGAGCGCCAGTGCCTCCATGACGCGCCGCTGTCCTTCCGTTCTATCAATCTTGCGCATCTCCAGGCCGAAGGCGACGTTCTGGGCGACGCTCATGTGCGGGAACAGCGCGTAACCTTGGAATACGAGCCCGGCGTTGCGTAGATAGGGAGGCAGATAGGTGACATCGCGGTCACCGAAATAAATATTGCCTTCGCTCGCCATGGTGAGGCCGGCGATCATTCGCAGCGTCGTCGTTTTGCCGCATCCCGACGGGCCGAGAAACGCGATGAACTCTCCTTGTTTGATTTCAAGAGAGACGCGGTCGACCGCCGTCACGTCGCCGTGCTGCTTCGTAAGATTGTTCAGCGTTATCTGTGACATCGGCGCCTTCTCAGAATGCACGCGTAAGTTTGAAATAGCGATCGCCGACAATGAGGCCGGCTGCGATCACGACGATTTGCACCGTTGCCACGGCTGCGATCGTCGGATCGATGCTCCACTCCAGGTAATTCACGATTGCGATCGGCAGCGTGGTGCTCCCGGGACCGACCAGAAACAATGACTTCTCAAGGTCAACGAACGAAATGATGAAGGAGAAGAGCCCTCCGGCCACGACGCCTGGACGAATGACGGGCCATGTGACACGCCAGAATGCTGTGAGCGGACGGGCGCCCATGACGAGCGCGGCCTCTTCCAGCTGTCGATCGGCCCCGATGAGCGAAGCCGTGACGAGCCGAACCGTCCACGGCAAAGCAATGAGACTGTGGGCAAGCGCAAGACCGCCGAACGTCATCGCGACCTGGATACCTGTTGCGATCTCGATCTCGATCAGAAACATGTAAAGCGCGGCGCCCGCGACAATGCCGGGAACGATGAGGGGAGCGAGCAGGATGGATTGAACCAGTTCCCGGCCACGAAACGCGCCGCGAGCCAGCACGACGGAAGCGGGCACGCCGACCAGCAGGCTCACCAGGGTTGCCACGATACCGAGCTTTAGACTTGTCAGGAAGCCGTCCCGAAATCGTTCCATCTCCCAAGCCGCGACATACCAGTTCAGCGTATATCCTCGGGGTGGAAAGCTGATGATCTTGTTGTCGAAGAAGCTGACCCACGCCACCGCGAACAGCGGAGCGAGCACCATGATGAAGGCGATGACGCAGGTTCCGATCATGACGGGTCGGAACGAGCGCGCAGGTGCTGAGGCTGTTGGTTGCACCGCTACACCGTCCCGTAACGCTTCTGAAGCGTCAGGCTGGAGAGAACGGTTAGGATGAAGGTTACGCCCATGAGAATGAAGGCGAGGCTGGCTGCGAATGGCCAGTTGTAAACCTTGATCGCCTGCTCATATACCTTGGGAGCCATCATCTGGAATGAAGGGCCGCCGATCAGCACCGGTGTCGCGTATGCATTGACCGCCAGGACAAAACACAGCAGGCAACCCGAGAAGATGCCCGGTACAGCCAGAGGCAGCAGGACGCGAAAGAACATTTTCCACGGGCGGGCACCTAGACTGAGTGCCGCCTCCTCGTAGATTTCTCCAATGCCTTCGAAAACGCTCTGCAGCGAGATGATCATGAAGGGCAGCAGCACAGCGATGAGACCGATCACGACCGCGCTGCCGGTGTAGAGGATCCGGACCGGCTCGGAGATGATGCCGGTAAAGATGAGGGTCGAATTCACCAGGCCGCGATCGGCGAGTAGCACCATCCACCCGGCGGCGCGTACGGCGTTGCCCATTAGCAGCGGAATGACGGTGGCCAGAATGAGTGCCGTCTTGATCACGGGATGCGAGATTCGGCTCAGAATGTAAGCCGCAGGAAGTCCAAGCAGCAGGCACACGACCGTGCAACTGAACGCGACCGTCAGCGTCCGCAGAAGGATCCAGAGATAAAACGGATCACTGAAGAAGCGAACGTAGTTCTCGAGCGTCAGCCCTTCCGCGACGACCGCACCCGCTTCGAAATGCGAAACGCTGTACTTGGCCATCAGGAACAGCGGCAGGATCAGCCCGAGCAGGACCAATGCCAAGCTAGGCAGCAGCAGCCAGCCCGCCCTCGATCGGGGGATCGAATGCGTGGCCTGGACTCCTGAGTCGGCCGCAAGAACTGCACTCAAGCCTTGAATTCCTTGTTCCACCACTCGACCCATTTTGGATCGTTCTTCGCCGCATAGGGATAGTCGACGAAGTTCAGCTTTGCGATCTGTTCGGTGGTGAACTCCATGCTCTTGCGCGCTTCGGGGTTGAGTTCTGCGTTGTTAGTCGCAACGGAATACGACGTTGCAACCGAAATTGCCCCCATCGGCTTTGGCTGCAGCATGGCTTCGAGATATTGGTAGGCGGCCTCGGTGTTTCGCGCGCGCTTGGTAATCCCGGCGCCGAAAGAGATGAAGACGGCACCCTCCTTGGGGTAGGACCAGCGGATCGGGAGCCCTTCCTTTTCCCATTGCACCGCCCGGGCGCTGTAGTTGGCCGAAATCCAGATCTCCTCGGACTGGAACGCGGCCGCGAGCGTCTGATGCGACGGGTAGAGACGCGGCTGCACTGCCTTCTTCAGGTCCAGCAGAGCTGGGAAGGCCTTGCTGACATCCCCCATCGTGCCGCCGTTCGCCAGCGAGGCTGCATAGATGTAGTTGAAGTAGATCTGATCCATGATCCCGACGCGCCCGGCGTATTTCGGATTCCATAGATCGGCAAAACTGCTCGGCGGTGTCGGGATCTTCGCCGGATTGTAGAGAATAACGACGCCGCCATAGATACAGGGTACGAGATAGGGTAGACGGAACTTTTCGACGATGTGAGCGCTGCTCGGGATGCGCGATACATCGAGGGTTTCGAGAACGCCCTGTGAGTTCATCTCATACGCGTCGGCATCGCTGAGCCACGTCACATCGACAGTACCCCGCGGCAACCGCCGTTCGGCGAGCAGCTTGGCCTTGCGCTCGGGGACTGGCGCGAGGTCGTGGACGATGCGCAGTTGCGACGAGCCGAACGCCGGGTTCTCGAACCCCTTCACGATGCGCTCGTTCCAGTCACCGCCCCAATTTGAGACGACGAGTTCTGCGCCCTGAGCCTTGGTTTCGCTTGGGAGGAGGGCTCCCAAAGCTGCGGCCGACCCCAACTCGAGAAAACGCCGTCGATCCAACCCGCCTTGGAAAACGCTTCGGTGTGTCATGGCTGCCCCCAATGTTTGTGCGGTGGCCGTTGGCCTCGCTGGATGTCCCGGTTACGGACCCTAGGGGCGCGGTGCTTCCTGAATGTGTTGCAATTGTTTCTGGATTGTTTCATCCTTGCCCGATCGGCCCTCGGAGGCACTCGATCAAGAGGCTTTTGCTCATCGAGGATGACGATACGTTCGCCATCCTGCTCGCCGCCTACTTCAAGACCGCAGGCTACGCCACAGAGCGCGTTGGTTCGGCAGAAGTGGGATTGAGGAAGCTTGACCGCGAGGCGTGGGATGCCATCATCGTAGACCTCAATCTGCCCGACGAAGACGGCATCGTGCTGATACGCATGTTGAGGGCGAGATCGTCGATTCCGATCGTCGTGGTGACAGGCCGCAGCGAGGCCGAGGATCGGTTGGTCGCGCTGGAGATCGGCGCCGACGATTTTGTGCCCAAGCCTTTCGAACCGCGCGAACTGGTGCTGCGTCTCAACAACATCCTGCGACGAGGCGACCGGCAAGCCGGCGAACCCGGATTGCGGCTGGATTGCGCAGGGGGTGAATTGGATTTGCGGGGCCGAACGCTGCTTAACGCCTCGGGCGAGAGCGTTGATCTCAGTGCCGCCGAGTTCTCGCTGCTCAACGTGCTTGCCAGAAGCCAGGATCGTGTCTTGACCCGAGCCCAGATTATCGATGCCGTGGCGAGCGGCGAGTCGCCGGACTCCGAGCGCGCGGTCGACATCCGGATTTCGCGGCTTCGCAGAAAAATGGCGCAGGCGGGGCTCAATTCCTCGTTGCTGCGGACCGTACGAGGGTACGGCTACAAGCTGGAGTCCGCTGGGCGCAGAGGTCACGTCAGAGGTAAGGCCGGTGCCTCGAGCTCGGACGCGTAGGCTTGCATCTGTGCGATCGCGTTGGTGAGGTCGTGACGTAGCGCTTCCGCCCGTGGTCTGGACATCTCTTCTTCGCCGGCGGACTTGGGCGCGAATGCTTTGGCTGCAAGCTCCTCGAAGCCAAAAAGGCCCGCAACTGAGTGAACCTTGTGTAGTAGACGTCCGAGCTTGCGGCGATCGCTCGAGCGCCTGGCCAACTCGGCTGCCGTCTTCCGGAACGTGGCGATAGCAGCAACGACAATCGCACGAACATTGTCGCGACCGATATCGACCACCATGCGATCAAGGCGCGCGCTGTCGAAAGTACCGGTCACATCCGCACGCTGCGGAAAACGTATACGGTCCTTCGGCTCAAGAACGCTTACGCCTTCTGGGGCGCGCGTGTTGGCAAGTGCCTCGGCAAGTTGTTCCAGCGATACCGGCTTCTCGATGAAGCCCGTGAAGCCGGCCGCAAAATAGGTTTTGACTTCTTCGGGCAAAGCGTTGCCCGTCAGGGCAATAATCGGCGGATGTCTCCCGCCGAGATCCATGGTGGCGACTTTCCGGGCAACTTCGATGCCAGACATCTCTTGCATGGAAATATCGAGAAGGACCGCATCGTAGGCCTCTCGTTGAAGTGCGTGCAATCCCTCCACGCCGTCGAGTGCGGTCGTCACCGTGTGGCCGAGGCGCTTGAGAAGCGCCTCCACGACGATCAGATTGGTCTGTTCGTCGTCTACGACTAGAACGCTGAGCGGGGGACCGGCGGCAAGGGGCGGTCTCGGCCGTGCGACCGCCCGCATCGGGTCTGCCTCGTCCTTGCTTGCCAAGGGAATTTCGACCCACGCACGGGTCCCACGGCGAGCGGCAGGTGACAAGCCGACCCGGGCGCCAATCGCTTGCGCTAATTCTTCGCAAATTGATAGGCCAAGGCCATAGCCCTCGATGCCTGCTTCGATATGTTCCTTCTGCCTGGAGTACGGGACAAATAGCTCGTCTTTACGGTCCTTGGCGATGCCCGGGCCAGTGTCTGTAATGGTGATTCGTATCACCGCATCGCCCGTATCGCTCCAACCCCGCGATGCCGCAAACGCAATCGCGCCTGAAGAAGTATATTTGAACGCATTTCCAAGCAGGTTCAGAATGATCTGTCGCAGCCGTCTGGGGTCCGTTGCGACCGAGTCCGGCAAATCCTTGCGCATACGCGAATGGAACTTCAATCCCCTCTGATCCGCCATCAACTTCGCGATGTTCGTCATTTCGTCCAGCAGCGGGCGGCATTCCACTGTTTCGCGACGAATGTTGAGATGGCCCGAACTTACGCTCGCGACATCGAGAATGTCGTTTAGAACGTCGCGCATGGAACGGGCGGCCCCCAGAAGGCTGGACATCATGGCCTTTTGCCTCTTGGACATCCCCTCGCCCTCAAGCAGTTGGGCAACACCAAAGATCACATTTAGTGGATTGCGCAGTTCATGGCCGACCTTGGCGATGAACTGGGCCCGCATCGCGATCTCCCCCTCGGCTTGGGCGCGAGCGGTTCGCAGGTCACGTTCCCGTTCTTTCAATACTGTGATGTCAGCGCGAATGCTGGTGATGCCTCCCGATGCCGTACGTCGCTCGCTGACCTGGATCCAACGGCCGTCTGAAAGTTGCTGTTCGAAGAAGCCAATCCCCGCCTGATGGAAGGAAATTCGCCGTTGAGCCCAGACTTCCTCGTCTTCGTTGATCTTGAATACGCCCCTTCGGATGCTTTCCCGAACCAGGTCAGGAAAGTACAGACCAGGTACCATGAGGTCTGCCACGGTGGGATAAAGGCCCCTATATTGCTCGTTGCAAATGAGCAACCGATCCTGTGCGTCGTACAGCACAAAGGCCTCAGGGAGCGCTTCAATGCCCTCGATCAACGCGCCTGTCAGATCATGATCGTGCCTGCTCTCGTCGATTGGTTGCAGAACGATTGCGCCGGACGCGTCAAACCTGCTGACTTTTCGACCGAAGATCAGGCCATGCTTTGCGCTTGGACAGGCCGGACAAGTCACCACCCGGCCCGTGAAAGCGGAATTGTCCTTGACGGCAGTTCTCGCGAGGTGGCTCAACGACACCGTCGTTCCGTTGATCGCAACCTGTGCTTCGCCCTCGATCGACCGCGAACGATCCTTTCCCGCCCGCAGCGGAGCCGGGGTTGATGGATCGGTCCAGACGATCCGGTTGGAGCGACTGGACCATTGCCACAGTGCAAGCATTTCCATTCAGTCTGCTTCGGCTTGGGTTGACCAACCAAAATACGGATGATGTTCCCAGACGGCAACCTGGCACAGGTGCCCGGATGAGTATTTTGACTAGCGCGGTGGATGAACGCCGGGCACGGTGCGGCTGTTGGGGGCAGTGACGAGGTATCCAACTGGAGTGGTCAGGCAGCTGCAAGACCAAGACTTGCCCGCGGTCATCGCCAGCGACGCATTTGCTTTCGGCGTCGGCAGGCACGACGTCATCAGTGCGCTGTTTGTGCATTCTTCAGGTTACGGCCTTTTCCGCGAGAGCAAGCTTTGCGCCTTTGCCCTGTGTCGACGCTTCGGGCGGGGCGATGTCATCGGTCCTGCAGTCGCAGCGAACGACGAGGATGCCATCGCAGTCGTCAGGCCTCACGTTCTGGAGCATGACGGAGTATTCCTACGTCTGGACACCCACCGTGAAGACGGCGATCCGCTCTCCGCCTCGCTCTATCGCGAGCGAGTGACTTTAGTGCCGACTGAACATTCAGGCGTTGCTCACGAGCCCGCTCACGACTGACCGCTTCTGGCGCAAAGCGGCCGGTCATGCACATGTCCGCTCCCGGCGGCAGAATGGACATGCCTCGCCGGAGGGCTCGCGTCTCGGTTTAGCCAAGGCCGACATGCTGTCTTCAATCACCGCGCGAACCCAAACTCGGGCCATTTACCATCGCGACGCGCGTGGTACGATCCGCTTGCGCGTCGCGAGTTGGGAGGCCGCCACGAACTCTTTGGACGGAAAGGTCCAGACGACATGGCATCCTTGCTCACTGCAAATCCGCTTCACAGGAGGGAACCTTGAGCATGAAAACTATCCGGTCGTCCAAGGTGGCGGAAGCGCCGCCGCAGACTTGGTCCAACATGAAAGTGGTAAACGGATATTTCCACATCGCGGGGATGACCGGCTCGGGGCCTAAGGGGGAGCATCCAGGCGACGACATGTACATTCAGGCCAAGTCGATCTTTCAGAAGTTCAAGGACCTGCTGGACGCCGCGGGTGGCAAGATGAATGACATCGTGTCTATCACGGTGTACGTGACCAATCTCGATGAAAACACCGAGGTGTGGCGCGCGCGCCGGGAGTTCTTCACCGGCGACTTTCCCTGCTCAACCTTGATCGAGGTAAAGCGCGTTGGTTCGCCCAAGGCCAGCCCGCCGCTCAAGGTGGAGATCAACGCGACCGGGGTAATCGGCGCGGGTGGCTAGGTCGCGTTCTCGGGCGTCCAGCGAGCTTGTCAGAGAGAACCCGGTCTAACGGTCTGGGTAGTGCCAGCGATAATTAACTGCGGGAGCGATCCCGCTTGATCGTCGGCTATTGGCGCAAAGCGGCCGTTCGTTCAGTCTTACGGAACACGAACGCGTAATGAAGCGCATAGGTCACCAGCCACAGCCGAGATTTTTGAGGCGCTCCCCCAAGCCTTTGAAGCGTTAGCAGCTAGTGGCGCAGTGCGACGCTGACGCTCCCCCGGAAGCGATGTCGATCGGCGATCTGGAGACCGGCTTTCGTCGGCGCGGATCTAATTCGGCAGATCATAATGGCAGTTCCGGCCAAGGGTCATACGAACTAAGCGAGAAGCATCGCCTCCAAGACGCGCTGCTTCGAGCTCTCAATGTGGGCCGTCATCGCCGCGACGGTGGCCGCCTCATCGCGCTTTTTCAGGGCCGCGATAATGACAAGGTGCTCCTGCATGGCTGGCAAAACTCTTAGGCGCACGACACGATCCGCATCGATTCGGATCAACCGGACGTGCAGGCTGTTGACGCGATAGATCTCCGAGAGGATTTCGTTGCCCATCGCGTCGACCATGCGGTCGTGCATGCCCCAGTCCACAGCGCGGGCATCAGCGTCGAGCGCTTCCCTGTCATGTGCGGCCTCGGCCCGCCGCAGGATGTCGCGATGGGCGTCCTCGAGCACGTCGAGTTCCTGATCAGCGGCCGTCCTGGTGAAATGACGGACGGCCTCGCACTCTATCATGATGCGCACCTGGAAAGCGTTGCGCACGAGCTTGAGATCGACTGATGCGACTTGCAGGCCTCGTTTCGGTACGGTGACGATCAGGCGCGCTGCCTCAAGCCGCGGAATCATCTCGCGCACGGCGCCGAGCGGCAGACCGAGCCGCTCACTCAGCTCACGCTGCGAGACGAATTGCCCCGGGCGGATTTGCGCGCTCATTATCTGCTCGCGGAAGCCCTCATACGCAAGGAGCCGCTGCGAAACAGCGGGCGCCCAGAGCTTCTTGGCCTTCATCGACGCTCTTTTGTCTGCACCCAAGTCGGTACCCCGATTCTAAGACAACACTAACGTTTCTCGAGCCAAAGGAGGAGGGCCGCCTGTTTCCGTCACCCTCAAACAATGTCCGGCGCCCCTTGGCAGTCACGCTGAGTCGTGTTAGCACGCACTAACATGTTAGCAAGTGTATACAACGTTTCCATGAGGTCGTCGACCGTTGCCTGCGGTTCGGAGTTCGGATCAGGCCGGGTAAGCACACAGAACGCCAGCGAGGAGGGGCTAACCCGTCCGACTGGACCAGGGAGATGAAATGCTTGGTCAGGTGATCGCCAGCGGCCTTGCAATGGGCTGCATCTACGCCTTGGTGGCGTTGGGCTATGCCTATGTCTGGAACACGATGGCGATCGTGAACTTCGCGGCCGGCGAGTTCCTGACATTTGCAGCCTACGTGTTCGTTGCAACGTTCACGACAAGCCTCGGTCTGCCGTTCTGGCCGTCGCTGCTCCTGACGGCGGCCGCGATGGCTGCACTCGGTGCCCTCTTCTCGCGCCTCGTCTTCGCCCGCCTGCAACGCCAGCGGGCGCTCGTGGCGATCATCGCGACCGTCGGCTTCGGCATCTTCCTGAAGGAGATGGCGCGCATCATCTACGGGCCCGAGCCATTGCTCTATGCCAGCCCGTTCGGCGACGACATGCTCGATTTCGGTGGATTCCGCCTGTCGGTACAGCAGCTTCTGATCATGGCCGTGGTCGTCGTCGTCATGGCGGCTCAGTATTTCGTCCTGCGCTACAGCATGATCGGCAAGATCATGCGCGCCACCGCGCTCGACCGCGAGACCGCCGCCCTGATGGGTATCCCGGTCAATGCGGTGCTGGCCGGTACCTTCGCCTTTTCAGCCGTGCTGGCCGCGCTTGCCGGCATCCTGCTGGCGCCGCTGTTCTACGTCACCACGGAAATGGGCACGCTCGTCGGCCTCAGGGGCTTCGTGGCGATGATCATCGGCGGTTTCGGCAGCGTGCCCGGCGCGATCGTCGGCGGCGTTCTGCTCGGCGTCATCGAGAATGTCGGCGCCTTCACCATCTCGTCCACCTACAAGGACGCGATCGCCTTCACCATGCTGCTGGTCTTCCTCGTGGTGCGCCCCGAAGGGCTCATCCCCGAGCGCAACGCCGACCGCGCCTGAGGTTCGCAATGGCTTCCTTCCTGCGCCCGGCTGCCTGGCTCCTGATCGCCGTCGCGATCGTCGCGCCCATCGCGATGGGCATGAACACGTATTATCTGCATGTGCTGAACCTGGCTTGGATCTTCGCCATCGCCGCGCTGGGGCTCTCGGTCGCGACCGGCGTCGCCGGGCAAATCGTGCTCGGACAGGCCGCCCTCGTCGGGATCGGCGCCTACGCGACCGCGCTGCTGATGATGCGGCTGTCGCTGCCCTGGTGGCTCGCGCTGCTGCTGGCGATGATGTTGACCGGAGCGGTCGGCGCCGTGCTCGGGATGATCTCGACCCGCATCAAGGGGCACTACCTCGCCATCGTGACGCTCGCCCTGAACGAGATCTTCCGCATCGTCGCGGTCAACGAGGAGGCGCTGACCGGCGGCCCGATGGGACTGCGCAACATCCCGACGCTGAGCATTCCCGGGCTCGGCGAGACGATCACCCAGCAGCTCTATTTGCCGCTCGCCGGCCTGATGTTTGCCAGCTACGGGCTGATGATCGTCTTCCATCGCTCCGCGCTCGGCCGCGAGTTGCGCGCCGTACGGGACGACGAGATGGCGGCAGAAGCGATGGGCGTGAACTCCGTTCGGGCAAAGACCATCGCCTTCATGATCTGCAGCCTGTGGGCGGCGCTCTCCGGCGGTCTTTACGTGCTGCTGGTCGGCTTCGTCGCTCCCACCAACTTTAGCATCGCCGAGAGCATCAAGATGATGCTGATGGTCGTGCTCGGCGGCCTCGGTTCGATTCCCGGCACGATGCTCGGCGCGATCGTCGTCACGATCCTGCCGGAGGCGCTGCGCGACCTGCAGACCTACTACATGGCCGCCTTCGGCGCCGCCGTCGTGATCATCATGCTGGTCTGGCCGAAGGGACTCGGCGTTTTCGCCGACTGGCTCTGGGGCAGCTTCCTGACGGGCCGGCGCGAGCCCGAGACATCGGCTTCAGCCGGCCCACTCAGCCTCGCCGCTGCGGCGTCGGCCGCCAGCTCCGTTCTCGCTGCGGGGGCGGTCTTGCCGGAGCCCGGCGGTCCGCTGATGCGCGTGCGCAAGGTCTCGCGGAGCTTCGGCGGCGTACGGGCGCTGAACGAGGTCTCCTTCGACATGATGCGCGGTGAGATCCTGGGCCTGATCGGTCCGAACGGATCCGGCAAGTCGACCATGATCAACGCCTGCTCCGGCGTGGTTCATGTCGACGGCTCGATCGACCTGGAATCGCATCCGCTGCAAAACCGCCCCGCCTGGGAGGTGCATAGGCACGGCGTCGCTCGCATCTTCCAGAACGTGCGGCTCTGGGAATCCATGACCGTTCTGGAGAATGTCATGGTCGCATGGCGGCGGATCCCCGGCCAACCCGGCGGAGGGGCCACGATCCGGGAGGCGTCGCTGGCCGCGCTGGAGCAGATGGGAGTGCGCCATCTCGCCATGCGCCGGGCAGGCGACCTTTCTTTCGGCCAGAGCCGCCTGGTCGAGATGGCCCGCGCCATCGTCGGACGACCCAAGGTGCTCCTGCTCGACGAGCCGGCGGCCGGCCTGCGCGGCGGTCTTGTTCTGGAGCTGTCGACGATCCTGCAGCGGCTGCGCGCGCAGGGCATGACGATCCTCGTCGTCGAGCATCGCATCAAGCTTGTCACCAGCATGTGCGACCGCGTTGTCGTGCTCAATCTGGGTGATCTCATTGCCGATGGTGCTCCCGCGGTGGTGATGGAATCGCCAGCTGTCATCGAGGCCTATCTCGGCGAGCGCGCCGGCACGGCCTTCTCCGAAACGCGCGCGCGCCGCATCCGGCGCCGCTCCGTCGACCATGCCGCAGCGCATGGTTGAACAAGACCAACCTTTAGGGAGGACTACCATGAACAGGAAAACGACAATGGGTATGCGCGGCCTGCTGGCCTTGGCCGGTGCGAGTGTCGCACTGGCAACGATGCCGCTGGGCGAGGCTTCGGCGCAGGAACAGCCGCTGATCGGCGTCTCGCTGCCGATGACGGGGTCGAAGGCACTTGTCGGCCGCAACTTCAAGCAGGGCGTCGAACTCGCCATCGCCGACATCAACGCCGCCGGCGGCGTGCTCGGCAAGCCGCTGCAGGTCGTCTTCGAGGACGATCAGGGCGACAACACCAACGGCGCGATCAATGCCGTCAACAAGATCATGCAAGTACACAAGACGCCGGTGATGATTGGTCCGCACTATTCCGTGACGCAGATGGCGACCCAGAACGTCTACTGCAATGGCAAGGTCGTCTCGCTCACCGGCGCGACCGGCGTGGCCGTCACCAACAGTGGCTGCAAATACGTTATTCGCACCCGGTCCAACGATGACATCCAGGCGAAGGCAATCATCGAATACGCCCGGAAGGAGTTGAACGCCGGCGACAAGACCGCCGTGTTCTACGCGAACGATGATTTTGGCAAATCCGGTCAGGCGCGCGTCGTCGCCCAGATGGGCGCGCTCGGCCTGAAGCCGGTGGCGGTCGAGAGCCACAATCCCAACGACAAGGATTACTCGGCCCAGCTTGCGAAGTTGAAGAACGCCGGCGCCGTCCTCGTTGTGTTGTGGGCCCACGACACCGACGCCGCACTGATCGTCAAGCAGGCCAAGCAGTTCGGGCTGCCCTTCCGCTTCGCGGGCGCGGTGCTCAGCGAGGATGCCTTTCTCAAGCTCGCCGGCAGCGGCGCCGAAGGCGCGATGAGCGCCTCCTATTTCGTCCCGACCGATCCGAACCCGGCGGTGCAGACCTTCGTCAAGCGCTACGAGGAGCGCTTCAAGATGGCACCCGACGTATGGTCGGCGACCTATTACGACGCGACCATGCTCGCCGCGAAGGCGATCAACGCGGCCGGCGCCGGTGACGTGGCCAAGATCCGCGAGACCTTCGGCACGGTGAAGTACGATGGCTTGCTCGCGTCCTATGGCTGCGACGAGAAGGGCGACTGCAACCGGCAGGTCAACATCGTCGAGATCAAGGCCGGCAAGCCCGTCGTCCGCGCCGCGGTCCGATACTAAGTGCCGGAGCGCGTCGATGCTGAATGTCGCCACCCCCGAGCCGCCCGAGCTGGAACTGTCACAAGTCGACGTGTTCTACGGCAAGGCGCAGGTCCTTTTCGACCTGTCCATCCATGTCGAACGCGGGGAGGTGGTGGCGATCATCGGCGCCAACGGCGCCGGCAAGTCGACGACGCTGAACCTGATCATCGGCAAGCTCAAGCCGTCGAAGGGGACCGTCACCTTCGCCGGCGAGTCGATCGCCGGCCGCGCGATCGACAAGGTCGTCGCCGGCGGCATCGCCTGCGTGCCGCAGCGCCGGCGCATCTTCAGCACGCTGACCGTGATCGAGAACCTCGAGGTCGGCGCGTATGCGCGCCGTCACGACAGGGGTGGGATCAGCGCTACCCTCGACGAGGTCTTCGAACTATTCCCCGTCCTGAAGCGCAAGGCCGCCGACATGGGTGGCGTGCTCTCGGGCGGCGAGCAGCAGGCACTCGCCATCGGCCGTGGCCTGATGGCCGGCCCGCGGCTGCTCCTGCTCGACGAGCCGTCCATGGGTCTGTCGCCCAAGCTAACCACCGAGATGTTCGCCAGCATCCGCAAGATCGCCGATGGCGGCCGCACCGTCGTGATCGTCGAGCAGAATGCCTATGCGGCCCTCGGCGTTGCCGACTACGGCTATGTGCTCGAGGGCGGCAGCATCGCGCTCGAGGGCCACGCCGACGAGCTGCTGCGCGACGATCACGTGCGCGACGCCTATCTCGGTGCCTGATGGCATCTTCTATTTCACTACCCCCCACCCAAGCAGAGGCAGGTACCACACCATGAAGAAGCTTCACGGCATCATCCCGGCACTCACCACCCCGTTCGACGAGAAGGGCGGCATCGATGAAGCCAAGTTCCGCAACCAGATCCGCTTCATGCTAGGCAAGGGCGTGCATGGCATCTGCTTCGGCGGTTCGACCGGCGAGGGCCAGGCGCTGGAGCCCGGCGAGTTCCGCCGGCTCGGCGAGATCACCATGGAGGAAGTCGCGGGTCGCGTGCCGGTCGTCGCCGGCATCATCGCCAACTCGACGCGCGAAGTCATCAAGCGCGGCGAATTGATCACCGACCTCAAGGTTGACGCCCTGCAGGTCACGCCGGTCTTCTACGTCTTCCAGCCGGACGACGAATCGAATTTCGGTCATTTCAAGACGCTGACCGAGACGCTGAAGACGCCCGTCCTGCTCTACAATGTGATCCCCTGGAACCTGCTCTCGACGCCGCTCGTGCTGCGCATCCTGAACGAGCTGCCGTGGGTCGTCGGCATCAAGCAGAGTCAGGGCCACATCACCCGCACGGCCGAGCTCGTCGCCAACGCGCCGAAGGACAAGGTCATCCTCGCCGCAGTCGACAACCTGCTCTACTCCTGCTTCCAGTTCGGGGCGCACGGCACGCTGGCCGCTTCGCCGACCGCAGCGCCTGGCCCCTGCGTGCGCCTCTGGGACGCGGTCAAGAAGAAGGACGACGAGACCGCGCTCGCCATCCACCACCGCCTCGTCAATTTCTGGTCGGTGCTGCCGCACGGTAACCTGCCGGCCTGCGTGAAGTATTCGCTGCAGCTGCAGGGAGTAGATTGCGGCATCTCCCGACAGCCGATGCCGATGCCCGACGCGGCCACCCGCGCCGCCATCGAGCGCACGCTGCCGGCGCTGCTCGAATACGACGTCTGAGCGAGGCCGTTCGGGAGGGCGGTGCCATCCCGGCTTGTTCGCATTTTCCAGGCTGCTCGCGGCGATCGCGGTTTGAAAGGTGGATCGTCTTGATGGAGACGGGGGCAGGGTTACAAAGGAGGCCGACATGAACGCCAACGCCTTGCCGCGCCCGCGGCCCGAAATCATCGCCGCCGTGGGCGCGAGCCTCACCGAGCGACTGGGCGCGCGCGTCACGGCCGCACAGGCGGTGCTCGACCAGCACAGCCACGGCGAGGGCCTGCCAGCGGTTGGCGTGCCCGATCTCGTGGTCTTTCCCGAGACCAACGAGGAGGTAGCATTCGTTCTCGCCCGCTGCAACGAGCGCCGCGTGCCGGTCACGCCCTTCGGCGCGGGGTCCTCGCTGGAGGGCCAACTGGCGGCCCTTGCCGGCGGCGTGTCGCTCGACATGGGCCGCTTCGCGAAGATTCTTGAGGTCACGCCGGAATCGCTCGACTGCCGCGTCCAGGCGGGCGTGACGCGCGAGGCCCTGAATGCGCATATCCGCGACACCGGCCTGTTCTTTCCGGTCGATCCCGGCGCCAATGCTTCACTCGGCGGCATGGCTTCGACGCGTGCCTCCGGCACCAATGCGGTGCGCTACGGCACGATGCGCGAGAACATTCTCGGCCTCACCGTCGTGACACCCGACGGCCGCATCGTGCGCACCGGTAGCCGTGCGCGAAAATCCTCCGCCGGCCTCGATCTCACCCATCTCTATGTCGGCAGCGAAGGCACGCTCGGTGTCATCACGGAAATCCAGCTCAGGCTTTACGGCGTGCCGGAGACGATCGTCGCGGCGGTATGCCAATTTGACAAGCTTGAGGATGCGGTGGCGGCCGTCGTGACGGCGCTACAATCCAATCTGGAGATGGCGCGCATCGAGCTGCTCGACGAAGTGCAGATGCGCGCGGCGATCCGCTACTCGAAGCTCGACTACGCGGAGACGCCAACGCTATTTCTCGAATTTCACGGCTCCCCGAATGGCGTGCGCGAGGACGTCGAGATGATGCAGACGATCACCACGGATCTCGGCGGCGGCGAGTTTCAGTTTGCGGAGCGGCCCGAGGACCGAAGCCGCTTGTGGAAGGCGCGTCATAATTCCTATCAGGCGGTGATGGCGCTCAGCCCCGGCAAGAGCAACATGGGCACCGACGCCTGCGTGCCGATATCAGCGCTGCCCGCTTGCCTGCTGGAGACCAAGGCAGACATCGTCGCATCCGGCCTGACTGCGCCGATCGTCGGTCATGTAGGAGACGGCAATTTCCATCTCGGGATCCTGTTCGATCCGAATGACGCAGACGAAACGGAGCGAGCTGAGGCGCTTGCTTTTCGTACCGCGCGCCGTGCCATTTCCATGGGGGGAACGTGCTCGGGCGAACACGGTGTCGGATTGCACAAGATCGTGCATATGGAAGCTGAGCACGGCCAAGGTATCGCCCTGATGAAGGCGGTGAAGAAGGCGTTGGATCCAAACGGGATCATGAACCCGGGTAAACTCTACCCTTGAACGGCATCATGCGTGGGGCCGGAGTCTTTGCAGCAGCTCAGGCTTCAAGTCTCGCCGCGCTACCGCGACAGAGTGCCATTTCCAATCAGTTGGAGGACGGTGTGTGCACGATGTGTGCACCGAGAGTTCGTAGAAAGTCTAGCGATAACCGGTGTGAGGAGGCTGCACCGATCGCAGTCAAAGGCTGGCCATTCTTTCGAGAGGGGAGGGGTTTTGTTTGGCAAGTCGCGAATTTGCGAAACCGAACGCTGCTAGGCTCAATTCGCAGAACGGGCGGTTATGGAACGGCCGCCCATCGGCAAGTGGAAGCTAGGTCCAGACAGCGCGAGCAAATCAAGTCTAACTCCGACGCCTCAACGACTGTTCTGCGCCCGTGAACGCCGGCAGCAGCCATCGACAAGGTGCAGGCTGCGTTGGACAAGGCCGAGCAGGAGCACGCGAAGCGGGCCGCCGCCATCCAGCCCGAGGTCGAGGCTCTCGAGAAGAGATCGCAAACCGAAAATGCCCGCTGGGATAAGGAGAAGGAGCAATTGGGAGCTGCGCTGCGGCGCGCGCGGGGTTAGTTTCTGTCATGCACGGCGCAGGTCCTTCTAATCAGGAGGGCTGGTTGCCCACCACACCATCAACGGCTGCAACTTGCAGCCCGGCGACTTGATCGGTACCGGCACCATTTCCGGACCGAGCCCCGCCGAGCTCAGCAGCATGCTGGAGTTCACGAATGGCGGGTCGAAGCCTGTCGTGCTTCCCAACGGCGAGCAGAGGCGATTTCTGCAGGACGGCGATGAGATCACGTTCCGGGGCAAGTGTTACAGAGCGGGATACGCCTCGATTGGTTTCGGCTCCTGCGTCGGAACGATCCAGGCCGCCGAATTCGTCGCTGGCGGCAGGACATCCGGCTGACGCGCAGGGAGATGTGAGATGGAGTGCGGGGCCCCCCTTGATCTGCGGCACTCATCTCGCCGGGCCTCGACCTGGACGAGGTGCGCCATGGTCAGCTACTGACGGTCTTGGTGGCCGTCTCGACACTGATCCTGATGACGCTGATTTCCACCTTTGTCGGCATGATGGCCTAATTCTACCGCATCCGCGAGGGGTTGCGGACAGCGGTCGGCGAGCGGTCGGTCCATTTCTTGAAGGCTTTGCGAAAGCTGGTCGCGTCGGCGAAACCGATGCGCTCGGCGACCTGGTCGATACTCATATGCGTATTCTCGAGCAGCTCAGTCGCGAGCGACCGGCGCATCTCGTCGACGATTGATTGATAGGACAATCCGCCGTCCGATAACCGTCGGTGAAAGGTCCGTAACGAGAGGCCGAGTTGGGAAGTGATTTCAGAGGCCGGCGGGAATCGGTTCGGGCTGTTCAGGCAGGCAGCGCGAATGCGCCGCACGAGGTCCGATTCGCCGGGGTGTTCGGTCAACACCGTGTCGCAGACCTGCTGGCAGATCTTCGCGGTGATTGGGTTGGCATTCGGACAGGGCAGATCCAGGACCTTGGCATCGAAGTGCCACTCCATCCGGTCCGCATCGAAGTCGATCGGGCAGTTGAACAGGCGTTCGTAGTTGCGCCAATGGACCGGGGGCGGGAAGGGGAAGATCATGCGTTTGGTCGGGAACGGCAGTTCAAGGACGCGGCTGAACAGCACGGTCATCGAGCTTCGCCAAAACTCCGCGGCAAACGGCAACAATTCGCCGAGTGTGTCGAGACCGTGGCTTCTCAGGATGGCGGTCGTCCTGCCCTCGATGCGGAAGCTGATCTGCCGAACGGCTGGGCCCGCCATGGTCACGTGATCGAGCGAGAAGTGCAGCGCATCTCCGAACGTGGGGCTCGAGACCATCGCATAT
Organism: Bradyrhizobium sp. LjRoot220; assembly: GCF_964252915.1. NCBI lineage: Bacteria > Pseudomonadati > Pseudomonadota > Alphaproteobacteria > Hyphomicrobiales > Nitrobacteraceae > Bradyrhizobium > Bradyrhizobium sp. LjRoot220. The sequence goes on from NZ_CAXUPS020000001.1 coordinate 1,030,674, forward strand.
CCATAGATGCCGTAGTCGCTGATCCTCTGCCTGGCGCCGGCCAAAAGCCCGACGTCGGAGCGCTTCGCGAGCCTCATGGCGTTCCGGTAGATTGCGAGCCGCTGGCGATGCGAGATGCGGGCATGGGCATCCTCGAGCTGTGCCGCGTCGACGCCGGTCCGCGCGAAGAGATCCCGGACCGAGATGCCTTCCGCCCCGAGCTCCGCGGCCAGCGCCGCGAGGCCCAAAAGGTTCTGGGTCGGGGCGTTGAGGTCGCCTGAGATCGGAGTCACGAGTTTGATTGGCTTCATGAGATCGACTCGTCTGGCACGGATTGACCCATCACAAACGTCAATTAAAGGCCTGTTTGGCAGTGATTGACATCATAATTGGCAGACCCTGACGTTGTCACCTTCCTTCTGTCCGACCAGATTTAGCGGAATATAGACGGCCGAAGGCCCAAGGCACCTGCCGTGAAACGAGGAAGCGTTCATCGGTCGGACCCGGACCCCGGGTCTTTGACTGTTCGGAGGAAGACGGATGACCACAGTTGCTCACGAAATCGACGGCAAGGTCGGCGTGGTGACGCTCGCGAAGCCGCCACACAATTTGATCGACGACAGATTGGTCGAAGATCTCATGGCTGCCTACAAGGCGGTCGTCAGCGGCGGCTGCCGCGCAATTCTGCTGCGCAGCTCGATGCGCCATTTCTGTGCCGGCGCTGAAATGGCGTCCTGGGGCACCGGGACGACCATCCATACCGACAAGCCTCGTTTCGAGGCCATGCTTCATGCCCTCGAAGACGTTCCCGTGCCCACGGTGGCGGCCGTGAACGGCGGTGTCCTTGGAGGGGGCCTCGAACTTGCGCTGACCTGCGACATGATCATCGCCGCCGACACGGCGTTTCTTGGGCAGGTCGAAGTAACGGTCGGGTTGCTGCCATTGCTGGGAGGTACCCAGCGCATCGCACAACGTGCCGGCTCCGCGCGCGCAAAGGAAATTTGCATGCTTGGGCGCCGCCACACTCCGGAGGCGTTTGAGCGTTGGGGCATCATCAATTTAGTAGTGCCTGAAGCAGATCTGTCGAGCGCGTCGATGACATGGGCGCGCCAACTTGCTGCAGGGCCGACGGCCGTCATCAAGGGTGTGAAGATGCAAGCCAACCTGGCAGCGCGCGGGGGCATCCAGTCGGCGGATGCGAAGCAAGTTGAGATCAACGACATGATCTGGAAGGCTGCGGACCGGCAGCGTGGCTTCGATGCCTTCTTCGCCACAGGACCTGCGTCCGCTGTGTTCAAGGGAGATTGATTATGGCGGGTCCCTTGGAAGGATTGCGTGTAATCGACTTCACTCGCGTGCTTGCGGGCCCGCATTGCACCAAAGCTCTGAGAGATCTCGGGGCCGACGTAACAAAGATCGAGCCCCCATCAGGCGATCTCGCGCGCATCAGCCTCCCGCATGTCGGCGACATGGGTCTGTATTTCGTCCAGCAGAATGCCGGCAAGCGCAATCTGAGCATCGATCTCAATTGGGCGGAAGCGCGGGAGATCGTTACCGATATGTGCAAGGAAGCGGACGTTATCGTCGAGAACTTCCGTCCCGGCACATTGGCCCGCTTCGGATTGTCTTATGAGGATGTTCGCGCCCTCAATCCAAGGGTCGTCTACGTCTCGCTCAGCGGGTATGGCCAGTTCACTTCCTGGAAGAACCGCCCAGCGTTCGCGCCGACGGTGCAGGCCGAGACCGGCTTCACGGCGATGGTAGGCGATCATTTTGGGGAGGCATTATCAGAGCCGCGAAACGACGCCTGCAGTCATGCGGACGTCTATACCGGTTTGCAAGGCGTCGTTGCCATTCTCGCTGCGCTTCACGATCGTCACACCAGCGGAGAGGGACAACACGTCGACGTGTCAATGGCGGCAACAATGATGTCCATCAACGAGCGCGCCGGCGCCATGCTTTCAGGTATAGATACCGACGGCGAACCGATCGCCCTCTCAGCGAACGAATCTCACATTTTCGAGATGTCCGATGGTCGCCGCCTGACGATCGCCGCCAGTCCGATCTATTCGCCTATCTTTGCGCGCTATTGCGCGATGATGCGGCGCAACGATCTGAGAACCGACCCCCGCTTTGCCACAGCCAATCTACGCCGGAAAAATCTCCCTGCGCTCCTCGCGGAGGTGAAAGCCTGGTTATCGACATTTTCCAGTCTTGAGCAATTGCAGGCACAAGTTAGCGAGGCGGGGCTTGCGGTCGGGGTGCTCCGTACCATTGGTGAGTTCGCCGGTTCGGAATGGGTGAAAGAGTGGGGTGCCGTTGTCGAAGTTGATGACCGCGCAGGGGGGGCGGTACGTATGCCGGGGAATCCCTGGATTTTCAGCCGCTCAATGTTGCCGCAGCCCGGCGTGCCCGCCTTCCAAGGCGAGCACAACGAAGAGATTCTCGCTGAACGCAAGATAACGCCGGCTCGTATCAAAGACCTACAAAAGCGAAAGGTCTTGCTCAGCCGCCGCAATCCGGTTGGTACGTACGACTGAAACACACAACTAAAACAGCCAAGGGGGAAGCAAGATGAAGTCGATGAAAACGCTTCAAGGCATAGCAATCTGCGCCGGGATGTCATTGATTGCCGTTGATGCATCTGGTGCCGATATCAAGATTGGCGCGACCGTTTCCGCGACCGGTCCGGCCGCGTCGCTTGGAATCCCCTATCGCAACACGCTTGGTCTGCTGCCGAAGGAAATCGCAGGACAGAAAATCGAATGGGTGATCCTCGATGACGGATCGGATCCAACCAATGCCGTCAAGAACGCGCGTAAGCTAACCAGCGAAGACAATGTCGATATTATACTTGGCGCCAACACGTCGCCGATTGCGCTGGCGCTCGTCGATGTAGCGTCGGAAACAAAGACGCCATTTATGGCGATGGCTTCATCAATTCGTATCGTCAGTCCAATGGACGACAAACGTTACTGGGTGTTCAAGGCCTCTCAAGCCGATGCTTTGATGGTCGGCGCGATTGTCGATCACATGAAGACATCGAACGTCAAGAGGGCCGCGTTCATTGGCGCGAACGATGCCTTTGGCGAGAGCTTCTGGGCTGAATTTGAGCCGGCTGCTAAAAAGGCCGGAATCGAGGTCGTTGCATCCGAGCGCTTCAACCGGACCGACACCAGTGTCACCGGACAAATTCTCAAGATCGTCGGCTCTAAACCCGATGCGGTCTTCATCGCGGCAGTTGGCACGCCAGCGGCGTTGCCGGCGATTGCTCTCAAAGAACGGGGCTACAACGGGTTGCAGTATCAAAGTCACGCCGTGCTCAACGCAGACTTTCTGCGCGTCGGCGGCAAGGCATTGGAGGGAACATTCTTTCCCACTGGCGCGATGCTGATTCCGGAGCAATTGCCGGACAGCAACCCGATCAAAAAGGTCGCACTTGACTACGTCACGCAATACGAGAGGCAATTTGGTGCCGGTACGCGCGCTACATTCGGAGGTCATGCGTACGATAGTTTTCTGACGTTCGCTAATGCCGTGCCAGCCGCATTGAAGGTAGGGAAGCCTGGAACGCCAGAATTCCGGAAGGCGCTCCGCGACGAGATCGAAAAGAGCAAGGATGTTGTCGGCTCGCACGGAATATTCAACATGACGCCCATGGACCATATTGGGCTCGACAATCGAGCCCGGATGATCGTTACCGTAAAGGACGGCACCTGGAAGCTTGTTCCGTAACTGCGTTCGCGCCCAGCTACTTCCGAATATCAATCTCTCGCGTCCCGTCGTTCGAGACACGAGAGCACGCGTTCAAGGTCGTAAAATAACATGGATAGCAGCGTCGCCCTCATTCTTGCTCAGGACGGCATCGTCAACGGTGCGATCTACGGATTGCTCGGGTTGGCGCTGGTGCTCGTCTTTAGCGTCACGCGGGTGATCTTCGTTCCGCAGGGTGAGTTCGTGACTTTCGGAGCGTTGTCGCTCGCAGTGTTACAGACGGGTGCGATCCCCGGCACGTTTTGGTTGCTCCTGGTTGGAACGGCGTGGGCGCTATGCAGCGGCATTCTGTCGATCGCTGCCGGTAGATCGGCATTTGGCGTCCCGTCCGCGATCGCGATGCTCAAGATATCGTTCCCTGCGGTCGTGGCCGCAGTCCTGATTTTAGCCGGCGCCCCGCGAGGTGGTTTGGCTATTCAAGTCCTGACGACGCTGGTCATTGTGGTACCCTTGGGCTCACTGCTCTATCGTATCGTGTACGCGCCGCTCGCATCGTCCTCGATTCTCGTGCTGCTCATCGTGTCAGTGGCGGTGCATCTCGCGTTCGAAAGCGCTGGTCTGCTATTTTTTGGAGCTGAAGGATTCCGGACGCCGGCGATTGTCGATTTCAATCTGAAACTGGGACCGCTGTTTCTCTCGGGTGGCGCGGCCTCTGTGATTGTTGTCGCGGTGGTTTTGATGCTGCTGCTCGTTGTCGGATTTAGCATGACGGTGTTCGGGAAGGCGCTCCGCGCAACCGCCTCGAATGCAACCGGCGCGCGGATCGTCGGTATTCGGCCAGATCGCGCAGGAAGCCTGGCATTCAGCATCGCAGCCTTCATTGGCGTGCTCGGCGGTCTGCTGATCGGGCCGATGACGACAATCTATTATGACGGTGGCTTTCTGATTGCCCTGAAGGGATTTGTTGCGGCGATTATTGGCGGGTTGCACAGCTATCCGTTGACGGTGTTTGGCGCGCTGTTCGTTGGTTTATCGGAGTCGATTGCGTCTTTTTATGCAAGCGCATTCAAGGACGCCATCGTATTCGCACTTATTCTCCCGGTTCTGCTTTGGCGCTCTATTCGAGCGCCGCATCGGGAGGAAGAATGAAGCAAACATCATTCCTCATTCTGTTCCTCGCCTTGGTGACCGCGCTGACCTATTCTGCGCCGGAATTCTATGTGACGCTGTTGGTCTACATTTGCCTCGCGGCGATCGTCTGTTTTGGGTTGGTAATGTTGACGGGCATATGCGGCCTGACGTCGTTCGGGCAGGCCGCCTTCGTTGGATTGGGCGCATATGCGAGCGCGCTGGCAACTACCCAGCTCAGCATATCTCCATGGCTTGGGCTGGTGTTTGCGATCTTGCTGACGGGCTTGGCGGGATGGCTCATCGGCTTTCTCACCCTGCATCTGTCAGGTCATTTTCTTCCTCTCGGCACCATCGCCTGGAGCGTGAGCCTCTATCTCATCGCCGGGAATTTGCAAAGCATCGGCGGACACACCGGGCTAACAGGGATTCCACCGCTATCAATTGGAGGGCATCCAATCGGAACCGCGCGTGAATTTCTTCCGATGGTGCTTGTTTTCACCGGCGTTACGGCATGGTCCTGCCAAAATGTTCTCAATTCCCGCACGGGGCGCGCTCTACGCGCAATCAACGGCCGCGCGGTGATGGCCGAAGCGATGGGGGTCGACACGTTCCGTTACAAGCTGATGATCTTTGTCTTCGCAGCCGTCCTGGCGGGATTGTCTGGATGGCTGTACGCACATTTTCAGCGCTTTATCAATCCAACGCCGTTTAGTCTTCACATGAGTATCGAATACCTCTTCATGATCGTGATAGGGGGGTTGTCTTCTGTGGGTGGTGCGATAACCGGCGCGACAATCGTAACGCTGCTCCATCATTGGCTCGGAGACTTCTTGCCGCGCCTGTTGGGCCAGAGCGGACAATTTGAAACCATCGTATTCTGCGTCATCACAGTTCTATTCCTGCGTTACATGCCGGCCGGCGTCTGGCCGATGATTGTGAAACAAGCGAGGCGCGGCACACCGGCTGCAGAGGTCTCGCCGGCTGTTGCGGACGGGGAGGGTGTCGTGAACTCCGACTCGGGGTTGCCGGCGGAAACTGGAGCCGGAGCTAAGGCGGCTCTCCTCCAGCTAAGCGACATCCGTAAGGAGTTTGGCGGGCTGGTTGCCGTCAACGATGTCAACTTTGAAGTTGAAGGCGGACAGATCGTCGCGTTGATCGGCCCGAACGGTGCCGGAAAGAGCACGATGTTCAATTTGATTACGGGCGTGCTGAGCCCAACCTCTGGCTCGGTAAGTCTGGAAGGCCACCGGCTTGATGCGCTGCCGTCGCGCGCGATTGCGAGGCTCGGTGTCGCTCGTACGTTCCAGCACGTCAAATTGCTCGATGACCTGAGCGTCATCGAGAACGTGGCTATCGGCGCACATCGTTTCGGATCCAGTGGGTTTATCCGCAGTGCGCTGCGGCTTGATCGCGCCGATGAACGACAGCTTATCGCAAGAAGCGAGGAGGCACTAAAATTGACGGCACTTGGCGGACTTGGAGCCCGTCCTTCCGGTCAATTGTCGCTGGGGCAGCAGCGGATCGTAGAGATAGCACGCGCGTTGGCGCTGAGCCCCCGCATTTTGCTGCTTGATGAACCTGCGGCTGGACTTCGTCATCAGGAAAAGCAGCTCCTGGCCAAGCTCATCCGCCATCTTAAGGGGAATGGCATGACGGTTCTGTTGGTCGAGCATGACATGGAATTCCTGATGAATCTTGCCGAACACATCGTCGTCATGGAGTACGGCTGCAAGATAGCAGAGGGAACGTCGAAAGAAATTCAGCAAAATCCCCGTGTGCTTGAAGCCTATCTTGGGGTGGCTTGATGAGCTTGTTGCAAGTCAGCGATGTCCACGTCGCCTATGGCAAGGTCGAGGCCGTGTTTGGCGTTAATCTCGTTGCCGAGCAAGGATGTATTACGACCATCATTGGTCCTAATGGAGCTGGCAAAACGACATTGCTTTCTTCGCTTGCTGGGCTTCATCCGCTGTCCGCCGGTCAAGTGGTTCTTGACGGCGCAGATATTTCCTCGTTGGCCACGGAAGCGCGGCTCGAACGTGGCCTGGTGCTCGTGCCTGAGAAGCGCGAGCTATTCCCCGACATGTCAGTTGAGGACAATCTCAATCTAGGTGCTTATCACCGGCGTTGGACCGGGGGGCGCACGCTACGTGGTGATCTCGATCAAATTTTTTCGCTGTTCCCGCGCCTGAAGGAACGCAGGAAGCAGACTGCCGAAACCCTTTCGGGCGGTGAGCGGCAGATGCTGGCTCTCGGCCGCGCGCTGATGTCGAAGCCGAGGCTCCTGCTGCTGGATGAACCAAGCCTCGGACTCGCCCCACTCATCACACGGCAGATATTCGAGATCATCTCGGATCTCTGCAGGAGCGGCGTATCGATCATCCTTGTCGAACAGAACGCGCGGGCGGCTCTCGCTATTGCGAAATATGGTTACGTAATCGAGCAGGGCCGGGTCGTTCTGCAAGGACTGGCAATCGAACTGGCCGCTGACCCGAAGGTTGCGGGCACCTATCTCGGCAAAAATTGACAGGGACAATCGATGCGCAAGAAGCAGGAGAAGATCGTTATTACCTGTGCCGTCACCGGCGGCATTCACACGCCGACGATGTCCGATGCGTTGCCTTACACCGCCGACGATATCGCGAGTCAGGCAATCGCCGCCGCGGAGGCTGGCGCGTCAATTCTGCATCTGCACGCGCGTGATCCCGAGGACGGCAGTCCGTCGCCGTCACTAGATCATTTCATGCAGTTTTTACCACGCATCAAGCAGGCGACAGATGCGGTAATAAACATAACGACAGGCGGAAGCCTCAACATGACGGTGGAGCAGCGGCTTGCCGCCCCACTCATCGCAAAACCGGAAATGTGCTCGCTGAATATGGGGTCGATGAATTTCGGGATTTTCCCGCTCGCCGATCGATACAAAAAGTGGAAATTCGGTTGGGAAGAAGCCTATCTGCGCAATACGGATGATTTCATTTTCCGTAACACGTTTCGGGACATCGAGCGGATTCTCAAGCTGCTGGGAGACGACCACGGTACTCGCTTCGAACATGAGTGTTACGACGTCGGCCATCTCTACAGCGTTGCTCATTTTCTCGATAGAGGACTCATCAAGCCGCCGTTCTTTGTTCAGATGATTTTTGGCATTTTAGGGGGAATTGGTGCGGACCTGGAGAATATGACCTTCATGAAGCAGACTGCGGACCGCCTATTTGGCGACGCCTATCACTGGTCGGTATTGGCGGCCGGACGGTTTCAAGTGCCGTTCGCGACCCAGGCGCTGTTGCTGGGCGGCAATGTGCGCGTGGGGCTTGAGGACAGCCTTTATATCGGGCGCGGTGAACTCGCGGTTTCGAACGCGCAGCAAGTCATAAAGATCCGTCGGATTGCTGAAGAGTTGGGCTTGGGAGTTGCAACGCCGGCTGAGGCGCGCGCGATGCTGGAGTTGAAAGGTGGTGATTGTGTGGGCTTCTGAGAGTGATGCGGGGTCCAACGGGACTAACTGTGCGCTGGTCATCCCGGTGTATTGGTCGCCAATCGGTACTCGCTTTTACAGAACGGCTCGAACTTGGGAGAATGAGAAATGGATTGTCAACATCAAGTAACTCAATTTGCGCTCGTGTCGATGCCTGATATTGATATGCGCGATGTTCGACTAGGTCAGTTGCTGACCCTGTTGGCAGGACTGTCGATTGTCGTGTTGGTGCGCGGCATTTGTCTGTTTTGCCAATAATCATGTGGGGGGCCAACCTCAACCAGCGCGCGACGTACCCGTCGCGTATTGGTGCCGGCCAGGTAGCTGCTTGCGATCAGCGCGTCGGCCGCAAGCGTGCGCCGCTGATAGGTTCGCAGCTCCTGGCTCTTCCATTCCGTCGTTTTGCCCTCCGGCGTGGCCAGCCGGGCCCGCGGCACCGCGATCTCGATCGGCCCGAACGTGCCCGTCAGCGAGCGCGTCCGGCTGCCATGACGGTGGCCCGTGACGCAGGCTCCTGCTTCATTGCCGGCCATCTTGCTTCGTTCGTAACGCGGCCGTGCCAGCACGGTATCGAGTTCGTCGCGGATCAGTTCTTCGATGAACTGACGCGACCGAGCCCGCACCTCGGCCTCGATCGGGTCAAACCAGTTGTCGAAAAGATCAACAGTCAGCTCAGTCGCAGGCTGCGAGGAATCAGGCTTCGTGGTAGGCTTGTTCATGGCGTAGTCTCCAGTCCGACGCTTCAACGCCGGATGATTCGAGGTTGATCACCCCGGAGACTACGCCAACCTCAAATCCTACCAACTCCGCGACGGCACCGAACGTCCACTACTGGCGGATTGTGTTGAAAAAGTCCGTTTTCGCTCATGACTGAAAATTCTCAGGACCGCTGGTGCGTTTCTCTCGTTGCGACGTGAGGGACCACATGCACTTCCGCCAAAGCGATCGCTTGCCCTCGTATCGTTTCTACCATGCCTTGCAGCGGCAGCAATCGCCAATGCGCTACAATGCGAGATTTTCGGAGCCTCGCGATTTTCGAGTTTTTCAACACAATTGGCGCAAAGCGGCCGTTCCCCAGTACCCGATGCCAACTTTGGGCTAACTTAGAAAAGCCTCAGCAGGTCTTTCCTCGCAGGGCATGCTTGCGGACCTGAAACACGCTCGTTCAGGAAAGCGGATCCAATATTGCTCGCAGGAATTTGCGGTCGCGGTGGCGCCCGCTGGTAGGCGTAAGCCGCAGGTGTGAATGACCTTGGAGAGGCAAAACTCCGAAATTGCCTGGCTGGCCGACCCGAGGACAATCGAAGTGTCTCCTGATAACACTATAGTTTCGGGCGAAAACGCAGCCTTCTATTCGGTTCATTCCCGATGTTCTCTAAGCGAGCACCAACATCTGCATCTGGTACCGCTTACTCGGCCTTGATTCCGGAAGCCTTCACAAACGCGCCCCATCGGACGATTTCAGCTTGCACGAAGTTTTCTGCTTCCGCGCCGTTGGCGCGGCCTGCATCGAGACCGAGTTCATTGAGTTTTTTGTGAAAGGCGTCGCTGGCAACAATTCCGGTTGCCGCCTTGCGCACCTGCTCGATGATTTCGGGCGGCGTGTCGGCCCTCATAGACATGACATGCCACGTGCGGAATTCGTATCCTTCGACGGTCTCGGCGAGGGCCGGGATGTCTGGGGTAGCACGCGAGCGGCTCTCCCCCGTCGTCGACAGCGCCTTGAACTTCCCGGAGCGCACGAGTTCAAGCACCTCTGCCGGGCTCCCGAACATAAAATCCAGTGTCCCGTTCAGCAAATCAGTGACCGCGGCCGCGTTGCCGCGATAGGCGATGTGCGTCACTTCGATGCCGGAGAGAGCTGCGAGCTGCACGACCGCCATATGTGACGGCGATCCGACGCCGGGCGAACCGTAGTTGAGCGCGAAAGGCTTGCTCTTGGCGGCGTCGATCAAATCCTTCAAGCTGTCGATCTTCGTGTCGGCCCGCACGACCAGTACGCTGGCCGATGTGGCAGGAACGGCAATCGTCACGAATGTCTTGGCTGGGTCGTACCCGACTGGAGGTGTGATCGCCGGCGTGATCGCGTGTGTTCCAATATGTCCTGCGAGAAACGTGTATCCGTCTGCAGGGGCCCCGGCAACCGCCGACATTCCAATCACGCTGTTGCCGCCCGGGCGGTTTTCGACCAACACCGTTTGACCGAGCTTCTCGCGCAATCCTTCTGCCAGAATGCGCGCCAGGGTGTCCGAGCTGCCGCCGGCGACGAATGGAACAATGATCTTGATGCTCCGATCCGGCCAAGCCCACGCCGCGGATGAGACGCCGGTCGCCAAAAGAACCAGGGCGATCATGCCAAATAATCGACAGCGCATTTCATTTCTCCAATCATCGCAAAAGCCGTCATCTCGAAGCGAGCCTGTGCGCTACTCCGGCTTGATGTTGCCGGCGGTGACGACGCGGCGCCATTTCTCGATCGATGCATCGATATGAGCGATGTATTCCTGCGGTGTGGAGCCGATGGATTCGTAGCCGATTTCATCGAGACGCCGGCGCAGATCATCGGATTTCAGCGCGCCCTGCGCGACGGTGCTGAGTTGGGAAAGGATCGAGCCCGACAGGTTGGCGGGTGCCACGATTCCGAAGTCCGGAGCTGCGTCTACCTTTGGCAGGCCGGCCTCCGCCATGCTGGGCACGTCAGGCAATTGCGCGATGCGTCCTGTCGTGCTTCCCAAGGCCTTCAGCTTATTGCCGCGAACATGCTCGAGCACGGCGGGGATGGTGCTGAACGTAAAATCGACCTTCCCGCCGAGCAGGTCGATGATGGATGGCCCACCGCCGCGATAAGGCACCGCGACAACGTCGATGCCGGTCTCCTGCCGAAATTGTTCGCAGCCGAGGTGGACCGCCGTGCCGAGGCCGGCGGTCGCCATGCTGAGTGCGCCGGGCTTCGACTTGGCGAACGCGACAAGCTCCTTGACGTTGCTGACCGGAAGTGATTCCGAAACAACCAGCAGCAGCGAGGTCCGTGCCAGCAGGGACACCGGCGTGAAATCTTTCTTGGTGTCATATGGCAGTTTGATGCCGAACAGGCTGGGGTTGATGGCGAACGCGCTGTCGACGACGCCGATCGTGTAACCGTCGGGCGCGGCGGTGGCGATCGCCTGCGTGCCGATGATGCTCGCACCGCCGCCCCGGTTATCGACGAAGAGCGATTGGCCGAGCTTCTCTGCCAAGGCGGCGGCGACGAGCCGCGCTACGATGTCCGACGCGCCACCGGCGGCGTAAGGGACGATGACACGGACAGGTCGCTGCGGAAATTGCTGCGCCTGCGCACGCTGTCCGGACAGCGAGATGGTCGCGGCAGATGTCAATCCGATCAACAGCGTACGCCGGTTGATGCCTTGCATGATTTTCTCTCCCCTTGATTGGGTGACTGTCAGAGGCGGTATTGATCGATCAAGTCCATGTCCGGATCTCCTCCGAGGCCCGGGGCGTCCGGCACGGCGAGGAAACCTGCTTCGATCGGAACGAAGCCGCCGCAGGGGTCGAAGGCGAGGTCGCAATAAAATCTTTCCAGGGCGCTTGCCTTCGCCTTGGCCGCCAGCACGTGAATGGTGGCGAGATAGCCCGGGCCGAAGAAGGGTGAGTGGGGCGCACAGGTCGTTCCGGCCGCTTCCGACTCGGTGCAGATTTGCCAAAGCGGCGTCAGACCGCCGATCTTGATCGCGCTGGGTTGAACATAATCGACGCAGCGTGCTGCGAGCATCTTCTTGAAATCGAGAGCATTGCCGGCATTCTCTCCGATGGCGGTCGGAACGCCAGCCGATTGCCTAAGAGCCGCAAGCGATTCGAAGTCTTCTGGCGGCCAGATAGGTTCTTCGATCCATCGAAGATTGGATGGCGCCATTTCCATAACGGCGGCAGCAGCGTCCGCTGGCAACCACGCGCAATTGGTATCGACCATCAACGGCACGTCCGGGCCCGCCGCGGCACGGGCAGAAGCGACAGCGTTCGCCGTGCGCTCGTGCAACTTGATCTGGCGAAAGCCTTCGCCGAGCACACGATCCACGACGCGGCGGATCTCTTCGGTATTGCCGTCGTATTGAAGCAAGGATGCGTAGACCTCGATACGGTCGCGACGGCGGCCGCCCAGCAACGTCGAAACCGGCAATCCCGCGAGTTTGCCCCGGATGTCCCATAGAGCAATGTCCAGACCGCTGATCGCGTGGACCGTGGCACCGGCACGACCGAGGTTGTGCAAGGTCCGTTCAATCCGCGCCGGCAGTTCGACGTCATCGACTCTTTGGCCTACCGCCAGCGGGGCAGCCCATTGCTCGATCGCCGGAACGACCGCGGACCAAAAGCTGCCATAGGCTTCGCCCCACCCCACCGTGCCCTGATCGGTCGTTACCCTGACCAGGACAGTATCGAGGCTGGTGCGCGGCCGGCCAGCAAACATCGGCGGGGAGGCCCAGTGGTCGAACGGAATCGCGAGTGGAAACGCCGTGATCGTCGCAATCCGGGGTGAGTTCATCGGTTGAGGTGTCCATGGACGAAGCGGCATTTGGCCGGCGCGCCGGGCTGAGCGGCCGTCGGGAGCCATTGTGGGCCCATGATGTACGTGTTCAAAATACTAAAAGCTGCACCAATCATATCCTGAGGTTATGATGTTGAGAATTCGGGAGCTGGAGGTGTTTCGGCGCGTCATGGAGCTCAGCACCATCACCGCGGCTGCCGAGGCGCTTCGCATTTCGCAGCCGGCCGTCAGCCGAACGTTGCAGCACGCGGAGCGACGGCTCGGGTTTCCGCTCTTTTTGGCGGCGAAAGAAGCGATTGTTGGCGACGCCCGAAGCCCAATCGTTGTTTCCAGAGTGCGTCAGCGCGTTCGCGGCTTTCGACGTCGTCCAGAAGCGCGCCGCCGACCTGCAGGCGGGGTGAGCGGGCGGACTCAACATCGCCGCGATTTCGGCCTTCGCAAATGCGTTGCTGCCGACCGCCGTGGCAAAATTCCGCCAGTCGCGGCCTGATGTCGTGATCACGCTGCAGTCGATGAGTGGCGCTCCAGGTCGGCGCCCATCTCGCCAACCACCAGGCGGACCTGGGATTTGTCATCGACTCCATAGCCGCGCCCGGTGTGTCGGTGAGCGATCTTTGGGCGACCGATTTCGGATGTGTCATGCCGCACACGCATCCATTGGCATCGAAGCTTTATGTCGTACCCGCCGATATCGAGTACGAAACACTGATATGTCTGAACAGGCAACTTCCCTTGGGAATCCAAGCTGTAACGCGCCTTCGCCGATGCGGACGTCCCGTTGAAGACTGCAATCGAGGTAGCGCCACAAATTCCTGCAGGCTATTGGCGGCCACAGAGGGATGCGCGACGAGAACGAGAGGCGAAGTCGCCAACAGCGAGATCGGAGCAAAGTCGTTTTTGGTGTTGTAGGGAAGCTTCGTGCGAAACAGACCAGGATTAATGACAAACGCGCTATCCATAATTCCGATCGTTTCGCCTTCGGGGCAGGCGGTCGCGACCGCCTGCGTGCCGACCATGCTCGCGCCGCCACCGCGATTATCGACAATGAAGGGCTGGCCCATGGCACGTTCGAATTCCGGTGCAATCAGCCGTGCAATGATGTCGGAGGCACCTCCCGCGGCATACGGAACGATGACCTTTACTGGTCGTTGCGGGTAAGTCTGCGCCTTGGCTGTTCGCAGAAATGGCGAAACAGAAAGCGCGGTCGCCAGCGCCGAGCCGACGATCGTTCTTCGCGTAAATGAGCGCATTGACCTCCTCCATTGCCCAGGGTCTCTGCCTTGAACAGCGCGGCCCGCGGATCAAGATTGAATTAGACGATCGCGTGGTTTCCCGGCGTCTCATCAATCGTTGAATTTGAAACCGGGTAAGGGGTCTCCCGGCAGGCCCGGATCGGCAATCGCAGCGCAATTGGACTGCATCGGATTCCCAGCCAAGGCGGCCTGAACGAATGCAAGTTCGTCGGGGTAGGCTGCGTGGACCGTTCCGTTATGGCTTACACCGGCATAGGCTTTCCAAACCACATGGCTCCCGGCAGCGCAGAGGGCTGCAACCGCGGCATATTGGCGCTGCGGGTAGATCGACTTGTCGGCCAGGCCTGTGGCGAGAAAGACCGGTACCGGCATTCGAACCGGACTCATGTCTATGACGGCGCTTACACGGTCCGCGATCTCTGGATCTTTCAGGCTGTTTGCCAGGGTCAGGCCGTTGCAGCGAACGACCTGTGCAAGCTCCGCGTTGCATCCCTCGCGGGCGGCCTGGAGCAGTGGCTTCCCTACCTCAGTAACGAGGTCGTCCGGCTTTATCGCGTCGTCCCCGAGAGCACCGCCGATCATCATGAGAATGGTGAGTTGCGGCGGAACTGAACGCGCAAAACTCTGCTCGCTTGAAGGCTTCTTGTCTGCCGGGGGAAACGCGGAAATGATGCCGGTTGCGATCGATGCCTTGATGTTGAGGTCGGGCGCGTAAGAGGGCGCCAGACGCGTTGCGCCGAGCGAGGCGCCGGAGCCTTGCGACTGACCCGTGATGATGATGGTGTTGGCGATCTGTCCGTTCGAATGGCCGAGTGCTGCTCTTGCGGCATCGAGCACCGAGCGTCCTTCTGCTCCCCAATTGAGATAGGGATGCGGGCCGGGGCCGCCAAGACCCTGGTAGTCAGTCGCAACGACAGCGAAACCTTGTTCCAGCCAATTGTTGATGTACTCGCCGTCGCGCGGGCGATGCCTGCTCCAGGATGGCGCGCACCTGTCAGAGGCGCCAAGCGTGCCGTGCGCCCAGGCAACAAGCGGCCATCCGCCCTGTGGCGCGGCTCGCTTCGGAAGATAAAGTGTGCCGCTTACCGGAATGATGCCGGATCGCCATCTTGCATCCGTCGAAGTGTACAGGATTCGCCTCGCCGTTGCCGCCGCAACGATCTCAGGCTGATCGGGTAACCCCTCCTGGCGTAGCATGAGACCTGGCTTCTCGGGCAAAGCGCCGGTCCAGCGGTAGAATGGCGACAGATCCTGGTCACCAACGGTCGGTCCCTGAGGTAGCGACTCCGCCGCGGCGTAAAGCACGCCCGCATGAGGCGAGGCGCAGAGAGCGAGTACGGTGACGCTCATTCTTGCAAGTGCTTTCATTGCTTTCTTCCCTACGGTGTTTGGCGCAGCACTCAAAGCTGCGCCCGCTTGTGACTGGTCGCGTTCCTCCGTACGGCGCCAGGTCCTGCGCACGTACCGAGCTACGCATATTTTTCGCACTCGAAAGGCGCGTTGGCAGCCAGTCGAGAATCCTATTCCACCTGTAGCCCGATCCGGCGGATGACATCTCGCCACTTTTCCGATTCCGCCTTGAGCAGCGCAGCCGCTTGCGCTGGGCTCGTAACCCGCGGCTCGAGGCCGATCTTGGCGGACTGAGCCACCGCGTCGGGCCCCAGCAGCACGGCATTGAGTGCGGCGTTGACCTTCCCGACGGTTTCGTCCGGCATCGCTGCCGGACCGTAGAGCGCGAACCATGTCTCGACCTGATAGCTGGGCAAGCCTGCCTCCGCCGAACTCGGCACGTCCGGCAGCAGCGGCGTACGGTGCCGCGACGGGACGACCAAGGGTCGCAATTTTCCATCGGCGATGTAGGGTGCCGAGTTGCTGACAGCGTCGACCATCACCTGCAGCTTTCCGCCGAGCACATCGGTCAGCGCCGGTCCGTTGCCGCCATAGGGAATATGCAGTATCTCGAAGCCCGCCATGTTCTTCAGCAACTTGCCGGCGAGATGCAGAATGACGCCGGTCGCGGAACCGTAGGCGAGCTTGGTTGGGTTCGCCTTGCCGTAGGCGATGAGTTCCTGCAGATTGTTGACAGGCGCCAGGATTGACCGAGATCACCAGAGGCCCGGTGCCGATCAGCCCCAGCGAAGTGAAGTCGTTGATCCCGTCATAGGGTGCGAGCTTGCGCAGATGTGGATTCACCGCGTGGGTGGATACGCCACCGAGCAGCGTGTAGCCGTCGGGTGCCGACTTTGCGACGAATTTCGATCCGATGATCGCCCCCGCGCCTGGCCGGTTATCGATGACGATCGACTGCCCCAGCCAGTCGCGCATGCGCTCCGCGATGAAACGCGCGACGACATCGCTGCTCCCGCCGGCAGCATAGGGCACGATCAGCTTGACGATGCGGCTGGGATAATCGCTCTGCGCGCGGGCAAGCCACGGAGTTGCGAGCGCACCGAGCAGGCCAAGGCTAACCCGCCGCGTCAGCCCTCTCGCCGTTGTCATCCTGTTTCTCCCGGTCTTTCGACTGTCCGCACGGCGCGCGGCGCTATTTTTCTGCCTTCGAGCATGCCCGCCGTTTCCGCCTTGAGCAGGCCGAAACCGCCTGCAATCGACCACCACATATGATCCGCGCGATGAACGATCAGGCATTCGAGGCTACGGTGCATCAGGTCGCCCTCGTAGGAATGGCCGAGTGCGATGTGCGCGACTTCTTCGGGTAGCCCCACTGCGATGCAGATGTGGGCGCCGTAGACCGGATGACGCAGTGCGGGCGAACCGGCCTGCGACTTGTCTGCTTCCCATCGTCTGCGGTTGACGGGATCAAACTCCCAGGCCTTGCCGACATCGTGCAGCAGTGCACCCGCCAGAACGATGTCGCGGTCGACAATGGCTTCGGGAAATTCCTGCGCAAATTCGTCTGCGATCGCGATCGAGATTCGGGCCACGCTGCGCAGATGTATCGCCTGGCTGCCGCGCTTCAGCGCGAAGACGCCGGGCGTCGCTTCTCCGGGAATGGCGCTGATGCGCGGAAAATCCGTTTCCGCCAATGCATAGGCCCAGGCCTCGACGGCTTTGTGGCGCAGTTCTTCATCACGAACGTGCGCAAGTTCCGGCAGATCCTCGAGCACTGTCGCGCGCAGCGCGTCTGTGACGGGGCGGGGCGGGCGTCGATCAAGGAAATACATGGACAACCATTATTCGTCTCAACCGGATGTTGCCGCCGCCCACAACATAGTTTCAAATACCGATTTGGTCATAGTTCATGCTCTGGAGTTATATATGGCGATCAGCGTACGCGAGATGGACGTGTTCCGATGCGTGATGCAATCGGGCTCGGTGACCAACGCGGCCATCACCTTGAACATCTCCCAACCGGCGGTCAGCCGTATGCTGCAACAGGCGGAGGAGCGTCTCGGTTTCAGGTTGTTTGAACGCGAGAAGAAGCGCCTGAAGCCGACGACCGAGGCGCAGACGCTTTTCGCAGAAGTCGTGAACGTGTTCGCGGCGATCGAGCACACCCAACGGCTGGCGGTCGAACTTCGCGACGGTCAGGCGGGGCTGCTGACGGTTGCGACCGTCACCGGCTTCGGCCACACCATCGTGCCGCAGGCGGTCCGGCGCTTTCGCGCCGAACGGCCGGACGTCTCCATTGTCATTCAAACATTGACAGGGCCGGAGGTCGTCACCCGCGTCGCCCAAGGGCGAGCTGATCTCGGTCTGACTGTCGGCCCGATTGGGGATCAGTCCCTTGAAAGCACCATTCTCTGCACGACCAAGCTCGGTTGCGTGCTGCCGGTCGGCCACCGGCTTGCGGCCAAGGCTGCATTGAGCGCGCCCGATCTTGCCGACGAGCCAGTGATCTGTCCGGGCCCGCATTTGTCGATCGGGGCCGCGATCGTCATTGCGTTTGCCGAGGCCAATCTACGCTTGCGCATCGCGGTCGAGACGTCGCAGTCGAATATCGCCTGCGAGTTGGTGCGCGCCGGTGCCGGAATCGCGATCCTGGACGGCCTCGGCTTGCTCAGTGCGCGAGCCCCCGACCTGGTCACACGTCCATTCGCACCGAGCCTGCAAAGCGTCGCACGCTTGCTGAAAGGCACAAAACGACCGGCTTCTCGTCTTGTGGAAGAGTTTGCCGGCGTCGTGCAGAGGGTTACGGCCGAGAGCGGCTTGTAACGATGCAGAATCGCACTCGGTTGGCGGAAGCGATTGCCGAAATGCGCCAGTGCGACGAAAGCGGTTTGACGGACGGGCTCTCTCACGCCAAGCACCTCGGAGCCTCTTTGTGCTGCGCCATTAGTTCTCTCCGTCCAGGCTGCATTCGGCCGCCCGGGCAAGGAGAGTAAATCGAGCGTGACCGCAAAAGCGGCTTTAGTGAACCGATTTTGGCTGCGGCACTATCCCGATGGAATGCCCGCCGATGTCGATGTTAGCCAGTATTCTTTGTTGGTCGAACTGTTCGAGGAAAGGTTTGCGAGGTTTGCGGATAGCAAAGCGGCTATCTCTATGGACAAGGCGATCACCTACGGCGAACATCGACAAGATGTCATGCGCCATCGGTCTGCAAAGCAAATGTCTCGCGAAAAGGGCCCGCATTGCGGAAGGCGGCGCGGAAATGGTTTCGTATGCATTTTGAGGCATTACGCGTCGCGTCCAAGGGAAACGACAACATCGGCCGCTTCCTGACCCTGTGTGGCAACGAACCCCCGCACGAGTACATTCACAACTCATGCCGCATGGCCGTTGCGCATGCAGGGAAGCGCTCGAAGTCCGACCCCGATGATGCCCACGAAATAGCATACGGCTGCACGCGTGATGCATACGCTGGCACGGCACTTTATCGAGCAGGAGTTCGCCATTTTGGACGTGATCTACTCGGGCGATTGAGCCGCGAATATCGAGGTACCAGCGTCATTTGATCATTCCTCGGCCGTGGGGCAGTCGTGGCCTCCGCCTTCGGAGGGCAACGCTCATTCTTCGAGCCCAATATAGGCCGAAGCTTTCGCATGTCTGCGGTTCTGATAGCGCAAACGCCAACCTCGGGATCGCCGCCCGCAGGTTTCCTTGATCTATCGCCGCCAAAACAACGATGGCGTTTGTTCGATCCTAGGCATGGCCAGAGCGGCACGTTACTTTGCGGGGGATTGGTAAGGAGGGTCGGAACTAGCGCGGTACTGCATGAACTCGTTCGGTACTGCAATGCTGTACCGGACAAGGCACGGCGTCATCGAAGGACGAACAGGCGATCGACTTAAGAACTTGAAATGAAAGGAAAATGCCCCAATAGTCAGCTTTGAATTTCTGTCGGCCCAAAAATCAACTATTCCATTTGCGACGATAAAGCGAAATAACATCAATATGTTAGCGCATCGATTTTGCATTGCACCCATGATGGATTGGACCGACCGGCATTGCCGCGTGTTCCACCGTCTGATGACGCGGCGGGCGCGGCTCTACACCGAGATGCTGACGACCGGCGCCATCATTCATGGCGACCGCGTGCGGCTGCTCGGTTTTGATGCGAGCGAGCATCCGGTGGCGCTGCAGCTTGGCGGGTCCGATCCGCGCGATCTCGCTGCCGCTGCGAAGATCGGCGAGGATTTCGGCTATGACGAGATCAACCTCAATGTCGGCTGTCCGTCCGACCGGGTGAAGGACGGCCGCTTCGGCGCCTGCCTGATGGCGGAGCCGGCGCTGGTCGCCGCGGGCGTCGCCGCGATGAAGCGCGCGGTGAACATCCCGGTCACGGTCAAATGCCGTATCGGCATCGACGACCAGGATCCCGAAGTGGCGCTCGACGTGCTCGCGCGCGGCGTCGTCGCGGCAGGCGCCGATGCGTTGATCGTGCATGCGCGCAAGGCCTGGCTCAACGGCTTGTCGCCGAAGGAAAACCGCGACATCCCGCCGCTCGATTACAACAGGGTCTATCGGCTGAAAGCCGCATTGCCTGAGGTGCCCATCATGATCAATGGTGGCGTCGGCAGCCTCGCCGAAGCGAAGGCGCATCTTGGCCATGTCGATGGCGTGATGCTGGGACGGGCGGCCTACCAGGAGCCGTGGCGATTATTGACGGTCGATTCCGAATTGTTTGGCGAGACGGCACCGCATGCCAGCATGAAAGATGTCTTCCATGCGATGATGCCTTACATCGAAGACCAGCTCGGGCAGGGCACGCGGCTGCATTCGATGACGCGGCATTTCGTCGGCGCCTTTCACGGCGTGCCGGGGGCGCGCGCGTTCCGCCGTCACCTCGCCGAGAACGGCGTCAGGCAAGGCGCCGGCGTCAACGTGTTGTGCGATGCAATCGCGCTGGTTGACACCTGCGCGGCGTCCTCGATCGCAGCGTAACGCTACACGACCTTCGAACGAGCCAGCTGCCGGTCCAACAGATATCGCCTTGACAGCGCAATCATCCCGTCCGTAACCTCAGCGCATAAAATCAAAAAGACATCGACCAAGGAGAAAACTACAAAAAAGGGAGGAGTGAGAATGCTCAGATACACGTCTGTTGTCGTGGCTGCTGCCCTCGGACTCGCCGCCACCTTTACGGAGCCAGCTTTGGCTCAGACCCCGGCTCCGGCGCCGAAGCCCCTGCTGTTGAAGGGGCAATCGACCCATCCCGCGTCGTCGAACTTTCACCTCATCTTCAAATTGTGGGCCGAGACCGTCGAGAAAATGTCTGGCGGTCGTCTCAAGATCGAGACTCTCCCCGCCGGCGCGATCGTTCCCCCGTTCGAGGTATTCGACGCAACCTCCAAGAACGTCCTCGATGTTGGAATGGCGCCGTTTGGCTACATTCTCGGGCGCAACACCGCCACCATCCCGATGTCGCACGGTCCGCTGTTCGGCATGGACGGGCAGGACTATTGGGCCTGGTACTATGACGGCGGCGGCATGAAGCTGCTGGAAGAGTTCTACCGCGACGTCCTCAAACTCAACGTCGTCGGCTTCCCGATCCCGACCGATTATCCGCAAGGGATGGGCTGGTTCAAGAAGGAGATCAACAGCCTCGCCGATCTCAAGGGCCTGAAGTATCGCATCTACGGTATCGGCGCCGAGACCTACGGCCGGCTCGGCGTGTCGGTCGTGACCATACCGGGCGGCGAAATCGTTCCGGCGATGGAGCGCGGCGTGATCGAAGGCGCGGAGTGGATCAACTGCGAGGAGGACAAGAAGCTCGGTTTGCACCAGGTCGCGAAGCACTACTACACCCCTGGCATGCACGAGCCCGTCACCGGCGGTCAGCTGATCATCAACGGCGAGGTCTGGAAGAAGCTCACACCGGACTTGCAGGAGATCATCAAGGTTGCCAGCGTCTATGCCACGACGCAGCGCAATTTCGCCTTCAACCGCGAGACCGCGCTGGCCTGCCAGGAGCTCATCAAGATGGGCGTCCAGATGCATCGCACGCCGGATGATGTCCTGAAGAACTTCCTCGACGAGTGGGAGAAGATCCAGGTCGAGTACGCCGCCAAGAACCCCTTCTACAAGAAGGCGATGGACAGCCAGAAAGCGTACGCCGAACAGATCGTTCCGTTCAAGCTTTCCTGGTTCCCACCGTACAATTTTGCCGGCGAGTATTACTGGAAGGACAAGATCTACCTGAAGAAGTGATCCGCTTTCTTTGATTGCGCGTCGCGTGCTGCTGGCGTCGGGATACCCGACGCCAGTTGCTTCTAAGGGAGATCATTCATGTCGGTTGACACCGGAGCCTCTCAACCTGCCGGCGTGGGGAGCGAATTTCCGCGCGCCTTCTACACCATCATTCGGGCGATCGACCGGTTCTCGGACGTCACCGGCCGGATCATCGCCTTGACGATGCTGTTCCTCGTGGTGACGATCTCCTACGAGGTCGTGATGCGGTACGGGTTCAATGCCCCGACCGTCTGGGTTTACGAGTCGAGCTTCATGGCCAACGGCGCGGCCTTCATGCTCGCCTGCGGATATGCGCTCTACAAAGGCGCGCACGTTCGAACCGACATCTACTGGGAGAACTTTTCGGAACGCACCAAGGGGATCATCGACATGATCTCCTACATCCTGCTGTTCTACCCGGTCATGATCACCTTCATGCTGATCAGCTTCGACGCCGCGTTGCATTCCTGGGACACCGGCGAACGGTCGCAGGAAAGCGTGTGGCGCGTGATCATGTGGCCGTTCCGCGCCACCGTGCCGTTGGCGGCCGTCCTGCTCATGATCCAGGGCGTGTCCGAAGTATTGAAGTGCTGGTACCAGATCCAGTTCGGGCGCGAGTTCGAGCACAAGGAAAAGATCGAGATATGACCGGTCTAGAGCTGCTTGGCCTGTTCATGCTGCTGGTGATGCTGGGGGCGATCTTCATCGGCCTGCCGATCAGCTTCACGCTGCTTTTTCTCGCCGGCGTGTTCGGCTACATCGGGATGGGAGAGCGGGTGCTCAGCCTCGCTTACCTGCAGACCATCGGCATCATGAAGCAGGATGAGTTGGTCGCGGTGCCCATGTTCATCCTGATGGGCTTCATCTGCGATCAGGCGGGGCTGATGGAACGGCTGTTCAGGGCGTTCCGCGACCTGTTTGCGCCGCTCAAGGGCGCGCTTTATGTGGTCGTCATCGTCACCGCGACGCTGTTCGGCATCGCTGCCGGAACGGTGGGCGCGACGGTGGCGCTGCTCGGCATCATGGCCGGGCCGATGATGATCCGCGCCGGTTACGACGTGCGCATGTCGGCGGGCGCGATCGCGGCCGGCGGCACGCTCGGCATCCTGATTCCGCCGTCGGTGATGCTGGTCGTGATGGCGCCGGTGCTGGATATCTCGATCATCGACCTTTACGCGGCGGCGTTCGGTCCGGGCTTCCT
The DNA here is from genome assembly GCF_964252915.1 of Bradyrhizobium sp. LjRoot220. Lineage (NCBI taxonomy): Bacteria > Pseudomonadati > Pseudomonadota > Alphaproteobacteria > Hyphomicrobiales > Nitrobacteraceae > Bradyrhizobium > Bradyrhizobium sp. LjRoot220. Next base: position 1,053,599 of record NZ_CAXUPS020000001.1, read on the forward strand.
GCTATCCGGCATGTTCATCGCCTACACGCTGATCCGCTGTCATTTCAATCCCAAACTCGGTCCGCCCGTGCCGCTCGACGAGCGGCCGGAATCGATGAAGATCGTGCTGTGGGAGTGCCTGGTCGGCCTCGTTCCGGTGACGGTGCTGACCGTCGTCACGCTGGGGGCGATCCTTGCCGGCATCACGACGGCGGCGGAGGCGGCAGCCCTCGGCGCGCTCGGCGCCATCCTGCTGGTCATCCTGTACGGCAAATTCACGTGGAGCGGGTTGCTGCAGGCCTGTTACAGCACGATGGCGACCACCAGCATGGTGCTGCTGCTCGCCGTCGCCTCCAACGTGTTCGGTGCCGTGTTCGCGTGGCTCGGCACGGCGAGCTGGATGACCAATGCCCTGCTTGCCTCGCCGCTGCCGGCATGGGGCACCATGACGCTGCTGCTGACCCTGATATTCCTGCTCGGCTGGCCGTTCGAATGGCCGGCGATCGTGTTTATCTTTCTGCCCATGCTGGCGCCGGTGGCCAAGGGGCTCGGCTACGACATGGTGTGGTTCGGCTGCATCGTCGCGGTGGTTCTGCAGACCGCGTTCCTGTCTCCACCCGTCGCGATGTCGGCCTACTATCTCAAGCAGGTCGTGCGGGAATGGAACCTGCGGTTGATCTACCGCGGCATGGCGGACTTCATGGTCATCCAGGTTCTCTGCGTGATCCTGGTGCTGATCTTCCCCGCGATTGCGATGTGGTTTCCTGGCTGGTTGCAGGCCCGCAGGGATGCCGAACGCAAGAAGGTGCAGATCGAGTATGTGGTGCCCGTACAAATCGCCGCCTCGGCGGTCGGACCGAATTGACTCTTGTCGTCGCAAGAACATGAGAACTCGCCCGTTTGGTCCGAGCGGCGCGAGCGACGGATGATTGCAATCATTTCAGGAGTTTATTCTGCGGCCGCCGGCCTGCCGAATGAGCTCAGGCGTAGATGCGTAGTACGCCGTAAAGCACGGTGCCGACGATCAGTGTTGCCGCAATCAGCGTCAGGGCGATGAACTGGGGGCGGGTCACGAGCTCGCTTCCCGTGCGATCATGGATTGCGGAGTCCACAACTTCTGCAGCAGCAATGCGATGATAAGCAGGCCTATGCCGATGGCATCGGTGACGAGACCGGGATCGATCAGCAGCAAGGCGGCAGCAAGGAACAGTGCCCGCTCGAACCACGTTGCCACACGCAGGAAGTAGCCTTCGAGACTGGCCGCAAGCGCGATCACTCCAATGGTGCCGGAAAGCACCGCGCCCAGAATCTCGAGCCATGGCCCCTGGAACAGCAGGGCAGGGTTATAGACGAAGAAGAACGGCACGATGAATCCGGCGGCGGCGAACTTCATCGCCTGCACGCCCGAGGCCCACAGGCCGGCCCCGCCGATCGACGCGGCGGCGTACACCGCAAGTGCCACCGGCGGCGTCACCGCCGACAGGCACGAGAAGTAGAACGCGAACATGTGCGCCGCCATCGGCTCCACGCCGAGCTTCATGAGCGCAGGCACCAGCAGCGCCGCCTGCATGATATAGGCGGGAGTGGTCGGCATGCCCATCCCGAGAATGACGCCGGCGACCATGGTGATGAGCAGCGCGGGCATCAGCGAGCCGTAGGTGAAGTCGATCAGGAACGCCGTGAACCGCAGCGCCAGCCCGGTCTGCAGCACGATGCCGATCACGATTCCGGCGGACGCACAAGCCATCGCCACCGGCACGGTCTGAACCGCGCCTTCGCGCAGGCCTTCGAGGCAATCGCGCCAGTTCAGCCCCGTCGAGGGACGCAGCCACGAGATGCCGACCAGCGCGACGGTGGCGATGATCGCGCCATAGGTCGGCGTGAAGCCGTAGAGCAGCAGGACCAGCAGCACGATGACCGGCAGGAACAGGTGCCCCTGGCGCAGCATGATGTGACCGAGGATCGGCAGTTCCTCGCGCGGTATGCCCTTGAGGCCCGAGCGCACGGCGTTGAAGTGGATCGCGGCGAACAGCGCGCCGTAGTAGAATAACGCGGGGATCGCCGCGGCGATCATCACCTGAGTATAGCTGACGCCCTGGAATTCGGCCATCACGAAGGCCGCCGCCCCCATGATCGGCGGCATGATCTGTCCGCCGGTGGAAGCCACCGCCTCGATGGCGGCCGCCGCCTCGGGCTTGAAGCCGGTCTTCTTCATCATCGGAATGGTCAGCCAGCCGTCGACCATGACGTTGGCGACCGCGGAGCCGGAGATTGTGCCGAACAGGCTCGAGGAAACCACCGCGACCTTGCCGGGGCCGCCGCGCGCGCCGCCCGCGATCGCGTTGGCGAAGTTCATGAAGAACTGCCCCGCCCCGGATTTCTCCAGAAAGGTGCCGAAGATGATGAAGAGGATGACGTAGGTGGCGGCCACCGTCATCGGCACACCGAAAATGCCCTCGGTGGTGAAATATACCTGGTCGACCGTGATCTCGAGCGTGAGGCCGCGGTGGTAAGTCCAGCCGTACAGCCAGGGGCCAGCGAACCCATAGAACAGGAAGACGATCGCCACGATCGGCAGGGCCGCGCCGATGGTGCGTCGCGTCGCCTCCAGCACCAGGAGTGTGGCGGTGATTCCCACCATCATGTCCACGCGGGTCAGCGCATCCGCAGTGGGGAAACGGTTTACGATGTAGTTGTAATTCCAGAACATGTAGCCGATGCACGCCAGCGAAAGACCCGCCAGAGCAAGGTCCGCCCACGGCACGAGATCGGGGGTCGCGCCCTTGCTGCGAGGCCACAGCAGGAACGACAGCACCAGGCTGAAGGCGAGGGTGATATAGAGCAGGGCCTGCTGATCGGGAGCGTACGTCGTCAGCCGGGCGTAGACGTGGTAGACGGACATCGTGACCGCCACCAAGCCGACGACGAAGCCTGCGTAGCCTGCGAGCTTGCGCACTGCGCCGGTCCTACTTGATCAACCCAGCTTCACGGTAATATTTCTCCGCACCTGGGTGCATCCGCATGCCGAAATTCTTCGCCATCTCCGCCCCCGTCACGCCCTTCATGACGCTGGTGACGTTGCCGAACTCATCCCGCCCTTCAACGATGGCCTTGGTGATCTTGTAGATCACGTCGGCGGACGTCTTGGAGGATCCAATCAGCACGGTCGGCGACTGGAAGGTCTGCACGGCCTCGGTCACGCCCTGGTCCTTGTAGAGGCCGGCCGGGAGAGTGTAGGGCACGAATCCCGGATTGAGCTTTTGCAGGGCGGCCATCTCCTCGTTGCTGACACCAAGCACCCGCACTTTCATCGCCGAGCCCATGTCCATGATGAAGGACGCCGGCACCACCGTGAACCATCCGACCGCCATCGCCTGCCGGTTCTTCACCGCCTCGGCGTTGGACGAGACCGGCCCGTAGCTCTTGGCGCCGAGGTCGTCCAGCGTCATGCCGTTGACCTTGAGGACATACTCCCAGCCGGCCGCCAGGCTGGTGTTGCCGCGTGACGGCAGCGCCACCGGATGACCCTTCAGATCCTTGACGCTCTTGATGTCACTGGTCGCGGGAACCACGAGTTGCCAGACATTGGGGTAGAAGTTGGCGACGAACAGGCCCTTGTCGGTCTGCTTGCCGGCGAATTGACCTTCGCCCTTCTGCGCGTCGGACATCACGGTGGTCATCGACCAGCCGATATCGGCCTTGTCGTTGCGGATCTTCTCCATGTTGACGAGGGCGGCGCCCGGCTCGACCTGCACGTTCAATTCGGGAAATCGCTTGTTGACGACCTGCGAGGCCGCCGCAGCCATCGGCGTCCAGCTGCCGCCGGTCGGGCCGGCGCTGAAGATGACATCGGTCTTCTGCTGGGCATGGGTGGCGCCTGTCGCGGCGATGGCCAGTGTTGCGGCAGCGGTTAGGCACAGCACTCGGCGTGTGACACGCATGTGCACGGACATCGGCGGATCCCCTCTCTGCGTTAACTCTCCCTGATGGTGCAGCTTGTTTGGGCTCTGGTCCGCAAATTCCCGGCGGGGACCTCGTCGTCCCCACGGCGTGCGATTATCTGGCGCCTGTTCTGCAGCGGGTACGCTACAAGCACGCTGCGGCGACTGTCAACGAAGTGTGCCACGCCGACGTTTGCGTGCACTGCATCACGATTTGTCGGCCGCCACGCCTGCAGACTCATGGCCGCGGCGCAGGCCCTGATGGCTGGAACGGCGGCCGGCCTTGGATGCGATCGCGCTAGTTGCTGGCCGCGCGGTCGCGCTTCTGGCGGCGCGGGGCGTTCACACTGCCGGTCACGTCGGGATAGCCGTGCAGCATCAGCTGGTCGGCCTTTACGCCCCAGCTTTCCAGGCGATCCAGAAAGCTCATGCCGAGCAAATTGGTTTTCATCTGCCCGCGCGGCACCACCAGCGCCGGAACTGATTTCTCGACGAGGTGACCGACCGCGAGACGGTTCAGCGTCAGGCGCGCCGCCTTGGTGTGTCCGCCCGCGGTTTCGACGTCGACATTGTATTCGAGCATCTCGAGCGGCAGCCCGATCGCCTTCGCGGTCTCCCAGGTCAGCACCACCGAGGTCGCACCGGTGTCGATCACCATCGGCGCCTTGACGCCGTTGATCTTGGCATGCAGCGCGAATTCGCCGGTCTGGCCGCGGGCGATCTGCACCGCGGGCTCCGGCTGCAGGCCGCGCCGCCGCAGCATCTGCGAAACCTGGTCGCTGGCGCGCGCGATCTGTTCGGGGTCACCATAGGCCACCACTGCGCCGGCCGTGGCCGCGAGCGTGACAAGGACAAGCAGGATGCGGCTCACAGCACGCCTCCCTCGGCAGTCCAGGCATTGATCAGCCGGACGTCGGACGCTCCGCGATCTGCGCCAGGCCGGCCTCTGCCATGCGTGCCGGCAATCCATCCATCACCGCCAACCGCGCCGCGCTGTCCATACGGTGCCACTGCGCGATTTCCGGCAGCGTTCGTCCGCAGCCGAAGCAGAGCTTGGTTTTGGGATCCATCATGCAGACTGCGATACACGGCGTTTCTTTGCTCATTCAGGGAGTGTGAAATGCTTTCGGTGTTTTGCGCAAGCGCTCCAGTTACAATCCGGTTCCGGCGCTCATGATCGGTTTGTTGCGCGCCCGGCGTCTCTCGTCGGCGGGCGCAGGGATGATGGGTTCCGGCTGCAGGGGCGGGGCCTCCTCGGCCATCGGCGCCAGGGCCGACATCACGCGCTCCGGCGGGAAGGTGACGATGACTTCGGTGCCGATGCGCAGCTTCGATTTCAGCGTGAAGGTGCCGCCATGCATGTCGATCAGGCTTTTTGCGATCGGCAGTCCGAGCCCAGCGCCCTGTTCGGCCGACTTGATCGAGTTGGAGCCTTGGCCGAACGACGCCAGCACGATCGGGATCTCATCTTCCGCAATACCGGAGCCGGTATCCTTGACGCTCAGATACTGTCCGCCGGATGCGGTCCAGCCGACCTTCAGCCAGATTTCGCCGCCTTGCGGGGTGAACTTGATCGAGTTCGACAACAGGTTGAGCACGATCTGGCGGGTGGCGCGCTCATCGCCCCAGATCCGCGGCATGCCCTGTTCGAACACTTCGTGGATGGTGATGCCGCGGCTGGTGGCGCGCAACTTCAAAAGATGGTGGCAGTCGGCGACGACATGCACCAGCGACACCGCTTCTTCATTGAGCTCATAGCGGCCGGCCTCGATCCGCGACAGATCGAGGATCTCGTTGATGAGGTTGAGCAGATGGACGCCGGAATTGTGGATGTCGGCAGAGTATTCCTTGTAGACCGGCACGGTGTGCGCGCCGAAAATCTCGCTCTTCATCACCTCGGAGAATCCGAGGATCGCGTTCAGCGGCGTGCGCAGTTCGTGGCTCATCTGCGCGAGAAAGCGCGACTTGGCGACGTTGGCGGATTCGGCGCGATGCCGTGCCTCGTCGGAGATCGCCTTGGCCTGCTCAAGCTCGCCGATCAGCGCATCCTTTTCGGCGCGCGCTTCCAGCGTCGCCAGGGTGGTCGAGTGCAGGCGATGGGCGAGCAGCGCGAAATAGCCTTCGGCGGCCAGCGCCAGCATGGCGAGCGCGTAAGTGTCGAAGGTGCCGCCCATCACGAAATTCAGCGCGATCGCCGCGGTGACCGGCGCGGTGGCCGCCAGCGCCGCAATCGGCAGGCTGGCCGCCAGCATGCTCGACACCGCGATCACCAGCAGCATCAGGAACATCATCATCGTGTTGGACACGACGTCGAGGCCGGCGGGGTGGATCAGGATCGCGGTCCAGCACAGGCCGTAGAGCAGGTCGAGCAGCACAAATCGCGTGCGCCATTTGCGCGTGGCGGCGAGCGAGGGCTGCACCGCCAGAAACCGCCGGCAATTGCGGATGATGACGGCATGGATGCAGAGCATGCCGATGGTCCAGGCCACGGCCGCGAGCAGGTGCATCCAAAGGCCGAACAGTACACCGGTCGCAACCACCAGCAGCATGACGACATAGGAAGCCGACATCCTGGTCTGGGCATATTGCCGGAGCAGTTCGGTATCGAAAGCCGGGCGGGTTCCGCTGGTCGACGTTAACCGGTCGCGCGCCTCACGCACCCGCTGCGCCGCGAGACGCCGGGTATTGACCGGGGCGGCAACTGGCGGTTCCGCCGGAAGCTGGACGACCTCGGGCTTTTCTGCGGGAATACTCATCAAACAACACAAACCCTGCCCGCGAACCGCGCGGGCTTTTGCATTGTCTATCTGTGAGCCCAAAACCTTAAGCGATGACTTAAAGAGCTAAAGAATCACGTTAACGCCGGGTTAAATTAACACTTCCCATCGTCATGGCCGGGCATGGTCGTCTGTTAGGACGGCGTCGCTTCCGCTCGCCTATGCCCGGCCATCCACGTCTTGTTTCTGTAGCGGCCAAAGGAAAACGCGGATGCCCGGGACAAGCCCGGGCACAGCGACGAGGGCTGTAAATGTCGCGCTACCGCTCCAACCTCGCCAGCAGGCTCGACGTGTCCCAGCGCTTGCCGCCCATTTTTTCGACTTCGGAATAGAACTGATCGACCAGCGCGGTGACCGGCAAATTGGCGCCGTTGCGGCGGGATTCGGCGATGCAGATCGACAGATCCTTGCGCATCCATTCGACCGCAAAGCCGAAATCGAACTTGCCGTCGTTCATGGTCTTGTAGCGGTTCTCCATCTGCCAGGACTGCGCGGCGCCCTTGGAGATGGTCTCGATCACGGCCTGGACGTCGAGGCCGGATTTTTTCGCGAAGTGAATGCCTTCGGACAGGCCCTGAACCAGCCCCGCGATACAGATCTGGTTGACCATCTTTGTTAACTGGCCGGAACCTGCGGGTCCGAGCAGCTTGCACATCCGCGCATAGGCCGCGATCACGGGCTCGGCGCCCGCATAGGCGTCCAGCGCACCGCCGCACATCACGGTCAGGATGCCGTTTTCGGCGCCGGCCTGTCCGCCGGATACCGGCCCGTCGACGAACTTGAAGCCGGCCTTGGTGGCGGCGGCATCGAGCTCGCGGGCGACTTCGGCCGAAGCGGTGGTGTGGTCGACGAAGGTCGCGCCCTTCTTCATGCCGGCGAACGCGCCATCGGTGCCGATCGTGACCGCGCGCAAATCATTGTCGTTGCCGACGCAGCACATCACGAAATCCTGGCCTTCGGCGGCGGCCTTTGGCGTCGGCGCGGTGCGGCCGCCGAACTTGTCCGCCCACTCCTTCGCCTTGGCTCCGGTCCGGTTGTAAACGGTGACCTCGTGGCCGCCTTTTTTCACCAGATGGCCCGCCATCGGGAAACCCATCACGCCGAGACCGAGAAAAGCGACTTTAGCCATGTGTGCTACCTTATCGTTTGCCCGTTCGGGCTTACCTTGGAGTTTGGCCGGCAAAGGTGCCGGGCGGACGGCATTATGCAGGCGGGAGGCGGCACCATAACCCCTGCGCCATGAAGGGCAACCGCCTTCGTTTGGCTGAAAGGGCCGGTTTTTGTGCTAGGATCGGGCCACTTAAGAAGTTCACAAAAAAGGGAGTGAGATCGCATGGGCGTCAGCGTGGGCGTGCTCGATCATTTCAACATCCGGACCCGGAATCTCGCCGACACGGTCCGCTTTTACGAGGATATCCTGGGACTGGAAAAAGGGCCCCGGCCGAACTTCGCGTTCCCCGGGGCGTGGATGTACTCGGAGGGCAAGGCGGTGGTGCATCTGGTCGATATTTCCAAAACCGACGAGCCACAAAAGCCGGATTCCGGCGTTGTCCATCACGTGGCCTTCGCCAGTACGGGTTTTGCCGGCATGCAGCAGCGGCTCAAATCCAAAGGGACGGAGTTCGACTCGCGTCAGGTTCCCGGCGGCGATCTCTGGCAGATCTTCGTCACCGATCCCAACGGCGTCATGGTCGAATTGAACTACGAAGCCGCCAAGGAGGGCGGGGTCGTGGCCCCGGCCGAACGCCGGGACGACGTCGGAGCGAGGTAGCCTTTTCGGCTGCAACGCTCTAAGAGGGCCCCGGTTCTGATGCAGATGGAACCGAGGCTCCAGGAGACGTGCCGTGAGCGTAACGCAGCAACAGGTTCTCGATGCCTTGGCCAAGGTGGCTTCGCCGCGCGGCGTCGCCTTGACCAACGCAAACGTGCTGTCGGAGATCACGGCTAACGACGGCAAGGTGTTTTTCTCCATCAATGTCGACGCTGCGGAAGCCCGCGCGTGGGAAAGCGCGCGGGCCCAGGCGGAAGCCGCGGTTCGCGCCATTCCCGGCGTCAGCGTGGCGATGATCGCGCTGACCGCCGAGCGCAAGCCCGGTACTGCTGCGGCGCCGCCGCCGCCACCTCAGCCGCACCGCCATGCGCACGGCGTGCAGCCGGTGTCGGCGCATCGGCCGCCGCAAAGCCCGTCGTCGCCGATGTCCAGGCAGGCGGAAATTCCGGGCGTCGCGGCCGTGATTGCGGTGGCGTCCGGCAAGGGCGGCGTCGGCAAGTCGACCACGGCGCTCAATCTGGCGCTCGGCTTGCGCGATCTCGGCCTGCGCGTCGGTCTGCTCGACGCGGATATTTACGGCCCCTCGGTGCCGCGGCTGACCGGCATTCACGAGAAGCCGAAACTGAACGACGACCGCAAGATGATTCCGATCGAACGTTTCGGTCTCTCCATCATGTCGATCGGCTTCCTGGTCGAGGAAGAAACCGCGATGATCTGGCGTGGACCGATGGTGATGTCGGCGATCACCCAGATGCTGCGCGACGTGGCGTGGGGCACGCTCGACATTCTCGTGGTCGACATGCCGCCGGGCACCGGCGACGCGCAACTGACCCTGGCGCAGAACGTGCCGCTAAAGGGGGCGGTCATCATCTCGACGCCGCAGGACCTCTCCTTGATCGACGCGCGGCGCGGGCTTGCCATGTTCAAGAAGGTCAACGTGCCCGTGCTCGGTATCGTCGAGAACATGAGCTATTTCCAGTGCCCGCATTGCGGCACGCGGTCGGACATTTTCGGCCACGGCGGGGCGCGGCACGAGGCCGAGCGGCTGGGTGTGCCGTTCCTGGGCGAAATCCCGCTACACATGTCGATTCGCACCACGTCGGATTCCGGCAAGCCCGTGGTGGCCAGCGAACCGGACGGCCCGCATGCCGCCATCTACCGCGAGATCGGTACCAAGGTCCGCGACCAGCTTCAGGGCGTAAATCCAGCCACTTGAAGGCCTTATCCTTCCTTTCTGAGACTTTCGTTTAATCAGTGCTGTCATGCCTTCGTCGCGTTTTCGTTAGGCAACTTCCATGTTAAAGCGCCCCCGCCAGAGCGCCCCGGAACACGTGGAATTCGCCTCTTCCGGAGGATCGCTCGCGGAAATTGGGAAACGTCCCCGACTTTAAGGAGAAGCCTGAATGAAGCGTCGTGATTTTTTGAAAGTTTCAGCGGCCGGTGCTGCCGCGACAGCCGTTGCCTCGCCGGCGATCGCGCAATCCTCGCCTGAAATCAAATGGCGCTTGACGTCGAGCTTCCCGAAGTCGCTCGACACCATTTACGGCGGTGCTGACCAGCTGTCGAAATACGTCGCCGAGATGACCGACAACAAATTCCAGATCCAGGTATTCGCCGCGGGCGAAGTCGTTCCGGGTCTGCAGGCGCTCGACGCCACCTCCAACGGCACCGTCGAGATGTGCCACACCGTTTCCTATTACTACGTCGGCAAGGACCCGACCTTTGCGATCTTTGCGTCGGTTCCGTTCGGCCTCAATGCGCGCCAGCAGAACTCCTGGTGGTCGCAGGGTGGCGGCGCGGAACTCGGCAACGAGTTCTTCAAGAAGTTTGGCGTCATCGGCTTCCCCTGCGGCAACACCGGTACCCAGATGGGCGGCTGGTTCCGCAAGGAAATCAAGACGGTTGCCGACATGTCGGGCCTCAAATTCCGCATCGGCGGCATCGCCGGCCAGGTGTTGCAGAAGGTCGGCGTCGTGCCGCAGCAGATCGCCGGCGGCGACATCTATCCGGCGCTGGAAAAGGGCACCATCGACGCCGCCGAGTGGGTCGGTCCGTATGACGACGAAAAGCTCGGCTTCCAGAAGGTCGCGAAGTTCTACTATTACCCCGGCTTCTGGGAAGGCGGCCCGATGGTCCACGCCTTCACCAACCTCGAGAAGTGGAATTCGCTGCCGAAGAATTATCAGGCGATCCTCACCAACGCTTCGGCGCACGCCAACGCCTGGATGAACGAACGCTATGACATGCTCAATCCGGCCGCGTTGAAGCGCCTGGTCGCCGGTGGCACCCAGCTTCGTCCCTTCACCAACGAAGTGCTGGAAGCCTGCCTGAAGGCGACCAACGAGCTGTGGACCGAACTCTCCGGCAAGAATGCCGACTTCAAAAAGACCATCGATTCGATGCAGGCCTACCGCTCCGACCAGTACCTGTGGTGGCAGGTCGCCGAATACACCTTCGACAGCTTCATGATCCGCTCGCGCACGCGCGGCTGATCTTATTCTTAAGTCGCACAAGCCAGCCCGGTCTCCGCGAGGAGGCCGGGCTTTTTGCGTTACGCCTTGCAGTTCGGGATGGAAATTAACAACCGGATGCTCCATGGTGCCTCGCAAAAGCCTCGGCAAGAAGGCTGTCGGACACACAACCACAAGGGCAGGATTCCATGAAAAGAAGAGATTTTCTAAAGGTCACAGGTATAGGCGCGGCGGGTGCGGCAACCCTTGCGGCGCCTGCGATTGCGCAGTCGATGCCGGAAATCAAATGGCGGTTGACGGCGAGCTGGCCGAAATCGCTCGACACGCTGTGGGGCGGGGTCGAGCTGATGTCCAAACTCGTCGCCGAAGCCACCGACAACAAGTTCCAGCTTCAGGCCTTTGCGGGCGGTGAAATCGTCCCGGGTCTGCAAGTCCTCGATGCCGTGCAAAACGGCACCGTCGAGATGGGACATACCGCTTCCTATTATTACTTCGGCAAGGACCCGACGTTTGCGTTCGGCACTGCCGTGCCGTTCGGACCCAACCAGCGCCTCAACCAGGCCTGGTACATGCTCGGCGGGGGCAGGGAACTGCTCAACGAGTTCTACAAGGGCTACAACGTCACGTCGTTTCTCGCCGGCAATACCGGTTGCCAGATGGGCGGCTGGTTCCGCAAGGAGATCAATACCGTCGACGATCTGAAGGGGCTCAAGATGCGCATCGGCGGCTTCGCCGGCCGCGTCATGCAGAAACTGGGCGTCGTGCCGCAGCAGCTCGCCGGCGGCGATATCTATCCCGCGCTCGAAAAAGGCACGATCGACGCGGCGGAATGGGTCGGCCCGTACGACGATGAGAAGCTCGGCTTCAACAAGGTCGCGCCGCACTACTATTATCCCGGATGGTGGGAAGGTGGCCCGATGCTGCTAGCCCTCGTCAATCTGGATAAGTGGAACGCGCTGCCGAAGTACTATCAGAGCGTCCTCGAACAGGCCGGCCAGGCCGCCAACAGCTGGATGATGGCGAAGTACGATCAGGGCAATCCACAAGCGCTGAAAAAACTGCTCGCCGGCGGCACCAAGCTGCATGCGTTTTCGCCACCGATCATGCAGGCCTGCCTGAAGGCGACCAAGGAAATATATGCCGAAACGGCGGCGACCAATCCGAACTTCAAGAAGGTCCTGGACTCGCTAAACGGCTTCACGACCAACGGATACCAGTGGTTCCAGGTCGCCGAGCTCGGCTACGACAGCTTCATGGCGCGCAACCCGCAGGGCTGATCGATAGCGTTCTCGCGAAGCGGAAGAAGCCTCAAAACAAAAACCCCGGAGTGAAAGCTCCGGGGTTTTTCATTGCAAGAATCTTGGCAGGAATCTCGACAGGAATCCCGCCCGCTATTGTTTAGGCTGACCAAAATCCAGTGGTGGCAGTTCGATCTGCGGCACCTCGATCCTGACCTTGCTGAGGTCGACGTCGATCGGCTTGTCGAGGAACACGGTGACCACGCTCGGGAAGGCGACCACGATCGCCACCATGATCGCCTGCAGGCCGATCCAGGGCAGGGCGCCCCAATAGATGTCGGAACTCTTTACTTCCCTGGGCGCGACGCCGCGCAAATAGAACAGCGCAAAGCCGAACGGCGGATGCAGGAACGACGTCTGCATGTTGACGCACAGCATGACGCCGAACCAGATCAGTGCGGCGTCGGGGCCTACCACCGGCGCCAGTACCTTCTGCGCGATCGGCGCCACCATCGGCAGGATGATGAAGGCGATCTCGAAGAAGTCGAGGAAGAACGCCAGGAAGAAGATGAAGAGGTTGATGAAGACCAGGAAGCCCCAGACGCCGCCGGGGATCGAGGTCAGATGATGCTCGAGCCAGACGCCGCCGGAGACTCCGAGGAACACCACCGAGAAGCAGGTCGAGCCGATCAGGATGAACACCACCATGGTGGAAAGGCGCATCGTCGACTGGTAGCCCTGCTTGATCAGGTCGCGCAGGTCGGGGATACGGACGGCTTCGAGGCAGAGCCAGACGACGGCGAGATAGACCACCGCGAAGGTGAGTTTCAAAACCTTGCCTTCACCGAGCAGCATGCCGACGATCACGGCGACACCGGTGGCGGCGATGCCGACCAGGAGCATCTTTTGCCCCTTGCTGCTCAGGTCCTTGTGGTGGATCGCGGCGAGGACGATGGCGCCGATGGCGCCCATCGCGCCGGCTTCGGTCGGCGTTGCGAGGCCCATCATCATGGTGCCAAGCACGACGAAGATCAGGACGGCCGACGGAATGATGCCCATCAGGCATTTCTTCCAGAGCGGCCAGCCCGTCAGCGTGAGCGCGTCCCTCGGAACCGGAGGGACGTGATGTGGTTTGATGAGGCCGAGCATGAACGTATAGCCGGCGAACAGGGCGATCTGGAGGATCGATGGCCCCCAGGCGCCGAGATACATGTCGCCGACCGACTTGCCGAGCTGGTCGGCCATCACGATCAGCACCAGCGAGGGCGGCACCAATTGGGTGATCGTGCCGGACGCGGCGAGCACGCCGGTGATGTAGCGAATGTTGTAGCCGTAGCGCATCATCACCGGCATCGAGATCAGCGCCATCGCGATGACCTGCGCCGCCACCGTGCCGGTGATCGCGCCGAGGATGAAGCCGACGATGATGACGGAATAGCCGAGGCCGCCGCGGACCGGCCCGAACAGCTGGCCCATCGAGTCCAGCATGTCTTCTGCAAGCCCGCACCGTTCCAGGATCGAGCCCATGAAGGTGAAGAAGGGGATCGCCAGCAGCAACTCGTTGGAGAGCACGCTGCCGAAGATGCGGCCCGGAATGGCCTGCAGGAAGTTCATGTCGAAGAAGCCGAGATAGATCGACAGGAATCCGAACGACAGCCCGAGCGCGGCCAGCGTGAAGGCCACCGGAAAGCCGATCAGCATGGCCAGAATCAAGCCGCCGAACATCAGCGGCGGCATCATCTCCAGCGTAATCATTGCAGCGGCCTCTCGTATTTGGCGTCGATCATGACATAGCCCTTCAACGCCGCGATGCGCTTGATCACTTCAGAGAGTCCTTGCAGAGCCAGGAAAACGAAGCCGACGGGAACTACGGCCTTGATTGGCCAGCGCACCAGGCCGCCGGCATTGCTCGAAATCTCGCCGACGGCGTAGGCCTGCATGAAGAATGGCCACGACAGATAGGCAAGCAGCAGGCAGGACGGGATCAGGAAAAACAGCGTTCCGATCATGTCGAGCCACAGCTGTCCGCGCTCGGACAGCATGAGATAAAGAATTTCGACGCGGACGTGCTCGTTCTTCTTGAAGGTATAGGAGGCGCCGAACATCACGAAGACGGCGAACATGTACCACTGCAATTCGAGCCAGCTGTTGGAACTGTAACCGAACGCGTAGCGGATCATCGCGTTGGCCGCACTCACCACGCAGGCGGCGAGTACGAGCCAGTTGCAGACGCCGCCGAGTTTCTCATTGATCCAATCGATGCCGTTACTCAGTGCCAGCAATGGGCCCATTACGCTCTCCTCGGGCACGTCATCGACGTGCGCCGGATTTCTTCATTGATATTGCGTCGCCACCCTGTGCCAGGCGCGCAGAGCCGCTGCCGCGCGGCAAACGCGCAGCTTCATTCCTGCGCGAAAAACGCGCAGGTTCGCAGCCCATTCGCTGGAGCGATTGCAACGATAGTCCTCCCCCGTTCGCACGCTTCCGCCGTCTTGACTGCTCCATCGGGGAACAGCGGCCCATCCGGCCGTGCTGGCGTAAAGCTGGCGCACCATTTCAGTGCGTTGTGGCGGCGTCAATCGGAAAATGGACAAATTGACGCGGGCTATCAGTTACATGGGGAGCACGCACATGGTTGTGCGGGAAGGCCGAAATACACGCTGAAATTTCAACCGCCGGTAACACTCATGTGGCGACTAACGCTTGGGCGGTTATGGCGGCGGTCGATGATGAAGTCGTGGCCCTTCGGCTTCAGGCCGATGGCGCGATCGATCGCGGCGGCGAGCAGGTCGTTGTCGGCAGATGCCCGCAACGGCTTGCGCAAATCGGAGGCATCCTCGTGACCGAGGCAGGTATGCAGCGTGCCGGTGCAGGTGATCCGCACCCGGTTGCAGGACTCGCAGAAATTATGGGTCATCGGCGTGATGAAGCCGAGCTTGCCGCCGGTCTCGCTGATGCGGACATAGCGGGCAGGGCCGCCGGTGTCGTCGTCGAGGTCGGTCAGCGTGTAGTGCTTGGCGAGACGCGCGCGCAACAGCGACAGCGGCACGTACTGGTCGATCCGGCCCTCGCCGATATCGCCCATCGGCATCACTTCGATCAACGTCAGCGCCATGCCCTTGCCATGCGCCCATTCCATCAGCGAGGGGATTTCCTCCTCGTTCATGTTCTTCAGCGCCACCGCGTTGATCTTCACCGCAAGTCCCGCGGCGCGCGCCGCTTCGATGCCGGCAAGTACCTTGTCGATGTCGCCCCAGCGCGTGATGGCGCGGAATTTGGCGGGATCGAGCGTATCGAGCGAGACGTTGATCCGGCGCACGCCGGCGTCGCGCAACTCGCCGGCAAAGCGCGCCAGCTGCGAACCGTTGGTGGTCAGCGTCAATTCATCGAGCGCGCCGCTCGAAAGATGCCGCGACAGCGAGCGCACCAGCGACATCACGTTGCGCCGGACCAGCGGCTCGCCGCCGGTGAGGCGGATCTTGCGCACGCCCTTGGCGACGAAGGCCGTGCACAGCCGGTCGAGTTCTTCCAGCGTCAGCAAGTCGGCCTTCGGCAGGAACGTCATGTCCTCGGACATGCAGTAGAAGCAGCGCAGGTCGCAGCGATCGGTGACGGAGACGCGCAGATAGCGGATGGTCCGGCCAAACGGGTCGGTCATCGGACGGAACAGCTGATCAGGAGAAGTCGACAATCCGCTCATCCAAACTGCCTTGCAAAGGGTTCGCATATCAGCCGCGTGCGGCGGAGCCGCCGCAACGTCTGTCACATGGAATGTAGGCACGAAGCAAGACGGCTACAATCGCACTCTTTCGGGGTGCGCTGCGGGGTCGCGATCAGCGGGCCGGCTGTGCTGCTGGCGCCGGCGCGGCGGGGAACGGCGAATCCGCTGCGGGCGCTGCAGCGGGCTTGGGCTTCCTGGGACGCATCGGCTTGCGAACGCGCGGCGGCG
The DNA here is from genome assembly GCF_964252915.1 of Bradyrhizobium sp. LjRoot220. NCBI lineage: Bacteria > Pseudomonadati > Pseudomonadota > Alphaproteobacteria > Hyphomicrobiales > Nitrobacteraceae > Bradyrhizobium > Bradyrhizobium sp. LjRoot220. The sequence goes on from NZ_CAXUPS020000001.1 coordinate 1,069,725, forward strand.
GCCCGGCGGGCTTCAACTCGGCGAATACAGGGCTTGGTTCAAGGGTGGTGGAGGCGGGCGTGGTAAAGTCGCCCGGGTTCCGGATCACCTGGACGGGAACAGTGACCGGCTGGAACCGGGGCAGGTTGAAGGTTACGGAGAAGCCGGCATCCGGCGCAGGGACCGATACGGTGCAGGGGGTCTTGCAGCCCGGTCCAAGCGAGGTGGTGGCGTCGGCCCCGGGCGGCACCGTTTCCAGCTGGACCGGGATCGGTGGCGGCGCCCCCTTGAAGGAATCGAGGGAAAACGACGAGCAACCGGCCAGAGCAGTTCCGGCGACGGCAATCGCAAAAACACGACGTATGATCATCACTCACACCTGCGGCGATCAGCCACAATCCCCAGCCCGACCTTATGAGCGTGAGAACAGGGCCGCAACCGTACCGGGCAGATTCGTTAAGTGATGGTTAATGGCGGGTCGGTGCGAATCTGATATGTGATGAAAATCAATCGGTTACGGTGCCGTCGTGACCCCGATCAGGCTGTTCACTGCCGCCGGCAGTTCGCGAAAATGGCCGATCAGCCGGTCCGGCTTGAACTCCGCGATGGGAACATCGGTGTAACCGAATTCGACCCCGATCACGGGAATGCCCGCGCGCCGGGCCACGCCGATGTCGGGACCGGCATCGCCGACCATGATGGCGCCCGCGAGCTGCCCGCCGGCGCGGGCCAGCGTCTCTCGCAGGATCACTGGATCGGGCTTTGAGACCCCAAAAGTGTCCGCGCCGCAGATCGCGGCAAACCGCTTGCTGAGGTCGAGCTTGTCGAGCAGCAGTTTTGAAAGCCATTCCAGCTTGTTGGTGCAGACTGCAAAGCGAAAGCCCTGGGTTTCCAGTTCATCCAGGGCGGCTTCCAGCCCCTCGAAGGGGCGCGATTCATCCGCGATGTGGGCGCCGTAATATTCGACGAAATCCCTGGTCAGCCGGTTGAGGTCTTCGACATCAACGGCGCGGTCCTCGACCTCGAGGCCGCGTTCGATCAGCTTGCGCGCGCCGGCGCCGATCAGGTTGCGCGCACGAGCGAGCGGCAACGGGGCGATGCCCTCGCGGTCCAGCACGAAATTGAGCGCGCTGATCAGATCCGGCGCGGTATCGACCAGCGTGCCGTCGAGATCGAATACGAGGGTGCGGGGAAGTGTCATTGGAATTCGCTACCGGCAGCGGCGCGGCCGTGCAAGTGGATATGCACCAAATCCCCTGGAGATCAGCCATCGGAAATCCGTGGCCGGCAGTATCGGCTTTGCCGGCGGCGGTTCGTGCTTGAGCACGTTTGCGCCCAACATGCGCGGCACAATCTGCGGCGTTGCCGATTCCTCGACGCAGGCGTTCTTTGACGCCTTCGTCGGCTAGCTGGGCTGGGCCGGCACCAGGCCTAATCGGGCATTCTCGTCCGGGCCGGCATTCCAGTAACCGAGCCTTTCCGCGAGGGCCAGGAATTGCGAGATTCGCTCTGGCGAGGGTGCGCCGGGATTCGCTGCGTCCTCGGTCGTGGGTATGCCGATGTCGCGCAGGAAGCCAGCGAGCTTCGCGGTGGTCACGATGATGGACACCGCAGGCTCGGACGCGCGGTTGCGAAATGCATGTTTGGCGTTCGCCTGCACGTGAAACACATCGCCCGGCCGCATCCGCGACCACGCGAATTTACCATCCGATTCCGAAAGTCCTTCAAGTTCTCCGGATATCTGAATGAAGGTTTCGGGATCGTCGTGGCTGTGCAGCGGGATGCAGACGCCGGGCGGCACGACGCCTCGCAGGATGCAGGGCGAAGCCCCCTTGCCGTCCGGCGGCGACAGGAACTGGATCACGGGTCCCATGATGTCGAGACGTTCGAAACCCCGCCAATCGACGACATGGGCCTTCGGTGCGTTTTGTTGATGAGCATGTGACATTGGGTGTCTCCGTTGAAAATGGCATCGGGCTTTGCGCCATCACGGCATCGCATCAGGCGCAATCAGCGCGCGGGTTTCCGCGTCGACCACGAAGACGACGAGAAGCTGCGCGGATTCGGACGTGCTGGCGTTCTCGCTGATGATGTGGTGCGAACCGTGCGGCTCGAACCAGCCCTCCCCCGCGCGATAGACCTTGGCCGGCGCGTCGTTGATCTGGCTGCGAATCTCGCCCGACAGCACGTGGGCAAAGATCAGATCGGCGCCCGGATGCGTATGCGGCGGCGATTTGGCGCCCGGCCTGTAATAGACCACCGAAGCGACGAGGTTCTTTCCGGCAATGTTGGGGATTGGCTGCTTGAGCGACGAAATCACGGTTTCGCGTGGCGGCTCGACCGCGGTGGCATTGGCCGGCATCGCCGTCGAGGCGATCAGCGCGGCGAGGGCGCGTACGCGGATAGTCATGGCGCATCTCCTTCATATTGAATCAGTGCCGCGGTTCCGGCGGCCGGAACCCCAGCGCGTGTCATGGAGGATAATTGCGGCGCCGACGCTGTGCTTGGGCAGGAGCGAACAACGATTTGGGAACGAGTGCCCTGTCGCCGGAATTTTCCCTCAACACCCCCAGCGTGTGGGAGATGCACCGTCATGCCTGTTCCGAACCCAGCGTTCCGCTTTTCGACGACGGCGCTTTCGCCCGCAGAGCGGCTGCCGGCATGGTACGAGGTGTTTTCCCGTTCGACTTCGCGGCGCTACTGCGCGCCGCTCGACGAGACCTGCCACACCGACGTACGGATATGGACCCTCGGTCCCGCCGATGCCTGTACGGTCCGGGTTCAGCGCGTCACGCTCAGCCACTCCATCGAGACGCATCGCCCGCGTGAGCTTCTGAGCGATGGCAGCGACGACCTCGTCCTCAACATCCAGGAAGCCGGCGATACCTGCGTTTCACAATGCGGCATGCAGGCGACCGCGGCAGCGGGCGGGGCGATCCTGACGTCGAACGCCGATGTCTCGACGATTGCGTTTCGCGGTCCGGTCAGGTTCACCAGCATCGCCTTGCCGCGCCGGGTCATGATGGCGCTGGCGCCGCGCGCGGAGGATGCGATCGTCAAACCGGCGGGATCAGATTCGGCGGTGCTGCATTTGCTGATCAGTTACCTTGCCGTCGCCGAGGAGCAATCCGCAACGCAGTCGCCGGATCTGGCGCGAGCGGTTGCCGCCCACATCCATGACCTCTGCGCGCTCGCGATCGGCGCTTCGCGGGACGCCGCGGAGATCGCAAGGGGGCGCGGTCTGCGCCAGGCGAGGTTGCGGATGCTGAAGGAGGATATCGCCAGCAATCTGACGCTCGGCCCGGTCACGGCGGCCGCGCTGGCGCAACGCCATCGCATGACGCCGCGCTATGTACACAAGCTGTTTGAAGGCGAGGGCGTCTCGCTGTCGCAATTCGTCCGCGCCCAGCGATTGGCGCGGGTGCACCGGAATCTGACCGATCCGCGCCACGCAGGTCGCGCCATCGGCGAACTGGCGTTCGATGCCGGTTATGGCGACCTGTCGACCTTCAACCATGATTTCCGGCGCTGCTACGGCATGACGCCCTCCGCGCTCCGGGCCGCGGCGAGGCGGGACGAACGGTAGCGGCACGAGCTGCCGCCGATTTGTCCTCCGGAATCGGTGTCAATCGGCCCAATCGACGTCAAAATCGGTCCATCGGAGCACCAACGGTGCTGTTCCTGCCGCCCAAACGACGCTAGATATGCGCCGCCAGACCGGCGGATTTTCAAAAGGCATATCCACGTGGACATGGACGCATTGAAACGGCAGGCGGCGGCGCGTGCGCTGGAGCACGTCACCGACGGCATGAAGCTCGGGCTTGGCACCGGCTCGACCGCCAAGCACTTTGTCGAACTGCTTGGCGAGAAGGTTGCAACTGGACTGCGCGTGATTGGCGTGCCGACCTCCGAAGCGACGCGCTTGGACGCGATCCGCTGCGGTGTGCCGCTGACCACGCTCGACGAGATCGACCATCTCGATCTCACCGTCGACGGCGCCGACGAGTGTGACGGCGCGCTCAATCTGATCAAGGGCGGCGGCGGTGCGCTGCTCCGGGAGAAGATCGTGGCGGCGGCCTCCGATCGCATGATCGTGATCGCCGACGACACCAAGTGGGTCGATGTTCTCGGCCGCTTCCCCCTGCCTGTGGAGGTGATTCCGTTCGGGCTTGCCGCAACGCAGCGGGCGATGGCATCAGCATTTGCGCAAAGCGGGGTTTCCGGGCAAATGGGGGTCCGCAAGGCCAAAGACGGCCACGTTTTTGTCACCGATGGCGGCCACTGGATTGTCGATGCCCATCTCGGGAAAATAGCGGATGCACCGCGCCTGGCAGGCTTGTTGAGCGTGATCCCGGGCGTCGTCGAACACGGCCTGTTCATTGGCCTGGCGCGCACGGCCGTCCTGGCCGGCGCACAGGGAATACGCGTAGTTGAACGGCGATAGCGCCGAATCTTTGAGGAGAATTGGAATGAAGAGCTTTTCGGGAAGTTTGTCGGCTGCGGGTCTCGCGGTGGCACTGGCGCTGATCGGAGCGCCGGCCATGGCGCAGCAGAAAAACGCCCCCACCGTGGCCATACCGGGCAAGCCGGGGTCGCCGGCGGCCATCGCCGCCGCCAAGGAAATCCTGACCATGAAGAACGCGGTCGCGATGTACGCCAACGCGGTTCCCGGTCTGGTCGAGAAGACCAAGAACGTGCTGCTGGGGGCCAACCTCAACTATCAGAAGGACCTCAACGAGGTCGCCGTGATCGTCGCCAAGAATCTGGCCGGCCGCGAAAAGGAAATCGGCGACGGCATGGCGCAGATCTACGCCAACGAATTCACCGAGCAGGAATTGAAGGATCTGGTGACGTTCTACAAATCGCCGCTCGGCCAGAAGTTGATCCTGAACGAACCGAAAGCAATCCAGGGCAGCATGGCCTATATGAACGAGTGGGCGCAGTCCTTTGCCGAGGTGATCAACGGCCAGTTCCGCAGCGAAATGAAGAAGCGCGGCAAGGAAATCTGAGCTGGTAGACGGCGAATGGCGGTCCGCCACTCGCAAAGTGGGGCTGACCATGGCTGAATACGACGTCGATCTGTTTGTCATCGGTGGCGGTTCGGGCGGCGTCCGCGCCGCGCGCATCGCCGCCGGCTACGGCGCCAAGGTGATGGTCGCCGAAGAATACCGGATGGGCGGCACCTGCGTGATCCGCGGCTGCGTGCCGAAAAAACTGTTCGTGATCGGCTCGCATGTCCGTCACGAGATCGAGGACGCCGCCGGCTTCGGTTGGACCATTCCGGAAGTCTCCTTTGACTGGCCCACCCTGGTGGCCAACAAGGACAAGGAGATCGCCCGGCTCGAGGGCATCTACACCTCCAATGTCGAGAAGTCGGGCGCGGAGGTGGTGAAGGCCCGCGCGGTACTCGAAGACGCCCACACGCTGCTTTTGTCCGACGGCAAGCGCGTCACCGCGCAAACCATTCTGATCGCGACCGGCGGCCGGCCCAACCACGGCGCCGAGATTCCCGGCATCGAGCACGTGATCTCCTCGGACGAAGCGTTTCACCTCGACGAGTTGCCCAAACGCATCGTGATCCAGGGCGGCGGCTACATCGCGCTCGAATTCGCCGGTATCTTCAAGGGCTACGGCGCCGATGTCACCGTGATCTATCGCGGCGACAACATTTTGCGCGGTTTTGACGAGGACGTCCGCAAGCATGTGCGCATGGAGATGGAGAAGCAGGGCGTCAACATCATCACCGGCTGCACCATCGCCAGGGTCGACAAGCACGGCCGTGAATTCACCACGCATCTGTCTGATGGATCGAGCATTGCCTCCGACCAGGTCATGTTCGCGATCGGCCGCCACCCCAACGTCGCCAATCTCGGACTGGAAACCGCGGGCGTCGCCATCAATCCGAACAACGGCGGCATCGCCGTCGATGCGTGGTCGAAGACCTCAACGCCGAACATCTACGCCATCGGCGACGTCACCCACCGCACCAACCTGACGCCGGTGGCGATCCGCGAGGGCCACGCCTTCGCCGACACCGTGTTCGGCAAGCGCCCGGTGCAGGTCGATCACGCCACCATCCCGACCGCGGTGTTCTCGCAGCCCGAAGTCGGCACCGTGGGCCTGACCGAAGCCGAGGCCCGCGCGCAGTTCAGCCATGTCGATATCTTCAAGACCGATTTCCGCCCCATCAAGGCGACGATGTCCGGCCGCGACACCCGCGTCCTAATGAAGCTCGTGGTCGACGGCCAGACCGACCGCGTGCTCGGCTGTCACATCGTCGGCGAAGCCGCCGCCGAGATCACCCAGGCCGTCGGCATCGCCGTGAGGATGAAAGCGACCAAGGCCGATTTCGATTCCACCATCGCACTGCATCCGACGGCCGCCGAGGAGTTGGTGACGATGCGGACGCCAACGGCACGCTATGTGCGGGAAGCTGCGGCGGAGTAGGGGCGCGTAGCCCGGATGAGCGCAGCGATATCCGGGATTTCCTAAAACGGACGGAAGCGCATCGATCAATCGCATCATACAGCGATGCCGTCTTTCGCAGGCCCCTCCGGCCTGTTATTGACCGGCCGCGCCTGATTGCAAGTAGGCAATGATCTTTGCCCTGTCTTCCGCCGATGCGAGACCGCCATACGGCTTCATGGTGTTGCCGGGCACCACCGCATCGGCGTTGGCCATGAAGCCATCGAGTTTGTCCGCGTCCCAGGCGAAGCCTGCCTCCTTCATGGCGCTGGAATAGCCGTAGCCCGGCAGCGATCCGGCCTTCCGTCCGACAATCCGGTGCAGATTTGGGCCTTGCCGGTTGTCGCCCTCCTTGACCGTGTGGCAGGTTCGGCACGCATTGTTGAACAGCAATTGGCCGGCTGCAGTGTCGGCGCCTTGCGTCGGCGTTTGCGATGAGGCTGACGACGACAACAGCAGGCACGCCATCCCGCTCAGCGCCGCGGCTCGAACCAGGGTTCGCATCGGCCATCCTCCGTATTGCCCGCCCAACAAACGCGCGAGGCGGTGAAGGTTTCCCTGGGACTTGAAGCAATCGGCTGATCCATCCCGGCCGATGAGCCGGACGCCAATGGAGTCTTTATCTCTGGAGCTTTAGGCGCCAATGGCGTATAGTGCTCAGGTGGCGCGACGATTCATCACTGTGGCGGAAACGCCTCTCTTCAGACGCCAGTCCCAGGATGTCTGGGACGATGCCGAGCGCGAAGCGTTCATTGGTTTCATCGCGCGCAATCCCGAAGAAGGGGACCTCATCCCGGAAACGGGTGGGGTGCGGAAGATTCGGTGGGCGCGGCCTGGAAGCGGTAAACGCGGCGGCGCGCGGGTGATCTATTTTTTTTCATAATGGCGACCGCCCGCTCTATCTGCTGATGGTCTACGCGAAGGCGCGTCGGGAGAATCTCACGCCGGAGGAAAAGAAGATGGTTCGCAAGCTGGCAGCGATCTTGAAGGCTTGAACGGCGACAAATGGAAGGAGCAGAACACATGACAAAGTTTGGAAAGGAGCTGATCGAGAGCATGCAACAGGCGGCAAAGCATGCCGCTGGCAAGAAGGTGCGCGGGCTGCGTGTGTCCAAGGTCGAGTTGCCGGACGTGAAAGCCATCCGTCTTTCGCTGCGGATGTCGCAGAATCACTTTGCTGCGGCGTATCGTATTCCGCTTCCGACGCTCAAGAATTGGGAGCAAGGACGGCGCCTGCCTGACGCTCCTGCCGCAGCCTATCTGCTGGCGATCAAGCGGCGTCCAAAGGAAATCATGGAAGCTGTTGCACGGCCGTGATCTGTCAACGACTGCCTGCCGCTACTTCCTGTCCCGCGACGACCTTCTCCGGAAAGCTAGCGCCTCCGGGCCCCACATCCGGATCATCACGACCGCGCAGGAGGCGATGCCGACGACGGCGAGCATGATGGTGAGCGCGATTTCCATGGCCACGTGCATAAATGATTTGCAGGTGATTTGTCTTCCGTATCATTACGGTGCCGTTACGTTTCCCTGCATCGACGTCTTGGCGCTGACCGCCTACAATCTTCGAACTCAGTCACGTGTTCGGGGCGTTCATGCAGTCTTCCGGCCAGAAGCGGCCCACCAGGAAAGAGCTCTGGTTTCAGTGCGGCCGCTACTTTGCGCGCACGGTCCGGCGCGAGGATGCGTCCGAGCGCTGGGCGCAGTGGCTGAACGATCCCTGGGTGGTCGAGGCGCTCAACCTCGCGCCCCGTGCCCTGACCAAGGATGATATCGCCGGCTACATCAAGGCGTCCGACCAGCGCACGCATCTGATGCTCGGCATCTTCGAGCGCGGCACGCGCGTCCATGTCGGGATCATCCGGATCGACCTCGATTATGCGAGCCGCGAAGCGCTGGTCAACGCGATCATTGGCGAGCCCGAACACCGAAACCGCGGCGCCACCACGGATGCCTTCGTCTCCACGCTCGATTTTCTTTTCGACAAGGAAAACATGGCGCGGGTGCGCGCCTCGGTGCTGGCGCGCAACAACCTCACCTTGCAGTACCTGCTCAAGATGGGCTGGGAACTCGATGAAGCAGCCTCAGGCCAGATCAAATCGAGCGCGGATGGATCGATGCTGGACGTGAAGTCGGTGGTATGGACGCGCGAATCCTATCGCGCCTTTCGCCTGACCGGACTCGGCAAACGCATCCTGCGCCGGTTGGCGGACGCCGAGAAGGGCGCGCCGGGGCGGAAGTGAGTACGGGCTGCACCCACGCGGGCGGTGCGCTCCCTCTCCCGCGCTTGCGGGGGAGGGCGGGGTGGGGGTGTTGCCGCGAGTCAGAGTGTTCGTGTGGAGAGAGCCCCCACCCGGATCACATCTAACGATGTGATCCGACCTAAGAGCGAGCTTCGCTCGTCTCGACCCCGCAAGCGGGAGAGGTGAAGCCGAGACCGGAGCTAGCTCGCTAAATCAATACCGCGCGACAACTGCGCTTTGCGGCGCCCAGAACCGGTAGTTGATACCGACCGTCACGGTGTCGATCCGCTGCGACACATTGATGGGGATGATGATCCCGGTAGCATCAGTCAGGTTCACGCCTTTGGTGCCGAAATCATAGTGATTGTATTCGAGCTTGGCGGACCAGTTGTTCGCGAAAGCCCATTCCACGCCGGCGCCCAGTGTCCAGCCGAAGCGGTCCGTCCTGGCGGTGAACACGTTCGGACCGATGAACGGCAGGAATCCCGGCGTGTTCTCCTGATAGCGGTCGCGCGCGAAGGCGCCGCCGCCCTTGCCGTAGAACAGCACGCGATCGAAGCTGTAGCCGAGGCGGCCGGTGATGCTGGCCAGCGCTTCGGTTTTTGACGACAGGTTCTTGGTGCCGAACACGAGGTCGGGGGCGCTGCCCTTGATGTCGGTCCAGGCGCCCATGCCCTCGACGCCGATCACCCAGTTGCTGGCGACCTGGTAGTTGCAGCCGAGCTGGCCGCCGACGATGGCGCCTTCCGACTTGATTCGGAGATTGTCGCCGGGAGCCGCGCTGAAATTGCCGAGGATGTCGTTGAAGTTCTCGCGGCCCCAGCCATAGCCGGCATGGGCGCCGACATAGCATCCGGTCCAGGTGAAGGGAATGGCCGCGACGATGGGAGACTTCACCGCTATGCGCGCCGGCATATCGGCGGCGTTTGCGGATCCCGCGAGGGCGAGGGCGGAGGTGGCGAGGAGCAATTTCTTCATCACGGCTCTCAATCAAACGTTGAAAGCCTGACTATAGCGGCCGCCGTCGCCGGGTCTGTACCGTTTGGGCAACACCTCCTGGGATTCGAGAGCAAGGCGCCTGCTTTTTGGGCAGCGCCGTCTACCGCCGGGGCGCGGGCGGCTTGGACCGATGCCTGTCTACGACGACGGAGTCAGGATGCGAAACGATCGTCATGAACCAGATCGAGCTGACGAGCAGCGAGCAGAACGTATTCCAATAAATCCAGTTCATTGGCGCTCCTATCTTGCTCGGCGATCGCTCAGACTATTGGCAATAAAGTCTTCGAGATGCGCCGGCACCGGAGCTCCTTCGATATCACAGCGGCACTGAATTTCCTCTGCGACATTTTTGGAGATGTCGGCAGTCCAGTGTTCGAGCGTGTTGAAGGCGTAGATGCCGATCGGGTTGTTGAAACGCGCCAGCATCAGATCGGTGATCACGGAATCGAGATCGGGCCGCTCGATCGGATTCTGAAGCTCCAGACCCTTCGGTCCGACCGTATCCATCACCAGATACAGGGTTTGATCGGCGCCATAGGGTACGGTTGACGGTATTCCATTCATGGCCTGAACGCTCCGTGGAGGCGATGAATCAAGTTTGAGGCAAAGCGTTTGTTCCTACGGCGACATCAGGACCTTCGGCTAATTGTCGATACGGGCGACACCCGTCATGGCCGCACGGGTGTTACTCCCCGCCTATCGCGCTGCTCGTGCGCCCTGATTGGCAGATGCGCTCAGGAGACCAGCGACAACGGGTAATGCTCGGCCTTGAACCGCTTGTAAGCGTCGATCGCGCGGTTCGCGAGCATCAGCTTTCGCGTTTCGCCGCGCAGGATCATGATCTCGATGGCATCCGACAAGAATCGCGCCGCGATCTCGGCATCGCCGAGTTCGCCGGTCCGCTCGAGATAATCCCAGGCGATCTCGATCGAATTTTCCATCAGCAATGGTATTGGCTCGGTCATGGGTACAAAACGCCTGTGAGAACCATCAGTTCCTGCGTGCGGCGGCCGCATGGGAGATCCACGCCTTCAGCCGCGTCGGGATTCACGGCTTGGTACCGACGCTGCTGAGGTTACCCTTGATATCGAAGGTGAAGGTAAGCCCGAGACACGAGAACTGGCCGCCGCGGGCGTCGATCACGTCGGGATTCTTGGTACCCGGCGTCCACTTCATGCCGCCGTTCACGGCTTCAAGTTCGCTGGTGTTGAGTTCGCGATTGTCGGTCTTCATGTCAGTCTCCGGTTCATTGGCGGCAAGGCCATCTGCGATGAGGAAAAGAGGACCACAGCGGCAGGTTCGCTACCGTGACCGACGTCACAATGCATGCGGCGCGGGCGATGCTTCCCGCGACGCGCGGTCCCGTTGGTTAATGCGCCTTGGTTCAACATCGTCGGGCAAATCCATAAATTTCGATTCAATGCGCTAAGGGAACCTTACGGGGTCACCTTCAAATTGGCCGCTTGCTGAAGCCTGCAACGGATGCACCCGTGATTGTTGATGCGCCGAAGACAAAGGTTGTGCGCGAACCGCGCCGCCAGCTGCACAAGCAGCCGGCGTGGATGACGGTCGACGACGGCTTGACCAACCGCGAATGCTTTGTGCTCGACGTCTCGCCCGGCGGCGCAAGGATCGTGACCGATGTCGCGATCGACGTCCGCGACAAGTTCGGCCTCGCGCTGGTGCGCGATCGACCAAAGCATCAATCCTGCGAAGTCGTCTGGCGCCGCGGCAAGACCTATGGCATCAAGTTTTTGAGCGCCGGCGAAGCAAGCGCAGGCCCGATCAACGACGCGCCCGCTGTAGAGACCCAGGCGCAGGCGGATCTGTTCGATACAGCTCAGCGAACGAAGGCGGAAGTGTAAGCCGCCGTCCCCCACATTGGTGAACTCGGGCAAGCCCGAACTGAGCCGCTCGTCGGCAAATCAGCAAGCGAAGCCCGATGAGCAGAGCTACATCCGGGGCGTCAGCAGCTTCAACAAACGTTCCTGGTCGAGGTCTTGAACATAAAAGGAAAGTAATTCGCCTTGAGCCACTCGTAGGTGGCTCGGTCGAGACCCGGCTTACCGCCCGACACGGCGTCCAATTCTACAGCCGTGAATTCGTCAGCGCTGATTTCATTCTGCGTGCTCGTGGCAATTTTCGGCGTATCCATGCTTCTCTCCTGCTGCGACGTAGAAGGGACCATCCCTTGCGATCTCGGTCGCAGCCATAAGCGGTGGGCGTTGTGTCTGGCTGTGATGGCCGTCACGTTGCGGTACGCAAATTAGCCGATGGCAGCGCCCGGCGTAGCCTTTGGCGACCTGTCCGCTGTCTGGCAGCGTCGCTTTTGGGAGCATCTGGGTGGAGCCGGTGAGGTGAGCAGCAAGTTTGGTGAGCGACGGTGATTGGTACATTGGTTGGCCGAGGATGGCGGATTACGCCTTCGGCTCCAATCCTACACAGCAGCGCTGGACCCTCGTCATTGCGAGGAGCACTTTCGACGAAGCAATCCACCCATCCGTTATGCCGCCAGATGGATTGCTTCGCTTCGCTCGCAATGACGGGGAGAGACAGGTTGACCCCATCGAACGCGCGCTGCGTCGCGTCGCGCGCAAGCGCAGCAACTGCATCTTGTGGCCGGGGGCATATTCCGACGCGCCCGGGCGATGAAAAAGGAGCCGGAAAGTCCGGCCCCCTTTTTTAACTCCGTCCACCGCCAAAGCGGATAATGTCTCGGACGAATTCGGCGTTGGTGTAGTCGCACTTGACGTACCAGGGATAGACGCCCTCGCCAGCCGGGCCATTGGTACAGCCCTGCCAATTCCCGGTCCCATCCACTCCGCCGGAAACCTGGTTCAACTCGGCAACAATCAGTTCGCGAATGTTGGTGGTGTTCATTTCATGCTCCCTTTGTTTTGAGTGACGGTCAACAGCGACCGTTGATGGTGATGAAAATACCCAAGGTGCGTCTGGGCGGCTGTGACGGCCGGCACAGAGCAGGATGCCAGCGCTGTCGGCTTCGCCACGGGCTTGCGATGGTGCGCAGGCAAAATTCGCCCTTGCCAGGCAGGGAAGGCGCGGCATCTGGCTGCGACAAAACAACCCGACGGCCGCACTAGCCTTGGCGACTTGTCCGCCGTAGCTCAACGAGCGACGTGTCCCGCCGTAGCTCGAAGAGCGAAGGAGGAAGGCGGGAGCTGGGCAATTGAGTTCTGGTTTTCGGAAGTCGTGTCAAGCCCCACCGCGGGTGCAGCGCGCACCCGGTCTTCCCTGCGCCCTCTGTTGAGGAGGGCGGGAAGTTTCCAGCAAAGCTCGGGCGCATCGCGTCGCGAGAATGCGAAGGTGTGTTTGGACCACGGTGCAAGAACAAACACCGCCGTCGTCCCGGCCTTGAGCCGGGACCCATAACCACAGGGAGAAATTTTGCGAAAGGTCTCTGCTACCGAAGCTTCGCCGAGAGATCACGCGGTATGGGTCCCCCGATGCGCAATTGCGCATCGGCGTTCGCAGGGACGACAACGACAAATCGGCGCAATGCGCCGGGCTACTCCGCCGCCTCGATCCATTCCGCGGCGCCGCGCCACAGCGTGTCGCGATGCTCGGGCCGAAAAAATCCGAAGTGGCCGATCCGGCTGGCGCCGGTGTCCTTTGGCATCACGGTGATGATCTCGGGCTTGATCGACGTAAAACCCGAGCACAGCAATTCCACCGCTGGGCGCGTCGCCCAGGGATCGTCGGACATGCACAGCGCGCGCAACGCGCCCTTGTACTTCGGAAAATTTTGCAAGGCCGCCAGATTCTTGTCGTCGAACAGGTAGCGCGGGCTCATGACCCAGGAGACCCATTGCAGGAACATATCCTTCGGCAGGTCCATGCCGAGGCCCATCCAGCCCGGCGTGTAGCCGAACGCTCGGGTGAGGGGGACGCCGGCGAAATTCAGCATCGCGTAGACGCGATAGCGCTCCGGCACCGCCATCAATTTCCAGTAGCCGGCTTGCGCTGCGATAAACAGCGCGCGCGAAATCTCGGTGTTGTTGGGCAGCAAGCCCAGCGCCTGGCCGCCGAAGGAGTGCCCGACATAGGCGAACGGCAACGCCTTGTAGCGCTCGCGCATCCAGGCCACGGCGGAGGTGACATCCTGCGCCGCCCAGTCCGACATCGAGGCCTTGAAGCCGACCAGCGATTTGGCCTGGTTGTAGCCGGTCATCGACTTCTGCCTGCTATCGCCGGTGCCGCGATAATCATAGGTCAGCACCGCGCAGCCGCGCTTCGCGAGATAGCCGGCAAAACCGCGATAGACCTTACGGTGAACCGCGGTGGCCGAGTTGATCAGCACGGCGTGGCGCTTGGCTCCGCGCGGCAAAAACAGCGTCGCCCCCAGCGGATAGCCATCCGCGGCGGGAAGCGTGATATCGTCGATGAATACGTCGTCCAGCCCCGGCTCGGCCACCCGCGATTTCCTTCCTCGCTTTCGCGATCCGGCCCTATAAATGCGAATTCGGCTTTTGCCGCAAGGGCTTGACTGGAAAGGCGGAAATCTAACTGGCGGTTGGCCAGCGCCCTGTGTATAACCCGGCCCTTCGTAACCGCGCATAAGTCGCGGTTTTTGCTCAGGAGTTAACGACATGTCCGAGCGGTGGACACCCGATAGCTGGCGCGCCAAGCCGGTGCTGCAGGTGCCCGATTATCCCGATGCCAAGGCATTGGCCGATGTCGAGGCGCAATTGGCTACGTTTCCGCCGCTGGTATTTGCCGGCGAGGCCCGCAATCTGAAGAAGTCACTGGCGCGCGTCGCCGCCGGCGAAGCCTTCCTGCTGCAGGGCGGCGATTGCGCCGAGAGCTTTGCCGAGCACGGCGCCAACAACATCCGCGATTTCTTCCGCGTGCTGCTGCAGATGGCCGTCGTGCTGACCTATGCCGGCGCATTGCCGGTGGTGAAGGTCGGCCGCATCGCCGGGCAATTTGCAAAACCGCGTTCGTCGAACACCGAAAAGATTGGCGGCGTCGAGCTGCCGAGCTATCGCGGCGACATCGTCAACGACTTCGCGTTCACGCCGGAAGCGCGCACCCCCGATCCGCAGCGCCAGTTGATGGCGTATCGGCAATCGGCGGCGACGCTCAATCTCTTGCGCGCATTCGCGACCGGCGGCTTTGCCAATCTCGGCAGCGTGCATCAGTGGATGCTGGGCTTCCTGAAGGATTCGCCGCAGTCGCGGCGCTACAAGGAGCTGGCCGACCGTATTTCGGATGCGCTGAATTTCATGCGCGCCTGCGGCCTCGATCTCGAAAGCCATCCGGAGCTGCGCGCCACCGATTTCTACACCAGCCACGAGGCGTTGCTCTTGGGCTATGAGCAGGCCTTCACCCGCGTCGATTCCACCACCGGCGACTGGTACGCGACCTCGGGCCACATGATCTGGATCGGCGACCGCACCCGCCAGCTCGACCATGGCCATGTCGAATATTTCCGCGGCATCAGGAATCCGATCGGCCTGAAATGCGGTCCGTCGCTCAAGCCCGATGAACTCCTGAAGCTGATCGACATCCTCAACCCCGACAACGAGCCGGGACGGCTGACGCTGATCAACCGCTTCGGTTCGGACAAGGTCGGCGATCACCTGGCGCCGCTGATCCGCGCGGTGCAGCGCGAGGGACGTGTCGTGGTCTGGTCGTGCGATCCGATGCACGGCAACACCATCACCTCCAATTCGGGCTACAAGACCCGGCCGTTCGACCGGATATTGTCGGAAGTGAAGTCGTTCTTTGCCATCCATCAGGCGGAAGGCACCCACGCCGGCGGCATTCATCTGGAAATGACCGGGCAGGACGTCACCGAATGTATTGGCGGCGCGCGCGCCATCACCGACGAGGACCTCAACGACCGCTATCACACGGTCTGCGATCCCCGTCTGAACGCCGAACAATCGATCGATATGGCCTTCCTGATCGCCGAACTGCTCAAGCAGGAACGCGCCGGCAAGGTCAAACCGATGCCGGCCGTAGCGGGTTTCTGACTTGCTGCGACTTTGGCGTGCCACGATCAATACGCGTAACGGACTCGCTTTTGCGATCCGCTCGGAGCAGGCCGTGCGCGAGGAACTGTGTGCGCTGGCGCTGTCGGTGCCGCTGGCCTGGCTGATCGGCGCCACGGTGATGCGCCGGGTGGAATTGGTCGCGGCGGTGGCGTTCGTTCTTGTCGTCGAGATACTCAATACGGCGATCGAAAAGCTCGCCGACCGCCTCACCACCGACCACGATCCGCAAATCGGGCGGGTCAAGGACATGGGTTCGGCCGCGGTCGGTGTCGCACTGTTGATGTCCGGCGCGTTCTGGCTGTTTGCCATCGCCGAACGCATAGGCGCGTTCTAAAGCGGGCGATTGAAGTTTCGGCCTGTGCAGGGCACCATTGGCGTATGAGCGAACCGAAATTCAAAATTACGCTGGCCCAGCTGAACCCGACCGTGGGCGACGTCCCCGGCAACGCCGCCAAAGCGCGCGCCGCGCGCCAGCAGGCGAAGGCTGACGGCGCCGATTTGCTGGTGCTGCCGGAACTATTCATCACCGGCTATCCGCCGGAAGATCTGGTGCTGAAACCCGCGTTCCAGGCCGCCTGCCGCGCAGCGGTCGAGGAACTGGCGCGCGAGACCGCCGGCGGGGGTCCCGCGGTGCTGATCGGCACGCCCTGGGTCGAGGACGGCAAGCTCTATAATGCCTGCGCGCTGCTCGATGACGGCCGCATCACGGCCCTTCGTTTCAAAGCCAATTTGCCGAACTACGGCGTATTCGACGAAAAGCGCCTGTTCGCGCGCGGCCCCGCCGCGGGGCCGGTGACGGTGAAGGGGATCCGCGTCGGCGTTCCCATCTGCGAGGACATCTGGCTCGAAGAATCCGAAGAATACGAAAACGTCGTCGAGTGCCTGGCCGAAACCGGCGCGGAAATCCTGGTCGTGCCCAACGGCTCACCCTACGCCCGAGACAAGAACGACCTGCGGCTGTCGATCGCGGTCGCCCGCGTTACCGAAAGCGGGCTGCCGCTGGTGTATCTGAACCAGATCGGCGGGCAGGACGAACTGGTGTTCGACGGCGCGTCGTTTGCGCTGAACGCCGATCTCTCGGTGGCGGCGCAGCTGCCCGCGTTCGAGGAGAACGTCACGACGCTGGTTTGGACCAAAGGCGTCGACGGCTGGCGCTGCGTTGGGCCGGTGGCGCCGCTGATCGAAGGCGACAAGGCCGACTACGCGGCGTGCGTGCTGGGCTTGCGCGACTACGTCCGCAAGAACGGTTTTCCCGGCGTGCTGCTCGGCGTCTCCGGCGGCATCGATTCCGCGTTGTGTGCGGCAATCGCCGTCGATGCGCTCGGCGCGGACAAGCTGCGCGGCGTGATGCTGCCGTTCCGGTTTACCGCGCAGGAGTCGCTCGACGATGCCGCAAAACTCGCGACGGCATTAGGCTTCCGCTACGAGGTGCTGCCGATCGCGGACGCCGTCAATGGTTTTGAAAAAATCCTCTCCGGCACGTTTGCCGGCCTGCCGCGCGACATCACCGAGGAAAACCTGCAGGCGCGCGCCCGCGGCACGCTGCTGATGGCGCTTTCGAACAAGACCGGCGCGATGGTGGTCACGACCGGCAACAAGTCGGAAATGTCGGTCGGCTACGCCACGCTCTATGGCGACATGAACGGCGGCTTCAACCCGATCAAGGACATCTACAAGACCGAAGTGTTCCGCCTGTCGAGCCTGCGCAATGAGTGGAAGCCGGACGGCGCGCTCGGGCCGTCAGGCGAGGTGATCCCGGTCAACATCATCACGCGGCCGCCGACCGCCGAATTGCGCGAGAACCAGACCGACCAGGATTCGCTGCCGCCCTACGAGATGCTTGACGGCATTCTGGAGCGGCTCGTCGAGCGCGAGGAGCCGCTGGCCTCGATCATTGCGGCGGGTTTCCCCGCCGACGTGGTGACGCGGATCGACCGTCTGCTCAACATCGCCGAATACAAGCGCCGTCAGGCGGCGCCGGGGGTCAAGGTCACCGAAAAGAATTTCGGCCGCGACCGCCGCTATCCAATCACCAACCGCTTTCGCGACAATGGCGAGGCGTTGCCCAAGCCCGACGAGAAACTGGTCGCCCGCGCGGGCCGCGCGTCGGCGGACGTGTTCGACGGCTAATTATTGCTTCGGCGGAATGAACGTCGGCCCGACGGTGCGGATCGCTTTCTTCTCGTCGGTCGAGCCGGTTGAATTCGCCGCTGGGTCCGGTGCGGCAGGAGCGGGCGCGGCGGCCGCGGTGCCTGCTGCGGGCGCGGCACCCTTCTTGGCGACCGGGGCTGCCTTTTGCTGAGGCGTCGCGCGCTGCTGCATCTTCCTGGCGCTCTCCTCGGTGACGATGATGTCGCCCTGCTGTTCGGCGGCGGCTTTCTCGTCGATCGATTTCAGCGCATCCGACCAGGTCTGGCCCGCGGCCTTGCAGGCGCAGGACGGGTTGAACTCGGTGCGGAATTTGAATGCATTGGGCAGCGACGAGTAAGGCTGGCCGCTGATCGAGACCGCCTGGTTGATGTCTTCGCCGGGATTGCGATAGGTGAACAGCGAAGCTTCCGTGGCCGGGCACAGCGCCTTGCAGCTCTTCTCATCGTCCTGGAAGCGCGCCTGGTAGGTGGCGAACGAGACCGGGAAATAGGCGCCGTCGCAGGTGCGCACGCACACCGTGCGGAACGTGCCGGATGGCGGCCCGAGTTCGGCGCTGGGCGGGGCGATCGTGTTGTTGCCGAACAGATTGTCGATGAAGCTGCCGGGTCCGCGCGCGGCATTGGCGTATTGCGGCCCGCAATTGTTCTGCGCGAGCGCCGTCAGCACTGAACGGCGCTGGTTTTCACGGTCGGCGCCGCCGATGCCGCCAGAGCGCAGCCGCTCGAGACTGGTCGTCATCTGCTCGAGATTGCCGCGCATCTGCTGGATTTGGTTATTGACCGGTCCGCACTGCGCGGACTGGCCGTTGAACAGCGAGAAGAAGCCGGAGCTTTCGCAGCCCATTCGCTTGGCCTGCAGTGTGACGCGGTCAAGCTCGGCCTGCTGTTTGGTTGCGGCTTCCTGGTAGCGGCGGATTTGCTCTTCCTTGGCGGGATCGCCGCCGCTGGCGCCGCGGTCGACGGCCGCCAATTGTCCCTCAAGCCGGATGCAGATCGGATTGGCTTGCGCGCCCTGTTGCTGCTGCGGCGGCGCTGCGCCGGGGGGCATTTGCGCGCGCGCGTCCATGTTGGATGGTGCGGGATCGGATTGTGCGGTCGCAGCCGAACTCGTCGCGGCGATGCCAGCAAGCAGCACGGCGCAAGTCAAAATCCAGCGCAAAATCGATTGGGAGAAGGGAGTAGTCAGCGTCAGGGGCATATCCAGCCATCAAAAACGAATCCGCGCGGCTTTATAGCCGAAAGGCGCGGCCAGGGCGGCATGGTGCGGCCGAGGCCGCATCCCATAGCCGCTTCTCGGGGCATCGTCACGTCGTTTCCGCGGCGCAGGTGTGGCAATGCGGCCACGGCCCAGCGCGGCGATCCGGCTCAGCGCTGGCAGGTGATGGCGACGTATTCGTCGCAGCCGCTGCCGGTACATCTGTCGTTTCCGCTCCTCGGCACCGACCCGGTGATCTCATCAGGATCGACGCGGCGGTAGGCGGTCGCGGAAGCAAATTCCCGTGACTGGCAATAGGAGCGGGCGGCATGGGCGCCGCATTTGTCGCCCTTGGCGAGGCACTGGTCGATGCCGTAGCCATCGGCCTGATTGGCGATGATGAAGACGCGGCTGTCGGCATTGGCGGCCGAAGCTGCGAGCAGGAACGTGCAGGCAATGATGCTTGAGGAAAATCGCATGGGGCACCGGCAATGGAAAAGGGAACCGCCCATCGCAAATAGACCTAAAAGGTTAATAATGATTAACCATGAGGGCGGCGCCGGGTGTTTCGCGCCCAATTTGGTCCAAAATCCGGCGCAAGTTGGCCTTGACGGGGTCACCCGGGCTGGGACATGGTGGAACCATGAACGGTTTCCTCGCCATCTGCAGCATTTGCCGCGAGATTATTAGCTAGCGATTCGCTGGCTGAGGCCGTCTTTTCTCAAAACGAGATCACTGGACGCCCGGCCGTAACGGACGGATATCCATGCCATTACGACTCTACGATACGTTGACGAAGGAAAAGCGGCCGTTCGAGCCGATCGATTCAGGTAACGTCCGCATCTATGCCTGCGGACCGACAGTCTATGACTTCGCCCATATCGGCAATGGTCGCGCCGCGATCGTGTTCGACGTGCTGTTCCGCGTGCTGCGCCATCGTTATGGCGCCGATCATGTGACCTACGTGCGCAACGTCACCGACGTCGACGACAAGATCAACGTGCGCGCCGCGCGCGACTATCCCGGCGTGCCGCTGAACGAAGCGATCCGCAAGGTCACGGAACAGACCTATCAGCAATATCAGGACGACGTCGCGGCCCTCGGCTGCTTGGCCCCGACGGTGCAGCCCCGCGCGACCGAGCATATCCCTGAAATGCGGGCGATCATCGAGAAGCTGGTCGCCGGCGGCTTTGCCTATGTCGCTGAAGACCACGTGCTGTTCTCGCCGCAGGCGATGAACGCGGCAAATTCGGTGATGCCGCGCTATGGCGCATTGTCGAAGCGCTCGCTCGACGAGATGATCGCCGGCGCCCGCGTCGACGTCGCCCCCTACAAGCGCGACAACACCGACTTCGTGCTGTGGAAACCGGCGAAACCGGGCGAGCCGTCGTGGCCATCGCCGGCCGGCATCAAGGCGGAAGGCCGCCCGGGCTGGCACATCGAATGCTCGGCGATGGCCTGGAAACATCTCGGCGAGAAATTCGACATCCATGGCGGCGGCATCGACCTGGTGTTTCCGCACCATGAGAACGAACTCGCGCAGACCTGCTGCGCCTTTCATTCCGACCGCATGGCGAATGTCTGGATGCACAACGGCTTCCTGCAGCTCGAGAGCGAGAAGATGTCGAAATCAACCGGCAACTTCTTCACGATCCGCGAGATGCTGGCCGATTGGCCGGGCGAGGTGCTGCGCCTGAGCATGCTCAAGACGCATTACCGGTCGCCGCTCGACTGGACCACCAAGGGGGCGGAGGAAAGCGCCAGGACGCTGGACGATTGGTACGCCGTCGCGGCCGACGCCGAGCCCGGTCAGCCGTCGGCGGCCCTGACCGAAGCCCTCTATGACGACCTGAATACCGCGCAGGCCATGGCGGTCCTGCACGGGCTGCGCAATGCGGCGGCGTCCGGCGGCGATCGCGAACGTGGCGAGTTTGCCGCGTCGCTTCGGCTGCTCGGATTCTTGTCGGTGAGCGCGGCCGACTGGAAAGGCCGGAAACAGCAGGCGAGCGGCATCGATGCAGAGCAGGTTGGCCGCCTGCTCGCGGACCGTACCGCGGCGCGGGCGCGAAAGGATTTCAAGGAGTCCGACCGCATCCGTGACGAACTCGCCGCGATGGGCGTTGTTATCAAGGACGGCAAGGACGCCGACGGTAAACCTGTGACGACATGGGAGGTCGCGTGATGGATAAGCCCGACACACCTTTCCCGAAACACTGGCGCTACTACATCTTCATCAAATGGGCGGTGATCGTTGCCGCGGTGGTGCTCGTGCTGAGACTGTTTGGAGTGTTTTGACGCGATGGGACAATCGTTGCCCAAGCCTGCATTGCGGCCGTTCCTTGCGGCGGATACCCCTGTTGTGGCGGCGATCTTCGTTGCCGCGATCCAGGAACTGACCGGCGACGATTACGGCGAGGCGCAGCAGGAAGCCTGGGCCTCGGCGGCCGACGATGAAGAGCAATTCGGCAGGAAGCTGGCCGGCGAATTGACCCTGATCGCGACGCTGCAGAACTCGCCGGTCGGGTTTGCCTCGCTGAAGGGCGCCTCGCATATCGAGATGCTCTACGTGCACCCGGGCGCGGTCGGGCAGGGTGTCGGCGCCATGCTGTGCGATGCGCTGGAAAAGCTCGCCGGCGGGCGCGGCGCCAAGGTTCTTACCGTCGATGCCAGCGACAACGCGCAGGAATTCTTCCTGAAGCGCGGTTACATCGCCATGCAGCGCAACACTGTCACCATCAATGGCGAATGGCTCGCCAATACCACGATGCAGAAGACGCTGGCCGAGGCCGCGCCAGGAGCGCCACAATGAGCCGCGAACGCCTCTATCTGTTCGACACCACGCTGCGCGACGGCGCGCAGACCAACGGCGTCGATTTCACGCTGCATGACAAGCAGATCATCGCCGGCATGCTCGACGAACTCGGCATCGATTATGTCGAAGGCGGCTACCCCGGCGCCAATCCGACCGACACCGAGTTTTTTGCGACCAAACCAAAACTCGACCATGCCCGCTTCACCGCGTTCGGCATGACGCGCCGTCCCGGCCGCTCGGCCTCCAACGATCCGGGGCTGGCGGCGCTGATCGAAGCCAAGGCCGATGCGATCTGCTTTGTCGCGAAAGCCTCGGCCTATCAGGTGCGCGTCGCGCTCGAAACCACCAATGAGGAAAACCTCGCCTCGATCCGCGACAGCGTCAGTGCCGCCAAGGCCGCGGGGCGCGAGGTGATGGTCGATTGCGAGCACTTCTTCGACGGCTACAAGGAGAATGCCGAGTTCGCGCTGGCCTGCGCCAGGGCCGCGTATGAGTCCGGCGCGCGCTGGGTGGTGCTGTGCGACACCAATGGCGGCACCATGCCGCATGAAGTCGAGACCATCGTCGGCGAGGTCATCAAGCATATCCCGGGCGGCAACGTCGGCATCCACGCCCATAACGACACCGAGCAGGCGGTCGCGAATTCGCTCGCCGCGGTGCGCGCCGGGGCGCGGCAGATCCAGGGCACGCTGAACGGCCTCGGCGAGCGCTGCGGCAACGCCAATCTCTGTTCGCTGATCCCGACCTTGCGGCTGAAGAACGAGTTCTCCGACGCTTTCGAGATCGGCGTCACCACTGAGAAGATGGCGACGCTGATGAAGGTGTCGCGGACGCTCGACGACATGCTGAACCGCGCGCCGAACCGCCATGCCGCCTATGTCGGCGAAAGCGCCTTCGTGACCAAGACGGGCATCCATGCTTCCGCGGTCATGAAGGACCCGCACACCTATGAGCATGTATTGCCCGAACTGGTCGGCAACCATCGCAAGGTGCTGGTGTCCGATCAGGCCGGCCGCTCCAATGTGATGGCCGAACTCGACCGCGCCGGCATTCCTTACGAGAAAAGCGACCCGAAGCTGGCGCGGCTGGTCGATGAACTGAAGGAGCGCGAGGCCGCGGGTTACGCCTATGAGTCCGCCAACGCGTCGTTCGATCTGCTGGCGCGGCGCACGCTCGGCCGGGTGCCGGAATATTTCCGGGTCGAGCAGTTCGATGTCAATGTCGAGCAGCGCTACAATTCCCACGGCCAGCGCGTCACGGTGGCGCTCGCGGTGGTGAAGGTCGACGTCGCCGGCGAGCGGCTGATCTCGGCGGCGGAAGGCAACGGCCCCGTCAACGCACTCGACGTCGCGTTGCGCAAGGACCTCGGCAAGTACCAGAAATACATCGAAGGCCTCAAGCTGATCGACTACCGCGTGCGTATCCTCAATGGCGGAACGGAAGCGGTGACGCGGGTGCTGATCGAGAGCGAGGATGAAAACGGCGATAGCTGGATTACGGTCGGTGTGTCGCCGAACATCATCGACGCCTCGTTCCAGGCGCTGATGGATTCGGTGGTCTACAAACTGGTGAAATCAGGCGCGCCGGTGTGAGGGTTCGCCGCATGCCAATAAGCGCCGTCATTGCGAGCGCAGCGAAGCAATCCATCGTGCCGCGAAGAAAGCATGGATTGCTTCGTCGCAAGTGCTCCTCGCAATGACGTTGAAAGATTGGGGGCCCAAAAATGCTCGACCACATCTCCGTCGGCGTCGCCGACCTCGAACGTGCGACGCGCTTCTATGAACCGACCCTCGCCGCACTCGGCCTGACGCGGCTGGTGACACGCCCGGCCACCATCGGTTTCGGCAAGACCTATCCCGAGTTCTGGATCAACCTGCGCGCCGGTATGCCGCCGGTGGCTTCGGAGAGCGGCGCGCATATCTGCCTTCGCGCAAGATCCACTGAGGCGGTGGACGCCTTTCATGCCGCCGCGCTCAGCGCAGGCGGCCGCTCCGATGGCGCGCCGGGCTTGCGCCCGCATGACCGCGTAAAATACTACGCGGCGTTTGTGGTCGATCCCGACGGCAACCGCATCGAGGCGGTGACGTTTCCTAGCGAGTGAAGCCCTAAAGCCGTCGTGCCACGTCCGGCACCATGTCCTGGGTGCCCGCGGGGGCAAGGGCTGCGGCGGCGCGCAGGCGCGGCAGGATGTCGTCGACGCGTTCGGCCTTCAGCACCTCGACGTCGAGGGCAGGGCGGATGAACTGGTTGGCGCGCATATGCGTAAGCAGCGCGATCAGCGGTTCCCAGAAATTGTCGATGTTGGCGAGCAACACCGGCTTGGTGTGGCGGCCGAGCTGTTGCCAGGTCATCTGCTCGACCAGCTCTTCCAGCGTGCCGACGCCGCCGGGAAGCGCGACGAAGGCATCCGAGCGTTCGAACATCAGCCGCTTGCGCTCGTGCATGTCAGGCGTGACGACCAGTTCGGTCAGGTTCGGATTCATGCGCTCGCGGTTGGCAAGGAAATCCGGAATGATGCCGGTGACGGCACCGCCGTGATCCAGCACGGATTTGGCGACCGCGCCCATCAGGCCCACTGAACCGCCGCCATAGACCAGGCGGATGCTGTTTTCGGCAAACACCCTGCCGAGCGCAATCGCGGATTCCGCGAAGCGGGGATTGGAGCCGGAGCCGGAGCCGCAATAGACGCAGACGGTTTTGATTTGGTTCATGCAATTTATGTGGCACTGCAGCGAAAAAAGCTCAAGTCCGATCAGCGTGCCGCCGCAGTGGATTTGAGCCCGAAATCCGGGCAAACCGGAGAAAGTTTTGCCTTTCAAGGCTGTACGCGGCGTTCAAACGCTCTATATGACGAGCAGAATGAAGACAAACGAAAACCATCTGACGGCGAACAGGCGCGGCATCAGGCTTTTGGGCGCTTGAGCGATGGCTGACACTGATTCGCAAGCCGACGACGCGCCGATCCCCGCCGGCGACTCCCTGGAAAAGGCGACCCTGATCGGGACGCTGGCGCACCTGTGGCCCTATATCTGGCCCGGCGACCGCACCGACCTGAAAATGCGCGTGGTCTGGTCGATGGTGCTGCTGCTGGTCGCGAAACTCGCGACGCTGACAGTGCCGTTCACCTTCAAATGGGCGATCGACGCGCTCAACGGCCAGGGCAGCGCGCCGGTCGAGCCGTCGAACTGGACGCTGTGGCTGATCGCGTCACCTTTGCTGATGACCGCAAGCTACGGCGCGGTGCGGGTGCTGATGGCGGTGCTGACGCAGTGGCGCGACGGCATCTTCGCGCGCGTTGCGATGCATGCCGTGCGCAAGCTCGCCTACATCACCTTCGTTCACATGCACGAGCTGTCGCTGCGCTTTCACCTCGAGCGCAAGACCGGCGGACTGACCCGCGTGCTGGAGCGCGGCCGCACCGGCATCGAAGTGATCGTGCGGATGGTGATCCTGCAATTGATCCCGACCATCGTCGAGGTGTCGCTGTTGATGGCGGTGCTGCTGTGGCAGTTCGACTGGCGCTACGTGCTGGTCACCGCGATCACGGTCGTGATCTATATGTACTACACTTACATTGCGACCGAATGGCGGATCGAAATCCGCCGCAAGATGAACGATTCCGACACCGAGGCCAACACCAAGGCGATCGACTCGCTGCTGAACTACGAGACCGTGAAATATTTCAGCGCCGAGCAGCGCGAGGCCGCGCGCTACGACCGCTCGATGGAACGCTACGAGCACAACAGCGTGAAGACCTATACGTCGCTGGCGGTGCTTAACACCGGGCAGGCGATCATCTTCACGTTCGGGCTCACGGCGACCATGCTGATGTGCGCGATCGGGGTGCGTAACGGCACCAACACCGTCGGCGACTTCGTCATGGTCAACGCCATGATGATCCAGCTGTACCAGCCGCTCAATTTCATGGGCATGGTCTACCGCGAGATCAAGCAGGCGGTAATCGACATCGAGAAGATGTTCAACGTTTTGCAGCGCAATCCCGAAGTCAAGGATATCCCGGCGGCCGTGCCGCTGGTGGTCGGTTCGGGCAATGTGCGTTTCGAGGACGTGCGGTTTTCCTATGATCCCGAGCGGCCGATCCTGAAAGGCCTCAGCTTCGAGGTGCCGGCGGGCAAGACGGTTGCGATCGTCGGCCCCTCGGGTGCGGGCAAGTCGACCATCTCGCGGCTGCTGTTCCGTCTTTATGACGTGTCCGGCGGCAGTATATTGATCGACGGCCAGGACATCAGGAACGTCACCCAGGCGTCGCTCCGCGCCTCGATCGGCATGGTGCCGCAGGATACCGTGCTGTTCAACGACACCATCCGCTACAACATCCGCTACGGCCGCTGGGACGCCAGCGATGCCGAGGTGGAGGAGGCGGCGCAACTGACGCAGATCGACGGCTTCATCCGGATGTCACCGCTGGGATATGAGACCCAGGTCGGCGAACGCGGCTTGAAATTGTCCGGCGGCGAGAAGCAGCGCGTCGCAATTGCGCGCACCGTCTTGAAGGCGCCGCCGATCCTGGTGCTCGATGAGGCGACCTCGGCGCTCGACAGCCACACCGAACATGAAATCCAGGAATCGCTCGAGCGCGTCTCGCGTGGCCGCACCTCGCTGGTGATCGCGCATCGGCTCTCGACCATCGTCGGCGCCGACGAAATTATCGTGCTGGATCAGGGCCGCATCGCCGAGCGCGGCACGCACGCCAGGCTTTTGGCTTCCGGCGGACTTTATGCCAGTATGTGGAACAGGCAGCGTGAAGCCGAGGAGGCGCGGGAGAAACTCGCGCAGATCGACGACGACAACGAGGCGCCGAACCGTGCCCCGCCGCCGGTCCAGGATCCTCTGGTAACCGCCGCGGAATAATTTGAATTTAGCTCGCTCCCGGGAACGGGACCGGGCCAGCCAATAGTGAGCCTCGATGTCGATTGCCAATTCCATCCGCGCGCAAATCCCGCCGATCCATCCGCAGGGCTATCCCTTCATCGGCGCCTTTGCGCTCGCAAGCCTGATCCTGTTCTGGATCTGGACGCCGCTCGGCTGGATCGGCACGATCCTGACCGTCTGGTGCGCGCTGTTCTTCCGCGACCCGGTGCGCGTCACCCCGGTGCGCGACGGCATCGTGGTGTCCCCGGCCGACGGCCGGGTCTCGATGATCGCGCCGGTGCTGCCGCCGGCCGAGCTCGGCCTCGGCGACCGGCCGCTGCTGCGTATCTCGATCTTCATGAGCGTGTTCAACTGCCACGTGAACCGCGCCCCGGTGGCGGGGCGGATCGACCGCATCGCCTACCGGCCCGGCACCTTCATCAACGCCGAGCTCGACAAGGCCAGTGAGGACAACGAGCGCAACTCGCTGGTGATCTCGACCGCCGGCCACGGCCGTATCGGCGTGGTCCAGATCGCGGGCCTGGTGGCGCGACGTATTGTCTCGTTTGTGCGCGAGGGCCAGACGATCGGCGCCGGCGAGCGGTTCGGCCTGATCCGGTTTGGCTCGCGGCTCGACGTCTATTTGCCAGAAGGCGGCAAATCGCTGGTTTCCGAGGGCCAAACCGCGGTCGCCGGCGAGACCGTGCTGGCTGATCTCGGCGCCGCCGGCGAGCAGGGCAGGACCTTCCGCGCCGATTAACCACGGCCGCCACAATGGCGGCGCAGGGCCGTGGCTGCTATATACTGTCCAGCCATGATGATACCTGATCCCAAATCTCCGGAGCTGCGCCGCCGCCGGTTTCGTCCGATCCCGATCCGGATGCTGGTGCCGAACTTCATCACGCTGCTGGCGATCTGCGCCGGGCTGACGGCGATCCGGCTGTCGATCGAAGGCCGCATGGAACTCGCGGTTGCCGCGATCGTGTTCGCGGCGGTGCTCGATGGGGTCGACGGCCGCGTCGCCCGCATGATCAAGGGCCAGTCGAAATTCGGCGCCGAACTCGACAGCCTCGCGGACTTCGTCAATTTCGGTGTCACGCCCGGCCTGATGCTGTATTTCTGGCAGTTGCATGAACTCGGCAATGGCGGCTGGATCGCGGCCATGGTGTATGCGATTTCGGGCGGCCTGCGGCTGGCGCGGTTCAACGCCAGCATAGACGATCCGAACAAGCCCGCATTCGCGGCGAATTATTTCACCGGCGTCCCGGCGCCGCTCGGCGCGCTGACTGTGATGCTGCCCATCTATCTGGTCTTTCTGGGTGTCCCGCAGCCGCCGGCCTTGCTGACCGCGTTCTATACGCTGCTGATCGGATTCCTGATGGTGTCGCGGCTGCCGGTGCTTTCCGGCAAGACCGTGCGCATGCGCGTGCCGCCGGAAATGGTGCTGCCGGTTTTCGTCTCGGTGGTGTTCTTCATCGCGCTGCTCGTCAGCTATCCCTGGTACATCCTGTCGGCCGGGACGATCATCTATCTCTTGACCCTGCCGTGGGGCTGGAAGACCTATCGCGATCACGAGCGAAATGCGGCTGCCGCGCAGGCGGCGGCGACCACCGATGCCGCCGCGCCCGCGATCCCGGCACCCGGCTTCCCGCCGGCTCCGGCCGATGCCGACCATGACGACCGGCCGACGCGGCTGAACTGAGCGGCCGCGAGACGGCCTTCCGACTTATCTGCCAAGATATCTGCCATGAGCGCTGGCCGAGTTGGGTTCGATCCCAATCTCGGCTATAGGGCTTAGCGATACGGCCTTGCAGAATATCCGGCCCAAAAATCAGGAGAGAAACGCAGTGACCCAGTCCGCTTCCGCCCCGCTACCGGCTTCCGTGCTTGAAGCGTTGGCCCGCTACGACACGCCGACGATCTGCAATGCGATGGAGATCGTGGCGCCTGAGCGCCGGCTGATCGGCTACACGACCAAGCCGCTGGTCTGCCCGTTTCCCAATTTGCCGCCGATGGTCGGCTATGCCCGTACCGTGTCGATCCGCTCGGTGCTCAAGTCAGGCCTGCCGGCCGACGAGCAGGCGCGGCGCCGCATCGCCTATTACGAATATGTCGGAACAGGGTTTGGTCCGCGCATCACCGTGATCCAGGATATCGACGGCGCCGACGTCGGCTACGGCGCGTTCTGGGGCGAAGTGCAAAGCAACGTGCACAAGGCGCTCGGCTGCCTCGGCGTCATCACCGATGGCTCCATCAGGGACATCCCGCAATGGGCGCCGGGCTTCCAGGCACTGGCCGGCTCGATCGGCCCGTCACATGCCTGGGTGCATGCCGAGAGTTTCGGCGGCGAAGTGCGCGTCGCCGGCATGACGGTGCATTCCGACGATCTGATCCATGCCGACCAGCATGGCGCGATCGTGATCCCGATCGACATCGCCGCCAAGATTCCCGACGCCGCCGAACTCTGCGGCCGCCGCGAGACGCCGATCCTGGATATCGCGCGCAGCCCGGACTTCACGCTCGAGAAACTGAAAGAGGCGCTGAGGCGGTCGGCGGAGATCCACTGACGAAAAGAAGCCACTGACAAAAGTCAGGGTGATCGAAACACGAGGGGGAACGTCATGCGAGCAATTTGGGCGGCGTTGTCATTGCTGGTCGTTGCCGGCGTGGCGGAGGTTCAGGCGCAAACCTATCCCTCTCGTCCCATTACGCTGATTGTTCCCTTTCCGCCCGGCGGATCCACCGACGCCGCCGCCCGGATCATGGCCGAGCGGATGCGCGCCACGCTGGGCCAGTCGATTGTGATCGAAAATGTCGGCGGCGCCGGCGGCAGCATCGGCGTCGGCCGCGTCGCCCGCGCGGCGCCGGACGGTTACACCTTCGACATCGGTCAATGGGACACCCATGTCGGCAGCATCATCTACAAACTCGACTATGATCTCGAAAAGGATTTCGAGCCGATCGCGCTGATCTCGAACAATCCGCAACTGATGGTGGCCAAGAAAGATCTGCCGGCGAACACGCTGGCCGAACTCGTGACCTGGATGAAGGCCAATCCCGACAAGATCAATTTCGTCAACCAGAACGCGGCCGCCAATGTCACCGGCGTGATGTTCGAGAGATTGACCAAGCAGAAGGTGCAGTTCATTCCCTATCGCGGCGCGGGGCCGGCGATGACCGATCTCGTCTCCGGCACCGTCGATCTGTTGGTCGTGCAGGGCGCGGTGGCGCTGCCGCAAATCCGCGCCGGCAAGATCAAGGCGCTCGCCAATCTGTCGGTGGCGCGCTCGGCGTCGATGCCGGATATCCCGACGGCGGATGAGACCGGCGTGCCCGGACTTTATATGTCGGGCTGGTTCGGCTTCTGGGCGCCGAAGGGCACGCCCAGGGACATCATCGCCAAACTCAACGCGGCAACCGTCGAGGCATTGGCCGATCCGGCGATCCAGAAGCGCTTTACCGAGTTGGGGCTCGACGTCGCCCCCCGCGCGCAGCAGACGCCGGAAGGGCTGGCGGCTTTCCAGAAGGCCGAGATCGACAAATGGTGGCCCATCATCAAATCCGCCGGCATCGGTGTACAGGCCCAGTAACGACGCGCATGGAAGGTCGTTGATATGCGGATGGCCGGCAAGACGGTGCTGATCACGGGTTCGACCGACGGCGTCGGCCGCTACGTCGCCGCGCAACTTGCCGCCGCTGGCGCTAATGTTCTGCTTCACGGCCGCGACAAGGCGCGGGCCGAAACGCTATCGGAAGAGATCAAGCGGGCAGGCGGCCCTGAGCCGGCATTCTATCAAGCCGACCTGTCTTCGCTCGCCGATACGCGCAAACTCGCCGACGCGGTGCTTGCCGATCACGGGCGGATCGACGTCTTCGTCAGCAATGCCGGGATCGGCTCGCAGAATGACGGGCCCGGGCGGCAGACCAGCGCGGACGGATATGAGCTGCGCTTTGCGGTGAACTACCTCGCAGGCTTCCTGCTTGCCCATCGGCTGTTGCCGCTGTTGAAGGCGAGCGCGCCATCGCGCATCGTCAACGTCGCCTCGCTCGGCCAGCACCCGATCGATTTCGACGACGTGATGATCACCCGGGGTTACAACGGCAGCCGCGCTTACGCGCAGAGCAAGCTTGCGCAAATCATGTTCACGATCGATCTCGCCGAGCAACTCAGGGGATCGGGCGTAACCGTGAATTCACTCCATCCGGCCACCTACATGAATACGACGATGGTGCGGGCCGGCGGCGTCACGCCGATCTCGACGGTGGAGCAGGGTGGCGCCGCGATCCTGCGTCTGGTGACCGGCGAAGACGTTGCCGGCAAAAGCGGACTGTTCTTCAACGGGATGCAGGAAGCCAAGGCCAACCCCCAAGCCTACGATGCGGCAGCCCGCCAGCGCTTGCGGACCCTTAGCCTGGAATTGACGGGTCTACCAGCGACGTGAGGCAACGCGGCGCTGGCTAATCCGCCGGCGCATTATGGTTAGCAAAAGCTTTCAATCGGGTTTGGGCCTCGATCCGGCCAATGGCGCCGGTTTCGGCCGGCTTTCCGGGCATCGGATGCTCGCCCTCGCAATTCTACGGCAACCGGCTCCGGCTTAACCTTTACGCGTCTTTAACAGCGCCGACGTAGGGTTCAATTTGCGCGGTCCCGTAAACCGCCGCGCCACCGTCCAGGACGGGCTGGTAGTTCGCGTACGCGTTGGAGTTCAGAATGGATATCACCACGCTGATTGGCCTGGTCGTCGGCGCCATCGTGCTGTCGACGCTGATTCTGATGGGTGGCGATTTCCGGATGTTCTACGACATCCATGCCGTCATCATCATCTTCGGCGGTTCGTTCGCGGCGACACTGATCCGGTTTCCGCTCAGCGCGATCCTGCATGGCATGCCGCTCGGCGCCAAATTCGCCTTCACGATGAGCCGTCTGTCGGCGCGCGACCTGGTCGATGAACTCGCCCGTATCGCCGAGATCGCCCGCAAGCAGGGTCCGGTCGGCCTCGAAAAGGTCGATACCAACGAGCCGTTCCTCGCCAAGGGCATCCGTTACGTCGCCGACGGTTACGATCTCGAATTTATCCGGGACAACCTCGAGCGCGATCGCGACAATTTTCTGATGCACCTGAACGAAGGTTCGAAGATCTATCGCGCGATCGGCGACTGCGCGCCGGCGTTCGGCATGATCGGCACGCTGCTCGGCATGGTGCAGATGTTCTCAAACATGTCGGATCCTTCGAAACTCGGTCCCTTCATGGCGGTGGCGCTGCTGGCGACGCTGTACGGCGCGCTGGTCGCAAACCTGATTTGTCTGCCGATCGCCGACAAGCTGCACGGCAAGCTGCTCGACGAGGAGACCAACCGCACGCTGATCATCGACGGCATCCTGATGATCCGCGATTCCAAGAGTCCGGCGCTGGTGCGCGAGATGCTGCTGGCCTATCTGCCCGAAAAACATCGCCACGAAGAGGGCGAACTGGCGCCTGCCTGACCTTCGGCAGCACCCAGGCGCGGACATAGAGCATGGCCAAGAAAAAACGCGAAGAGGCACATGGCGGTCACGGCTGGTTCGTGACGTTCGCCGATCTGATGGCGTTGCTGCTGGCCTTCTTCGTGATGCTGGTCGCGTTCTCCAGCCAGGACAAGGACAAGCTGAAGATCGTTGCCGGCTCGATGCGCGAAGCGTTCGGTGTGCAGACCCAGGTACGCTATTCCGGCATCGTCGAATCCGACGGCCTGCCGACGCGCCCGAAGCTGAAGAACGTCGCTCATATATCGCCGGAGGAATCCTCCGCCACGCCGACGCCGGACGAGAAAGAACGCTCCCGCGAAAGCGGCGCCCGCATCACGGTCGATCGGGAGTTCGCGCTGGCTTCGGCGTCGCTGCGGCAGGCGTTGCAGGACCTGCCGGAACTGACCGAGATGTCCAAGCACATCATGTTCGAGGAGACCAGCCAGGGCCTCAATCTCGAGATCGTCGATCAGGAAGGGCGGTCGATGTTTGCCGATGGCTCCAAGGTGCCTCACGAGCGCACCCGCCGGCTGATCCAGAAGCTCGCGGTTCCGCTGAGGGCGACGCCGCTGCGATTGTCGATCGTCGGCCACACGGCGGCGGGTTTCCTGCCGGCGCGCAGCGACTATGGCGCGTTCGATCTTTCGTCCGACCGCGCCAATGTGGTGCGTCAGATCCTTGAGCGCGAGGGCCTGCCGCCGTCGCACGTCTTTGCCGTATCCGGCAAGGCTGACAGCCAGCCGCTGTTTCCCGATGATCCGACGTTGCCGGCCAACCGTCGCGTGACCATCACATTAATGCGCGAAAATCCACCGCTTCCACCGGATCTGAAGCCGTAAATCGACGCTACTATATTACCTCTCGAAAATTGTGATGAAATTTGCTTTGCGTGGTCGCCACGTCCCTTGCGGTGCTATGCTTGGCCGATGATTGACAGGCGACGCAGAAGCGTCGATAGCCGCCCGGATCAAACCAACTGAGAGCGTTTTCCCTGCGTCATGACTGTCAGCGTCACATCCACCGAGGCCCATGAGGGGCAGGCCACCTCTGGCTTTTGGGCCCTGACGCTGGGCAGCATCGGCGTGGTGTTTGGCGACATCGGCACGTCGCCGCTGTATGCCTTCCGCGAAGCCGTAACGCATGCGGCGGCCGGCGAGCCGGTATCGCGCGCGATCGTGCTCGGCGTGCTCTCCCTGATCCTGTGGTCGCTGTTCATCGTCGTGACGGCCAAATACGTGCTGTTGCTGCTGCGCGCCGACAATCACGGCGAGGGCGGCACGCTCTCGCTGATGGCGCTCGGTCAACGGGCGATGGGCCGGCGCAGTTGGGCGTTGCTGGCGCTCGGCGTCGTCGGCGCCTCGATGTTCATCGGCGATTCCATGATCACGCCGGCTATTTCGGTGCTGTCGGCTGTCGAAGGTCTCAAACTGGTCGCCCCGGCACTCGACCATTATGTGGTGCCGCTGACGATCTTTATTCTCGTCCTGCTGTTCTCGGTGCAGAGCAGCGGCACCGCGCGCGTCGCCTCGGCCTTTGGGCCGGTCATGCTGGTCTGGTTCGCGACGCTGACGATATTGGGCCTCATCCACATCAGCGACGATCCTTCCGTCTTGCAGGCGATCAATCCCTATTACGCGATCCAGTTCGTGCTTTCCCACGGCGTGATCGGCCTGGTGACGCTGGGCCTGGTGTTTCTGGCCGTGACCGGCGGCGAGGCGCTTTATGCGGACCTCGGACATTTTGGACGCAAGCCGATTCAGACCGGGTGGTTCTATCTCGTGATGCCGGCGCTTCTGATCAATTACTTCGGGCAGGGCGCGCTGGTGCTGGCCAATCCGGCTGCGATCGTAAGCCCGTTCTACCGGCTGGCCCCCGACATCCTGCTGCTGCCGCTGGTGGTGCTCGCGACTGCGGCGACGGTGATCGCGAGTCAGGCGGTGATTACGGGCGCCTATTCGCTGGTGCGGCAGGCGGTGCAACTTGGCCTGTTGCCGCGGTTCGAGGTTCGCTACACCTCCGAGACCCATGCCGGGCAGATCTACCTGCCGCGGGTCAACCGGCTGCTGCTGCTCGGCGTCATCCTGCTGGTGCTGCTGTTCCGCACTTCGAGCGGATTGGCGTCCGCCTATGGCATCGCCGTCTCCACCACCATGGTCGTCGACGGCATCATGGGCTTTGTCGTGATCTGGAAGTTGTGGAACTGGCGCGCCGCGACGGCGGCGGCCGTGATCGTGCCCCTCGTCGTCGTCGACATGGCGTTCTTCACCGCCAATTTGTTGAAGCTGCTCGAAGGCGCCTGGGTGCCGCTGCTGTTCGGGGTCGCGATGGCGGTGATGATCTGGACCTGGCGCCGCGGCGCGGCGATTCTGATCGCCAAGACGCGGCGCATCGAGGTGCCGCTGATCGACCTGATCAAGAGCCTGGAAAAACGTCCGCCGCACATCGTGAAGGGGACCGCGGTGTTCCTGACCAGCGATCCGAATTTCGTGCCGACGGCGCTGCTGCATAATCTCAAGCACAACAAGGTGCTTCACGAGCACAATGTGATCCTGACTATCGAGACCGCGCAGACGCCGCGCGTCGATCCGGCCGACCGCGTCAAGATGGATACGATCAGCGAAAAATTCGCCACCGTGCGGCTGCGGTTCGGTTTCATGGAATCGCCGAACGTGCCCAAGGCGCTGGTGATCGCGCGCAAGCTCGGCTGGCAGTTCGACATCATGGCGACGTCGTTCTTCGTCTCCAGGCGCTCGCTGAAGCCGTCGGCGCAGTCGGGAATGCCGCAATGGCAGGATCACCTGTTCATCGCGATGAGCCGGTCGGCCAACGACGCCACCGACTATTTCCAGATCCCGACCGGGCGGGTCGTCGAGGTCGGTACGCAAGTAACCATTTGATTTTGTAGCGAAATTCAGCCGAAACTTTATCTTCGATCCATGCGCGCAGTGCATATCGGAGGCCTGAAATCGGCCTAACCTATGCATTCACGACAGGAGTATAGGCCTGCGCTCCTGCATTGTGCAGTGCGGCAAAATCCGAGGCCTGTCAGATGTCATCCCAGATTGCGATTAGCGCGGCGGAAACGCCCGCGGCCAACGGGCATGGGGAAGTCCATTCCACGGCCGGCTTCAAGGCCCTGATGCTGGGCTGCATCGGCGTCGTCTATGGCGACATCGGCACCAGCCCGCTCTACGCGCTGCGCGAGGCCGTCGTGGCCGCGAGCAGGTCTGACGGCGGCGTCACCACGCCTGCCATCCTCGGGATTCTTTCCCTGATCCTGTGGGCGCTGATCATCGTCGTCACGCTGAAATACGTGGTGATCCTGTTGCGCGCGGACAACAACGGCGAAGGTGGAACGCTGGCGCTGATGGCGCTGGCGCAACGCGCCGTCGGCAAAGGCAAGGGCGGCGCCGCGATCGTTTTGCTCGGGGTCATCAGCGGTGCGCTGTTCTACGGCGACGCTGTCCTCACGCCGGCGGTGTCGGTGCTGTCGGCGCTCGAAGGCATCAAGCTCGTCACCGCGACGTTCGAGCACTATGTCGTGCCGCTCACGGTGATCATTCTGATCGTGTTGTTCGCGGTTCAGTCGCGCGGCACCGCGCGGGTCGCCACATTCTTCGGGCCGGTGATGTGCGTCTGGTTCGCGGTCATCGCGATCGCCGCCGTCCCGCAGATCATGCAACACCCCCAGGTGCTGCAGGCGCTCAATCCGCTGCATGCGGTCTCCTTCATGCTCCATCACGGCGTGATCGGTTTCGTGACGCTTGGTGCGGTGTTTCTCGCCGTCACCGGCGCGGAAGCGCTCTATGCTGATTTGGGCCATTTCGGCAAACGGCCGATCCAGACCGCCTGGCTCTTCATCGTGCTGCCGTCGCTGGCGCTGAATTACATGGGGCAGGGCGCGCTCCTGATCGGCGATCCCAAGGCGATCGAGAACCCGTTCTTCCTGATGTTCCCGGACTGGGCGCTGATCCCGATGGTCGCGCTCGCCACGCTGGCGACCGTGATCGCGAGCCAGGCCGTGATCACCGGCGCCTATTCGCTGACGCGCACCGCGATCCAGCTCGGCCTGATGCCGCGGTTTGAAATCCGCCATACCTCGGAATCGCATTCCGGCCAGATCTACATTCCGCGCATCAATCTGCTGCTGTTCATTTCGGTGATCCTGCTGGTGCTGCTGTTCCGCTCCTCCAGCGCACTGGCCTCGGCCTACGGGATTTCCGTGACCGGAACCATGGTGGTCACGGCGATGATGGGCTTTGTCGTGATCTGGCGGGTCTGGAAATGGTCGGCGGTCGCAGCCACCGCGCTGATCGCGCCGTTCTTGTTCCTCGATCTGACCTTCCTTGCCGCCAATCTGCTGAAAGTGTTCGACGGCGGCTGGGTGCCGCTGGCGCTGGGCGGCATCGTGATGCTGCTGATGTATACGTGGCGGCGCGGCAGCCGGCTGTTGTTCGATAAATCGCGCAAGCTGGAATTCCCGCTCGCCGAACTGGTGGCGATGCTGGAAAAACGACCGCCGCAGCGGGTCCCCGGCACGGCGGTGTTCCTGACCAGCGACCCCGAAAGCGCACCGACCGCGCTGATGCACAGCCTGAAGCACTACAAGGTGCTGCACGAAAAGAACGTCATCCTCACCATCGAAACCGCGCCGACGCCGCGGATCGATGACAGCGAGCGGGTCCGGATGGAGCAACTCAGCGAGACCTTCTCCAAGGTGACGCTGCGGTTCGGCTTCATGGAGTCGCCCAATGTGCCGAGGACGCTGGCGGTCGCCCGCAAGCTCGGCTGGCAGTTCGACATCATGGCGACGTCGTTCTTCCTGTCCCGCCGCGCGCTCAAGCCGGCCGCGCATTCGGGTATGCCGCGCTGGCAGGACCATCTGTTCATCGCGCTCAGCCGCAGCTCCAACGACGCCACCGATTATTTCCAGATCCCGACTGGGCGCGTGGTCGAGGTCGGAACGCAGGTGACCATCTAGGCGCGGCGATCTGCTATGACATCGGTGCGGGTGTCTCACGTCCCACCGCTGGATCGCACGTCATATGGCTGCTGCCGTTCACCGCCTGGCTAAGCTCGACGACGCGACGCGTCTGTTCGAGGTGCGACGGCAATCCATCCTTGCGTTGGCGCCGCCGAAAATGTCCGTCGCGGACGCCGAGGCGTGGGCGGGTCAGCTCACGCTCGCCGGAATGCAGCAGAAGCTTCGCGACCTGGAAATATGGATCGCCGAACTGGATAGCGTCGTGGCCGGATGGGGCGCCATCCGCGGCGACGTGCTCGAGGGGCTGTACACGGCGCCCGAATATGCCGGGCAGGGCGTCGGCGCGGCGTTGCTTGACCGGTTCGAGGAACTGATGCGAGGACGGGGCTTTGAGGCGGTTTGCGCGGAAGCCAGCACAAACGCCTTGGGATTCTACCTGCGACGCGGTTACCGGGTGACCGGTCCGCAAACGGCGGTCGGAGCCTGGCCGATAGCCAGGCAATTTCTGACCTGAAAACAACGCCGCGGGAGAATAAATATCGCCAGACGATGGTCGCCGCGCGGCCCCGTTTGAGGTCCCCTAAACCGTTTGCAGCGCTTGATTTTCGTCGCGCCAGAGGCGACTTTGGCGCCGGCTGCGGGGCGGACCCCGCAAAGCACGTTGTCGGGAGGATTATGCGTGGCGGACCATCAGGTGCACGATTTGACGCCGGAAGATGTCGCAAAGGGGATGGCGGAGGGACGCTACCTGCTGGTCGACGTCCGCGAGCCGAACGAGGTCGCCGTCGAAGCCTATCCTGATGGCGTGGTGGTTCCGCTGCAGTCGTTCGATCCAGCGGCCATTCCGGACCCCAAGGGCAAGCAGGTGGTGTTCGCCTGCCGCTCCGGCAAGCGTTCGGTGACGGCGTCGCTGGCGGCGCAGGCGGCGGGGCTGCCGTATGACAAGCATCTGGCGGGCGGCATCATAGCCTGGAAGGCGGTGGGGCTGCAGACCAAGGCCGGCGGCTGACGCCCCCAAGGAATTCTTTGAACAATGACCTCCATGAACAAGGTCTTCGCTGACCTTCCCGTCACCGTCTTCGAGGCGATGTCGCAAGCCGCGCGCGACAACAACGCCATCAATCTCGGCCAGGGTTTTCCCGACGATCCCGGGCCTGAGGACATCAGGCGCGCCGCCGCGGAGGCGTCGATCAACGGCTATAACCAATACCCGTCGATGATGGGCATTCCGGAACTGCGGCAGGCGATCGCGTCGCACTATGGACGCTGGCACGGGTTGAACCTCGACCCGATGAGCGAGGTGATGGTGACCTCGGGCGGCACCGAAGCGCTGACATGCTCCATTCTGGCCATGGTCGAGCCCGGCGACGAAGTCGTCTGCTTCCAGCCGGTCTATGACAGCTACCTGCCGATCATCCGCCAGGCCGGCGGCATCCCGCGGCTATTGCGTCTCGAACCGCCGCACTGGCGGTTGAACGAGGAGATGCTGCGCAGCGTCTTCAATCACAAGACCAAGGCGGTGCTGTTCAACAACCCGCTCAACCCCGCCGCCGTGGTCTATCCGCGCGAGGACCTCGAATTGCTGGCGCGGTTCTGCCAGGAGTTCGACACGGTCGCGATCTGCGACGAGGTCTGGGAGCATGTCACCTTCGACGGCCGCGAGCATATCCCGCTGATCGCGATCCCGGGCATGCGCGAGCGCACCATCAAGGTCGGCAGCGCCGGCAAGATCTTTTCGCTGACGGGCTGGAAGATCGGCTTCGTCTGTGCCGCGCCGCCGCTGCTGCGCGTCGCGGCGAAGGTGCACCAGTTTCTCACCTTCACCAGCGCCCCCAATTTGCAAGCGGCCGTCGCCTACGGTCTCGACAAGCCCGCGGAATATTTCCACGACATGCGCAAGGGTCTGGCGCGGAGCAGGGACCGTCTGACCAAGGGGCTCGAGAGCATTGGCTTTCCCGTCCTGAAATCACAAGGCACGTATTTCCTGACCGTCGACCTCTCGCCGCTCGGGCTCAACGAGACCGACGTGCAATTTTGCCATCGCATCGTGAACGACTACAAGGTCGCCGCGATCCCGGTATCGGCCTTCTACGAACAGGATGCGGTGACGTCGGTGGTGCGGTTCTGTTTCTCCAAGAAGGACGAAACGCTGGATACCGCGCTGGAGCGTCTGTCGGACGCGGTGAATCGCCGGAAGAGGTAGACGAGATGCGCAACCAGACCCGCAATGTCGTTGGTTTGATTGGCGCGGTTGCCGCGATGCTGTTGTTGTCGCGGGCGCGCGCCGAAGAGCGCACGGTCAATTTCTACAATTGGTCGAACTATATGGCGCCAAGCGTGCTGGAGGACTTTACCAAGGAAACCGGCATCAAGGTAACTTACGACACCTTCGACGCCAACGAGACGCTGGAGACGCGGCTGCTCGCTGGAAAATCGGGCTACGACGTCGTCGTTCCCACCGGGTATTTCCTGCAGCGCCAGATCACGGCAAAGGTTTTCCACAAACTCGACAAGTCGAAACTGCCCAACCTCGCCAACGCCTGGCCGGTGGTGACCAGGCAGCTCGCGACCTACGATCCCGGCAACCATTACGGCGCCAATTACATGTGGGGCACCACCGGCATCGGCTACAACGTCAAGACGGCGCAGAAGATCTTGGGCGCGGACGCCAAGATCGACAGCTGGGATATCGTGTTTAAGCCGGAGAACCTCGCCAAATTCAGGGATTGCGGCATCCACATGCTGGATTCCGCCGACGACATTCTGCCCGCGGCGCTGAGCTATCTCGGCATCGATCCGAACTCGACCAGGCAGGCCGATCTGGAGAAGGCCGCCGAACTCGTCGGCAAGATCAGGCCCTACGTCCGCAAGTTTCACTCGTCGGAATATCTGGGCGCGCTGGCGTCGGGCGAAATCTGCTTCGTGGTCGGCTGGTCGGGCGACATCATGCAGGCGCGCAGCCGCGCGGCGGAAGCCAAGAACGAGATCGAGATCGGCTACACGATCCCGAAGGAGGGCGCGCAGATGTTCTTCGACAATCTCGCGATCCCGGCCGACGCCAGGAACGTCGCGGAAGCCTATCAGCTGATCGACTATCTCTACCGCCCGGAGGTCGCGGCCAAAAATTCGAATTTCCTGTCCTACGCCAACGGCAATCTGGCGAGCCAGAAGCTGGTCGATCCCAAAATCCTCAACGACAAGAACATCTATCCGGATGAAGCGATCCAGAAGAAGCTGTTCGTGATCAACGCGCGCGATCCTGCGACGCAACGCATCATCAACCGGCTCTGGACCAGGGTGAAGACGGGGAAGTGAAATTCATCCCGGTGCTAACCAAAAGCGAAGCTTCCTGGGGCATTATCGCCGTCATTCTGGTTGGATTGCTGGTTGCGTCCTCTGCTCGAAATTTAAGTCCAGACCCGAGCCAAATCCAGGCGGCGGCTTCCGTGCGTAGCTCGGACATCCTTGTTGATGGTCTCCGTTGCTTGTCGATTGATCCGCGCAAGGTGATCGTTAATGAGCAGACCTATTCGGAGCCAAGACTTGTTGAGACAATTGCCGAAATTTTACCAGTCAAGGCAGTTCTCTTCGACGCAGACGTCGGCACGTGTCCTTGGGAATTTTTTGTCACTGTCGTTACCGGAAAAGTGTCTGCCGTTCGACTGCACGGTCAACCCGCAGAGTATCTTGTCGCGATAGGAATTTGTGAGCGAACTCCGAATGTGACGCTGCATCCCGGTAAATGTATCAATAAGAACATCTATGTCTTCAATTCGGGCATTGCGCCGCACGAGTTGTTGACAACTGCGCTTGAGGGGTTGGCGAGATCGCAAGCGAAAGAGTGGGAGGTGTTTGGAAGGGCAAGGCCGCAATGAGCGTTGCTTCCGAAAGCGGCCGAGGCACGATCGCGCAGCGACATATTCCAGGTCACGACAAAAGTCGGGCCGTCACAACAGCTGACTAGACACCTATGTGAATCTGCCGGATAAGCGGCGATGTTCATTTTCTTTTGCCGCTGAGACGAAAATGCTTGGTCCGTTGGTCATTCCGCCTGCCGGCGATCTCCAGTTCATTGCTCGTCACGTGCTAAAGACTCCCGTGCGAACGTCGTCCGTGCTTGACGCACAGCTCGGTCGGATGGTCCACGTCAAGGACGAGACCGTTCAGCGCAGCGGCTCCTTCAAGTTTCGTGGCGCCGTACTTGGCGTAGGAAACGCCGAGCGAGGCGTGGTCGCTGCGGGAGCAGGAAACTTCCCGATTGCCGTTGGTCTGGCAGCTCAGGCGCTCAACAAGCCGGCTTGCCTGGTTATGCCGCGCGACGCGCCGGCGTTCAAACGCGAACAAGCGGAGAAAACGGGAGCGGAGATAAAGATCGCCGAGCGGTCGGAGTTGACTGACCATGCGCAGGTGGAGGCGCAAAGACGCGGCTGGCGCAACCTGCATGCTTTCGAAGACATAGAGATGATCGCGGGAAGCTATACGCTGGGTTCCGAGGTGGCGGTCGCCATTAAAGCAAGCAGTGCCGCTTCAGATGCTGTGGTTGTTGCCTGCGGGGGCGGCGGGCTGGCCGCGGGTGTAGCTCTTGCCCTGCGGACGCAGTCTGTTTCCGCTGCCATCTACGTTGTCGAGCCGGCCACGCACCAACGATATGCTCACGCGCGTGAAGTTGGGGCGCCGGTCAGGATCGATCCATCCGGGAAAACCGTGTGCGACGCGCTACGCTCTCGTCGGATTGGAGCGCGCGCATTCGAAATCCTGGAACGGTCGAACGTCCAGGTATGCGCGGTCGGCGACGACCTGGTGCACGGCGCAAGCGCGCTGCTTCACGCGACATGCGGCATCCGCGCAGAGCCGAGCGGGGCGCTGGCGATGGGAGCGGTGTTGGGAGGTGCCGTCGGCCGAGAGCATTCGCGGGTGTGGGTCATCGCCTGCGGAGGAAATGTGTAAAACCGTCGGTATCGGGCAGCGGCTCCGGCGCGGTTTGTGAGCGAGACGATATTCGGGCCGATGCCGCAACATCCCGGATACCGTTGCGCTTCTATTGCCGAAACTCCCGGCAAAATCTATAGCTCTCCCCGGGAGCATCACATGACCAAAATCCTCACGTTCTTTTCAACGCGCACGCTGCTGCAGATCATCTTCGTCCTGGGGTCGACCGTCGCCATGAAGGCCTGGAGCCTCGGTTTGGTGTTCGGCGGATAAGCGCGCGACCCGTTGACTCATTCCGGCTACGAAAGGCGCGCTACCGCCACCTTCGGTGCAGCCACAGCCACTGGTCCGGATATTCGCGCACCCAGCCCTCGATGACAGAAGTGACGGCCTGCATGGTGCCGGCGATGTCGATCTGCCCCGACGCATCGCGCACCGGCTTGACCTCTTCGGAGAGTTCGGCGCGGAAGCGATGGTTGGGCAGGCGGATGATGCGCACGCCGTGGATCGGGCATTCGACCTGGCGTACCAGCCGCGCCAGCGTCGGATTGGCCTTGGTCTTGCGGCCGAAGAAGGTGA
Organism: Bradyrhizobium sp. LjRoot220; assembly: GCF_964252915.1. Classification (NCBI taxonomy): domain Bacteria; kingdom Pseudomonadati; phylum Pseudomonadota; class Alphaproteobacteria; order Hyphomicrobiales; family Nitrobacteraceae; genus Bradyrhizobium; species Bradyrhizobium sp. LjRoot220. Next base: position 1,112,455 of record NZ_CAXUPS020000001.1, read on the forward strand.
CGTCGACGCCGTTGGTCAAATACTGATCGACCAGCATCGCGACATGCTGGTTATTCTGCAGGGCGTCGGCGAGCTTGAGCGGCGCCTCGCGGCCGGCCGGAATCAACGTGCCCATCTTGACGGCGCGTATCCGCTCGATGGCGCGATCGGCGGATTCGCTGTTGGGCCGCCGGAACAGGATCGCGCAATCGAGCCCGTGCGCGACGGCGCCGAGCGCCGGTATTTCCCAATTGCCAAGATGGCCCGCGAAGATGATCGCCGGCTTGCCGTCGTCGCGCAGCGTATCGAAGATCTGCTTGGTCCGCGCGCCGAACTCGATGCGGCTCGGCTTGTCCGGATGATTGACGTCGTAATCCCAGATGTGGTCGAGATGGGCAAATTCGGCGCCGATGCGGCCGAGATTGTCCCAGACGCCGGCGAGGATTTTCTCGATTTCTTCGGGAGATTTTTCCGGGAACGCCGCCGTGAGGTTCTGGCGGCCGATCCGGTCCTCGCGCAGCCTGCGGCCGATGAAGCGCGTGACGCGGCCGAAGAAATTGGCGGTCTTGTCCGGATCGAAATAGCGCGTGGTGCGCAGCAGGGCGATCGTCAGCCCGCCCACGGCGGCTTCCGTGACCGGCTTGGCGGCGTCGCGAACGCGCGCCTTGGTGCGAAGGAGCAGGCGGTTCATGGGGACGGGCGGCTATAGCATTTTGGCTTGCTAGGCCGGTTCACGCGTCAGGATCAGCGAGGCGTTCTGCCCGCCGAAGCCGAACGAGTTGGACATCACGGCCGTGACGCGGGCATCGCGCGCCTTGTTGCCGACGACGTCGAACAGGATCGCCGGATCCGGTACGTCGTAGTTGATGGTCGGCGGAATCCGCTGATGCTCGAGCGTCAGCAGCGAGAACACCGCCTCGACCGCGCCGGCGGCAGAAATCGTATGCCCGACCATCGACTTGTTCGACGATACCGGAATCTTCGGCAGATGATCGCCGAACACCACGGCGGTGGTGTTGTATTCCATCTTGTCGTTTTCCGGCGTCGCGGTGCCGTGCGCGTTGATGTGGTCGATCTGCTCGGGCTCGAGGCCGGCATCGGCCAGCGTCTTGCGCATGCAGCCGATGATCGGCTTGCCGTCCGGGCTGGAGCGGGTGCGGTGAAACGAGTCCGTCAGTTCGCCGCAGCCGGCGAGGACGCCCAATATCCTGGCGCCCCGCGCGGTCGCGGATTCGTAGCTCTCCAGCACCATCGCGCCGGCGCCTTCCGCCATGACGAAACCGTCGCGGTTCTTCGAGAATGGTTTTGACGCGGCTTGCGGCGGATCGTTCTGCGTCGACAGCGCCGACAGCAGCGAGAATCGCACCAATGCCTCCGGATTGACCGAGCCGTCGGTCGCCACGCACAGCGCCGCGTCGGCGTCGCCGCGCCGGATCGCTTCGACGCCGAGCTGGATCGCGGTCGCGCCGGAGGCGCAGGCGGTCGAGAGCGAGATCGGGGAGCCCTTGGTGCCGTAGGTTTCGGCCAGATGGCTTGCCACCGAGCCAAACATGAAACGGTGATGGAACGCGGCGAACCGGCCGCCGCCGCTGACGCGCAGCATGTCCTCATAGCCGAAATCGGTCTTTCCGATCGCGCGTCCGAGTTCGAGCCGCTGCGGCCACTCGACCTCGACGGGCGCCACCGCCAGGAACAGCGGACCGGGAAAATCGGCCTTGGCACCGATGGCGGCCTGTTCGAGCGCTTCCTCGGTCGCCATTTTTGCCAGCCGCTCGGTCAATTCAGTCGAGGACACGGGATCGACGGTGACGAAGTCGACCGTGCCCGCCATGGTTGACCTCAGGCCGTCAACGGGAAAGCGCGTCACGGTGCGAATGCCGGATTCGCCCGCGGTCAGCCTGGTCCAGTTGTCCTGCTTGCCGGCGCCAAGCGACGTCACGACGCCCATGCCGGTGACGACGACGATCGGCCTGCCGAATTTATCGCGTGGTGCTGACATGGTTCCCCCGTCGATGCTGCGAACAGCGATGTTATTTCCGGATCACGCGCTACTTGATGGCCTCGACCAAGGCCATGCCTTCGCCCTGCCAGTGACCGGCGCCCAGCACCACAATCTGGTCCGGCACATCAGACTTTTCAACCTCGAGCCCGGTCGGATCGTTGGGCGGAAACAGCGCGCCGCGCGAGAGCGACAGGGCCGCGAGCGCCAGTCCCAGCGGAAACTGGGTCTCCAGCGTGTGGCCGAACATCGTTCCAGTCGCGCGCACGGCAAAGCCGGGATGCTGGCGCAGGAAGGCCTTTTCCTCCGACGTCACCGGTTCGACGCCGGTCGCGCCGGTAATCAGGTTGCCGGTATCGCCGGCGACGCCGAGCTTCGGCCACAGCGCTTCCAGCGATTTCGTCACGGCGCCGGGTTGCTTGCGCTGGGCGAGGTCGGCGACCACCTTGGTCAGCCGGGCGTACGGCTTGGCGCCGCGGGCCTCGGCGTGCTCGCGGGATTCCATCACCAGGAAGCAGCCGGCGGAACCAAGCGCGAAGCCGCCCTTGGCGTCGCGTTGCCACACCGGGGCGTATTTCTCGGTCAGATTGAACTCGCCGAATTCATAGAGGATGAGCAGATCGGGGCGCTCGCCATTATGCGCGGCGCCGACCAGCGCGATCTCGCTCTGCCCGGATTCGATCCGCGCCAGCGCAATCCGCGCCGCATCGATGCTGGCGGCTTCCTCGCCCATGAACGTTCGCGACGTGCCGCACACGCCGTGAACGATGGCGATGTTGCCGGCGAGCAGATTGGAGAGCTGGGCCAGGAACAGCGTCGGCCGCAAATCGTTCATCAGCCGTTCGTTGAGGAAGGCCGGACTCGAATTGCCCTTGGCATCGGCGTTCATGATCGCCAAATCGACCGCGATGTCGCGCTCGCCGCCGCCGGCGGCCACGATCATGTCCATCCGGCCCAGGATTTCCTGGTTGCCTTTGACCCCGGCGGAATCCAGCGCCAGCCCGGCGGCGTAGGTGCCGATGCGCTGCCAGGCTTCCATCTGGCGCTGGTCGCCCTTTTTCGGGATCTGGGCGTCGAACGACACCGGAGCCAGCGGGTGGACGATGTAGGGCGCAAAGCGCTTGTCGTCGACATTGACGCGTTTCTGGTTCAGCGCATCCCAATGCGCGTCCAGTCCTTCACCGAGCGAGGACACGATGCCGATGCCGGTGATCCAGACTTCCTTTGCGGATGATGCCTTGGGCTCAGTCATTCAGGACCTGCAGAGGGAAACCGACCTTGTGCGCCATCGCGTCCATGTGGACGCGAAAAGCAGGATCAGGAAACGGAGAAAGACCAAACGATATTTCAGCGCTGCACTTCAATTCCTTGCCGACGCGGCCCTTTGCCTTGGTGACGGCGAAGCCGGAACCTTCATGCTCGACCTTGGCCTCGATCGTCAGCAACTGACCGGGACTGACGAAACCCCGCATCTTGGCTTCCCGCACAATCGCCAGGAACGGCATCCGCGTGAACTTCAACACGCCGAGCAGAAGCCAGCCGGAACTCTGCGCCATCGCTTCGGTCAGCAGCACGCCGGGCATGATTGGAAAGCCCGGGAAATGCCCTTCGAAAATGGTGTGCTTTTCCGGAACCTGGGCTTCGACCACAATCGTCCGTTCGCCGAGATTGAGGTCGACGATACGATCGATCAGCTTGAAATAATCAAGATCCATGGCGGGCGATTACGCGCCCGTGCCCGCGTTCTTGGCGGCGACCAGTTCGTCGATACGATCGGCGAGGTTCTGCAGCACGAAGTACTGTTCGGTCGTGGCCTTGCCATCGTTGACCTCCTGGGTCCATTTTTCGAGCGGCATCTTGATTCCGAACGCCTTGTCGATGGCAAAGGCAATGTCGAGGAAGTCCAGGCTGTCGATGCCCAGATCGTCGATGGCGTGGCTCTCCGGCTTGATCGTGTCGCGCGGAATGTCGCACGTCTCGGCGATAATGTTGGCGATCTGATCGAATGTAGAGGACATCATTAAGCCTTTGATATATTGGAGATAAATCCCGGAGGGCTTGGGGGAGGCGGGCGCGGCGTTTTTCCCTCGGCCGGAGTCGAGAGCCCGTATATCGGAGCGCAGCCTTGAGTTCAATGGAGGTTGGCAACCCCGGCGGCAACCGATTCACAGGCGAAAATGGCCGTTTTGGGCGGCTCTAGCTGTGCGGCATCACGGAAATCCGGGCGCAGTCCCGGCGTCCCATCAGCACGCAATCCTGGGTCTTGCGCAGATCCGCGATGCTGATCGCGAGCCAGATCCCGATCACCGTCAGAGCCACGGTAAACGCGAGGGCCGCGACATTGGCCAGCATGCGTTGACGGAAGTCGTCCGGTTCGTCCCGGGGGCGTTCGAAGCGCGACAGATCCTTTGCCGCCGGCGGGGCGTTGGTAGGGGCAAGCTGGGCGGGCGGCCGGGCAGCCGGCTGGGTATGCGTCGCGGCGGGCTCATCTCGCCGGCCAGGGGGATGAGCAGAAGTACGCGGCCTGAATTTGACCACGACGTGCTCGTCATCCCCGTGTATGGGCAGCTGGGTCTTCACTGCAGTCGGTCCGCGGAAGTCGTGACACTGTTTAGCATGCTGGCGGCGCTTCCAACATAAAATGTTGGTGCGCATCCATGCAGACCCATGCCTGCAGAGACTCATGGAACCCACGTAGTCGGCAGGGTCGCATGATGGCGCTACTTCGGCAGCCGCCCCATCATGTAGAACTCGTCGTTCGGCCGCATCGCGGTGACGTTGGCCAGCCGGTTCGACAGCGCAAAGAACGCGGAAATCGCCGTCACGTCCCAGATGTCGTCGTCGGAGAATCCGTGGCCGGCCAACTCGGCAAAATCCTGTTCGGAAACCGTATTCGCCTGCTGGCTCACCTTCATGGCGAAGTCGAGCATCGCGCGCTGGCGCGGCGTGATGTCGGCCTTGCGGTAGTTGACGGCGATCTGGTCGGCGATGACAGGGTTCTTGGCCCGGATGCGCAGGATCGCCCCGTGGGCGATCACGCAGTAGTGGCACTGGTTGACGCTGGACGTCGCCACCACGATCATTTCGCGCTCGGCCTTGGTCAGGCCGCTGTCCTTTTCCATCAATGCGTCGTGATAGGCAAAGAACGCGCGGAACTCGTCCGGACGATAGGCCAGCGTCAGAAAGACGTTGGGCACGAAGCCGGATTTTTCCTGCACCGCGAGAATGCGCGTGCGGATATCTTCCGGCAGTTTGTCGATGGCGGGGGCGGGGAAGCGTATTGGTACGGGCTGGGTCATGAGGAGATTCCGGCTACCGCGAGATGCGGACGGCCGGAACCATAATGCATGGTCGCGTCAGCGCAAGGCAGGTGGAGCGAGGTTTGCGCGGAGGCTGTTCGTATTCGTTAAGCAGCGCCACTGCGTTCGACGTGCTGCGCCAGTTTGTCGAGGGTCTGATAGCCGAATTCGACCGCGCCGAATCCGATCCCCGCGTCGCGCTGGGCCTTCGTCGGATGCAACTGCCGCAAAGTGATGACGGTCTTGCCGTCGCTCTGCTCATCGAACGTGATGGTGGTGCGGAAGATGCCGGGATCGTTGTCCTTGTCGGCGCCATGATCGATCTCGATCAAATGCGGCCGCTCGATGCGCCGGAATTGCATCCGATTGGTATATCGCTTGCCGTCGGGAGCGATCATATCGAACCGCCATTCGCCGTCGACGCGAATATCCATGGACTTTGTCTCGACCCTAAAACCGGCCGGACCAAACCATTGGGGGAGGTGGCGCGGATCGACCCAGGCGGAGAAAACCAACTCGCGTGGCGCGTTGATCACACGCGAGAGGACGATCTCCCGATCGAGCGCCCAAGTGGAGAGGGGCGTTTCATTTTGACTTGCGTTTGCGGGCATTGGACTTCTCCTTTTTCTTCAGTTTCTCAACGTACATTTCCAGTCGATCCAGTCGTTGCTCCCAGATCTGCCTTTGCGCCGCCAACCAAAGCTCGACGGTCGCGAGAGCTTCCGTCTGCAATGAACACATCCTGACGCGACCGGTCTTCTCGGACGCCACGAGGCCGCTGCTCTCCAGAATGCGGATGTGTTTCATCAGGCTCGGCAGCGCCATTTCGAACGGCTTCGCCAGCTCGCCGACGGATGCCTCGCCATCACATAGTCGCATGACGATCGCACGACGGGTCGCGTCGGACAGGGCCCCGAAAACATGGTCGAGTTGCATTGAATGGTTAGCCATAGAGCTAACTATAGCGGAGGCGCAAACGTGTGTCAATGACAGTTAGCCGGACGGCTAACTAATAGGTGGTGAGCACAGCGTCGCCGATCGCGCCTGACAGTAATGATGGCACGGCTCATTTCTATTTCGGTGACAGTGCACTTAATAGCCTGTCGATTGAGTGCACTGTCACCGATTTCACCGATTTAGGTGCTTCACGTGAAGTGGCGGGTTAAAGAGAACCCGCCCTACAGGCTACAGACTGCACCCGTAAGAGAGGCACCGATCGGAATTTTGGTTTGCGCTCACGCGGAGAGCCCGATGGGAAAGGCCATGGTCGGGTCAACAATTGGCGCGATGGTGGAAACGTGCCGGTGATTTGCCCGACGTGTCAAAATGTTTTTGCGCGGTAGGCATCCATGCCGACGACCCCTTTGTTTGCAAGGGGTTGCTTTCTATGCATGGGGTTGTTTTCGATATTTTGGTTTGACCGGGTCGGCCTTTCGCCTGTCCCGATCAATTTCGGTGACAGTGCACTTAATAGCCTCTGTCAGTTGAGTGCACTGTCACCGTTTTAGGTGATTCACGTGAAGCGGCGGGTTAAAGAGAACCCGCCCTACAGGCTGTGCCAGTAACGCCGAACCTGCAGCGATTAAGGGCACTGTCGCCGTCGTCATTCTGATCGGAATTTTGGTTTGCGCTCACGCGGAGAGCCCGATGGGAAAGGCCATGGTCGGGTCAACAATTGGCGCGATGGTGGAAACGTGCCGGTGATTTGCCCGACGTGTCAAAATGTTTTTGCGCGGTAGGCATCCATGCCGACGACCCCTTTGTTTGCAAGGGGTTGCTTTCTATGCATGGGGTTGTTTTCGATATTTTGGTTTGACCGGGTCGGCCTTTCGCCTGTCCCGATCAATTTCGGTGACAGTGCACTTAATAGCCTCTGTCAGTTGAGTGCACTGTCACCGTTTTAGGTGATTCACGTGAAGCGGCGGGTTAAAGAGAACCCGCCCTACAGGCTGTGCCAGTAACGCCGAACCTGCAGCGATTAAGGGCACTGTCGCCGTCGTCATTCTGATCGGAATTTTGGTTTGCGCTCACGCGGAGAGCCCGATGGGAAAGGCCATGGTCGGGTCAACAATTGGCGCGATGGTGGAAACGTGCCGGTGATTTGCCCGACGTGTCAAAATGTTTTTGCGCGGTAGGCATCCATGCCGACGACCCCTTTGTTTGCAAGGGGTTGCTTTCTATGCATGGGGTTGTTTTCGATATTTTGGTTTGACCGGGTCGGCCTTTCGCCTGTCCCGATCAATTTCGGTGACAGTGCACTTAATAGCCTCTGTCAGTTGAGTGCACTGTCACCGTTTTAGGTGATTCACGTGAAGCGGCGGGTTAAAGAGAACCCGCCCTACAGGCTGTGCCAGTAACGCCGAACCTGCAGCGATTAAGGGCACTGTCGCCGTCGTCATTCTGATCGGAATTTTGGTTTGCGCTCACGCGGAGAGCCCGATGGGAAAGGCCATGGTCGGGTCAACAATTGGCGCGATGGTGGAAACGTGCCGGTGATTTGCCCGACGTGTCAAAATGTTTTTGCGCGGTAGGCATCCATGCCGGCGACCCCTTTGTTTACAAGGGGTTGCTTTCTTTGCATGGGGTTGTTTTCGATATTTTGGTTTGACCGGGTCGGCCTTTCGGCTGTCCCGATCAGCCCGCAAGCCGCAGACCCGTCAGCGCAGCGGCTTCTTCAACAGCGAGAAGCGGTCGGGATCGAGCCCGAGCGACGGCTGCAGCATCGGCGCTTCCACCGCGCGCGGTTCCAGCGTTCGGGCGGCCGGCCGTTCGTTGATCATGGGATCGTTGGGCACGTCGCGATGCGAGGTGGCGCCGCGCCAGCGGTCCAGCACGGCACTGACGAAATGCATGTCGTGACCGGCCGCAATCGAGGGCGAGGTCGAGATGGTGGCTTCGCTGCGCGGCAATTGATGGAGCGGGACTTCCTTGAAGCGCAGCCGCGTCGGCAGCGCGACGCCCTCGCCGAACGCCAGCACCTCGCGGGTGCCGAGCGAAGGCACGAACGACAGCAGGTTGGCGGCGGCGTCCGAGACCGCCGAGCGCAGCAGCGCCTGGTCGCGGTCGTTGGCGAGGCGCATCGCAAACAGCGTGTTGCACTGGGAGATGATGGTGGCGTCGAGTTCGGCCGGCCGCTGCGTGACCAGGCCGAGATAGACGCCGTATTTGCGGCCTTCCTTGGCGATGCGCGAGACCGCCTTGCGGGTCGGACCGAAGCCGATATTGCGGTCCGCGGCGGCGTAGCGATGCGCCTCTTCGCAGACGAACAATAGCGGCGAGACGCCGTCGCTCCACAGGCCGAAGTCGAACGCCATGCGGCACAGCACCGAGACCACGGAATCGACGACTTCGGCGGGGAAGCCGGCGAGCTGCATGATGGTCATCGGCCGGCCGTTGGCGGGCAGGCGGAACAGGTGGCTGATGACTTCCGCCATGGTGTCGCCGCCGACATTGGCGTTGTCGAACATGAAGGCGTAGCGCGGGTCGTTGCGGACGGTCTCGATGCGCGAAATCAGCTTGTGATAGATGATGCGCGAGGAGCGATTTTCCAGCTTGCCCATCCGCTCGTCGATCAGCGAAATCAGATCGACCAGCCGATACGGCACCGGCGTATCGACGGTATAGCCGATCGCCTTGGGATCGATCCGCTTCAGGCCGACGCGGTCGGCGTTCTGGTACTGGGTGTAGATGCCCTTCGCCATCGGAACGACTTCGGCGAGAATATCGAGCTCTTCCGGCACGCCGGGGCGGCCGGCGAACAGCACGTCGACGATCTCTTCGAAATTGAACAGCCAGAACGGCAGCTTCAGGTTCCGCGGGTTCAGCACCAGCGCGCGGTCGCCGAAGCAGCGGCCGTATTCATTGTGGACGTCGAGCAGGAAGATCCGCAGGTTCGGCCGCGCTTTGAGGATCTCGTTGAGCAGCAGCGATACGCCGGTCGATTTACCGACGCCGGTCGATCCGAGTACGGCGAAATGCTTGGAGAGCATTTCCTCGACGTCGACATAGGCAATGACCGAACGGTCCTGCTGCAGGGTGCCGACATTGATCTGGTCCGACCCGGTCGGGGCGTAGACCGTACGCAATTCCTGATTGGTGATCAGCTCGACGGCATCGCCGATGGTCGGATAGTTGGTGACGCCGCGCTGGAATTTCGGCCGCTCGCCGCCGAGGATTTCGCCGAGCAGGTCGACCCCGGCAGTGGCAATGTAGGTGTCGGAACTCGGCAGGTCCTCGCAGGAAACGTCGGTGATCATGGCGACGATGGTGGAAGTTGCGCAGCGAATGCTGATGAAGCGGCCGACGGTGGCACGAACTTCCGAGGTGGCCATCTGGCTTACCGCCAGAAGTCCGACCCGGGCGAGGGAGCCGCGCACCGAAATCACACGTCCGAAGGATGTCACGATGTTGAACCTGGCATGTCATGAAAATGGATCGGACCGCATTATGGGCGGCCGGCACTAGCGAAACGGTTAAGCGGACGAGGTTTCGGATTCGCTAAATCCGCTGCATCCCGCCTCATGATCCGTTGCGCAAACGGTTCTGATCGCCGTATCGACATCCAAGTTAAGCAGGAAAATCAGTGCTTTTTCGCAATTGCCCGCGTGCACGACAGACCGCCCCGGTTTAATCCTTTGTTTACCACCTCCAAGGAGAGGCCTGCCCTGATCAACGCGTGCCGCTAACCTGCGATGCCGGCGATGGAACCAGGCCGTGTATCGCGGTAACCGATTGCTAACCGCAAGTTGTAACGCACCTTCCATCTGTCATGCGTAGCGTTGTCACGCTGGGGAGGACCAGGTGACTTTCGATAGCGGCCATCACATGCCCCGCGGTTTGACGAATCCTGCTGAGAAGCCCGGAACGGCAAAGCGCCTTGCTTTTTGTGCGGTCCTGATCGCCGCGGTCATTTCGGCTGGCGTGGCGACCTCGGCGTGGGGCCTGCGCGAACGTGTGTTGCTTGCCTTTGTTGCGGTCCTCGCCGTCGTCGTCGGCGTGCTGCTGAGGCGCCATCGGTTGTCCGAGCAGCGGCTCGCGGCGGAGCGGCGCCAGCTCACGGTTGCCGTGAACAATATCCCGCAGGGTCTTGTTCTCTATGATGCATCGGCGCGCATCGTCATTTGCAATCAGCCTTATATTGATATGTTCGGATTGTCGCCGGATGTGGCGAAGTCCGGCTGCTCGATGCATCGCCTGATCGAGCACCGCAAGGAAACCGGATCCTTCGATGGCGATGTCGACGAGTTCTGCGACGCCATCATCCGCACCGTGTCGCTCGGCAAGGCCACGCGACAGCTTACGGAAGCACCTGGCGGCCGCGCGATCGAGATCGTCAACCGGCCGCTGAAGGCGGGCGGCTGGGTGGCCACGATCGAGGACATCACCGAGCGCACCCGCGCCGAGGAGAAGATCGCCCATCTGGCGCATTACGACGGGCTGACCGATCTGCCCAACCGGGTCCTGTTTCGCGAGCGGCTGGAACAGGCGCTGAAGGCCGTCAGGCCCGGCGAACAAATCGCAGTACTTTATATCGACATCGACGAATTCAAGCGCGTCAACGATGCCCTCGGCCATGCGATCGGCGACGAGTTGCTCAAGGGCGTGGCCGATCGCCTGCGCGGCTGCCTGAAAGAAACCGACGTGGCGGCGCGGCTCGGCGGTGACGAATTCGCCGTCATTCAGACCGCTATCAAGAGACAGTCGGAAACCACTCAACTCGTTGACGGAATTTATGCGGCGATCAGGACGCCGTTCGAGTGTTCGGGCCACCTGATCACGACCGATGCCAGCATCGGCATCGCGCTTGCGCCCGTCGATGGGCTGGATCTTGACCAGTTGCTGCGGAACGCCGACCTTGCGCTATACAGCGCCAAAGCAGACGGACGGCGGACCTACCGGTTCTTCGAGGCCGGCATGGATGCGCGCGCCAGGGCGCGGCGAATTCTGGAACTCGAATTGGGTCAGGCGATCTCGGATGGCGATCTTGAGGCCTACTACCAGCCGGTGCTCAATCTCGAGGACGGCAAGATCTCCTGTTGCGAGGCGCTGCTGCGATGGCGCCACCTCAAGCGCGGCATGATCTCGCCCGCGGAATTCATTCCGGTCGCGGAAGAGACCGGCCTGATCAACGAACTTGGCCACTTTGTGCTCAATGCGGCCTGCGCCGAGGCGGCCAAATGGCCGGTGGAGGTCCGCGTCGCGGTCAACGTCTCGCCGGTGCAGTTTCGGAGCCAGACACTGGCGCTCAACGTGGCGGCAGCCCTTGCCGCGTCGGGCCTCGCCGCCTCCAGGCTCGAACTCGAGATCACCGAAGCCGTGCTGATCCGCGACGACGAGGGCGCGCTGGAGGTTTTGCATCAGTTGCGCAAGCTCGGCGTGCGCATCGCGCTGGACGATTTTGGCACCGGCTATTCCTCGCTGAGCTATCTGCAGCGATTTCCATTCGACAAGATCAAGATCGACCGCTCCTTCATCAAGGATCTCGCCGGCGCCGGCGCTTCCTCGTCAATCGTCCAGGCGGTGGTGAACATCGCGGCCGCGAGCGACATGACGACGACAGCGGAAGGCGTCGAGACCGAGCAGCAACGCAATCTGCTGTACATCCTCGGCTGCACCGAAATACAGGGGTTTCTGTTCAGCCCCGCAATACCGGCCGTGGAGATCCGGCGGCTGTTGCTCTCGCACCGCGGCAAGGTGGTATCAGCGGCTTGAATCGGAATTTGACGCCGGCCGGTTTCGCGGGTGCGACCGGTTAATGGGTGTTAATGCCGACCGGAACCGGCTCGGCCAAACTCGGATCGATCTCCTTGCGCGCGCGGAACCCGCGGCCGCCCAGCGTTTCCGACGGATACTCCCCGAACAGCGAATGATAGTAGTGCGAGAAGCGTCCAAGCTCGATGAAACCGTGCTGGATCGCCACCCGCGCGACGGTGACCATCGCGGGATTGCTTTCCCTCAAGGCGGAATGAATCGCGCAAAGCCGTTTGTGACGCAGGTAGGTGATGGGTCCGAGACCGAGAACCTCGTAAAAGGCGCGATGCAGTGTCCGCCGCGAGACGTTGAGATGGGCGCAGATTTCGGAAACGTGCACCGGGCGAAGGCCGGCTGCATCGAGATAGTCGTCGACTTTACCGACCAGTTGCATCGCCGAGGGCAAAAGCCCTCTGCTGTCAGGCGGTAACGATTGCACGATGGTTCCGGTAACGGCGTCGACGATCGAGCGCTTCCAGAAATCGGCGACGGCATCGGATAAGGCGGTCTGCTGCCGTGCCAGCCGGGAAATGATCAGCGGCAGCCGCCGTGTCGCCGCCATGCCGATCGAAGGGTCCGCGTGATAGACGTTCTTGTTGAGCCATGCGGCGGGGTCGCTCAACCTTGGTTCGCCCTTGAACAGGGACATCACCTCGGCGAGGTCGAGACGGATCGCGGCATAGGCTGAGGCGCCGTGGAAAACTCCGTCGTGCTCGGTGCTGGGCGGCATGATCAGGACGTCCGCCGGACGCATATCGAAAGACCAATGGGTAACGCGGTCTTCGGAACTTAGCAGCATGCCCACGACCAGCTTGTCGTCGGTCGAAATGCGCTGGGTGCGGACGCCGACGGAAAACGAGCCGATACTGAGCGAAAAATCCCCGATGCCGACATGGCTCAACGCGCCGCGAAACTTTCCGCGGCCGAGTTGCATCACCTCGACATGGGATCCCCTGATCGCCTGGTGAAGGCCTTCGAAGCTGTCCAGACTACAGGTATTGACCGCAAGCTGCCCGCTCATGGTTCGGCGCTCCCTCGGCCTTGCAACGTCTCGCCCGACGACGATCGGAATCGGCCAACGCAAATCAGCGCACACCAGTCTAGTCACAACTTGAGCGTGACGACAATAAGTTTAGCCGGACTTGAGTTTAGCCGGACTTGGCACGCGCGACGTCAGTTTCGATGGCTCGGGTTCCCATCTGCATCACACATTCACACAATTTTTCTTGGAGATCGGCTCGCATCAAATCAACGAATTGGCCGATTTGTGAAATCGCGCATTTGTGTTGTGAGCCTGCTTCATTACAGATTGGCACAAATTGCACATCACATCCGTTCGCGATTCATCTAGCTTGCTGGTGCGCCATTGCTTCGCGCCCATGAGCTGTTCAGGGATCGAGCCAATCCGCCAATGCGCTGTGCCACCCGCGCATTTCTGGAGTTCGTGCCGTGACGTTGCTGCAACCCGACATCCTGCGGGGCAATCGGGAATCGGAAGATGACCGGACCATCGATATGGTCTGGATTCCTGACGGCACCTTCCAGATGGGTTCCGACAATCACTATCCGGAGGAAGCGCCGGCCCACCTTGTGACGGTGGGCGGCTTTTGGATCGACCGCACGCCGGTGACCAACCGTCAGTTTGCGCGGTTTGTGATCGCGACCGGCTACAAAACCAATGCCGAAACCCCAGCCGATCCGGAGTCCTGTACCGGTGCGTTGCCGGATATGCCCGAGGCGGGTTCCCTCGTGTTCGAGCGACCGCACTCGACCTATGATTTACGAGACTGCAGCCGATGGTGGACCTTCCTGAAGGGAGCCAACTGGCGGCACCCTTACGGCCCCAGGAGCGACATCAACAGCTTGAACGATCATCCGGTGGTGCAGGTGTCTTACCGCGATGCGCTCGCCTATGCGCAATGGGCCGGCAAGGAGCTGCCGAACGAGGCCGAATGGGAGCTTGCGGCGCGCGGCGGGCTCGGCCGCGCCGAATTCGCGTGGGGCGATGAATTGACGCCCGGCGGCGTTCACATGGCCAATACCTGGCAGGGGGAATTCCCGTTGCGCAACCTTCGTCAGGACGGCTACGAGCGCACTTCCCCGGTAACGGCCTTTCCACCCAATGGTTATGGTGTCTACGACATGATCGGCAATGTCTGGGAATGGACGGCCGACTGGTATTCGCCAAAACACCAGGCGGCCACCCCAGAGGCATGCTCCATTCCCGGAAATCCGCGCGGCGGGCGAATGGAGGGAAGTCGCGGCCCTCGCGCGCCGAACCTCAAAATCCCGCGCAAGGTCGTCAAGGGCGGTTCGCATCTCTGTGCGCCGAATGATTGCCGCCACTGCCGACCGGCCGCGCGCATCGCCGAGGCGATCGACACATCCACCAGTCATCTCGGATTTCGATGCGTGCTGAGGATCCCGGCCGCGCGATAAATCTGGCGGCATGTCATTCAAACCCGGCGCAAGCGCGACGAAAGTTCGTTTGAACCGATGCTGGCGTCCGCGGGAGGCCAGGGATAGGTCGGCGCATGGCAGCGGTGCAGTTCGAGCGCCTGCCCGAAGGTGCGTCTTAATTGACACAAGCGATCGCTGCACGGTATCCAAACTGAAGCAAAGAACAAGAAACAGGGCAGGGTGGAACGCGATGATTCGCGACAGCGCGTCTTGAGCGACTTCGCGCGGCCTTCCGCGCTCGCTCCGTTCCGGATCCGGAATTATCGTTTCCAGTGGCCCGCCGATCTGCTCACCTCGTGGGCGTTCGAGATGGAGATGATCATCCTCGGCTGGTACGTGCTGGTCGAGACCGGGTCGGTGCTGCTGCTCACGGTGTTCGCTTCCCTCGGCTATATCGGCACATTGGTCGCCCCGATGTTCGGCGTCGTCGGCGATCGCATCGGCCATCGCGATCTGCTGGCCATGATGCGCGCGTGCTATGCCGTGCTGGCGACTGTGCTGATGGCGCTGGCGTTGTCAGGCCATCTCAGCCCGCTCTTTGTGTTTGCCGTCGCGGCGCTGATGGGTGTGGTCCGGCCGTCGGACCTCGGCGTGCGCGGCGCGCTGGTCGCCACCATCATGCCGCGCGATCAGTTGATCGGTGCCATCAGCATTTCCCGGACCACGATGGATACCGCACGCATCGCCGGCGCGCTGAGCGGCGCCGGATTGTTCGCCGCGCTCGGGATGGGGCCGGCCTATGTGGCGATCGTCTGCCTCTATCTCGTCGCGACGGCGCTGACGCTGTGCGTGGCGGCGCCTGTGAAGCCGCATCGAACCGGCGATGCCGAAACTGAAGCGCTGCGGCCCTCGCCATTGCGCGACCTGATGGAGGGCGTGGCCTATTGCTGGACCACACCGCGCATGCGCGCCGCGCTCTGGGTCGCGTTCCTCGCCAACCTCACGGCCTATCCGCTGACCAACGGATTGCTGCCCTACGTTGCCAAGGCGATCTACGACACCAACCAGACCGGGCTCGGCTATCTCTCGGCAAGTTTTGCCATCGGCTCGCTGGCCGGCTCGATCGTGCTGAGCCTGGTCCACGGTATCCGGGTGGCCCGGCTGATGATCGCCTCGACCGTGCTGTGGTATGCGACGCTGCTGCTGTTCGTGCAGATGCAGACGGTGCCGACCGCGATCGTCTGTCTGGTGATTGCCGGATTCTCGCAGAGCCTTGCCATGATCTCGATCGCCGTCATCCTGATGCGCACTTCCGCCGAGAATTTTCGCGGCCGGGTGATGGGCGTGCGCATGATGGTGATCTACGGCCTGCCGTTTGGCCTGCTTGCCGCCGGTAGCCTGATCGACGAAATCGGTTTTGCGGCGACCGGAACGCTGTATGCGGCTTTCGGCCTCGCGCTGATACTCGCCACCGTGCTGCGCTGGCGCGACGATTTGTGGCCGGTGCATGCCCCGGCCAATGCGCGGTAGGGCGCGGCCTCACTGGATCTCCTGATTGGCTGCGTGCGGCGTCGGCTATATCGCCACGTGCGCGTGCCGTCCGATGCTCGCCATATATTTATTGACTTGGCCTTTAGATTTGTACATCTGTACAAAAGAGAAAGCGGAAAGCAATCCCATGACGCGCAATCCCAATATGCGGGAGGCGATCCTGAGCTCGGCCGAGACGCTGTTCTCGACCCGTGGCTTCAATGCGGTGTCGATCCGCGACATCGCGCTGGAGGCGGGCGCCAACCCCGGCAGCGTCACCTATCATTTCAAGAGCAAGGACGGCCTGCTGCTGGAGATCTACAAGCGGCACTGCGGCCCCATGAACAAGCGCCGCATTGAACTGCTGGTGGCGGCGAAGCGCGTGCGCGACGTGCAGGATCGGCTCGAGGCGATCGTGCGTGCCTATGTGCAGCCGGCGTTTTCGTCGAGCAGCGATCTGGCTGGCGGGGGCGCGCGGTTTACGCGGCTGCGCGCTGTCATGTCGGCGGAAGGCAACGCCGTGGTCGGCCGCATCATCGCGGAAATCTTCGACGACACCACCAATGCGTTCATCGAAGCGATCGAGCAGAGCCTGCCGCATCTGCCGCGCAAGACGCTGGTGTGGCGATCCCAGTTCCTGCTCGGCGCGCTCTATTACACCCTCGTCAGCCCGGAGCGGGTGACGCGGCTGTCGCGCGGCGAGGCCGATGGCGCCGACATGGCCGAGGCGATCGAGCAACTGGTTTCCGCCACCGTCGCCTCGCTGCAGGCGCCTGACATCAACGGCGCGCCAGTCGGAGAACCCGCTGCGAAGGCCGGGGCCAGGAAAGCGCCGGCCGGTTCGCGTTCACGCCCCTGACGAGAGCATGATGACGAAGCCAACTATTCCCGGTCCTGATCCGAATACGCGGACGCCGAAATTCCGGCTGCCACCGCTGGCGTGCGATGCGCACACCCATATTTTCGGCCCCGGCGACAAATATCCGTACGCGCCGGGACGGCCGTACACGCCGCCGGATGCGCCGCTGGAGGATTTCAGGGCACTGCACCGGAAGATCGGCATTGGCCGGGCCGTCATCGTCAATGCCAGCGTGCACGGCACCGATAACCGCGTCGCACTCGATGCCATCGCGGTCAGCAACGGGACCTTTCGCGCCGTAGCCAACATCGATGACTCGATTACGGAGCGCGGGCTTCGCGCACTGCATGACGGCGGCTTCCGCGGCTGCCGCTTCAATTTCGTCCGCCATCTCGGTGGCGTGCCCGACATGGCGGTGTTTCACAAAATCGTTGCGATGGTGGCACCATTCGGCTGGCACATCGACCTGCATTTCGATGCGATCGATCTGCCTGACTATGCCGACATGCTGGCGAAACTGCCGGTGCGCTACACCATCGATCACATGGGCCGCGTCAAGGCCGCCGATGGTCTCGACCAGCTGCCATTCCGGACCCTGATCGACCTGATGGCGCGCGACGAGAAATGCTGGGTCAAGGTGTGCGGTTGCGAACGGGTGTCCAGCGGTCCGCCGTTCCACGATGCAGTGCCGTTCGCGCGCCGCATCATCGGGACCGCGCCGGATCGCGTGATCTGGGGAACCGACTGG
Organism: Bradyrhizobium sp. LjRoot220; assembly: GCF_964252915.1. Classification (NCBI taxonomy): domain Bacteria; kingdom Pseudomonadati; phylum Pseudomonadota; class Alphaproteobacteria; order Hyphomicrobiales; family Nitrobacteraceae; genus Bradyrhizobium; species Bradyrhizobium sp. LjRoot220. Next base: position 1,130,019 of record NZ_CAXUPS020000001.1, read on the forward strand.
CCGCATCCCAACGTCAACGCGATGCCGAACGACGGCGACCTGGTCGATCTCATTCCGCTGTTCGCGCCGGAGCCGGCGCTGCAGCAGAAGATACTGGTCGACAATCCCGCACGGCTGTTCGAATTCTGACGGGTCAACCATGACGGGCAAGTGTGAAGCCTTTGGTTTGAACAGTCGGCGCGCATCGATCAGGGCGATCGTTGCGTTGGCAGCGGCGCTGCTGATGCCGCAGATGGTGCACGCCCAGAGTTATCCCAACCGTCCGGTGCGGCTGGTTCTCTCGTTCGGTCCGGGCGGGGTGGCCGACGTCACCGCGCGGATCGTCACCGAGAAGCTGGGCGAAAAGCTGGGGCAGCGTTTTGTTATCGAGAACATGCCGGGAGCCGGCGGCATCAATGCCGCGCGTGCGGTGCTGTCGTCGCCGGCGGACGGCTATACGCTGGCGCTGCTCAGCAACGGCACCGCGATTTCGGTGTCGCTGTTCAAGAATCTTCGCTTCAATCCGGTCACGGATTTCGTTCCGGTCTCGAGCATGGGTTATTTCGACTTCATCCTCGTCACCCAGGCCGGCTCGCCGTACCGGACGCTGGCCGATGTCATCAAGGCGGCGCAGGAAAAGCCTGGCGGGCTCAACGTCGGCACCATCAATGTCGGCTCGACGCAAAACCTTTCGGCGCAGCTGTTCAAATCCACCGCCAGTGTCGATGTCACCATCGTTCCGTTCCGCAGTTCGCCCGATGTCCTGATCGCGCTATTGCGCGGCGACATCCAGATGGCGATCGAGAACTATACGGCCGTGCAGTCGCACATATCAGGCAAGGCGGTGACGGCGGTATCGTCGTCCGGCCTGGTCCGCACCAGCTTCCTGCCTGACGTTCCAACGGTGAAGGAAGCGGGCGGCGGCGATTTCGAGGCGCGCTCCTGGAACGCGATCTTCGCCCCCAGGGGCACGCCGCCGGAGGTGATCAAGACGCTCAACATCGCGCTGCGCGATGTGCTCGACACGCCCGATCTGAAGAAGCGCGCGCTCGAACTCGGCATCGAGGCCAGGGCCTCGACGCCTGAGGAGATCGCGCAGCGGCTAAAGGACGATATCGAGAAATGGGCTAAAGTGATCGAGCGGGCGGGCATCGAGAAGCAATAGCCGGACCAATAACGGAGGAAACAGCAATGACCAATGCAAACAAGACGGGTCTCGTGGTCACGGCGCATCCCGGCGATTTTGTCTGGCGCGCGGGCGGCGCGATCGCGTTGCATGCCAAAAAGGGTTACCGTATCAAGATCGCCTGCCTGTCGTTCGGCGAGCGCGGCGAGAGCCAGTTCGCCTGGAAAGAATCCGGCGCCACGCTGGAAAAGGTCAAGGCCGGAAGGCGGGATGAAGCGCAGCGCGCCGCCGAAATGCTGGGCGCGGAAATCGAATTCTTCGATGCTGGCGATTATCCGCTGCGCACCACCGAAGCGCATTTCGACCGCATGGTCGATATCTACCGCGAACTCAATCCGTCCTTCGTCCTCACCCACGCGCTGGAGGATCCCTATAATTTCGACCACCCCAACGCCGCGCATTTCGCGCAGGAAACCCGCGTGGTCGCGCAGGCGATGGGCCACAAGCCCGGCGCGAAGTACACTTATGCCGCGCCGCCGGTGTTCCTGTTCGAACCGCACCAACCGGAGATGTGCAATTTCAAGCCGCAGGTGATCCTCAACATCGACGAGGTCTGGGAGCAGAAGCGCAAAACGTTCGAGATACTCGCGGCGCAAAAGCACCTGTGGGCCTATTACGAGCGCGTGGCTTTGCAGCGGGGCATGCAGGGTGGTCGCAACTCCGGCAAGGCCATGACCTATGGCGAGGCCTATCAGCGGCTGTTCCCGATGGCGATGGAGGAGTTGGTATGAAAACGGTCGTCGTCCGCAACATCAAGCGTACCGATGCTGATCTCGTAAATCGTCTCGGTGCGCTTGGCGTCGCCACCGCGCATGAGGCCTATGGCCGCTTCGGCCTGATGAAGCCTTATCTGCGTCCGGTATGGGCCGGCGGCGAGGCGGCGGGCACCGCGGTGACCGTGCTGGCGCAGCCCGGCGACAACTGGATGATCCATGTCGCGGTGGAGCAGTGCAAGCCCGGCGACATCCTGGTGGTCGGCTGCACCACCGACAATACCGACGGCATGTTCGGCGATCTCCTGGCGACATCGCTGATCGCGCGCGGCGTGAAGGGCCTCGTGATCGATGCCGGCGTCCGCGATGCCAGGGCGCTGCGCGAGATGGGATTCCCGGTATGGTCGAAGGCGATTTCGGCCAGGGGCACGGTCAAGGCGACCTTGGGCGCCGTCAACGTGCCGGTGGTCTGCGCCGGAATCAACGTGGTGCCGGGCGATGCCGTTGTCGCCGATGACGACGGCGTCGTGGTGATCGGGCGCAAGGACGCCGCCGACGTCGTCGCCAAGGGCGAAAAGCGCCGCGCCGACGAGGACGGCAAGCGCAAGCAGCTTGCTGCCGGCGTGCTCGGGCTCGACATGTACAAGATGCGCGAGCCGCTGGCCAAAGCAGGCCTCGTCTACATCGACGAGCCGGAGAGCGACTGAGATGGCGATGCGTCTACGCACTTTGCTCGGCGACCATCCGGGGACAGCAGCGCTGAAGAGCGGGGCGCTGAAGTCGGGTCTGGTCGAGTTCGACTTCGTCGAGTATTCGCCGACCAACAAAGGCTTCAAGCCGATGGTTCGCAAGGCCGCGTTTGACGTCTCGGAGATGGCGATCGTGACCTATCTGATGGCCAAGGGTTTTGACAAGCCGATGGTGCTGCTGCCTCATGTGGTGATGGCGCGCTTCCAGCACAGCCTCGCGCTGTACAACGCGAAACGAGGCACACTGACGCCCACTGATCTGGGCGGCAAGCGCGTCGGCATCCGCTCCTTCACCACAACTACCGGCGCCTGGCTGCGCGGCATTCTCGCCAATGATTACGGCGTTGATCTCAATTCGATCGACTGGGTGACCTTCGAGGATGCCCATGTCGCCGAATTCAAGGATACGACCAAGCGGGCGCCGGCCGGCAAACAGATCATCCAGATGCTTGTTGACGGCGAACTCGACGCGGTGCTCGGCGAGAAATCCGAGCATGCCGATTTGAAGCCGCTATTCGCCGACGTTGCGGCGGAGGAGAAGGCGTGGGCTGCCAAGCATAACGTGGTCCCGATCAACCACATGGTGGTGGTGAGCCGGGCGCTGTGCGAGACAAATCCGGACGCGGTGCAGGAAGTGCATCGCCTGCTGACCGAGTCGGCCGCGGCGTCGCCGGCCACGCCGCGCTTCAGCGCCGACGAAATGCATCGTTCGCTGGAGCTGATTATTGGTTATTCCGCGCAGCAGGGGCTCATTCCGCGCGCGTTCAGCGTGGATGAATTGTTCGACGATGTAACGCGGGCGCTTTGGTAGCATCCGCAAGCGGTCATCATCCGCGAAAGCGGATGATCCAGCACTCCGGGAAGGTTCGGTTCGACAGAGGAGCCGCGGCGTACTGGATACCCCGCTTTCGCGGGGTATGACGATCCGAGCATTTTGGTCATCAGGAGCAACACAATGACCCCCGAGCCGATCTTCGATCTCGCCCATCTCGGCCACATGGAAATGCTGACGCCAAAGCCGGAGGAGAGCGAAAAGTTCTTTGTCGACGTCATGGGCATGACGGTCAGCGGCCGCAAGGGCGAGTCGGTCTATCTGCGCGGCTGGGATGATTACGAGCGCTATTCGCTGAAGCTCACGGCGTCAAAAACCTCCGGGATGGAGCACATGGCGCTACGCGCGCGCAGTCCGCAGGCGCTGGAACGCCGCGTCGCCGCGCTGAAGGGATCCGGCTTCGAGATCGGCTGGATCGACGGCGACATGGGGCAGGGGCCGGCATTTCGGTGCCGCGATCCCGACGGCCACATCGTCGAACTCTATTACGAGACCGAATGGTATCAGGCGCCGCCGGAGCTAAAACCTGCGCTGAAGAACCAGGCGCAGCGGTTTCCGGCGCGTGGCGTCAATGTCCGCCGGCTCGACCACCTCAATTGCCTGGCGGTCGATATCAAGGCCAACCGCCTGTTCTTCGAAAACTATCTGGGATTGCGGACCACCGAGCAGATCGTGCTCAACGACGGCACCGAAGCGGCGATGTGGATGACGATGTGCAACAAGAGCTACGACTTCGCCTACACAAGCGATCACTACGGCAAGATGGGCCGCTTCCACCATGTCACCTATGCGCTCGACAGCCGTGAGGAAATTTTGCGCGCCGCCGATATTTTCCTGGAGCACGGCATCCATATCGAGACCGGCCCGCACAAGCACGCGATCCAGCAGACCTTCTTCCTCTATGTCTATGAGCCCGGCGGCAACCGCGTCGAAGTCGCCAACGCCGGCGCCCGTCTCATTCTCGCGCCCGACTGGAAGCCGATCATCTGGACCGAGGAAGAGCGCAAGAAGGGTCAGGCCTGGGGGCTGAAGACGATCGAGTCGTTTCACACCCACGGCACGCCGCCGGTGTGAGGGGGCGCCAATCGCGCGGACATTTTTTGTGCAGCCGTGCCCAAATCGCAGGCTCGTCTGATCCAATTTTTTGTACGCCCCAGAACAAGCTTTTCGGGGACCGTTGCCGCTAGGCTTTCCTTCGAGTTTTGGAACATGGCAGGCGCCATGACAAAGTCGAAGGAGCTGGCAACATGCATAAAGGGCTTTTCAAAAGGGCACGGCACGCCTCACTTCCGTGGCGCAAGGCGGCCCTGGGATCAATCCTTGCCGCTGCAGTCCTGATTCCTGCAAGCGCACAGGCGCTGCCGGCAGGATGCGCGGCACTGCAGGAAAAATATCCGGACTGGAAAGGCAAGACGCTGGTCAATGCAATCAACCCGCATACGCCAGGTTATGAATCGATCGACCCGAAGGATCCCAGCAAATATATCGGTTTCGACATCGATCTCGGCGAGGAGATCGGCGAATGCCTCGGCTTCAAGCTTACTTACAAGGCGGTCACCTTCGCTGCCCTGCTGACGACGCTCGCCGCCGGCCAGGCCGATATCGTGATCTCGGACATCTACGCCACCGAGGAGCGCGCCAAGGCCGCCGACTTCATCACCTATTCGAAGGTGTTCGATGGCGTGCTGGTCGCCAAGGGCAATCCTAAAAAGATCACCGGCATCAACACCTCCTTGTGCGGGGCGGCGGCGGCCGAAAATACCGGCTTCGTCGAAGTCCCGCTGGTGCAGGCGCTGATTCCCATTTGCAAGGCCGAAGGCAAGCCTGAGCCGACGCTGCAGCTCTACGACAACAATGCCAATTGCATCCAGGCGATCCTTGCCGGCCGCGCCGACACCTACATCAACGACGTCAATACCGTCGATAATGCGGTGAAGGCCTATCCCGACAAGCTGGAGAAGGCGGTCGCGGTGACGATCCCGTATTCGGTCGGCATCGCCGTTCCCAAGAACAAGCCCAAATTCCGCGACGCCGTGATGGCGGCGATGATGGAAATCTACAAATCCGGCGATCAGCTCGCGCTGCTCAAGAAATGGGGTCTTGATCCCGAAAACCTCATGGAACCGGGCCTGCTGACGGTCAATTGATGTCCCTGTTCCTGAACTATCTAAGCATGCCGTATTTGCTCGAGGGCATCCAGGTCACGTTTCAGGTGACTGCCCTCGGGCTCGGCGGCGGCGTGATCCTCGGGCTGATCCTGGCCTGGATGCAGCTCAGCCGTTTCCGGCTCCTGGCCGTGCTGGCGCGGGGGTACGCCGTGATCTTTCGCGGCACGCCGTTGATGCTGCAGATGGTGTTTGCCTACAACGCTCTGCCGCATATCGGCATCAAACTGCCCGCGATCATCGCAGCAGGGTTGGCGCTGGCCTGCAACGAAGCGCCGTTCATCGCCGAAATGCTTCGCTCAGCCGTGCTCGGCGTCGATCGCGGGCAGGTGTCGGCCGGCCAGGCGCTCGGCATGACGCCGGCGGTGCTGATGCGGCGCGTAATCGCGCCGCAGGCGATCCGCACCATGATTCCGGCGTTCGGCAACGAATCGGTCAGCGCGCTAAAGAATTCCTCGCTCGCCTCCGTCATCGCCGTACAGGAGCTGACGCTGCGAAGCACGCAACTCGCATCCTCGACGTTCGATTTCTTCTCGATCTTCTTGGCATCCGGTCTGCTTTACCTGTTGCTGACCGGTGCGATCAGCGTCATCCAGCTGTTTGTCGAGAGGTGGCTCGATCTCGATCGCACCGTGCGGCGTCGCCGGTTTGCCGAATATCTGCCGTGGCGCCGCGTCGATATGTTTCCGAAAGCGGACGGGAAGGCGACGGCCGCGCTCGACCCCGCTGTGGTAGTGCGGCCGGAAAGCGTCGAGCTCGCGCCGTCAAAGGTGCTGACGCGTGAAGATCGTGCCAGGCGATCTGCCACCATCGCGCGCAACAATGTCGTGGTCGAGGTCGAGAATCTGCGCAAGCGCTATGACGCGCAGGCCGTGCTCGAAGGCGTCGACCTGACGGTCCGCATCGGCGAAGTGGTGGCGCTATTGGGTCCGAGCGGCTCCGGCAAGAGCACGTTGCTTCGCTGCATCAACCATCTCGAAAATCCGGATTCAGGCATCGTGCGCGTCGGTGGACGGCGGCTCGGCTTCCGCGACAACGGCAAGCCCCTATCGCCGCGCGATATCGCCGACGAGCGCGCCAGTGTTGGTGTCGGCATGGTGTTTCAGCAATTCAACCTGTTCAGCCATCTCACGGCCAAAGAGAATGTCGCGGGGCCATTACGCTGGGTGCACGGGTTGACGCGGCTCGACGCCGACCGGCGGGCGCGCGAATTGCTCGACCGCGTCGGTCTCAGCCATCGCGCCGACGCACTCCCCCGGCACCTCTCGGGCGGGCAACAGCAGCGGGTCGCTATAGCGCGCGCGCTGGCGCCGAACCCGAGCGTGCTGTTGCTGGACGAACCGACGTCCGCGCTGGACCCCGAACTCGTCAATGAGGTGCTGGAGGTGATCCGGCGGCTCGCCATCGACGACGGCCTGACCATGGTTATCTCCACCCATCAGATTCGCTTTGCCGATGAAGTTGCCGACCGCGTCGCGTTTCTGAGCGACGGCACGATTCTGGAGGAGGGGCCGGCGCATGAGGTTCTCTCCAACCCGCGTCACCCGCTCACCGCCCGTTTTCTCAGCGTGATGGAAGCCGACAGGGCGCCGGAGCCGGTGAGATGACGTTACGTGAACACGCGCTACGCATGGCAATTCTGCGACCGTGGCCCCAGGAGACACAAGCATGAAGCACTTTACCCTGCCGGTTTCACCGGCGACCGTTCACTGGGGTTATTTCAGCAAGAAGGTCGCGCCGGCTCTGACGCTTCGCTCGGGGGACCGTGCGACGATCGAGACGCTGACCCACCACGCCAACGACGATTACGAGCGGATGATCGCGGGCGACCCCGGCGCCGAAAGCGTGTTTCACTGGACCCGCGAGCATAAGGCGGTCGCCCGCCGCGGCTCCGGCCCGACCGAAGGACCGTTCATTCGCGGTTCGGGCGAAGGCGTCGGCGTCCATCTCTTGACCGGCCCGGTCGCGATCGAGAACGCTGAACCCGGCGATATCCTCGAAGTGCGCATCCTCGACGTCAGGCCAAGGCCGGCTTGTCACGCCTGTCATGCCGGCCGCTGCTTCGGATCCAACGCGGCGGCGAATTGGGGTTTTCATTATCACGATTTGATCGAGGAGCCGAAGCCGCGCGAAGTCATCACGATCTTCGAACTCGACACGTCGGGTGAGCCGTTCGCGAGGGCAGTCTACAACTACGTCTGGACCCCGCAAACCGATCCGGACGGCATAGTGCATGCGACCATCGATTATCCCGGCGTGCGGGTCGATCATGCGACGATCCGCAAGAGGGAAAATATCCTGACTAGCGTCAAGGTGCCGGCCCGGCTGCACTTCGGCACCATGGGGTTGGCGCCCTCGGAAGCCGATTTCGTCAGTTCGATTCCGCCGAGCTATACCGGCGGCAATATCGATGATTGGCGGGTGGGCAAGGGCGCACGGATGTATTATCCGGTCGCGGTGCCCGGCGCTTTCTTCTCGGTCGGCGATCCCCATGCCGCGCAAGGCGACAGCGAACTCGGCGGCACCGCCATCGAAACGTCCCTGACCGGCGATTTCGAATTCATCCTGCACAAGCATCGCGACCTCGGCGGCACCCCGCTCGAAGGATTGGCGCATCCGATGCTGGAGACCGAGCAGGCCTGGTCGGTCTACGGCTTCACCTATCCCAACTATCTCGCCGAACTTGGCGCCAACGCGCAAACCGAGATCGCCAACCATTCCAGCCTCGACCGTGCCATGCGCGACGCGTTCCGCAAACTGCGCCGGTTCCTGATGACCGTGCACGGTCTGAGTGAAGATGAGGCGATTTCGCTGATGTCGGTCGGCGCGGATTTCGGCGTGACCCAGGTCGTGGATGCCAATTGGGGCGTCCATGGCACGATCCGCAAGAACGTCTTCAGGTGCGACTAATGCGTTGAAAGGAATTGCCTTTCGGCGGTACGCCGATAACCAATGTGGTTCCGGCGCCGGTTTTCCGGGTGGTCCAATCGCGCGCGTCTGGCACAGAGGTTGCTTCGATCGACCAAGGTGGGTCGATACGATGAGTTTTCGTCCGTTCACGAGTGAATCCTACGCCGCGAGCGACCGCCCGGATGCCTGGCGGGATGTGCTGGCTGCGGTGGGCCTTCAGCCGGCCGCCGCCGCCTGTGCCTTCCATGACGGCCATGCGACCGCGTTTCATCGTAACGCCGCCGGCGTGGCCTTGACCCGGATTTCGGCTGGATCGCAGGGTGTGGCGCCGCTGCCGACTTCCGGTGACAGCCTGCCGATCGCGCTGTTGCCGGTCGAGGACGGCGTGGTGCTGCGGCAGGGATCGGGACACCGGATCGTGCCGGTCGGCCATTTGCTGTTGTTGCCGCGCAGCGGCGACTGGAGCGTCGTGTTCCAGCGTGACATGCGCGTGATCGTGTTGTCGGTGACTTCGGAGGCGCTGCATGGCCGCATCACCGGCAAGCTGAAATTCGGCGACGCGCGTGTCGTCGCACCCGGCGGACTCGCCGACGTGTTCTCGCGGATGCTGGACGCGACCGCGCGAACGCTGGAATCGCTGACCGACGTGGAATGGGCGGCTATCGCGCAGGGGCTCGCCGATCTGCTGCTGACCTTCGCGCACCAACTCGCGGCTCCGACATCGGATGTCGGCCACAGCGCGACCCAGGCCGCGATCTTGCACCGGATCTGCCAAACCATCGAGCGCCGGCTCGACGATCCCGAACTGACGCCGGCGCGGGTTGCCCAGGCCGAGGGAATCTCGGAACGTTATTTGCAAAAGCTGTTCGAAGGGGTCGGCGACAATTTCACCCATTATGTGCGCGAACGGCGGTTGCAGCGTGCATGGGCCGATCTATCGAACCCGGCGGGGGCGCATCAGTCGATCTCCGAGATCGCCTATCGCTACGGCTTCGGCGATTCCGCGCATTTTAGCCGGACCTTCCGTCACCGTTTTGGATTGCCGCCGCGCGAGTTTCGCCAGCAGGAAGTCGAGCGCGCGACGGCGCCATCGGCGGCGGCAGGTCAGCGCGGCTGGCCGCAGGACGCGCTCGCCCACTCGCGCGCGCATCAGACGGTGGGAACGATCCGAAAAAGCTTTCCGCGTGCCGACGCCGATGATCGGATCGCCAAAGCCGACCAAACCCACCACCATATTTCCGTGGAAGCGGCGCGGGTGCATTGGGGTTACTTCAGCCGCATGCTGGCACCGCAGATCGAGATCGCGTCCGGCGACACCATCACCATCGAAACTCTGACGCAACACGCCTCCGATGATCCCGAGCGGATGATCTCCGGTGACGCCGGTGCCGAGAGCGTGTTCGGCTGGACCAGCCGCTGCAAGAATGTCGACCGGCGCGGCGCCGGGCCGATGGATGCGTCGGTGTTCGGCCGGGGTGCGGGCGAGGGGTTCGGCGTCCACATCTGCACCGGCCCGGTCGCGGTGAAGGAAGCCCAGCCAGGCGACGTATTGGAGGTCCGCATTCTCGACATGGTGCCGCGCCCGAGCCGTAACCCGCAATATCAGGGACGGGTGTTCGGCAGCAGCGTCGCAGCTTGGTGGGGATATCATTACGACGAATTGCTGGCCGGGCCGAAGCCGCGCGAGGCGGTGACGATCTACGAGATATTTCATGACGGCGGCGCGCCGCATGCGCGTGCGCTCTATTCCTACCGCTGGGAGCCGCAGACCGATCCCTTCGGCGTGGTCCATACCACCTACGACTATCCGGGCGTGCCGGTCGTGGCGGGCAGCGTGAAGCGGCGGCACGCCGTGCTCGACGGCATTCGCATTCCGCTGCGGCCGCATTTCGGCGTCATCGCCGTGGCGCCGCGCGAGGCTGACTTTGTCGACTCGGTGCCGCCGTCCTATTTCGGCGGCAATTTGGATAATTGGCGGCTCGGCAAGGGATCGACGATTTATCTACCCGTCTCGGTTCCCGGGGCGTTGCTGTCGATCGGCGATCCGCATGCGGCGCAGGGTGACGGCGAACTCTCCGGCACCGCGATCGAATGTTCGATGACGGGGACGTTTCAGGTGATCCTGCACAAGAAGGGCAATCTCGCGGGCCGCCCTTTTGCCGATCTCAGCTATCCCCTGATCGAGACCGAGACCGATTGGGTGCTGACCGGGTTCAGTCATCCGAACTATCTGGCTGAATTCGGCGCGCAGGGACAGAGCGAGGTCTATACAAAATCCTCGCTCGACCTCGCGATGAAGGATGCGTTCCGCAAGATGCGCCGCTTCCTGATGAACGTCAAAGGGCTCTCTGAAGACGAGGCGATCGCGCTGATGTCGGCCGCCGTCGACTTCGGCGTCACCCAGGTCGTTGACGGCAATTGGGGCGTCCACGCGATCCTCAGCAAGCGGCTGTTCCCGGACGCGTCGTGATAACCGGAGGCCAACAGCAGTGAAGTTTCACATGATCGCGGGCGGGCCGAAGCCCGTAGCGCCGTTCAGCCATGCCGTCGAGACCGACGGCTTCGTCTTCGTCACCGGCCAGATGCCGGACACGCCCGACACGCCGGGCATGCTGCCCGAAGGTATCGTCGCGCAGACCCGCGCGGTGATGGAAAATCTGCGGCTCGTGCTGACAGGCCTGGAGCTTGGGTTCGAGCACGTGGTGATGGCGCGCATTTATCTGACGCAGTTCAAGCAGGACTACGCCGACATGAATGAGACCTACCGCAGCTATTTCGCGCCCGGTCGCCTGCCGGCCCGAACCTGCGTCGGCGTGACGGGGCTGGCCTATGATGCGCTGGTCGAGATCGATCTGGTGTGCCGGCGGGGGTGAGCGAGCGGCTCTACACCATTCCCTTGCCGGCGTCCGATCCGTGGCGCCGTTGGCGTGCCTGCAGCACGAGAATGACGACGAGCGCCGAGAAAATGACAAGAAAGGATACCGCGCTCGTCAATGTTCCCAGCGCGTAGATGTCCGGCTTTGTCACCGTTGTCGTCAGGCCCTGCAATTCAAGCGGCAAGGTGTTGACGGATCCGATCGCCTGGCTGGAACGCGCGAGTTCGTCCCACGACAATGTAAATCCGAACAGACCGATGCCCACGACGGACGGCAATATGATCGGCAGCACGACATGGCGGAAGGTCTGCCATGGCGTCGCGCCAAGGTCGCGCGCCGCCTCCTCGAGCCGGCTATCGAAGCGGTTGAAGATCGCGAACATGATCAGCAGGCCAAACGGCAAGGTCCAGGTGAGATGGGCGCCAAGGCCTGACGTGAAAAGTCCCATCGCCGTGGTCCAGCCTTCGGCGCCGCTCTTGATGATGAAATCGTCCAGCAGTCGAAATTCCAGCGCGATGCCGAGCGAGGTGATGATCGATGGCATGATCAGGCTTGCGATCGCGACATAAAACAGCACGGTCGCGCCGCGGAACGATTTTCGAAAGGCCATGCCGGCCGAAACCGAAAGGACGACGGTCAGGACCATGACGACGAGGCCGAGCATGAGCGATCGCTTGAAGGCGGCGCCGATGTCGACGATGCCGGCGCCCGAGAACACCTTGCCGAACCACACCAGCGAAACCCCGTTCATCGGGAACGTCAGCCCGCCATCGGGGCCCTGAAACGACAGGATGTAGATCGCGATCATCGGCCCATAGAGGAACAGTACGTAGGCCGCGAAGAACGCCGCCAGAACGTAAAAAGATCGCGACCGCTTGTCGCCCATCTCACAGCTCCTTGCGGATATCGACGATCCGCGTCAGCGCCGAAATGATCATGATGGTGATGCCGAGCAGGATGACGGCGTTGGCGGCGGCGGCGGGAAACTGCAGCGCGTTGAGCCGCGCCTCGATGATCTTTCCGGCGGATGCGATCTGTTGGCCGCCCATCACGCCGATCGTGACGAAATCACCCATGACGATCGTGATCACGAAAATCGAGCCGATCACGATGCCCGGCTTCGAGAGGGGAATGATGATGTTGACCAGCGTCTGCCAGCCGGTGGCGCCGGCGTCGTAGGCGGCCTCGATCAGCCGCTTGTCGATCCGGATCATCGAGTTGAAGATCGGCACCACCATGAAGAACGTGAAGAGGTGAACGAGGGCGAGCACGACGGAGAACTCGGAGAACAACAGCCATTCCAGCGGCTGCTGTATTAGTCCCGTGCTCTGGAGGCCGGTGTTGACCAATCCGTTACGGCCGAGCAGCGGAATCCACGCGATCATGCGGATCACGTTCGAAGTCCAGAATGGAATGGTGCAGAGCAGGGAGAGCACGATCTGCCAGGTTTTGGACCGGACGTGGAATGCGAGGAAATAGGCGACGGTGAAGCCGATCAGCAGCGTCAGGACCCAGGTCAGCAGGCACAATTTCAGGGTTTTCAGGTAGGTCTTCAGGATCGTGCAGAGGCCGGGCAGCTCGGCGATGCAGCCTTCGAACGTATCGGTGTAACCGCGCAGACTGAAAGCGGGGAGCATTTCATATTCATTGTAGTCCCACGCACTGACGATCGTCACGAACAGCAGCGGCAGTATGAAGAACACCGCGAAGACCAGCATCATCGGCGCGGCTTGCAGCCACGCAACGAAGGATTTTCGGTCTTGAACCATCTGGGAGCCGATCTCTAGCAACGCGCAAACGTACCTGCCGGGCCGCGCTGGCCCGGCAAGTCGCAAGATGGCATCAAGCGGCGATGAACTCGTTCCACTTGCGCACCATGTAGTCGTTCTCGTCCATGACGGCGTTCCAGCAGGCGACGCCGCCCATGCGGTCGTCGTAGGAGCCGCCGTCACGCTTGGAGCCGGCCTTTTCCAGGATGGTGCCGTCGGGCGCCTTGATATCGCCGACAGCAGCCTTGCCCTCCATCCAGTAACCCCATTCGTCCGCCGTCATGTTGGCCTTGGCGGTGGAGAGGACGGCGGAATAATAGCCCTGGCGATTGAGATAGGCGCCGGCCCAGCCCGACAGATACCAGTTCACGAATTCATAGGCCCAGTCGAGCTTCGGCCCCGAGACCGCCTTCGACACGCAGAACCCTGACGCCCACGAGCGATAGCCTTCCTTGAGCGGCTGGAACGTGCAGGCAATTCCCATCGAGCGTACCTTGGTGACCGCGGGAGACCACATCGACTGGATGACGGTTTCACCTGCGGCCATCAGGTTGACGGACTCGTTGAAATCCTTCCAGAAGGCGCGGAACTGACCGGCCTTCTTGGCCTCCGTCATGATCTTCATGGTCAGATCGATCTCGGCCTTGGTCATGTTGCCCTTGTCGGCATATTTGTGCTGGCCGGTGGCCTCCACCACCATCGCCGCATCCATGATGCCGATCGACGGGATGTTCAGGATCGACGCCTTGCCCTTGAATTCGGGATTGAGCAGTTCGCTCCAGGATGAAATCGGCCGCTTGATCAGGTCCGGCCGGATGCCGAGCGTATCGGCATTGTAGACCGTCGGGATCAGCGTCACGAACTCGGTGGGGGTTGTCGAGAATTTCTTCGAGTTGGCGCCCTCGAGGTAAAGTACCTTCCAGGGCGCGGTGCCCTGGGCGCCGATCTTCTTGCCGTTGGGCAACTGGCCCTTGGTGAACACCGGCGTGATGTTACCGAATTCCTTGATCTTCTTGGCATCGAGCGCGAAAATATTGCCCGACGGCACCAGCTTCTTCAGCGAGAAATATTCGGTGTCGAGCACGTCAAACGAATTCGGCTGGGTGATGACGCGCTTGGTCACGTCGTCGGTCGTAGCCGTGATGTACTCGATCTTGATGCCGGTATCCTGCAGGCATTTCTTCGAGATCTCGTCGCCTGCGTTCACCGCGGTCCCGAGGTAGCGCAACACTTTCGGGTCGGCCGAGTGCACGTAAGGAAATCCGGTAATCGCGCCGGAGCCGGCCGCCAGGCCCACCGCACCGGCCGCCCCCTTCAGCACGGCGCGACGGCTGACGCCGCCCTTGAATTTCGAAGATTTGCTCATGATCATCTCCCCTCAAGTGTCAAGCCGCCTCATCGGGCGGCGGGACGGTTACAGAACGGCTGGTTATCAAGGGACTGGCCTGCGCCGGGTCCCAGCTGGCGAGAACACGCTCACCGACGGCGTAGTTGGCGGCGTCGAATTCATCTTCGGTGAGCTGGGCGCAGATATCGGTGCCGCCTTCGGCGGCAATCGCGATACGAATGTAAGTCCCCTGGTATTCGACTTCGCTGACGGTGCCTGCGACCGACGGACCGCTGAAGGCTTCGCCCGGCCGTCTCAGCTTGAGGCGATCTTCGCGAACCGCAAAACTTTCGTTGCCGATGGCGATGACGTTGTGGCTGCCAATGAATCTCGCCGTGAACTCGGTCCGGGGGTGGTTGAATATCTCGCGCGGCGAACCCTGCTGTTCGATCCGGCCGCCATTCATCAGAACCACGATATCGGCGAGCGCCATCGCCTCGTCCTGGCCGTGCGTCACATGGATGAAGGAAATCCCAAGCTCGCGCTGCAGCTTTTTCAGTTCGGTCCTCATCCGCAGCCGCAAGAACGGATCGAGCGCCGAAAGCGGCTCGTCCAGCAGCAGGATCTGCGGCGAGGTGATCAGCGCGCGCGCCAGCGCCACGCGCTGCTGCTGGCCTCCGGAAAGCTGCGCCGGCAGCCTTGCCGCATAGGGCTGCATATCGACCAGCTCCAGCAATCTGTTGGCTTCGGCATGGCGCCCCGCCTTGGCAACGCCTTTCATCTTCAAGGCAAAGGCGACATTGTCGATCACGGAGAGATGCGGGAACAGGGCGTAGGACTGGAACATCATCGCCGTGTTTCGACCGGCAGGCGGCAGGTCGGTCACATTCTTCGGCCCGACCAGGATGTCGCCCGAAGTCGCCGATTCATGGCCAGCCACCATCCGCAAGGTGGATGTCTTGCCGCAGCCCGACGGTCCGAGCAGGCAACAATAGGCGCCGGCGGGAATCTTGAGGTCGATGGCATCGACGGCGGTAACGCCGCCGTACTTCTTCGTCAATTGCACCAGTTCGAGCGCCGCTGCCGTTGTCATCCGCACCATTCCGTATCGTTTTGCCGAGGACCCCGGGTCTTGTCGAAGGCCCCGGGCGGCGTTGGTGCCCGGAACGCCATCCGGAATTGAATGCAACAGATGTGCCAAAAATTGCGACAGTTGGACAAAGTGTGGGCAATACCCGTCTGTCGATCAAGCCGCCTTTGGCATGAAGCTGCGATATTTTGCTGTTTCGGTCGCTTCCAGGCGAAGGCGACGCCGCACGCATCTACTTGGTGCCGAACATCCTGTCCCCGGCATCGCCGAGACCAGGCACGATATAGCCGTGATCATTCAGCCGCTCGTCGACGGCGGCCGTCCAGATCGGGATATCGGGACACGCGGTGTGAAACCGGGCAATTCCTTCGGGGGCCGCGAGCAGGCAGACGAACCTGATATCGCGGGCGCCGCGCGATTTGAGCAGGGCGACCGCGGCGCACGCCGAATTTCCTGTCGCCAGCATTGGATCCAGCAGGATCACCATGCGATCCGACAAATCCTGGGGCGCCTTGAAGAAGTATTCGACGGCCTGAAGCGTCGTGGGATCCCGATAGAGCCCGATATGGGCGACGCGCGCCGACGGAAGGAGCGCCAGCATGCCGTCGAGAAATCCGGCGCCCGCCCGCAGGATGGGCGCGAGTGTAAGCTTCTTGCCCGAGAGTTTTGGCGCCTTCATCGCAGCGACCGGCGTATCGATGTCGACCATCTCCACAGCCAAGTCCCGGGTGACCTCGTAGCAGAGCAGCATGCCGATCTCGTTCAGAAGCTCGCGAAAACCCTTGGTGGAGCATTCCTTCTCGCGCATCAGCGAGAGCTTGTGCTGGACCAGGGGATGGCTGACGAGGGTTACGATGTTGGCGGTCATGAGATCGATTTATCGGGAGGGTGTACGCGGGATTTCCTGCAAGTAGCATGCCCTGCAAACGCTTTTCGGAAAATTCGACGGCCGCCGTTTGCGGGATGCGCTTGAGAGTACGGGGGCACGTGCACCGGCCGCCGCTACGCGGGTCTCCAAAGGTGCATCTTTATGAAGCGCACGGCGTGTCGGGGAGCGGGCTGCCGGTCATTGGCTGGGGAACTAGGATTCGAACCTAGACAAACAGAGTCAGAGTCTGTTGTGCTACCGTTACACCATTCCCCAAGAATTACTCAACAACATCAGTATGTTAGGATGTCGGCTGGGTAATTGTCAGCGGCCGGATCCTGGGAATCCGGCGAACTGGCGCCCTTCTACTCGCTACCATCAGCCCTTGGCAAGCGCGCGGGGAAGGCGTTGTTGCAAGGGGCCCGGCAATCCGCCGGTATTTTGGGAAGCGGCCGGGCCGCAGTCAGGGCTGCGCGCATGAGCGTTTCTTTCGAAGAGCTGGATTTCCGGCCGACGCCGATGGGCGTGCTCAGCCTGCGGCGGCGCCGGCGGCCGATGTCCGAGGTCGATGTTTACGAAATCAAGCTCGGCGACGAGTTTCTGATGTCGAGCCAGTACACGCTGGCCGAGGTCGAATTGGCGCGACTTGGCCTCGCGGCGCTCGGTCGGGAAGAGCTCGACGTGGTGGTCGGCGGCCTCGGGCTCGGCTACACCGCACGCGCGGTGCTCGAAAACGCTCGTGTGCGATCGTTGATCGTGGTCGATGCGCTTTCAGAGGTCATCGAATGGCACGAGCAGGGCTTGCTTCCGCTCGGCAAGCAGCTCACCGGCGATCCGCGCTGCCGCCTGGCCCATGGCGATTTCTTTGCGATGTCGTCCTCCGCCGAAGGGTTCGACACGGGTTCACCGGCGCGCCGTTTCGATGCCGTGCTGGTCGATATCGACCATTCGCCGCGCAAGCTGCTGCATCCGCGGCACGCCGCACTGTACCAGCCGGAAGGGCTGGCACGCATCGCCGATCATCTCCGCCCGGGCGGCGTCTTCGCGCTGTGGTCGAACGATCCGCCGGACGATGCATTTGAGCGCTTATTGGCCGATGCCTTTGCGACCTCGACATCCCACGTCGTCACCTTCGACAATTGGCGCGGCGACCACGATGCCAGCAACACCGTCTACGTGGCCGCAAAGGCGGATCTGCCGGTGCCGGCAGCAGCCGCTTGAGCCGATCGACGCGCGCCGTTACTTGATCTTGTCGTAGGCCGCGGCGAAGTCGGCGAGCGGCATCGGAATGGTGATGCTTTCCTTCGCCATGTTCTGGAACGACACTTTCATTTGCTTGCCGGATTTCATCGCCGCCAGCATCTCCGCCGGGATCGGGCTGTTGGCGTAGCAGCCGCGTTGCTCGCAGGTCTGGATCTGGAGATCGGAGACCTTGCCGTCGTCGACCTGGAGCTTGGCGCCAGCGGGCAGGTTAAGTCCGAGCGGCAACTGGATGATAGCGATCGGCTGGCGGGTGTCGCCGGCGACGCGGATGTTGACCAGCACGATCACCTGTCCGGTCTTGGTGAGAACCGCGGTTTGTTCGACCGCGCATTCGAGCGGCGCATCGCGGCTTGGGCTCTGGCAGCGCGCGACCCAGCCGGGAGGGGCAGGGGTGTTGGCCGGCGCAGCTTCGGCCTGAGGGGTCGGAGTCGGTGACGGCGTTGCCTGGGCCGCACGCGGCGCGGTCTTGGCCTTGGGCGCCGGCGGCGTCTGGCCGAAGCCGGGCGAGGCAAACGTAACGGCGACGACGAACGCGAGCGCTGCTGAGATTTTCACTGATCCGGCTCCGGAATATGCCGCTCTCGGATGTGCTGTCAGGCGCGCAAAGTCAAGTAATGAGCCCAATCACCTGGCAAGCAAATTCACTCGGCGGCTTGCTTGACCGCGCGCTGGTCTTCCGGATCGGCTTCGCGCTCGGAATCTGCCGGTCGTCCCCAGCGCGCAAACGCATTGGAGAGCCGGTCGAGATAGAGATAGACCACCGGCGTCGTGAACAGCGTCAGCGCCTGGCTGACGATGAGGCCGCCGACCATGGCATAGCCGAGCGGCTGGCGGATTTCCGATCCGGTGCCGGTGCCGAGCATCAGCGGCACGCCGCCGAGCAATGCCGCCATCGTCGTCATCATGATCGGGCGGAAACGCAGCAGCGCCGCCCGGCGGATCGCGGCCTCCGGCTCCAGCTGCTCGTCGCGTTCGGCCGAGATCGCGAAGTCGACCATCATGATGCCGTTCTTCTTCACGATGCCGATCAACAGGACGATGCCGATCAGCGCGATCAGGCTGAAATCGAATCCGAACAGCATCAGGATCGCCAGCGCACCGACGCCGGCCGACGGCAGCGTGGACAGGATCGTGATCGGGTGGATGTAGCTTTCATAGAGGATGCCGAGGATCAGGTAGACGACGACGAGGGCCGCAAGGATCAACAGCGGCACGGTGCCGAGCGATTGCTGGAAGGCCTGCGCGGTGCCCTGGAAGCTCGAATTGAGCGTGGTCGGCGCGCCGATCTCGACCATCGCTTTCTGGATGGCGTCGGTTGCCTGGCCCAGCGCCGCACCCTCCGCGAGGTTGAAGCTGATCGTGATGGCGGGGAACTGGCCCTGGTGGCTGATCGACAGCGGCCGCACCGGCACGCTGGTCCATTTCGCGAAGGTCGACAGCGGCACCTGGTCGCCGGTGGTCGGGGATTTCACATAGATCTTGTTCAGGGTGTCGAGGCTGCCCTGCAATTCCGGCAGCACTTCGAGGATGACCTTGTAGGTGTTGAGCTGCGTGAAATATTGCGTCACCTGGCGCTGGCCGAAAGCGTCGTACAACGTGTCGTCGATCAGTTGCGGCTGGATGCCGTAGCGCGAGGCGGTGTCGCGATTGATCTTCAGTTCCACTGTGGTGCCGTTGGTCTGCTGGTCGGTCGCGACGTCGCGGAGCTCCGGCAGCGTCTGCATCTTCGCCAGGATTTTTGGCGCCCATTCGTTCAGTTCGGCCAGATTGGCGTCCTGCAGCGTGAATTCGAACTGGGTTCGCGTCGGCCGGCCGCCGAGCCGCACGTCCTGCGCGGCCTGCATATAGAGCCGGGCGCCTTCGACCTTGTCCAGTTTGGGGCGCAGCCGGGCGATGATCTGCTGCGCGGACGCCTTGCGTTCGTCGCGCGGCTTCAGCGTGATGAACATGTTGCCGTTGTTGCCGGCCCTGCCGCTGCCGCCGATGTTCATGGCGATGGTTGCGACATCGGGATCGGCCATCACGATCTTGCCGAGTTCTTCCTGACGGCGCTTCATGTCGGCGAACGAAATGTCCTGGCTGGCCTCGGAGGTGGCGGTGATCAGACCGACGTCCTGCTGCGGGAAGAAGCCTTTCGGGATGATCACGAACAGATGGACCGACAGTCCGAGCGTCGCGAAGAAAACCATCAGCGTCGTGAGCTTCCAGCGCAGCGCCAGATCGAGCCCGCGCTCATAGGCGCGAAGCATGGCGTCGAACGCGCTTTCGCTCCATTGATAGAAGCGGCCGTGCCGGGTCTCCTGATGCGCCCGCAGGAAGCGCGAGGCCATCATCGGCGTCAGTGTCAGCGACACGATCATCGATACCAGGATCGTCATCGCCAGCGTCACCGCGAATTCGCGGAACAGCCGGCCGATGATGCCGCCCATCAGCAGCAGCGGGATCAGCACCGCGACCAGCGAGACCGAGATCGAGACGATGGTGAAGCCGATTTCTCGGGCGCCCTTGAAGGCGGCGGCCATCGGCTTTTCGCCTTCCTCGATGTAGCGGGTGATGTTCTCCAGCATCACGATGGCGTCGTCGACGACGAAGCCGACGGCGATGGTCAAGGCCATCAGCGACAAATTGTCGAGCGAATAGCCGAACACCCACATCAGCGCGCAGGCGCCGAGTAGCGCCAGCGGCACCGTGACGGTCGGGATCACGGTTGCCCAGAAGCTGCGCAGGAAGATGAAGATCACCATAACCACCAGCGCGATGGTCAGCAGCAAGGTGAATTGCACGTCCTCGACTGCCGCGCGAATGGTCTGGGTGCGATCGCTGATGACCTCGATCTTGACCGCCGGCGGGATCGCCGCGACCAGCCGCGGCAGCGTCGCCTTGATCTTGTCGACGGTATCGATGACGTTGGCGCCGGGCTGCTTGAACACGATGAGGAACACGCCGCGTTTGCCGTTGGCCCAGGCCGCCTGCTTGGCGTCTTCCGGGCCGGTGACGGCCTGGCCGATATCGCGAACCCGCAGCGGTCCGCCATTGCGATAGGCGATGATGACGTCGTTCCAGTCCTTCGAATCCGGTAACTGGTCGTTGGCGTAGATGGTGTAGGCGCGGGTATCGCCGTCGATACTGCCCTTCGGGCTGTCGACGGTGGTGATCGCAATCTGGCTGCGCACGTCTTCCATCGACAAGCCTTTGGCGACGAGCTTGGCGGGATCGATCTGGATCCGGATCGCGGGCTTCTGCTGGCCGCCAATGATGACCTGCGCGACGCCGGAAATCTGGCTGATCTGCTGCGCAAGCTGGGTGTCGACGGAATCGCTCACCGTGGTCAGCGGCAGCGTGTCCGACGTCGCCGACAGCAGCAGGATCGGCGAGTCCGCCGGGTTGACCTTGCGATAGGTCGGCGGCGAGGGCAGGTTCTTCGGCAATTGGCCGCCGGCGGCGTTGATCGCGGCCTGCACGTCGTTGGCGGCGGCATCGATCGAACGGTTGAGATCGAACTGGATGTTGACCGCCGTCGTGCCGAGATAGCTGGTCGAGGTCATCTGCGCGATGCCGGGAATTTGCGCGAGCTGACGCTCCAGTGGCTGCGCCACCGACGAGGCCATAGTCTCCGGACTGCCGCCCGGCAGGCTGGCGGAGACCTGGATGGTCGGAAAATCGACCTGCGGCAGCGGGGCCACCGGCAGCAGCGGGTAGGCGACCAGACCGACGAACATAATGCCGGCCATCATCAGCGAGGTGCCGATCGGGTAGCGAATGAACGGCGCGGAGATTCCGCCGCTCATTTCCGGCTGACCTTGGCCGGCGCCGGGTCCGAACTCGCGACCGCGGTCGAAACCAGCGTGCCCGGCAGAACCTTGTATTGGCCTGCCGTGATCACCTGCTCGCCGGGCGACAATCCCTCATCGACCACCGAGCGTCCGTCGATCGATCGCGTCACCTTGATCTTGCGCAGCACCGCCTTGCTGTCGTGGTCGACCGTGAAGGCATAGAGGCCGTCGGTCCCGTGCTTAACCGCATCGTCGGGCACCACGACGGCGTCCTTCAGCGTCGTAATCAAAAGCCGGGTCGAAACCGACTGGCCCGGCCACAGTGCATGGTCCTTGTTGTCGAACACCGCCTTGAGCCGGATCGTGCCGCTGGTGGTGTCGACCTGATTGTTGATCAGCGCCAGCGTTCCCGTCGACAGCACGCGCTTGCCGTCAGTCGCCAGCGCAATCGCTTGCGGGGGCGCCACCGCAAGCGCGGCCTTGATATCGGGCAGTTGATCCTCGGGCGCGGTGAAGATCACCGCGATCGGCTCGATCTGCGCGATGGTCACAATGCCGGTCTGGGTTGCGGCATTGACGATGTTGCCGACGTCGACCTGGCGCAGGCCCGCAACGCCGGAGATCGGCGCCTTGACGGTGGCGTAGTCGAGCTGGGTTTGCGCATTGAAGATTGCCGCCGCGTCGGCCTCGACCAGCGCCGTGAGCTGCGCGACGGTGGAGCGCTGGGTATCGGTTTGCTGCCGCGTGGCAAATTCGCCGAGCCTGGTGGAGCGCTGCAAATCGAGCGTGGCGTTGGCGAGATTGGCTTCGTCCTGGGCTTTCTTGGCCTTGGCCTGATTGAGCGTCGCCTGGAACGGCCGCGGATCGATCTCGACCAGCGTATCGCCTTGCTTGACGAGCTGGCCTTCCTGGAAGGCGATCCGGTTGATCTGGCCGTCGACGCGGCTGCGCACCACGACGGTGTTGAAGCCTTGCACCGTGCCAAGGCCGGTCAGATAGACCGGGAAGTCGGCCTTCTCAACCGTTGCGGTCTTGACGGCGACGGCGGGGCGCGCCGGCGCACGCTGCTGGGAATTATCAGCCTGCGCTGCGCGTTCCTCGCCATGAAATTGCTGCCAGCCGAAATAGCCGAGCCCGGCAATGGCACCGATCAGCAATACCCAACGGATGGTGCGCGACTTGGACATGCGGGCTTCTTGGGCTCAGAAAAAACGGGAGACTGTTCGAAACAGGTCCCGAGAAGCCCGATGTAATAGCCGCGTCGTTGAGGTGTAAACACACTAAGACTTGAAGGATCCTAAACAATCGGAAAGGTTTGAGATCGTCGTTGCGCGGACGGTCCGATCAGGAACCGAACTCGGCAGTGCCTGCCGATTGTGCGACCCGTGAGGACGGCGATGGTCTCCGTCGGACACGCCCGGCGTCGGTGGGTTGTTCGCATTTTTCGAACCGGACGAAACCCGATTGGATGCCGTCCATTTCGTGCGCTTGAAGTTTTGCGACAGCGAAATTGCATCGTCGAAGAATCGAGGGACGCTGTGGTGGCTTGCGAAACGGTCACGGGTTGATTGCGCGTCGCCAACAGCTCGCCCGATCCGTTGCGGCTTCTCCTCGTCTTCCACGACGAGATCAAGCGATCGCGAAAGGCCAGGCGAAGGTCGACGAGTCCCTTCGCTGCTGACGTCGCAAATTTAGAACTCTTCAAATCTCGGGCGGCTGAAAGCCGACGGCCGAGCCCTCGATAGTTCCCCTTTGAAGCCGGGTTCGGGGCCGGGGCCGCGTTGTTTACGGTGCTTCTAGTTTGCATCTCGCATAAGGTATGCGTGTGGCGTCTTTTGTCCGGCAGCAGGGCATGGTACGGGGATGCTGAGCTCGAAGCCTGATTTTGATGTCGATACGTCGATCCAATGGTTGCTCGAGAGGCTTGGTCGAAGGACCTGGGCAGGACGACCTGAAACGGTCAAATTGACGGTATCTATCACAACCTTATTCGCTACTGGGCCGAAGTATGAATTCCATGATCGTTCGCATCACCGTTGCTGCCGTCGCCGCGTTGGCGATGCTTTCGTTGGCCGTGCCCTCGTCGGCCCAGCAGCAGATGGCGCCCGCAGCGCCGTCCACGCCCGCGGTTCAGCAAGCGCCCGCGGCCGGGCAGTCGCCGGCAGCACAGGCTCCGGCCGCTCAGGCTCCAGCGCCATCAGGTCCTGCGCCATCGGCGGCGGCACCAACTGCCTCGCCCCCGGCTGCGGAAGCGACGGCGGCGCCGGCCGAGCGCGACAGGCTGTTGAAGGCTGCCGCTGCAGAACTCCGCGAATTGTCGCCATGGTCGATGTTCAAGTCGGCCGACGTCCTGGTCAAGGCAGTCATGATCGGCCTTGCCTTTGCCTCGCTGCTGACCTGGACCATCTTCATTGCGAAGATGATCGAGATGACCGTCATTCAGCGCAAGCTGCGTAATGCGCTGGGCAAGATCAGCGACGCCCGCTCGCTTGCGGAAGCGCAATTCGCGCTGGGCGCCAAGGGCAACGTGCTGTCGTCGTTGCTCGCGGCGGCGATGCGCGAAGCGCGGTTGTCGGCGGGCATCTCGAGCGACGCCGGTATCAAGGAGCGCGCGGCCTCGAGCTTTGCCGAGATCGTGCGCGCCGAAGCGCGGCGGATCCGGCTCGGCATGGGCCTGCTCGCCAGCATCGGCGCAACGTCGCCCTTCGTCGGACTGTTCGGCACGGTCTGGGGCATCATGAACAGCTTCATCGGCATCTCGAAATCGCAGACCACCAATCTGGCCGTGGTGGCGCCGGGCATCGCCGAAGCCCTGCTGGCGACCGCGATCGGTCTCGTCGCCGCGATCCCCGCCGTCATCATCTACAATCACTTTTCGCGCGTGACCAAGGGCTACCTGGAACTGGTCGGCCGTGCGTCGGGCGCCGCGGGACGACTGCTGTCGCGCGATCTCGACCGCACCCATGTCGGCGGTTCGCATTCGCGCACGGCAGCGGAGTAGGCGATGGGCGCTTCAATCGCAGACAGTGACGACGACGACAGCGATTTTGCTGAATCGCACGAGATCAATGTCACGCCGTTCATCGACGTCATGCTCGTCCTCCTGATCATCTTCATGGTGGCAGCGCCGCTGTCGACCGTCGATCTTCCGATCGACTTGCCGACCTCGACGGCGACCCCGCAGAAGAAACCGGACAAGCCGACCTACGTCAGCATCAAGCCGGATCTGGCGGTCGCGATCGGCGAGAACCTGGTCAAGCGGGTCGATCTGGTGCGCTCGCTCGACGCGATGCCGGATATGAGCAAGGACAAATATATCTTCCTGCGCGCCGACCGCGCAGTGCCTTACGGTGAGTTGATGGACTTGCTGGAGATCCTGCGCACCGGCGGTTATTCGAAGCTCAAGCTGGTGGCGCTCGAAGGCGTTCCGGATTCGGCGGCCGTGCAGGCGGCGCCGCCCGAAGCGAAGCCTTGAATTGGACGGCTGATTTCTGATGACTGACCTCGACGAACAAAAAACGTCCCGGCGGCTCTGGATTTTCGCAGGCGTCTGCGCGCTTGCACTCCACATCGGCGGCGCGGCGCTGGCGATCTCGCATTTGCAGACCGAAGAGGCTGACGATGCGCTCGGCGCGACCGCGATCGAGATCGGGCTCGAAATGGCCTCGGTCCATCGCGAAGTGACCGACCTGCCGCCGGGTCCCGATACCGACGCGTCGACCGCGTCGCCACAGCTCGCCGAGCAGAAGGCCGAGGTCAAGGAAACTGAACTGCCGCAGGACAAGCCCACCGAACCCGAAGAAGCGGACCGGGTGGTGACGGAAACCGAGTCGAACAAGCCCAAGGAAGACGATCCGAAGATCGCGGCGGTGCAGACCACGGCCTCGACGGAATCCGTCGCATCAGAGGCAACCGCCACGCCCAGTTCCGAGGCGATCCCGGAAGGACCGCGTTCGATCGCACCCGCGATCGGCACCGGCGAGACCGCGCGCCGTGTGCGTGCGACGTGGCAGAAAGAACTGAGCGCTCATCTCGACAAGCACAAGAAATATCCGAAGGGCGCGCAAAAGACTGCCGAAATAGCTGTTCGATTCACACTGGACCGGATGGGACGCGTGCTTTCAGCCAGCATCGAAAAGAGCTCGGGTGACAGCGTGTTCGACGAGGCCGCACTGGCCGCGGTGCGGCGTTCCGATCCGGTGCCCGCGCCGCCGCCGCTGATCGCGGATGAGGGGCTGAGCTTTACGGTGCCGTTCATTTTCCGGGTCAACAAGGGTAAGGGCTGAGCGGCAGTTTCCCTCTTGTCCTGATGCCCGGCGGGATCGCAGTGATGGCTGGGTGCGACAAATCAACCCGACGGGCAAATCAGTTCCGATTTACGTAAGTGGTGTCAAGCCCCGAAATAAAAAATATTTCGCTTTTGCAGAAGCCAAATCAAGTGTACAGGTTGGCCATCCCGTCCTACTCAGAAGGGCGTCGGCCGTCGTCACGGGCGTTGGGCGGGATGCGGTGGACGCTGAAGTCACGAAGACGATCGTGGCGGATAGCGTACGGCGAAGACGTGTGGTCCTGACGTCGCGGTGCTGGCGTCAATGCACCTTGAGGCAATAGCTTCCAGGGCGCTACGGAGGCAAAAGAGCCGTTCTCCGGGGAGAGCACGTTATAAGCCGTAAAGCCATTGCGCAGGGAAGGCCGGGTGTTCTCCGCTGCCCTGTATGCTCGTGTGCAGCTTTCTATCTACCAACCGCACACGGGACCGCGGGTGCAGCGCGCACCCGGTCTTCCCTGCGCCCTCTATATCGAGGGCAAGGAGATTTCTGGCAAAGCTCGGGCGCAATGCGCCGCGAGAATGCGGACACATATCTACCGTCATTGCGAGGAGCGCTTGCGACGAAGCGATCCATTCTTACTTGATTTGCGGTGCGATGGGTTGCTTCGCGGAGCCTGTCATCGGGCGCGCATTCGCGCGACCCGTTGGCTCGCAATGACGGATGCATAGTTCGTAGGATGGGAGCCCTTGCGAAACCCATCATGGCCCGTCGGGATTGATGGATATCGCTTCGGGTACTCAACCTAGCGTGACCCATTAACGACCATCAAGTGGCGGACAAATCGTATCGTCGACGCGATTAGGATGCCGGTCCAGGAGCAGAAGGCTAGAGCCCCGAATGGTAACCAGACCAGGACCACAAGGTTGAGCACCCAAACAGGCGCGTGGAAGGCGATCATTGCGCCAAGCACGACTGCACCCAGACTAAAACCGAGAATGGCAAAGCCGAAGAAGAAGGCGTACGCGGCAACAAAGTGGATGGCGTATGCCGTGGGGTCGAGGGTCCCGCTCATGCAAAAGGACGACTTGTAGAAAGCCAGAAGTCGCAGATGAGGCGGTGGCGTTGTCAGGGGAGGAGGTAGCATTGTCATGTGAGGCATTCCGAATAGGCGGCGTGATTTGCGGAGGGGCACTGGTGTTCCCCAACGGGGCTTGGTGTACAGGCTGGTTGGGTTCTGGTTCGTGACGGGCGTCACAGTAGGGTCAACCCTGCGGCGGGTGACGACAGTCGCGTGCCAAGCGGCTCCAGCGCCGTCATTGCGAGCGAAGCGACGCAATCCATTCTTTCTGTACGCAATGAAATGGATTGCTTCGCGGAGCCTGTCATCGGGCGGCGCTTCGCGTCGCGAGATCGCGAATTCAGTTGTCATCGTCCGCCCGAGTGCGCAATTGCGCACGGGGGGCGGACGATCCAGTATTCCAGAGACGCCAATGGTTGAATCGATAGGCCGCAGCGTACTGGATCACCCGCCGGAGCCTGCGCGCATTCGCGCGACCCGGTGGCGGGTGACGACAGTAGTATGCGGAGCAGCTCTATCGCTGTCATTGCGAGCGAAGCGAAGCAATCCATGCCGCCACGCAACGAAAGATGGATTGCTTCGCGGAGACTGTCATCGGGCGGCGCTTCGCGTCGCGAGATCGCGAATTAGTATTCAGTTGTCATCGTCCGCCCGAGTGCGCAATTGCGCACGGGGGGCGAACGATCCAGTATTCCAGAGACGCCAATGGTTGAATCGATAGGCCGCGGCGATGTATCGCGAGCGCTGTCAGCGCCAGAAATATCGGATGCCGACATAGACGACGACGAGGCACGCGAAGATCAGCGCCACCGGCAGCGGCCGTTTTGCCTGGGGGCCGGTTGCGGCGGCCGTTGGCCGGGCAGGCGGCCGGCGAAAGGCCGTGACGTTGCCGGTGTCGGCGGCGGGATCGCCGGATCGCGCGGGGATTTCCGGCGCGGTTCCGGCGCCGCCCATTTCCGCATAGTAGCTCTTGTACATCAGCTGGATGGTGGCCTCGGACGCATCCGCATCGGTCATCTTCTCGAGCAATTGCCTGTAGCTGACGAGAAAGCCTTGCGCCTCGGCGGGCAGGGCGGATGCGCCGTTGAGCTTGGCGAGCATTTTCCAGGTGGCGAAATCCGCCCTCGCGCGGGTGTCGGCGCGTCGCGCGATGAGCATATCGGCAGCTTTGATCACCATGGCCCCAAGCTTACTCTTCCCTGTCTGTCTTTCTCTATCTTAGGTTTAAGCGTTGCCCGTGATAAAGAGAAGCGCGCGGATCACATAGCCGGTCAGTGTCCGCAGTATCGCCGAAATAACATCAAGATTTAGGCCGAGCTGGCTGCCGATGATCGGCAGCAGGATCAGCAGGCCGATCAGGATCAGCATGCCATAGGGTTCCAGCCGGGACAGCGGGTAAGCCAGCACCCGCGGCAGCAGCCCCACGGCGACCCGCCCGCCGTCCAGCGGCGGGATCGGCAGCATGTTGAAGATCGCCAGCACGATATTGATCAGGAACGCATTTTTGAGGTTGTCGGCGGTCCATTGCGCGGCATCGGCGGGTACCAAGGACATGATATGGAAGCAAAGCGCCACCAGCACGGCGAGAAGGATGTTGGTGGCCGGGCCGGCCAGCGCCACCCAGACCATGTCGAGCCGGGGATGCTTCAAATTGCGGAAGTTCACCGGCACCGGCTTGGCGTAGCCGAACAGGAACGGCGAATGCGCCAGCAGCAGCAATCCGGGGAGAATCACGGTCCCGAACGGGTCGATATGCTTGAAGGGATTGAAGCTGACCCGGCCGAGTTGCCAGGCGGTGTTATCGCCGAGCCGGTAAGCGACGAAGGCGTGGGCGGCTTCATGGAAAGTGATGGCGATCAGGAGCGGCAACACCCAGACCGATATGGCGTACAATGAGATATTCAATCGATCGGCCCCGATTCACGCGCTTGAGCGACACAATAGCGTTTTCGAGCGAAGTGGATACCGGTTCGCGTCAAGAAAGCGCGTCAAAGCAAAAAAGCCCTGGCAGGCCGGTAACTGGGGAACCGTCTGCTGACCTTGCGGCAGGCCGTCGTCGAGGCCTGCCCGATCGATCTTCGCCGATTGCCGTCTCAATAGGTTGCGCGGCCGCCGGAGATGTCGAACACCGCTCCGGTCGAAAACGCGCAGTCCTCCGAGGCGAGCCACGCCACCATCGCCGCGAGCTCCTCCACCAGCACGAAGCGCCCCTTCGGGATTTTCGACAGCATGAAGTCGATATGCTGCTGCGTCAGCTGGTCGAAAATCGCGGTTTTCGCCGCCGCCGGCGTCACGGCGTTGACCAGGATATCATGCTGCGCCAGTTCCTTGCCGAGCGATTTCGTCAGCGCGATCAGGCCGGCCTTGGACGCCGAATAATGTGCGGCGTTCGGATTGCCTTCCTTGCCGGCGATCGAGGCGATGTTGACGATGCGGCCGTATTTATTGGCCAGCATCGCCGGCACCACGGCCTTGCAGCAGATGAAGGGCCCGTCGAGATTGATGCGCAGCACCTTGCGCCATTCGTCGAGGTCGGTCTCCCACACCGTCTTGTTGATACCGGCGATGCCGGCATTGTTGACCAGGATGTCGATCTTGCCGAACGCCTTCAGCGTCGCGTCGCGGGCGCCCTCGACCGCGGCCAGATCGGAAACGTCGACCTTGAACGCGCTGACATTCTCGCCGATTTCCCTCGCGGTCCTTTCCGCAAACGGCAGGTCATGATCCCAGATCGCGACATTGGCACCGGAAGCCACAAAACGTTCGGCGATCGCGCGACCAAATCCCTGTGCACCACCGGTGACGACGGCGCAGCGGCCGTTCAGATCGATCTTGTTCATTTGCAGAATCCCTCGATCGCGTGGACGTCAGAGCATGTAGCCGCCGTCGACGACGAGGTCGACGCCGGTGGTGAACGCGCTTTCGTCGCTCCCAAGATAGATCGCCATGGCCGCGATTTCCTCCGCGGTACCCAGCCGGCCCATCTTCTGGCGGCTGACGAACTTCTCGCGTCCATCGGGGCCGGCGGCGGCTGCGCGCTCGAGCATCGAAGGCGTCTCCACGGTGCCGGGGCAGATGCTGTTGCAGCGGATGCCCTGATTGATGAAGTCGAGCGCCACCGCACGCGTCAGCAGCGAAACCGCCGCCTTGGACGCACTATAGACATAACGGTTGGCCGGTGGCCGCAGCGCCGCGCAGGACGAGATGTTGACGATGCTGCCGCCTCCGCCCGCCATCATGGCTGGCAGAAACGCCTTGATGGTCCGGTGCATGGATTTGACGTTGAGGTCGAACGAGAAATCCCAGTCTTCTTCCGAGCACTCCAGGATGGTGCCGTGGTGCACGAAGCCCGCCGCATTGAGCAGGATGTCGATCTTGCCCACACGCTTGGCGAAGCCGTCGACGTCGGCGGTGCTTCGAACGTCGAGCCGGGCCGTCTCGGCGACGCCTTCCTTGCCGAGGGTGGCGATGCCGCTCTCATTGATGTCGGTGGCGATGACAGTGGCGCCTTCGCGCGCGAATGCGATTGCGCAAGCACGCCCGATGCCCGCCGCCGCGGCGGTGACGACAGCGCGCTTTCCCTTCAGTCGATCAGACATTGGTGGTTGCTCCTGATTTTTGTTCGTCATTCCGGGGCGCGAAGCGACCCCGGAATCTCGAGATTCCGGGTCTGGTCCTTCGGACCATCCCGGAATGACGGTGTTGATGGCTAATGATTATCCCGCGCCACGCCGACCTGACCCGCAATGTCCTGATAGCGCGTCGCGAACTCCATGCAGGCGCCGGTGGCCTGCTGGCCGACGGTCGAGCGATAGAGTTCCTGCCACGGCGTCTGGTTCGCCGGATATTTGAAGCCGCCATTGGCCTTGAGATCGGCATGGCGCTGCTTCAGCTCGGTGTCCGGGATCAGGATATTGGCGCTGCCCTTGTTGAGGTCGATGCGCACCTTGTCGCCGGTCCTGAGCACCGCAAGCCCGCCATTGGCGGCGGCCTCCGGCGTTGCGTTGAGGATCGACGGCGAGCCTGAGGTGCCGGACTGCCGGCCGTCGCCGATGCAGGGCAGGGACAGGATGCCGCGTTTGATCAGCGCCGTCGGCGGCTGCATGTTCACGACCTCGGCGCCGCCGGGATAGCCGATCGGTCCGGTACCGCGCACGAACAGGACGCAGTGCTCGTCGATGTTGAGCGAGGGATCGTCGATCCGGTGGTGATAGTCCTCCGGACCCTCGAACACGATGGCGCGGCCTTCGAACGCGTTGGGATCCTTGGGGTTGATCAGATAGCGGTCGCGGAATTCCTTGGAGATCACGCTGGTCTTCATGATCGCGGAATCGAACAGATTGCCGCGCAGCACCAGGAAGCCGGCGTCCTTTACCAGCGGCTTGTCGTAGCTCCAGATCACGTCGCCATCGGGCTTGGCCGCTTCGCGGCAATTTTCGCCCATGGTGCGGCCATTGACGGTCCTGGCGTCCTCGTGAATGCGCTTGTGCGCCATCAATTCGCGCACCACGGCGGGCAGGCCGCCGGCGCGGTGGTATTCCTCGCCGAGATAGAACCCGGCCGGCTGCATGTTGACCATCAAGGGAACGTCGTGGCCGTGCTTCTGCCAGTCGTCGATCGAGAGTTCGACGCCGATATGGCGCGCCAGCGCATTGATATGGATCGGCGCGTTGGTCGAGCCGCCGATCGCCGAATTGACCACGATGCAGTTCTCGAACGCCTTGCGGGTCAGGATGTCCGAGGGTTTCAAATCCTCCCAGACCATCTCGACGATGCGCTTGCCGGTTTCATAGGCGATCTGGCCGCGCTCGCGGTAGGGCGCCGGGATCGCTGCACAGCCCGGCAGCGACATGCCGAGCGCTTCCGCCAGCGAATTCATGGTCGAGGCTGTGCCCATGGTGTTGCAATGGCCGACTGACGGGGCCGAGGAGGCCACGATATTCATGAACTGCTCGTAGTCGATCTCGCCGGCGGCCAGTTCCTCGCGCGCCTTCCAGACCACGGTGCCCGAACCGGTGCGCTTGCCCTGATGCCAGCCGTTCAGCATCGGGCCGCCCGACAGCACGATGGCGGGCAGATTGACGGTTGCCGCTGCCATCAGGCAGGCCGGGGTGGTCTTGTCGCAGCCGGTGGTCAGCACCACGCCGTCCAGCGGATAGCCGAACAGGATCTCGACGAGGCCGAGATAGGCGAGGTTGCGGTCGAGCGCCGCGGTCGGGCGCTTTCCGGTCTCCTGGATCGGATGCACCGGGAATTCCATCGCAATGCCACCGGCCATGCGGATGCCCTCGCGGACCCGGTGTGCCAATTCGAGATGGTGGCGATTGCACGGCGACAGATCATTGCCGGTCTGCGCAATGCCGATGATCGGCTTGCCGGATTGCAATTCCTCGCGGGTCAGGCCGTAATTGAGGTAGCGCTCCAGATAGAGCGCGGTCATCCCCGGATTATGCGGGTTGTTAAACCACTCGAGGGAGCGAAGCCTGCGCCCTTTGCCCTTGCCATTGCCGGCGCCATTGTCGTCACTTTTTTTCATTGGTTCCTCCCGCACTGCAAACTGCTTGGAAGCCGCCAATCACGGCAACGGCTTCCACCATGCTCAAAATTTCATCCGCTGCAAACGCAGCCGCGCACTGACGCTCTGTCGATCCTAGTTCGGGCTAAAAGACAGCGCTACCATTTTCTATGCAACCCTGCATGAGCTCCCTGACGCAAGGTCTTCACGCCATTGGCAGCGTCGAACTTTCGCGGATCATGAGCTGGAAACCGAGGTCGAGCACCGGTTCCCGCGGTCGGCGGCCCTCGATCGCATCGATCACCATGGTGATGGCATGACGGCCCATCTCATAGCGGTTGGTCCGCACGCTCGTGAGCGAGGGGACGGCGGAAGCCATGAACTCCAGGTCGTTGAAGCCGACGATCGCCATCTCGCCGGGAACCGAGATCTGGCGGCGCTGGCATTCGAACAGCACGCCGAGCGCGAGGTCGTCATTGACGCAGAACACCGCGTCGATGTCCGGCGTCTGCGCCAGGAGATCGGCGAACAGCGTTCCGCCAAGCGTCACGGTGGTCGGCACCGACGTCGTGACGACGAGGTTTGCATCGAACAGCGAGGCCGCCTTCATGGCGTCGCGGTAACCGTCGAACCGCCGCTGGACGCGCGGATCCATGCGCGCCCCAAGAAATCCGATGCGCCGGTGCCCTTGCTCGAGAATATGCGAAATAGCGGCAAAACCGGCGTCGTAATGCGAAAAGCCCACCATCATGTCGACCGGGCTGTCGCCGATCTCCATGATCTGCACGACCGGGCAATCCATGGTCTCCAGGATCGAACGCGATTCCGCGGTCTGGTTGATACCGGTCACGATCAATCCGGCCGGCTTCTGCGCCCGGAACAGCCGCAGCATCTTCTCTTCCTGCAGGATGCTGTAGCGCGTATTGGTCAACTGGATGCTGTAGCGGCTCTGCTCGGACGAATCGTAGATGCCGCGCAACACGTCGGCGAACACGTTATTGGTCAAAGACGGAATCACGACGCCGATGACTTCGGTGCGATGCGAGGCCAGCGCGCGCGCCGCCAGATTGGGCACGTAGCCCAGTTCCTTCACGGCGCTGTCGACGCGTTCGCGCTTCGCGAGCGACAGCGCGTCCGGGTTTCTGAAGAAGCGGGATGCGGTAATCGGCGACACGCCAGCAAGCTTGGCGACCTCGGTGAGGCGGATTTTGCCAGACTTCGTCGGTTTTCGTGCCATTCTGCGCTCATATCACAATGAACTAGACAAATGAACAATTATTGACAGCGCTACCATCGCATTGCTAAAAACCGCCAAACTGCGGATGATAATGCTTGGCTGAATTCGGCTGGATGGCATTAGAGTCGAACAAGACAGCGTGGCGCCGGCGTTCGTCCGATGGCGTCAGAAAACAGAAAATGAGGGGAGATAAGTCCGATGTCGTCGGTACAGATTCGCGACGTGCGAAAGTCGTTCGGTAATTTTGAGGTTTTGCACGGCGTTTCGATTCCGATCGAGGACGGCGAGTTCGTCGTGCTGGTCGGCCCCTCCGGTTGCGGCAAGTCGACGCTGCTGCGGATGCTCGCAGGGCTGGAAAACATCACGTCAGGCACGATTTCGATCGGCGACAAAGTGGTCAACAATGTCCAGCCGAAAGAACGCGATATTGCGATGGTGTTCCAGAACTATGCGCTCTATCCGCATATGACGGTCGCCGACAATATGGGCTTCTCGCTCAAGCTGCGCGGGGCCAAGCAAGAGGAAATCTCCAACGGCGTCAAGCGTGCCGCTGAAATCCTGGCGTTGACCCCGCTGCTCGAACGTTACCCCCGGCAATTGTCGGGCGGACAGCGCCAGCGCGTCGCCATGGGCCGCGCGATTGTGCGCGATCCCCAAGTGTTCCTGTTCGACGAGCCGCTGTCCAACCTCGACGCCAAGCTGCGGGTTGCGATGCGCACTGAAATCAAGGAACTGCACCAGCGCCTGCGCACCACGACGGTCTACGTCACCCATGACCAGATCGAAGCCATGACCATGGCCGACAAGATCGTGGTGATGCACGACGGCATCGTCGAGCAGATGGGCACGCCGCTCGAACTCTACGATACGCCGGCCAATCAGTTCGTGGCGGGCTTTATCGGTTCGCCGGCGATGAACTTCCTCAAGGGCAAAGTGAAGTCGAACGGCAGCGCCAGCTTCGAAGGTCCGAACGGCGTCAAGCTGCCGCTGGCGACCGCGCCCGCCAATTCAGAGGGCCAGCCGGCCGTCTACGGCGTGCGGCCCGAACATTTCACCATCGCCGATGACGGTGCCGAAGCCGAGATCGTCGTGGTCGAGCCGACCGGCTCGGAAACCCAGGTCTTCGCCAAACTCGGCGGCGAACAGGTCGTCGCGGTGTTCCGCGAGCGACATCAATTCAATCCGGGCGACAAGATCCGGTTGAAGCCGGATCCGGCGCTCGTTCATTTGTTTGACGAAACGACGGGGAAGCGACTGAACGCCTAAAAAAATATAATCAAAATCAAATTCAAAAGGGAGGACCTACGATGAACGATTTTACTCGCCGTTCGCTGCTTCAAGGCGGCACTGCGCTGGCCGCGGCTGGCGCGCTGACCGGACCTGCACTGCTGGATTTCGCCAAGGCGTGGGCGCAAGCCTCGCCCTGGAAAGCCGAGCCTGGCGCCAAGCTCACCGTGATGCGCTGGAAGCGCTTCGTGCCGGCGGAAGACGACGCGTTCAACGCGATGGTCGCCGCCTTCAAGACCGCGACCGGCGTCGAGATGAACGTCTTCAGCGAGTCCTTCGAGGACGTGCAGCCAAAGGCTTCCGTCGCTGCGAACACCGGTTCAGGGCTCGATGTCGTCTGGGGCCTGCACACGCTGCCGCAGTTGTTCCCGACTCAGGTACTGCCGATGAACGACGTTGCCGATTACCTCGGCAAGAAATACGGCGGATGGACCGATGCGGCCGCCATCACCGTCAAGCAGGGCAACAACTGGCTCGGCATTCCCGTCGCCACCATCGGTGGTTACATGACGTATAGGAAGTCGGCGATCGAGAAGGCCGGCTTCAAGGAATTCCCGACCGACTTTCCGGGGCTTCTTGCATTGTGCACGGCGCTCAAGAAGAACAACACGCCGGCCGGCATGGCGCTCGGTCACGCCTCGGGCGATGCCAACGGTTGGTTGCACTGGATGCTGTGGGGCCACGGCGCCTATACCGTCGACAAGAACGACAAGGTCATCATCAATTCGCCGGAGACGTTGAAGGCGCTCGAATACACCAAGGCGCTTACCGACACCTTCATTCCCGGCGTGGCGTCGTGGAACGACGGCTCCAACAACAAGGCGTTCCTGTCGGGCGAACTTTATTGCACCGCCAACGGCATCTCGATCTATGTCGCCGCCAAGGACGACCCGACCAAGAAAGAGCTCACCGAGGATACCTATCACGCGCTCTATCCGGTCGGTCCGATCGGCAAGCCGACCGAACTGCAACTCACGGTTCCGATCCTGGCGTTCAAGTTCACCAAATACCCGAATGCCGCGAAGGCCTTTATCGCCTTCATGCTGGAGAAGGAAAACTACGACAAGTGGCTGACCGGCGCGCGCGGCTACCTCACGCACACGCTCAACGCCTACGACTCTTCACCGGTGTGGACCGCGGATCCGAAGAACCAGGTGTTCAGCCAGGCCAGCAAACGCGCGCTTCCCGCTTCCGGCATCGGTACGCCCGGCGAGAAGGCCGCGACCGCGATCGCCGACTTCCTGGTGGTCGACATGTTCGCGAACTACTGCACCGGCCGTGAGACCGCCGCCGGCGCGATTTCGATTGCCGAGCGGCAGCTGAAGCGCATCTATCGCTGATGACAACAGATGCGGGCGGCAAGCAATTGCCGCCCGTATCTGCAGGACGCTTCGCTATCGAGGACGAGACGGCACCACGGCCGTTACACTTGCGGGATTTTGCCAATGGCTGACATCGCCCTCCAACCCCGGACTGCCAGACGGCCGATTCGCGAGGCCACCCGGTGGGACCTGATCAAGGCCAACCGCAACTATCTCGGCTTCTGGTTCATGCTGCCCGCGATGGTGTTCCTGGTTCTGTTCCTGGCTTATCCGCTGGGGCTCGGAGTCTGGATTTCCTTCACCGACGCGCGGATCGGCAGGCCCGGCGCGTTCGTCGGGCTGGAAAACTATGAGTGGCTGTGGGGCGACTCGATCTTCTGGCTGTCGGTGTTCAACACGCTGCTCTACACGTCCGTCGCCAGCGTCATCAAATTTGCGATCGGCCTTTATCTCGCGCTGCTGTTGAATGAGAACATGCCGTTCAAGGCAATGCTGCGGGCATTGGTGCTGATCCCCTTCATCGTGCCGACGGTGCTGTCGGCGCTGGCGTTCTGGTGGATCTTCGATTCGCAGTTCTCGATCATTTCCTGGTCGTTGAAACAGATGGGCGTGATCACCGACAACATCAATTTTCTCGGCGATGTGACCTGGGCGCGGATCTGCGTGATTTTCGCCAATATCTGGCGCGGCGTTCCCTTCGTTGCGATCACGCTGTTGGCCGGCCTGCAGACGGTGTCGCCATCGCTCTACGAAGCCGCGACGCTCGATGGCGCGACCAGCTGGCAGCGGTTCCGGTTCATCACCTATCCGCTGCTGACGCCCATCATCGCCGTGGTGATGACCTTCTCGGTGCTGTTCACGTTCACCGATTTCCAGTTGATCTGGGCGATGACGCGCGGCGGTCCGGTCAATGCCACCCATCTGATGGCGACGCTGTCGTATCAGCGTGCGATCATCGGCGGCGTTCTCGGTGAGGGTGCTGCGATTTCGAATGCGATGATTCCGTTCCTGCTGGCGGCGATCATGGTCTCCTGGTTTGGACTGCAGCGCCGTAAATGGCAGCAGGGTGAAAACAATGACTGAAGAACTCCGACGCTGCGTTATTTTGTCTGCGCGAACGGGGCAAACCCCGCGCGCGCTGCCGCAAATGGCAGCAGGGAGAGAACAATGACTGATCTGCCCACACAGCGGCTCGACCTCAAAGGGGTGTTGTCGGGATCGTCACGAACGGCGGCTGTCGACGATCACACCGTCGGCATGAGCTATCTGGAGTCGCTGCCGCGGCGCCTGGTCACGCTTTATCTGCCGCTGGGGATCATCGTCGTCGTGCTGCTGTTCCCGTTCTACTGGATGGCGCTTACCGCCATCAAACCGGACGATCAGTTGCTTGATCTCAACACCTATAATCCGTTCTGGACCTGGAATCCGACGTTCAAGCACATCCACAAGCTGCTGTTCGAAAGCTATTATCCGCTGTGGCTGTGGAACACGATGTATGTCGCGGTCTGCGCGACCGTGCTGTCGATCTTTGCCAGCGTGCTGGCGGCCTATGCCATCGTACGGCTGCGCTACCGCGGCGCGCAATGGGTCGGCGGGCTGATCTTCCTGTCCTATCTGGTGCCGCCCTCGATCCTGTTCATTCCGCTCGCCACCGTGGTGTTCCAGTACGGGCTGTTCGACACGCCGTTCGCGCTGATCCTGACCTATCCGACCATCCTGATCCCGTTCTCGACCTGGCTGTTGATGGGTTATTTCAAGACCATCCCGTTCGAGCTGGAGGAGTGCGCGCTGATCGACGGCGCCAGCCGCTGGCAGATCCTGACCAAGATCGTGCTGCCGCTGGCGATCCCGGGATTGATCTCGGCCTTCATTTTCTGCTTCACGCTATGCTGGAACGAGTTCATCTACGCACTCACCTTCCTGACCTCGGTGCAGAACAAGACGGTGCCGGTCGCGATCGTCAACGAATTCGTCGATGGCGACGTCTATCGCTGGGGATCGCTGATGGCGGGGGCACTGGCGGGCTCATTGCCGCTGGTTATCCTTTACGCCTTCTTCGTCGAGCATTATGTGTCGGCCATGACGGGAGCCGTGAAAGAGTGAGCGCGCAGGCCCGTATCTAATATGAGCGAATAAAGAAGGAGACGGGCCTTGCACATTCTTATTCTGGGTGCCGCCGGCATGGTCGGCCGCAAGCTGACCGAGCAACTGCTGCGCGACGGCCGCCTTGGCAAGCAGGACATCACCCGCATGACGCTGCAGGACGTGGTGGCTCCCACCAAGCCGGCCAGCTCGATCCCGGTCAACGTCGTCGCCTCCGATTTTGCCGATGCTGGCGCCGCCGCGCCGCTGATCGCCGAGCGGCCGGACGTGATTTTCCATCTCGCCGCGATCGTGTCGGGGGAGGCGGAAGCCGAATTCGACAAGGGCTACCGCATCAACCTCGACGGCACGCGCTACCTGATCGACGCGATCCGCGCGATCGGCGGCGGCTACAAGCCGAGGCTGGTGTTCACGTCCTCGATCGCGGTGTTCGGCGCGCCGTTCCCGGAAAAGATCGGCGACGAGTTCTTCCATACGCCGCTGACGAGCTACGGCACCCAGAAGTCGATCTGCGAGCTGCTGATCAACGACTACACCCGCAAGGGCCTGCTTGACGGCATCAGCATCCGCCTGCCGACGATCTGCGTGCGGCCGGGCAAGCCGAACAAGGCGGCGTCCGGCTTTTTCTCCAACATCATCCGCGAGCCGCTGGCGGGCGAGGAGGCGGTGCTGCCGGTTACCGAAGACGTGCGGCATTGGCACGCCTCGCCGAAATCGGCGGTCGGCTTTCTCGTGCACGCCGGCACCATGGACCTCAATGCGATGGGGGCGCGGCGCAATCTCAGCATGCCCGGGATGTCAGTGACTGTCGGCGAACAAATCGCGGCGCTCGATCGCGTCGCCGGCAAGAACGTCACCGCGCGCATCAAACGGGTGCCCGATCCGACCATCATCGGCATTGTCAGCGGCTGGCCGCGCGATTTCGTTACCGACCGCGCGCTCAAACTCGGCTTCACCACAGCCGAGAAGACGTTTGACGATATCATCCGCATTCACATCGAGGATGAACTCGGCGGTAAATTCGCGGCCTGACGTGGCTATGAGCGTTGCCGCACGGATGCGGTCATGACGAGAGTTGCCTGCATCGGCGAGTGCATGGTGGAGCTGAAGCAGGCCGAGCACGGCCTGTTTTCGCGCGGCTATGGCGGCGACACGCTCAATACCGCCGTCTATCTGGCACGCCTTGGTGCCGGCACGGACTACATCACCGCGCTCGGCGACGACACGCTCAGCGATGAGATGATCGCCGGCTGGGCGGCCGAGGGCGTCGGCACCGCGAAGGTGCTGCGCTTGCCGGGCAAGTTGCCGGGCCTCTACATGATCCAGACCGATGACAGAGGCGAGCGCCGGTTCTTTCACTGGCGTGAGAGTGCCGCCGCGCGCTTGCTGATGGATTTGCCGCAGACATCGGCCATCCTGGAGTCGCTGGCGAGCTACGACATCGTCTATCTCTCGGCGATCACACTGTCGCTTTACAGTGACGGTGGCCGGGCGCGGCTGTTCGCCGGGATCAGGCGCGCGCGGGAAAGCGGGGCGCGGTTTGCCTTTGACACCAATTTTCGTGCCCGGGGCTGGCCCGATCTGAGCGTGGCCCGCGCCGTTTATCAGGATGCTTTCGATCTCGCCGATATCGTATTGGCCTCGACCGAGGATTTGCTGCCGCTCTATCCCGGTGCAAGCAACGAGGATTTGCCGGCGCGCGTCCCGGGCGGCGAGGTCGTGCTAAAACTTTCGGAACCCGCGAGCATCCTTCGTCTCGACGGCGCCCTGCATCAGACCAGGGCCGAGCCGCTGACGAAACCCGTCGTCGATACCACGGCGGCCGGCGACAGCTTTGCGGCGGCCTATCTTGCCGCCCGTCTGGCCGGCGTGGACCCGGTGAATGCCGCTCGTGCCGGACATGCGCTCGCCGGCGTTGTGGTATGTCATCCCGGCGCGATCATTCCGCGCACGGCGATGCCGACGAATATCATCGGCACACCGGCAACTTCTGGCAAGGCGACCCCATGAGCGTGAACGTAGCATCAAGGCAGGAAAAACTGGCGGACCTCGTGAAGTCCGCAACTGTGATCCCGGTGCTCACCATCGAACGGCTGGAGCACGCGGTGCCGCTGGCCCGGGCGCTGGTCGCGGGCGGGGTGCGGGTCTTGGAAGTCACGCTGCGCACGCCGGTGGCGATCGAGGCCGCCAAGGCGATGATATCAGAGGTGCCGGAGGCCATCGTCGGGATCGGCACCATCCTGAACCCGGACGATCTCAAGCGAACCGAGGCGCTTGGCGCCAGGTTCGGCATCAGCCCGGGGGCGACGCCTGAGCTATTGAAAGCCGCCGCCGCGAGCGACCTGCCGTTCGCACCGGGGATCGCGACCGCGTCCGAACTGATGCAGGCGCTGGCGCACGGGTTCGACCTCGTCAAATTCTTCCCGGCGGAACAGTCTGGTGGTATCAAGGCACTGCGCGCGCTGGCCGGGCCGTTTCCGAACATCAGGGTTTGCCCGACCGGCGGCATTGGCGAGGCCAATGCGGCGGCCTGGTTGGCTGAGCCGAATGTGCTGGCCGTGGGTGGTTCCTGGCTGTGCCCGGCGGCGGACATAAGGTCCGGCAACTGGGCCGGCATTTCAGCTATGTGCGCCCGGGTGATAAAATCGCTGAAACCGGCGTGAAGTATTTTTTCCGATGGGGTACAAAACCCTCGGAACCTGAACAGGGAGAACGACCATGACAGCCAGCATCGTGGGATGGGCGCACACGCCATTCGGCAAGCTCGACGCGGAAACCGTTGAAAGCCTGGTGGTGAAGGTGGCGACCGAAGCGCTGGCAGATGCCGGCATTTCCGCTGAAGATGTCGACGAAATCGTGCTCGGGCATTTCAACGCCGGCTTCTCGCCGCAGGATTTCACCGCGTCGCTGGTGCTGCAGGCCGACCCCAAGTTGCGTTTCAAGCCGACCACGCGGGTCGAGAATGCCTGCGCCACCGGTTCGGCCGCCGTGCATCAGGGCATCCGGGCGATCGCCGCGGGGGCCGCCAGGATCGTGCTGGTGGTCGGTGTCGAGCAGATGACACGCACGCCGGGCCCGGAGATCGGCAAGTATCTGCTCAAGGCGTCCTATCTGCCCGAGGATGGCGACACCGTCGGCGGTTTCGCCGGCGTGTTCGGCAAGATCGCGCAGAGCTATTTCCAGAAATATGGCGACCAGTCCGACGCGCTGGCGATGATCGCAGCAAAGAACCACAAGAACGGCGTCGCCAATCCCTACGCGCAGATGCGCAAGGACTTTGGCTATGAGTTCTGCCGTGCCGAGAGCGAGAAGAACCCGTTCGTCGCAGGACCTTTGAAGCGCACCGACTGCTCGCTGGTTTCGGATGGCGCAGCCGCATTGGTGCTGACGGATTCGGAAACCGCAAAAACCATGGGCAAGGCGGTGAATTTCCGCGCTACTG
Organism: Bradyrhizobium sp. LjRoot220; assembly: GCF_964252915.1. NCBI lineage: Bacteria > Pseudomonadati > Pseudomonadota > Alphaproteobacteria > Hyphomicrobiales > Nitrobacteraceae > Bradyrhizobium > Bradyrhizobium sp. LjRoot220. The sequence goes on from NZ_CAXUPS020000001.1 coordinate 1,171,774, forward strand.
CCCACGCGCAGGATTTCCTGCCGATGTCCAAGCGCGACATTCTGCAGTTCGAAGGTTGCACGGTGGCCTGGCAGCGCGCGCTGCAGCAGGCCGGCGTCAGCCTTTCGGATTTGTCGTTCGTTGAAACCCATGACTGCTTCACCGTTGCCGAGCTGATCGAATATGAAGCGATGGGCCTGACGCCGCGCGGGCAGGGCGCTCGTGCCATCAAGGAAGGCTGGACGCAGAAAGACGGCAAGCTGCCGGTCAATCCGTCCGGCGGCCTCAAGGCCAAGGGCCATCCGATCGGTGCCACCGGCGTCTCCATGCATGTGATGAGCGCGATGCAGCTGGTCGGCCAGGCGCCCGAGGGCATGCAGCTGAAGAATCCAAAACTCGCGGGCATCTTCAACATGGGCGGCGCCGCGGTGGCGAACTACGTCTCGGTGCTGGAGCCGGCGAAGTAAGTGGTCAAGTCGGCTCCCATGCCTCAGGGAATCTCAAATGCTTGCGAGCGCCAGATTGCCATGGAAAGCCTGCCATCCGGAGACGCATATGGGCAATGAAAGTACCTTGTCGTTGTCGGAGCTGAACGACCGGATCGCAATCCTTCGGGACAACATCAGGCAACTGGTCGAGCAGGCCGCTGGCGCTTCGGGAGCGGAGAACGAAGAACGGATATCCGAGCGCCTCGAACGGCAGAACGAGGCACTGGAAAAGCTGATCAAGGCACGTGACGCCCTGATCAGCAAATAGCTCCTGGATCGATACGCCGCGTCGACCGGCGCCCGCGCATACGCCCATACGCCCGGCGGCCTTGATCTTCCGGAAAACCTCCCGTTACTAGGTCGCAACAACGACATCCGGGAGCGAATTGGGCCATGGGACCATTAAAAGGCATCAAGGTCGTCGACATGACGTCCGTGCTGATGGGGCCCTTTGCCACCCAGACGCTCGGCGATTACGGCGCCGATATCATCAAGGTGGAATCGCACGATGGCGACGTGACGCGGCAGATCGGGCCGACGCGGCATCCCGGCATGGGGCCGGTGTTCCTCAACACCAACCGCAACAAGCGCAGCATCTGCCTCGACCTGAAGAAGCCGGCCGGCCGCGACGCCGTGCTGCGGCTGATCGCTGGCGCCGACGTGCTGGTCTACAATGTGCGCCCGCAGGCGATGGCGCGGCTGCAGCTCGGCTATGACGTTGTGTCTGACATCAACCCGCGGCTGATCTACGCCGGTGTGTTCGGGTTCGGCCAGGACGGACCCTATGCCGCCAAACCTGCTTATGACGATCTGATCCAGGGCGCCACCGCGTTGCCGGCGCTGATGGCGCAGACCGCTGACGGCGTGCCGCGTTATGTTCCCAATGCGCTGGTCGACCGCATCGTCGGGCTCACTGCGGTCGGCGCGATCTGCGCCAGCCTGGTCGATCGCGACCGTACCGGCCGCGGCCAGCGCGTCGATATCCCCATGTTCGAGACCATGGCGAGCTTTGTGATGGGCGACCACATGGGCGGTCTCACCTATGAGCCGCCGCTCGACAAGGGCGGCTATGCCCGGCATTTGTCGCCGGACCGGCGGCCCTACAAGACCTCCGACGGCTATGTCTGCGTGATCGTCTACAACGACAAGCAGTGGGAAAATTTCTTCCACGCCACCGGCCGCGATGATCTGCGCAGCAACCCCAAATTCGCAAGCTTTGCCGGCCGTGCCGCCAGCATCGACACTGTCTATGCCGAACTGGCGCGAATCCTCGAAACCAAATCCACTGCGGAATGGACTGCTATTCTGGAAAAGGCCGATGTGCCGGTCATGCCGATGCACGATCTCGAGAGCCTGCTGCAGGATCCGCACATCGTCGCGACCGATTTCGCCCCGGTGATCGATCACCCGACCGAGGGCCGGATCCGCAACATGCGACCCTCGGCGCGGTGGTCGGAGACGCCGGTGGAAATGACGCGGCTGGCGCCGCGCCTGAGCGAGCACAGCACCGAGATTTTGCTGGAAGCGGGATTCTCGGCGGATGAGATTGCCGCTCTGATTCGCGACGGCGTCACCAAGGCCGCGCCAAGCACATAGGACAGAACATATGGATTTTGCGCTGTCGGCCAACCAGGAATCGATCCGCGATGCGATCGGAAAAATCTGTTCGCGCTTTGACGACGCCTATTGGCTGAAGAAGGACAAGGAGGGCGGTTATCCCGCCGACTTCCACCGCGCGCTCGCCGATGCCGGCTGGCTCGGCATCTGTATCCCCGAAGAATATGGCGGCTCAGGCCTCGGCATCACCGACGCCGCGATCATGATGCGCACGATCGCGGAATCCGGCGCCGGCATGTCGGGCGCCTCGGCAGTGCACATGAACGTGTTCGGGCTCAATCCGGTAGTGGTGTTCGGCACCAGGGAGCAGTGCACGCGCATGCTGCCGCCGATCATCGACGGGCGCGACAAATCCTGCTTTGCGGTGACCGAGCCCAATACCGGGCTCAATACCACGCAGCTCAAGACGCGCGCGGTGCGCAAGGGCGACAAGTACATCGTCAACGGCCAGAAGGTCTGGATTTCGACTGCACAGGTCGCCAACAAGATCCTGCTGCTGGCGCGCACCACGCCGCTGGAAGAGGTGAAGACCCCGACGCAGGGCCTGAGCCTGTTCTACACGGATTTCGACAAGCAGCGCGTCGCCGTGCACGAGATCGAGAAAATGGGCCGCAAGCCCGTAGATTCCAACGAACTATTTTTCGAGAATTTCGAGATTCCGGCCGAGGACCGCCTCGGTGAGGAAGGCCGCGGTTTCGAATACATCCTCCACGGCATGAATCCGGAGCGCATCTTGATCGCGGCCGAAGCGGTCGGGCTCGGCCAGGTCGCGCTGGCGCGGGCCTCTGCCTATGCGAAGAACCGCATCGTGTTCAACCGCCCGATCGGCATGAACCAGGGCATCCAGCATCCGCTCGCCAAAAACTGGATGGAGCTGGAAGCCGCGTGGCTGATGGTGCTCTCCGCCGGCTGGCAATATGACCAGGGCGTGCCATGCGGTCCGGCCGCCAATGCCGCCAAATACCTCGCCGCCGAAGCCGGCTTCCACGCCTGCGAGCAGGCGGTGATGACCCATGGCGGTTTCGGCTATGCCAAGGAATACCATGTCGAGCGTTACTTGCGGGAATCCCTGATCCCGCGCATCGCGCCGATCAGCCCGCAGCTCATTCTCAGTTTCGTTGCCGAGAAGGTGCTGGGGCTGCCGAAATCCTACTGACATGAAGTCGTGTTGAGATGAGCTTCATCACCGGCGTCGGACTGACATCCTTTGGCAAACACGAAGGTTTCTCCTCGCTCGATCTGATGAGCAAGGCGGCCGAGTTGGCGATTGCTGATGCTGGGCTGAAGCGCTCCGAAATCGACGGCATTCTTTGCGGCTACAGCACGGTCTCACCGCACATCATGCTGGCAACCGTGTTCGCCGAGCATTTCGGCATCCGGCCGTCCTACGCCCACGCCGTGCAGGTCGGCGGCGCCACCGGGCTCGCGATGACCATGCTGGCGCATCATCTGGTCGATGCGGGAATCGTAAAACATGTGCTGGTGGTCGGCGGCGAAAACCGGCTGACCGGGCAGAGCCGTGATGCCTCGATCCAGGCGCTGGCGCAGGTCGGGCATCTCGATTACGAAGTGACGCTGGGGCCGACCATCCCGGCCTATTACGGCCTCGTCGCATCGCGCTACATGCACGAATACGGCGTCACCCAGCAGGACCTTGCCGAGTTCGCGGTGCTGATGCGCGCCCACGCGCTGACGCATCCCGGCGCCCAGTTCCACGACGCGATCACGGTCGCCGACGTGATGGCGTCGAAGCCGGTGGCGATGCCGCTCAAACTACTGGATTGCTGCCCGGTGTCCGATGGCGGCGCAGCGTTCGTGATCAGCCGCGAGACTACCGGTGCAACCGGCATACGCGTCCGTGGTTGCGCGCAGGCGCACACCCATCAGCACGTCACCGCCGCACCGGCCTTGAGCGAACTCGGCGCGGAAATTTCGATCGCCAAGGCCAAAGCTGCATCCGGCCTTGCGATCTCCGACGTGCGTTATGCCGCCGTCTACGACAGTTTTACGATCACGCTGGCGATGCTGCTGGAGGACCTCGGATTGGCCAAGCGTGGGGAGGCGGCCGCGCGGGTGCGGGCGGGGTACTTCGGCCGCGATGGCGAAATGCCGCTCAATACCCATGGTGGTCTCTTGAGTTATGGCCATTGCGGCGTCGGCGGTGCGATGGCGCATCTGGTGGAAACCCATCTGCAGATGACGGGACGCGCTGAAAATCGTCAGGTCCGCGACGCGTCGATCGCGCTGCTGCACGGCGACGGCGGCGTGCTGTCGTCGCATGTCAGCATGTTCCTGGAGCGGGTGCGATGAACGCGGATTGGACCAGGGGCGGCGAGGGCATCGTCTACCAATCCTGCGGCGCCTGCGGGAACGCGCAATATTTCCACCGCAACTTTTGCGCGGCCTGCGGTGCGCCGGAACCGGTGGAAAAAGCCGCCAGCGGTGCAGGGACGGTCTATGCGACGTCGCTGGTTTGCCGGGCCGCCACGCCGGAGACCCGCGCGCACGTTCCCTACAATATTTTGCTGGTCGACACGTCCGAGGGGTTCCGCATGATGGCCCATGGTGACCACGATCTCGCCATCGGCGATCAGGTCAGCGTGCGATACCAGCCATTTGCGGGGCGGCTGGTTCCATATTTCGCAAAAGCGAAGTGAAGCATAGCGTTTTCGAGCGAAGTGGACACCGGTTCGCGTCAAGAAAACGCGTCAAAACAAAATGCAAAGCTCCGAAGCAATCCAGAGCGACGCGGAACGGATGAAATCTGGATTGCTTCGTAACGCTTTCACTCACAAACCGCGGTTTCACCGCGAATAGAAGATAACGCCGGCGATGACGAGCATTGCCGTCACCGCCAGCATTTGCGCAAACGCCTCCGAGGCCGCCCTTTTGGTGGCTTCCTTCATGCTTTCTCCCTAGACTTGGGCATGAGTCATCATCGCCTGCAAAGGCCTGATGTCTCAATTATTTTTACTCGGAACACCCCGCGACGATCATTCGCTTCGATTGAGTCCCCACTCAGCGAATATCGACCGTGCCAAGTTCGAACAGCAATGCGGCGGCATTTTGGCTCACCCGCAGCCGGATTTAGCGCGGGTGGTGGCGATTTCAGAGCACAGCGGCGGTTGATCCGACCGGAACCGCAAGGCATGATCCGCCGTCAAAAATCAAAGAAAACCAAGGTGAGAAATGGCCCGTATCCAATACAGCGATCCCGCGAAAGCCAGCGATCGCACCCGAGAAATCCTCGACAAAAACCGCAATGCCAATATTTTCAGGATGATGGCGCATTCGCCGAGCTATTTCGAACAATATTGCCGGCTGGGCGGTGCAATCCGGCACAAGGGAGAACTCGATCCGATCGTGCGCGAACTCGCCATCACCCGCACCGGCATCCTGTGCGAGGCGCCTTACGAGATCGTCGCCCACAAGCGGATCGGCAAGAACGTCGGCGTCACCGACGAGCAGAACGCGGCGCTGGAGAACTGGCAGTCGGCCACATGCTTCAACGAAGTGCAGCGCGCAGCACTCGCGTTCGCCGATGAAATCGTCAAGCTGCACAAGCCGACCGATGCGACCTTCAACGCGATTGCCTCGAAGCTGACCCCGGCCGCGCTGGTCGAGCTGCAGCTTTCCGTCGGTTTCTACATCATGACGTCGAAATTCCTCGAGACGTTCGCGATCGACATGCAGCCGGTTACGGAAGTAGTGGCGTAAATCGATCGGGTTGCCGTCAGCTCCCATTCAACAACAGCAGCATTTGCGTGGATGTACGCTCATGAGCAACGGATGGGAACTCTCTGCGCAAGCCTGGATCGACTCCATGGGCGAGCGCGGAGATTGGGCGCGAGAGCACGTGCTCGATCCCGTGATGCTTGGCCGCATCAGAGCAGGCCGGTTCGAGCGTGCCCTGGATGTGGGCTGCGGCGAGGGCCGCTTCTGCCGAATGCTGAAGGCCGCCGGCATGAGCGCGACGGGGATCGATCCGACCGGTCCGTTGCTCGAGGTGGCACAGCAACGCGATCCCTCGGGTGATTACCGGCCCGGCAATGCCGAGCAGCTTGAATTCGCGGCGGCCAGCTTCGATCTCGTCGTCAGCTATCTCACGCTGATCGATATCGTCGACTTCAAAAAAGCGATCAGCGAGATGGCCAGGGTGCTGAGACCGGGTGGCTCGCTGCTGATCGCAAATCTCACCGGGTTCACCTCGGCCGGCGCCGACCGGGGCTGGGTCAGGGACGACGAGGGGCGCCACCTCCACTTTCCGGTCGATCGTTATCTCGACGAGTTTCCATTCTGGTTCGAATGGGAGGGAATACGGATCCAGAACTGGCACCGGCCGCTTGCCGCCTACATGGCGGCCTTGCTCGAAAGCGGACTGCAGCTGACGTTTTTCGCTGAACCTGGACCGGTATCCGGCGACGCCGCACATCAGGAGCGGTTTCGACGGGTGCCCTGGTTCGTCGTGATGGAGTGGCGGCGGCCTCCGGTCGGATGAACTCAGGCCCGCGGCCCGTATCGCCGCAGCGCCTCCAGCGTCAGGCCCTTGCCGACTGCACCAAAAGTGTCGCCTTCGACGAGGCGGGCTGAGGGCATCGCCTTCTTGATCGCGTTGCGGACATGGGCGAGCTGCACCGAGCCGCCGGTCAGGAACACAGCGTCGATATCCTCAGGCCCAAGCCCGGCCTGTGTGAGGCAGTTCTTGATACGGGCGGCGATACGCTCGGCCAATTGCCCGGTATGGCTGACCAGGTCGGGACGGCTGATCGCCGCGTTGAGGCCCGGCATCACCCATTCCAGCGGGATATCGGCCTGGCGCTTGTCCGACAGGGCGATCTTGGCCTCCTCGACCTCCATCAACAGGGTGTGGCCGCGCTGCTCCTCGACCACGCGCACCAGTCTGTCCAGCAATTCCGGCTCGCTGGCCTCGCGCCGAACCTGGCGGATGTCCGCGAGCACCCGCGGCTCATACATCCGGTTGATGCTCGACCACGTCGCGAAGTCGTGGAAATAGCTGGAGGGCACATCGAGCCCGGCGCGATTCATGGCGCTGCCGAAGCCGAACAACGGCATGACCACGCCGAGGCTGAGCTGGCGGTCGAAGTCGGTGCCACCGATCCGAACGCCGTCATTGGCGAGAATGTCGCTTGAGCGGTTGGCCTTGGCGTGGCGCTCGGGTCCCAGCCGCACGATCGAAAAATCCGACGTGCCACCGCCGATATCGGCGATCAGGGCGACTTCTTCGCTTGCGATCTGGCGCTCATAATCCAGCGCCGCAGCGATCGGCTCGAACTGGAAGGTGACATCGTCGAACCCGACCTCGCGCGCGATCTGGCGCAGCGTTTCTTCCGCCTTGCGATCGGAGTCCGGTGCATTGTCGACGAAATGCACGGGGCGGCCATGGACGACGTCGCGCAGTTCCAGGCCAGTGGCCTGTTCCGCGCGCCGCTTCACGGCGCCGAGATAGTAGGCGATCACATCGCGAAATCCGGTCCGCTGACGTCCCAATCGTGTGGTTTCGTCAATCAGCGAGGTCCCGAGCACCGATTTGAGGCTGCGCATCAGGCGGCCGGGGGCGCCGTCGACATAGGCGGCGATGGCCTTGCGGCCGATCAGAACCGCGCCGTCCACCTCATAGAAGATTGCGCTCGGAATCGTGGTCTCGCCGGCTTCCAGCTCCGCCAGGACCGGCGCATGGCCTTCGATGGTGCCGAGCGTCGTATTCGACGTTCCAAAATCAAGGCCACAGATTGACATGAGCGCTCCCACAGGAAGCGTCCGTCTACACATTACCGCGCCATCGATCCACCCTTAATATTGGCCCGAAATGCCGGCCCGACCGGACGATTTCGGCCATCCGGCCACGCTGATCCACAGATCAATTTCTTTGCTTGGCCGGGTTGATGAATCGATCCGTGCTAGTCCATAAGCGGCGTCCCGCGGCCATCATTCCGCCGCGGCCAGTTCGGAAAGCGGCTACCTTGGGAAGGTTTGGCGTGGCAAACATCAATCGACAGATCGCGGAAGAACTTGGCGTTCGCGAGCAGCAGATCGAGGCGACGGTCACGTTGCTTGACGGCGGCGCCACGGTCCCGTTCGTGGCACGCTACCGCAAGGAAATCACTGGCGGGCTCGATGACGCGCAATTGCGTACGTTGGAAGAGCGCCTGACCTATCTGCGCGAACTCGAAGAGCGGCGTGTTGCGATCCTCAATTCGGTCCGCGAGCAAGGCAAGCTCGATGCCGCGCTGGAGGCCGCGATCATGGCCGCTGACAGCAAGGGGCGGCTGGAAGACATCTATCTGCCGTTCAAGCCAAAGCGCCGCACCAAGGCGGAGATTGCCAGGGAAGCCGGCCTTGAGCCGCTATCCGAGCTGCTGCTGACGCAGCCGCAGAACGATCCGCAGGTGGTGGCCGCGAGCTACGTCGATGCCGAAAAGCAGGTGGCGGACGTGGCCGCGGCGCTCGAAGGCGCCCGCGCGATTTTGGTCGAGCGCTTTGCCGAGGACGCCGACCTGATCGGCAAGCTGCGCGAGGAAATGTGGTCGAACGGGGTGATGGTTTCGACCGTGCGAAAGGGCAAGAAGACCGAAGGCGAGAAGTTCAAGGACTATTTCGAATACAACGGGGCGCTCCACAAACTGCCGTCGCACCGCATTCTCGCATTGTTCCGCGGCGAGAAGGAAGAAATTCTCGAACTGCAGATATTGCCGGACGCGCAGATTCCGGTGGCCAACGTTCCGAGCCCGTATGAACTGAAGATCATGCAGCGCTTTCTGATTTCCGATCAGGGCCGCCCCGGCGACCGCTGGCTGGTCGAGACCGCGCGGTGGGCGTGGCGCACCAAGATCCAGGTGCATCTCAATATCGACCTGCGGATGCGGCTGTGGACCCATGCCGAAACCGAAGGCGTGCGGGTGTTTGCCTCTAATTTGCGCGATTTGTTGCTGGCGGCGCCCGCTGGCGCGCGCGTCACCATGGGGCTCGACCCCGGCTTCCGCTCCGGCGTCAAGGTCGCCGTCGTCGATGCCACCGGCAAGGTGGTGGCGACCACGGCCGTCTATCCGCATGAACCGCAGAAGCAGTGGGACGCGGCGCTGGCGACGCTCGGCAAGCTCGCGGTCGCGCACCGCGTCGATCTGATCGCGATCGGCAACGGCACGGCGTCGCGCGAGACCGACAAGCTTGCGACCGAACTCGTCAAGCTGCTGCCGGACCTCAAGATGTCGAAGATCGTGGTGTCGGAAGCCGGCGCATCCGTCTATTCGGCCTCGGCCTTTGCGTCCGAGGAATTGCCGGAACTCGACGTCACCCTGCGCGGGGCGGTCTCGATCGCGCGGCGGCTGCAGGACCCGCTGGCCGAACTGGTGAAGATCGATCCCAAGGCGATCGGTGTCGGGCAATACCAGCATGATCTCGGCGAATCCAAGCTGGCACGTTCGCTCGATGCGGTGGTCGAAGACTGCGTCAACGCGGTCGGTGTCGATGCCAACACCGCGTCCGCGCCGCTGCTGGCGCGGGTGTCGGGCATTGGCGCGGGTCTGGCGCAAAGCATCGTGCAGCATCGCGACGCCAACGGTCCGTTCAAGTCGCGCAAGGGGCTGAAGGAAGTGCCGCGGCTCGGGCCGAAGGCGTTCGAGCAATGTGCCGGCTTTCTGCGCATCCAGGGCGGCGAGGATCCGCTCGACGCCTCCGGGGTGCATCCGGAAGCCTATCCGGTGGTGCGCAAGATTCTGACCGCGACCAAGAGCGACATCAAGGCGCTGATCGGCAATGCCGAGATTGTGCGCCAGTTGAAGCCGCAGAATTTCGTCGACGACACGTTCGGTTTGCCGACGGTGACCGACATTCTGCGCGAACTGGAAAAACCCGGCCGCGATCCGCGCCCGGCGTTCAAGGCGGCGGTGTTCAAGGAAGGCGTCGAGGAGATCAAGGATCTCAAGCGCGGCATGATCCTAGAGGGCACGGTGACCAACGTCGCGGCATTCGGTGCCTTCGTCGATATCGGCGTGCACCAGGACGGGCTGGTCCACATCTCGGCGATGTCGAAGACCTTCATCAAGGATCCGCGCGAGGTGGTGAAGCCGGGCGACATCGTCAAGGTCAAGGTGCTGGAGATCGAGGTCGCCCGCAAGCGCATCGCGCTGACGCTGCGTCTCGATGACGAGGTCGGCGACAAGGGCCCCAAGCTGTCGGACACCAAAATGCGCGAATACTCGAAGGCATCGATGACCTCCCAGGCGCCGCGCAAGCCGCAGGATTCCGGCGGCGGCGCGCTCGCCGAAGCCTTGAAGCGTGCCGCGGAGAAAAGCGGGCGGGGGAAGGCTTAGCTAATTCGACGTCAGCAAATTCACCTTCGCATTGGCGAGAATCAGGCGGTCGGCGAGCAGTTTCGCGAGGTTGCGCATGATCCGCTCGCCGGCGCGGGGATGCTGCTCACGAAAACGTTCGAAATGGCGCAGCGGTACCTCGTAAGCGGTCGCGGCCATATCGGCCAGCACGTCGGCGGAGCGGCGCGGCTCCAGCAGCGCCATCTCGCCGAACGGCATTCCCGCCGTCAGCGTCGCCAGCCGGATGCCGTCGGGCAGGGTGACGTGCACCACGCCGCTGCGCAGGAAAAACAGCGAGCTGGCAGGATCGCCTGACGTGATGATCTTTTCGCCGGGCTGATAGGTCCGGATCGCGCCGAGAGACGCCAGATCGGCCAGTTCCTCGTCGGTCAAGCCTGCCAGCAGCGGCTGTTCGGACAGTTCCGTCGTCTCGAAAAAATCGATCGAGCCGCCGTGGCGAAACACCACCTGGTCTTCCGCCCATTCGATCGCGGCATCGAGCAGGAAATAGTAGCGCAGGTTCGGCAGGCTCGCGGTTCGCTCCGCGATCGGCGTCCATTCCGCAGCGGCCCGCTTGATGCCGGACACGATCACGGTGACCTGATAGGCCGCCAGTTCGCGGAACTCCTCGGCCAGCAGGCGGGCGCCGGCGAGGGTCATCGAGGTAACCCGGCGAAAATCAAAGATGACGAATTGCGGCCGCGGCTTGGCCACGAGCCGGCGCGCGATATAGTCGACGTTCGACAGCGAAAGCGTCCCCATCAGCTCGATGACGCGGACGTCCTGATAATGCGCGGCGAGTATCGTTTGCTCGTGCGGGCGGCGGCTGCGCCGTGACGGATTTTCACCGATATCGTAATCGGCAATGATGGCGTTGCGCGCGTTGTCGCTGCGGTTGAGCATGTGCAGGTCGTAATGCGCCGACAGCGCCTCGCAGACCTTGATGCCGCGCACGCTGTTGCCGTGCTTGTCGAGTTTGGGTGAATAGTTGCCGAGCCCGATCCGCGCCGGCAATGCGGCGAGGATGCCGCCGCCGACGCCGCTTTTCGCTGGAATGCCGACGCGGTAGATCCATTCGCCGGCGTAATCATACATGCCGGAGCTGGTCATGACCGACAGCGTCCGCGAAATCGCGTACGGCGTCATCACCTGTTCGTCGGTGACGGGATTGATGCCGCGATTGGCCAGTGTCGCCGCCATCACCGCGATGTCGCGCGCGTTGACCAGGATCGCGCATTGCCGGAAATAAACCTCCAGCACCGAGCTGACATTGTCCCTGATGACGGCGTTGGTGCGCAGGAGATAGCCGATCGCCCGGTTGCGGTCGCCGGTCAGGCTCTCGGACGAATAGACGGCATCGTCGACATCAAGCTCACGCCCGGCGAATCGCCCGAGCGCTTGCCTGATGTATTCGAACGCGCCGTCGCCCTTGGCCTCGTAAATTAGCCCGGAGCACGCGATGGCGCCTGCGTTCACCATCGGATTGAACGGGTGGTTCTCGGCGTTGAGGCGGATCGAGTTGAAGGGATCGCCCGAGGGCTCGACGCCGATCACGCTCTCTACGCGTGCGGCGCCCAGCGTGTCCAGCGCCAGCGCGAACACGAAGGGCTTTGACATCGACTGGATGGTGAAGGGCACCTGCGTGTCGCCGACCTCGTAGACATGGCCGTCGAGGGTCGCGAGGCTGATGCCAAAATGGGCAGGGTCGGCCTTGCCGAGTTCAGGGATGTAGTCGGCGACCGTCCCGCTGGTCTCGGAGAGGTATTCGGCGTGACAGCCGTCGAGAAACCGCAGCAATGGCGGTTTCGAACTGGTCCAGGCCGGGGCGCCGGTGGGCGATACTTTCATCGCCTACCGTTTTGCCGCGCAATCACGGGGCGCGCAACTGGTTCGGCGCCAGAGTTTGGCGGCGGATCAGGAACAGCGCCGCCAGGACCGTCGGCGCCAGGATAGCGAGGCCGAGCGAAGTGATCTGGATTTGCGACAGCGGATTAATACCGCCGCCGGGCGTCGCGATCACAAAGCCGCCGATCACCAGCAGCACCCGCAACGGCCATTCCAGGGCACCGGCGCGCCTGAGGTCGCCGACGAAGGCCTGATAACCCTGAATGCCGCCGCAGATGAACAGCGTGCCGAATCCAGCCAGCGCCATCAGCCCGAGCCCTTCGAGATACGGATTCGCACCCTGCAACACCAGCGCGGGGTTCAACACAAAGAAGAACGGAATGAAATAGATGATGCTGCCGACCCACATCGATTCCCAGCCCGTCTTCATCGCCGGTGAACCGGCGATGCCGGCTGCGGCAAAGGAGGCGATGGCCACCGGCGGCGTGATCGATGACAGCATGCCCCAATAGAAGATGAACATGTGCACGGCCATGCGGTTGAGGCCGACCTTCTCCAGCGCCGGCGCCACCAGAATGGCAAGGAAGATGTAGCAGGCCGTAGTCGTCAGCCCGAGCCCGAGAACGAGGCTGGTGAAGGCGCACATGCCGAGCAGCAGGAAGGCATTGTCACCGGCGATCCGCAGCAGGTCGTTGGCCAGGCTCGAGACCACGCCGGTCATCGAGAAGGCGCCTATCAGGAGCCCGCAGCCGGCGAGAATGCCGACCAGTTCGACAAAGGTGCGTCCGTTGACCTCGAGAAATTTGTTGATCGTCGTGAGTGTCCAGCGCGTGTCCTTGGAGAACAGCTGGTTCAGAATCAGCAGCAGCGCGGTCGCATAGAACGGCGCGTGGCTCTCGCGCTTGAAATACAACAGCATCACGATCAGCAGCGCGATAACGAAGATGTAGTACCAACCGTCCTTGATCGTATCCATGACCTTGGGTAATTCCGAGCGTGGAATGCCCTTGAGGCCGTGGCGGGCAGCATAGGAATCCACCTGCATGAACAGGCCGGCATAGTAGAGAACGGCCGGAATAATCGCGGCGATGGCGACATCGGCATAGCTGACGTTGAGGAACTGCGCGATCACGAAGGCGGTCGCGCCCATCACCGGCGGCGCCAGCACCGCTCCGGTCGAGGCGCAGGCCTCGATCGCGGCGGCGTAGGAGGCGCGGAAGCCGCTTTTCTTCATCACCGGGATGGTCATGGTGCCGGCGGTGAGCACGTTGGAAATGATCGAGCCGGACATCATGCCGAGCAGGCCACTGGCGAAGATACAGACCTTGGCGGCGCCGCCGCGAAAGGTGCCGCACATTGCAAACGACAGATTGATGAAGAACTTTCCGGCGCCGGTCATCATCAGCGCGGTGCCGAACACCAAAAAGCCGATCACCGTATCGGCGAACGCCTGAATCGGAATCCCGAGCAGGCTTTCACCTGAAAGCACGTGGTAGGATGTCGCCTGTTCGAGCGTCGACTGCGTGCCCCTGAACGGCCCGAGCCATTTGGCGTCCGCGAACAGTGGATAGACTGTGAACGGCAATACGCTCAGCAGAAGGCTCCAGCCGCCGGTGCGGCGCAAGGCCTCCATCAGCATGACCCACATCACCAGTCCCGCAACGATCACGACGGTCGGTGCGCCGCCGAACTCCCAACCGGCTTCAGCCGCCTTCCGGACACTGCGCATCAACACGATGGAGGCGGCAAACGTCAGGATGAAGAGCAGGACATCGTACCACGGGATACGTTCGAGCGGAGAGCGTTCCGAGCTCGGAAAGATCAGGAACGTGAACGGCAGCATCAACGCAATCAGCAGATAGAAATATTCGGTGTTGAGCTGGGTGTATCCGATGAAAAACCGCAGCGTGAATTGCTGGTTGATGCACAGCAGGATCGTCACCGCAGTGGCGACGATCAGCGCCCAGCGCCAAGCCCCGCGCAGCGTACGCACGCGCGAGACTTCGGCCTCTTGCAAATTGCCGATGCCGGCATGGGGATCGTCGAATTCGATCCTGGCGGGCGCAGCGACAGCTGCCCCATTGGCTGCAGAAGGTGACATCATTGATCCCCGGTATGGTGTTCGCCTTCAATCGGAAATACGGTGGTTATTCGAAACCGTTCGGCATGCCGGCCTTGGCAAGCGCGGCGGCGCGCGCCTTCATCCAGCCGTCAAGGAAAGCCTTCTCATCCGAAGGCGGGCTGGACTTGCCGTAGTCCGCCCACGCTGCGGCCAGAACGGCCTGCCGCTTCAACAGCGCATTGTTATGCGTCTCCTGATCGTCGGTCCATTGGCCGGCTTCCTTGAGCGCCTTCACCGCGCCGGGATGAACGGGGACCACCCAGTTCTTGGTCTGGCGGTCGGCCGCGAGTCCGGCGGCGCCTGCGGCGGCATCCTTGTAGACGTCATAGCCTGATATCATGGCCTTGGTCACGGCGTAGACCTGATCGGCCGGCTGCGATCCGTAGGCGACGAAAATCGGGTACGGATAATTTCCGAGTTCGATCGGCTTTTCCTTCGAAATGCCGGCGCCGCAGGTGGCGACATGCGGGAAGAAGAACGAACCGACCTTCTTGACCCGTTCCCATCCAGCTTTGTCATTGTGGGCGAGTGGGGGCCAGACGATGCCGCGCGGCGACGTCTCGGCTTCCTTGGCCGGTGCGGTGATGGTGGTGGCGAAAGCGGCGTCGACGTCGTTGTTGATCAGGCCCTTCCACATCGCGCCGTAGCCGGAGAATTCCACCACCTTGACGTCGCTCTGCTTGAGGTCGCCGAACGCGAGGATCGCAAGTGAGTTCTGGTTGAGCGCAGGCGAGCCGACGACAAACCCGACGCGCTTGCCCTTGAGGTCCTTGACCTCTTTCACCCCGGTGTCCTTTGCCACGCCGAGCGAAGCGCCGTTGCAGTCGACCGACGACAGCACCACTTGCAAGGCCTGCGGCCCCCATTCCTTGGCGCCGAATTCGAACACGCCTTCCTGCGCGAAGTAGCTGCCCGATCCCATCGCTGACGCCGCCGCGCGGCCGGCGCGCAAGGGGGCAAGGCGCGCGACATCGTTGCCCGCAGGAAGCACCCGCAGGTCGGTGCCGTATCTGTCCTTCATCATCTTGCCGACGGCGACCGCAATGTTGAATCCGGCGGTACCGGTGTCATAGGCGGTGAACGTCATGGTCGGCGGCAGCTTGACGTCCTGGGCCAGCGCCGGCGCAGACGCCATGAGCGAGATGCCGGCGAGCGCGACAGGCGCAAAATTCATCAGTCGACGGTTCATGTTTCCCCCAATTTGTTTCGCTAGATGAAACTTTTTCTGATTGAGATCATGTCATCGCAGCATTGCGATGGCAACGTCCGAGCACGTTCACGACCGCCATTATGCCAGTCGCGCTGGCGGACAGATCGTCACGCATCAAAAGAATGAGCGCGAAAGGCCTAAGCTTCGACGATCGCGACCACTTGTCCTTCGGCGATCACGTCGTCGAGTTTGACCAGAATTGCCTTGATTTTCCCGGTTATTGTCGATGTCACCGGGATTTCCATTTTCATCGCTTCGACGAATGCAATCTCATCGCCGTCACCGATACTCGCTCCAGCTTCCGCCGCAAGCGCGCACACGCGCCCGGCGACTTCAGTCACAATCTTGATCTCTGGCATGCCACCCCCTGGGACCGTGTGACGTGACTATTTCGTCCCGCGAACGGCTTTTTGTTGTGGCGGCAGATTGCCTGAGGTAGCTTGATCTGCAAGTGGAATTTTATTCCGCAGAGCGGAATGGAGCCTTTATATGGGAAGACGCTCGGAACGGCTTAGCAAACAGGGCAGGCTTGCCAGCGATCTGGCGGGCGAGGGCGATGTGATTCAGGTGGTGTCGCGGGCGTTCGATGTCCTGCGCTGCTTCGAGGGTCACGAAGCCCGACTCGGCAATCTCGAAATTTCCAATCGCTGCGGCCTGCCGCGATCGACCGTGTCTCGGCTCACGCACACGCTGACGCGGATGGGCCAGCTGGTCTATCTGCCGCGCGACCAGAAGTACCGCATCGGTCCGAGCGCGGTGGCGATGAGCACTTCGATGATGAAGGGATTGCAGCTGCGCAATCTGATCCGGTTGCGGCTGCAGGATGTCGCCGAGCAATTGCCGGGCACCGTCGGTTTCGTGATCCCCGATCGCTTTCAACTGGTTTATCTCGAATTCGCCCGCGCCGCGAATGCGCTCGGCCTGCACGAGACCACCGGCAGCCGCATTTCGATGGCGAGCACGGCGGCCGGATACGCCTACACCGCGGCGCTCGACGTCGACGTCGGCGACGCGTTGATCGGCGAGATGGAGCGTGAGATGCCGGAGAGCGCCCGGCTGTTGAAGGCGCGCATCGAGGGCAATCGCAGTCATCTGCGCGAACACCGCTACGTCGTGGCTTGCGGCACCTGGAGCCCGCATATCAACGGGCTCGCGGTACCGCTGTGGTCCCCGCAGTATCAAACCTACGTCGTCGCGACGATCGGTCTGCTGTCGGCGATGTTTGATGAGAAGCGGCTGCACCGCGACGTGGCGCCCGCGATGGTCGAACTGGGCGCTGCGCTCGGCGGTCTGCTCGAGGGCGCCGACGGCGACATCTTCACCAACCGGCTCGAAAGAAAGCCGCTTCCGGTCTCAGCGCATAACAACAATAAAATCATCAAGGCGGAGGATACGAATGAACTGGAAGCCGGAGCTCGACGACCTCGCCCGGCGCGAAGCGTTCGCGCGGGAGATGGGAGGCGTTGACAAGGTCAAGCGTCAGCATGACCAGGGCCGGCTTACCGTTCGGGAGCGCATCGACAAACTGGTAGATGAAAAATCCTTCCACGAAATCGGCGCGATTTCCGGCGTCGGCGAATATGACGAAAACAGCGAACTCAAGCATCTGACGCCCGCCAACTGTGTGTTCGGCCGCGGCAGGATCGACGGCCGCACAGTCGTGGTGGTCGGCGACGACTTTACGGTGCGCGGCGGTTCGGCTGACGCATCGATCTCCGCCAAGCCGCTGATGGCCGAGGAGATGGCCCATGATTTTCGCCTGCCCATCATCCGCGTCATCGAAGGCTCCGGCGGCGGCGGCTCGGTGAAAACCATCGAAACAAGAGGCGCCGCCAATCTGCCCGGCGGCGTCGGCGGTACGCGCGCGTACTTTCTGACGACGGCGAACATGGCGCGGGTGCCGGTGGTGGGGCTCGGCCTGGGCTCGGTTGCAGGCTTGGGGGCCGCGCGGCTGGCGGCCACGCACTATTCGATCATGACCAGGAATTCGGCGATGTTCGTCGCAGGTCCGCCGGTGGTGAAGCGTCTCGGCCAGGACCTGACAAAACAGGAACTCGGCGGCGCCGATATCCAGACCCGCGCTGGCGGCGTCGATGACGCCGTCGATACCGAGGAAGAGGCGTTTGAGTGCGCCAGGCGCTTCCTGTCCTATCTGCCGTCATCGGTCTACGAATTGCCGCCGACCGTACCCTGCACCGACGATCCGGAGCGCGCCGAGGAATCGCTGATGAAAGCGGTGCCGCGCAATCGCCGCCAAGTCTACAAGATGCGCCCGATCATCGACGCCGTCGTCGACAAAGGGTCGTTCTTCGAGGTCAACGCCAATTTCGGCCGTCCGATGATTGCGGGCCTGGCGCGCCTCGAAGGCCGTGCCGTGCTGCTGCTCGCCAGCGATCCCTTCCACTACGGGGGATCGTGGACGGCAGAGGCCTGCCAGAAGGTGGTGCGCTGGGTCGACTTCGCCGAAACCTTTCATCTGCCGGTGGTCTATCTGATGGACTGCCCGGGCTTCATGATCGGGCTCGAGGCCGAGAAGTCGGCGACCATCCGGCATGGCGTGCGCGCGATGGCCGCCGTCAACCAGAGCACCGTACCCTGGTGCACCATCATCGTGCGCAACGCCTTCGGCGTCGCCGGCGTCGTGCATCAGCCGGCCAACCGCTATTCGATGCGATACGCCTGGCCGTCGGCCTATTGGGGCTCGCTGCCGCTCGAAGGCGGCATCGAGGCGGCCTATCGTGCCGACATCGACGCTGCGGAAGACCCGGCCGCAAAGCTCAAGGAGATCGAGGATCGTCTCAACAAGCTGCGTTCGCCGTTCCGCTCGGCCGAAAAATTCTGGGTCGAGGAGGTGATCGATCCCCGCAAGACGCGCGGGCTACTGTGCGAATTCGCGCGGCTGGCCGAACCGATCAGGACGACGGGCCCGGCGACGAATATGGCGATCAGGCCGTAGGTGCTCGCCCTCATGGTGAGGAGGCGCTCTTGCGCCGGTTCCGGACGATTACATCGCCGGGCGAACCATGAGGCCCCCGATTGTGCCGCCATCCTTCGAGACGCGGCCAAGCGGCCGCTCCTCCAGCGATGAGCTTAGGCTCACGCGGGGATGAGGAGTGCCCGTGCAAACAACCCCATGCAAAGATAGAACAGCGGCCCCTAGGCCGCCACCACCGCCGGCTTCGACGCCGGCCGCGCGATCACCAGCGTGATCAGCGCCGCGACGATGCAGAGCGTGCCGGCAACAAAAAAGGCGGGCAGGTAGGTGGCATAGATCGTCCGCGATAGCCCCGCACCAAACGCAGCAATTCCGGCGCCCAATTGATGGCCGGCAAAGATCCAGCCGAACACCAGATTGGCGCGTTCCGGGCCGAACCGCTGCGCGGTCAGCCGCACCGTCGGCGGAATCGTGGCGATCCAGTCCAGCCCGTAAAACATCGCGAACACCGACAGGCCGTAGAACGAGAAATCCGTGAAGGGGAGCAACAGCAGCGACAGACCGCGCAGGCCGTAGTACCAGAACAGCAGCCAGCGATTGTCATAGCGGTCGGACAGCCAGCCGGAGGCGATGGTGCCGACGAAATCGAAGATGCCCATGGCAGCGAGCAGGCTTGCGGCCTGGACCTGCGGAATGCCGAAATCGAGGCACATCGGGATCAGGTGCACCTGGATCAATCCGTTGGTGCTGGCGCCGCAGATGAAGAAGGTGCCGAACAGGATCCAGAACACTTTCGACTTCGAGGCGTCGCGCAACGTGCCGAGCGCCGCCGCCATGATTGGTGCGTTGTTCGGCGGCGGTGCCACGATCGGCCCGGTGCCTTCGTCGCCGTATGGCCGGAGGCCAAGGTCGCTCGGGCGGTCGCGCATGATCATCAGAACGGCAAAGGCCGCGACGCCCAGCATCACGCAGATCAACGCCAGCGCGTTCCGCCAGCCATAATGGTCCGTCAACATGGCCAGCAGCGGCAGGAAGACGAGTTGGCCGGTCGCCACGCTCGCGGTGAGGATGCCGACCACCAGGCCGCGTCGCGCCACGAACCAGCGTGCCGAAATCGTGGCGCCCAGCACCAGCGCTGTCATGCCGGTGCCGAGACCGATCACGATGCCCCACAGCAGCATCAGGTGCCAGACCTGCGTCATGAACAGCGATGCGACCAGCGCGGCGGCCACGGTCAGCAGCGACAACAGCGACATATTGCGCAGGCCGTAGCGGTTCAGCAGCGCGGCGGCGAACGGCGCCATTACTCCGAACAGGATGAGGCGGATCGACAGCGCCGAGGAAATTTCGGCCGTGCTCCAGCCGAATTCCTTTTGCAGCGGCGCGATGAACACGCCGGGCGCGCCAACGGTACCGGCTGAGACCAGTGCGGTAAAGAACGTCACGGCGACCATCGCCCAGCCATAATGAATGTTGCGGCGGGCGAGGGCGGCAGACAGCCAGTTCGAAATCATTGCGCCTCTGGAGAATTCATTTGGAAGGTTTGCGGGATGTGCCTGAGCGGTACATCCTGGCATATTCGCTCGGTGACATAAATGTCGAACTTCCCTCGTTTTCGGACATCCCGACAAGCGGCGTACGGCCGGCGGAAAGGATGACGACGGCATCGGCCATAGCAGTATTCCGAGTGTGTCGCGCATATAAGATTATGAACATAATATTATGCGTTGCAAAAATTGCAAATAGTTGAATCATTCCATGAGAAAATATCGCGCTCGGATGAGGTGAATTGATCCGCTCGCCGGGCAGGCCGCCGCCGAGGCGGCATCGCGCTATTCCAGCCCGTCGAGCGCCGTCTTGACCGCGTTCTGGAACGCGTCGATGTCACCGAGTTCGTGGCCGAGCACCAGCGCCAGCCGGGTCAGGAATAGCGCCTCACGCTCGGGTCCCGCCGAATCGATTGCGGTCGCGAGCGTCTCGTAGGCGGTCTCGAAATCGCTCGCCGGCATCGGGTTCATGGCGTGTCTCTCCCCAGGCACAGGCTGGCGGTTCGCAGGATTTCGCTTGCCGCGATGGTCTTCCATCGTCCGGCGATGTGCAGGTCCGGCCGCAACAGATAGAGCGTGCCTGGCGCGGCGGCGAACAAGCGGGCTATTTCGTCGTCGGCGTCGGCAATCGCGTTTGTTCCGACCAGCAGCGCGGTAAAACGTTGGTCCATTTTACGGAGTTGGTCGAGCAGCGCTGCCTGTTCTGCGGTGGGTAATCCCTCGCAGAACAAAATCGCCGTCATGCCGATCCCGGCCTTGTCAAGCAAATGGCTGCCATCAACAAGCTTGGCGTTCGGTGCGACGCTGCCGCTGACGGGGCCACCCGTAAACTCGGCATCGCGGCCGGCATAGGGCGTCAGCGGGCTCTCGGAATAAGTATAGGGCTGCATCTGCCTGGGATTGGCGAGCCCGCGCGGAAATTCGTGCTTCAGGCTCAACGACAGCGCGGCCTCGCGCGCCAGCCGCCAGCCGCGCGTCGGCGGCGTCATGAAGCGCGTGCTCTTGGTGGCGTTGGCGAACACGTCGAGCGTGGCGCCGCGCCGCTCCGGCGAATAGCTGTCGAGTAGGCGCTCATCCGCCTCGCCGTTGAGGACGAGCGCTAGCTTCCAGCCGAGATTTTCGGAATCCGCCAAGCCATTGTTGAGGCCGCGCACGCCAAAAATCGGCACGATATGCGCGGCATCGCCGATGAAGAACACCCGGCCGTGCCGGTAATCGTCGAGGCACAGCGTATTGGCGGAATAGACGCTCCACCATTCCAGCTCCCACGGCTTGTCGTGGCCGACATCGCCGAGGATGGCGCCGACCCGGTCGCGGATGTTCTCCTCGCGCATCGCGTCCTGTTCACTCTCGCCTTCGCGGAGCTGGTAGTCGACGCGCCAGATACTTTCCGGTTGCTTGTGGATCAGCACCGTGCCGCCGGGGTTGCCGCTCGGTTCAAAGAAGGCGCGCCGTTCGGTCGGAAAGTCATGATCCATGCGGATATCCGCGATCACGTAGCGGCCTTCGTAATTGTCGCCCTTCATCCGCAATCCGAGCAGCGTTCGGATCGGCGAACGCGCGCCGTCGGCGGCCAGCACATAGTCAGCGTCGAGGCGGTAATTGCCAATAGGTGAGGTGATGCCGATCGAGACGCCGTCCGTGCCGGGCCTGATGTCGGAAAGCTCGCTCCGCCAGCGCATGTCGATGAGGTCGCAGGTGGTCACCGCGTCATGCAGGTATTGCTCGATATACTGTTGCTGCAGATTGTACATCGGCAGATATTTTTCATTCGCCGGATGCGGCATTTCGAGCCGGAAAATCTGCTCACCGCGGTAATAGCTGCGGCCGTAGCGCCAGCCGAGTGCCTTGTCGAGGAAAGGCGCGACCGCCCCGATCCGTTCCAGGATATGCATGCTCGGCCGCGCGATGCACAGCGCCCGGCTGCCGTCGTTAAAGGTGTCCTTGCGATCGACCAGCACGCTGCGGACGCCGTAGCGCGCCAGCACCAAGGCCGCGGTCATGCCGATCGGGCCGGCGCCGACGATCGCGACGGGATGGCGAACGGCCACGCCGTCCAGTTCGGGCACGCGCCGCGCCGGAAAGATCGGATAGTTGAAATAAAGCGAATCCAGCGGACCCTTGCCGGCAGGTCTCATGCGTTTCCCGCTTTGCTCATCCGGTGGTTTGTCCGGTTCCTTGTTCGCGTCGACTACAGCTTGAAAGAAGCGGGATGGCAAGGCAGCATGCATCGGAACGCGATCCGCGCCCACCGCCACGAAAGAAGTCCATACCAGGTCGACGACGCAATCGGAGGCGGGGTGGCAGGACTCCTCAAAGTTCGGCGGCTGCCTTTTTGCGACGAACGGCGCCAGATCTCAGATTGCGCCTGCAAACGAGAACTTGCTTACGTCCAGATGTGATTGGCCTAGCGCCATCTGCGCAAGGGTTTCTCCAACGGCGGCCGAATGTTTGAACCCGTGCCCCGAGCACGGCGAGGCTATGATGACGTTCTTCATGTCGGGGTGATGATCAATGATAAACCGGGCGTCCTTCACACAGGTGTAAAGGCACACCTTCGCCTTCACGCACTTTTCGTCGAGGCCAGGGAAGAACGGCCCGACATAGGTTCTGAACATCTCGGTAATTTCGTCCGGAGAAACGCTCCGGCGAACAGTGTCGGGCGTCGTCGTATCGTCGTACTGCTCGGTGGCGATCTTCACCCCTTGTTCGGGGTGGCCAATCAATGGAAAGCCGTAGATGCTCTGGGGTGCCGGAATTTGCCAGATGTATACCGGAAAGCGCTGCGGGAGAAATTCCTGACATTGATGCTGGCTTTTCAGGCCAAACCAGTAAAGCACCTGCCTTGTGATGCTGAATTGTCGATCCAGGCGTAATACCTGGTTGATCCATGGACCCGCGGTTACGATGAGTTTCCTGGCGCGATAGGTGCTGACGCCTGTCGTTACCTGCATGCCGTCGCCATCCGGTTCGAATTTCAGCACCTTCTCGTAAAAGCGCAGCATGGCGCCCGAGGTGGCCGCGAGCTGAAGCTGTGCCTCCACGCATGACTCAGGTCGAACGAAGCCACTGGCCTCGTCGAAATAGGCTTCGTCGTCGTCGTTTACATTGAAGGCAGGAAAACGATTCCGGATCGCTTTGCCATCCAGCATCTCGTAGGGAACCTTGGCCTGGTCGGCGGCTGCCACCGTGGATTTGAGGAACTCCGGATTTTCGTGTTCGGCAGCACGCTGACCCTTGCCGGAGATCACCAGCAGTCCGTTTTGGGTGAAAAGCTCCCGACCGGTCCGGCTCTCGATGTCGCGCCATATCTCGTGCGACCGCTTGGCAAATGGCGAGTACTCGGGACCCTCACCGCAGGCGATGCGCGTAATTCGCGTATCGCCGTGCGTCGAACCCAGCTCATGCGGCGGCTTGAGCTGATCAATACCGAGAACAGAGGCGCCTCGGCTGGCCAGCTGGTAAGTCGCGGCGGAGCCCATTGCTCCCAGGCCAAGTACGATTGCGTCGAACGACCGTTCCATTTCCGCTCCTGCGCCTATCGCTTCCGGTCGAGGAAGCCCTCCATCATCCGCTGCGGCTCGCCGCTCAGGAAGGATTGCCCGAACACGCCGACGCTCAGATTGACGGATTCCGTCAGCGGCAGTTCTTCCCATTGACGCAAGAGCGCCTTCTGCGAACGCAGCGCCTCGGGCCCGCATTCGAGCAGGGCCTTGACCGTGTGCTCGACGGCGTCATCGAGGCCGCCGGCCGGCGCGACCTTGTCGATGAGGCCCCACGCCAGCGCGGTCGGCGCGTCGATATTTTCCGCGGTCATGACCAGCCAGCGGGCGCGGCCCCAGCCGATCAGCCGCGGCAACAGCGCGGCATGGATCACGGAGGGGATGCCGACCTTGACCTCCGGCATGCCGAAGTGGGCGTCGTGCGCCGCAATCCGGAAATCGCAGGCGGCGGCGACCTCGAGCCCGCCGCCGAGGCACCAGCCCGGCAAGCGTGCGATCACGGGCGCCGGAAAGTGCCGCACGGCTTCGCAAAGGTCGCGCAGCCGGGTGATGAAGGCTTCGGCGGATTTCTGGTCGAGTTTTGCCATTTCCTTGATGTCGGCGCCGCCGATCATGCTCTTCTCGCTTTGGCCGGCCAGGATCATCGCGCGGATGGTCCGGTCGGCAGCGAGTTTCTCAAAGCCCTCGCGCACGCCATTGGTGACGGCCGAACTCAAAATATTCAGCGAGCCGGCGTTGCAGATCGACAGGCGCACCACGCCGCGGGAATCGCGGTCGATGCCGCAATGGGGATTGAGCATTTCCATCTGATTTTTCTCTGTTGGTCTTTGTTTTTGGATTCAGTGCCACGGTTCACCCCAGTTCCCGGGCAATGTGCTGAATTGTCAAGTGGCCCGAGGGAGGCGCCGGCAATCTTGCGGTGCACGCGACCACCACCTTCTCGATGATTGGACGAGGGGGCCGAAAGCGAAATAGATGCAGCTTTTTTCGCGCCCGGCTGCTATTATATGACTGCAAACATCTAATGGTTACGGGATTACCATGCGCTATTCCAAGGAGCACAAGCAGGAAACCCACGCGCGGATCGTGAAGAAGGCGTCCGTGCGGCTGCGCGAGAGGGGCGCCCATGGCATCGGCGTCGCCGACCTGATGAAGGAAGCGGGCCTGACCCATGGCGGCTTCTACGCGCATTTTGATTCCCGCGAGGCGCTGGTGATCGAGGCCTTTGCCTATGCGATGGACCGCTCGACCGAGCGCTGGCGAAAGATCGCCGAGGAGACCCAGCCGGAGAAGCGTCTGACGACCGTCGTCGACAGCTACCTGAGCCCGCTGCATCGCGACGATCCCGGGCATGGCTGCGCGGTGCCGGCGCTCGGCGCCGAAATCGCCCGCGAGAGCGCGAAGACGCGGAAAGCCTTTGCGGCCAAACTGGAAGCGATGATCGACGTCATGGCCGATCAGATTCTCGATGTGCCGCGCAAGTCGGCGCGCAAGCAGGCGGTCGCGGCGCTGGCGACCATGATGGGAACGCTGGTGCTGTCGCGGATCGCCGGCAATGGCGAGTTTTCCGACGAGATTCTTGCCACCGGGCGCGAGGCCGTGGTCGGCCGCGCGGCGGCGGCGAAGAAGGCCGTGGCGAAGACGAAGGCGAATTAGAGCGACACCCACCGCCGTCGTCCCGGGCTTGACCCGGGACCCATACCGCGTTGCGCTATCGATGACGGAAGGTCACCGCCACCTTCCGCCAAATTGGGGGCCCGGCGTATGGGTCCCTGCGTTCGCAGGGACGACGAGGTATGCTCACCGCCCACTGAACAGCGCGCGCTCGTTCTCCACCGTCTCATAAATATAATCCGCCACCGCGCGGATCCGGGCCAGGTCCTTGCTGTCGGCGTGCATCAGAAGCCAGAACGTCCGCGAGATCGTGACCTCGTCCGGCAGCACCGGGCGAAGCTCCGGATGCGCCGTCGCCATGAAGTGCGGCAGCACCGCGATGCCGAACCCGGCGATGGTGGCGTTGAGCTGCGCGATCAGATTGGCGCTGCGGAATTTCGCGGAGATTTTTGGGCTAACCTGCGGCAGATAATCCAGCTCCGGCGTGAACAGCAGTTCCTCGATGTAGCCGACGAAGCGATGTGCAGGCAGGTCGCCGCGTCCGGCGATTTTGGGTGCGCGGTCGAGATAGGCGGGGGCGGCATACAGCCCGAGGCTGTAGTCGAGCAGCTTGCGCCCGAACACCCGGCCTTCCTTCGGCATGGTCAGGCTGATCGCGATATCGGCCTCGCGCTTCGACAGGCTGAACAGCCGCGCGGTGGCGACCAGCTGCAGATCGAGGTCGGGATAGCGCTCGACGAATTTCACCAGCCGCGAGGCCAGGAAGTGGCTGCCGAACCCGTCGGGGGCCCCGATCCGCACCGTACCGGTCAGATGGGCGCGGGAGCCGCCGACCGCCTCCTGGTTGGCGACAATCGTGGATTCCATCGCCTCGGCACTGTCGGCGACGCGCCGGCCGGCCTCGGTGAGCAAATAGCCGGTCTTGCGGCGATCAAACAGTTTTGCGGACAGTTGCCGCTCCAGCCGGTCGACACGCCGGATCACTGTGGCATGATCGACGCCAAGCTGTTTTGCGGCAGCGGATACCGTTCCGCCGCGCGCGATGGCCAGCAGAAAACGGAAGTCATCCCAATCGATCGTACTGCCGCCTTGATCCAGCATTTCCGCACATCTATGGTGCATTTTATCGGACTTGTATCCTAGGAAATGCGGGTCAAAAAGGTCTCAAAGCGATCCAACCGGCCCCCAAGGGAGAAGATTCATGCGTTCCATCGGACATTTCATCGGCGGCAAAGAGGTCAAGGGCACGTCGGGCCGGACGGCCGACGTATTCGAGCCGATGACCGGCGACGTCCAGGCCAAAGTGGCGCTGGCCTCCAGGGCCGAGGTTCGCGCCGCCGTCGAGAACGCCATCGCGGCGCAGGTCGAATGGGCCAACACCAATCCGCAGCGCCGCGCGCGCGTGATGATGAAGTTCGTCGAACTGGTTCAGCGTGATTACGACAAACTCGCTGATTGCCTTGCGCGTGAGCATGGCAAAACCGTTCCCGACGCCAAGGGCGATATCCAGCGCGGACTCGAAGTCGCCGAATTCGCTTGCGGCGTTCCGCATCTGATGAAGGGCGAATACACCGAAGGCGCCGGCCCCGGCATCGACATCTACTCGATGCGGCAACCCCTGGGAGTGGTCGCCGGCATCACGCCGTTCAATTTCCCGGCGATGATCCCGATGTGGAAGTTCGCCCCCGCGATCGCCTGCGGCAACGCATTCATCCTGAAGCCCTCGGAGCGCGATCCCGGTGTGCCGATGATGCTGGCCGCCCTGATGATCGAGGCGGGACTTCCGCCCGGCGTGCTCAACGTCGTCAACGGTGACAAGGAAGCGGTCGACGCCATCCTCGACGATCCCGATATCAAGGCGATCGGCTTTGTCGGCTCGACGCCGATTGCGCAGTACATCTACGAGCGCGCCGCGCAGACCGGCAAGCGTTGCCAGTGTTTTGGCGGCGCCAAGAACCACGCCATCGTCATGCCGGACGCCGACATGGACCAGACCGTCGACGCGCTGATCGGCGCCGGCTACGGCTCGGCGGGCGAGCGCTGCATGGCGATTTCGGTCGCGGTGCCGGTCGGCAAGACCGCCGCCGACCGCCTGATGGAAAAGCTGATCCCGCGCGTGGAGTCGCTCAAGATCGGCACCTCGGTCGATCCGTCCGCCGATTTCGGCCCGCTGGTGACGCGCGAAGCGGTCGAGAAGGTGAAGAGCTACATCGATATCGGCGTCAAGGAAGGCGCGACGCTCGCGGTCGACGGCCGTGGCTTCAAGATGCAGGGCTACGAGAACGGATTCTATCTCGGCGGTTCGCTGTTCGACAACGTCACCAAGGACATGCGGATCTACAAGGAAGAGATTTTTGGCCCGGTGCTGTCGGTGGTGCGCGCCCACGATTACAAGGAGGCGCTGGCGCTGCCGTCGGACCATGATTACGGCAACGGCGTTGCGATCTTCACCCGCGACGGCGACGCCGCGCGCGATTTCGCCGCCAAGGTCAATGTCGGCATGGTCGGCATCAACGTGCCGATCCCGGTGCCGATCGCCTATTACACTTTCGGCGGCTGGAAGAAGTCCGGCTTCGGCGACCTCAACCAGCACGGCCCGGATTCGATCCGCTTCTATACCAAGACCAAGACCGTCACCTCGCGCTGGCCGTCGGGTGTGAAGGAGGGCGCGGAGTTCTCGATTCCGACGATGAACTGACGCACATGGTCTCAAATGGATCGATTCCACCCACAGACCTCATCCTGAGGAGTGCGCTCTTGCGCGCGTCTCGAAGGATGGCGGCTTGCGTGGTCGTTCCCCGGGGCCATCCTTCGAGACGCATCGCTACGCGATGCTCCTCAGGATGAGGTTGAGAAATGGTATCGATATGATGCGAAACGATGGAAACGCTGCACTCGGTAGGCACTGAACCCTGATGCATTTCGCTCTCAACGAGGACCAGATTGCGGTTCGCGAGATGGCGCGGGAATTCGCCGCGGAAAAAATCGCGCCGCATGCGATCCGCTGGGACGAGGAAAAGCATTTTCCCGTCGACGTGATGCGCGAGGCGGCGACGCTCGGCATCGGCGGGGTCTATATTCGCGACGACGTCGGCGGCTCGGCGCTGACGCGGTTTGACGCCGCCTTGATCTTCGAAGCGCTGGCGCAGGGCTGCCCCACTGTGTCGGCGTTCATCTCGATCCACAACATGGCGTCCTGGATGATCGATGCCTATGGCAACGACACCCAGCGCCAGAAATGGCTGCCGAAGCTTTGCACCATGGAGCTGTTGGCGAGTTATTGCCTGACCGAGCCGGGCTCCGGATCGGACGCAGCCGCGCTGCGCACCCGCGCGGTGCGCGACGGCGATTTTTATGTGCTCAACGGCCAGAAGCAGTTCATTTCAGGCGCCGGCAAGGGCGATCTCTATGTGGTGATGGTGCGCACCGGCGGCGATGGCCCCGGCGGCATCTCGACGCTGGTGATCGAGGGCGATACGCCGGGCCTCTCGTTCGGCGCTAATGAACGCAAGATGGGCTGGAACGCGCAGCCGACCCGCGCCGTGATCTTTGAAAACGCCCGCGTGCCCATTGAAAATCGCCTCGGCGACGAGGGCATCGGCTTCAAGATCGCGATGGCCGGGCTCGACGGCGGCCGCATCAACATCGCGGCGTGCTCGCTCGGTGGCGCGCAGAACGCGCTGGATAAATCGCTCGCCTACATGAAGGAGCGCAAAGCCTTCGGCAAGCGCCTCGATGAATTCCAGGCGCTGCAGTTTCGCCTTGCTGACATGGCGACCGAACTGGAGGCGGCGCGGACGTTTGTCTGGCGCGCCGCCGCCGCGCTCGACCGCAAGGACGCGGATGCGACCATGCTGTGCGCGATGGCCAAGCGCTTTGGCACCGATGTCGGTTTCGAGGTCGCCAACCAGGCGCTCCAACTGCATGGCGGCTACGGCTATCTCAGCGAATACGGCATCGAAAAGATCGTGCGCGATCTGCGCGTGCACCAGATCCTCGAAGGGACCAACGAGATCATGCGGCTGATCGTGTCGCGAAAACTGATCGAGGGCGCGTGATGACATCGGCGGATTCCGAGGGCGACCTGATTGCACGGCGCGAGGGTTCTTGCGGCGTGATCCGCCTCAACCGGCCCAAGGCGATCAATGCCGTGACGCTGGAGATGTTTCGCGACGTCGACAAGGCGCTCGATCAGTTTGAGGCTGATCCCGACGTTGCCGTGATCCTGCTGGAGGGCGCGGGCGAGCGCGGCCTGTGCGCTGGCGGCGATATCCGCGCGCTCTGGGAGAGCTCAAAAGTCCGCGGCGATCTCGGCAAAATCCTGTGGCGGGAGGAATACATCCTCAACGCCCGCATCAAGAAATTCCCAAAACCCTATGTCGCCTTCATGGACGGCATCGTGATGGGTGGCGGCGTCGGGCTGTCCGCGCACAGCAGCCATCGCGTGGTAACCGAACGTACAAAACTCGCGATGCCCGAAGTCGGGCTCGGCTTCTTTCCGGACGTCGGCGGCACCTGGCTGCTGTCGCATGCGCCAGGCGAGATCGGCACCTATTTTGGATTGACCGGCCAGACCATGAATGGTCCTGACGCGATCCATGCGCGCTTTGCGGATGCGGTGGTGCCGTCTGGCAAACTGGCAGCGCTGCGCGAGGCGCTGACCAAGGTTGGCGCGGGCGCGACCTCGGCCGAGATCAAAACCTTGATCGAGGGCTTTGCGACCGGCGAGACCGCAGGGCCCGTCGCCGCGATGCAGGAAAAGATCGATAACTGGTTCGCGCACGACCGAATGGAAGACATCGTCGCCAGCCTGCAGCGCGACGGGTCGGAAGTCGCGCTGGCAACGTTGAAGACACTGAACGAAAAATCGCCGCGCGGCATGGTGGTCACGCTGAAGCTGTTGCGGCTGGCGCGGGAATCGTCCTCGCTGGAGGAGTGCCTGGTCCGGGAATATCGCGCCGCGCTGGAGGTGTTTGCCAGCGACGATTTCCGCGAGGGCGTGCGCGCCGCCGTGATCGACAAAGACAGAAGTCCAAAATGGTCGCCGCCGCGGATCGAGGACGTGACGCCGGCGATGCTGGCGCCTTACTTCGCCGAAATCGGCGCCGACGAACTCAAGTTTAACTGAACAAACAAGAACGACTTACGCGGAGGATTCGAGATGGCAAATATCGCATTCATTGGCCTCGGCAATATGGGTGGGCCGATGGCAGCCAATCTGGTCAAGGCCGGCCACAAGGTCATCGCCTTTGATCTGGTCGAGGCGTCGAAGAACCAGGCCAGGAGCGACGGCGCCACGATCGCCGAGAGTGCGGCCGCTGCGGTCAAGGGCGCCGACACCGTCATCACCATGCTGCCCGCCGGCAAGCACGTGATTTCAGTCTGGACCGATGTGGTTCCGGCGATGGCCAAGGGCGCACTGATCATCGACTGCTCCACCATCGACGTCGAAAGCGCCAAGGCAGCGCATGCGCTGGCGGCCAAGCACGGCATGGCCTCGGTGGATGCGCCGGTGTCCGGCGGCACCGGCGGCGCCAAGGGCGCGACGCTCACCTTCATGTGCGGCGGCGAGGACAAGGCGTTCGCCGCGGCGAAACCCGTGCTGGAAAACATGGGCAAGAAGATCGTGCACTGCGGCGGCGCCGGCGCGGGGCAGGCGGCCAAGATCTGCAACAACATGATCTTGGGCATTTCCATGATCGGGGTCGGCGAGGCGTTTGCGCTGGCCGAAAAGCTCGGTCTGTCCCATCAGGCGCTGTTCGACGTCGCCTCGACCTCATCAGGGCAATGCTGGGCGCTGACCTCCTATTGTCCGGTGCCGGGCCCGGTTCCGACCTCGCCGGCCAATAACGGCTACAAGCCGGGTTTTGCCTCCAACCTGATGGTGAAAGATCTCACCCTGGCGCAGGATGCCGCCAATGCCGCGGGGGCCGTGACGCCTCTGGGCAAGCACGCGCAGGAGATCTACAAGGCGTTCGACGCCGCCGGCCACGGCGGGGTGGATTTTTCCGGGATTATCCAGCACGTTCGTGGATTGACTGGCAAATCATAGCGTCATCCTGAGGTGCGAGCCCTTGCGAGCCTCGAAGGATGACTGGTGCAGTGCTTGCGGCCCATCCTTCGAGGCCGCGCAAGCGCGGCACCTCAGGATGACGGTTGTGGGTGTTGCTAGACCGTAAGGCTTAACATGACGAGTTTCCAGGACGCGCGAGCCTTTCTGCTCAAGCACCGCACCGACTACGACGCCGCCGTAAAAGGATTCCGCTGGCCGGACCCGATTCCCTTTAACTGGGCGCTGGACTGGTTCGACGCCGAACTCGCCGGCAATGCCGACAGCAAAGACCGCGCGGCGCTGTGGATCGTCGATGCCGGCAGCGACAAGGAGACAAAGCTCTCCTTTGCCGCACTGTCGCGCCGTTCCAACCAGGTCGCCAACTTCCTGCGCGCGCAGGGGCTGAAGCGCGGCGATCATTTGCTGCTGCTGCTCGGCAATGTCGTGCCGCTATGGGAGACCATGCTGGCGGCGATGAAACTCGGCGTCATCGTGATTCCCGCGACCACGCTGCTCACGCCCGATGAGTTGCGCGACCGGCTCGACCGCGGCCGCGCCAAGGTGGTGGTGGCCTCGCAGGATCAGGTTGCGAAATTCGCAAGCCTTGGTGCTGGGGGTTTGGTGCGGATCGTGGTCGGTGCAACCGCGGAGCATGAGGGCTGGCTGCCGTTCGAAGAGGCGGCGAGTGCGTCGGAAGCCTTTGCCC
The DNA here is from genome assembly GCF_964252915.1 of Bradyrhizobium sp. LjRoot220. Lineage (NCBI taxonomy): Bacteria > Pseudomonadati > Pseudomonadota > Alphaproteobacteria > Hyphomicrobiales > Nitrobacteraceae > Bradyrhizobium > Bradyrhizobium sp. LjRoot220. Next base: position 1,203,722 of record NZ_CAXUPS020000001.1, read on the forward strand.
CGGACGGTCCGACCAACGCCGACGATCCGATGCTGCTGTATTTCACCTCGGGCACCACGGCAAAGCCAAAATTGGTGCGGCACAGCCAGCGCAGTTATCCCGTCGGCGCGTTGTCGACGATGTTCTGGCTCGGGCTGCAGCCCGGCGACGTGCACCTGAATATTTCCTCGCCGGGCTGGGCCAAGCACGCCTGGAGCTGCCTGTTCGCGCCCTGGAATGCCGGCGCCACCGTGTTCGTGGTCAACCAGCCACGCTTCGACGCCAAGGCGCTGCTGGCGACCATCGGGCGCTGCGGCGTGACGACGTTGTGCGCGCCGCCGACTGTGTGGCGGCTGTTCATCCAGGAGAAGCTCGCGGACTTCAAGGTCTCCTTGCGCGAAGTCTGCGGCGCCGGCGAGCCGCTCAACCCCGAAGTGATCGATCAGGTCCGCGCCGCTTGGGGCCTGACCATCCGCGACGGCTACGGCCAGACCGAGACCACCGCGCTCGCCGGCAATTCGCCGGGCCAGAAAGTCAAAATCGGATCGATGGGCCGGCCGCTGCCTGGCTATCGCGTGCAGATCACCGACAGTGACGGCCACGTCACCAAGGAGGGCGAGGTCACGCTGGTGCTTGGCGCCGACCGGCCGGCGGGCCTGATGCAGGGTTATCAGGGCGAAGACGGCAAACTGAGCGGCGCCGACGGCGATCTCTATCGCAGCGGCGACGTCGTGTTCGCCGATGACGAGGGATACCTTACGTTCGTCGGCCGATCCGACGACGTGTTCAAATCGTCCGACTATCGCATCAGCCCGTTCGAGCTGGAGAGTGTGCTGCTGGAGCATGAATCGGTGGCCGAAGCCGCCGTGGTTCCCAGTCCTGATCCAATCAGGCTCGCGATTCCGAAGGCCTATGTGTTGCTGGTCGCGGGCGTCGAGCGCTCGCCGGAAACCGCATTGTCGATCTTCAACCATCTGCACACCCGGCTCGCGCCGTTCAAGCGCATCCGCCGCATCGAGCTCGTCACCGAACTACCGAAAACCATCTCGGGAAAAATCCGCCGCGTGCAGTTGCGCCGGCTGGAGCACGACAATAATCGCAGCGATGCGCTGCGCGGAACGGAATTCCGCGAAGAACAGTTTCCGGAACTGCAGAAGGTGCGGACCGCCGGATCGGAGAGTTAGCGAATGAATGAAGTCTGGAAGAAACCGCCGGTGTCGTTCGAGGCCTACCAGGCGATGGTCGGCAAGGAGATCGGCGTGTCATCATGGCATCTGGTCGATCAGAACCGCATCAACGTCTATGCCGATGTGATCGAGGACCACCAGTTCATCCATGTCGATCCCGAGCGCGCCAAGAAGGAAACCGCGTTCGGCACCACCGTGGCGCACGGCTTTCTGACGATGTCGCTGCTGTCGATCATGTCCTATGAGGTGATGCCGGTCATCGAGGGCACCACGATGGGCGTGAATTACGGGTTCGACCGGCTCCGTTTCATGTCGCCGGTGCGCGCGGGCTCGCGCGTCCGCGGCCGTTTCACGCTGCTGGAGGCAATTTTGCGCAAACCGAAGGAACTGCAGTCGCGCACGAATGTCACGGTCGAGATCGAGGGTGAAGCAAAGCCCGCCTTGGTCGCCAACTGGCTCGGCTTGATCTATTTCGCTTAATACCTCCGTCGTCATGGCCGGGCTTGTCCCGGCCATCCACGTCTTGCTATGCAGCAGCGAACAAGACGTGGATGCCCGGCACAAGGCCGGGCATGACGAGAAAACTCACATCCGGGAATCTTACGCATGACAATCAGGTTTGACGGACGCATCGCTATCGTCACCGGCGCGGGCAATGGGCTGGGACGGGCACATGCGCTGGGGCTGGCCAGCCGCGGCGCCAAGGTGGTGGTCAATGATTTCGGCGGCGCGCGCGACGGCACCGGTGGTTCGCTGACGCCGGCCGAAGCTGTGGTCGAGGAAATCCGCAAAGCTGGCGGCACCGCGATGGCCGATGGCGCCGACGTCTCGAAGTTCGGACAAGTCACGGCGATGGTCGAGCGGGCAACGAAAGAGTGGGGCAGCGTCGATCTGCTGTGCGCCAATGCCGGCATTCTTCGCGACAAGTCGTTCGCAAAAATGGACGTCGCCGACTTTGCCAAAGTACTCGATGTCCATCTCGTCGGTACGTTCTACTGCTGCAAGGCGGTGTGGGATGGCATGCGCGAGCGCAACTATGGGCGCATCGTGCTGACCACCTCGTCGTCGGGCCTGTTCGGCAATTTCGGCCAGGCCAATTATGGCGCGGCCAAAGCCGGTATGATCGGCCTGATGAACGTGCTGGCCGAGGAGGGCCGCAAGAACAACATTCGCGTCAACACCATCTCGCCAACCGCGGCGACGCGGATGACCGAAGAACTGCTGCCGCCGCAGGCGCTGGCGCTGATGCGCCCCGAGGCGATTACGCCGGCGGTGGAATTCTTGCTCAGCGAGGACGCCCCGACGCGCACCATCATGGGAGCCGGCGCCGGCTCGTTCGCGGTGATCAAGGTCGTGGAAACCGAAGGCATCAACCTGCCGCAGTCCGACTGGACGCCGGACGCGATCGCGGCAAACTTTGCCGCGATCGGCGACATGTCGACCGCCAAGGCGCTGCAGGGGGCGTTCGAGCAAACGCAGAAGTATGTGGGGCAGGCCGCGGCGCGGGCGGGGATCAAGCTGTAGTCGTCGCGCATCACATCTAGTTCCGTCATGGCCGGGCTTGACCCGGCCATCCACGTCTTTAGGACCACATCGAAAGCAAGTCGTGGATGCCCGGGACAAGCCCGGGCATGACGGCTGTTCTTGTGGTGCGTGATCCGGCCTACATTGCGAAATGTCTTCGACTCACACCCACGTCGCCATCATCGGCGCCGGCCCCGCCGGCCTGATGGCCGCGGAAGTACTCGCGCAAGGCGGTGCTGCCGTCACCGTCTATGACGCGATGCCATCCGCCGGCCGCAAGTTGCTGATGGCCGGGCGGGGCGGACTCAATCTGACGCACAGCGAACCGCTGCCGGCGTTTCTCGCACGATACGCCGAAGCAATGCCGAACCTGAATGCGGCGATCGACGCCTTCCCGCCGCAAGCGCTGCGCGACTGGAGCGAGGCGCTGGGGCAACCGACCTTCGTCGGCTCCAGCGGCCGCGTCTTTCCGAAAGCATTCAAGGCCTCACCACTGCTGCGGGCATGGCTGCGGCGGCTGAACGGGCTCGGCGTGCAACTCGCACTGCGCCATCGCTGGACCGGTTGGCACGAGAATGGTCGCCTCCAGTTTCAAACACCCGACGGCCAACGCGAGATCGACGCCAGTGCAACGGTGCTCGCGCTCGGTGGCGCAAGCTGGCCGCGACTCGGCTCCGACGGCGCCTGGGCGGAAACACTCGCCGCCAGGGGCGTGAAGATATCCGAGCTCCGCCCGGCCAATTCCGGTTTCACTGTTCCCTGGTCCGGTATTTTTCGGGATCGGTTCGAAGGCCAGCCGCTCAAGGGCGTCGCGCTGACGTTCGGTGCACGCACCGTTCGCGGCGAAGCGATCGTTACCCGCACGGGCATCGAAGGCGGCGCGATCTATGCGCTGTCGGCGGATTTGCGCGAAGCGATCCTCAGCAAGGGGCAGGCGACGCTGCACGTCGGGGTACGGCCTGATCTAGCCATCGAGGAATTGACCGCGCGGCTGTCGGCGCCAAAGGGGAAACAGTCGTTCTCCAGTTTCCTGCGCAAGGCCGCGCATCTCTCGCCCGTTGCGATCGGACTGCTGCAGGAGGCGGCGAAAACATCCGGTGTGTCGTTGGCGTCGTTGTCGCCAGCAGATCTTGCGCGTTTGATCAACGCCGTACCGATCCAGTTGACCGGAGTCGCACCGATCGCGCGCGCGATCTCGACCGCGGGCGGTATCGCCTTCGATGAACTTGACGCCAATTTCATGATCCGCCGCTTACCGGGCGTGTTTGCCGCCGGCGAAATGCTGGATTGGGAAGCCCCGACCGGCGGCTATCTGCTGCAGGCGTCGTTCGCGACGGGGGCTGCCGCGGGCAGGGGGGTGCTGAAGTGGTTGGGAGCCGAATGAACGCCGTCGCCCTTCGAGGCCTCCGCTGCGCTACGGCATCTCAGGTGACGGCTACTAGAGAGAGCGTCATCCTGAGGTGCGAGCGCTTGCGAGCCTCGAAGGGTGCGCGGGCGCCGATTACCTTAACTTCCCCCGTGCCGCCACCGGCAGCGTTCCCAATATTTCCTCGCCGCGCACCATTACTACTTCGTCCATCATGTTGACGACGACGCAGACATGGTTGGGCACGATGCGCACGACATCGCCGACGCTCGGGCGGGTGTTGCTGCGGGTGAGGTCGAGAAAACCATGTTCCTCGGCAAAGCGCGCGATCTTGGCTTCGGGATGCTCCAGGATCAGGCCGTGGCCTTCCAGCCCGCCGCCGGTATCCGAGGTCAGCGTCTTGGAGCCGGCGTCGAGAATGCCGCGGTCCGGGCCGGCGCGGCTGACGACCGTCGAATAGATGCTGAGCGCGCAATCGTCCCAGCCGGCGACGCCGGCGGCGACCTGCATGCGGTCGTTATAGATGTAGGTGCCGGGCCGATGTTCGGTGGCGCCCTTGAGCTTGCCGAGATTCTTCATGTTCGGCGAACCGCCGGTGGAGACCATCGTGGCGTCGAGGCCGTGGGCGCGGACGCCGGCCAGCGCTTCATCGAAAAACCTCTGTGCTTCCACCCAGCCGGTCTCAGTCGGGTACAGCATGAAGCCCGCGAATTTCAGCCCCTTGGAGCCCGCGATCTCGCGCGCGAGTGCGATCGCCTCGGCCGGGGTTTCGACACCTGCGCGCTTGCGCCCGGTATCGCATTCGACCACCACGGAAAGCGGACGTCCTGACGCCGCAGCTGCCTGCGGCAGACCTGCCACGACAACAGAATTATCGCAGGCGACCGTCATGTGGGCCTTGCCCTGCAGCGCGCCGAGCCGCGCCATCTTTTCCTCGCCGATCAGATTGTAGCTGATCAGGATGTCGTCGATGCCGGCGTCCGCCATCACTTCGGCTTCGCCAAGCTTCTGGCAGGTGATGCCCTTGGCGCCGGCCTTGATCTGCATGGTCGCCAGCAGCGGGCTCTTGTGGGTTTTTATGTGCGGTCGGTTGGCGACCCCTGCGGCATCGCAGGCCGCCTGGATCCGCGCAATGTTGCGCTCGACCCGGTCCATGTCGATGACGGCGGCCGGGGTGCCGTATTCACGGGCGATCTTGGCGGCGAGGGGTGTGGTCATCAGATTCCTCAGTCGTAGGAATGGGTAGAGGGAAGCGAAACCCATCAAACAGTATCCACGGGGCACGATGGGTTTCGCCGCGCTCTACCCATCCGCATTACGCCTGCTCAATCTCTTCCCGCAGAACTTCAAGCTCAAGCCACTTGTCTTCGGCTTCCTGCAATTCCTTCTGCGCCTTTGTAAGCGCATCGGAGGCGGAATCAAACTTCTTGCGGTTCTTCTTGTAGAGATCGGGGTCGTCGAGGATACGCTGCTGCTTGGCAATCTCGGCCTGCAGTTTCGCCATGGCCTTGGGCAGCGTTTCCAGCGCGTGCTTCTCGTTGAAATTGAGCCGCCGTTTTGGTCCGGTCGAAGCCGCGCCAGCGGCAGCCCTCGATTCCCGTTTCTCTTCGGCGACCTTGACTGCCTCACGCTTCAAATCCGCGCCGCGCTGCGCCAGCATGTCGGTGTAACCGCCGGCATATTCGACCCAGCGTCCGTCGCCTTCGGGCGCGATCACCGAGGTCACGACGCGATCGAGGAAATCGCGGTCATGGCTGATCAGGATCACGGTGCCTTCGTAATCGCCGAGCATTTCCTCGAGCACGTCGAGGGTTTCGAGATCGAGGTCGTTGGTCGGCTCGTCCAGTACCAGCAGGTTGGACGCCTTCGCCAATGAGCGCGCCAGCATCAGCCGCCCCCGCTCGCCGCCGGACAGCACTTCGAGCGGCGTGCGCATCTGCTCCTGCGCGAACAGAAAATCCTTCATGTAGCTGACGACATGCTTCGGCTTGCCGCCGATCATGACGTGGTCGCTGCCGCCGCCGGTCAGGGCATCGGCCAGCGTCGATTTTGGGTCGAGGCTTTCGCGGTGCTGGTCCAGCGTCGCCATCTCGATATTGGCGCCGAGGCGGAGGTTGCCGCTATCGGGCGGGCTGCCGCCGGTGAGCATGTCGATCAGCGTGGTCTTGCCGGCGCCGTTCGGACCGACGATGCCGATGCGGTCGCCGCGCTGGACCCGGATCGAGAACCCGTCGACGATCTTGCGGTCGCCAAACGATTTGCTGATGTTCTTGGCTTCGATGACGAGCTTGCCGGACTTGTCCGCTTCGGCGGCGGCGAGGCTGGCATTGCCAGTGGCGCCGCGATAGGTGCGCCGCTGGTCGCGCAGCGCATGCAGATTGCCGAGCCGCTTGACGTTGCGCTTGCGCCGGCCGGAGACGCCATAGCGCAGCCAGTGCTCCTCGTTGACGATCTTGCGGTCGAGCTTGTGCTGGTCGCGCTCTTCCTCGGCCAACACTTCGTCGCGCCAGGCCTCGAAGGCGGAAAAGCCGCGGTCGATCTGCTTGATCTGGCCGCGGTCGAGCCAGGCGGTGGAGCGCGACAGGTTGGAGAGGAAGCGGCGGTCATGGCTGATGATGACCAGCGCGCAGCGGCGGCTTTCCAGTTCGCCTTCCAGCCATTCGATGGTGGTGAGATCGAGATGGTTGGTCGGCTCGTCCAGCAGGAGGATGTCGGGCTCGGGCGCCAGCACCCGCGCCAGCGCCGCACGGCGCGCTTCGCCGCCCGAGACGTGCGCAGGGTCTTCCTCGCCGCTTAAGCCGAGTTGCTCGATGAGATAGCGGGCCTGATAATGGTCGTCGCCCGGGTTGAGGCCGGCTTCGACATAGGCCAGCGTGGTCTTGTGCTCGCCGAAATCAGGCTCCTGCGGCAGATAGCGGATGGTGGCGCCGGGCTGCACGAAGCGGCTGCCGCTGTCGGGCTCGACCAGGCCCGCGGCGATTTTCAGCAGCGTCGATTTGCCGGAGCCGTTGCGGCCGATCAGGCAGACGCGCTCGGCCGACGACACGGACAGTTCGACGCCGGACAATAGCGGCGTGCCGCCAAAGGTCAGTGCGATATCCTTCAACTGGATCAGCGGCGGCGCCATCGGTCAGCTCAATTCTGGTTCGGCGCAGGCGCTTGGGCCCGCTGACGCTGGATGCGCCGGATGGTCTGGTCGAGCGCGGAGAGAAACGCCGAGCGGTCGCGCGGCGCAAACGATCGTGGGCCACCGGTGACTTCACCGGACGAGCGCAGATCGGTCATCAGGTTGCGCACCGCCAGGGTCATGCCGATCGACTGTTCGGTGAACGGCTTGCCGTTCGGCGCGATCACATCGGCGCCTGATTTCACGCAGCGGCTGGCCAGCGGAATATCCGAGGTGATGACGATGTCGCCCTTGCCGGCGTGTTCCGCGATCCAGTCGTCGGCGGCATCCATCCCGGCGCCGGCGGCGATGCGCTCGATCAGCGGATCCTGCGGCACGCGGATGAAACTGCCCGCGACCACGCTGACCGGCAGGCCATGCCGGCTCGCGACCTTGTAGATCTCGTCCTTGACCGGGCAGGCGTCGGCGTCGACATAAATGCGGGGTGGGTTCAAGTCAGGCACTTCAGGTCAGTTCATCGGGCTGGATTCGGTCAGGTCGTCTCGTCCGCGCGTGGTACTCCATGGGGCGGAAAAATGCGAGGGAAACAGGCCGGGGAACACGCTTGCCACGGCACTTTCTTTGCGTACGATAATGCCCGGAAACAACAAGAAACCAGAGGAAACGGGCATGACAAGCCGCATCGGGCCGTATCGGGTCTCGGCCTACAACACGTCCAAGCATTCCGAGAACAAAATGCACGATGACACCGTGGCCAAGCGCTATGGTTTCAGCGGCGGTCTGGTGCCCGGTGTCGACATCATGGCCTACATGATGCACCTGCCGGTCGCCAAATGGGGCCGGGCCTTTCTCGAGCGCGGACTGATCGAGGCGCGTTTCGTCAAGCCGGTCTATGACGGCGAGCAGGCCGATGTCATCGGCGAAGAAGCCGGCGGCGTGCTTGCGATCCAGGTTGAGAGCCGGGGAGAGCTTTGCGCGTCAGGCACGGCATCGCTGCCACCGGCAGCGCCGCAATTTTCGCTTTCCGACTTTGTCGAGGTCGCAGCGGTAGGCGAGCGCAAGCCGGTGGACGCAACGTCGTATGCCCAGGGTAAATGGCTCGGCGCGGTGCCGCGCCGCTGGGCGGCGGACGCGGCACAAGGATATCTGGCGGATATCCGTGAAACCGAGACGATCTACGCCAGCGAAGGGCTCGGCCATCCCGGCCTGCTGCCGCGGGTGATGAACAAGGTGCTGGTCGACAACGCCATCATGGGCCCCTGGATTCATGTCGGGATAACGATGCAGCTAGTGTCCGCGGCCCGCATCGGCGATGAGTTGACCGCGCGTGCGCGGGTCGTCGGCAATTACGACAAGAAGGGGCACCGGTTCGTCGAGCTCGACGCGCTGGTGGTCGCCAACGGCAAGACGCCGCTGGCGCATTGCCATCACACCGCGATCTACCAGCCGCGTGAACAGGCGGCGGCATAATCATGGCCCTTTCCATCGACTATTATCTGTCGCTCAACTCGCCCTGGACCTACATGGGCAGCGGCCCGTTCGCCGAGATCGCACGCCGCTACGGCGCAACGGTGAACGTCAAGCCGGCCAAGTTCGGCCCCATTTTCGAGCAAACCGGCGGGCTGCCGCTGCCAAAGCGCTCGCCGCAGCGGCAGGCCTACCGGATGATGGAACTCAGGCGCTGGCGCGAGGTGCGGGGACTGCCGCTCAATGTCGAGCCCAAATATTTTCCGAGCGATGATGCGGCCGCAACGCGCCTCGTGATCGCGGCCAAATTGCAAGGCAAGGACGCCCACAAATTGTCACTGGAACTGGGCCGCGCAATCTGGGAGCGCGAGGAATCGTTTGCCGACCCGGCCGTCATGGCATCGGCAGCGCAACGCGCCGGCCTCGACGCCGCCGCGCTGCGGGCCGGCGGCCCATCGGACGCGGAGCTCGATGCGCTGTACGAGCAGTATACGCAAGATGCCCTGAAGGCCGGCGTGTTCGGCGCGCCGAGCTACGTATTGCCCTCGGGCGAGATTTTCTGGGGCCAGGACCGGCTGGAGCTTCTGGACCGTGCCCTGAAGCTCGCCGCATAACCGGCGCGCTTCACATCTCGAAGACGCGCCCGGGATTGAGGATGTGATGCGGATCGAGCGCGCGCTTCAGCGTGCGCATGGTTTCGATCTCCTCTGCGGTACGGCTGAGCTTGAGATACGGCCGCCGGGAGATGCCGATGCCGTGCTCGGCCGAGATCGAACCGCCGAACTCGCTGGTGAGGCCGAAGACCAGCTTCTTCATCTCCTCATGCTTGTCGGCCGGCGGCGAGTATTTGGTGTTGACGTGCAGATTGCCGTCGCCGACGTGCCCGAGCACGACGGTGAAGGCGTCCTTGTCGATCGCCTTGATCGCCTTTGCGACGGCTTCCGTAAACGGTTCCATCTGGTCGATGGCGAGGCTAATGTCGAAGCCGACGGTGGGCGCGGTCGCGCGGCTTAGTTCCACGCTGGAATCGCGCACCCGCCAGATCGCTGCACTGGCCGCGCCTGAACTGGCGATGATCGCATCGAGGATGATGCCTTCACCTAGCGCTTCTTCAAGCAGTTTTTCGACGTCGTTGCGAAGGCGCTCGGCATCGCTGCCCGAGGATTCCATCAACAGGTAGAACGGATGGTTGGTCGGCAGCGGCGCCGCGACGCCTCTTACCAGCTGGGTCACAAGGCGATAGTAGCTGTTCCACATCACCTCGAAGGCGGTGAGTTCGCCGCCAAGCCGCTTGCGCGACAGGTCGAGCAGCGCCCGCACCTTGTCGAAACTCGCAAGCGCGCATAGCACCACCTGCTGCTCGGCCGGCGCCGGAAAAATCCGCAACGCGGCGCGCGTCACCACGCCGAGCGTGCCTTCGGTGCCGATGAACAATTGCTTGAGGTCGGTGCCGGTGTTGTTCTTGATGTATTTGCGCACGCCCTTGAGCACGGTGCCGTCGGCGAGAACAGCTTCGAGCCCGAGCACGAGATCGCGCGTCATGCCGTAGCGGATCACCCGATTGCCGCCGGCATTGGTCGAGATGTTGCCGCCGATCGTGCAGCTGCCGCGGGCGCCGAGATCGAGTGGGTACATGTAGCCGTGCTCCGCGACGCGCTCCTGGACGCGCTGCAGCGGCACGGCGGCCTGGGCGATGACGACCCCGCCGCCGGTATCGACCTCTTCGATCGCGTTCATGCGCTCCATCGACAGCACGATTTCGCCCGCCATCGGCATGGTGGCGCCGACCAGCCCGGTCATGCCGCCCTGGGTCGTGACCGCGACGCGCGCCCGGTGGCACATCGCCAGAAACCGCGAGACGTCCTCGGTTGAGCGCGGCCGCATCACCGCGAGCGGCGGCGCGACGGCAACGCCGGCGATGTCGGTGTAATAGCGCGCATCGATATCGGTGCCGGTCAGGATCGTCGTGGCGTCGAACGCTGCCTGCAGTTCACCGATGATGGCTGGTTGCATCCTATGCCGCCTTGTTCGCTTTGGCCTCCTGGATCGCACGCCAGACGCGTTCCGAAGTCAATGGCATATCGATCTGCCTGATGCCGTATTCGGACAGCGCGTCGATGACAGCGTTGACGATGCAGGCGAGGCTGCCGGCGCAGCCGGCTTCGCCGCAGCCTTTGGTGCCCAGCGGGTTGGATTTGGCGGGCGAGGGATGGTCGGCGGTGGCCATCAGCGGGATGTCGCCGGCGCGCGGCATCGCGTAATCCATGAACGAGCCGGTGATCGGCTGGCCGCTGGAATCGTAGCTGACTTCCTCCATCAGTGCCTGGCCGATGCCCTGCGCGACGCCGCCATGCAACTGGCCGTCGACGATCATCGGATTGACGATGGTGCCGAAGTCAGAGATCCCGGTGTAGCGCACGATTTGCGTCACGCCGGTATCCGGATCGATTTCGACTTCGGCGACGTGGCACCCATTGGGGAAGGTCGAGGGCGTGTCCTTGGTGGCGTGGTCGACGTCGAGCGTATCGGGCACACCCTCCGGCACCTTGCCGTCGCGCAGCCGCTGCGCCAGCTCCATGATGTCGATCGAGCGGTCGGTGCCGGCGATGGTGAAACGGCCATTGCCGAATTCGATGTCGCCCTCGCTGGCCTCCATCAGATGCGCCGCCGCCTGCTTGCCTTTGGCTATCACGAGCGCCGCGGCTTCGACGATCGCCTGGCCGGTCGCGGTGATCGAGCGCGAGCCGCCGGTGCCGTTGCCGAAGCGCACCAGATCGCTGTCGCCCTGTTCGAGCGTGATCTTCTCGAAGGGCACGCCGAGCTGCGCGGACAGCACCTGCGCGAACGGCGTGGCGTGGCCCTGGCCGTAATCCAGCGTGCCGGTCGTGAGCTTCACCGAACCATCACGCTCGAAATTGATCTTGCCGAGTTCGCCGCTCGGCGGCGCGGTGACTTCGAGATAGGAGCCGACGGCGATGCCGCGAAGTTTTCCCTGCTTCCTGCTTTCCTTCTTGCGCTTGGCAAAATTGGCGTGGTCGGACAGCTCCAATGCCTTGCTGAAGACGCCCTGGAAATCGCCGCTGTCATAGGTGACGCCGGATGCCGCCGGGAACGGCAGTTGCGCCGGCCTGATGAAGTTGCGCTTGCGCAGGGTCAGCCGGTTGATGCCCATCTCGTCGGCGGCGCGGTCGATCAGCCGCTCCATGTAGTAATTGGCCTCGGGCCGGCCGGCGCCGCGATAGGCGCCCATCAGCGTGGTGTTGGTCAGCACCGTCTTGATGTCGACGCCGAGCAGCGGCGTGCGGTAGACGCTCGCTAGGTTCTTGGCGGTGTTGAGCGACAGCGGCCCCGGCGCCACGCCGGTGATGTAGGCGCCGAGATTGCCGTAGCCGTTCAGGCGCACGGCGAGGAATTTGCCTTCGGCATCGAGCGCCAGTTCGCAATGCATGGTCTGCGCGCGGCCGTGGCTGTCGGACAGGAAGCTGGTCGAGCGCTCGTCGGTCCATTTCACCGGGCGGCCCAGCACCTTCGAAGCATGGGCGATGCAGGTGTATTCCGGATAGTTCATGTTCTTCATGCCGAACGAGCCGCCGACATTGGCGGTCAGGATGCGAACCTTGTCGTTCGGCACGTTGAGGATCTTTGCAAACGTGACCTTGTTGCCGGAAACGCCCTGGGTCGGCACTTGAATGGTGAAGCGCTCGCTGGCCTTGTCGTAGGACGCCAGCGCCACGCGCGGCTCCATCGACACCACGGCGACGCGGGTGTTGACGATATCCACTTTGGTCACATGCGCGGCGCTAGCGAATGCGGCATCGATCTTAGCGGTGTCGCCATAGTGGTAGTCGAGCGCGACATTGCTCGGAATGTGATCGTAGAGCTGCGGCGCGCCGGGTTGGGCGGCTTCCTCGGCATCGGTCACGGCCGGCAGCGGCTCGATATCGAGCTCGACGGCTTCCGCCGCATCGCGCGCCTGCGCCAGCGTATCGGCGACGACAAAGGCCACGGGATCGCCGACGAAGCGCACCTTGTCGGTGGCCAATGCCATACGGTTGGTCTGCAGCAGCGGCGAGCCGTCGCGGCTCTTGAGCGGCAGGCCGCAGGTGAAGGGGTTGTAGCCGGCGGCAACAAGGTCCTGGCCGGTCCAGACGCCGAGCACGCCCGGCATGGTCCGCGCCGCCTTGATGTCGATGCCGCGGATGATTCCATGGGCGTGGCTGGAACGCACGATCCAGGCATGGGCCTGGCCGGGCAGGCTGAAATCATCGGTGTATTTGCCCTTGCCGCGGACCAGCGTGTCGTCCTCCTTGCGGCGCACAGGCTGCCCGACGCCGTATTTTTGCACTGCGATAGCGTTTTCCAGCGATGACGGCGACGTATGATCTTGCATCGAAAAATACCTGAAATGCCCGGATTTCCGCCGTTTGGCGGGTTCCCGATCAAATAACCGACCGGTCTCGTCGCGACAACGCCTGTTTGGGCATGGTCCTATGTGATGGGATGTTGCGTAGGCCCTTGGCGCTGCTAAAGTTTCCGTGAACGCTCATTCTTCGGCGGCAGCTATGCCGCGGAAAGACAGTTTTGATGAACGAGGATACGCGGCTTCGCGATGGCCTTGCGGCCCGCGCAAGCCCGTCAGGGTCGGCTGTGGCGGGGGCGGAAAGCGGCGTCTACGCCGCGCTCGACCTTGGCACCAACAACTGCCGGCTTCTGATCGCGTGCCCGTCCGGCGACGGATTCCGCGTGGTCGATTCGTTCTCGCGGATTATCCGGCTCGGCGAGGGCATCTCCGCGACCGGTTCCATCAGCGAGGCGGCGATCGACCGTGCGATTGCGGCCTTGAGCATCTGCAGCGACAAGATCCGCTATCGCAAGGCCCGCCGCCTGCGGCTGATCGCGACCGAAGCCTGCCGCGCGGCCGCCAACGCCGACAGTTTCCGGGACAAGGTCACCAAGGAAACCGGCATCAAGCTCGAGGTGATCGACCGCGAGACCGAGGCGACGCTGGCGGTGATCGGCTGTTCGCCGCTGCTCGACCCCAAAGGGAGGGGCGCGATCCTGTTCGACATCGGCGGCGGATCGACCGAACTGGTCCGGATCGAGCGCGATCCCGGGCAAGAAAATGCCGTGCCGCGGATCAAGGCCTGGATGTCGATCCCGCTCGGCGTCGTCACCATTGCCGAGCATTTCGGCGGCAAGGACGTCACGGCCAAATCCTATGCGAGGATGGTCGCCGAGGTCGCGCAACACGTGACACCCTTCGCGGCCGAGCACGGCGCAGATTTGCGCGACATGCACTTGCTCGGCACGTCGGGCACCGTGACGACGCTGGCCGGCGTCTTTCTGAATCTGCAGCGCTACGAGCGTCGCCGGATCGACGGCATCTGGATGAACAATTCGGATGTTACCACTGTGATCCAGCGGCTGCTCGGTATGAGCTATCAGGAGCGCGCCAACAACAATTGCATCAGCCTCGAGCGCGCCGATCTGGTTCTGGCCGGCTGCGCCATTCTCGACGCGATCCGCGACGCCTTCCCGCTGCCGCGCCTGCGCGTCGCCGACCGCGGCCTGCGCGAGGGCATGCTGGTTGAAATGATGCGCGAAGACGGCGCGCTGCGGTCGTGCTAAGGCGGCGCACGTGCCGGCTCGCTTACCTCGCCCCGCTTGCGGGGAGAGGTCGGATCACATCGTAGATGTGATCCGGGTGAGGGGGTACAGGTCCATCGACTTGAACCAATTTCGCGGATAGAGCCCCTCACCCCAACCCTCTCCCCGCGAAGAACGGGGAGAGGGAGAAGCACTGCACCGCGTTCGATCGTATCCAAAGGCGAATACCGACATGGCGAAAGACACCACCGGCCGCTTGCACGTTACGGTCAAGAGCGGTGGCAAGCGCAAGCTGTCATCGAAGCTCTGGCTGGAACGGCAACTCAACGATCCCTACGTGGCGCAGGCCAAGAAGGACGGCTGGCGCTCGCGCGCGGCCTACAAGCTGATCGAAATCGACGACAAGCACCGCTTCCTCAAGCCAGGGATCTCGGTGGTCGATCTCGGCGCAGCCCCCGGCGGCTGGAGCCAGGTCGCGGCCAAGCGCATTGGGGCGGCGAGCGGCAAGGGCAAGGTGGTCGCGATCGACCTTTTGGAGATGCCGGAAATCGCGGGCGTCACCTTCGCGCAGCTCGACTTCCTCGCCGACGACGCGCCGGAAAAACTGCTGGCGATGATGGGCGGCCGCGCTGACGTGGTACTGTCGGACATGGCCGCCAACACGACAGGTCATCGCAAGACCGATCAACTCCGTATCATCGGGCTGGTCGAAACCGCCGCGGCCTTTGCCACCGAGGTGCTCAACCCCGGCGGCACCTTCGTCGCAAAGGTGTTTCAGAGCGGGGCCGAAGGCGAATTGCTGGCGCAGCTGAAGCGCGACTTTGCCACCGTGAAACATGTGAAGCCGGCCTCGAGCCGCCAGGATTCCTCGGAGCGCTACGTGCTGGCGATGGGCTTTCGCGGCACGCCGAAAGTATAGAGACAAGTTCCGCCGTCATTGCGGGCGAAGCGACTTGTCCGCCGTAGCTCAACGAGCGAAGGCGGAAGCAATCCATAGCGCGGCATAACGGACAGATGGATTGCTTCGCTTTGCTCGCAATGACGTTCTCAACAAAAGAGGCCGCCTGTTTTGGCGGCCTCTTGCCGGTCTGATGTCGCGAATGATCAGAAGCGGATCGGAGGACCAAACGGAATCGGGAACGGAAACGGGTCGGTCGGAAAGGTCGGACCGGTTCCGGTTGGAAGCCGTGGCCCGGTCGTCTTGATCATGCCGCCGGCCACCTTGTTCAGTTCGTCGAGGCTCAGTTCATTCTTGTTCATGTCGGTCTCCTGCTGGTTTGGGATTGATCGTTAGCCGATGGTCCAACGCGCGAAGACGTCCTTGAACGTCCAGTCGCCGGTCGGGTACGGCGGCTTGGGCAGGGGGCGGCCCGGAATGCAGCCGCCGTCCTTCACGCCGCCGGCCACGATTTCCAAGGCGGCGTCGTCGAGCAGACGGACCGACTGATCTGAATTCTTGAAGTTCACCATTGTCGTCTCCCATGTGTCGTTGGAGCGAGACCATTCCCGCCATCCGTGATCACAGGGATACGGCACCGGCCGGGCCTTTGCCGTGACTGACGTCACACAGCAAGCCGGGCTATCGCGATTTCGGAGAAGAGCCGCCAAACGCACCGACCGGGCAAAAGAAAGCCGCCATGAGGCGGCTTTCATGTCTCAATATTGCCGGTCCCTGACTACCGCGGCGCGCCCGAACCTGGCTGCACCGGCGATCCGCTGGGGGAGGTATTGATAGCGGGGTTTCCTGATGGATTCCGCGCGCTGTTCGCGCCGGCGGCGGCGCTGCCGGCATCGTTGCTCAAACCGGTGGAACTCCCGGCGGTGGAACTGCCGGTCGTGCTTCCGCCTGTCGATGATCCCGGAGTCGTAGTGCTCGGCGCCGATCCACCGACCGAACTCGATCCGCCAGGCGCGGTGCTGCCACCGGTCGAACCAGTTCCGGTTTGCGCGATGGCCAACGTGCTTGCGAACGTAAGCACTGCGGCCAATCCAAGAGTTCTGAGTTTCGGACTTCCAAGTTTCATCATGTGATTCCCTTGCAGTTACGAAACGGAAAAACGATCGCGCCTGGATATGTTTCCGGCGTCGACTTCAACTGGATGTGACGGATCTATCCCAGCCGCTGATCCCGCGCGTCCTCGGTGCCTTCGCTGGCGGCTTTTGTCGCCGCCTTTTCCGCGCCCTTGCGGCTGGAAATCTCGACCGCCTTGCGGCCGGAGATTTCATGACCGGCATCATCAGGCATCTGCCAGAAGAAATATGCCGACACCGCCGAGAAGATCGCGACCACGATGAAGGCCGGGCCGAACATGGTCGCGTCCAACTCGGTCGCTTGATGCAACAACATGGTCGATTCCACCGAGAATGCGCCGACGGCGACACCTGCTGACGTCGCCAGCTGCTGGTTGACGCTGACCAGCGTGGTGGCGCGGCTCATCTGCGCTGGTTCGACCTCGGCATAGGCGACTGTATTGATCGCGGTGAATTGCAGCGAGCGGAAGAAGCCGCCGACCACGAGGATGATGAAGATCAGCATCAAGGGCGTCGTGATTGTGAACAGGGCGCAGGCCGCGAGAAACACCGAGCTGATCACGGCGTTGACCGTCATCAGGTTGCGGAAGCCGAAGGTGCGGATGATGCGCGCAGCCAGCGTCTTCATGCCCATGGCGCCGACCGCGGACGAGAACGTCACCAAACCCGACTGGAACGGCGACAGCCCGAAGCCGACTTGCATCAATAGCGGCAGCAGGAACGGCAGCGCGCCGATGCCGAGCCGGAACAGGAAGCCGCCATAGATGCTGGCGCGCAGCGTCGGCAGCCGCAGCAGGGAAAAATCCAGCACCGGCGATCCGGTTTTCCGCGCATGCATCACATAAAGCGCCATCGAGATCGAACCGACCGCGACGAGGCCCGCGACAATGGTCCACGGCAGCAAATTGAGCCCGGCGACCGAGAGGCCGAAAGCAATGCCGGCCAGCCCAATGCCCGCCAGCACGAGCCCGTAGAGATCGAAACGTTCCGGGTCCTCGCTGCGGATCGGATCGATGTATTTCATCGCCATGAAGATGCCGAGCAGCCCGATCGGAATGTTGATCAGGAAAATCCAGTGCCAGGAGAAATAGGTGGTGATGAAGCCGCCGAGCGGCGGCCCGATCACCGGGCCGATCAGCGCCGGCACCGTCACCCATGCCATCGCCTGCACCAGTCCGCGCTTGTCGATCGAGCGCAGCAGCACCAATCGCCCGACCGGCGTCATCATCGCGCCGCCGAGGCCTTGCAGGATGCGCGCGATCACGAAATGCGTGACCGAAGTCGACATCGCGCAGCCGATCGATCCCAGCATGAAGACGCCGATGGCGATCGAAAACACCATCCGCGCGCCGAAGCGATCGGCGGTCCAGCCGCTGGCGGGAATGAACACCGCGAGCGAGAGCAGATACGAGGTGATCGCCAGCTTCAGCGTCAGCGGGCTGGTGCCGATATCCGCCGCGATCGCCGGCAGCGAGGTCGCAATCACCGTCGCGTCCATGTTTTCCATGAACAGGGCAGTGGCCACGATGAGCGGGATCAGGCGCTGTTTGTTCATGGGAATCGGGGCGTGGAGGGCAAGTGGGGCGAGTTGGGCTGTATCACCCCGATGCCGGACAAACCATTGCGGAACTGCGCAGGCCACCTAAATCCTTCGTGACGTCAGTCAAATATCGCATTGTGCGATTACACGGCTTTACTTGTCTATCGCATTATGCGATTTATAGGCGGTGAAGAGATCGAATTCACTTCCGCCGCCGTCCGCCAATGGCGAAAACTAACCGCAACAACGCGGGCGCAGATTGATCTCAAATTGAAGGCGTACGCGGAAACTGGCGTCGGTGATGTGAAAGCGCTCAAAGGCGTCGCCGGAATGCGGTTGCGCTGTGGTGACTGGCGCGTCGTGTTCACGGTCAGCGCCAACACCATCACCATTCACGCGGTCGGGCACCGCCGCGATATCTATGACTAGAGGACACGATGGCAAAAACCGGCACCGCAAAAGGCAATGTCCAGTTCATCCGCACGCCCAGTGGCGATGATCTCGCCGTGCTGCCGCGCAATGAATATGACCAGTTGGTAGCTCTCGCCGCCGAAGCACGGGAAGATGCTGCCGCGAGCCGGATCGTCCGCAATTCCACGCGTAGTCTCAAGGAAGGCCGCGAAGTCGTTCTGCCGAAAGCCGTGGCTGATCGTCTCGCAAACGGCGACAACGCGGTGCGCGTCATCCGCGAATGGCGTGACATGATCCAAGGCGAGTTGGCGGTGGCGGTCGGCATTAGCCAGAACTACCTGTCGGAGATCGAAACCGGCCGTCGCAAAGGTCCGGCCGAATTGCAGAAGAAATTCGCTCGGGCGCTCGGTGTGCCAGTCGATCTCTTGATCGAATGAAACAGGCTAATCCCGGGGAGTGCCCCGCAGCCCATTGCGTTGGGTCCAGAACCACCTAAATCCTCTGCGATGCCGCTGTTTGGTGCCACCGGAGACCCGACGATGATCTACCTGTTTGCCGCGCTGTTGCCGCCGCTCGGGCTGCTGCTGAACGGGCAGCCATTTTCGGCGATCTTCAACCTCGTTCTCTTGGTATTTTGCCTGGTTTTCGGCTTGATTTTCCACGTCCTGCTGCTGGTGCCCTCGGCGCATGCGCTGATCGCGGTCCATATGAAGCGGGAGGACCGCCGGCACCGGGAGGTGGTGGAGGCGATCCGCCAGCACGGCCCGCCGCCGGGATATCAGCGCTAAGGCCTTTCAATAGCGGGTTTTTCGGGAAAAGCCTGTGCATGGCGGCCAAATGCTTTGATTCGGCCGTCCGCCATGCTATCGACCACCGTCAACCCCACTGATGGGCTTCGATTCGACGGCGATGCCGGTAGCATCGCCGACGGCGGCGTTCATCCCCAATAATATGCGGCGGAGTGCCGCCGAAAGGAGTTGGCAAATGGCGCAGGGACTTCAGGGTATCCGCGAAGCCTACACGTTCGACGACGTGCTGCTCAAACCCGGTCTGTCGGATATCCTGCCCTCCGAGGCCGATATCCGCTCCCGCGTCACCCGCGCGATCCCGCTCAACATTCCGATCATTGCCTCGGCGATGGATACGGTCACCGAAGCGCGCATGGCGATCGCGATGGCGCAGGCCGGCGGCGTCGGCGTCATCCACCGCAATTTCGATCCCGATGGCCAGGCCGCCCAGGTGCGGCAGGTCAAGAAGTACGAGTCCGGCATGGTGGTCAATCCGCTGACCATCGGCCCCGACGCCATGCTGTCGGACGCGATGGCGCTGATGAAAGATCACGGCTTCTCCGGCATCCCCGTGGTCACCGGTGCCTCCAAAGGTGTTCCCGGCAAACTGGTCGGCATCCTCACCAACCGCGACGTGCGGTTTGCCACAGACCCCCGGCAAAAAATCTCCGAGCTGATGACGCATGAAGGCCTCGTCACGGTGCGCGAAGACGTCAGCCAGGACGAGGCGAAGCGGATGCTGCACAAGCATCGCATCGAAAAGCTGCTGGTCGTCGATGAGCAGTATCGCTGCGTCGGCCTGATCACCGTAAAAGACATGGAAAAGGCGGTCGCGCATCCGCTCGCCTGCAAGGACGCGCAGGGGCGGCTTCGCGTCGCGGCGGCGACCACGGTCGGCGAGGGCGGCTTTGAACGCACCGAGCTATTGATCGACGCCGGCGTCGATCTCATCGTGGTGGACACCGCGCACGGCCATTCCTCGCGGGTGCTGGAAGCCGTCAATCGCATCAAGCGGCTTTCCAACGCCGTACAGGTCATCGCCGGCAACATCGCCACCAAGGAAGGCGCGCAGGCGCTGATCGATGCCGGCGCGGACGCGATCAAGGTCGGCATCGGGCCGGGCTCGATCTGCACCACGCGGATCGTCGCCGGTGTCGGCGTGCCGCAGCTCACCGCGATCATGGACGCGGTCGAGGCCGCCAAGAAATCCAGCATTCCCGTGATCGCCGATGGCGGCATCAAATATTCCGGCGATCTCGCCAAAGCGCTCGCCGCCGGCGCCGACATCGCCATGGTCGGCTCGCTATTGGCCGGCACCGACGAGACGCCGGGTGAAGTGTTCCTGTGGCAGGGCCGTTCCTACAAGGCCTATCGCGGCATGGGCTCGGTCGGCGCGATGGCGCGCGGCTCGGCCGACCGCTACTTCCAGCAGGACATCAAGGACACGCTCAAGCTGGTGCCTGAAGGCATCGAGGGCCAGGTGCCGTACAAGGGCCCGGTCGGCAACGTCATGCACCAGCTCGCCGGCGGTCTTCGCGCGGCGATGGGCTATGTCGGCGCCCGCAACCTTGCCGAATTCCACGAGAAGGCAGAGTTCGTTCGCATCACCGGCGCGGGCTTGCGCGAAAGCCACGTCCACGACGTCACCATCACCCGCGAAAGCCCGAACTATCCGGGCGGAGTGTAAGCCAGGCCCGTCATTCCGGGGCGATGCGCAGCATCGAACCCGGAATCTCGAGATTCCGGGTCTGGTGCTTACGCACCATCCCGGAATAACGGCCTCGCCATAGAAAGAAATAGAACATCATGGTCGATTGGTCGGACGACAGGATTGCCGCGCTTTCAAATCAGGATTTGAAGAATCTGCTCGTCAACGCCGAGCGGAAAGCTGCCGCCGATATCGTCGCGCGGTGCAATGCCGAGTTGGAAAAGCGCAACGCCGCCAAGCCAGGCAAGGCATCGAAGCCGCGCACCGAGCTGAAAGAGTTCGAGCACGGCATGTCGGAGCAGCTTGCCGAAATCGGCAAGGCGATGGCGGCGAAATTCGATCTGTCGGAAGAGACCGCCAAAGCGAAATCGGAGGGCGTCAAGGGCTTCAAGGCCCACAAGCTGCTCGACTCGAAGGGTTTTGCAAAACTCGGCGGCATGCAACGCGACGGCTCGGTCGCGGTCGACCGTTACATTTCCTATCGGCGCGGCAAGGACATCGTTTCGCTCAGCGTTTTCCTGCTGAAGGATGCGCCGGTGGAAGCCCATGAATTTCACGTGATCGCGCCGCTGGCGCTGCTTGATGGCGGAAAGCCGATCGCACAGATCCGTCCGACCGCAACGGAAGCGCAGAAGCAGACCGCGGATAGCGGGCTTTCGTTCCCGGATTTGCCAAGCGCGGCGGCAGCGTTTGAGGCGGCACTGGCGAAAATCGCGGCCTGATATTATGCCGTCATTCCGGGGCGCGAAGCGAACCCGGAATCTCGAGATTCCCCAATGCGCGCGTGCGCATTTGAGGTCTGGTGCTTACGCGCCATCCCGGAATGACGTAGCATCGTCGCTACGCTCGCAATGACGAACGAACAAAATCCGGAGGAACCAACCATGTCCCAATCCGCAAAACGCATCGTGCTCGCCGCCCGCCCGGTCGGCGAACCAAAACCATCCGACTTCCGCCTCGAGGAATATACCGCGCCGACGCCCGGTGAAGGCCAGGTCCTGCTGCGTACCATCTGGCTGTCGCTCGATCCCTATATGCGCGGGCGGATGAGCGACGGCCCGTCCTATGCGGCGCCGGTGCCGATCGACGGCGTGATGGAAGGCGGCACCGTCAGCGAGGTGATCGCGTCGAACAATCCCGGTTTTGCCAAGGGCGACATCGTGCTGTCGCGCGCCGGCTGGCAGACGCATGCGATTTCCGACGGCAAGGGTTTGACCAAGATCGATCCGAAGATCGCGCCGATCTCGACCGCGGTCGGCGTGCTCGGCATGCCCGGCATGACCGCCTATACCGGCCTGCTCGACATCGGCAAGCCGCAGCCGGGCGAGACCGTCGTGGTGGCGGCGGCCTCCGGCGCGGTCGGTTCGGCGGTGGGCCAGATCGCGCGGATCAAGGGTGCGCGGGCGATCGGCATCGCCGGCGGCAAGGACAAATGCGACTACGTCAAAAAGGAACTCGGCTTCGACGATTGCCTCGATCACCGCGATCCTGATTTGGCGGCGAAGCTGAAGGACGCCTGCCCGAAAGGCATCGACGTCTATTTTGAAAACGTCGGCGGTGCGGTGTTCGAGGCGGTATTCCCGCAGCTCAACGCGTTCGCGCGCGTGCCGGTCTGCGGCTTGATCGCGGAATACAACAATTTCGGCGAGACCTCGCCGAAATGGGCCGGCAAGATGATGCGCGCGGTGCTGACCAAGCGCCTCACCATCCGCGGCTTCATCGTCAGCGATTTCGCCGCGCGCCACAGCGACTTCCTGCGCGACATGTCGGGATGGTTCCGCGAAGGCAAGGTCAAGCACAAGGAGTTCGTCACCGAAGGCCTCGACAGCGCGCCGGCGGCATTCATGGGCCTGCTCAAGGGCGCCAATTTCGGCAAGCAATTGGTGCGGGTCGGGCCTGACAAGGCGTAGGCCGAAATCGCTTCACTTTCCGTCATGGCCGGGCATAGCCGTCGGAGGACGGCGTCGCTTACGCTCGCCTATGCCCCGGCCATGACGAGCTAGGCCTTTCGATCCGGGTAAAGCAACTCGTCCAGGTCGACATCGACCTGGCCCGGCGCTCTGATGTGGCGGACTTCAAAACTGTCGGGCGTGAAGCGGTATTCCACCAGCCCGGTTTCCTTCAGCGCGATCACTTCCTGCATGCGATCAGGAATGATGAAGCCGGCCGACGGCGCCCAGACGTGGCGGACGCGGCCATAGGTGAAATCGCGACGCTGATGGACGTGGCCGGAGCCGATCAGGCGCAGATCGACCGTGCCGAACATCTCGATCAGCCGCTGGCGCGCCGGCTGCGGCACGTAGCGGATCGCGGATGATTCCAGCTCGGGATCCTCGGGCGCGTTGAGATAAAGCGGCTTGTGCAGGAACAGCGCGACGGGTTTGCCGTTCGCGCGCGACAGTTCCGAGCCGAGCCAGTCGAACTGCTCGGCCTCGCTGGCAATCCCGGTGTTCATGATCAGCGAGTTCAGCCCGACAAAGCACCAGCCGGCTGCGTCGAAACGCCAGCGGTCCTCGCCGATGACATCGACAAAATTCTGCCGGTGCGCTTCGGTTGCCGGCTGCGTCGGCGCCGGTCCAACCGCGGTCGGATTGTCGCCGATGTCGTGATTGCCGGGCAGATAGCGGCAAGGTACCGGAAGCTCGGCGTGCAGGCCCCTGGCGAATTCGAGATCGGCGCGGCTGGTCGGGCCGTCGAAGGCGACGTCGCCGCTGTTGATCACGAGATCGGGCCGCGTCGCGTCGATATGCGCAGCGACGCGATGAAAATTGTCGGTGAGCTTTTGCAGGCGGCGGGCGAGGTGGGTGTCGGAAATTTGGGTCAGGCGAAATTGGCTCATGCGAAAATCCTTTCGCCGCCGATTGTAGGTTTGTCGGCGACGGAATAATGAAATTGTGGGCGCTGTCGTTCGCACGATGACAGCGCGGGCAAGGTTGTTTGAATGGTTGTTTGAAAAGATGTTTGAATTGAGAAGGGCGCATCTTCCCCTCTCCCCTTGTGGGAGAGGGTGGATCGAATGAGCGGAGCTCATGCGAGACGGGTGAGGGGTTCTATCCGCGGACACAGACTTCGCGGAGAGAACCCCTCATCCGGCGCTTCGCGCCACCTCAAGAGCGAGCTTCGCTCGTCTCGATCCCACAAGGGGAGAAGGGAAGAATCACAGCACCCGGTAGCGGATCGCGAAGGCGTTGTGGGCTTCCGACGTCACCTTGTCGCCCTTCGCGCGCGTGATGCCGTCGGCCAGATGCCACGGCCCGAACTGGTCGGAATGCGTGGGGCTGGCCGGCAGCCGCAGCTTGAAATGGGTTTGTGCCTGTCCGGGCAGATTGAGCACCATCACGCGTTCGGTGGTGCGGTAGTCCAGCGTCACGGTTCCCTTGAGCACGTGGCGGCCGTCCGCTGTCGCGGCCAATGCGTCGTGCACCTTGGCCAGTTTCTGGTTCCGGTTGGTCAGCAGTTCCACCTGGGTGTCGGCGACCGTCGTCAGCGCCGCCTTCGGCAGCCGGATTTCGAACTCGACCGCGGGTTTTGCCGGATTGATGCCGAGATAGGCCAGCGCGGCATGCCTGACGTCGTAGACCACGAAGGCGACGAGGCCGACCACGACGGCCACGGCGAGGCCGTGCTTGAACAGGTCGCGCGGGCTGCGGTAGCCGGTGCGGAAATACACCGTCAGCACGATGGCCACGGCGAGGGCTGCGGCGACGCCGGCCAGTGCCGACATCGCAACGCCGAGGCCGCCGT
Source organism: Bradyrhizobium sp. LjRoot220 (assembly GCF_964252915.1). Classification (NCBI taxonomy): domain Bacteria; kingdom Pseudomonadati; phylum Pseudomonadota; class Alphaproteobacteria; order Hyphomicrobiales; family Nitrobacteraceae; genus Bradyrhizobium; species Bradyrhizobium sp. LjRoot220. Next base: position 1,228,201 of record NZ_CAXUPS020000001.1, read on the forward strand.
CGACACTGTCATCGAACCAGCCGGTTCCAGCGCCGACCATCTTGAGCAGGGAGGTCACGGAATCGCCGGGCACTTCGGCCGCACGGGCCGCGCCCGTCAGAAGCGGTGAGGTGATATTCATGCTGCCATCTCGAAGCTCGCGCCGGAGCGGTTCGGGACCGGAATGACCTGAACCCTCCAGCTTTTGGTCACCCGAGCGCGGGTTGTGGTTCAAGCAGCGCTGGAGCCGATTTGTCAGGCGGCGGCACCCCCGCTATTGGTGGGCTTCCTGCTGGAGGCCTCGGGGGAAATTCTCATGTCGGTTCAAATGGTTTTGCTGCCCGTCTTCGTTCTGGTCGGGCTCGCTTTCGCCCTGCTGCTTTGGATGGCGACGGCGCGCGCCCAAGCCGTGAAGGCCGGCGAGACCCGCCTGAAAGACATCGCGCTGCGGCAGCCAAACTGGCCCGATACAACCACCCAGATCGGCAATTGTTTCAGCAACCAGTTCGAAATCCCCGTCCTGTTCTACATCCTGATCGCGCTGGCGCTGCCGCTGCACAAGGCCGACCTCTTCATCGTGCTGATGTCCTGGGTGTTCGTGGTGACGCGCTTTGCCCATGCCGGGATTTTCGTCACCTCGAACGACGTCCGGAGCCGCTCGCTGGCGTGGTTCGCCGGCGTCCTTGTGCTGCTCGCGATGTGGATCTATTTCGCGCTGAAAATGCTGTTGCTCATCTGAGCGCGCCCTTCTCGAACCGAAAGTTTTGAATGACCCCCGCTGCCAGGCTGTCCGCAGCCATCGAACTGATCGACACCATCGACACCCAGCGTGTTCCCGCCGCCAAGGCGCTGAAGGAGTGGGGCACCGCGCACCGCTACGCCGGTTCCGGCGACCGTGCCGCGATCTCGGGCCTGATCTGGGACGTGCTGCGCCGCCGCGCCTCGAGCGCGTGGCTGATGGATTCCGAGACGTCGCGCGCGCGCGTGCTCGGCATGTTGAAGCTGGAACGCGGCATGAATGCCGACGCCATCGCTGCCCTCTGCGACGGCGGCCGCTTTGCCCCGGAACCCCTGAGCGACGGCGAACGCTCCGCGCTGACCTCGCGTTCCCTCGACGGCGCGCCGCCGCACATCGCGGGCGATTACCCGGAATGGCTGGATCCGCATCTGATTGAGGTGTTCGGCGACGACCGCGTCGCTGAAGCCACCGCGATGGCGAGCCGGGCGCCGCTCGACCTTCGCATTAACACCCTAAAAGCCAACCGCGAGAAGATGTTGCCGCGGCTTTCTCATCTCGGCGCGCAGGTAACACCGTGGTCGCCGATCGGCCTGCGCATCGAACTCGGCGCCGACGCCCGCAACCCCGGCATCCATGCCGAGGAGGATTTCATCAAGGGCGCCATTGAAGTGCAGGATGAGGGCTCGCAGCTGGCGGCACTGTTGTCGGCCGCAAAACCCGGCGAGCAGGTGATCGATCTCTGCGCCGGCGCCGGCGGCAAGACTCTTGCGTTAGCGGCAATGATGCAGGGCAAGGGCCGGCTGATCGCGACCGACTCCGACAAGCGCCAGCTCGCGCCGATCCACGAGCGGCTGTCGCGCGCCGGCATTCATAACGCCGACGTCCGCACCCCGAAGGGCGACGCCGATCCGCTCGCCGATATCCACGCGTCAGCCGATCTGGTCGTGATCGACGCGCCCTGCACGGGCACCGGCACCTGGCGCCGCAACCCCGACGCCAAATGGCGGATGCGCCCCGGCGCGCTCGAAGTGCGCTTGAAGGACCAGGCCGAAGTGCTTGATCGCGCAGCCGCTCTGGTGAAACCGGGCGGCCGCATCGCGTACATTACGTGCTCGGTGTTGCCGCCGGAAAACGGCGAACAGGTCCGCAGCTTTATCGGCCGCCATCCGGAGTTTTCGGTGGTGCCGCCGGAGCAGACCGCGAGCGTGCTGTGGGACAAGGCGGAAGATTTTGCCAAGGCCGCGCTGCAGACGCCCGAGGGTTGGTTGATGACTCCGCGTCGCACGGGAACGGATGGGTTTTTTGTGTCGGTGCTGAAGAGGGGGTGAGCCTCTCTCCGCCGTCATTCCGGGGCACGCGAAGCGTGAACCTCAGATGCGCAATTGCGCATCGGGGAATCTCGAGATTCCGGGTTCGCTTCGCGCCCCGGAATGACAGTGCCCCTCAATCCACAATAAACAACTTCGCCCCGGTCTTGGTCGACGACCGATGCGCCGCGTCGCCGAAATCAGACACCTGGTAACTCATGCCCGCCGTCAGCTTGAACGTCCGCCCGTCGCGCAGTTCGCTATCGAGTTCGCCCTCCAGCACATGGAGCACATGGCCGCGGTCGCACCAGTGGTCGGCGAGGTAGCCCGGCGTGTATTCGACCATCCGCACCCTGAGATCGCCGATGTTCAGCGTCCGCCACAGCGCCTGACCGGTCTCGCCCTTGTGCGTCGTCGGCTCGACCTTGCTCCAGTCGGTGACGGTGAACGGGAGGGGCGGGATTTTCATGGGGGAGGTCCTGTGCTTTTGGCTGGATCGGATGCATCCGCGGCGGCGGTGCGCTCCCTCTCCCGCTTGCGGGGGAGGGCGGGGTGGGGGTGTCTCCGCGAGTCGGAATCTTCGTGGGGAGAGAGCCCCCACCCGGATCGCATCTTGCGATGCGATCCGACCTCCCCCGCAAGCGGGAGAGGTGCACTGAGTTCGCGGCCGCACCGCGCATACTAATGCATCAAAGGACGGCCGAACCTTGCCCGACTTGTTTTGGCGCAATTACGTCAATAATACTTACCCAACCCTCTTTTGTCCACGCCCACATAAGAATGTGCCTCCCCACTATCGCACAGTTGCGAGGTCGCCCCCCGTCGCGTAATTGCTGTCCATGACAGCAGCACAGCCCGCAGCAGAGTCGACGCCTTCAGTGGCCTCGGCGCATGACAAGATTCTGATCGTCGATTTCGGCAGTCAGGTGACGCAACTGATCGCCCGCCGCGTGCGCGAGGAGGGCGTCTATTCCGAGATCGTGCCGTTCCAGAAGGCGGAGCAAGCCTTCAAGGAGATGAAGCCGAAAGCGGTGATCCTCTCCGGCGGTCCGGAATCGGTGCATGAAGCCGGCTCGCCGCGCGCGCCGCAACTGATCTTCGATTCGGGCGTTCCCGTGCTCGGCATCTGCTACGGCCAGATGACCATGGCCGCCCAGCTCGGCGGCGAGGTCGAGGGCGGCCACCACCGCGAATTCGGCCGCGCCGATGTTGAGGTCAAGGCGCCAAGCCAGCTGTTCGAGACCACCTGGAACATGGGCGAAAAGCACCAGGTCTGGATGAGCCATGGCGACCGCATCACCAAGATGCCGCCGGGCTTTTCGGTCGCGGGCGTCAGCGCCAACGCGCCGTTCGCGGTCATCCAGGACGAGACGCGCAAGTATTACGGCCTGATGTTCCACCCCGAAGTGGTGCACACGCCCGACGGCGCCAAACTCATCCGCAATTTCGTCAGGAAAGTTTCCGGCCTCACCGGCGACTGGACCATGCGCGCGTTCCGCGAGGAGGCGATCGAGAAGATCCGCGCGCAGGTCGGCAAGGGCAGGGTGATCTGCGGCCTGTCCGGCGGCGTCGACTCGGCGGTCGCCGCAGTGCTGATCCACGAGGCGATCGGCGACCAGCTCACCTGCGTGTTCGTCGATCACGGCATGCTGCGGCTCGACGAAGCCAAAACCGTCGTCGACCTGTTCCGGCACCACTACAACATCCCGCTGGTGCACGTGGATGCCTCCAAGCAATTCCTCGGCGAACTCGCAGGGGTCACCGACCCCGAAGTGAAGCGCAAGACCATCGGCCGCCTCTTCATCGACGTGTTCGACACTGAGGCGAAAAAGATCGGCGGCGCGGATTTCCTGGCGCAGGGCACGCTCTATCCCGACGTGATCGAGAGCGTTTCCTTCACCGGCGGCCCGTCGGTGACGATCAAGAGCCACCACAATGTCGGCGGCCTTCCTGATCGCATGAACATGAAGCTGGTCGAACCCCTGCGCGAATTGTTCAAGGACGAGGTCCGCGTGCTGGGCCGTGAACTCGGCCTCCCCGAAATCTTCGTCGGCCGCCATCCGTTCCCGGGTCCCGGCCTCGCGATCCGCTGCCCCGGCGACATCACCAAGGAAAAGCTCGACATCCTGCGCAACGCCGACGCCGTCTATATCGATCAAATCCGAAAACACGGCCTCTACGATGCGATCTGGCAGGCCTTTGCCGTGCTGCTGCCGGTGAAAACCGTCGGCGTGATGGGCGACGGCCGCACCTACGAATACGTCGTCGGCCTCCGCGCCGTGACCTCCACCGACGGCATGACGGCGGATTTCTATCCGTTCGAGATGAAGTTTCTGGGCGAGACCGCGACGCGGATCATCAACGAGGTGAAGGGGGTGAACCGGGTGGTGTATGACGTGACGAGCAAGCCGCCGGGGACGATTGAGTGGGAGTAGGGGCGAGAACGCCCTTAGTCGGTCCCCAATTTGCGGACGACCTTCCGTCGAAAGCAGAGATATTTGAGTATTGGAAAGGCCGGCTCCGCGGATTGGGCTGCCGCATTGATTGGGCGGAGCCGGGGTGCTGGGCTTGCGGATTTCGCTACGGCACCAGATACGACGTCAAGGGGTCCCAAGCTGGCTGGGACAAAGTTTTGCGCTGCTGGAATAGTATCCCGCTTCAGCGCTGTCACATTGTTGCTCGCTCGCTAGGTGGCACAAATGATATATCAAACCTTTTCTTGATGTGTCGCGAGTGTCACGATCTTGCGCCTAACACCAGCTTTCCTGAGATATTTTTTGAGTGGGCGAGTGCTCAAAGTTGGGATGCACGTGAGTCCGCCAAGCTCAGCGCGGCATTCGACGCTTTCGGAGTCAGCGGCGTGGCTCTCGAGGATTTTGCTGAAGTGTGATGATCTCGGAGGGATTCAGGTGCTGGGCCTTCACCAGGTTTGGCTTGCACCGGCCACAGTCAAATTACGCTCCAATATCCTGTCGACTTACCCCTGCTACTCATGTGGGACTTGCCGCCTATTATTGGCGCAGCACTCAGATTTCCTAGCGCGTGGGGTGGATCAGCCGACGGCGTCATCCACCGCAGTTTTTCATCGCGACAAACGGGTAGGCCGGCTACCAAGTCGCCCGATGGATCTAAAGTTTGAAGCAGTTTTCGCGATGCCATCGCAAGAAGTGCGGGTGAGGTTGATCGGCTGCGCGGGCGGGCGGCAGAATCCGCCCGGTCTTGTTGATGATGGCACGCACGCCGGTTTCATCGTTTACATGCCGTGAGATCAGTATCTCATGGTCATCGGCGACGCTGATCAGGCCGCGGTCAAACATCCAATGTGCGGTCCCAGACAGGGCAAGACCGTTGCTTACGATATCCGGCCCATTTGCCTCGACCGGCCTGATGTGGGCGGCTTCGACCTCGGCCCGTCCGTGGCCGTTGATCAATTTCAATGAGGTGATTGCACAGCGAGCATCGTAGGCACGCAGGACAACTCTGCGAAAGATACGATCCCTGACAATGCGGGAGGTCAGATAAGCGACGCGACTACGTTCCTGCTCGTATTGGAAAGCAGTCTGCGGCTCCTGCATGCCCGGGTGAGAGGAGGGTGCGTCAGTGCGCGGCAGTAAGGTCGTTTCCTCGGCGAGCCCGAGTTCAGTAATCCGATTGAAGTCAACTGCAGAAATTGGTCGTACGGCGGATTGAGCGCGCCCGGAAATTTTTCCCTGTTCATTCAGTAGACCCCGCTCGAGTAATCCCTTGGCGTCACGGAACGGAACCGGATTGGCGAAATCCAGATAGCTGTTAGGTTCAATGATGGCGATATACATGCCCGATCTACTCGGATCGGGAATGACTTGCTGAACCTTGGCGATTGCAAAATAACCGCGAGACTCCTGCGCTTTTGTTGGCTCGTAGTAGATGATCCAGTCACCGATGCATAGTTCTACGCGTGCAAGATACTGGCTGGGAAACTGGTACTGCTCGGCGGGAGTATCTTCGTAAAGCGAATCCGACCGATGGATGAAGACACCGAATGCCACAGATGGCCCCTTGGGAGTCAACACACCATGCGCGTCGACAAGCGTTACATCCTACGCGGCACGGCTGTTGAGTAAAGCGTTGTTCCGACGATTTTGAGTCTCGTGCACCGCTCGCAACGATGATCTCCCCAGCTCAAATGTAGGATGTCCATCACGCGACACCATGCTACGAATCCGCGTTGTCCTCCGGAGCTAGCCCCGATGTCCGTCGCGCTTGTACCCAGTCAGACCACTCCCACCGCCGCCGAAACCGATCCGCAAACCCTCGGCTGGATGCAGGGCTTCCCGTCGCCGCCCGACAAAACCATCACCTTCCACAACGGCTCCTTCCGCAGCTTCCCCGAATTGCGCTGGGCGTGGAGCAACATCCGCCAACTGGTGCCGACGGTGAACGTCTGGCGCGGGGCAGGGCCTGCGTCGGTGTTGCCGCGCGCGGAGCATGATGTCGGCGCGTCGGCGTCGGTCACCATGGACGGCCGGCCGATGACCTTTGCGGGCATGCTCGAGGAAACCTATGCCGATGGGATCGCGGTGCTGCATCGGGGCAAGCTGATCTACGAGCGCTATTTCGGCGCGCTGAAGCCGCACAAGCCACATATCGCGATGTCGGTGACGAAGTCGTTCACCGGCACGCTTGCCGGCATTCTGGTCGCGGAGGGCAAGATCGATCCGAACGCGCCGATCACGGACTATGTGCCGGAGCTGAAGGCCAGCGCGTTCGGTGACGCGCGGGTGCGCGACGCGATGGATATGACGACGGGCCTCGAATACACCGAAGTTTATACCGACAGGAATTCCGGTGTGTTCGGGTTGCGGCGCGCGAACGGCATGGCGCCGATCGAGCCGGGCTATGAGGGCGCCACCAATATCTTCGATTTCCTGTGCACGCAGAGCAAGCAGGGCGAGCATGGCAAGGCGTTCGCCTACAAGACCGTCAATTCCGACGTGCTCGCCTGGATCATCCGGCGCGCGAGCGGCATGACGCTGTCCGATCTGCTCTCCGAGCGGATCTGGGCGCCGATGGGCGCGGAAGAGGACGCGCATTATCATGTCGACCGCATCGGCACCGAAAGCGGCGGCGGCGGGCTTTCGACGACGCTTCGCGATCTCGCCCGCTTCGGCGAGACGATCCGCAATCACGGCCGCTTCAACGGCCGCCAGATCGTGCCGTCGGAAGTGGTCGAGGACATCGCGCGCGGCGGCGATCCCGAAAAATTCAAGCCGGCCGGCTACACCACGTTGCCCGGCGCCTCCTACCGGAACCAGTGGTGGGTGACGCACAACGCCCACCGCGCCTACATGGCGCGCGGCGTCCACGGCCAGGGCATCTATATCGATCCGAAAGCCGAGATGGTGATCGCGCGCTACGCCTCGCACCCCGCCGCCGGCAACGCCGCCAACGATCCCGTCACGCTGCCGGCCTACATGGCGCTGGCGAAGGATTTGATGGCGGGCGGGTGAGGGGGCCGATCAACTGCACGCGATGTAGCCGTGAGCAGCTTCATGTCTCCGTCATTGCGAGCGCAGCGAAGCAATCCATTTTGCTCCAAGCCGTGCGATGGATTGCTTCGCTGCGCTCGCAATGACGAATAATTGCCGACGACCCATCTCTTCGTCATTCCGGGGCGCGCCTCCTGGCGCGAACCCGGAATCCATCGGGCCTCACGCGCTGCTGCTCAATGGATTCCGGGCTCTCGCTTTGCAAGCCCTCAGATGCGCAATTGCGCATCGGGGAATGACGGCGGAGAGAACTGCGACAACGCAACGGGCAAATCAGTTCTGAGGTTCAAAGTTCACCTGATGTCCCGTATGCTGGGTCAAGTTGCCGCGAGAATGCGGACCCGTATCCCATCCACCATCTTCAAGCTTCCATCAGCCTCGACGACAGAAACTCGATGAAGCGCTGGGTCTTGGCTGGGATCAGGCGAGTTTCGGTGACGGCGTAAATACTGACGGGCGAGCCCTGCCATTCGCGCAGGATGCGTCGGAGCCGGCCGGAGGCCAGATCTTCGGCGACGATCTTTTCGGCGAGCAGGGCGATGCCCTGGTGGTTGACCGCGAGCGCGCGGATCATCCCGACGCTGTTGAGCGTGAAGCGGCCGCGAACGCCGACATCGACCTCGTTCGTTCCCTGGTGCAAGGTCCAGGTCGGGCTCCGCGGCATGCAGATGCATTCATGCTCGGCCAGGTCCGCCGGTGTCGCGGGCTCGCCTCTTGCTGCGATATAGTCAGCAGACGCATAGAGGTGGCGCGAATGCCGCCCGATCAGGCGGGCGATCAGACTGGAATCTTGCAGTTTGCCGATGCGGATCGCCACGTCGAACGGCTCGGCCACCAGATCGACGCGGCGTGGGGTCAGGTCGAATTCGAACGTGATGCCGGGATAGTGCCGCGCGAAATCGGCGATGATCGGTGTGAGGTAGAACGTGGCGAGGTCGACCGGGAGCGAAACCCGCAGCACGCCGCTCGGCTGCTCCAGCATCGCGCCGAGCTGTTCGTGCGCGAGCCGCGCCTCGTCGACGATGCGCTTGCTGCGTTCATAATAGAGCTGGCCGGCCTCGGTAAGCTCGATCTTGCGCGTCGTGCGATGCAGCAGCCGGAGGCCGATCGCCTTCTCCAGTTCGCTGACACGTCGCGACAGCGTGGAGTTTGGCATGGCGAGAGCTTCGGCGGCCTTCCGGAAGCTTCTGGCTTTGGCTACCTCGACGAACAGCGCCATGTCGTTCAAATGGCTCACCGATTGCTCCATAAATGGAAATATGATTTCAATTATGCCGGATTTATCCCGAAATCGGAATGGTGGACAAGGGACTCCAACGAATGGAGAACCCTGATGAATTCGATTTTCACCCCGGTCCGCCTTGGCCGCACCACCCTTCCGAACCGGCTGGTCATGGCGCCGATGACCCGCAGCCGCGCCGCCTTCGACGGCACGCCCGGAGAACTGGCTGCCGAATATTATGCCCAGCGCGCCGGCGTCGGCCTGATCGTCACCGAAGGCACCCAACCCTCGGATGACGGGCAGGGCTATCTCACCACCCCGGGGATCTACACGCCCGCGCACGTCGCCGGCTGGCGGAAGATCACTTCCGCCGTGCACGACAAGGGCGGCCACATCTTCATCCAGCTCATGCATGCGGGACGCATGTCGCATCCCGACAACACGCCGCATCATCGCCAGAGCGTCGCACCGTCCGCGATCGCGCCGGGGACCGGCATGTTCACGGCGATCGGGATGCAGGACATTCCGACGCCGCGCCCACTGACCACCGAAGAGGTGCGCCAGACCGTCGCCGATTTCCGCCACGCCGCCCGCTCGGCAATCGAGGCCGGCGCCGACGGCGTCGAGATTCACGGCGCCAACGCCTACCTGGTCCAGCAGTTCTTCGCGCCGAGCGCCAACACGCGCACGGACCAGTATGGCGGCTCCATCGAGAACCGCGCCCGCTTCGCCGTCGAGGTCGCCGCCGCGATCGCCGAGGAGATCGGCGCGGACCGCACTTCGATTCGCCTGTCCCCCGGCACGACGATATGGGGGATCGACGAAGGCGCCGAAGGGCCGGATCTCTACCGCTATCTCATCGCCGAACTCGACAAGCTCGGGCTCGCCTATGTGCACATCATGCACCAGGGCAGCGAGCCGTTGCTGGCCGATATTCGAAAGCTCTGGCACAAATCGCTGATCCTCAACCGGCCGGGTCGTCCGCGCGACCAGATCGGCGCCGACGTGGCTTCGGGGCTGGTCGATCTGGAAGCCTATGGCCAGATGGTCTTGGCCAATCCGGACTTCGCCGTGCGGCTGAAGGCCAATGCAGCGATGAACGAGGCAGACCACAACACCTACTTCGGTGGCACCGCGCGAGGCTACATCGATTACCCCGCGCTGAGCGCCTAGGGTTCGCGGCCATTCCAGTCGTCGCTCCGCTCCAGCGGGCGGATGCGCCTTGAATGGCCGCCGTTCTCGCGAAGCTGGCGCGTGCCTGGCCGATCCCGGCCTCCGGCGCGCGACCATCGCTTCGGCTTATCGCCTGCGAGGCCATCGTCATTGGCCTTGCAATGAAGAGCACTGAAGCATATATGACTACAGTAGTCATATATGAGGCTCCCTGATGCGCGAAATTCAACTGCGTGACGCCAAGGCAAGTTTGTCTGCGGTCGTGGACGAAGCGATGCGGGGAAAGCCCGCCGTCATTACCCGTCACGGCAAGCGGCAGGCAGTAGTCGTGAGCTATGAGGAATGGGAGCGGTTATCGACCGTTCCGAGCTTCGGCCGTCTGCTGATGGCGGCGCCGTTGACGGCGGAGGATTTGCCCGGCCGCGACAAGTCGCCTTTGCGGAAATCAGGTCTCTGATCTCCGGTGTATCTCGTCGATACCAATGTGATCTCAGCCGCGGCGCCATCCCGACCGGTGCCGCTGGCGCTCGTCGAATGGATGGATGCACATTCTGCTGCGTTGTTCATCTCAGCTGTCACGGTGGCGGAGATCGAGGATGGAATAGCGAAGCTGCGGCGCGAGGGTGCCAAGCGCAAGAGCGCTGATCTGACGGCTTGGCTCGATACGGTGCTGCATCTCTACGCTGATCGCATTCTCAGCTTCGATGCCGCAACTGCCCGGATCGCCGGCGGGCTGTCGGACCGGGCGCGTGGGCGCGGACATTCGCCCGGACTTGCCGACATCATCATTGCCGCAACAGCGCAGCATCGCGGCCTGACAATCCTGTCGCGCAACCTCAGGCATCTCGAACCGTTGGGTGTCGCAGTGGTCGATCCGTTCGTGAAATTGCCGCCGGCGTAAACGACACGCCCGATCCCGCCTTGAAAGGGCCTGACTCTGACAGGGCAGCCGAGGGCCGGCGGCGACGACAGCAGGGCGCGCCGAAAAAAATAATCGCGAGCTGTCGGATTGTGTCGACCCAGCCCGTCCTAGGGCCAGTGCCGCCACGAGGAGACAGACGATGCGGGTGATGGTGTTCGGAAGAGCAGGCAGCGACACTAGCGCGCCCCCCACGCAAGAGGCGTTCGCGGCGATGGACCGGTTCACTGAGGAACTGGTCAAGGCCGGAATCATGGTGGCCGGCGCCGGCCTGCAAAACAACGCCGAGGCCAAGCGCATCACGTCAGATGGTTCGAACAGCACGGTCATCGACGGGCCGTTCGCCGAGACAAGCGAGCTGGTCGCCCGGATTCATGATCTGGCAGGTGAGGGATATGGACGAGGCGGTGGCCTAGGGCGAAGCGCAATCCGATGTTGGGCCCAAGCGGGGTCGAGATCCGTCCGTTCTACGAGGCAGCGGATCTGGCCGAGTATCTGACACCAGAGGAGCTCTCGTCGCCCCGAGACGGGGCGCGAGGCAAGCTCGGCGTCGCCTGACAGGCCGGCCGCGGTGGCGCAGATTGAGGAGAGTCAAAAAATGCCAGAGAACCAGAAGACCTTCCGAAGCGTGGCGACGCGTTTGCCGGCGCAGGATTTGGCGCGGGCGCGGCGTTGGTATGCCGAAAAACTTGGCCTGGAGCCGATCGAGGAGCGTCCCGGCGGACTTCGTTACCGCATCGGGGAGGGCGAATTTTCAATCTTCAGCTCGACCGGCCGTTCGCCCGGAACATTCACGCAGCTCGCCATCACCGTCGACGACATCCACGCCACGGCCGCGCTTTTGCGCAGCCGTGGCGTCGAACTCCTCGACTATGATAGCCCTCCGCTCGTGACCGTCGATGGCATAGCGCGTGTGGAGGGCAACTACCCCAGCAAGGGTATTGCCGAACTGGGGTGCTGGTTTCTCGACAGTGAGGGAAACATGATCGGTATGGGACAATCGCTGACTTAGCGTCCCCGATACAGATACGGGCAACGCAGACCCGCGCGATCGCGCACAGTGCGCAGGGTGGATTGCCGACTTGTCCGCCGTAGCTCGAAGAGCGAAGGCGGAAGACGTAATCCACCACATCTTCTTCTGGAAAGCTGAGAACATCATTATGGCGAAGATCGTATTCGGAATGAACCAATCGCTGGACGGCTACGTCGACCACGACCACAACGAATTCAGGCCAAGCCCCGCGCTGTTTCATCACTGGGTCGAACAAGTGCGCGGCCTGTCGGGCAGCGTGTACGGCCGCCGCATCTACGAGATCATGCGTTATTGGGACGAGGACCATCCCGAGTGGGACGCCGCGCAACACGACTTCGCGGCGGCGTGGCGGAAACAACCGAAATGGGTCGTGTCGCGTTCGCTGAAGTCAGTCGGCCCCAACGCCACGCTCGTCGGGGATGACCTCGAGGCTGCGATACGGGAGCTGAAGGCTCAGCGCGCCGGGGAAATTGACGTCGCCGGACCAGACCTGGCGCGAAGCCTGACCGATCTTGGTCTCATCGATGAGTATCGACTCTACCTACACCCCGTCGTGCTGGGTCGCGGCAAGCCATTCTTCGCCGGCCCGCGGCCGCCGCTGCGCCTTGTGGCCAGCGACCGGATCGGCGAGGACGTGATCAGGCTGACGTATGTTCCCGCTTGATGACGGGATTCGATGACGGGACTTGCCCGCCGATGCGGCGCGTTCATCCGCATCCCCTTTGGATGTCGTTCAGGTCCTGGAAGTTCCAGACCTTGCTGCCCTTTCCGGCAGGCGTGCGCCAGCACTTGCTTACGACGTTGCCTGGTATCGTGATGAAGTTCAATGTGACCTTGACCCTGCGGCGGCAGTGATTGTTGTAATAAACCTTTGTCCTGATGGTGCCATCGCCCCAGGTATAATTGGCGCGTCTTGACGATTGTTCCGAGCAGAAAAATCCTTCGTAGTACGCCGAAGCCGGCGAGCCTTGCAGTAAGCTCGCCGCAATAACGGTGCTGGCAGCGATCGCTGTCCGTCGGGTCGTGTTGATGCGCATGAATTTTCTCCGGCCTCTCGAGGTCGACATTTGCTGATGGATATGTTCCGCGACGACGAGTGCCGTTACCGAACCGGCCATGCGCCGGCAAATTCACCGCCATCAACACATGGCTCATGACCCCCGTAACGTCATGCTGCTGGCAGCGTTCCATGCAGGGCAGGTGCAAGGTTGCTGCATGGGATGATCACTTGCGGTCAGGTTTCCAGAACTCGCAGGTGGATTAGCCGGAGGCGCAAATCCACCACGTCCTGTCATCCAACCGTCTTTATAGGGCGGACCGCGCTTCGCTAATCCGCTCTACGATCCGCCGCAGCAAAATGCGCCATCTGGTCGGCGTATGCCTTCGCGAAGGCCGGTCGGGCCGTGGCGCGCGCGACATAGTCGCGACAAGCGGGATAGTTCGCCAGCCCGTCGAGCCGATCAATAAGGCGCAGCACATCCGCCATCAGGATGTCGGCGACGGAGAAGGTCTGGGCGAGCCATTCGCGTCCCGCCAGGACCGGCTCCATATGTTGGAGTCGGTGAACCCTGAGGAACCCGTCAAAAAGCTTCCAGGCCGCCGTAGTGTCGCGCTCCCCCGTGAACACCAGTATGGACCATGGCAGACTCGCCGCCTCGACTGAATTCAGCGCCGCGAACAGCCATTCCTTAACATCGCTGCGACCGCGCGGATCAGCCGGCATCAGCGCGTTACTCCGCTCGCCGAGATGGAGCAGGATCGCGCCGCTTTCGAAGATCGAGATGTCTCCATCGGTCAACCACGGCACCTGGCCGAAGGGCTGGTGAGCGAAATGCTCGGCATTCCGATCGCGAAATGGCACGCTTTCGACGCGATAGGGCAGGCCTGTCTCCTCCAATGCCCAACGCACACGTATGTCACGTACATAACCGCGCGGCGCTTCGGGAACCCAATCGAAGGTGGTGAGGATCAGGTCACTCATTCGGCAACTCCAAAAAAAACTTCGAGGAAAGCAGGTAGCTTGTCGAGGAGGCCGTTCCAGCCTTGCTCGTGACTCTTGCGCGCCGCTTCGTCCGGAAGATGCTGGTGCAGCAGTGTCAGCTTGGTGCCGCCGTCGAAAGGCTCAAGCAGAAACGTGACCAGCGACACTGGTTCCGGCTTGCCCGGCAAGTCCCACGTGAACACCAGCTTCTTCTCGGGAATCACTTCCTGATAAACCCCGGTGGGATTGTGCTCCTCGCCGTTCAGCAACCGGAACACAACGCTAAATCGACCTCCGGGTCGCACGTCCGCTTCGGCGCGTAGCGTCGGCCCCGCATCAGGACCCCACCACTGCATCATGAGTTTGGGCTGCGTGATCGCCGCCCAAACCCTGGCGGAGGGGGCCTTGATTCTGCGTACAATGGTCACGCTCGGGAGGCTCTTGGTCATCGTTCGCCACCTTCCTCGACGAGCGCAACAAGTCGATCCATGCTTACCGTCCACAAGCGCTCATACCGCTTGAGCCACGCCATGGCCTCCCGCATCGGCCCGACCGAAAGATTGACCGACACGGTGCGCCCGGCTTTTGCCCGTTTGATCAATCCCGCATCGGACAGGACGTCCAGATGCTTCATCATTCCAGGAAGTTTTAGCGAAAACGGCCGAGCCAGCTCGCTCACCGAAAGCCCGGGTTTCTCCTTCAGCCGTAGCAGGACGGCCCGCCGGGTGGGGTCAGCGAGCGCGAAAAACGTGCGGTCCATACGCGATGCTCGATACTTCACCATGTAGCGAAGTATTGCTTTTGTCGCTGGCGGAGTCAACCATCAGGCATCTCCGCTGCGGCCACTAATTGGACGATCACCTCGTGCAGGTCTCAATTGCTACCGAACCGATCACGCCGCGGCGTACTGGATCCCCCGCTTTCGCGGAGGATGACAGCGGAGGTCGCCGAGGGGCAGGGACGGTGCTTCCAATGGTCTTACAAACATGGTGCAGGGCCTCCGACGGTTTCCAGCGCGCCCAGTACGGGAAACCTTTCGCCGCGCTTGGTACAGGCTGACCTTGCCGCCAACGACGGCCTTCAGTTGTACCTCTGCCAATTCACTGTGAACTGGCTCACGGGCAGCATCGACAACGGGCGACAGGCCGTTCGGCCGATCGACGTCATTGCTCGATCTGCAGCAAGCCGGCCGCCAGCTGCCGGAACGCCGCGACCGCCTTGGCAAGCACGGCGTGGGGATCGTCGGCCGCGGCGATCCACAGCGCGGCGCTGAGGGCTGCGCCATTGAGCAGCCGGGCGGCGGCTTCCGGATCCACCGGCCTGACCGTTCCGGCATCGATCAGCGCCTGGATGGTTTGCGTCGTGGTGCGCAGGCACGCATTCTGGCTCGGCCACCGCGACGGATCGCCGAGCACCGCCGGCCCGTCCAGCAGCATGATGCGCTGGATCTCCGGCTCCAGCGCCATCTCGATATAGGCGCTGTATTCGTCGAGAAATCCGAGCCATGCGGTCTTGCCCCGATCTCTTGCAGCGCGCAGCCGGACGACCATTTCAGCATCGATCTGGTCGATCACGGCCTGCAGCAGACCCTTCTTGTCGCCGAAATGATGATAGAGCGCGCCGCGCGTCAGGCCGGCCCTGGCGGTCAGTTCGTCCATCGACGCCGCCGCATAGCCCTGCGCCGCAAACGCCTTGCGGGCGGCTCGGATGAGCTTGGCCCGGGTTTTCTCCACCATCTGCGCACGCCGCTTCGCAACCACCGTGAAACCTCGAAAATACATACGCCGCGTATGCTATTGACATACGGCGCGTATGTACCGATATAGCGGCATACGGGGCGTATATCAATGCTCGACCCTGATGGCTCTGACTGTTTTGGTCCGGCGCAACCTTGTCTGGATGGAGTGACACGATGGCCAAACGCGATGCGATCTTCCCTGCCGGCCGGCAGGCGCTATACGAAATCAACCGTTATTCGGCAGCGATCCGCTCCGGCGATCTGCTGTTCGTCTCGGGCCAGGTCGACAGCCGTGATGACGGCTCGCCCGAGCCTGACTTCGCAAAGCAGGTCCAGCTTGCCTTCGACAATCTCGCCGCCGTGCTGAAGGCCGCCGGTTGCACGTTCGATGATGTCGTCGACGTCACTACGTTCCACACCGACCCGGCCAGGCAATGGGAGACGATCGGCCCGATCCGGCTGAAGGCGATCGGTGAGGCGCCTTACCCGAACTGGACCGCGGTGGGCGTGAACTGGCTGGCCGGCTTCGATTTCGAGATCAAGGTGATCGCGCGCATTCCGCAGTCCACCTGACCGGTGGCGGTGAGCGGCGGAGGCGCGACCGCGCCTCCACCTCTGGCGCGCCCCAGCCCTTATTTCGCCGGAAGCGGCGTGAATTTGTGTCCGAGTGCCTCCGACATGGCCGCAAATATTCTCGTCGCAGGCGAGGAGCAGACGCTGTCGCGCGGATCCTTGGCGAGGGTGGGCGATTCCTCGCAATTGCCGGACGCAATGTCGCTGTTGGTCTGCACCACCACGGTGATGTCGCTGGCGGCGTGGTAGAAAACTGTCGTGTTGTAGCCTGGCAGCTCGCCGGTATGGCCGACCCAGCCGCCGATGCAGCCGATGGCGATGCCATAGCCGGCCGCGCCGGGAATCGATTTCAGCCGCGCTTCCTGGGTGTCGGGATTAAGCAAACCCTGGCCGGTGCCCAGGGCGCGGCCATAGGTCAAGAGATCATCCATGTTCGAGATCAGCTCGCCCGCAGTCCAGCCCCAGGCAGGATTCCAGAAGGTGGCATTGCTCGGCGCATCCGGCTTGGCAAAATCGCCCTGCAGCGTGAAACCGTCCGCATAGGGTTCCGGCATCCTGGTCGATTGGCCCGGCCACGACGTGTTCAGCAATTTGAGCGGCTTGAACACCATGGCATCGAATGCCTCGGCCACCGGCTTGCCCGTCACCTTCTCGATCACCATGCCGAGCAGGACCGTGTTGGTGTTGGAATAGTCGAATTGGGCGCCGGGCGGAAACAATGGCGACGCGGCGAGGCCGACTTGCAGCAGCTGGTCGGGCGTGAAGACGGTCTCGGGCTTGGCGAAATAGCTGTCGGTGAATTTGGCGCTGCGGGTATAGCTGGCGACGCCGCTCGTCATGTTGGCGAGCTGACGCAGCGTGATGGTGTTGCCGTTGGGGACGCCGGAGATATATTTCTCGATCGGATCGTCGAGCGAAATCTTGCGGTCCTGAACCAGCCGCATGATCACGGTGCCGGTGAAGGTCTTGGTGATGGAGCCGACCCTGGTGTGCATCGCGACCGTCATGGGTTTGCCGGCCTTGGGATCGGCCAGGCCATAGGCGGCGGTCCAGGTACCCTCGGGCGTACGCACACCGGCGATAGCCCCCGGCGCGAAAGTCCTGGCGAACGAAGCCTTCGCCGCCGCGTCGATCTTGTCCGTAACATCCTTCGGCAGCGTCCCCTTCGTCATCGCGGGCGTCGGCATGCGCGCGATCACCTGGCGGATGTCACCGACGCAAGTGCCGCCATCGGCCGCCGGGGCCGCCGTTGAAACGGCGCTTGCGGCAATGACGACAGCAGCGAAAAGCCGGATGCTGACCGATTGTGTATCAAGATTTTGGCTAACGATATTCATACGCACCGCTGTCTCTTGCCCAAATCGTCACTTCCGCCGGATCGGCAGACCTCGAAAACGCGGACCTTCATCAGAAGCAGGACTGGATGGTGGTGCGAAACGGATCGGTGAAAGTCATCGAGCTTCAAACGCTTGCCCGTCATCCTTCTCAGGTGGCGGTCACCCTCGCAATGGTTTTCATCCCAAAACAGTGCTGATTTTCAATGCCACGGTTTCAGGGCCGTTAAGCCGCGGTTCGCGTTTTTGAAACCGCCTCAAATTTATCTGTAAATAGAGACGACAAGGTGAATGGTTGCGTCGACCCCGCCATCATCTTACCCCCGCGACAGCTTCTCGAACCGCTTGATCAGCCGCTCGCGCTTTAGCCGGGACAGCCGCCTGATCCAGAACAGGCCGTTCAACTGATCGATCTCGTGCTGGTGGCAGACCGCGCGCAGGCCCTGCGATTCCTCGGTTCGAACATGGCCGTCGAGATCGTGAAAGCGGATGCGCAACCGGGCATGGCGCTCGATGTCGTCGTTGACGCCGGGCATCGAGACGCTGCCTTCCTGATGCATGATCGTCTCGGGCGAGGCCCAGACGATCTCCGGATTGACATAGGTGCGCGCGCCGTCGACCGGGTCGAGGTCAAGCACCACCACGCGTAAGGAGACGCCGATATGCGGCGCGGTGATGCCGATGCCGGGCGCGGCGTGCATGGTCTCGAGCAAATCAGTCGCAAGCTCGCGCAGCGCGCCGTCGAACATCGTCACGGGTTGTGCGGGGAGGGCGAGCCGGGGATCGGGATAGCGCAGGATGGGGCGGATGGTCATGAACGTTTCTGTCGGCTTCAGGCGCGCGCGATCCAGCCGCGCCAGGTAAAGGCGGCGTAGAACAGCTCGACGCTCGCAAAACCGGCGTCGCGCAGGATCTGCGCGTCCTGTTCCGGACTGAACAGGCTCAGATGTTTTTCGATCGCCACGCGGGCGCCGCTGGCCATGTCGGGATCGGCGCCGGAGGCGATGGCAAAGGCGGCGTAGCGTGACAGCCATCGCGCGCGCTCGCCGTGTCCTTGCGGAAAACTGGAATGCGCGGCCACGAAGGGTGCGCCGGGTTTGAGACGGCGATGAATTTCGCTGGCCGTGCGCCGCCGCTCACCGGCATCGAGAAAATGCAGCGTGAGCAGGCAGGTCGCGGCATCGAACGGTCCGTCAGGCGCATCGTCGATATAGCCGTGCTGGAATTGCACGCGCGCGCGATGCGGACCCAGCGTCTGTTCCGCCAGCTCCAGCATTGCCGCGGCCGGATCGACACCGACGAACGTCCAGCCAGGCTCGGTCTCCGCCATGGCCTTCAACTCCAGACCGCCGCCGGCGCCGAGCACCAGAACGCGCGCGTCTCGCGGCGCCTGTTCTGCCAGCAGGATGCCCGTCATGCGGTGAAGGTCTGCAAAGCCGGGCACGAAGCGCCGCGGTCCTTCCGCATAATGCTTCACCGCGTCGGGATTGGAGAAATGGTCCAGCATTTCCTGGGCGGCTGCATCACTTCGCATGCGCGACCTCCAGGCGATGGCGATTGCCGCGGCCAACCAGACGCTTGTGGAAATCGGCGCTCAGTTTTGCGAGCGTCACGTCAGCCAGGCGCGACAGCAGCAGCGCCTCGGCGTCGTCGAACGCGTGGGTGAGGGCGGCGTTCACGGCCTGCTCGACCAGGCAGCCGGGTGCCTCGGTTCGGTTGCCGATCGCCAGCAGCGCCGGCTCGCCGAGCGCCCGATAAATGTCGCGCAAGGTGATATCAGCCAGATCGCGCGCGAGCGTCCATCCGCCGCCATGGCCTTTCTCCGATCGCACATAACCCTGATCGCGCAAGCCCGCCATGACGCGCCGGATCACCACCGGATTTGTGCCCATGGCCTTTGCCAGCGCTTCCGATGTGACGGGTTCATCCCGTTCGGCCATGTGCAGGAGGACGTGGAGCACGCCGGATAATCGACTGTCCCGTTTCATGTAACAATTGATATTACATGAGTCGGTGTCGGGTCAAGCCTCACTTCGTCGGTGCGTGGAATTTCCCGGCAAAGCTCGGGCATGTCAGGCCGCGAGAATGCGAACCCGTACCAATGTTGCCATTGCCCTTAACCGGAACGTGATATTTCCACCCTATACAACCGGCAAGCAAACGGCGGAGTAGACGATGGCCAGGCTGCTCACGACAACCGCATACTGAGGAGGGAGCATGTCCTGGTGGCAATTGCTGATCGTTGGCGCCGCGGCGTTTATTGTCTGGGACTTTCGCCGTTTTCGCCGAGCCAAGGCAGCGCGGCAGGCGAGCTCGTCTGGCGCAGGTAGCAACGATCCGGCCAGGCCGCTGCGCGATGTCCCGGTCAGTCCGCCTGCGGGCGTCAGCGAATGCGTCTCCGTCATCCTGCGGCGGCAGGTTCCGCCGCGGTTCGAAGCACCGCGATCATGGCTCGGCGGCCTGCCGATGATATCAGATCACGTCGAATGGCCGCGGTCGGTTTCCGCCGAGCATCCGGAGCAGGGCGAGCGGCCGCTCCATTTCCTCGCGCAGATTGCCTGTGCCGACTTGCCCGCCGAACTCTGGGGCGGGCTCGGGCCGCGCGATGGCTGGCTGCTGCTGTTCGTCGATCCCAATCAAGGCGCGCCCGAAGAGCCTGACGCCTTTCGTATCCTCCATGTCGATACGCTCGGGCCGGAGCGGAAGCCGCCGTTCGATCTTGGCCCCGTCCATGACGGCGCCTACACCGGACCCGGTTACGATTATTGCCGCTCGCTGGCTGAGGTACCGACGCTCTGGCGGCGCTGGCCGGTCGATCTGGTTGTCGTTGCCAACACACTGACGAAAGCAGGTAACCGAACCGTGGTCGCACCGGACAATTTCGCGGAGATTCTCTATCCGGGACAGCGCGTCGCGCCTGACCGGCAGCGGCCGTCCGACCCCGAGCCGTTCACCTGGCGCGGCGCGCTTTACGTGCTCGACAGCATCGAACGCTCCTGCTCCGCGCCGATGGATGAGTTGCGGCTTCCCAACGAGCTTGCCGAGCGGCTGAACCAGCCGGGCTATATCGGCTCTATCATCGCCGCGGTCGATGCGGACGACGCCAAATGGACCGCATCATCGCAGCCCTTGCTTGAAGGTCCCGAGCCGGAGGACGAGACGCTGCGCCTGCGCCGCGTCCAAACGATTGCGGTGGCCGAGGTGCGCAGGACGCGGCGCGAAGCGCTGGCCGCTTTCCTGGCGAGCCACTCCACGCCGGACTCGATCATCGCCTATCTGCGCCAGTCCAACCGCGACCTGCGGCATTGGCGCGCAGAAGTCGTGGACCGAGTTGCCGGCGAGCGATCCGCCGTTCTGGCGCATGATCTCGACAGCCTGATGCCGATCGAGGCCTGGCAAGCGCTCAAGGCCCGTCTCCGGCGGGACACTTTCCGTTTCTGGAATTACCACTGGGTGGACAGGGATGGCGAACGGCTCCATGTCAGCTTCTGGAAGAAAGAACTCTCTGCCGATCTCGGTCAGCGCACCGGCGTCCGGGAACTGGTGGCCGACTATTATGTGGATGCCGTGCGTCGGTCCTTGATCCCGCCGGCCGTGCTTGCGGAATTCGAGCCGCATTGGCGAAGCCTCGACGACAACCGGCCCCATCGCATGGGTGGTTATCACGATGGTGTGCAGTCGGATGCCCGTGTCGGCCCCGCGAGCGAGCTATTGCTGTTCCAGATCGCGAGTGATGACGCCATGCACTGGAGCTGGGGTGATTCCGGCGCCTTTTATTTTTTCCTGAAACCCGACGCGCTGAAAGCACTGAGCTTCTCCAGGGCGCAGATACTCCTTGAGTGCCATTGATGGCAGCCGGACAATTGAATTGCTGCGGATCGGCGCATGAGTGAGAATTACGAGTATCTCCCTCGCGCCCGTGAAATGTTTGCGTGGCTGGCTCAGGCGAGCGAAGACGTCTGGTTCGATTGTGTGGAACGCGTCAATTGGGACGACGATGCCTGGCTGTTGCTGTGGATGGTGGACCAACCCCAGTGCACCGAGCGACTTGCCGCTCGAGTTTTCTGGTGGGCAGGGCCCGCGATTTTCGCGGAAGAATTATTCAACGGAGGAAGTCTTAACCCCAACGACGAAAGCCAGGTGATCGTCGACCTCATTCCGCGCAATTGGCGCAAGGGTCTGTACCGAAAGGGAGAGATCGAGGTCGATTGGGTGGACGACAGCTATAAGGCGTTGCTTGCACGACACGCGCCCCGGCCCGATCCGCTCAATATTCCAGAGGGTCTGTTCGTCAGGTTCGCGGGGCGGAAGCCGATTGTGGACCCGAACGATACGCCTGAGGTCAATCCCTATCTGTGGGAGCTGCACAGCGATCTCGGATTGTACTGGGGTCCGCGGCCGGGAAGTCCGGCCCATAAGCCTCCCGAGCCGCGCTATCACACGCCGCAGTATCAGACCGCCGGGTCCACGCAGAATCCTCCGCGTGGTCTGGGCCTCACCCTGTTCTTGATTTCGATCTCGCTATTGGGCGTCATCTGCTGGTTCAAGTTTTTTAAGTAGCGATTTGAGTGCAACCCATGATGGCGGTGACCAACCAATCGGACAGGACCTATACCAGCCTGGCCACACAGATCGCTCGCATATTGTGGGGGCTGTGCGGCGAGGAGATGGACGGGAAGCTCTTATATTTTCACGCCTGCGAAAACAATCTCAATGCCCCCTGTGACATGCTTGCCCGCCTTGGGCTGATGCGGGATTGGGGAGTGTCGCACTGTTTTGTTTCGGATTGGTCGCCGTTCAACGCAGCTGTTTTGATCCGTCATCCCGGAGAGCCTACGGGAGACGACCTGCTATCGGGCTTGATGTTCTACACGGAGTGGTTCCCCGACAACGCCGCCTTTCGCAATCGAGGTCGAGTAGCCGGAGTGGATGTCAGCCTTGATGACCGAGCCCGCCGGACGCCGGCTGGCGAGCGCTATCTGACATGGGCGGTTCAAGGGGCTCGCGAGTTGCTCACGAAGCTCGATGTTGGATCGTGGCAGGCCAACGGTTTTTTCTCGCCGTCTGGCCCATATCTGGACAGCACTGACCTTGATCTCTATTGGCATTCTCGCAACGAAATGATCCGGCGGCTCGGCAGTGAAAAGCTGTTGTATCCTCACGTCCCTGACCCGCAGGCCGAGGGGGGCGGATCGGGGTGATTGCCTCTCGCATCAACTCTGCGGCAGCGTCTCAAACCGCTTGATCGGCGCGCAGGCCACTCGCCCCGGACAGGTCTGCCATACTCGGCGCGTAGCGCCAAATCTGCCAGGTTGTGGCAACATCACCTCGACAGATACGCTCCGCCGATCCCCCAACTTCCGCCAAGGAATAACCCCATGTCACGCGTGTCGATCAAGACCAAGGACGATCTGCCGGCCGAACTGAGGCCGCTGTGGGACAAGATGACGACCTATGGCGCGTTCGAGAACCAGGCGGGCGTGATGGCGCACCGGCCGCCGATCTTTGAGCATATGTGGTCGCTGCTGGTCGATCTGGCCGATCAGGCCGTGTTGTCGAAGCGCCACCTCGAACTGGCGCTGGTCGCGGTGTCGCTGTTGAACAAGTGCGACTATTGCGTCTCGCACCACGCGCCGAAACTGGCGATCCAGGGTGTATCGGAGCAGGGCGCCGAACGCCTGCTCGACTACAGGGATCATCCGGAACTCGACAATGTCGACAAGCTCGTCGTCGAATATGCCGTTGCGGTCACCAACAACTGGAACAAGACCCGCGACGAAATCTTCACCCGCCTCGGTGAGCATTTTTCCGAAGCCCAGATCGTCGAACTGACCTGGCGCATCGCACTCTGTGGCGCCTTCAACCGCTTCAACGACATCCTGCAATTCGACATCGAGCAGGGCGTCCCTGCGCGTGAAGCCGCCGAGTAGCCTGCGCGATGCCTGACGAATTGAACTGGCTTTCCGCCCGCGAGATGGTGCGGCGCTTCGCAAACGGCGAGCTGTCGCCGGTCGATGTATTGGAAGCGACGCTGGCGCGACTGCACGCGGTCAATCCGCTTCTCAATGCGACCTGCTTGCTGGATGAGCCGCAGGGCCGGCATCTGGCCGCAGCGTCGGCGGAACGCTGGCGGCGCGGTACGCCGGTCGGGCCGCTCGACGGCGTGCCTGTCGCGATCAAGGACACGGCGCATGTCGCGGGTTGGCCGACGCGCATCGGCTCGCACTCGACCGCAACGACGCCCATCACCGAGGACACGCCGGGCGTTGCCCGCCTGCGTGAGGCCGGTGCGGTATTCTTCTGCAAGACAACGACGCCCGAATTCGGCTGGAAAGGCATCACGCACGGCCCGCTGACGGGAATGACGCGCAATCCCTGGGATATTTCGCGCACGCCGGGAGGATCCAGCGGCGGCTCGGCCGCCCTGGTGGCGGCCGGCGTCGTACCGCTGGCCACCGGCGGCGATGGCGGCGGCTCGATTCGAATCCCCGCGGCGTTCAGCGGCGTGTTCGGATTGAAGCCGAGCTACGGCGTGGTGCCGAATCTGCTCGGGCCGATGGGCACGCTCGCGGTCTATGGCGGCCTGTCGCGCGATGTGGCCGACAGCGCCTTGATGTTGAACGTGCTGAGCCGGCCGGACGTGCGCGATTCCTTCGCCATTCCCTATCGCGGCATCGACTATCTCGACGGCCTCGACGAGGGCGTGGCGGGAATGAAAATCGCATGGTCGCCCGATCTCGGTTTTCCGGTCACCGAGCCTGCCGTCGTGGCCGGGATGCAGCCGGCCATCGACGCGCTGGTGAAGGCCGGCGCCGACGTGCAGCCCGTCGACCTCGACGTCTCCGCGGCGCAACCCGCGCTGGAAGTGATCTGGGCTGCATCGCATGCCGCGGTTGTGCGCGACCTCGACGGCGCGCAACTGGCGGCGCTCGATCCGGGCCTGTTGCGGCTGGTGATCTCAGCCCAAAAAATTTCCGCGAGCGCGCTGCAGGCGGCCTATGCCGACATGCGCTCGCTCAGCCAGCAGATGCATGCCTTCCATCAGGATTATGACCTGCTGCTGACGCCGACGATTCCCATCACCGCCTTCGCCGCCGGCGTCGACACGCCCGATGCGGCGCGCTTTCCGCAGTGGACCGACTGGACGCCATTGACATGGCCGTTCAATCTCACCCGCCAGCCGGCGGCCTCGGTGCCGTGCGGCTTTGTCGAGGGCCTGCCGATCGGCCTGCAGATCGTGGGACCGATGTTCAGCGAAGAGAAAATCCTCCGCGCCAGCCGCTGCGTCGAGCAGGCCTGCACCAGCGGCGCGCGGCCAAGCCTTGCCGATGGCGCGGCATAATCCATATGTACGCCTTCGCCGCCATTCCGAAGCGGCTCTGCATATTTTTGTTGAACAGGGTATTCTGCGATGAACAATTCCTCGATAGCGCGGTTCACGGAAATCTTCACGACGCGCCTGCAGGTGCTGGCGCGCCTGCTTGACGTCAGCGAAGCGCAGCTGCGGGACAAAGGGCGCGATCCGCAAGCCCTGCTGACGGCGCGGCTGGCTGACGATATGGTGCCATTCCCGCATCAGATTGTTTACTGCTGCAATCAGCCCAACCAGTTCGCCGCCTGGTGCGTCGACGCGGCATGGTCTCAAACCGATCCGGCTACGTTGGATTTTGCCGGGCTGAAAAGCCATTTGGGCGAAACGCTCCGTTATCTTGCCGAGTCAGCCGGCAAGACCGAGGACCGCGTGCTCGAACGCGAGAAGCGGATCGAACTTGGGGGCGGGCGATACCTGACACTGCCCGGCGCGCTTTTCGTCGATGACTGGCTGCTGCCGAATTTCTACTTTCATCTCGTCACGGCGTACGACATCCTCAGGCACGAGGGCGTGCAGATCGGCAAGGCCGACTATATGGCCCATCTCGCCGGGCGCGTGCGCACGGCAAAGGCGAGTTGAGGTCGCCGGGGCGAACGGATCCTAACGCGCGATGAAGGTCGAATAGCAGCCGCGAAGGAGCTGCGCTCCCTCTCCCGCACTTGCGGGGGGGGGGCGTAGGCGGCCTACGGCCGCCGTCCTTTGGTTTAAGAACGCCGATGCAAGGCATCGGCTATGGGTGGGGGTGGCTCCGCGAGCGACCCATGTCTTGGTGATCGTTCTCCGCAACACAGGCTCCATGCTGGTCACGCGCACGACGGGCGACCCGCTCATCGCGGTCTCGTTCCTGGTTCGAGTCTCGGCAATGGCACTTACGATCAGCGGCTGTGCGCGACGATGCGCTTGCAGATTTGCTTTTTCCTGCGTCGCTCTTGGCAGAGCACCGACACCGCGCTGCCCGGGAATACACATCATGGAATCTGATACTCCACATTTTCGCGGTACCCGGCACGAAGGTCGCTTTGGTAGGAGGCAACGACTCAATCTGGCGTTGCATTTTCATGGTTTCTTTATGCTTGCCTGGTAGGAGAACTGGGCGGAGGAGAACCGCCTCGCCTTGGCGTCAGCAAGAACCGGAGTCTGTATGATGGGCCAGGAGCAGCACGATTTTTACAAAGTAAATTCGCTAACCGATCTGGACAAGGCGTCGCCCGTCGAGGGCACGATTGTTTGGGACGCACCGCGCTCTCTGTGGAATGGCGCAATGCTGCTTGGGGCCATCGTGCTCGGTCCGCTGACATTTTCCTGGAGCGCGTTGGCCGTCTTTTTGATCACGGCAGGAATTACGCTTTGCGCCGGCCACTCCGTTGGCTTCCACCGGCGACTCATTCACCGCAGTTTCGAGTGTCCCAAATGGCTGGAGAGAACGCTGGTCTGGCTCGGGACGGCAGTGGGCATGGGTGGACCGCTGTGGACCATTCGCGTGCATGACAGCCGGGATTGGGCGCAGCGCCAGGCCGATTGTCATCCGTTCCTCGCGCACCGCAGAGGCTTCTGGATGGATGGCCTGCTTTATCTCCATGGCCGGCTTGTCCTGAAGCATCCTCCTGGTTTCGATCCTGGCCCGGGAATTGGCGACGATCTCTTCTATCGGTTTCTCGATCGCACCTGGATGTTGCACCAGATTCCGATCGCTCTCGTTCTGTATTGGCTGGGCGGGTGGCCCTTTGTCGTGTGGGGCGTCTTTGTACGCGTCGCTGCATGCACGACCATGCATTGGGGAATATCCTACTTTGCGCACACGCAAGGAGAGCAGGACTGGACCGTCGATGGCGCGGTGGTCCAGGCGCACAACGTGCCGGTGATGGCTATTCCGACGATGGGAGAGAGCTGGCACAATAACCACCACGCCTTTCCGGGCTCTGCGCGGCACGGTCTCTATCCCGGGCAGATCGATCTCGGCTGGGAGTTCGTGAGACTGCTTCGCGCCCTTGGCTTGGCGTGGAATGTTCAGGTGCCCGCGGAGCTGCCGCCCCGTCCTGGAATAAGCCCTGTCCAGCCCCGCTCGCTTTCAGTCTGCGCGCCCGGCCAGGCGGAAATTTCGAGAGTCCAATTGTGACGACCGCTGCTGAGGCGCTAGCGGTTTATTACGCGGCGAACGGCATTGAGGCTGACCCTTCTCGCACTGCGACGTGGATTTGCAACATGGGGCCGGTGTCGGTTGAACTGCCAAACTGGGCATGGCGGCAAGACGCCATCACTCGGCACGACCTCCACCATATTCTCACCGGCTATCCCTGCACGATGACGGGAGAGATGCAGATGGCAGCCTGGGAGTTTGCCGCCGGACGCTACCGCCACTGGGCGGCGACATTGTTCTGCCTGCCCCTGGCGCTGGTGGGCGTCATCCTTGCACCACGGAGAACCGCGCGGGCGTTCAGGGCGGGTCTGATCTCGAAAAGTCTTTATGGCTCCGAACTGGATCTGAATGAGCCGCTCACAGCGTTGCGAGCGAAAATCGCAACGCGCGGTGCCGGTCCCCGGAAGTTATCCGCCAGTAACCCGTGAACAAACATGCACCAACACGTACGATCGAAAACGATAATCACTGATTTTGCTTGAATTTCCCGCCAGAGTCCTGCGCTCATAACAGTCTGGTTGCAGGTTCGAGTTGAAACAGATCAAACTCCTACTTCCGGGTTTGGCACTTTTCGGACGAGACGAGGTGGCCTGACGACGTCTGCTGCTGAGGCGCGAACGGACATACCGATCTAGCAGGGCCACTTCCGAGTTTGACCCAACTGAGACGTTAGTTCGCCGCCAGAACTGACATCGGCCCCTTCAAGTATGTTAGTCTGAGCCAGTACGATGCGCGGTATTCAGTCGTGGGGATCCATCCATCAAAAGGGTCACGTCATGAGCAAACGTGAAAATGAAGCAAGCAAGTTCCGTCCATCGGATAGGCCCCTGAACGAATACGAGCAGGAGCAGAAAGCGCTGCGCAAAAACCTAGAACGGCTGAAGGCTGAACGACTGGCGAGAGAGGTTGCCAAGTCGAAGGACGGTTACTGTAGCGGGGCCGGGCGGCCTCGGTAATTCCTCTATCCCCGGTCGGGGCCGCTTTCGGTTTCTTTGGGCCTTTAAAGTCGCATTTTCGTTCCCACATTATTTGATAGGGCACCGGAGGCTGAGATGAAATCAGAGTTCTTCAGCATGTTCGGAATACCACCCACCGAATGCGAAATCGAAGTCCGCAAAGATGAATTGGGTGTGCCGCGACTGTGGTTTCGATCAACGGGAAATCCGCTGGTCGGCTTGGATTTGACTGGTGCTACCCAGCTTCAGCATTTGTTGACTGATGCCGGCGAAGCCAATCAGGCGAACGAAATTGGTCAACACATCGCCAAAGCGCAGCACCTTCGATAATTGTTTTTCAGGGGTGATCCTGCAGATAGCAGTCAGCCCGAGGGGGTGAATTGCCTTTAGGGCCTCGGGGCATTACGCAACTTCTCCTGGGCCGCCTTATATTCGTCTTCGAGGGGCAGTTTGTCGAAATCGGGCTTGTAGCCGTTCTTCTCGTATGTCGACCTAGGTATCGGGATGGAAACGCCGTCGTATTCAACCTGAGCCGACTGATCTGGTGTTTTAAATAATCCGGTGGGCATGATGCCAGCCCTCCTTGCTTTGGCTTAAGCATATCACGAGGACCTTGATCGCCCCGGCTCACCCAAACAAAAAGACCGCCGGAGACCGGCGGTCCTTTCGTTTACAGTTGGGGTTGATGCGCTCGACTTTGCTCTAGCCTTAGACAGTGGCCGCTATGGGTCTCTTATGTCTCTTGTTGGTGCTAGCCGGTGCGAGAACCTATCGATCAAACCTAACCTTTCTTAAAACTGGGCGCGGCTCAAGGAAGATCAAGTGAGGGATGCTGACCTAGCCCCTTGCCGTCCGCGCGGCCAAACCTATGTCTGCCTTGGCCGATCGCCGCGATCAAGCCTGACACTGAGCCGGGGCTTGAGAAATGGCTGTCGCTGAATGCGGAATACGCGAAAATCTGGCCAAATATTACGGTCAAGCGCCCCCGCCCGACTCTAAGGAGTGGGAGGGGAAGCCGGGCAAACTTCCATACTTCTCGCCAAATCCCGGCGCGGGTGATTGAGGCGAACCGCTCTCGCGCCGCAACATTCGCCTTCGTAATTTCCGCGAGGCGCTTACCTTCCTTCCAATATCCGCGAAGTAACTCGCGTTTGAGATCCCTGGAGGCGTATACTCAGACAATCACCGCTCCGCCTCCTAGGCATTGCCGGTGACAGAGAGTGTTGCGCTCCCGCCTATTCGAGGGAAGCATCATGCCCCAGTCTCAACGCCTGTCGTCCGTCATTCCATTCGTTGCAATTGAGCGCCCCGCTTGTCCGAAGTGCAAGGCCCCGATGATGCTCGTCAGTATCGAGCCAGCACGTCCGGGCGTCGACTTGCATACCTTTGAATGCGCCATCTGCAACCACGCACATACGACCCTTGCCGCGTATGAAGACCCTATGAAGTCCAAGTCCCTTGGACGCTGGCTTCAAGGCGATTTGCACCCACCGAAGTGAGGCGCGCCGGCGCGAACCGGCGGATCGGGCGGCGCCGGACTAGTTCACGCCCTCGTTGTCAGATCTCCTCGGTTTCAGCCTCCGGCCGGCTGCGGTAGGCGTCTCGGAGCCACCGGCGATTGAGGGGAGCGTCCGCGCTAAACGCGCGTGAGCCGCCGGGCTTCCCCAGCGGCTCACGCGTTGCGTAGTGATGTGTTGCGACGCGCAGCGTCGCGTGGCGGAACGTTGCGATGCGCCGAGGCGCGTCGCGTTGCCTGCCGTGATGTCGATAAGTCCTGCGCTCCTGCGATATCGTCGTCGAGATGGACGTGTAGCTAATGCAGAAAGACCCGGCATTGCTGCCGGGCCTTTCTTACAGTTGGGGCTCTGAACGGTTGGACTTAGAAATCCATGCCGCCCATGCCGCCCATGCCGCCGCCGCCACCCGCAGGCATACCGGCGCCTGCGTTCTTCTTCGGCACTTCGGCCACCATGGCTTCGGTGGTGATCAGCAGCGCCGCAACGGAAGCCGCGTTCTGGATCGCCACGCGAACCACCTTGGTCGGGTCGATGATGCCCTTGGAGATCAGGTTGACGTATTCGCCGGTCTGCGAGTCGAAACCGTAGGAGTACTGCTCCTTCTCCAGGATCTTGCCGACGATCACGGAGCCGTCTTCGCCTGCGTTGACCGCGATCTGGCGTGCTGGCGCGGATAGCGCCTTGCGCACGATTGCGACGCCGGTCTTCTGGTCATCGTTCTTGGTGCGCAGCCCCTTGAGATGCTCGGAGGCACGCAGCAAAGCGACGCCGCCGCCCGGCACGATGCCTTCTTCAACCGCCGCACGGGTCGCATGCATCGCGTCATCAACGCGATCCCTGCGCTCCCGCACCTCGACTTCGGTCGCGCCGCCGACGCGGATCACCGCGACGCCGCCCGCGAGCTTGGCCAGACGCTCCTGCAGCTTCTCACGGTCGTAGTCCGAGGTGGTTTCCTCGATCTGCGCCTTGATCTGGGTAACGCGGGCCTCGATGTCGGCCTTCTTGCCGGCGCCGTTGACGATGGTGGTGTTCTCCTTGTCGATCATCACCTTCTTGGCGCGACCGAGCATCTGCAGCGTGACGTTCTCGAGCTTGATTCCGAGATCTTCCGAGATCGCCTGACCACCGGTCAGAACTGCGATGTCCTGCAGCATGGCCTTGCGGCGATCGCCGAAGCCCGGAGCCTTGACGGCCGCGACCTTCAGACCGCCGCGCAGACGGTTGACGACCAGGGTGGCAAGCGCTTCGCCTTCGACGTCTTCCGCGATGATGACGAGCGGCTTGCCGGTCTGCACGATAGCTTCCAGAAGCGGAAGCAGTTCGTTCAGGCTGGAGAGCTTCTTCTCGTAGACGAGAAGATAGACATCATCCATTTCAACGCGCATCTTGTCGGCGTTGGTGACGAAGTAGGGCGAGATATAGCCGCGGTCGAACTGCATACCTTCGACGACTTCGAGTTCGGTCTCAAGCGACTTGGCTTCTTCAACCGTGATGACGCCCTCGTTGCCGACCTTCTTCATGGCATCCGCAAGGAACTTGCCGATCTCGGCGTCGCCGTTGGCGGAGATGGTGCCGACCTGGGCGATTTCCTCGTTCGAGGTCACCTTTTTGGAGTTCTTGACGAGGTCGGCGACCACGGCTTCCACCGCCAGATCGATACCGCGCTTCAGATCCATCGGGTTCATGCCGGCGGCAACCGCCTTGGCGCCTTCGCGCACGATG
This sequence comes from Bradyrhizobium sp. LjRoot220, assembly GCF_964252915.1. Classification (NCBI taxonomy): domain Bacteria; kingdom Pseudomonadati; phylum Pseudomonadota; class Alphaproteobacteria; order Hyphomicrobiales; family Nitrobacteraceae; genus Bradyrhizobium; species Bradyrhizobium sp. LjRoot220. Next base: position 1,259,431 of record NZ_CAXUPS020000001.1, read on the forward strand.
GCCGCGGCCAGCACGGTCGCGGTGGTGGTGCCGTCGCCGGCAGCGTCCGCCGCCTTGGAGGCGACTTCGCGCACCATCTGCGCGCCCATGTTCTCGAACTTTTCGTCAAGCTCGATTTCCTTGGCGACGGTGACGCCGTCCTTGGTGATGCGGGGTGCGCCGAACGACTTGTCGAGCACGACGTTGCGGCCCTTCGGACCGAGCGTCACCTTCACCGCGTTGTTGAGAATTTCGACGCCGCGCAGCATCCTGTCGCGGGCATCAACGCCGAATTTGACTTCCTTGGCTGACATAATGATCTCCGTATGCCCAGATCCCAAGGTCCGCGCGACTGTGCGGATTCCTGAGGGATGAGATTTCGATTGCGGGCCTTATCCTTCGAGACGCCGGCTGCGCCGGCTCCTCAGGATGAGGGAACGGGCTAAAGCGCTCAAGCGGCCTTCTTCTTGGCCGCGGGAACGTCGGTGAGGACGCCCATGATGTCGCTTTCCTTCATGATCAGCAGCTCCTGGCCGTCGATCTTGACCTCGGTGCCCGACCACTTGCCGAACAACACACGGTCACCCACTTTGAGGTCGATCGGGATCAGCTTGCCGGATTCGTCACGGCCGCCCGGACCAACGGCGATGATCTCGCCCTGCGAGGGCTTTTCCTTGGCACTGTCCGGAATGAGGATGCCGCCTGCGGTTTTGTCTTCGGCATCGATGCGTTTGACCACGACGCGATCATGGAGCGGACGGAACTTCATGCGATCCTCCATGGCTTTTGTGATTATTTCTGGATTGGCAGTCGCAATGAGCGAGTGCTAGCCGTCCTTCACATAAGCCTGTGACGTGGGGGCGCAAGGGCTTCGGCCCACGATGTTTGACTGCAACTTGAGTTCCTTGAGGAGGAGGGCTTGGGGCGATTGCTAGCAGGCGAAGCAACATGCTGCTAGCTCGTTGATTGCTATGACCTATTGAACGTTTTCGTTTTTGGAGCGAGAATCATGCACTGTTTTTTCAGCTTGGGCTGGAGGCTGGCATGATCGAGAAAGATGCGGTTTCCAAGGATTTAAGGAAGCAGGTCTTAGGCTACGGACTGACAACAGCGGAAATCGTTTATCGCCGCCCGGATCGTCACTGGTTGCTGCAAACTTACGTCTGGCAGGACTACGATCTGTTTCCGAATTTCCCGGCGCTAAAGGATTTCCTCGCGTTCTGGGAAACAAAGCTCGAAGGCCCGTTGTTTGCGGTCACCGTCGCGCACTCCAAACTGATCAAGCCTGCCGAACTACGCGCCGTGGACGGAGTGTTCCGGCTGCATTAGAGCGAGGGCGCAGAGCTTTGGGGTGATCTCTGTTGCTCATGCGCAAATGCTTTCGGGAAATTTACTCTCTTCACGCGGGCCAATTCAGCCAGATCGCAATCCCGCATTCTCTGTTCGCCGGCGCCACGAAGTGATCGAATAAATTTAGGTGTTTGCTCCGGTGCATGAGTCCGAATCTGGCACAAAGCGTCGTTTCCCTGCTGTGCAACAATACGCCGGTTATCGGGGCATAGCGGACCTCGTAAGCCGTCCGCCCGGCAGATTTATGGGTTCACGGCCTGGTCGGCCTGCGCCACCGGCGCGCGGCGCAGCCGTGCCGATCAACCGAACGTAAACGTGTAAGCGCTCAGGCCGGCCTTGGGCACCCTCAGGCGCAGCACATGCTCGCCGCTGCTTCCGCTGTAGAGGGGATAGAGCCGGCTTCCATCGATGGTGACCGGCGGTTGCGGCGTGCCGTCCACGATGACGGACACGGTTTGCGGCAAAGCGCTCCCTGCGACCAGATTGACTTTGGGCGCGTTGAACCGGAGCAGGATTTCAACGCCGTCGGCCGACGAGGTGGCGCGATCACCGCTGAGTTTCCACCGGCCTTCGAGGGCGAAGTGGTTTTGCGGCACGCTGTCCGGCAGCGCGTAGGATCGTTCGCCGGCGACGGTCATTTACTCGCCGAACGCCGCGCGGCTTGTTGGGCAGCATCGCCTCCATCACGGTCCATTCATAATCGCTGAGTTCGTAGCGCATGGTCAAATGCTTTGGTTTCGGAGCTTGAATCACGTCTCGGGCAACGGCATCAACTCCTAACAGTCCATGACGGTGTTTCTAATGCTTTGAATTGACTTCCGCTTTCGGCGCAATAACGGACATAGCCGGGCGTGCCCCTTGGTCCGGCCCGGTCGCGATTTGACCCAGAGCTGACATCGGCCACAGAAAAAACCGCCCGGGCATTACTCCGTTCGGTTTTCAAATGCGACTGCCGGTTTCCCGGTTCCGCCGCTGGATAACCAATGGACTAGCGGGCGAAAGGGTCCTTCCTGAGGTTGGTCGGACGCACATACGAAGGCTGCCAGCCGCAATGACAGAACGGAAGCAGGTTCTGAGTGAACCGTGTCGCCTGAATGCGCGTTGACGTGGTCGGGACCCGACGGCTGAAATGTTCTGCGACCGAACGAACGTTAGCTCTGCAGAACTTGATCGGCGGGAGTTTAGTCGCATTGTTCGCCATGCATCTCCCCAACTCAAGGATTGACGCGGAACTATAAGTTGCTAGGGCCGTTCCCCCCTGTGGCCGACATTTGTCGGCGCATATATTCAAATGCGAATTGGAAAAATCAAATGAGAAAAACGTTGATGGTATCTGTCGCTGTTGCGGCCTTATTTGCCGCGACCGGGCTTGCGACGGCTCAAGGTGTTAATCAGGGCGCAGCCAAGAGTTCGGAGTCTCCGGCTGCCGCCTCGCCTAAAGGTGATACAGCGGCGCCGATGAATGCACCCGCGGCAAAGGGCGCCGAGACCGCAACACCCGGCGCTGCATCGAAGGATGTGCCTCAACACGCGCAGGGCAAGCCGGATGGAAAAACGACCAGCGAGATGAAAGCTGACGGCAAGTCGAAGACTTCAGATTCAACCACTCCGACCGCCACGTCGAAGGACACGAAGAATCCGACCGCCGAAATGAAGCCGGCCACGGATGGCAAGACAGCCGGCGAGATGAAGCCCGACGCCAAAACGAAAGCGCCGGATTCGACGACTACCTCCAAGGACCTGAAAAACCCGACTGCCGAGACCAAGCCGTCGACCTCTGACAGCAAGACGACCGGCAATGCCGCAACCTCGGCAACCGCCGCGCCTCCGGTCGAAAAGCGCACCCAGATCACCTCGGCGATCAAACAAGAGAAGGTCGAGGAAGTCACAAACGTGAACTTCAATCTGTCAATCGGAACGGCGGTGCCGGCCGGTGTCCGCTATCACCCGATGCCGTCTCGCATCGTGGAGATCTATCCGGAATGGCGTGGATACGATTTCATCTTGGTGCGCGGCAAGTATCTCGTTCTTCGCCCGCACACCCACGAGATCGTTTACATCATCGAGGGTTAAACGAATTCGTCAGGCAATCCCGAATTACAGGCAAACTGGAAGGGCGGCTCAAGAGCCGCCTCTCTTTTTTGAGCCCATCGCTGCGGGGCCCTTAATTGTCATGGGGAGGAATCCTAATTTTTGAAGGTGAGCAATATTGATCAGGGTGTATGAAACTCAAAGAGTATGCTGGTTCGATCACCGCCCCACCATTGGGCAACGATCGGTGACTGAGAGTGTCGCGCTCCCGCCGTTATCAGGAGGGCAATTATGCCTTACACCCAAGCCTGCCAACCTAAACTGCCGTTACAAGATCGCTTGGCGCTACACGCCTTACGATTGAAAGAAGCGGCACAAGCGCTCCGGCCCGGACCTGAGCGCGATGCCATGATACGAAAGGCGCGTCAGGCTGAAACCGCCTCGCATGTGAATGAATGGCTCTTGTCGCCCGGGCTGCAAGTGCCAAAATAAGTCCCAGCCTGATCCAAAGGGTGAGCATCGTGCACTCCGCCAATCGTCAACCGGACGTCGAAACCAAACGCTACACCATGGCCGAGCTTTACGAACTGCGCCGGAAGATACTCAAGTTCTCGCGCTCGTTCCCGCCCGGACCTGTTCGTAACGAGCACCGGCAAATAGCAACCTCGATGCGATTCCTCTCTAAGGACAGGAACTGGCTGGCCGTCCATACAGCTGGATCGGCAGAAGTCCATGGGATCGAGGATTAATCGTGCAAAAGTTCTTTTTCGATATGAAAGACGGCGTTCCGAATAGAGATCGCGTCGGCATTGAGTTCAACACGAATGCTGAAGCGATCAAGCATTGCAAGGAGATCGCGCAGGACTTCCGCGATAAAAGCCTGCGGGACGATCAGGACCTTGAAATATTGGTTGTCAACGAAGTCGGCCGAGAGATTTATCGCCAGTTTGTTCACCGCGAGCCAGAATAAGGCCGTCTCGGTTTGCGGCCTCTTTGCAGCATCATACATTCCTTCCGGTCGCACCGCGCCAACGCCTCCCGGCTGGCCTCGGTGTACCGGTGCGCCATCGCGATGTCGGCCTCGGATGCATTAATTTCTTTGGGGATGTGAGCAATATTGACCAGCGTTTTGAGTGTTGCGGGCGTCATATGATTCCATCACCGTCCCACCTGGCATCTGTCGGTGACTGAGAGTGTTGCGCTCCCGCCCGCTCCAAGGGGAGTATCATGCTGTCCACTCAACCCGATCCACTTTTTAGCGTTGCGGAGATCGGAATTCTGAACTGTTCCGGATGCGGCAAACCGATGAGGTTGGCTTGCATTGAGCCGGACAAATCCGGTTTCGACTTACGCACCTTTGAATGCGCTAAGTGCAATACCGCCAGAACCTTCCTCGTTGTCCCTTAGGCTGCTTCAAGTTCCGTTTGATTGCGCCACAGAGGAGAGCAAAGCTCGATCCCTGGAATTTCAGGTCGAATCTATTCCTCCGGTCACGTTTCCTGGATGCCACGCATCCTTGGGACGAACTCGGCCAAGCGGGCTTGATGGTCATCGAAAGCGGTCATAGGCTCAGATTGAGAGGGAAAACCGATGGTTGTCGCCATACCGCCGTCACAGCGTCCCTCCTTGCCGTCGATGCTGGATGTTGATCTGCCGGAGTCTCATGCTGCGGCGACGGAGGCCGGCGACGAGACGGAGATGCCGCTGCCGTCCAATCCGCAGACGTTCTTCCTCGGCGGTTTGTTTGCGTTGGGTGTGTTGGCGGCGCTCTATGTGGCAAGCGCGATCGTCCTACCCGTTGTGCTCGCCTTCGTGTTGAATCTTCTTCTTCAACCCGCGGTCCGGCTCTTGGGGCGTTTGCATTTTCCCCGCGCTTTTGGAGCGCTCTTCGCCGTCGTCCTGGTCATTGGAGCCCTTGTAGGCCTCGTGGCGGCCTTATCGGTACCGGCCGTGACTTGGGCCGAACGGTTGCCCGAGGGGATCCCGCGGCTGGAGGCACACCTGGAGGTCATAAAAGGGCCGATCCAGGCGTTGCAAAAGGTTATCGAACAGGCCGAGCAGGCTGCGGACGCTCCCCCTGGCCGGGGTTCAATCGTTTCGGTTCGCCGCGATCTTGGCATAACGGGCGCGCTTTTTGCAGGGACGCGCTCCGTGCTCGATGGCCTGTTCACGACCATCCTCGTGCTGTATTTTCTTTTGGTCGCGGGCGACATATTCCTTCGACGCATCGTTGAAATTCTGCCGACATTCAGCAACAAGCGACAGGCCGTCGATATCTCTCAGCAGGTTCAGGAGGATATATCGGCCTATCTGCTGACAATCACGGCCATGAATGCCGCAGTGGGTCTCACGACAGCGGCCGCTATGTATCTTTGCGGCCTTGGAGACCCCTTGCTGTGGGGCGCCACAGCCTTCCTCCTCAACTATATCCCAATTTTGGGGCCGCTCTGCGGGGTCTGCATCTTCGTGCTGGTCGGAATGCTGAGTTTCGAAAGCCTATGGTGGGCGTTGCTGCCGCCGGTCCTCTACTTCGGCATTCACCTCGTGGAGGGTGAAACGCTGACGCCCATGCTGCTTGCGCGGCGCTTCACGCTGAATCCGGTGTTGATCATCCTGTCGCTGGCGTTCTGGTTCTGGATGTGGGGCCTGCTTGGCGCTATCCTGGCCGTTCCGATGCTGGCCATCCTGAAGATCGTTTGTGACAGGTTGCGCCCGTTTAGGGCGCTTGGGCACTTCCTCGAGGGGGAATAGCGGTTTCGTCGGTCCGCATGTCTCGTAGCAAGGGAACCGCCTGGCGATCGATTGAACGAACTCGGTCGCAACGAGTTGTCCTTGATGGCAAGCAAGTCACCATCAATTGGCCCAATGAGCATGCAGCCTTTCGAGCACAGCTCGACCGCGCGAAATCAGCTGCCGGCCACGGTGTCAACGATCGGTGAAGAAAAGAAGACGCCCCTGCCGAAAACCCAACAGGGCAGGATGGATGCGGTCCGTGCCGCGAAAGCAAGAATTATGCGGCGCAATTCTCTACGGAAGCAGCGACAAGCGCAAAAGCGCTAATCCGGCAGCCACTTGTTCAGGTGTCCGGAGTCCATTGCCCGGTCGAACTCACGAAGGTACGATAGTCCATGCACCGTCAAGCGGTGCTCGTCTTTTTCGCCCGCGATATACAATTTCATCAAGTGCCTGGAAAGCCGTTCACGGGCCCCCTTGGTCTCGGAACGGTTTGCAAGAGTATCGTACAGGCTGAGCGCCCGATCGACGGGGAGAATGTTCATTGGAAGAACTCATCTGGGGTTTGTGCATCGGTCAAAATACGCCCCTGTTGGATAAAGCGGGAGCACTCCTGGAACGGGTAAAGCGGACCTAGGAGCCTTGGGGGCCGGCGTCCTATCGCAAACCAAAAAACGAAAGGATTACGCCGACGACGACAACGAGACCGACAATATAGATAATTCCATTCATAACCTGTTCCTCTGCTTTAGCGCGACAAGTAGGCCGCAGATTTTCTCCGCGGCCTACTTCATCAGATCACGAGATCATAACCTTACCACCGCGGACCGGCTCCAAAGCCAATCCCTACGCCGCCCGGACCAACGCCGATTCCGACGCTCGGACCATTGTTGTAGTATCCACCATCGTTGTATCCGCGCCGTTCGATGTAGCGTTCGCGCGGCGCATAGTTGTACGAATCCTCAACGATAACGCGGCGCTGACCACGTTCCCGCCAACAGCGCCCGTATTCGTTACAGACCATGCGGACGTTTTCGATGCCGTTGTCTGGAATAACCGCGAGACCACGTGCGAGCGGAGCTGCCGAGGCAGCGGTGGCGAACAACGCGCCAGCGCCGAGCGCAAGCGAGATAACAGTCTTGTTCATAGTGAACTCCTCTGGGGGTTCCTGTCGATGTGAGCGGAAGATTTGCGGGATGATCAGCGACAACTACCCGCTCTCGACATAGTTCCCGCGAGGTGGATTCCGACTCCGGCTCTGTCTCGCTAATGATGCGATAAATTCCTTTGGATTGTGAGCAATATTGACCAGCGAGTCGGTATCGCTACGCGGTGACAACTGCGGCCAATATGGCTAAGGTAGATTTCCCGCCGCGGAACCAAACTGGAAATGGCGAACCATACCGATCAGGCTGGATTTGATCCCAAGACGTTTCTTGCCATCGTGGGCGAGGGCAAGACCATCCTTGAATTTCGCAAGGATCAGGTCGTCTTCGCCCAGGGAGACCCGGCAGACGCGGTCTTTTACATTCAAAAAGGCCGGGTCAAGGTTGTTGTCATATCCGACCAAGGCAAGGAGGCGGTGGTCGGGATTCTTGGATCGGGCCAGTTCTTTGGCGAAGGCTGCATGAACGGTCATTCGATGCGCATTGCGACCACGACCGCGATGGAAGACTGTCTGGTCACCGCTATCACGAAGTCGGCGATGCTCGCTGTGCTTCACGATCAACCGAAGTTTTCCGAGATGTTCATGGCCTATTTGTTGACCCGCAATAGCCGGATTGAGGAAGACCTGATCGACCAGCTCTTCAACTCCAGTGAAAAACGGTTGGCGCGCCTACTGCTTCTGCTAGCGAATTTCGGCAAGGAAGGCAGCCCGCAACCGATCATTCCCAATATCAGCCAAGAGACACTTGCTGAAATGATCGGTACGACCCGATCGCGCGTAAGCTTCTTCATGAATAAATTCCGTAAGCTTGGCTTCATCAGCTACAACGGAAAAATTGAAGTCAACAGTTCATTGTTGAATGCAGTCTTGTACGACAAGCCTGAGATCAAGAGCGAACCGTAAGAACGGAAATCGAAAGACAATCTCGCAAGAGTTGATTTTCCGACGCCTCTACCACGGCAAAGCTCCATAGTGACGTTGCAAGGGTCCGTGGTCTTTGTGGGAAACGATGTGGGCTCTCACGTCGCGACGGGCAAAACGCACCAGCGGCCCGGAAGAAATTTCGCTCGGCGGCAAGATAGACTTTTTCAACACTATCGGCACCGTTGGCGTCGCGGTCCAGGTGCGTGATTTCCGCCGTTGACGTTAGACCGACGAAAGGCAAGCACAGTTCGATATCCGCCGTTCGACGGTGTCATGTAACCGTGCCAAAGAAGCGGCCCCAGCGGCGGGGCAGCGACTGGAGCCGTTCTATATTCATCGGATGCAAGGTGGGGGGACGTTGCGCCCGGTCGTGCAAGATCAAGTGGCCCCTGCAGCAATCGTTCCCAAAAGAAATGCCTGTGGGCAACGCAACCTTAGCAGTATTGCCGGCGTATGTATTGTACTGGGGTATTGCAATTTCCAGTTCTAGCGCAGCGCCACCAGGCATTCATTCAGCTTGGGGGCGTTGGGCGTCTTGGGGCGTCCCAGGACAGTACTGGTCGGCCGGGTGCTGTCCGTATTTGACACCAATTGTCCGAATTTGAATCGGGGAGTGTCTAATTCGCAAACGACGGGTGAAATTCTTTTTCGGATATGAGCAATATTGACCAACGAGTTGCGGCTCCATGCATCACGATAGTTCCATCACCGCCGCCTTCCGCATCTAGCGGGGACAGAGCCTATTGAGCTCCGGGCAGATCAAGGGGATGTGCGCGAAATGTGACCACGTCGAAACGAGAATGATCTGCTCCGATCCAATGAAGGCGGGATTGGCGGGCTGGACAAACGGCGATCTAAATCCGCCCACGTAGGGTCGCTTCAGTTAGCGGCCTCTTTCGGTTGAGGCGTGTCCCATATCGCTTTTTGGCACGTCGCGTCGTTTCGCTGCTGTGCAACAATACGCCGGTTATCGGGGCATAGCGGACCTCGTAAGCCGTCCGCCCGACAGATTTATGGGTTCACGGCCTAGTCGGCCTGCGCCAGTGGCGCGCGGCGGGACCTGGTCGATCAACCGAACGTAAAGGCATATGCGCTCAGGCCGGCCTTGGGCACCCTCAGGCGCAACACATGCTCGCCGCTGCTTCCGCTATAGAGGGGATAAAGCCGGCTTCCATCGATGGTGACCGGCGGTTGCGGCGTGCCGTCCACGGTGACGGAGACGGCTTGCGGCAACGCGCTGCCCGCGACCAGATTGACCTTGGGCGCATTGAAGCGGAGCAGGATTTCAACGGCGTCCGCCGCCGACGTGGCGCGATCACCGCTGAGTTTCCACCGGCCTTCGAGGGCGAAATGGTTTTGCGGCACGCTGTCCGGCAGCGCGTAGGATCGTTCGCCGGCGACGGAATCCTGCGATGCCACGATGGCGCCGTCATTCTTCTCCGACCCAAGATAGAGTTCCGGCGTTTCGATGCCGGCAAGATCCGGATCGCTGGCCTGCGCAGCCGGTGCGGGTTCACCGACGAGGCGGGCGATCGTGTTCTCCAACTGCTGGTAGCCGCCTTCGCCGAATTGCGTCGCGACAATAGTGCCGGACCGGTCGATCAGATATCCGGCCGGCCAATACTGGTTACCGAAGGCGCGCCAGGTGCGATACTGATTGTCCTGCGCCACCGGATATTTGATGCCAAAGCGCTTGATGGCGGTTTCGACATTCGCCGTCTCCCGCTCGAAGGCGAATTCAGGCGTATGCACGCCGACCACGACAAAACCCTTGTCCTTGTAGGTGTCATACCACCTGGTCACATAGGGCAGGGTGCGCACGCAGTTGATGCAGGAATAGGTCCAGAACTGCACCAGGACGACCTTGCCGCGCAGGCTTTGCAGCGTCAGCGGCGGAGAATTCAGCCAGGCCGAGATCCCCTGGAATTCCGGCGCGGTGCGCCGCTCGCTCGATGTGGTTTGCTCGCCGCGGCTTAGCGACGGGCCGTATTGCACGACGACGAGAAAGCCGACGATCAGAAGCACAATGACAGTGAGAAACTTGCGCATGGTCATAGTCCTGTTTGGTGGCCCGGGTAGAAGTCGGAGAGCCACACCATGATGATGGTGTCGTATTGGGTGTAGAAGGCGAACGCGACGAGCAGCACGGCTGCGCCGAAGCTGCGCTGCAGGGCAGGCGTGTAGGGCACGATCCTGCGCATCCGGGTGGTGGCGTATTGCCCGCCATAAGCGATCAGCAATATCGGGATCGCCGCGCCGATGGCGTAAGTGACGAGCAGCACGCCGGCGCGCGCGAGGTTTTCCGACGTCGCGATCAGCGTGAGAATGGAGCCGAGCACCGGCCCGGCGCAGGGCGTCCACAACACGCCGAGCGACAATCCGAGAACGAGGCCGCCGAAATTGCCCGGTCCGGCGGCCCGCACCGCGCCATCCGCATGCGACAGGAGCCCGCTCAACCGCGCCGCAAGCCATTCGTAGGGTTGCGGCCAGAGCATCAGGACACCGAAGCTGGCGAGCAGCGCGATGGAAATCTTCCGCAAGCTGTCATGCGACAGCCCCAACACCGTTGGGAACGCGCCGAACAGCAGCGCGAAGCCGGCGAAGGCGATGACGAAGCCGCTCACGATGAACAGCGGCCGCCAACTTCCTTGCTGGCCGATCGACGTGCCGAGCAGGATCGGAAGCAGCGGCAGGATGCACGGCGCTGCCGCCGTCAGCAGTCCTGCCGCAAACGCGAGAACGATCTGGATCATCGCAGTAATCCTCGTGGGGTCACTTCACCAGCGTCAGCAGCGGCTTGCCCTTCTCGACGATGTAGGTAGCGAGCTCGCTGCCGGTGCCGCTGCCGACGTTCCGCGCCGAGTGCACCGTCCCGGCCGGGATGAACAGCACGTCGCCGGCCTTGAGCGTTACCGATGGCTTGCCCTCGATCTGATATTCCAGCGCGCCTTCGAGGACGTTGATGACCTCTTCGCCCGGATGGTTGTGACTGCCGAACGCCGCGCCCGGGGCGAAGTCGACGCGCACCTGGACTACCTCGCGTCCGCTGGCGCTGAGATCATGCCGCTGCAGGTCGGTTCGCTTGATGCCGGATGGCTGGGCCTGTGCCGCGGGAAGCGCGAAGGCACTTGCAGCGATCAACGCCGCGCTCGCGACAACTCGTATCGTCTTCAACAGATAGTTGCTCATATCGATTCTCCCTTGGGTTCAAGAATTTCGTGGATCGACGTGGACCGGGCCGGGACCCGGCCGGTCCGCGTGGGATAGAGGTGGCTTACAGCGGCAACGGCTCGCCGGCCTGCTCCTTGGCGATGTAATCGGCGTACCAGTCCGGCCAGTGCACATCGTGCTGGCCGCCGTTGCGCTTTTCGTGTTCGCCATGGGCGGCCGCCGCGCGGCGCAGCGCGCTTGCGATGTCTGATGACGACGAGAACGTGGTGTCGCCTTCGATGCGGCCGGGGGCGCGGGCGGTCACTTCCTGGAACAGCCAGCCATTGCCATCGGGATCGCTGAAGGAAGCGTAGGACTGGTAGGTGCGACGCTCCGGATCCGGACCGCTGACGCGATCGCGGCCGAGCAGGAAGGGTGTGTCCTTGCCGGTGAACACGCCGTCGGCGGCGTGGAAGGTTTGGCTGACGTCGACGCCGCGCTCGCGCAATTCACGGCGCGCGGCCTCGATGTCGGAAACGACGAGATAGAGTCCCTGGGCGGAGCCGGGGGCCGCCGCCGTGACGTTCTTGCCGAAGATCACCGAAGCGCCGGAGCCGGGCGGCGTGAACTGGATGACGCGCCAGTCCTTGCCGTCGGCGAAGTCGGCATCGAGCCGCCAGCCAAGGCTGGCATAGAACGCCTTGGCGCGATCGACGTCGGAGACCGGGATAACGACGACCTCGAGCTTCATGGCGGTCGCCGGGGTCTTGCTTGCATGGGTCATGGTCCTTCTCTCTTTGAATGATAGATCGGATGCGATCTATTCGTGTGCGATGTATAAGGCGCTGGCGACATCGAAAGTCAATGCGTCCGATTTAATCGCATGCGATATATCGTTCACATATTCGTGTCCGCGCGGCCGACCTGCGAATGAAAAAGAGGCGCCACAACCGCGATTTCCCCAGCCAATTCAAAAGGAAGCTTCGCGAATTTCCAGAATGCTCAGGGAGGTGTGTAAGCTGGCGCCGCAAGGCCTAGAGCATCGCAAGAAGCATCGAAATGGCACCCGCTAAAATCAGTCCCGACAAGATCCGCGAATTCAAGGACGCGGAGAGCTTCTACAGATGGCTCGGCAAACACCACGACAAGGAAGACGAAATCTGGATCAAGATCCACAAGGTGGATTCCGGATTGAAATCGATCACGCCGAAACAAGCCATCGACGCGGTGCTTTGCTGGGGCTGGATCGATGGCCAGCGCAAGGGTTTTGACGACAAGAGCTATATGCAGCGCTACACGCCGCGCACGAGGAAAAGCATCTGGAGCCAGATCAACGTCGATAACGTCGCGCGGCTGATCGACGAAGGCCGGATGACCGCCCATGGGCTAAGAGAAGCGGACGCGGCCAAGTCCGACGGGCGCTGGGCGCGCGCCTACAAGAGCGGAAAGGACATGAAGATTCCCGACGATCTGAAGGCCGCGATCGATGCCGAGCCGAAGGCAAAGGCCATGCTGGCAAAACTCAGTGCGCAGAATCGGTTCGCGCTGGCATTTCGAACGCACAACATGAAAACCGAAGCCGGAAGGAAGAAAAAGGTCGAGACATTCGTCGCGATGCTCAAGCGCGGCGAGACGATTTACCCGCAAGGCAGGAAGTGACAAGAAATGAGGTGGGCTCGCCTCACTCCGCCAGCGCCTCCTGCCGGCTGCGCCGGATCGCCGGGAATACCATCAGCAGGAACAGCACCGCGACGAGGGCGAGCAGCGTGGCGCTGATCGGGCGGCGCAGGAACACCGAAAAATCGCCGTCCGCCAGCAGCATCGCGCGCCGGAAGTTTTCCTCCAGTTGCGGGCCGAGCACGAGCCCGAGCAGCAGCGGCGCTGGCTCGACGCCGACCTTGATGAAGAAGTAGCCGATCAGCGCGCAGCCGAGCATCAGCCAGACGTTGAACAGATTGTTGGCGAGGCCGAAGGTGCCGATGCAGCAGAACAGCACGATTGCGGGGAACAGCAACCGGTAGGGAATTTTCAGCATCGAGACCCATACGCCGATCAGGGGCAGGTTGATCACGAGCAGCATCAAATTGCCGACCCACATGCTGGCGATGACGCCCCAGACCAGTTGGGGTTGCTCGCGCATGATCTGCGGCCCGGGCTGGATGCCCTGCATCATCAGCGCGCCGATCATCAGCGCCATCAGGGCATTGGCGGGGATGCCGAGTGTCAGCAGCGGGATGAAGCTGGTCTGCGCGCCGGCATTGTTCGCGGCCTCGGGCCCGGCGACGCCCTCGATCGCGCCCTTGCCGAAGCGGGAGGGATCGCGGGCGAGTTTTTTCTCCAGCGCATAGGAAGAGAACGGCGGCAGTGCTGCGCCGCCGCCCGGCAATACGCCGAGGACGGAGCCCAGCATCGTGCCGCGCACCATCGCCGGGAAGGCGGCGCGCAGATCGGCGCCGCTCGGGATCAGGTTGCGGATCGACTGGCTGACGACGCGCATGATGGCCGGGCGCTCGAGGTTGGCGATGATCTCGGCGAGGCCGAACATGCCCATCGCGACCGGTACGAAGTCGAGCCCGTCGGAGATCTCGGGGATGCCGAAAGTCATTCGCGGCGCGCCCGAATTGACGTCGATGCCGACGAGGCCGAGCAGGATGCCGAGCAGCACCATCGCAAGCGACTTGGCGACCGAACCGTGCGCGAGCACGACGGCGGCGATCAAGCCGAGCACGAGCAGGCTGAAATATTCAACCGCGGTGAATTTCAGCGCCAGCGCCGCCAGCGGCAGGCTGAGCACGGCGATGACGATGGTTGCGACGGTGCCGGCAAAGAACGACGAGATCGCGGCGATCGCGAGCGCGGTCCCGGCCTTGCCCTGTTTGGCCATCTCGTGGCCGTCGAGGCAAGTGACGACCGAAGACGTTTCGCCGGGCACGTTGACGAGGATCGCCGTGGTCGAGCCGCCATATTGCGCGCCGTAGAAGATGCCGGCCAGCATGATCATGGCCGAGGGCGGCGCCAGGCCGAAGGTGAACGGCAGCAGCAGCGCGATCGCCGGAATCGGTCCGATGCCGGGCAGCACGCCGATCGCGGTGCCGATCACGACGCCGATCAGGCAGAACAGCAAATTGTTCAGCTGCAGGGCGGTCGAAAGCCCCATCAGCAGATTGTCGAAAAGCTCCATGTCAGAACCATGCTCCAGGCCAGATCGGCACCGGCAAGGCCAGCGCCTTGACGAAGAGCAGCACCGCCGCCGCCGAGAGCCCCAGTGCGAACAGCAGGGTTTCGATCGGCCGCGCTTCGCGCGTCGCGAGGCTGGCGATCAGGATCGCGGCGAACGACGACAGCGCCAGACCGAAGCGCGTGGCGGTGAATGCGAACACGGCGACCGACGCCGTGATCGCGAGCAGCGGCTGTAGTCGGACCGGCGCAATTCCGACGAAGGGGCGGCGGATGCCGCGGACACTGAACCAGAGCCCGAAGCCCAGCAGCATGACGGCGATGGCGCGCGGCATGTAGCCGGGTCCCATGTCGGCGGCATTGCCGCCCGACAAAGTGCGCGTTGCCGCCAGCGCGATTGCTGCGACAGCGATCAGGAACAGCCCGAAGAGCAGATCCTGCCAGTCCGTTCGGCGGGCGTTCATCGCAGGCCTCGCATCGCCAGTATCGATCCCGTCACTCGCCCTTGATGCCGGCTTCGCGGATGATGTCGCCCCAGCGCTTTGTTGAGTCCTTCAACCAGGTCGCCAACGCATCCGGGGTGCCGGCACGGACTTCACCGCCCTGTTCGGCGATCTTGGCCTTGATTTCGGGCGACTGCAGAATCTTGCTGATCTCGGTATTGAGCCGCGCGATGGTCGCCGGCGGCGTGCCGCTGGCCACGACAATGCCTTGCCAGGTGCCGAACTCGCCGCCGGGCAGCTTGGCTTCCTTGAAGGTCGGCACATCGGGCGCGGAGGGGACACGGTTCTCGCCGGTGACGGCAAGGCCGATCAGCTGTTTGTTGTTCACGAAAGGAAGGGTGGCCGATGCGCCATTGATGAGCGCGCCGCTTTCGCCGGCGACGACGGCGCGCGTGGCCGCAGCACCGCCCTTGTAGGGTACGTGCTTGAACTGGATGCCAAGTTCCTTCTGCATCACCAGAGCGGTGATGTGATTGGCGCCGCCGACGCCGGAATTGGCGACGGCGAGTTTGCCGGGATTGGCCTTGGCATAGGCGATCAGTTCCGCGGCTGTTTTGACCGGGATCGATTCGTGCACGGCCAGCACATAGGGGCCGAACATTACCATCGTGACGGGGGCGAGGTCCTTTTCGAGACTATAGGTCAGGTTCGAAAACAGGCTGGGCGCCGTCGTGAGCGAACCGAGATCCGTCAGCAGCAACGTCGTGCCGTCAGGCGTCGCCTTGGCGACGGCGTCGGCGCCGAGATTGCCGGACGCGCCGGGCTTGTTCTCGATCACGACGCTCTGGCCGATCGCTTCCGACAATTTTGGGCTGATCAGCCGCGCCAGGATGTCGGAGGTTCCGCCTGGCGCGAACGGCACGATGATTCGGACCGGCCGGTCGAAGTTTTGGGCGGAAGCGGCGCCGGGCAGTTGGCTGAACAGGATGGCTGCGGCGGCGGCGAGGGCGGCGCGGCGCCCGAAACGTGGAAACATGTTTGTCCTCCGGTCGAATTCGCGCAAGCGCTCTGCGGCGTCGCGCATCGCGGTCTTTGGCCGCGCTGGTGGCACGATAAGCGATGATCGATCCAATGGCGAACCAGAATGAGGATGGTCCGATACCAATTTTGGATCATATTGCTGAGATGCGCTAGGCTGGCGAGGCGGAGCCGGTATGCGGCAACGAATGCCGGGATGCGGCAAGGAATAAAGGGAGCGGGATGTTCGAACTGAGCCAGCTGCGCTGCTTCGTGGCGGTGGCCGAGGAACTGCATTTCGGCCGCGCCGCGGCCCGGCTGAACATGACGCAGCCGCCGCTGAGCCGTCAGGTCCAGATTCTCGAACGGATTTTGGGTGTGCAACTGCTTCAGCGCGGCAATCGCCTGGTCCGGCTGACGCCAGCCGGACAGAGTTTTCTGACCGAAGCGCGGCTGATCCTGAAGCTGACGGAAAGTGCGGCGCTGCTGGCGAGGCGCGTCGCCGAAGGCAAGGCCGGCTCGGTCAATATCGGCTTCACCGCCGCGTCGTCCTATAGTTATGTCCCAGAGCTGGTCGCGGCGTGCCGCCAGCAATTGCCGGATGTCGAGCTGATCCTGAAAGAGATGGTCAGCGGCGACCAGCTTAAGCGGCTCGGCGCCGGCGAAATCGATATCGGCCTGCTGCGGCCGCCGATCCCGCGCGTCGGCCTGCAGTTTTTCCGGGTCAAGGCCGAACGGATGATCGCGGCCGTGCCCGCCGGTCACAAGCTCGCGGAGGCGAAGACGATCAGCCTGCCGGACCTTGCGGCCGAACCTTTTATTACTTACGCGCCTTACGAGGCCCGTTACTTCCACGACCTGTTGGTGGAGCTTTTCTCGCGCGCCGCACTGGCGCCGCTCTACGTCCAGCACCTCGCGCAGATCCATTCGATCCTGGCCATCGTGCAAGCCGGCGTCGGCGTTGCCCTGGTGCCGGAAGCAGCGGAGAAACTGCAGTTCAAGGGCGTCGCGCTGCGGCCGCTGGCGGATGATCAGCAACGGGCGGCCGAACTCTACTTCGTCTGGCGGGACGACAACGATAATCCGCTGCTGCCGGTGATCGCGTCGATCGCCCGCGATCTTGCCGCTAGAGCGTTTTCCAGCGAAGTGGACACCGGTTCGCGTTAAGAAAACACGTCAAATCAAGAGCCAGAGCCCGTTCCGATTCCATCGGAACGGACAACGCTCTGGCGCCTGAGCCATCCAATCAATGGATCATTCGATCCAGCAATTGGTCTGCCGCGGCATCGAGCCTGGTCTAATTCTCAGCCTCCCGCAGCGAGGACCGTCACGATGAGCAGAATGACCCCGAAGGAGATGGCGCTGACGATCGGCAACGGGCTGCTGTCGTTTCCTGTCACGCCGTTCGACGTATCAAACAAATTCGACGCCGCGCGCTATCGCTCCCATCTCGACTGGCTGTGCAGCTATGAGGTCGCAGGGCTGTTCGCGGCCGGCGGCACTGGTGAATTCTTCTCGCTGACGCCGGCCGAAGTCGTCGACGTCGTCGCAACCGCGGTGCAGCAGACCGCTGGCCGCGTGCCGGTGCTGGCCGGCGTCGGTTATGGCACGGCGATGGCGACCGAACTTGCGGCCGCCGTCGAGCGCGCCGGTGCCGACGGCATCTTGCTGCTGCCGCCTTATCTGGTGTTCTCCGAGCAGGCGGGTTTGGCCGCGCATGTCGAGGCGGTCTGCAAGGCGACCAGCCTTGGTGTCATCGTCTACAACCGCGACAACGCCATCCTCACCGAGGACACGATCGAAAAGCTCTGCGAACGCTGCCCGAACCTCGTCGGGTTCAAGGATGGCGTCGGTGACATCGAACAGATGACGCGGATTCATCTGCGCATGGGCGATCGGCTGACCTATGTCGGCGGATTGCCGACCGCCGAAACGTTCGCGTTGCCTTATCTGGAAATGGGCGTCACGACCTATTCCTCCGCCGTGTTCAACTTCGTCCCCGAGTTCTCGACCAAATTCTATGCGGCGGTGCGGCGGCGCGACCGCGAGACCGTCCAGGCGGGCCTGCGCGACTTCATCATGCCGCTGCTCGCGATCCGCAACCGCAAGCGCGGCTATGCGGTTTCGATGATCAAGGCCGGGATGAAGGTGATCGGCCGTGATTCCGGCCCGGTGCGCTCGCCGCTGACCGATCTGACATCGGGAGAGGTCGAGGAACTGTCGGCGCTGGTCGGCCGGTTGAAAACCAGCGAGTTCTCCAGCCGGACGCTCGCGGCCGCGTAAATCCGTGCGGCTGCATGGCCGGTGAATCCCTTGTAGTCTCGCCGCAACCGATTCTCGGTCGTGGAGGGCGCGCATGGCACTGTGGTCAATCAAGCGCGTGGCGTTCGCGCTGCTGGTATGCGGCGCAGGCCTCAGCCCTCTGATCGGCGTCAATGCCGCCGAACCGATCCGCGTCGGCGCGGTGCTGCCGTTTTCCGGTGGTGTCGAACTCTACGGGCAGCAGGCCAAGCTCGGGCTCGATCTTGCGGCCAAGGAGATCAACGCGGCGGGCGGCATTCTCGGCCGGCCGGTCCAGGTCATCTATGCCGACGACAAGACGCGGCCGGCATCGGCTGTCACCGCCGCGCAGGGGCTGATTCAAAGCGATGGCGTTGTGGCGCTGGTCGGCCCCGTCACCTCGCAAAATTTCAATGCGATCGTGCCGGTCGCCGAGAGCCTGAAAACGCCGCTGCTCTACGCCACCAATTTCGAAGGCGGCAAATGCAGCCGCTATGTGTTCTCGTTCTCGACGGTGCCTAACCAGGACATGGGCCAGTTGCTGCCCTACGTGAACCAGGCTTTCGGCAACACCTATTTCCTGTTCGGGGCCGACAGGGTCTGGCCGCACCAGATGTTCGATATTGCAAGACCGCTGATCGAGAAGCTCGGCGGCAAAGTCGTCGGCACGCAATATACGTTAGGCACCGAGACGGACTTCGGCCCGCTGATCGCGCAGGTGGCGGCGGCCAAGCCGAAGGTGCTGCTATTCGCGCTGAAAGGCGATGGCATCGATTTCATCCGGCAGGCCGACGACAAGGGGTTGTTCAAGGATACGACCGTCGCCTTCCTCGGATTGTCCGAGATCGATCTCGGCATTTTCCGCGGCAAGGGCCAGAACATGTACACGGCGGTGCCTTCGGTTGCGACCAGCGACGATCCCGCCATCAAGGCGTTCGTCGCCAAGGTCCGCACTGAGGGCGGCGCCGACGTGCTGGTGTCGAACTATGTCATGACGCACTACAACGCGCTGATCGCGCTGAAGAACGCGATCGAGAAAACCGGCAAGGTCGACAAGGAAGCCATCATCGACGCGATGGCGGGTCTGGTCTTTCCATCGCCGACCGGGCCGGTGACGATCGACCAGAATCATTATGCGACGATGAACATGTTCATCGCCAGGACGCAGGGGACCGAACTCGTTACCGTCCGCACGCTGGGCGCGATCGCGCCGCAGCCGGGATGCAAACTGGCGGATCGGTGATTGCGGAAAAGCCTTTGCCCGAAGTAACGGAACTGGCCAGGCTTGCGTAAGTCCGTGGTAGTTGGCCCCGGCGGCTGACAAAGTTACTTGGGGAGAACGACATGCTGGCTGGCAGATGCTTGTGCGGGGCGTGTACTTACACCATCGAAGGTGACCCCGTCGTCGTTGCTCATTGCCATTGCCGGGACTGTCAAAGGTTCAGTGGCGCCGGCCACACTTCAGGGGCGATGTTCGCGGAAAGTGGCGTGAGCATCGCCGGTAATCCCGCGCGTTTTATTCTGACAAGCGAAGCTGGAAACACAGTCACGCGGCTCTTCTGCGGAGAATGCGGCAGCCCGCTGTTTGGCTCGAACTCGGGAATGCCCGGATTTATGACTGTGGATGGCGCGCCGCTGACGACTTCGCTCTGTCGCGCCAGGCCTCACGCGCTGCGTGTGCCGCTCGGCCCCCGATCGGGACCGGGATCGCGACCGGCCGCGGCTGATGTCAGCCGGTCGAGATAATGTGCCCAACCCTTGTCATGGCTGGCGCGGGTCGCCTCGTTGGGCAGGCCGCTATGGGTCATGCGCAGCAGCGTGCCGCCGTCCTGTTCGATCAAGTCGATTTCGATCAGGCTTGATCCCGGCGGCACCTCGTCATTGCTTTCCCAGCCGAAGCTGTAGGCGAGGCGGTGCACCGGCACGACCTCGCGGAACGCGCCGCGCGCCACGGCGCTGCCAACGCCCTTCAAAAGATAAAGTCCGCCCGGATGCATCTCCGTCGTTGCCTCGGTCCCCATCCATTGCACGATCTTGTCCGGATCGGTCAGGAAGGCGAACACGCTGGCGCGTGGCGCCGCAATGTGGGTCTCGCGCTGGAGCACAAACGATTCAGTCATCGAAAACCTCGTTGGTCGTTGGCCTGACGGAGGGGCAACCTTACGCCAACATATGCCCGCGCGCGGATTTACCAAGGGTGGTTGATGACAATCAAGCGCCGCTGTCACATGATCGGTCCATGCAACTCAATTCGACGCTGACATGGCTGGTCGATGCGGCCGGCGCTTCACCGGGGGCTGACCGGTTCCTTGCCGAACTCGGTGCGCACTTGATTGCCGATGACCTGCCGCTTGCCGGCGGCGCCCTGACGCTCGCGGTCCCGCACCCGATTATTGCCCGCCGCACTTGGCTGTGGCGGGCCGACAACGGCGTGGTGATCGAGGCGGTGGGATTTGCACCGGCGGCATTCGCAAGCGCAGGACAGCAGGATTCCACCGGCGATGCCGGTCGCCGCTGGCTGGCCGGACTCGCAGGCGGCGCGGTGCATCAAGATGCTGTGGGCTCGCGGTCGGATGGACCGGTGCTCTCGTGGATCGGTCCGCGCCAGTTCACGGAAGCAGAACTCGGCCGGCTGCGCGAGGTCGCCCGGTTTGCCTCCGCGCCACTCGCCGCCCTTTCGGCGCGCGCGACATTGACCGCAACGCTTGAGGCTTATCTCGGGAGGCGCAGCGCAGCGCGCGTGCTGGCAGGACCGCTGCGGCGCGATGTCGGCGAAACCATCCGTGCTGCGTTGCTCTATGCCGATCTGCGCAGCTTCACCGCGCTTTCCGAAACTTCGCCGCCGGCTTCCGTCATCTCTGCGCTGGATGCCTGGTTCGATTGCATGGCCGGCGCCGTTCACGCCTTCGGCGGCGAGGTGCTGAAATTTATCGGCGATGGCATGCTGGCGATCTTTCCGGTCACCGGCGACAGGCCCGGCGAAGCTTGCAATGCGGCGCTGCGCGCGGTCACGTCCGCCCAGGCCGGCATGGAGCATCTTGATGGGAGCAGGCGAGAGCAGGGGTTGCCCTCCCTCAGCTTCGGTGCCGCGCTGCACCTTGGCGAAATTCTGTGGGGCAATGTCGGGGCGGCCGACCGGCTGGATTTCACCGCGATCGGTCCCGCCGTCAATCTGGTCAGCCGGCTCGAGGGGCTTTGCCGGCCGCTCGGCCGAACGGTTTTGATTTCCGGCGCGGTCGCGACCGAGATCACATCAAAATTGATTCCGCTCGGAACGCATCCGCTGCGCGGCATCGCTGCGCCCTGCGACGTCTACACCGTGCCGGAGAATTGATACAAGGTGGGGCGGCCGATTGCCCGGAAGGCGGCTTTCGACAATGGCTCCGTGTCAGGCCACCCGGTCGCGAACAAGCGAGCCGCTATTGCTCATCGTATCGTTCAGTTGAGGCAGGGCCTGCTCCTGCACCATGCGTTTCGCAACCTCAACCGTCGTCGCATCAGCGGGGAAGAGCATTTCCAACGCGATCTCCGCCAATGTCACATCATTGGGAGTCCCGAAAACGGTAACGGTATTCAGGAATGACATCGGGCCCAGACGGGTCGCGATACGAAGCGGTGTCGCCAGACGCTGCGAAGCTTCGAGGCCACCGGGCGGTTCGGAATTGGGCGGGACGGGGTAGGCGGATATTTCTGCGTGCAACCCCTGTATGATCGGATCGGCCCGCGCCTCGATCTGCTGGCGAAGGACGCTCAGGGAATGCGCGCGCCATTCCGCGAAATTCAGGATTCTGGGACCCATTCCAGCCGGATGCAGGATGAGACGCATGGCGTTGATTGGGGTGCGCAAAAGATCCGCTGAACAGCCTTCGTAGAGTTGTGGAAGCGCCGCATTGGACAGCACCACATTCCAGTGCCGATCGACGGCGAAGGCCGGGTACGGCTTATGTGCCATCAGCACACTATCGATGGCGTTCCTTGCCGCCTCCAATTCCGCCAGCGCGCGTTCCGGAAAGGCCGGGGCGAAGCCGGCCGCGAGCAGCAACATGTTCTGATCGCGCAGCGGGATATCCAAATATTCGGCAAGTCGCGCGATCATTTCGCGGCTCGGCTGCGACCTGCCGGTTTCAAGGCAAGACAGATGCCTGGTCGAACTCCCCGCCGCGTATGCGAGGTCGGCCTGTGTCATGCGGCGCCGCGCGCGACAGCGCCGAAGCAGGATCCCGAAGGGGAGCTGATGAGCAGTCATTTAGCGAGTCTAGGGTCCAGTCCGGCCGGGCTCAATGACCTCGGAGGTCAAGTTGACCTCGGAGGTCAAGTTCGCGGCGCGAAGCCATCGCTTTTTTGACCTGTGGGGTCATCGATTTCCGCGCCCGCTCAAGCGAATTCTCGTGGCGGCGCGCAATTGCCGCGTCCTGTTCGAACTCACACCGCAAACCCCGAGGTGGAACATGCCCAGCACTTATCACTACCTGCTCGGACTTCTGGTGAGCGCAGTACTTGCGATCCCTGCGCTCGCGCTGGACCCCAAATCGCCAAATGGAGAGAAAAAGATGCTCGACCCCCAGACACTGGCCGATCGATACGTCGCCGTATGGAACGAAAAGGACGACAAGCGCCGGCGGGATGCCATCGCGGCGCTTTGGGTGCCGAACGGCCAGCATTACGTCGCCGCGCGGGAAGTGCGCGGCTACGAGGAATTGGAGAAGCGGGTTCGAGGATCGCACGAGAAAAATGTCAGGGACGACGGCAACCGGTTTCGCGCGGCACCCGGCGCACGCCGCCTGCGCGACGTCGTTACGTTCTATTGGGAGATGCTGCCCGCCAATGGTGACAACGTTCTGGCAAGAGGCCTGGAGTTTTTGATCGTCGACGACGAGGGCCGGATCATCGTCGATTATCAGTTCTTCCCGGCCTAGTCGGACGCACTCACAGCCCGTTTTGGCGGGCGCTGGAACCGACGCGCCGACGCTGTTCTTGAGCGGCGTCGGCGTTGGCAGCCCGATGTGAACTACCGATGGCCGCCTTCGCGGAACAAAGTACTCCGCCGCATCACGCCAAATAAATTAAACCGATCAGTTGACAATCGCGCTCCGGCCGTTATGTTGAACCACATGGTTGAACAACGCGCCCATCTCGATGCCGTCTTTCATGCGCTGGCCGATCCGACGCGGCGGGCCATGTTGGGTCAGCTTGCGGAACGGGAACTCACGATCGGCGAATTGGCGACCCCATACAACATGAGTTTTGCGGGCGCCTCCAAGCATGTGCGCGTCCTTGAGAATGCCGGCCTGGTGCAGCGTACGATCCATGGCCGCAGTCATCTATGCCGCCTGCAGGCGGCACGGCTCGCGGAAGCCAATGAATGGCTGCGGCGTTACGAGCGCTTCTGGAACGAAAAGCTCGACACCTTGGAATCCCTATTGCGCGCCGAGGACGAGGCGAACGCAAAGAAAAGCAAAGCGGCGAAGGAGTAGAACGATGGATATGAAGACCACACCCGATGCCTATGGCGAGCTGATCGAACCGACCACGCTGAAGATCCAGCGGCTGCTGCCCGGCCCGATCGAGCGCATCTGGGCCTATCTCACCGACAGCGAACTGCGCCGCAAATGGCTGGCGGCGGGCGCGATGGAGATGAAGGTCGGCGCGCCCGTCGAATTCGTCTGGCGCAACGAGGAACTCAACGACCCGCCAGGAAAGCGGCCGGCCGATTTCCCCGAAGAACACCGCATGCAGAGCCGGATCACCGAATGCGATCCGATGCGCAGGCTTTCCATCGCCTGGAACAACAGCGGCGACGTGACGTTTGAGCTGGAGCCGAAGGGGCAGGGCGTGCTGCTGACGGTGATCCATCGCCGGCTGCCCGATCGCTCGACCATGCTCAAGGTCAGCGCCGGCTGGCATATGCATCTCGATGTTCTTGTTGCTCGCGCCACTGGCAACGAGCCGGCGCCGTTCTGGGAAGGCTGGAGCCGCCTGCAGAAGGAATACGACCGGCGGCTTCCGGCCTGACGCCGCAGCACGACGCGGAACGCAACAAGCATCGCAACAAACAGGAGGCTAGCTATGACTCTGGCAATGAAGACTCATGTCGTATCGGCAAAAGAGTGGGAAGCGGCGCGGCAGCAACTGCTGGTGAAGGAGAAGGCCCATACCCGCGCCCGTGACGCGTTGGCCGCCGAGCGCCGGCGGATGCCGTGGATGGCCGTCGAGAAGTCGTATGCGTTCGAAGGTCCTCGCGGCAAGGTAAGCCTCGTCGATCTGTTCGAGGGTCGCCGTCAGCTGATCGTCTATCGCGCCTTCTATGAGCCCGGCGTGTTCGGCTGGCCCGAGCATGCCTGCCGCGGCTGCTCGATGGTGGCCGATCAGGTCGCCCACGTCGCCCATCTGAATGCCCGAGACACCACGCTGGTGTTCGTGTCGCGCGCGCCGCAGGCGGACATCGCACGCCTGAAGAAGCGCATGGAATGGACGATACCCTGGTGCACCATCACCGACAGCTTCGACAAAGACTTCGGCGTCGACGAATGGCACGGCACCAACGTGTTCATCCGCGACGGCAACAAGGTTTTCCGGACCTACTTCATCAACAACCGCGGCGATGAGCAGATGGGAGGCACCTGGAACTATCTCGACATCACAGCGCTCGGCCGCCAGGAGGTCTGGGAGGATTCTCCGGAAGGCACGCCGCAGACACCGACGTATAAGTGGTGGAACTGGCACGACAGTTACGCCCCGGACGCTGCGCCCGACAAGAAATGGGTCGAGGTGTCGGACGCCGGTGAGGCCGCGATGCGGAAACAAAGCGGTTAGTCCGGCGACGTAAGCCATCGCTCGCGCGGTGCTGCGCGAGCGGTGGCGAGCAGGTAGCTGCCGCGCAACTGCGCTTTGCTGCAGGAGAAAACCATGAGCGAGACTCAGGCCGTCACGCGCGGCTCCGCCTCGAACTCTCGTGATAACGGCACCACAGCGATCATCAGCGCCGCCGATTTTCTCTACCTCGCGGCCGCGCCGACCTTCGCGATCATGGCGTTGCTGACTTCTGTCTTTGGCGGCGGATCGCTCGATGCGCTGTGTGGTGCATCGCCGCTGAGCGGAATGGTTCCAATGTATTTGTTGATGAGCGCCTTTCATTTGGCGCCCTGGCTGAAGCTGCTTTCTCAACGGCGAAACAGTGTCCGCCGGTGTTGATCCCGTGTTCGTCATTCAAACTGGTTCGCATCACCCCCACTGAAAGGAAATAACATGAACAAGGCTTTTTCCGGCGGCTGCGCCTGCGCCGCGGTCCGTTACGAAATTTCCAGCGAACCCGTCTTCATGAACCACTGCCAGTGCCTGGACTGTCAGCGCAGGAGTGGCACCGGGCATGGCTCCTATCTGTCGTTCATGGACAGGAAGAGCGTAAAACTCGAAGGCAAGGCGGCGCAATGCGACGTCGTCGCCGACAGCGGCAATGTGAAGACCCACGCCTTCTGTCCGGCCTGCGGATCGCCGGTTTACCTGACGTATGCGGCGATGCCGGACGTCATTACCGTGCACGCGGCGAGCCTCGACGATCCCGGACAATTCAAGCCACAGGCCATCACTTACGGAATCCGCGGTCATGCCTGGGATGATCTCGATCCCACCTTGCCGAAGTTCGACAAGATGCCACCTGCTGCCAGTTCCTGAACCGGCCACGAGCTCCAAAAAATTATCCTGATCATGTCGCCTTTGGCGCTTCCCGTTCGTCTTGAACGAAGAAACGCCAAAATGGAGATTTGTAATGGACCATTCTCGCTATCGTTGGGTCATCGTCGCCGCCGGCGGCACGCTGGGCTGCGTCGCGATCGGGGCGATGTTTTCGCTGCCGGTGCTGCTGCAATCGATCACGCGTGATACCGGCTGGTCGGTCGCGGGCGTGTCGAGCGCGATGACGGTTGGGTTCCTGGCGATGGCGTGCTGCAGCATGCTTTGGGGCAACCTGTCCGACCGGTTCGGGCCGCTGCCGGTGGTGCTGGCGGGATCGACGGTGCTGGCGGCAAGCCTGTTGCTCGCCAGCATGGCGACCTCGCTGCTGGCATTCCAGTTCGTGTTCGGCGTCCTGGTTGGCGGTGCGATTGCCGCGATCTTCGCACCGATGATGGCTTGCGTCACCGGCTGGTTCGACACCCATCGCAGCCTTGCGGTTTCGCTGGTGTCGGCCGGCATGGGAATAGCGCCCATGACCATGGCGCCGCTGGTGGCCTGGCTGGTCTCGTTCCACGATTGGCGAACGACGCTGCAGATCGTGGCGGCGATCGTTGCCGCGATCATGATTCCGGTATCGCTGCTGGTACGACGCCCGCCGGCGCTTGCGGCGGCCAACACCGCTGCTCCGGAAAATGGCGGTGCGCAGGCCGAGATGTCGGTAGGCGAGGCGGTGCGATCGCCCCAGTTCATCATCCTGCTGCTGACCAATTTCTTCTGCTGCGCCACCCATTCGGGACCAATCATCCACACCGTCAGCTACGCCGTCAGCTGCGGCATCCCGCTGATTGCCGCGGTGTCGATCTACAGCCTCGAAGGGCTAACCGGGCTCGGTGGCCGCATCGCGTTCGGCATCCTCGGCGACAGGCTGGGCGCCAAGCGTGTTCTCGTCGCGGGGCTGCTGGTCCAGGCTTTTGGCGCGCTGGCCTATGTGTTCGTCCGTGACCTTGCCGGCTTCTATGCGGTGGCGGCGGTGTTCGGCTTTATCTATGCCGGCACCATGCCGTTATATGCCGCGATCGCCCGCGAGAATTTCCCGCTCAAGATGATGGGCACCGTGATCGGCGGCACCGCGATGGCGGGCAGCCTCGGCATGGCCACCGGACCGGTGGCCGGCGGTTTGATCTACGATACCCTTGGCAGCTACACGTGGCTTTATGTCGGCTCCTGGGCCATGGGACTTGGCGCGTTCCTGATCGCGATGACCTTCAAGCCATTCCCGAAGGCTGGTCCCAATACGCAGGCTACGCCGATCCCGGCCTCGGCATGACCTAAAGGCAAACCCGGGCGTCGTGACACGCCCGGATTACTGCCTTCATTGCATCGCTTCTTCCGAAGCCGCGATCCGCGCGATCACGGCTTCGGGGACGCGATCTTCGCGAGCGGCGGGCAGGTCGCCGGCAAGATTCTGCTCGGCATCACGCATCGGCCGGCCGTTCCTTCGGTTCACGTGCAGCGCGAAGCCGCCCGCATCCGGATCACCCAGCCCGGGGCGCAACTGCATGCTCGGGATCAGATAGTCGCCGCCATTCTGCTGCCGATAGGGGATCGGTACCGTGGTCGCGAGTGTCCGCATTCGCATCCGCAGGCGTTCGGCAACGGGTTCGAAAGCGGCTTCATCGAACCGATCGACGCGATAGGCCACGAACGGCGGCAGCACGTCGTAGCCCGGATAATACAGGATGCCGTGATTGATCGGGAACAGCAGGTCGTCGATCGGCCCGTTGACGCCGCGGTCGGAATAATGCTCCTCCCATCCGCCGGTGGTCACCAGCAGCATCGCGCGTTTCCCCGCCAGGCGCCCTTCACCGTAGCGGTCGCCCCATCGCTTGTCGCTATGCTCGCCAACGCCATAGGCGAATCCATAGGCATACACGCGATCGACCCAGCCCTTGAGGATCGCCGGCATCGCAAACCACCACAGCGGAAACTGCAGGATCAGGACGTCCGCCCACAGCAGCTTGTCAACTTCGGCCTTCACGTCGTCGGTCAGTGTGTCGGCGGCGAACGCCTCGCCTGAGGCCGCGGCCGGTTTGAACCGGGTGTCGGGTGAGAACGAGGGGAAGTCGGCACGGTCGACCTCGGATTTCCAGCGCATGGCATAAAGATCCGATATCAGCACCTCGTGGCCTTGCGCCTTGAGTTCGCTGACGGCGACGTCACGGAGCGCACCGTTCAGCGAGCGTGGTTCGGGGTGGGCAAAAACAAGCAGGACTTTCATGGGTCTGTGATCCTTTGCGATCCCTGACTGGAAAATGGACCCTTGAGGTAGCAAATCCGCTGTCATCCACTACATGCCGGTAATGCATAAGATTGTGCCGGATAATGGATAAATCGGACGTCAGCCTTGAGCGCATGCGCAGCTTCGTCCGCGTGGCGGAGCGCGGCAATCTGTCGGCGGTGGCGCGCGAGTTCGGAATTGGGCAGTCGACCATCACGCGGCATCTGCGTGAACTGGAGGAAGCCGTCGGCGTGCCCTTGCTCAGCCGAACCACACGGCGCGTCACGATGACCGACGAGGGCGCCCGTTATTACGCCAACTGCGTCCAGATCCTGCGCCTGCTCGAGCAGGCCGGCGATGAGGCCCGCGGCACCCGCGGCGCGTCGGCCGGTATGATCCGGATATCCTGCACGGCGGCTTTCGGCGTCCTCCACGTAAGCCACATGGTCTTCGCCTTTCAGGACCGATACCCCGACATCGGAATAGACCTTAGCCTCACCGACGAGCGCATCGACCTGGTGCGGGAGGGCGTCGATATCGCGCTTCGGCTGGGCCCGCTCACCGACAGTTCGATGAAGCTGCGGTCGCTCGGCCAGAGCCGGCGTCTCATGGTGGCGTCACCGGACTATTTGGCGGCGCGCGGCACCCCGTCGGTTGCACAGGACCTGATCGGCCACGACGGCATCCGGATGTCGAACATCGCAGGCAGCGCCACGCTCTCTTTGCAAGGGCCGAATGGCGAGCATCATTTGGTGCCGATCGCCGGTCGTTTTCGGGTCGATCATGGACTAGCCGCGCGCGAGGCCATGGTCGCGGGACGCGGCATCGCGCCCACCCATCGATGGCTGGTCGATGATCTCTTGGCGGCCGGCCGGCTTAAGGTGATCCTGCCTGACTACTCACCGCCACCGGTGCCCTTGAGCATGCTGATTGTCCCGGAGCGCACCGGCATAGCCCGGGTCCGGCTGCTGGTCGATTTTCTCGCCGAGCGGATTGCCGGCATTCCCGGGATCGAGCAGACAGGGCGGTAGCCTCGCGGCCCGAGAGACTAGTATTTCCTCGCCCTGGTAATCGGCCGTGCGTTCGCGGCCTGTCGCGAAGCGAACGCAACTCCTCGGCGCTGTCGATCCCGCTCAGGATTTCGTGACGACGACATGCATGGCGGCCTCGCTGTTGGTGTGCTCGCTGCAGCGATACGCGAGCTGAAGCTTGCCCATTCGGTTTCCTTTTTCGGATTAGCCGGCAAAAGCGGCGTCGAGGTCGGCGATGACGATCTTTTGCATCTTCATCATGGCCTGCATGGCGCGATCGGCCTTTTTGCGATCGGGATCGCCGAGGTAACGGCCCAGCGCCGTGGGGATCACCTGCCAGGACAGGCCGAATTTGTCCTTGAGCCATCCGCATTGCGATTGCTCGCCGCCGTCGGCGGTCAGCCTGCTCCAGAAATAGTCCACCTGTTCCTGGGTCTCGACGCTGATGAAGAAGGAGATTGCCTCGTTGAATTTATACTTGGGGCCGCCATTGAGAGCGTTGAACTTCTGCCCCTCGAGTTCGAAACTCGCCATGAAATCATTGACGATTTCGACCTTGGCGTTGGGAAACACCGACTTGTAGAAGGCGACCGCCTCGGGGACGTTGTTATCGAGCCAGAGGAACGGCGTGATGGAAGTCATGACGGATTTCCTTAGGGGTTGGGTTGAATGGGCAGGCTGGAGGCAGGCGGTGGTCCGGGCGGGGTCGACAGGCAGATTAGCGAGGATTATCGGCCGGCGTGGGCGTGGGCTCATTGGCAGGACGAACGAGTGGGCGGAAATCCGACACGGTCTGTTTCTTTTTTTCGCTATGCCAAATCCACCCCTCCGGGGGCTGGTCTGGTAGGCTTTCTCAGTTCGTCTGAAACCGGATCGCTCATGTCGATTGATCTTGAACGCCTTCGCGCTGAGACGCCCGGTGTTGTCAGCCGTGTCCACCTCAACAATGCCGGCGCCGGCCTGATGCCCTTGCCGGTGCTGCAGGTGATGACAGACTACCTCAGGCGAGAGGCCGAGATCGGGGGCTACGAGGCGGCCGCCGAGGCTGCAGCACGCCTTGACGGCGTTTACGACAGTGTGGCCGGTCTGATCGGCGCCGCCAGGGATGAGATTGCGCTGACCGAAAATGCCACGGTGGCTTGGCAAATGGCCTTTTACGCCCTGCCACTGCGCGCCGGCGATCGCATCCTGACCGCGCGGGCCGAATACGCGGCGAACTACGTTGCGTTTCTGCAGGTCGCCAGGCGCACGGGGGCGGTGATCGAGATCATCCCTGATGACGCAAATGGCGTGCTGAATCCGGAAGCGCTGGAGCGGATGCTCGACGATCGCGTGCGTCTGATCGCGATCACTTGGGTGCCCACCAATGGCGGCCTGGTGAATCCTGCGGCTGCCGTCGGCCGCATTGCACGGGCGCACGGGATTCCCTATCTGCTCGACGCGTGTCAGGCCGTCGGACAGATGCCAGTCAACGTCGCGGCGCTTGGCTGCGACATGCTTTCAGCGACGGGACGCAAATTCTTGCGCGGTCCGCGCGGGACCGGATTCCTTTATGTGCGTCGCGAGCTGCTGGACGAGCTCGAGCCACCGATGATCGATCATTTCGGCGCGCCGTGGGTGGCGCCCGATCGCTACCAGCTTCGGCCCGACGCCCGTCGCTTCGAGACTTGGGAGAACAACTACGCCGCAAGATTAGGGCTTGGTGTCGCGGTGGACTACGCGCGGGCGATCGGAATCGAGCTGATTGCCGCGCGTTGCCGCACGTTGGCCGGCTGGCTGCGCACCGGGCTTGGCCAGATT
Source organism: Bradyrhizobium sp. LjRoot220 (assembly GCF_964252915.1). Lineage (NCBI taxonomy): Bacteria > Pseudomonadati > Pseudomonadota > Alphaproteobacteria > Hyphomicrobiales > Nitrobacteraceae > Bradyrhizobium > Bradyrhizobium sp. LjRoot220. The sequence continues at coordinate 1,290,463 of NZ_CAXUPS020000001.1, forward strand.
CCGGGCGTGACGATCCATGACCTCGGACCGCATGCGGCGGCGATCGTCACATTCTCTGTCCTGGGCTTTGAGGCCGATGCGGTGAAGACGCATCTGGCCGGCGCGGGAATCAATGTCAGCACGTCGGACCCTGCGAGCACGCTACTCGACGCGACGCGGCGCGCGTTACCCTCGATCGTGCGCGCCTCGCCGCATTATTACAATACCGAGGACGAGATCGATCGCCTGACGACGGCTATTCGGACGCTCAGGGATCGCCAGTGATCGGTTTGCTCGTCTCGCCGCGTCAAGAAAGAGCGGGTTGCTTCGTCGCTTTCGGTCGGCTGCTTGCCTTCGGACCGCCATGGCGCGAAACTCTCCGCCACGACTGATATCCCTCGCACTCCAACGAAAGCAAAAAATCCAATGGCACGCGTGCGCTGTATTACCGAAATGGGCATGGGCGTTGATGTTCATGGCAAGGATTCCACCAAGGCCGCCAGGCGCGCGGTCTCCGACGCGATCCGCCATTCCAGCCTCGGCTTTTTCCGGATGCTCGGCAAGACCGCAAGTGACATGTTCGTCGATGTCACGATCGCCGTGCCGGATCCCGGCACGGTCGACACCGCGGCGGTCGCAAAAGAACTTCCTTACGGCACCGTGACGGTAACCGCGGTCAAGGGCGGACTCGAGATTCCAGCCGAGCAGGGTGGCGACTCCATCATCATGGCCAACGCTGCCGTGATCGTGAGCTTTGACGATGGCAAAACCGGCTAGACACCCGAGAAGCCGTCGTCCAAGCTGCCGATAAGAACAGCGCCGGGATAACCAGGGAGCGTCGCCATGAAACACGTTGCCAAATCCTTACTCCTGTCCGCCGCGCTCTGCACCCTCATGCTCTGGCCTGTTCATGCCGAGATCGACGTCCCCGCGCTCAAGGCTGCAATCGAAAAATCATTCGAGACCGACTACCCAAAACTCGACGCGCTCTACAAGGATCTCCACGCCCATCCCGAACTCGCCTTCCAGGAGGTGAATACCGCCGCAAAGCTCGCCGCCGAGATGCGCGCGCTCGGTTTTGAGGTCACCGAGAAGGTCGGCAAGACCGGATTGGTCGCGATCTACAACAACGGCGACGGTCCCACCATCATGGTGCGCACCGAACTCGACGCGCTGCCGATGGAAGAGAAAACCGGCCTCGACTACGCGAGCAAGGCCAAGACCACATGGAACGGCCGGGAGACGTTCGTGGCGCACAGCTGCGGCCACGACATTCACATGGCGAACTGGGTCGGCACGGCGAAAACACTGGTCGGGCTGAAGGATCAGTGGAAGGGCACGCTGATGTTCATCGCGCAACCGGCCGAAGAAATCGTGCAGGGCGCCAAGGCGATGCTGGCCGATGGCCTGTTCACGCGATTCAAGAAGCCCGATTTCGCGTTCGCCCTGCATGCCGGCGGCGGTCCATACGGGAATGTCAGCTATCGCGTCGGCGTCGGCTCATCGAATGTCGATGGCCTCTACATCAAATTCCACGGCCGCGGCGGTCACGGTGCGATGCCGCACCGGACCATCGATCCCGTGATGATAGCCGCACGCTTCATCGTCGACGTGCAGAGCGTGATCAGCCGCGAAAAGGACCCGACCGAATTCGGCCTGATAAGCATCGGCTCGATCCATTCCGGCACCGCCGGAAACATCATTCCTGACGATGCGCAGCTGCTCGGCACCATCCGCTCCTTCAAGCCGGAGGTGCGCGCCAAAATGCTGGCGGGGATCGAACGGACGGCGAAGGCGGTGGCCGCGATGTCGGATGCGCCGGCACCTGAAATCAGGATCGGCGAGGGCACCAAGGCCGTCATCAACGATCCTGCGGTGGTCGCGACCGCCGAGAAGGCGCTGAAGGCGGCGTTCGGCGACCGGCTGAGGCTGACGCCCGCGAACACGACAAGCGAGGATTTTTCCGAGTTTGCCGGCGCCGGCGTGCCGTCGATGATGTTCAATATCGGGGTCTACGAGCCGGAAAAGTGGACGACGGCCAACAAGAGCGGAACGCCGCTGCCGGGCAATCATTCGCCGCTGTTTGCACCGGTGCCGAAGCCGACCATCCAGACCGGGATCACGGCGCTGACGCTCGCCGTGCTCAGCACGTTCGATCAGCACGCAAGGGGCAAATGAGCAATAATGGTTGAGGACAGCAGCACCTATTGGAAGAACGCCCGCGTCGAATTGCGCGCCGCCGGCTTCGAGCCGGACCGCGCGGCAATATCCAGCGCGGTGGTGACCATCGCCAGCGCCTACACCAATGCGCATCGCTGCAACAACCGCGTGCGCGCCATCACGGATCTCTTGGTCGAACTCCTCGCCGAGCGCGGCGGGCAGGGCCTGATCGTGGGGGCGCCCGCGGTTTCGGATGCGCTGACGCAGGGCACGCCGACGGCGGGCTATAGCCTGGCGTCGCGCGACGTGGTCGCCGACTGCTTCGAGATCGGGCACTACGCGCACCATGGCGACGCCATGATCGTGATCTCCGGCTGCGACAAGACCGGCGCTGCCGCCTTGATGCCGCTGGCGCGGACCAACGCCTTCGGGCTGGTGCTCTATCCCGGCACCAGTTCGCCGGGACGGGTGTCGTTCGGGGCCTGGGCCGGCAAGGGCAACAACCTGACCATCATGGATTACGCGGAGGCGCGCGCGGCCAACGATTCCGGCCGCATTTCGTCGGAAGAATTGACCGAGATCGAGCGCAACGTGATGCCGGGCAGCGGCACCTGCGGCGCGATGTTCACCGCCAACACCATGAGCACGATCGCCGAAGCCATCGGCATGATGTTGCCACGCGGCGCCTCGCATCCCGCCGATTACCACGCCGGCAGCGATATCCATGCCGACGTCCGGGCGCAGGCGAGCGCTTCGGTCGATGCGCTGTACCGCCTGATGGAAGCCGGCATCCGGCCGCGCGACATCATGACCGAGCGCGCGTTCGAGAACGCGATCGCCACTGTCTACGCGATGGGCGGTTCGACCAACATGTATTTGCATCTGCTCGCGGTCGCGCGCGAGGCGCAGGTGCCGGTCGGCATCGAGCGCATTCAGGCGGTCGGGGAGCGGGTGCCGCTGTTGGCCGATCTGCAGCCGCATGGACCGTTTGCGATGGGAAGCCTGCATGCGATCGGCGGCGTGCCCGTCGTGATGAAGGAACTCTTGCGCAACGGCCTGCTGCATGGCGACGTCATGACGGTGACCGGCAAGACGCTGGCGGAAAATCTCGCCGATGTCCCGACCCTGGAGCAGATCGGCCCGCAGCAGATCGTGTCCCCGGTGTCCCGTCCGGTCGCCCCGCCGAACAATCACATCACCGTCCTGAAGGGCAATCTCGCGCCGGAAAGCTGCCTGCTCAAACTGTCGGGCAAGACGCTCGACAACGGACAATTCCGCGGCACGGCGCGGGTGTTCGAATCCGAGGCCGCCACCATGGCCGCGATTCGATCAGGCGAGATCGTGGCCGGCAATGTGATCGTGGTGCGCAATGTCGGCCCGGTCGGCGGGCCCGGCATGCCGGAAATGGTGATGCTGACGATCCAGTTGCAGGGGCAGGGCCTCGGCGAGGATGTCGCGCTGATCACCGACGGGCGCTTCTCCGGCGTCTCGCACGGCATCCTGATTGGCCACGTCTCGCCGGAGGCGGCGCGCGGCGGTCCCATCGCCGCGGTGCGCGACGGCGATGCGATTGTGATCGATCCCGGCGCGCGGACCGTGACCCTTGATGTGCCGCCGGAGGAGATCGCAAGGCGCATGGCCGACTGGCGCGCGCCTGATGCGGCGCAGGTGCGGCGTGGCTCGGTGCACGACAAATACATCCGGCTGGTGTCATCGGCGCATTACGGATGTGTGCTCTGAGTGGATCGACAACGCCATGACCCATCCGCTCGATCAGCCCGTCTGGAGCGCTCTGACGACCCGGCAGCAGGCGTTGGCGGAAGGCGGCACTGTGGCGCGGCGCTTCCCGCCGACGATCGCGCCGTTCGCTGACATGACCGACATGTCGCCCGAGAGTTTTGCCGCACTTGGCGCGCTGATGTCCGGATCCGAGATCGCCGTGCTGTTTACACCGGACGCGGTCGCCGCGCCGGATGAATTCAAAATCCTGCTCGCCGAAACCGGAGAGCAGATGGTCGGCACACCAATGGAAAGCTCGCTTCCCGGCGTGGAGATCGTCACGCTCGGCGCCGCCGATGTACCAGAGATGATCGCGCTGGTCGAACTGACAAAACCCGGTCCGTTCAGTACGCGCACCCATGAACTCGGAACGTTCCTCGGGATCAGGGTCGATGGCCAACTCGTCGCGATGACCGGCGAGCGGATGAAGCCCGGCAATTACACCGAGATGACCGCGGTGTGCGTGCACCCATCCCACCGCGGCCGAGGCTACGCGCAGGCGCTGCTCGGCGCCGTCGCCCGCGGAATCGTGGCGCGGGGGGAAATCCCGTTCCTGCACGTGTTTTCGAACAATGAATCCGCGATCGCGCTGTATCGCCGGCAAGGCATGGAAATCCGTCGCGGGCTGCATGTGACGGTGCTGCAGAAGCGGGCGTGATGAAATCTGTTGAAGTTTCCTCGGTAGAACTTTCCCGAAAACAATACGAATGGGATGCTGGACTTCCGGCTATTGCCGTCGTCCAGGCCTACTCTTAGCGTCTCGCGACCAACTGCTCCCCGAACGGATCGCTTTGCCATGAAATCCGCACGCCAAAACCCGAATTCCACACCAAGGCCGAGTAAGGAACTCAAACTCTCGCGCACCGCTGCGCCCACCGATCTATCGCCCGTCGACTGGCAACGAGGCTTGCGCCGTCAGTTCGGCCGCGAGCAGGCTTTCGGGCTTGAGAATCTGACCAGCGAGCCGTTTTTCTCTGAGTTTCGGGTCAGCAATCCCGTTTCGAAATCCAGCTATCGTGTGGCAATCAGGGGGCGGGGCCCGGGTGGTAATTTCTGTTCATGCCCCGATTATGCCACTAGCGAGTTGGGAACTTGCAAGCACATCGAATTCACGCTTGATCGGCTGGAGAAAAAGCGCGGCGCGCGCAGCGCGTTCGCGCGCGGCTATCAGCCTGCATTCTCCGAGCTGTATTTGCGCAATGAAGGTATGCGCCGTGTGCATTTTCGCGCCGGAACGGACTGCCCAACGACGGTGCGCGAAGCCGCCGCCGGCTTGTTCGATGTCGAACACAGCGGGATGTTGCCGGACGACCGATTTGACGAACTCGAACGTTTCATGGCGATCGCGTCGAACAGCGGTCATGAATTACGTGCCTATGACGATGCGCTCGATTTTGTCGCGGGAAGGCGGGATGCCGTCCGGCGAGCCGCGAAACTCGATCAGCTGTTTCCGCGCGGCGCTGCCGATCCCAAGCTGCGGTCACTGCTAAAGGTACCGCTCTATCCTTACCAGGCCGAGGGCGCCCTGTTTGCGGTACGCGCCGGCCGCGCATTGATCGGCGACGATATGGGATTGGGCAAGACCATACAGGCGATCGCCGCCACCGAAATACTGGCGCGGCACTTTGGCCTTACGAAAGTGCTGGTGATCTGCCCGACCTCGCTTAAGTACCAGTGGCAAAGCGAGATAGCGCGGTTTTCGGGACGACAAGGTAAAAACGCGGCTCGGGTCATCAACGGTGGCCGGCCGCAGCGGCAGAAGGACTACGCCCTGGACGACTTCTGCAAGATCACGAACTACGAGAAACTCAAGGCCGATCTCGACCTAATAGATGCCTGGGCACCCGAACTGGTCATTGTCGATGAAGCGCAGCGGGTGAAGAACTGGAATACCATCGCGGCCCGCGCCCTGAAGCGGATCGATAGTTCCTACGCCATCGTACTGACCGGGACGCCGCTGGAGAACAAACTAGAAGAACTCATTTCCATCGTTCAGTTCGTCGACCAGCACCGGCTCGGGCCAACCTGGAAGCTGCTGCACGAGCATCAGGTCAAGGACGAAGCCGGGCGCGTCACCGGCTATAAGGAGTTGCAGAAGATCGGCCAATCGTTGGCCCCGGTCATGATCCGCCGGCGCAAGTCCGAAGTGCTACGGCAACTGCCCAGCAGGACCGACCAGAACCTGTTGGTGCCGATGACCGAAATGCAAATGGGTCTACACCAGCAAAACGCCGATGTGGTCGCGAAAATCGTTCAGCGCTGGCGCAAGACCAAGTTTCTGTCGGACAAGGACCAGCGGCGGCTGACGTGCGCGCTGCAGAACATGCGCATGTCGTGCAACAGCAGCTATCTGCTGGACCAGGAAACCGACCATGGCGTGAAGGCTGATGAATTGGCGGCGCTGTTCGATAAATTGTTCGCCGACCCCGAGGCCAAGGCGGTGGTGTTTTCGCAATGGACGCGGACCCATGATATCGTCATTCGCCGGCTCGAAGCGCGGAACGTGGGCTACGTCAGCTTCCACGGCGGCATCCCGTCGGAGAAACGGCCGGCATTGATCGAGCGGTTTCGTGACGACCCTGCCTGCCGCGTGTTTTTGTCGACTGATGCAGGCAGCACCGGACTCAACCTGCAGAATGCTTCGACCTTGGTGAACATGGACTTGCCGTGGAATCCGGCGGTGCTCGAACAACGTATCGCCCGCATCCACCGCATCGGTCAGGCGCGGCCGGTGCAGGTCATCAATTTCGTCTCAAAGGGCACCATCGAGGAGGGCATGCTTTCGGTGCTGGCGTTCAAGCGCTCCTTGTCGGCCGGAATTCTCGACGGCGGGGGTAGTGAGATTTCGCTCGGTGGTTCGCGCCTCAACCGCTTCATGAAGGAGGTGGAAGGCGTTACCGGGAGCATGGGCGAAGGCGAGGCCGTGACATCGGCCGAGGAAGTGACTAGTGATGCTGCGGTCTACGACGCAGGCGTCGCGCGCGAAGCAGGCGCGGATGCAAGCGTTGACGCGGGTGAAACGGCGATCGCGCGTGTCGACGGGTCCGCGGCACCGCCGCGCAGTCCGAAGCCCGATCCATGGCAAGCCTTGGCCCAGATTGGTGGTCAGTTTATTGCCGCTCTGGCATCTGCAAAAAATCCCGACGCTGCGCCGCATCCGTGGATTGAGCGCGATCCTGCCACCGGCGTGCAAAACCTGAAGATGCCGCTGCCGTCACCGGAAGCCGCTGGACAACTTGCAAATATGCTTTCCGCGCTCGCGGACAGCTTGCGGGGCAGGATGGCGTGACGCCGAGCGGAGGAACGGCACCACGTCAGGGATTGGAGAGCCTCTGCGTCATCTCCTCGATCGAGCCAAAGAAATGCGTCGGCCGCGCTGCCTGCAATGCGACGGGCAGGGCATAGCCCCACGCGACCGCGCCCGAATTCATACCGGCGGCGCTGGCGGCTTCGATGTCGCGGAGTTCGTCGCCGATACAGATGGTGTTGGAAGGGTCGATCTGGAGCCGGCGTGCGACGCGGCGGAACTTATGGTGCTTGCCGAACACCGAGGCGCCGCAGTCGAAGCGGCTGATCAGGGCGGTGGCGGGGCCCAGCCCGAGCCGGACCGAGGCTTCACTGTCCGAACTGACGATCGCGGTCTTGATGCCGAGGTCCTGCAGGTCGGCGAGCAGTTTTGGCACACCGCCGAACAGGGAAATCTCGCTGGCCGCCGCAAGCTTGCGCCGCCGCATGTCGCGCGAGATGGCCGGCAGTTTCCACATCGGCATTTTGAGGCGGGTCATAATTTCGCGGCCCGACAGCCCGCGCAATCCCTCCAGCTCCTCGGCGCTGACGGGTGCGAGCCCGAACCGCGCGATCAGGTCCTGAAAAACCGATCGAAACCAGGGAATCGAGTCGGCGAGCGTGCCGTCATAGTCGAAGATGGCGAGACGATAGCGGGGCATGCGGGTTCGGCTATCGCGTTTTCACTTGTCACCGCCGAAATAGTCCGGCTTGCCGGTGGTCCAGGTCTCACCCCAGAGCTGGCCGCCGCCGTCGACCGTCAGCGTTTCACCGGTGATGAATTTGCCGGATGGGGCGCAAAGGAAGACGCTGGCTTCGGCGATGTCCCATGGCGAGCCCGCACGCATCATCGGGTTCGAGCGCGGATAGGCCGCACGGGCCTCCGGCGTGTAGACGTTCCAGCCCTCGGTCTCGATCGCGCCGGGTGCCACGCAATTGACGCGGATGTTCAGCGGCGCCCATTCGACGGCGACCGCGCGCGACAACCCGATCACGCCGGATCGCGCCGCGATCGAATGCGCGATGCCGTAGAGGCCATGCGTGGTCACCACCACGATGTTGACGATGCTGCCGGGATGCTTGCGGTCGCGCCAGCGTTGGGCTGCCGCCTGCATCATGTACCAGGTGCCGTTGAGGTTGGTATTGATGACGGTGTTCCAGCCTTTCACGGAAAAGTCGATCGCGGCTTGTGGAAACTGCCCGCCGGCGCTGTTGACGAGAATGTCGAGCCGGCCATTGATGGACCAGACCGTGTCGAATAGCGCGCTGACTGCATCGGGCTCCCGGATGTCGGTCGTGTGGGCCGAGGCTTTCAGGCCACGTCCGGCCATTTCGGCCACCAGCGCATCGAGCTTGGGTTGGTCGCGCCCGACCACGGCGACATGCGCGCCCAATCGCGCAAACAGCCAGGCGATTGCGCGGCCGATGCCGCCGGCGCCGCCCGACACCAGCACCACCTGGTCCCTTAGCGCGTCGGCCGCGAACACGGTCGGATGAACCGCGAGCTCCGCGTCGGTCAGCCCCAGCTTCTCTGGTATTGGATGATCCGTCATTGGCGGTGCCGACCCTTGTTATGCGCGGCAAGGTTCGTACATTACCGCCGTAACGACAACCACGAAAAGAACAAGTTCAATGTCCGATCTCTCCGCCTTTCCGATCACCAAACGCTGGCCGGCAAAACATCCCGAAAAACTTCAGCTCTATTCGCTGCCGACGCCGAACGGCGTCAAGGTCTCGATCATGCTGGAAGAGATCGGGCTGCCTTATGAAGTGCATCTCGTCGACTTCAACAAGGACGACCAGAAGACGTCAGAGTTTCTCTCCCTGAATCCGAACGGCAAGATCCCCGCGATCCTCGATCCCGACGGGCCCGGCGGCAAGCCGCTTCCGCTGTTCGAGTCCGGCGCGATCCTGCAATACCTCGCCGAGAAGACCGGCAAGCTGCTGCCGGCGGACGCTGCGCGCCGCTGGCAGACCATTCAATGGGTGCACTTCCAGATGGGCGGGATCGGGCCGATGTTCGGCCAGGTCGGCTTCTTCCACAAATTCGCCGGCAAGGAGTTTCCCGACAAGCGGCCGCTCGAGCGCTATGTCGCCGAATCCAGACGCTTGCTTGATGTGCTGGAGATGCACCTCAACGGCCGGCAATGGGTGATGGACGACGAATATACCATAGCCGATATTTCGATGCTGGGCTGGGTGCGCAATCTGATCGGCTTTTACGGCGCGCGCGAACTCGTGGAGTTTGATACGCTGAAACACGTACCGGTGTGGCTGGAACGCGGCCTCGCGCGGCCGGCGGTTCAGCGCGGGCTCGACATTCCGAAACGTGGTTAGGAGAACCGCCTGAGTAGTTCGTAGACGACCGGATTATCGGCGCAGGCGCCGAAGCCGCATTCCAGCAGTGTCGAGATCACGTTGAGCGAAGTCAACCCGATCACGAGCCAGACGGCGGCCTGCGCGAACAGGCCGCCGGTTGGCGGCAACGCTGCGCCATCATCTTCAAACTGCCGGTCGAACAGCAGCACCGCCGCGAGAAGAACGATGGCGGCGATGAAGCCGATCAGGGCCCAGGTGTAATAGTGATAGCCAAGCAACGCCGAACCGTAGCCGGGGTCTCCCGGCATGATGTGCAGCAGCACCTGTCGCGTCGAAGCGACCGCGCCGGCAACCGCTGCCAGCAATGACAGCGCATAGTGGCTGGGGCGCGGGCCGAAGCGGATGTTGAGGATCGGGCCGATCGCGAGCATCGCAAACAGGATGCGCTGCAGCAGGCACAGCGGGCAGGGCAGTTCGTGCAGCAGCAGTTGCGCCGCAAACGCCGCCGCCAGCACCAGTGCCACGGCGTAGAGGCCGAGCGCGTTCAGGGTGATGGCGCGGCTCTGGGTCATGCGCGGCTCAGAACGACAGTTTGAGCGTATCGGTGGCGTGGTGCAGATAGGTCGCGACGCAGGCGATCATGGTGGCGGCATATAGGCCCAGCGCAAGCGCGCGCGAGCCGCGCCAGGCGACCAGCATGACGATGCTTGCTGCCAGAAACAAAAAGGTGAATTCCATGCGACGACCCGAGCCTGCAAATGACGCGTCAGTCTATGATGGATTCGGCGGTCTGTAGTGTGTAAAAACCAGCCCCGCGACCCTGCCAGAAGCGAATAGCGCCCAATCCGGAATGCATTGAAATGCCCATCACGATCTACGGCATCAAGAACTGCGACACCATGAAGAAGGCCCGCAGCTGGCTCGACAGCCATGGCGTCGCTTACGACTTTCACGACTACAAGACCGCGGGAATCGCGAAGGACAAGCTCAAGCAATGGGCCGACGAACTCGGCTGGGAAACCCTGCTCAACCGCGCCGGCACCACGTTCCGCAAACTGCCGGACAGCGATCGGGAAGGGCTGAACGAACGCAAGGCGCTGGCGCTGATGCTGGCGCAGCCGTCGATGATCAAGCGTCCGGTGCTCGACCTCGGCGGCAAATTGCTGGTTGGCTTCAAGGCGGATATTTACGCCAGGGAAGTAGCGTCGAAAGCCAAGCGCTAGCCGAATTCGAGCACGTCGCCGGACGGAATGCGGCCGGGGGCGCGATGATAGAGATCGCGGTCGATGATGGTGCGAACGATCGGCGCGGGCAGCTTGTCGCTTCCGCGCATCAGATTTTTGATCTCGAAGCCGCCATCCTCGCAGATGGTCTTCAGCGACGCGATGATGTGGCTCACGTTGCCGCTGTCGGAGAACGGCAGCAACAGCCGCTCATAGGCAACGATTCGCCCGTAGATGTCATCGATGTTGGCGATGGTGTAGGCGGGGAGGCGGCGGGCGATGCTTTCGTAATAGACCGGCATCACGATCGGCGCGAGCCTTGCACCGAGATACTCGTCGAGATAGCGACCCTTGCCGCTGTGGCCATAGGCGCTCGACATCCGTGTGCCGTCGCTCTGAATCGTGAGGCGGGGCAACTGTGCGCTGGTATCGACGGTGTAAAAAACCAGGTCGGGCAGTTCGTCCTCGATCCGCTCGGGCCGATATTCCTCCAAGCTGGGTATCGACCGGTCGCGGGCAAAAAGCCGCAGCCAGGTGTTCAGCAAATCGCGCTGCTTGATCGATTTGACGATTGATGGGTCGGCGCTTGCAAAATCCACGGCCGCGATCCCTGCCTGACTAAATCGCGCGATGATCCGCCCCCGGGCGGTAATATTCTATGAAACGGCCTGATTGCAGCAAAACACCGTTAACGCCGGCTTTCCGGTGTGCTGGTACGGCGAAAGACGCTGCGGCAAGCTGCCTTTCGCGCAAGTCGCGCCATTCGACTAAGGGCGGATTTGGAACCGGCACTAATGCTTTGGCCGTGCCGAGCTTTCCGCCTTGCCTAATCCATGCCGTTGACGGCATATTCCGCCCGGAGGCGGCAGGTCCGGGACGGTTTCCAAGACGTCCGGGAGAGCCCTGCCCGAACAGGGAAATAATTGGCCGCGCGAGGGACATTCGCAGCTGGCTGATGGGGGAAGTTTGTTTGGCCGATGAGTTCATTCTCGAAACCCACGGATTGACCAAGGAATTTGCGGGTTTCTTTGCCGTTCGCGACGTTGCTCTCAAGGTGCGTCGTGGCAGCATTCATGCGTTGATCGGGCCGAACGGCGCCGGCAAGACGACATGCTTCAACCTCTTGACCAAGTTTCTGAGGCCTTCGGCTGGCCAGATTCTGTACAAGGGGCGGGACATCACCGCGATGGCGCCAGCCGATGTGGCTCGCCTCGGGCTGGTGCGTTCGTTCCAGATCTCGGCGGTGTTTCCGCACCTTACGGCGCTGGAGAATGTTCGGGTCGCGCTGCAGCGCCAGCACGGCAGTTCATTCGATTTCTGGCGCTCCAAAAGCGTCCTCGATCGCTTCAACGGCCGCGCCCATGAGCTGTTGAACGATGTGGGCTTGAGCGAATTCGCCACCACGCCGGCGGTCGAGATGCCCTATGGGCGCAAGCGCGCGCTCGAGATCGCGACGACGCTGGCGCTCGATCCGGAGATGATGCTGCTCGACGAACCGATGGCCGGCATGGGCCATGAGGACATCGACAAGATCGCGGCGCTGATCAAGCGTATCTCGGCGAAATACACCATTCTGATGGTCGAACATAATCTCTCCGTGGTCGCCAATCTTTCCGATATCATCACGGTGCTGACGCGCGGTCAGGTGCTGGCGGAAGGCAATTATGCCGATCTGTCCAAGGACGAGCGCGTCAAGGAAGCCTATCTGGGGGCCGGTCATGGCTGATCTGAAAATGGCCGAAGCCACCACCAAGCCGGCGGGCACCCAGGTGCTCTCGGTTCAGGATCTGGAGGCCTGGTACGGCGAATCCCACATCCTTCACGGCATCAACTTCAACGTGAATGCCGGCGAGGTGGTCACGCTGCTCGGCCGCAATGGCGCCGGCAAGACCACGACGCTGAAATCGGTGATGGGCATCATCGGCAAGCGCACCGGATCGATTCGCTTCAACGGTCAGGACATCACGCGCGCCTCGTCCGACAGGATTGCGCGGATGGGCGTTGCCTTCTGCCCGGAGGAGCGCGGCATTTTCGCAAGTCTCGATGTGCGCGAAAACCTGTTGCTGCCGCCGATCGTGCAGCCAGGCGGCCTGTCGCTCGATCAGATCTTCGAGCTGTTTCCGAATCTGAAGGAACGGCTTAACAGCCAGGGCACCAAGCTTTCGGGCGGCGAGCAGCAGATGCTCGCGATCGCCAGAATTCTGCGCACCGGGGCGCGGTTTCTGATGCTGGATGAGCCGACCGAAGGTCTGGCGCCGGTCATCATCCAGCAGATCGGACACACCATCGCGCGGCTGAAGTCGGAAGGTTTCACCATCCTGCTGGTCGAACAGAATTTCCGCTTCGCCGCGACCGTCGCGGATCGCTACTACATCGTCGAGCACGGCAAGGTCATCGACGGTTTCGCGAATTCGGAACTGCAGGCCAACATGGACAAGCTTCACACCTACCTCGGCGTCTGATCGGCATCGTTTCTGCAAGCGAAAATTCAGGGAGAAAAATATGAAACAGAATATTTCTGCACTTCTTTTCGGCACGGCGTTGACACTCGCCGCGAGCGGCGCGCTGGCGCAGGACAAAACCGTCAAGGTCGGCGTACTCACCGACAATTCCGGTCTTTATTCCGACCTCGGCGGCGCCGGTTCCACGCTCGCCGCCCAGATGGCGATCGAGGATTCCGGGCTTGCGGCCAAGGGCTGGAAGATCGATGTGGTCTCGGCCGACCATCAGAACAAGCCCGACATCGGCACCACCATTGCGCGTCAATGGATCGACGTCGAGAAAGTCGACGTCTTCGTGGACGTGCTCAATTCCGGTGTGGCGCTGGCGGTCAACAACCTGGTGAAGGAAAAGAACGCCGTCATGATCAATACCGGCGCGGCCTCGTCGGACCTCACCAATGCGCAGTGCTCGCCGAATACAATTCACTGGGTTTACGACACCTACATGCTGGCGAACAGCACCGGGCAGGCGCTGGTGAAGGCCGGCGGCGATACCTGGTACTTCCTGACCGCGGACTACGCCTTCGGCCACGCGCTGGAGCGCGATACTGCCGCGGTCGTGGTCAAATCGGGTGGCAAGGTTATCGGCACCGTCAGGCATCCCCTGAATTCGTCGGACTTCTCCTCGTTCCTGCTGCAGGCGCAGGCTTCCAAGGCCAAGATCGTCGGCATGGCCAATGCCGGTGGCGATACCACCAACACGATCAAGCAGGCGTCGGAATTCGGCATCGTCGCAGGCGGTCAGAAACTCGCAGGCCTGCTGCTGTTCATCAACGACGTCCACTCGCTTGGTCTGAAAGTGGCGCAGGGCCTGAACTTCACCGAGACCTTCTACTGGGATCTCAACGACGGCACCCGCGCGTTTTCCAAGCGCTTCTCCGAGCGCATGAAGAACAAGGCGATGCCGTCCATGGTGCAGGCCGGCGTCTATTCCGGTCTGATCCACTACTTCAAGACGGTCGATGCGATGGGCGGCAATCCGCATGACGGCATCAAGGTCGTCGAGAAAATGAAGGCGGCGCCGACCGACGATCCGCTGTTCGGCAAGGGCACCATCCGCGCCGACGGCCGCAAGCTGCATCCGGCCTACCTGTTCGAGGTCAAGAAGCCGTCCGAATCCAAGGGGCCGTGGGACTACTACAAGCTGGTCGGGACCACCCCGGGCGACCAGGCTTTCCGGCCGCTTTCGGAAAGCGCCTGTCCGCTGGTAAAGAAGTAACGACGATCGCCCGCCGGCACTGTGCCGGCGGGCCTGCTTTCGCGTTACCGCGTCACAACGAACTCGAGTGCGAAACCGATGCAAGCTCTCTACGCGCAGCTCTTGGTGGGACTGATCAACGGCTCGTTCTATGCGCTGCTCAGTCTGGGGTTGGCCGTTATCTTCGGCATGCTCAACATCATCAATTTCGCCCATGGCGCGCTCTACATGATGGGCGCTTTCTGCGCCTATTTCCTGCTCAACCTGGCGGGCATCGGATACTGGCCGGCGTTGATCGTCGCGCCGATCGTGGTCGGCATCTTCGGCATGATCCTGGAACGGACCATGCTGCAGTGGCTTGCCGGCCTCGATCATCTCTACGGGCTGCTGCTGACGTTCGGCATCGCGCTGATCGTGCAGGGGGTGTTCCAGAATTATTTCGGCTCCTCGGGTCTGCCGTACGCGATCCCCGATGAACTGAAGGGCGGCATGAACCTCGGCTTCATGTTCCTGCCGATCTACCGCGGCTGGGTCGTGGTGTTCTCACTGATCGTTTGCCTCGCCACCTGGTACCTGATCGAAAAGACGCGGCTTGGCGCCAATCTGCGCGCCGCGACCGAGAACCCGACGCTGGTACGTGCTTTCGGCATCAACGTTCCCCGGATGATCACGCTGACCTACGGGCTCGGCGTGGGTCTCGCTGCGCTGGCCGGCGTGCTGTCGGCTCCGATCAACCAGGTCCGGCCGCTGATGGGCGCCGACCTGATCATCGTCGTGTTCGCGGTGGTGGTGATCGGCGGTATGGGATCCATCATGGGATCGATCATCACCGGCTTTTCGCTCGGTGTGATCGAAGGCCTGACCAAATACTTCTATCCCGAAGCTTCAAACACCGTGGTATTCGTCCTGATGGTGCTGGTGTTGCTGGTGAAGCCAACGGGTCTGACCGGACGGGCGGCCTGATATGAGCGCATTGACTGACGATACACTGCCGGTATCACCGCGCGCCGTGCGCGACGAGATGATCGTATTCGCCCTGATGGCAGCGCTGCTGGCGATCGTGCCGCTGACCGGGATCTATCCGTTCTTCGTGATGCAGGCGCTGTGCTTTGCGCTGCTGGCCTGCGCGTTCAATCTCTTGATCGGCTATGGCGGGCTTTTGTCGTTCGGCCACGCGATGTTTCTTGGTACAGCCGGTTACTTCACCGCGCATGCGCTGAAGGTCTGGGGGCTGTCGCCGGAGCTTGGAATTGTGGTCGGCACTGCAGGCGCGGCCGGGCTTGGCGTCATTACCGGCGTCGTCGCGATTCGCCGCCAGGGCATCTACTTCTCGATGATCACGCTGGCGCTGTCGCAGTTGCTCTATTTCATCTATCTGCAGACGCCGTTCACCCATGGTGAAGACGGTATCCAGGGCATCCCGCAGGGCCATCTGTTCGGCCTCTTCAATCTCGCCAAGCCGACGGTGCTCTACTACGTCATCCTCGTCGGCTTCCTCGGCGGCTTCCTCCTGATCTATCGCACCATCAACTCGCCGTTCGGTGAGGTCCTGAAAGCGATCCGCGAGAACGAGCCGCGCGCGATCTCGCTCGGCTACAAGACCGATCAGTACAAGCTGATGGCCTATATCCTGTCGGGAACGATCGCCGGTTTTGCCGGCTCGCTGAAAGTGTTCGTGGCGCAGAACGCCTCGCTCACCGACGTGCACTGGACGATGTCGGGTGAAATCGTGCTGATGACGCTGGTCGGCGGTCTCGGCACTATCTTCGGCCCGGTAGTCGGCGCCTTCGTGATCATCGCCATGCAGCAATACCTGGCCGGCTTCGGTCAGTGGGTCACGGTGATTCAGGGCGTCATCTTCGTCGCCTGCGTGCTGACGTTCCGTCGCGGCGTGGTGGGCGAGATCGCGCATTATTTCCGCCGTTCGCTGTAAGCGGGGCGTTTTCCGGCCGATTTTCAGCCCCACAAAGCGGTGGATGACCGCTTTTCCGGGGTCCGTCGTCGCGCGCTTCCGGTGTGAATGGTCTATGACAGTTTTGTGACAGGCCGGGGACCCGGCCGTTCCGAAACGATGGATAGACCGATGCTGCGCTGGTTTCGCTATTTCCTGCCCAAGGAAGAGCGGTTTTTCGAACTGTTTGCCCGCCATTCCCAGACCGTCGCGCAGGGCGCGCTGGCGCTGCAGGACATGCTGCGCGGCGGCGACGAGACGCCGGTGTTCTGCCAGCGCGTCAATCAGTTCGAAAACGACGCCGACAACATCACCCGCGAGGTGCTGACCGCGGTCCGCCGCACCTTCATCACCCCGTTCGACCGCGGCGACATCAAGAACCTGATCACCTCGATGGACGATGCCATCGACCAGATGCAGCAGACCGCCAAGGCCGTCATTCTGTTCGAGGTCCGCACCTTCGAGCCGCCGATGCGCGAAATCGGAACGCTGATCGTCGAGTGCGCCAATCTCGTCGGCCGTGCTTTGCCGTTGATGCAATCGATCGGCCAGAACGTCGCGATGCTGACCGCGATCACCGAGGAGATCGGCAAGCTGGAGGGCCGTATCGACGATCTCCACGATATCGGGCTGAAGGAACTGTTTCTCAAGCATCGCGACGCCAACACCATGGATTTCATCGTGGGCGCCGAGATCTACAAGCATCTTGAAAAGGTTTCAGACCGCTTCGACGACGTCGCCAATGAGATCAACTCGATCGTGATCGAACAAGTATAGGCAGGGCCAACACGTGGATGCTGCGCTTGGCCTGCCCATTCTGTTCGCATTGATTGCGGTCGCGCTGCTGTTCGACTTCCTCAACGGATTGCACGACGCCGCCAATTCGATCGCCACGATCGTATCGACCCGCGTGCTGCGCCCGCAATATGCGGTGTTGTGGGCCGCGTTCTTCAACTTCATCGCCTTTCTCTTTTTCGGCCTTCACGTCGCCAACACCATCGGAACCGGCATCATCGAGCCCAGCATTGTCGATGCGACGGTGATCTTTGCCGCGCTGGTCGGCGCCATCGTCTGGAACCTGATCACCTGGGGGCTCGGCATTCCCTCGTCCAGTTCGCATGCGCTGATCGGCGGCCTGCTCGGCGGCGGGATCGCCAAGGCAGGCCTGTCCGCGGCGGTCTGGAGCGGGCTCTCCAAGACGCTGCTGGCGATCGTGCTGTCGCCGCTGGTCGGATTCCTGCTGGCACTGGTGCTGGTCGCGATCGTGTCCTGGCTCTCGGTGCGCTCGACGCCGTTCGCGGTCGACCGTGCTTTTCGCATCCTGCAATTCGTCTCGGCTTCGCTGTATTCGCTCGGCCATGGCGGCAACGACGCGCAGAAGACCATGGGCATCATCGCGGTGCTGCTCTATTCGCAGGGGCATCTTGGCACCACCTTCTCGATCCCGTTCTGGGTGGTGCTCGCGTGCCAGGCGGCCATGGGTCTCGGCACGCTGATGGGCGGCTGGCGCATTGTTCGCACCATGGGATTGCGGATCACCAAGCTGACGCCGATGCAGGGTTTTTGCGCGGAAACCGGCGGCGCCGCGACCCTGTTCATGGCGACCTGGCTCGGGGTTCCCGTTTCCACCACCCATACCATCACCGGCTCCATTGTCGGCGTCGGCGCCGCGCGGCGGGTCTCGGCGGTGCGCTGGAACGTGGCAAGTTCGATCGTCTATGCCTGGGTCATCACCATCCCGGCCTCGGGAATCGTGGCGGCGGCCACCTATTGGGCGGTGGTGCTGCTGCGCTGATCAGGTGACCAGCTTGAGCCCGACGATACCGGCAACGATCAGCCCAATGCTGGCGAGGCGGGCGGCGGTGGCGGGTTCGCCGAACAGCGCGATGCCAAGGATGGCCGTGCCGACGGCCCCGATGCCGGTCCAGACCGCATACGCCGTTCCAATCGGCAGGGTCTTCAGTGCCAGCCCGAGCAGGAGGATGCTCCCGGCCATCGCCGCCAAGGTCAGCGCCGACGGCACCAGCCGGGTAAAACCTTCGGTGTATTTGAGGCCGATGGCCCAGCCGATTTCCAGGAGACCGGCGGTGAACAACACAGCCCAAGCCATGACAAACCCTCCAGATAAGGCAGGGTCGTCCCCGCGCATGGTGTTGATCGGAAGGCCGTCCTTCCGGGCTCGATATGGGGCTTGCATCCGGCTTCGGCAATTGCCAATTCGCCCTTGATTGCGCCCGTTTTCCCTGCCAAACGCTCGATTCATGTCCGACATTGCCGTTCCAGCCGAATCGCCGTCCCGGTCGCCGCTTTCAGATGAAGTGGCGCGGCGGCGGACCTTTGCCATCATTTCCCACCCGGACGCCGGCAAGACCACGCTGACCGAAAAGCTGCTGCTGTTCGGTGGCGCCATCAACCTTGCCGGCCAGGTCAAGGCCAAGGGCGAACGCCGCAACACCCGTTCCGACTGGATGAAGATCGAGCGCGAACGCGGCATCTCGGTCGTGACCTCGGTGATGACCTTCGAATTCGATGGACTCGTGTTCAACTTGCTGGATACGCCGGGCCACGAGGACTTTTCGGAAGACACTTATCGTACGCTGACGGCGGTCGATTCCGCGGTCATGGTGATCGACGCCGCCAAGGGCATCGAGGCGCGGACGCGAAAGCTGTTCGAAGTCTGTCGCCTGCGCGATATTCCGATCATCACCTTCATCAACAAGATGGACCGCGAGAGCCGCGACACCTTCGAATTGCTCGATGAAATCGAGAAGACGCTGGCGCTCGACACCACGCCGATGACCTGGCCGGTCGGCCGCGGCCGCGATTTCCTCGGCACCTACGATATCGCTACCGGCGGCGTGCGCCTGCTGGAGGGCGGCGGCGCCAAGACCGGCGCGGCGCAGCAGATCGACATCGCTGATCTCGCCGGCCGCAGCGCCAATCTCGACGTTGCCGAGGTCAAGGACGAGCTCGCGCTGGTCTCGGAGGCCTGCAAGCCGTTTGAGCTGGAGGCGTTCCGCGAGGGCCATCTGACGCCGGTCTATTTCGGCAGCGCGCTGCGCAATTTCGGCGTCGGCGATCTCCTCGAAGGCCTCGGGCGCTTCGCGCCGGAGCCGCGCGCGCAGGAAAGCAATTTGCGCAAGGTCGAGGCATCAGAGCCGCGCATGAGCGCCTTCGTGTTCAAGATCCAGGCCAACATGGATCCGAACCACCGCGACCGCATCGCGTTCGCGCGGCTGTGCTCCGGTAAGCTCAGCCGCGGCATGAAGGCGAAACTGGTGCGCACCGGCAAGAACATGTCGCTGTCCTCGCCGCAGTTCTTCTTTGCCCAGGACCGCTCGGTGGCGGACGAAGCCTTTGCCGGCGACGTCGTCGGCATTCCCAATCACGGCACCTTGCGGATCGGCGACACACTGACCGAGGGCGAGGACCTCACTTTCGTCGGCGTGCCGAGCTTTGCGCCGGAAATCGTCCGCCGCGTCCGGCTGACCGATGCGATGAAGGCCAAGAAGCTGAAGGAAGCCTTGCAGCAGATGTCGGAGGAGGGCGTCGTGCAGGTGTTCCGCCCGCGCGACGGCGCGCCGGCGCTGGTCGGCGTGGTCGGTCCGCTGCAGCTCGACGTGCTCAAAGCGCGGCTCGATGCCGAATATTCGTTGCCGGTCGAATTCGAAGTCTCGGAATTCCAGCTGGCGCGCTGGATCTCTTCCGACGACCGCAAGAAGCTCGACGCGTTCATCTCGGCCAACGGTTCCGGCGTCGCCGACGACGTCGATGGCGATCCGGTGTTCCTCGCCAAGAACGAGTTCTATTTGGGCTATACCAAAGAACGCGCCGAGGGCGTCGTGTTTTCCCACATCAAGGATGTGAAGAAGAAGGGGTGAGGGGCCGCGCGGCCCCATTCTTGTCGTCCCCGGCTTGACCGGGGACCCAGTACGCCGCGGCCTCTCGATCAATCAACGATCGTCTCTGGAATACTGGATCACCCGCTTTCGCGGGTGATGACACCTGTGTTGTGGCTCTACTTCACCACTTATGCATCCAGTGGATGCCCGTATGCATTTAGTCTAGCTGCACCAGGCCGGTCTTGCGCGTCTGTCAGCTAAAGTATCCAATGGATGCTTATAAACCAGGGAGGCCAACATGACTGATCTTGCGACCTATTCCCGCATAGGCTCCGTCGGCACCATCGTGATGGACGACGGCAAGGCCAATGTGATGTCGCTGGCGATGCTGAACGCGCTGCATGCGGCGTTCGACCAGGCGGAAAACGACAAAACCGTCGTGATCCTGAAGGCGCGCGGCAAGCACTTTTCCGGTGGTTTCGACCTCAACGTCTTCGCCAGGGGCAGCGCCGAGGAGCAGTATTTGATGCTGAAGGCCGGCGCCGAACTGGCACTGCGGATCCTGTCGTTTCCGACCCCGGTGGTCGCGGCCTGCCAGGGCAACGCCTATCCGATGGGGGCGTTCCTGATCATGTCCAGCGACCATCGCATCGCCGCCGAGGGCAATTACAAGATCGGCATGAACGAGGTCGCGATCGGGCTCACGGTGCCGCGGTTTGCCATCGAGATCGCCCGGCAGCGGCTGACGCCGGCCTATTTCAGCCGCGTCGTGATGACGGCGGAAATGTTCGGGCCGGCGGAAGCCGTCACCGCCGGCTTCTTCGACCGCATGGTGCCGGCTGACGCGCTGGAGCGCAGCGCGGAGGAGGCGGCCGAGAAGCTTACGACGCTCAACATGGCCGCCCATGCCGCCACCAAGGCCCGGGCACGCGGCGCTGTGATCAAGATGATCCGCGGCATGATCGACGAGGACATCACCGCGCAATATGGCGAGGATCGCGTCAAGAACCGTGCATCGGCGTAAGCGAGGAAAATCGTGCGCCGCGACAGTGGCGTCGCGGCCAACGCCTTTGTATGAAGGGGCATGACCGCTGTGCCGCGCCGGGCGACCTATCGCCACGGCAACCTGAAATCAGCCACGCTGAAAGCCGCCACCCGTCTGGTGGCCAGAGCCGGCCATGAGCAGTTGAGCCTGCGCGCGGTCGCCGACGCCGTCGGCGTCGCGCACCGCTCGCTGTATAACCATTTCAGGGACCGCGAGGCGCTGCTCGATGCGGTCGCCACCGAGGCCTACAACCGGCTGGCCGCGATTCTGGTCAAGGCGAACACGCCGGAGGACTACACCGCGAAATACGTCCGCTTCGCACTGGCCAACCGCGCGCTCTATGCGCTGATGACCAGCCGCCCGCATGCGACGATGAAGCATAACCCGCAGCTGCAGACCGCCGTCCACGGGGTCATCACGCAGGCGATGCGGATATTCTGCCAGGATATCGAAACCCCGGCCGCGCGGCGCCGCGCCGTGATGAAGATCTACATCACGCTCTATGGCGGTATTTCGCTGTATGCGACCGGTATCCTCGACCAACCCAGCGAAAAAGCGCTGATCGCGGAACTTTCGGCGATGATATCAGGGAAATGAACGCGGGGATGTGAACGCGGACCGGCTTGAACCCGACCAAAGCGCGGACCAACTTGATTGGACCGCTCTTTAGGTAAACCGGTGCATGCTCCGGCGCATCATCCTCTGCCTGACCTTGACGTTTGTCTTGGCGTTCGCGGCAATCAGCGCCGCCGACGCCCAGTCACGGCGTCAGATTGATGCCACGCCGTTTTCGCATGCGCCCTGCAGGGTGCTCGACGGCCAGCCCTGCACGCCGTCGTTCTGCAGCGTGTTCAACGATGGCCCGTGCATTCCCGAGATCGATTATCCCTACGGCCAGAACCTGCAACTGACGATCGAAAGCGTGCCGCCAAAGGACCAGGCGGCGAAATACCAAAAGCCTGACCACGACCTCGACAACATCGGCGATCTCTTTGCGGCGCTGCGATCCTGCTGGACCCCGCCGCCGGCCGACAGCGCGCGCGAGGGCATGCAGATCTCGGTGCGCTTCAGCTTCAAGCGATCCGGCGAAATCATCGCAGCACCCCGGCTGACCTTCGCCACCGCCGGCGTATCGGCTGATACCCGCGCCACCTACTTAAAAGCGATCAACGCCTCGCTCGATGCCTGCAAGCCGCTGAAATTCACCGACGAACTCGGCGGCGCACTGGCCGGGCGCCCGATCGCGATCCGCTATGTCGATAATCGCGATTTGGGCAAGCAAGCCGAGAAGCCGTGAGACGCGGCGGCGGGTAGCGCATTGCGCTCCGAGCCTTATAAATGATAGGCGAGGGGTTCAGCCAAGGCGCGCAGGGAGAGCGACATCATGGGACTGCTGGTGATGATCCTGGGCCTGGTGCTGTTTCTCGGCGTCCACACGCTGACCACGCAACGCGAATTGCGCGCACGGATCATCGGCTCGGTGGGCGAGGGCGGCTACAAGATCGGCTATGCGCTGGCCTCGGTCGCGGGTCTGGCGCTGGTCATTTGGGGCTTTGCCAGTTACCGCGCCACGGGCTGGATCGAGGTCTGGAGCCCGCCGACCGCGTTCAAGCACATCGCCGTAGCCCTGATGCTGCCCGCGATCATTCTCGTCGTCGCCGCCTACATGCGCGGCCGGATCTACACCACGCTGAAGCATCCGATGCTGACCGGCGTCAAATTATGGGCGGCCGCGCACCTGCTCGCCAACGGCGATCTCGGCTCGATCATTTTGTTCGGCTCGTTCCTGGCGTGGGCGGTGTTCGACCGCATCTCGCTGAAACGCCGTGCGGACGCCGGCGGGCCACCGATCCCGGTCGGCGGTCCCGGCAACGATATGATCGCGATCGCAGTCGGGGTCGTCGCCTACCTCGCGCTCGCATTCGCGTTCCATCCGGTCGTGATCGGCGTCCCCGTGGTTGGAGTCTAGCGTTGGACTGGTCGCAACATCCTATTCCGGCGATGCGGCTCGAGACCCGCTTCGGCGATCGCGTGGTGCCGGCGTTCTGCGATCGGCCCGCCACGATCTGGGCAATGATATCGCAGGCCGCGGAGCGGAATCCTGACGGCGAGGCGTTGATCTGCGGTGATCGCCGCATGAACTGGCGCGACGTCGCCTCCCAATCGGCACGGATTGCGGCCGGGTTCCAGCGGCTCGGATTGCAGCCGGGAGACCGCATCGCGGTGTTGCTCGGCAACCGCACCGAATTCGTACTGACGATGTTCGCCGCCGCCCATGCCGGGCTGGTGACGGTGCTGCTGTCGACCCGCCAGCAAAAGCCCGAGATCGCCTATGTGCTGACCGATTCCGGCGCCAAGCTCCTGATTCACGAGGCGACGCTCGCCGATCGCCTGCCCGATGCGCGTGATGTGCCTGATCTCAAGCATCGGATGTCGGTCGACGACGGCAGCACCTCGCAGTTTGCCGCTCTGCTGGATCACGCAGCCTCGGCAACGCCTGCCGAGGTCGGCGAAGAAGATACCGCGATGATCCTCTACACGTCGGGCACCACGGGAAAGCCGAAGGGTGCGATGCTCGCGCACTGCAATATCATCCATTCGTCGATGGTCTTCGTGTCCTGCCTGCAGTTGACCGCGGCGGATCGCTCGATTGCCGCGGTGCCGCTCGGGCATGTCACCGGCGTGGTCGCCAATATCATGACCATGGTTCGCTGCGCGGGCACGCTGATCGTGATGCCGGAGTTCAAGGCCGCGGAGTATCTGAAGCTCGCGGCGCGCGAGCGCGTCACCTACACCGTGATGGTGCCGGCGATGTACAATCTCTGCCTGCTGCAGCCGGATTTCGACAGCACCGATCTGTCGAGCTGGCGGATCGGCGGCTTTGGCGGCGCGCCGATGCCGATCGCGACGATCGAACGGCTGGCGGCCAAGATACCGGGCCTCAGGCTGGCGAATTGCTACGGCGCGACCGAGACCACTTCGCCGTCGACCATGATGCCGGGCGAGTTGACCGCGCAGCATATCGACAGCGTCGGATTGCCCTGTCCGGGCGCGCAGATCATCGTCGTCGACCCGGACGGCCACGAACTGCCGCGCGGCGAGGTCGGCGAAATCTGGATTCACGGCGGCTCGGTCATCAAGGGCTACTGGAACAACCCGAAGGCCACGGTGGAAAGTTTTACCGCCGGTTTCTGGCATTCCGGCGATCTCGGTTCGATCGATGAGGCAAATTTCGTGCGCGTGTTCGACCGCCAGAAGGACATGATTAATCGCGGCGGCCTGAAGATCTATTCCGCCGAGGTCGAGTCTGTGTTGTCAGGCCACCCCGACGTGCTCGAGAGCGCGATTATCGCCAAGCCGTGCCCGGTGCTGGGCGAACGCGTCCACGCCGTCGTGGTGACGAGGGGCGAGGCCAGTGTCGCCGATCTGCGCGCCTGGTGCGCCGAGCGCTTGTCGGACTACAAGGTGCCGGAAACCATCGACGTCACCACCGAGCCACTGCCGCGCAACGCCAATGGCAAGGTGCTGAAGCGGCAGCTGCGCGAGGCCTGGGCGGCGGCGCAGTAACGTTGCCGGCAGTTCGTGCCGGATGTGAATGAATTTTCGCAATTAACTGTAAACGCTGCAATAAGTCCGACCGGCGCGCTGCAGGGCTTCAATTGTTCCCAATAGTTGATAGTTTGTTAATCGCGTTTATTGCCATCCCGTTATGCATAATCATTCCTGAATTGCGTGGGGCCCCTGTTTCCTATGATCGGTTTTGCGCCAGTTCTGGCAGTCAAATCGCATGTGACGGCAAAGCGCGGCCAAATCTCGGTCAGCGCTTTTGATCTGTTCGGGGCGACGGATGTCGATGGCAATTTCGTAACCGCATACACGCTCTGGAATACCCACGGCGATGGGCACTGGGTCATCAACGGGGCAATCCAGGCGGTCAACAGCCAGATCCATATTACCGGCGCGCAGTTATGGCAGGCCAGCTACGTGTTTGGCTCGCTAGCCGGAACGCTCCAAGTCAGCGGCCAGGTTGCTCTGGTCTGGGGAGGCTGGCAGGCCATCGGCATCAGCCCGCACGTTGACCATGCGCCCGTCGTGACCGCCCAGCCGGTCATGGCCAGGTTCGATTCGTCGGTTGCGGCTACTCAATTGTTCGCTGCATCTGATGCGGACGGCGATGCCATCACCAAGTACCAGTTGTGGGATTCGACGCCGGGATCGAAGAGCGGTCATTGGGTCGTTAACGGCGTTGCGCAGGGGACCGGGACGGCCATCGATGTTAGGGCCGATCAACTCGCCCATACGTCGTTTCACACCGCCATTACCGGCCTCGAAGTACTTTATGTCCGCGCGTTTGACGGCATGGCGTGGGGTGAGTGGCAATCCTTTACGATCAGCGTGCCACTGGACGGCGACTATCCGGGACCCTTTCCCAACCACGCCCCGGTCGTCCAACCCCACGACACCATGGCCTTGCACGGCGAAAGCCTGGCCGCGTCGACCTTGTTTTCAATTGGGGATGTCGATGGCGACCAGATCACCTGGTATGAAGTGTGGGATTCCACAGCCGGCGCCGCGAGCGGCAACTGGGTTCTGAACGGCGTTGCAACGCAGAGCAACGTGGCCATCGAAGTTAGCGCCAGTGAACTCGCAAATCTCAATTTCCAGAGTGGATCGGGCGCTGACGATCTCTGGGTCCGGGCCTTCGACGGCCGGGAGTGGAGCGATTGGGCCGCATTCCTGGTTACGGCGCCGCTCAATCAAGCGCCCGTTGTGGACGCTTCCAATGTCACCGCCGCGCATGGCCAGAATTCGGTCCTCGCCAGCGATCTGTTTGGCGTAACGGACGCGGACGGTGACAGCGTTACCCGGTATTCATTCTGGGACACCGAGGGCAACGGGCACTGGCTGCTCAATGGCGTCGTGATGTCCGCCAAGGCCGAGATCGATATCGCCGCCGGCCAACTCTCCCAGATGAGCTACGTGTTCGGCTCGGCGACGGATACGCTCTACGTGCGGGCCAATGACGGCGCCGAGTGGGGGGCGTGGCAGCGGTTTACCGCCAGTCCGTACGTCAACCAGGCGCCGCTGGTTTCGGTCTCACCTGCCGCGATGATAAGCGACGATACAGCTTCAGTGTCTCTGCTCCTCGCAGCGACGGATCTCGATGGCGATGCCATCACCAAATATCAGTTGTGGGATTCGACCACAGATCCGTCCAGCGGCCACTGGGTTGTGAACGGCGTCGCGCAGGCAACCAATGCGGCCATTGAGATCACGGCAGATCAGCTCTCGCAAACTTCGTTCCACGCCGGCACCAACATTTCCGACGTGTTGTATGCACGTGCGTTTGACGGCATGGAGTGGGGCGCATGGCAACGCTTCACCGTGGATGTAACGCAGGTTGCTTCGGCGCCATTGGGCCACGCGCCCCATGTTATCGGCCACGACACCGCTGCAACGCATGGCCAATCCCTTGATGCTGCGAGCCTGTTTGCCGCCAACGACGTCGATGGCGACCCGATGACCCGGTACGAATTCTGGGATTCGACCACCGATGCCAGCAGTGGCCACTGGATGCTGAACGGCGTTGCGACGCAGAGCGGCGTGGCGATCGAGGTCACGGCTGGCGAACTTGCGACCACTTCCTTCCAAAGCGGCTCGGGCATCGATCAGCTCTGGGTCCGCGCGTTCGACGGGTTCATGTGGAGCACGTGGTCCGAATTTCACGTCACCGCTCCGGTCGACACTGCGCCAATCGCCGTGGTGTCCGATTTCACCGCGAGCCACAACCAGAACATCGCTGCTTCGACGTTGTTCTCGGTGGTCGACGCCGAGAACGATGCCATCGCGGCCTATCAATTCTGGGATTCGACGGCAAATCCCGCCAGCGGGCACTGGAGCGTCAACGGCATCGCGCAATCCGCCGGCGTGGCGATCGATGTCACGGCGGCAGAGCTGGCCCAGACCACGTTCCAAAGCGGCTCCGGTACCGACGATCTCTGGGTTCGCGTCAATGACGGAATGATGTGGAGCGACTGGAAGCCGTTTCAGGTCAACGCGCCGGTCGACCTGGCGCCTGTGGTCACGGCATCCAACGTCGTTGCCGCGCCGCATCAAACCGTGGCGGCCAGTTCGTTCTTCACAGCGACCGACCCCGACGGCGACGCCATCACCAACTATCAGCTCTGGGATTCCTCGTCTGATCCCGCGAGCGGGCACTGGACGTTGAACGGGATTACGCAGGGCGTCAATTCGGCGATCGACATTACCGCCGCCCAGCTCGCAAACGCCGCGTTTCAGGCCGCAACGGCCCCGGCCGATCTCTGGGTACGCGCCAGCGACGGCACCGAATGGAGCCCCTGGCAGGAATTCCATTTGCTGGTCTGAGATTGCGCGTTGCGCGACGCCTCAAATCGATCGGCGGACGATCAGAGCTTCGGCGCGCTGCCTTTCGGCATCGCATTGCGTTCATTCTGTTCCGCGGCAAGCGCATCATTGTCGATCGCCGCCGCGCTGATCACGCGCTTGACGTCCAACAGCGAAAACTGCGCGATCCCGACCCGGTCGGGCGTAGCACCAGGTATCAGCTGCACGCTCAGCACGCCGTCGCAATTGGCGCCCTTGGCTTCACTGAGCATCGCGGCCAGCGTTTTCTCCTTGGCCTGCGCCCGCTTGACGACCGCGACGCAGCTGCCGCGGATGGTTTCGCCGTTGAGCTTGAGCGCGGCTTTGGGATCGAGCGGCTTGCCGATGGCCTCGATCGCGGTGGCTTCCTTGTATTTCGTGCCGACCGATATGACCGAGCCCTTGCGAAAGATATAATAGAGATGCTGGTCGCCGACGATGGTGGGCGCGCCGTATTTGCCCATGACGTCCTTGACCATGTCGGCCTTCGCCGGCTGCTGGTCCTTCGCAAAGGTGAGGTTGCGCGCCAGGAAATAAATGCGATTGCCGCTCGCGGGCGAGGAGAAGCTGCTCTTCAGCACTTCGCCGTTCTGGCCGGGCCCGGCGGGAAGGCTGAAATTCAGCGCCGAGATGAAGCTGATCGCGGTAGTGCCGAACTTCTGCTGCTGGATGTCTGACGTGGCGTTGCTGCGTCCCTTGAAGAACGATTCCAGCACCGTGCGGGCGGAATCAGCGGTGGAATCCGCCGAGATGCCCAAAATATCCGGCCGCTGTTTGCCGGAGAACGCCGTCTCCGGCGTCTTGGCCTTAAGGTCGTAGGCGTGGCTGGATGCGGGCAGGGCGGCGGCCCCGACGGCAAGCGTGACGACCAGGGCGCGGCAAAGCATGAAGCACCTGCAATATCAGACGAAAAACCAACAAAAATCGGACGGATTACGCCAAGCTTTGAACCGCGAAGTCAATATTCCCGAATGCCCCCAGCACTCCCGGACGCGCGCGGCATGGGACAACTTGCTTCCGGCTGCCGCCTTCAGCGTTAACGCTTTGATCCGGCTCGCTTTGCCTTGCCACCGCCATATCGTTAGGGTATCGCCGCCGCCATGCGGGGATCGGGCGCATGGCGCCGCCGCGCAGCCAGCGGCTCAGCGGGGATGGGATAGCCTTAAGTGTCTGAATTATTTAATGAAGTCGACGAGGAAGTCCGTCGCGATCAGCTCAAGAAGCTGTGGGACAAATATTCCATCTTTATCATTGCCGCGGCGCTCCTCGTCATCGCCGCCGTGGGCGGCTGGCGTGGCTACCAATATCTGGAAGCCAAGAAGGCGGTCGAGGCCGGTGCGGCCTTCGACAAGGCTGCGGAACTGTCGGAGGCGGGCAAGCACGCCGAAGCCGAGGCGGCCTTTGCCGATCTGGCGGCGAAGGCGCCGGCCGGATATCGCGTGCTGGCGCGGCTGCGCACGGCCGCGGAGCTCGCGAGCCGCGACCAGCAGGCTGCCGCCAAGATGTTCGACGAGATTGCCGCGGATCGCAGCGTCGGCGTGGCGCAACAGGATCTGGCGCGGATTCGCGCCGCCCAGTTGCTGCTGGAAACCATCTCCTATCCCGACATGAAGGCGCGCCTCGAGGCGGCCGCCGGACCGGACGCGACCTTTCGCCATTCCGCGCGCGAATTGCTGGCGCTGTCGGCCTGGCGCGCCAACGATGCTGCGGCGACACGGCAATGGCTGGACCTGATTGCCAATGACGGCGGGACGCCACCGAGCCTGCGCTCGCGTGCCGAAGCGCTGCAAGCGTTGCTTCCCCCGGTTGCAAAGAGCTAACGACAGCTAAGCCGGCCAACGAGATAAACGAGAAACGAGCATGCGTCGCCCGCACCGTCTGATCGCAGCCACCGTCCTCATCGCGCTCTCCGGCGCGCTGTCGGGCTGTAGCAGCATGGGCAATTTCGATCCGACCGACATGCTCGACTTCCTCGACACCAAGAAGAAGCTGCCGGGCGAGCGCAAGCCGGTTTTCCCTGACGGGGTGCCCGGTCTCGAGCAGGGCGTGCCGAAGGATCTCTACAAGGGCGCGCGCCAGCAGCAGATCGAGGATCCGAACGCCACGGCCGCGGTCGCCCCGCCGCCGCAGGAACCTCAATCGAAGGGGTCAAGATCCAGAGGCAGGCAGGCGCCGGCCCCGGTTGCCGCTGCGCCCGCGGCTGAACCCGCCGCAGATCCCGATGCCGCGCCCACGGACGAGGGCGGCACCAACGCGGCGCCGCCGGCGCCGAAGCCGAAGCGGATCGTGCGCAAGCGCACCACTGCGCCGCCGCCCGATCAGCCGGCGGCCTCATCGGCCGCGCCCGCGCAGTCCACCCAACAATCCGCCACACCGTTCCCGGCGCCGATGCCGAGCGGTACGTTTACGCGCTAAAAGCCATAGCGTTTTCGAGCGAAGTGGACGCCGGTTCGCATAGCAATCAAGTTTGCGCAGATTGCGTAGACTTATCTGCGGTAGAAAACGCGTCAAACAATAATGTGGGCGCTGTTCTGATAGAACAGCGCTCTTCTTCCAACTTCGATTGACACGCCCTCCAAAAAGGGCGTCTGGATTATTTATGCCCTTTACGTTTGCCATCATCGGCCGACCCAATGTCGGCAAATCGACGCTGTTCAACCGTCTGGTCGGGCAGAAGCTGGCGCTCGTCGACGACGAACCCGGCGTCACCCGCGACCGCCGCGAGGGCAGCGGGCGCCTCGGCGATCTCGAATTCACCGTGATCGATACCGCCGGCCTCGACGAAGGCGCCAAGGGCTCGCTCACCGCGCGGATGCAGGAGCAGACCGAAACCGCGATTGCGCTGGCCGACGCGCTGATGTTCGTGATCGACGCACGCGCCGGGCTGACGCCGAACGATCGCGCCTTTGCCGATTTCGCCCGCCGCGCCAACAAGCCGGTGGTGCTGGTCGCCAACAAGAGCGAGGGCCGGCACGGCGAGGTCGGCGCGATGGAATCCTATGCGCTCGGGCTCGGCGATCCCGTGCAGATTTCCGCCGAACATGGCGAGGGCCTCAGCGATCTCTACGACGCGCTGCGCGTGCTGATGCCGGATCCGACCGAGGAGGGCGAGGAATTCGACGATGACGACATCATCGAATCCGATGAGGATTTCGCCAAACGCCCAATTCGGGTTGCGATCGTCGGCCGTCCCAACGCCGGCAAATCGACCCTGATCAATTACCTGCTGGGCGAGGAGCGGCTGTTGACCAGCGCCGAGGCCGGCACCACGCGCGATTCGATTTCGGTCGAGGTGACCTGGCAGGGCCGCGACTTCCGGGTGTTCGATACCGCGGGCCTGCGGCGGCGGGCGCGGATCGACGAGAAGCTGGAGAAGCTCTCGGTGGCGGACGCATTGCGCGCGGTGCGCTTTGCCGAAGTCGTGGTCATGATGATGGACGCGCAGAACCGGTTCGAGGAGCAGGATCTGCGCATCGCCGACCTGATCGAGCGCGAGGGGCGGGCGATCGTGCTGGCCGTCAACAAATGGGATTTGATGGAGAAAAAGGGCAGCCTCGTTTCGGCGCTGCGTACCGATGTCGATCACTTGCTGCCGCAGATGAAGGGCGCGCCGGTCGTGGCGGTGTCGGGGCTGATGGGCGAGGGCATCGACCGGCTGATGAGCGCGATCGAACAAGCCTACGCGGTCTGGAACAAGCGGGTGCCGACGGCGGCGCTCAATCGCTGGTTCGAGCAGGCGGTCGACGCCAATCCGCCGCCATCGGTGTCGGGCCGCCGGCTGAAGCTGAATTACATCACGCAAGCCAAGGCGCGGCCGCCGAGTTTTATCCTGTTCTGCTCGCGCGCCGACGCGGTACCGACGTCCTACCTGCGTTATCTCACCAACAGCATGCGTGAGGCCTTCGATCTGCCGGGCACGCCGATCCGCATCATGCTGCGCGAGAAGGCCAATCCGTTCGCCCACAAGCGCAAGCGGCCGTCATGAGCGAGGCGGCGACCGAGCGCGCAGCCGGGATGCCGCCGGTGCGCAGCGGCGCAGCCGTCTTCATTTTTGTCACCATCCTGCTCGACATGTTCGCGCTCGGCCTGATCCTGCCGATCCTGCCGAAGCTCGTGGAGAGTTTCGTCGACAACGATACCGCCACGGCCGCACGGATCTTTGGACTGTTCGGCACCGCCTGGGCGGTGATGCAGTTCATCTTCTCGCCGATCCTCGGCGCCTTGTCGGATAGATTCGGCCGCCGGCCGGTGGTGCTGCTGTCCAATTTCGGGCTGGCGCTGGACTACGTGCTGATGGCATTGGCGCCGTCGCTGCTGTGGCTGTTCATCGGCCGCGTGATCTCGGGCATCACCTCGGCCAGTATCTCCACGGCCTTTGCCTACATCGCCGACGTGACGCCGCCGGAGCGGCGCGCTGCCGTGTTCGGCAAGATCGGCGCGGCGTTCGGTGCCGGATTCATTCTCGGCCCCGCCGTCGGCGGACTTCTCGGCGACATGGATCCGCGGCTGCCGTTCTGGGTCGCGGCAGGCCTGAGCTTTGCCAATACGCTTTACGGCTGGCTGATCCTGCCGGAGTCGTTGCCGCCGGAGCGGCGCTCGCCGTTCCGCTGGAGGAGCGCCAATCCGCTCGGCGCGCTGCATCTGCTGCGCTCCAACCGGATTCTCGCAGGTCTCTCATGGGCGAATTTCTTCGGCCAGGTCGCGCATGTCGTGCTGCCCTCGACCTTCGTGCTGTACGCGACCTATCGATATGGCTGGGACACCAAGACCGTCGGCCTGACGCTGGCGCTGGTCGGCATCTGTGCCATGGTGGTGCAGGGCGCAGGCGTCGGACCGATCGTCTCGCGCCTTGGCGAACGCCGCGCGCTGTTGCTCGGGCTCGGCTGCGGTGCGCTCGGTTTCCTGATCTATGGCGCGGCGCCGACCGGTCCGCTGTTTTGGGTCGGCATTCCCGTGATGGCGCTCTGGGGCATCGCCGGAGCGGCGATCCAGTCGCTGACCACGCAACTGGTCGCGCCGGATCAGCAAGGCCAGTTGCAGGGCGCCACCAACAGCGTCAACAGCGTCGCCCAGATGGTGGGGCCTTTTTTGTTCACGCTGATCTTTGCCTATTTCATCAGCGATGCTGCGCCGGTGAAAATGCCCGGCGCGCCGTTCCTGTTGGCTGCGGCGCTGCTGGCGCTGGCGCTTGTGGTCGCGTGGCGGACCATGGCGGGCAAACCCGCTGCTTGAATCCGGCCGCTGAGCGGAAATAGAGTTCCGCCGACATCACGGTAGCCTGAATTGTTCGGGCGCGGCCGGCCCGCTACATCTGATGGCTCACGTTCCGAAAGCTCCCCCAACAGAGCGAGGCCATCATGCAGATCGACACCGTCGCCGACCTCATCGCGGAAACCTTGATCCAGGCCGGCGTGAAGCGGATATTCGGCGTGGTCGGGGACAGCCTGAACGGGTTGACCGAAGCGCTGCGCAAACGTGAGGTGATCGACTGGGTTCACGTTCGCCATGAGGAAGTCGCCGCCTTTGCAGCTTCGGGCGAGGCGCAAATCACCGGCACGCTCGCGGTATGCGCGGGCTCGTGCGGGCCGGGAAATCTCCATCTCATCAATGGGCTGTTCGATGCGCACCGCAGCCGCACGCCGGTGCTGGCCATCGCCGCGCAGGTTCCTTCCGCCGAGATCGGCGGCGGCTATTTTCAGGAGACTCACCCGCAGGAATTATTCCGCGAATGCAGTCATTACTGCGAGCTCGTCTCCGATCCGGCGCAGCTGCCTTACGTGCTGGAAAATGCGATCCGCGCGGCCGTCGGCCGGCGCGGCGTGGCCGTGCTGGTGATCCCTGGCGACATCGCGCTTAAGAAGGCGCCGAGCCGCGGCATTTCACCGAATGCCGGCCTGCTGCCGAAACCACCGGTGGTTCGGCCGGATGATACGGAATTGGCGGCGCTGGCGGAGCTTCTCAACGGCGCCAGGCGCGTGACGCTGTTCTGCGGCCGCGGCTGCGCGGGCGCCCATCCCGGCCTGATGCGGCTCGCCGACAAGCTCAAGAGCCCGATGGTACATGCGCTCGGCGGCAAGGAACACGTCGAATTCGACAACCCCTACGATGTCGGCATGACCGGCTTCATCGGCTTCTCTTCCGGCTACGCCGCCATGCACGCCTGCGACGTCTTGCTGATGCTGGGAACCGATTTCCCCTACAAGCAGTTTCTGCCGACGGGAGCGAAGATCGCGCAGGTCGACATCCGCCCCGAAAATCTCGGCCGCCGCTGCAAGCTCGATCTCGGTCTTGTCGGCGATGTCGGCGCCACGATCGAGGCGCTGCTGCCTAGACTGACGGCGAAGGATGATCGCCGCCATCTCGACGACAGCGTGGCGCACTACAAGAAAGCCCGCGCCGGACTGGACGAACTGGCGCGCGGGACGCCGGGGCACAAGCCGATCCACCCGCAATATCTGGCGCGCCTGCTCGGCGAGGCGGCCTCCGACGACGCGGTGTTCACGGCCGATGTCGGCACGCCGACGATCTGGGCGGCGCGCTATCTCGGCATGAACGGACGCCGGCGTCTTTTGGGATCCTGGGTGCACGGCTCGATGGCCAATGCGATGGCGCATGCGATCGGCGCCCAGGCCTCACAGCCGGGGCGGCAGGTGGTGTCGATGTCCGGCGACGGCGGATTCGCGATGCTGATGGGCGACCTGATCACGCTGCGGCAGATGAAGCTGCCGGTAAAAGTCGTGATCTTCAACAATGGCGTGCTCGGCTTCGTCGCGCTGGAGATGAAGGCGTCCGGGTTCATTGAAACGGGGGTCGATCTGGAAAACCCCGACTTCGCGGCGATGGCCCGCGCCATGGGCATTCATGCGCGGCGCGTCGAGGATCCCGGCGATCTGCCGCAGGCGATCCGCGAAATATTGGCCCATGACGGGCCGGCGGTGCTCGACGTCGTGACGGCGCGCCAGGAATTGTCGATGCCGCCCACGATCACCGCCGAACAGGTCAAGGGCTTCAGCCTGTGGGTGGTGCGGGCGGTGATGAGCGGCCGCGGCGACGAGGTTCTGGACCTCGCCAAGACCAATTTGTTGCCGCGTTGATTAACCCCGAGTCATTCCGGGGCGCGCAAAGCGATCGTAGGGTGGGCAAAGCGAAGCGTGCCCACCATCTCAAGTCATGTGCGGATAGATGGTGGGCACGGCGCTTGCGCGCCTTTGCCCACCCTACGTCCGGTTCTTACTTCTTCACCAGCGGACAATCGCTCGCTTCCAGCGGCTTGGCGGCGTCTTCCGGGGCGATCGTGGCGATCTGCTTGTAGTAATCCCACGGGCCCTTCGATTCTGCCGGCTTCTTCACTTCGAACAGATAGGCCGGGATGATGCGGCGGCCGTCGGCGCGCAGCGGGCCTGTGCCGAACAGGGGATCGTCGGTCGGCAGTTCCTTCATCTTGGCGATCACCTTGGCGCCGTCATGCGGATTGCCGCCGAGCGCTTCCATCGCCTTGAGATAATGCAGCACCATCGCGTAGTTGCCGGCTTGCGTCATCGACGGCATCGCATTCTTGCTCGCCAGGGCGGCGAACCGCTTCGAGAAGGCGCGGGTCTGGTCGTTCAAATCCCAGTAAAACGATTCCGTGAAGGTCAGGCCTTGCGCGGTCTTCAGTCCCAGCGAATGCACGTCGTTGATGAACAGCAGCAGCGCGGCCAGCTTCTGGCCGCCGGCCACGATGCCGAATTCGGAGGCCTGCTTGATTGCGTTGGTGGTGTCGCCGCCGGCGTTGGCGAGCCCGACCACCTTGGACTTGGAGGCCTGCGCCTGCAGCAGGAACGACGAGAAATCCGAGGTGTTGATCGGATGCTTGACGCCGCCGAGCGGCTTACCGCCATTGGCGGTGACGACAGCGGAAGTATCGCGCTCCAGTGCGTGGCCGAAGGCGTAATCGGCGGTCAGGAAGAACCAGGTGTCGCCGCCGGATTTGGTCAGCGCCTTGCCGGTGCCGTTGGCCAGCATGTAGGTGTCGTAGGTGAACGAGATGGTGTTCGGCGTGCAGGCCTTGCCGGTGAGATCGGCGGTGGCGGCGCCCGAATTGAGCAGCGCGATGTTCTTTTCCTTGGCGAGGTTGCTGACCGCGAGCGCCACGCCGGAATTCGGCGTATCGGCGATCGCATCGACCTTGTCGTTGTCGATCCACTGCCTGGCGATGTTGACGCCGACGTCGGGCTTGTTCTGGTGATCGCCGCTGACGACGTCGACCTTCCAGCCCTTCTTGAGCAATCCGGAATCCTCGATCGCCATCTTGACCGCGACCACCGAATTGGGGCCGCCGATATCGGCGTAGAGGCTCGACATGTCGTTCAACACGCCGATCTTGACGGTCTTGTCTTGGGCGTAGGCAGGCACGGCAACGCCGACGCAAGCAACGGTGATCAACGCGGCTAGGCGACGCGCGCTAAGTGCAGTCATGTATTTCCTCCATCTATGTTCGCCGGGCGGCCTTCTTTGGGAGGTCCATACCCGGCAGAAGACGGAGAGGGTGTTAGTGGTTCCGGATAATCGCGGCAATCCGCCTATCGTAGCGCGTCCGATGTCAGCTTGAATTTCTGGATTCGCTTTCCGGTGTCGACTTCGGCGGTATAGACGTTGCCTTTGGAATCGACGGCCATGGCGTGAATCCAGTGGAACTGGCCGGCATTGCGGCCGCTGCGGCCAAACGTCCCGACCACCGTACCGTCGTCGCGCTTCAGCACCCGGATTTCGTTGTTGGCGCCGTCGGCGCTCAGCAGATAGCTCTGCTTCGAATCGGGCCAGATCACGACGTCCCAGACCGCGCCGTTGGCGAGCGTGTTCTTCTCGTAGAACCACTCTTTCACGAAGGTTCCATCCTTCTTGAACACCTGGATGCGATTATTGATGCGGTCGCAGACATAGACCAGCCCGTCATCGGCGACTTTGACGCAATGTACGGGACTGCCGAATTGCTCCGAGACCGGTGCCTTTGGATCGTAGGGCGCTTGCTTGTCGTCGTTCGGCGGTTTGCCGTAGGCGCCCCAGTGCCGCTTGTAGGCGCCCGTGGTGGCGTCGAACACGATGATGCGCCGGTTGCCGTAACCGTCGGCGATGTAGACTTCGTTGGCGCCCGTATCGACCGTAACCTCGGCGGGCCTGCCCAGTTGCGTGGTGTCGTTGCTGCCCTTGGGTGGCGCGATCTTGCCGATCTGCAGAACGAATTTGCCGTCCTGCGTGAACTTCAGGATCTGGCTGTCGTTGGTCGCGTTGCCGGTCAGCCAGACAAAGCCGCGATCGTCGACCTCGATGCCGTGTTCGTTGCCGAACCATTGATAGCCTTCGCCCGGTCCGCCCCATGAACGCAGCAGATTGCCATCGGCGTCGAACTCCAGCACCGGCGGCGCCGGGACGCAGCATTTGGTGCGGGGCGGGTCGAGCGCCGCGGCCTTTTCATCGTCGGTCAGCGGGCGCGGACGCTGAAGTACCCAGATGTGCCCCTGCGCGTCGGCACTGATGCCGCCGACCTGGCCGAGGATCCAGTTGTTCGGCAGCGGTTTTGGCCAGGACGCATCGACCGCGAAGGTGGGAATGTCGCCGGCAAGTGCGGAATGCGGCGTCGTGGCGATGCCGATCAGGATGGCCGCGGTGATGCCTGCGAGAATGGTTTTGCCGAGATGTCGGATGGCAGGTATCGAGCGCGCGCGATGATGCATCGCCATGTCGGCTTTCTCCCTTGATCTTCTTGGCGGGTTGCTCCCGCGTGCGCGGGCAGTCAATCGCGGGGAGGGGTGGGTGTCAACGGTTTGACACCGTCATTGCGAGCGCAGCGAAGCAATCCATCCATCCGAGCAAAGAAAGAATGGATTGCTTCGCTACGCTCGCAATGACGTGGAGAGAGCCTACGCCGGCGCGCGAAAGCTCATCAGCGTACGCGTCTTGTAATCATACAGCTTGCCGGTCTCGTTCCAATCCGGCGAACACATCGGCACGATGAATTCCGCGACCTGCTCCGGCGTATCCAGCGTCGCCGGGTCTTCGCCGGGAAATACGATGGCGCGCATCTTGGTGCGGACCGGGCCGGGGCTGAACAGATTGACGCGCAGGTTAGTGCTCGCGGTCTCCTGCGCCCAGGCGCGCGCCAAGGCTTCGAGGGCGGCTTTCGAGGCGGCGTAGGGGCCGACATAGGCGCTGGCCTTGTTGGCGGCGCCCGAGGTGACGAACACCGCGCGGCCGGCGTCGGATTGCCTCAATAGCGGCTCCATGCAGCGGATCAATTGAAAGTTCGCGGTGACGTTGACCGCCATCACGTCATTCCACGGCTTCAGCTCGATATGGCCAAGCGGTGACGAAGGGCCGGCGACGCCGGCATTGCCGACGAGGATGTCGAGCTTGCCATGGCGCTCGTGCAGCGCCGCGCCGAGCCGGGCGATGCCGTCGGAGTCGGTGACGTTCAGCGGCACCAGGGTGGCGCTGCCGCCGTCTTTTCGGATCTCGTCGTCGAGCTCTTCCAGCCCGCCCTGCGTCCGCGCCACCGCCACGATATGCGCGCCGGCTCTGGCAAGCGCGCGCGCAGTAGCATAGCCGATGCCGCGCGAGGCGCCGGTGACGAGAGCGATACGGGCGGCGAGGGAGGATGTCATGGAAGAAGCTCTATCATCGTCGTCCCTGCGAACGCAGAGACCCATACGCCGTGACGGTTATGATGGCGAAAGGTGTTCGTGTCTAATGGCGTCCGAAAAACGAAGGCCGGTGGCTATGGGTCCCTGCTTTCGCAGGGACGACATAGCGCCTGGGTCAACTAACTCGCCTCCGCCAGCAGCGACAATTGCCGCGGCTGCGGTTCGACCTGGGTCTGGTCGGTGAGGTGGGTCGGATAGACACCGGTAAAACAATGGTCCGAGAATTTCGGATTGGCGGGGTCGCGGCCGGGTTCGCCCATCGCGCGGTACATGCCGTCGATCGACAGGAACGCCAGTGAATCGGCGCCGATGATCTCGCACATCTCCTCAAGGGAGTGCGTGGCGGCCAGCAGCCCGCCGCGGTCCGGCAGGTCGATGCCGTAGTAGTCGGGATACAGGATCGGCGGCGAGGCGAGGCGGAAATGCACTTCGCGCGCGCCGGCGTCGCGCATCATGCGCACGATCTTCTTCGAGGTGGTGCCGCGCACCAGCGAGTCGTCGATCAGGATGATCCGCTTGCCCTCGATCGCGGCACGGTTGGCCGAATGCTTCATGCGGACGCCGAGTTCGCGCACGCTCTGGGTCGGCTGAATGAAGGTGCGGCCGACATAGTGGTTTCTGATAATGCCGAGTTCGAACGGCACGCCGGAATGCTGGGCATAACCGATCGCGGCGGGCACGCCGGAATCCGGCACCGGCACCACGACGTCGATCTCGACATGGCTCTCGCGCGCGAGTTCCGCGCCGAACGATTTTCGGACCTCATAGACCGAGCGGCCGCCGACGATGGAATCCGGCCGCGAGAAGTAGATATATTCGAAGATGCAGGGCCGCGGCGGTCTGGGTGAAAACGGCTTGTGGCTGTGCGCGCCCTGCTCGTCGAACACGATGATTTCGCCGGGTTCGACGTCGCGGACATATTTCGCGCCGATCATGTCGAGCGCGCAGGTCTCCGACGTCAGGATCGGGCAGCCGTCGAGGTCGCCGAGCACCAAGGGGCGGATGCCGAGCGGATCACGCGCGCCGATCAGCTTCTTGTTGGTCATCGACACCAGCGAATAGGCGCCCTCGATCGCGCTCAGCGCCTCGATGAAGCGGTCGATGAAACGGCCGCGCTTGGACTGCGCCACCAGGTGCAGGATCACTTCGGTGTCGTTGGTGGATTGCATCATGGCGCCGTTGCGCACCAGTTCGCGGCGCAGGCTCAGCCCGTTGGTGAGGTTGCCGTTGTGGCCGACCGCGAAACCGCCGGCATTGAGTTCGGCGAACAGCGGCTGCACGTTGCGCAGGATGTTGGCGCCGGTCGTGGAATAGCGCACATGGCCGACCGCGAGGTTGCCGGGGAGGCGCTCGATCACCTCGCGGCGGGAGAAGGTGTCGCCGACCAGGCCGAGCCGCTTCTCCGAGTGAAACCGCGAGCCGTCGAAGGAGACGATGCCGGCGGCCTCCTGGCCGCGGTGCTGCAAAGCGTGCAGCCCGAGCGCGGTGACGGCGGCGGCTTCCGGGTGGCCGAAGATGCCGAACACGCCACATTCCTCGCGGAGCGTGTCGCCTTCAAGATCGTCCTGCAAATCGATCGGACCGGAGTTTCGGTCAAGTTGCGCGGCGGGATCTGAAGGGTTCTGCATCGCGTCCATCGCCTCTCTTTGGCCCAAAAGTTACTTGCTCGCGGGTTTCTCGATCAGCTTTTTAAGGCCGTCGCGGGCAGGTTTGCTGTAGCCATCGCCGGGTGCCGGGGCTGCCGGCTCGGCGTCAGTTGAATCGTCGTCGGGTTTATTCTTCTTGAATCTCTTTAAGATGGTGTTCTCAGGGTCATCCGGCAAGAGCGCCATTAACCAATCGCCGGTTCCCTGCAGCACCATCCGGGACTTCGCGCCAGTGATCCAGTCGGGCCGCTGCTTGTCCGGAACCAGCCAGCTGAAGAACAGGAAGGCGACCACCACGATCAGCAGCCCGCGGGCCAGGCCGAACAGGAAACCGAGCGTGCGATCCAGCGCGCCGATCCGGGAATCCAGGATCATGTCCGAAATCCGCACCGTAATGATCGATACCACGATCAGGGTCGCGATGAAGGTGCCGGCCACCACGACCACGGCCGCGATCGTCTCGCTTTGGAAGTAAGTTCTAGCGGTCGGCATCAGTTTTGCGAAAGCATACAGCGTGACCAGGGCCGCCGCGCCCCAGGCCGCGATCGACAGAATCTCGCGCATGAAGCCGCGCACCATGGCGAGCAGCCCCGAAATCAGCATCACCGCAAGCAGGACGAGATCGAGTATCGTTACAGGCATCGGCTGGTCAGGTCCGCTCGTACATTCTCAAAGCAAGAAGTCTCAAGGCTCGCGAATCGGCGTGGTCGGTGCCGGTCTACGTGACGGTCATCTGGCGTATCCCGCAAGGCCGGATATCGCGCCATCCAACGCGCCTTTCGCGCGCGTTGTATAGCGGCGAGGGCAGGTAACGTCACGCCGCTTTAGCCATTCTCGCGACGGAATCGCGCCGGTGTGGCATTTTTCTCCGTCCCTTCGCGATTCTGCTCCCGGTTGGCCCTGGGCGTGCCCCGCGCGGCGATTTCAGCGACCAGGCTGGTCAATCCGCCGACGCTGTTCAGGACCAGACCCGCATCGCCGCCGGCCTCGCCACGTGCCGATTCGGGCAGGATCGCACGGCCGAAGCCGAGTTTTGCCGCCTCTTTCAGCCGGGCCGAGGTTTGCGCCACCGGCCGGACCGCACCCGACAGCGAGATCTCGCCGAAATAGACCGCATCGGTGGGCAGCGGCGCGTTGACCAGCGACGAGACCAGCGCGGCGGCGGCCGCGACGTCGGCCGCGGGCTCCTGGATCCGCAGGCCGCCGGCCACGTTCAGATAAACGTCATAGCCGGACAGCTTGACCCCGCAATGGGCCTCCAGCACCGCCAGCACCATCGACAGCCGGCTCGGATCCCAGCCGACCACGGCGCGCCGGGGGGTGCCGAGGGTGGTCGGCGCCACCAGCGCCTGCAATTCCACCAGCACCGGGCGGGTGCCCTCGATGCCGGCGAACACCGCCGTGCCGGGACTGCCGAGATCGCGCTCCGACAGGAACAATTCGGAGGGGTTGGAGACCTCGCGCAGGCCGAGGCCCGTCATCTCGAACACGCCGATTTCGTCCGTAGGGCCGAAGCGGTTCTTCGCCGCGCGCAGGATGCGGAATTGCTGCGAGCCTTCGCCCTCGAACGACAGCACCGCATCGACCATGTGCTCGACCACGCGGGGGCCGGCGATCTGGCCGTCCTTGGTCACATGCCCGACCAGGATGATGGTGGCGCCGGATTTTTTGGCAAACCGGATCAGCGCCTGCGCCGAGGCCCGGACCTGCGTGACCGTGCCCGGCGCGGATTCCACCGTGTCGGTCCACATGGTCTGGATCGAATCGATCACGATCAGCCGCGGCACCGCGCCCTCGGACAGCGTCGAGACGATGTCTTCCACCGCGGTTTCGGCCGCGAGTTGCACCGGCGCGTCGGCAAGCCCGAGCCGCTCGGCGCGCAGCCGCACCTGGGCCACCGCTTCTTCGCCGGAAATATAGACCGCGCGATGCCCGGCGCGCGCCATCATGCTGGTGGCCTGCGTCAGCAGCGTCGATTTGCCGATGCCGGGATCGCCGCCGACCAGCAGCACCGAGCCGCGGACAAAGCCGCCGCCGGTGACGCGGTCGAGCTCGACCATGCCGGAGGAGAGGCGGGGCGCGTCCTGGCTCTTGCCGGTCAGCGATTCCAGCGCAAACGTTCTTCCCCTGCGCTTGGAGCGGATCGACACCGGCATCGAGGTGGCACCGGTCGTGTCCTCCTCGGACAGCGTGTTCCACTCGCCGCAGGCCTCGCACTTGCCCTGCCAGCGATTAAACGCCGCGCCGCAGTTCTGACAGACGAAAGAGAGGGTGGATCTGGCCATGA
Organism: Bradyrhizobium sp. LjRoot220; assembly: GCF_964252915.1. Classification (NCBI taxonomy): domain Bacteria; kingdom Pseudomonadati; phylum Pseudomonadota; class Alphaproteobacteria; order Hyphomicrobiales; family Nitrobacteraceae; genus Bradyrhizobium; species Bradyrhizobium sp. LjRoot220. Next base: position 1,332,762 of record NZ_CAXUPS020000001.1, read on the forward strand.
AGTCCTGGCGGGATTCGCGTGTTCTTATTTTGTTCTATAGTGCTTCCAAAGCCAAGTCAAAGGCCGGAATCAAAACAGCTCGGCGATGGCCGACGCCGTCTTGATGCCGGTCCCCGAAATCAACATCACCGTGGTTTCGCGCGCCTCAATGACGCCGCGCGCGGTGAGCCGGGCGAACGCCGCCGCGACACTGGCCGATGTCGGCTCCACGAACAGGCCAAGCCGCGCGAGCCGCCTCAGGGCGGTGACGATCTCGTCCTCGGAAACGGCCACCGATTCTCCGCCGCTGTCTTTCAGGGCGTGGATCATTTCCTTGAGCCGCAGCGGATGCGCGATTGCGGTGCCTTCCGCGATCGTCTTGTGGACGGCGCGCGCGACCGGGGTGTCGACGCCGGCCTGGAAGCTCGCGTCCAATGGCGAGCAGTTGAGCGGCTGCGCGGCAAACAGTTTTGGAAGTTTGCTGATCTGGCCGGCGGCGAGCAGTTCGGAGAAGCCGATGTGGCAGCCGAGCAGGTTGCTGCCGGCGCCAACCGGAATGATGATGTTGTCGGGCGCCGCGAAATTGAAATCCTCCCAAATCTCATAGGCGATCGATTTGGTGCCCTGCAGGAAGAACGGCTGCCAGTTATGGCTGGCGTAGAAAATCTCGCTGGACTGGCGGATCGCCTCGCGCTGCGATTCCTCGCGCGGCCCCTCGACCAGCTGCACCTCGGCGCCATAGGCGCGGACCTGCGCGACCTTGGCTGGCGACGTGTAGGCCGGCGCCAGGATCTTCACGCGCATGCCGCCGGCCGCGCCATAGGCCGCCACCGACGCGCCGCCATTGCCGGAACTGTCTTCCAGCACCGCATCGATGCCGAGCTGCCGCAGATAGGACAGCATCACCGTGGTGCCGCGGTCCTTGAAGCTGCAGGTCGGGTTGAACCATTCCAGCTTGAAGAACGGCCGAAAATCGCCCCATTCCCTTTGCACCAGCGGGGTGCAGCCTTCCCCGAGCGAAATCGGTTTTGCAATCTCGACCGGCAGCGCGGCCCGGTACCGCCACAGCGACCGCGTGCCGCGATCGATCTCGTCGCGGCCGATGCCGCCCTGCGGACTGATCAGCAGTGGCTTTTGCCCGTCGCCGCACCAGCGCGGAACGTCCAGCGGATAACGCTGGCCGCTGCGCGGTTCGATGTAGAAGGAGGGATCGGGATTTCGTTGGGATCGAGGCATTGGATCAAGCCATACGCGAGTTCAATTCTGCGGTGGCCTATGCGCCTTGACATGGTGCGTGGTCAACCGTGGCTTCGCCGGTCAGGACGCCTCGTTTTCCCGCGTCCATATCCCGACCGGTTGCTCGAGGCCGCGAATGGTCCGCGGTGGCTTCTCCACCAGGTGCAAGAAGTCGGCGCTCGAACTGCCGGATTCCGCCCGCGCTCGCTGCACGAGTTCGTCGCTGGCCACCATCGCGCAGCCATATTCGCGGGTCAGCGTTTCAAGGCGGCTTGCGGCATTGACGGCCGTGCCGATCACGGCGAATTCGAGCCGGTTCAAGCCGATGTCGCCGAGCACGACCTGACCAAAGTGCAATCCGACGCTGAGCCGAATCGGCGGTTCGCCGCGGTGTTGGCGGTCGAGATTGAGCTCGGCGATCGAGCCGATCATGGCCTGCGCACAACGCAGCGCGTTGCCGGCGTCGGAATCGCCGGTGAACGGCGTGCCGAACGTCGCCATCAAGCCGTCGCCGAGATATTTGTCGAGCGTGCCGCTGTGCCGAAATACCTCCCGTTCCATCCGCTCGTGGAATTGCCGCAGCGTTCCGATCACTTCCATCGGGCTGCGGCCGTCGGCATAGGACGTGAAATCGACGATGTCGGCGAACAGCACCGCAACATTCTGCGTCCGCACCTGCTTGAGCGGATCGTCGTTTTTGGACAATTGCGCGACGACGTTGGGCGAAAAATACCGCGCCAGATTGGTGCGTTCGCGCTCGATACCGGCGTGGCTGATCAGCAGCGCGTTCGAGCGCCGCGCCGCCAGCGCCAGCGTCATGGCGACGATCAGGAAGACGGTGATCTGCTGGAACCGGGCGCCGAACCCGATCGAGGCGGGGTCGATGACGTCGAACAGCCTGACGTCGGCGCCGACGGCGGCCCGCACCCGTTCCGACAACGCGGCATGGGTGTTGGGGTGCAGGTACACCCAGCCGACGCCGATCGCCCACAGCGCCGAGGTCCAAAACCCCATCGCCACGACGGTGCGCCATGAATAGGCCAGCGTCGCGATAGCCAGGAAAACAAAGAAGTAAAGGAAGCTGTCGAACCTGTACTGCATCGCGATCGGCCAATCGACCGTGCTCCAGGGATTGGGCACCACGCTCAGGAAGGTCATCAGCGCCAGGTCGCAAAACAGCAGAATAAGCTCGGGCACCGACCGGCCGGTCTTGCCGACCTTGAGCTGGGCCCAGCCGATCAGGGCAAACAGGCCGAGCATCAGAACGTAATAGAGGACCTCCCACTCCGGATTGATGATCGGCAGGGTTGCAGCCGTCACCGCCAGCGCAACCCAGCGGGCGCGAACCGCGAGCAGCAAGCCCTCGCGCTTGCTGTCGGTAAGCGCCGCCTCCGCAAATTTCAGGGTGTCTTGCTGGACATCGGTTTTCCCTACCGTCGGGTTGCCGGTACCGGTGATAGCAGCCACATCAGCTATTGCGCTCAAGACATCGCCCTCACGGCCGAATGGATCAGATCATGCATTATGCCACGATACCGGGCATTATTGGCGTCAGCATGATGGCATCCGGCCGCGTTTTTCAACGCCAGCCGTGATGCCCCGAGTTCAACGGCCGCTCGCCGGCATTTTGCAGCGCAGATGCGCCTTGCCGTCGATCTTGATGGTGCCGTTGGGGCCGGGGGCGAGCTTGAAGGTCGCCTTGCGCGGCTCGATGCCCTTGTTGAAATATTCCCAGAACTCAAAGCAGGTGACCGACAGATGGACGCCGTCGCCGACGACGGTCTTGCGGTCGATCCGGCAATGATTTTCATACTGGTCGACCATCGGCGCGGGCTTGCCGCCGATCGGCTTGCTCATGTCGATCAGCGTCTTGCTGTCGGGACCTTCCTTGTTGCGGCAATCTTTTGCCGTTTTGGCCCAGAGCCCGTCAAAATTTTCCGCGGCCTGCGAGGCCGGCGCGGCGAGGGCGAAAGCGAGCGCGATGCCCGCCAGGGTGATGACATTCCGCATGAAACCTGTTCCTAAAGACGATGATGCCTGAGATCGCGATCCCAGGCATCAAAGTTTCCGGATGCTTTCGAAAATTATTTGACCGAGACGAACGGCACCGCAGAGCCGGGCACCATCGTGGTCGGCAGCACGCCGTTCCAGCGTTCGGCCTGCACCAGGGTGACGAGGTTCGGGTTGGTGCCGAGCGCCTTGGCGCGGGCTTCGATGGCGGCGGCTTCGGCTTCACCGGTCAGTTTGATGTTGGTGGCGCGGGCTTCGCCGTTCAGCCGCAGCGCGTCGGCGGAGGCCTGCGCTTCGGCGCGGACCGCGTTGGCCTTGGCGTTGGCTTGCGTGACCGTGATCTGCGCCTGGACTTTTTCGCGCTCGGCGTTCTGCTGCAGCTTCTGCACCTCGACTTCGGCCAGCATGCGCTGCTCGATCGAGTGCAGATAGGTCGTGCTGAACTCGATGTTCTCCAGCTGCACGCTCTCGACGATGATCATCGGATCATCCCTCAGCGAAGCGATAATGGCGTCCCGAATCGCGTTGTTGAGGGCGCCGCGCTCCTGAATGGCTTTCACCGCGGTATAGCGGCCGAATACGATCTTGACCTGCTGGTTGACGGCGGGGCTGACCACCTGATTGACCGCGGCCTGCAGCCGGCCGAATTTGGCGTAAAGGTCGGTTACTTTTTCCGGCGATGCCCGCAGGGTGACGCTGATCTTGAGATCGGCGGGCTGCTGGTCGTAGGAATAGGAATTCATCTTGTCCCACGAAAACGTCGTGGTCTTGACGCTGACCTTCTCGACGCTGTCGATCAGCGGGATCTTGAAGCCGAGGCCCGGCTGCGCGGTACCGATGACCGCGCCATAACGCAGCAGCACGCCGCGCTCGGTCTGATCGACGGTGTACCAGCTTCCGGCTGCAATCAAGCCAATGACAATGACGGCAACGACGGCGCCGATAATGCCCCTGTTCATTTCTAAATCTCCTGTGGCTGAAAATGATTTTTCATGCCACGCAACGTCTAAGGTCTCATCCGGAATTGGATGTGATGCACGTCACTTCGTCTCCCGGACCGCGAGGTTGGTTCAGATCGGAGACGCTGGATTTCAGACTGATAGGGCCGTCCACAGCAGCGAAAGGCCTGCCGCCAGCATGATGCCGTCCATCAGCAGGCGAAACATGTTGGGCTGAAGCTGCAGCACAAAACGCTTGGCGATGAAGGCGCCGACCATCAGCGAAGAACCCGCGATCAGGCCCTTCAGCGCCACGTCCGATGTCAGCGCGCCGAAGCGTTCGAAGGTGACTGATTTGCTTAAGTAGAGCCCGAGCGAACTTGCGGCCTCGGTGGCGAGGAACGCGCCCTTGTTCAATCCGTAAAACAGGAACAGCGGCACGCTGAGCGGGCCGGTCGACACCACGATGCCGGTGAGATAGCCGATCACGGCGCCACCGACGGCAAGATGCCAGAGCTTGGCCTTGAGCCGGTGGCGGTCGAGCCAGTGCCGCACCGGCACCATCGCAATCAAAAACAGTCCGATCGCAATGTCGACGGCGTGCGGCGGCAACGCCAGCAGCGTCCGCGCGCCAAGCGCCGCGGCCGGAATGCCCGTGACGGAATAGGCGAGGCAGGCGCGCCAGTCGACCTCGCGCCACCAGGCCAGGATGCGCGACAGGTTCGCCATCACGGCCGCGACCGCCATGATCGGCACGGCTTCCTTTGGCCCGTATTGATAGACCAGCACCGGCATCAGCATGATCGAGGAGCCGGTGCCGACGATGCCGCTGATGGTGCCGGCGATGAGCCCGACCGTGAGGACGAAGAGAAAACCCAAGACTTGCTCCGCGACTCGAGCCGGGAAACCGAAAGCTAGCAAGTTTCGCGATCAGGCAGCAACGAAGGTGGATCACTCTGGCAGCGCATGGGCCTGAGGGGCGACGCTGCCTGCTGCTGACAGCATGCTGGCAGCAGGCACCGGTTATGAACCCTTGCCGTGTCGGATCATTCGAAAAGGAATGGATCGTGCCAATCAAGGGAAGCTGCCATTGCGGCCTGACGACATTCGAGGTGGATGACATGCCCGCCGACGTGACCCGCTGCACCTGTTCGTTCTGCGCAAAGCGCGGCGCGCTATGGGCGTACTACACGCCCGCGCAGTTTCGCCTGACGTCGCCGCCCGAAAATGTCGCCACGTATTTGTGGGGCAGCCGCACCATCAAGCATCATTTCTGCGCCAGTTGCGGCTGCGGGACCTATGGGGAATCGCCGGATTGGTCGGCCGGCAAACCGGATTTCGACAATCCCAAGGTCGGCGTCAATGCGCGACTGTTCGACGATGTCGATCTCGACGCCGTGCCGGTGGCTGTGATCGACGGCAAGAACCTTTGGTGAGCAAGGACCACCTGGAAAGAGGGCGGGCCTATGCTGCGTAAAGCTCGATCGGGGCATCGAATCCCTTGAGCTGAAAGGTCCTGGCGTGGCTGTCCTGCAAATCCGATCGGGCGCGCTGGTAGACCGCCTGTGTCACGAGGATCTGGTCGGCTTCGGCGACCGACTGCGCGCGGGAGGCGGTGTTGACCACGGTGCCGATGGCGGTGAGGTCGCGGTGCGAGCGGCCGAACTCGCCGAAGCTGAGTTCGCCGGCGTGAATACCGATGCCGATCCCGAGTTCGCCGGCATTGAGGCCGAGCGCGGCTGCAAGACTGTCGCGCCGTTCGCGCCAGTTGTTCTGGATATCGCGTGCCGCGAGCAGGGCGTTTCGGACATGGTCATCGCGCTGCAAGGGAAAATTGAAGACGGCCATGACGGCGTCGCCGATGGTCTTGTTGAGCAGCCCGTCATGCTGCCAGATCGCATCCGCGCATTCATCGTAGAACGCGTCGAGCAGCCCCGAGACGGCCTCCGCTGACTTCGACTGCGACAGGCTGGTATAGCCGCGCAGATCGGCAAACATCACGGTCGCATCGATGGTGATCTTGCGGGCCCGCATCACCTTGGTGAACATCAGCTCGCAGATCGTGCAGGTGTTGGGGTTCATTCGGCTCGGGCGAACGCCAAACGCCCGGAACGGCACCGAAATGACGCCGCGGAGCGGCACCGGCATGTGCATCTGCTCCCAGCAGCCCTTGCAGAAACGCGAATGTTGCAGTGCCGCCATTGTTCACCATGCGTCGCGGGAGTGGCCGGCCCGTTGATCCTACAATTGGGGGCGGGCGCCGGCAAGGCTGGATGCGCCTTCTCCCGGCTGCTAGGATCGCCGCAAATCCAAAAGACGGAGGATCGCCATGGACGCCGTGACGCCAAAGGGCCCGCAGACCGCAGACACCCATTCGCATCTGGTGCGGCCGGCCGACATGGAATGGCAGCAGACCCGTTTCCCCGGTTGCGAAGCCAAGACGCTGCTGTTCGATCGCAAGACCGGCCTGATGACCGCGCTGATGCGGTTTCAACCCGGCGCGGTGCTGCCCGACCACGAGCATGTCAACATCGAGCAGACCTACGTGCTCGAGGGCTCGCTGGTCGACAAGGAAGGTCCGGCCAAGGGCATCGAGTGCAAGGCCGGTGAATACATCTGGCGCGAGCAGGGCAGCCGTCATGTTGCCTGGTGCCCCGAGGGCGGGCTGATGCTGGCGATCTTCCAGGTCCCGAACAAATTCTTCGAGGCCGACGGCCGCGTCGTCGATGCCGCCGGCGAGGACTGGGACCAGATCTGGGGCCATACCAGGAAGGACTGAGATTAGGACGGTACTCATAAATCCAGCATTCAGGCCGACTGAGAGGCCGCCTGCCAAAACCGACTTGCTGTGACTGCCATCACAGCCGGCCGGCAGATCTCCAGGCATTCTCCCTCCATCGACGGTCGCTGGTGACCGTCACATCGAAGGGAGCTTGAAATGAACAGCACCGAAATCCGTGAGTTGAATGTTGCCGAACTCGATCTGGTGAGCGGCGGTTCGCGCGTTTAAATCCGTCTTCCAGGCCAGGTCAGCGTCCAGCTCAACACAGCGACAGGATGCTGGTCCGTGTGGCTCGGTGGCAAGGAATCCGCTTACGGCGGCGGCCCCAACTGCTAGTCTAGCCAGGGTGCCGCTCACACCGCAGAACTCAGGGTTCGGCGGCGCCAATTATTTCATCTCTTGCAGCAACTTCCGTGCATCCGCCAGCAAGGCCTGAATCCGCTTTCGCTCGGCGATGGCGACTTTTGTGAACTGGCCGTGCTTGCGCGCGTTCCGGTTTCGCCTTGGCGCGCCGGATTTCGGCGCGCCGCCGTGCATGCGGCAGCGCCGTTTGCCGCGCAGCGCCGGCGCGCGGCACGATCCGCCGGCGCGGGTGTTGGCGCCGCACCGCGGGCTCGCCTGCATCGCGCGGGTATCGGGGGCGGGATTGCTCACGCCTGGGCTTCCTGCTCCGCGTCGACGCAATCGTCCTCCCGCGTTCGACAATGGGACGTCGAGTCCTGCGCGGACGCCGGGCTCTTCTCCGAAACGATCACGCCCGCATGCTGCGTGACATTGCCGACGATGGCCTTGCCGCCATCTCCGACCGAGACGTTCTGCACCGTGATGGCAGGCTCGCCCTTGTTGCGATAGCGGGTCAGCGCCTCGACCTGGGCCGGGAATGTGCGGGCCAGCATGCCCAATGCGCGCACGGCGCTGTCGTGCCGGGCGGCGTTCGCGCCTGCGAGGTGATAGACACATCGCATCGCCATCACATGGACGGACACCATCTGCGCCACCAGCATGGCCTCGATGGAATCCCTCGGCTTGATGCTTTCCACCATTGAAATCATGAAGGCGAGGTTGACCGCGTCGGGCTTCTTTCCGCTCACGCTGGCTTTCACCAATTGTCGCAGAATGCCATGCATCGCGTCGCGGTCGGGGACCCCCAACGCGTCGGCCATCAGCTGTTCGCCAAGTTCCGGATCGGGATGGTCGATGGAAACGCCTTGTGGCGAGAGCTTTAGCCGCGGGGCCGCGGCAGCCCTGGTTTGACCGGATGCGGCCATGGCCGTGTGGTTGCTGAGTTCTGGAAGTGTGTTCACGTCGTATCTCCTCTGGCACAGCATCGACATGCGTGCGGGTTACGGCAAAGCGCAGCCGATCGTTCGCTGCGCGCGAGCCGGTGCAATTCAATGGTTGGAAGGATTTTCCTGCAATCGCGCGAAAGAGCCCGTTGTCGGGCAGGGCCGGGAGCCAAATGGCGCGATGCTGGATTGGTGCCCCTGATTTGCCCGACGTGTCAAAGTGTTTTCTCGTCGTCCAAAGCGGCTTGCCGGTGACCGCTGCTTTCTTTGCATGGGTTGTTTTCGACATTTTTGGCTGGCCGAGCCGCAGCTCAGGGATCGTACCCCGCCCTTCGCCCGTCGGGTTCCGCTGCGGCAGCCCTTCAAGACGGCATTTACCATGGCGCTGCCGGCGCATTGCGGCCGCCGATTAAGCCTTTGCTCAGGGCTCGATGGCTACCGTGCAGCCCATATTGCCAGCCGCCAGGGATACGATGTCAGTTTTCCATGCTTCCGATCGGATAGCGCCGAGTCAGGGTGATCTCGGCCGGCGGGCGATGGCCGTCCGGCTGACGCCGTTGCTGTATGCCACGACGCTGTTCGTCTCGGCGCTGCTCTTGTTCTCGATCCAGCCGATGTTCGCCAGGATGGTGCTGCCAAAACTCGGCGGCGCGCCGGCGGTGTGGTCGGTGGCGATGGTGTTCTTCCAGACCGTGTTATTGGCCGGCTATGCCTACGCCCATCTGTTGAACCGCGTGTTGCTGCCGCGCTGGGCAGCGCTGTTTCACCTCGCGCTGCTCGGCGTCACCGCGGCGATACTGCCGATCGCGATTGCGCAAGGATGGGGAGCGCCGCCATCGGATGGCACGGCGCTCTGGCTGTTCGGCCTGTTCGCGGTTTCGATCGGGCTGCCGTTCTTCACGCTGTCGGCCAGCGCGCCGCTGCTGCAGAGCTGGTTTTCGGCCAGCGGGCACCAGCAGGCCGGCAATCCCTATGTGCTCTACGCCGCCTCCAACCTCGGTTCGTTTGCGGCGCTGTTCGCCTATCCCGTCATCGTCGAGCCGTTTCTCACCCTGCAGACGCAAACGGTGGCGTGGTCCATTGGGTTTGCGCTGCTCGCCATTCTCCTGAGCGTGGTCGCCGTATTTACGGGGCGAGCGGAGTCTGTCGCCGCAGAGATCGGGGCCGCTGACGATGTCGGCGTGACATCCGGCGAGCGGCTGCGCTGGATCGCGCTCGCGGCCGTGCCGTCGGGGCTCGTCATCGCCGTCACCGCGTACCTCACGACCGATATCGCGGCCGCACCCTTCCTGTGGGTGGTGCCGCTTGCGATCTACTTGCTGACCTTCGTCGCCGTGTTCCGCGAGCGGCCGTGGATCGCGCACGCCGATGTGGTGCGCTTCGTGCCCTTCGCGGTGGCGCCGCTGGCCGTCAGCCTGATCGGCGGCGAAAAGGTGTTCTGGCTGACGATCATTGCGCTCAACCTGGTCGCCTTCGCGCTGCTGACGCTGATGTGCCACGGCGAACTTTACGCGCGGCGGCCGAGCCCGCGGCGGTTGACCGAGTTTTATCTTTGTACGTCGTTCGGTGGCGTCATCGGCGGCGCCTTCGCGGGGCTTCTGGCGCCGCAGATCTTCAACGGCAATTACGAATATCCAATTCTGATCGCGCTGGCACTGCTGTGCATGCCGGGCATTTTTACCGGCGGCGTTCGCGAGGCACTGGCCGGAGCCTGGCCGTGGCTCGCGATCAGCGCGGCGCTGGCGCTCGTCTGGTACGTCACGCGCTATCAGCCGCCGGCGACGTTTGAGTTACCGTTCCAGGTTCTGCTGGCGCTGCTGGCGGCGGCGATGCTGTTTCAACGCCAGCATCCCCTGCGCTTCGTCGGGCTCGTGATCCTGAGTTTTGCGGTGACCGCAATGTGGCGGCCCGGCATCGCGCCGATCGAGACTGCGCGCAGTTTCTTCGGCGTCCACAAGGTCGCGGAGATCAATGGCGGCAGCGCCCGCGTGCTCTATCACGGCACCACCATTCATGGCGCGCAGCGGCTGCGCAACGAGGACGGCACGCCGGTGGGTGGACCTCCCGCGCCGCAGACCTATTACTATTTTGGCGGACCGCTTGACGAAGCGATCTCTGCCGCGCGCGCCGTGCGCGGCAGTCTGGACCGTGTGGCCGTGGTCGGCCTCGGCACCGGCTCGCTGGCCTGCCACCGCAAGGGCAGGGAGCACTGGACCTTCTTCGAGATCGATCCCGAAGTGATCCGGATCGCGCGCGATCCGCGTCGCTTCGAGTTCCTGTCGAAATGCGCGCCCGACATGCCCGTCATTGCCGGCGACGCGCGCCTGACGCTGGAATCATCCACCGATCGCTATGATCTCATCGTGCTCGACGCCTTCTCGTCGGACACCATCCCGGTGCATCTGCTGACGCGCGAGGCCGTCGCCGGTTATCTCTCAAAGCTAGCGCCGCACGGCGTGATCGTGGCGCACATCTCCAACCGCCACCTCGATCTTGCGCCCGTGGTGGCGAACGTCGCGCAATCGCTCGGGCTCGCCGCCTTCCTGCGCGAGGACGACAGCGCCGGCGAGATGCTGACGACGCTGAAGGGCAATGCCCGGCTCGCGGTGCTGGCGCGCGATGCGGCCGACACCGGCAGCATTGCCGGAAACTGGACGCCGTTGCAGGGCGACCGGTCGAGCGCATTGTGGACCGACGATTATTCCAACATCCTCGGCGTCATGCTGCGCAAGAAATTCGGCGGCTAGGGCTGGATGAAATTAGGTCAAATAGCAGCCGCGAAGGAGCTGCGCTCCCTCTCCCGCACTTGCGGGGGAGGCGTAGGCGGCCTACGGCCGCCGTCCTTTGGTTTAAGAACGCCGATGCAAAGCATCGGCTATGGGTGGGGGTGTTTCCGCGAGTCGCACTCTTCGAGTGGAGAGACCCCCACCCGCCGCGCTCTGGCGCGCAATTGCGCTGCCGAGCGCGTCGACCTAAGAGCGAGCTTCGCTCGTCTCGACCCCGCAAGCGGGAGAGGTGAAGCGAGTTCGCTGCCAGACGGATTCAATCAAAAGTTATCCTGCTCTAAACCCGTTCGTAGTACTGGCGATTGCCCCGCTGGCCCCGCGTGGCCCAGCGAAGCTGACCGATAAGCGAGGTCGGCGTTTGCTTTCCGAGGTAAGGCATGTCGGCGGCCAGCAGCTTGCGCGCGTCCGTGTAGGCCGCGGTGTTTCCATACAGCGCCTCGATATGCGCCAGCTCGTCGAGGGTGCCGAGGTCGCGTTGCAACGACCGGGTCAGTGGCGGCAGGGTGAAGTAGTGGCGGATACAGTAGTTGCCTTCGTAGGCGTCGCGCCACGCGGCCTGGGTCCGGATCAGGCCCGGGAAGCCGAGCCGCTGCGCGATCTCGTCGAGGTGCCGTTCGGTCGCCTCGTTGCCGGGTGCGACGGCGGGCTGGCGGCCGATGAACGGGCCTAGCAGCGATCTCGGCAGCGTCATCCAGGCGGGCCGCCCCGCGAGGCGGCGCGTCCGGACAGCGTCCGCGTAGTCATGCACGCTGTGAAGGACTTCGAACCGGTTGAGTGCGAGCTCGCTGCGGCGGTAGAAGCCTCGGTCGATGTTTGCCGCAATGCTTCGGATAAGATACTCGTCGCCCTTGAACTCCGTCTCGTTGGCGATGTGCCATCCGGGCTGACAAGCCCAGAAGATCCAAGCGGCGATCGCGATATCGCAGTCCGGATCGTCGATCATGCGCTGCCTCAGCGACTCCCCCCCGTCCCAGATCGAGTTCTTCAAAAACATGAGCCACGTGCCCTGGGGCTGCGACGGGAGCCACGCCTCGATCTCGGCGCGGTAGTCTCGCCAGTCGGACTGGGACCCGTCTCTATTGGTCTCATAGATCACGGGGATGGTGCTTGCTTCAGCCATGGCTCACCTGCTTTCGAAGCGGTCGTGAAGGCTGAAGCCTAGCAAGCCGGGGTTATGAAACGGTTGGGGTCTACGGGGCAGGGCGCCGCTTGACTGGACGGCGACGGTCGGGCGATCCCGAAATGACGAAGCCCGGATGATTTAAGTCAATTCGAGCGCGCCGCTGTCTTCCCGGCGTGCAGCAAGTCCGCTGGTGGCACCTTTGCTGACCGTCCCTGATCATGTCCGTTAGTTAGGGTCGACCGGAGGTGACGGGCACCCGACTAAACCGACGCGAATGGCCCCGTCGCCGACCTGGGCAAGTGCAGCATGTTCGGTAAAGCCCCAATCCCAATGGAAAGGCATTTGCAAAGTTACCCGCTTAACCGCTCATTCATCACGCCTGGAAGCAGGACTTTCATCACAAACGACTATGCTTTTGATAGACCCCATTTGATGAGCGGGACCATGAGCCAAAAACATCGAAATGAGGTGCCCGCATGGGTGTGGGGCATGGCCTTCGCGGCGGGGGAAGCCTCGCTGCAGTACGATGAGTCAATGGTCCCGATTGATCTCTCGCAGGCATGGGAGCGTTCTGACAGCGACGCCGGCCAGCATCAGGTCGTCCTGGATTTGCTGAAGACATGTAAGCCAATAGAGGCTCACCATTTTTTCCATTGCGTAGGCAACTACGAAGGACTGACGGCTCATTTCAATGTTGTGCTCAGACGTCCGGATTGCGATCGAGCAACGGCGCTGATGTATTTCGCTTACTTCTGGATGAGATACTACGACGGTCGTAGCGAATGGATGGATGATGAACAGCACGAATTGATGTCGTACATACGGACGCGGGCCTGGAACGGGGAATATAAAATCCGCAAATTTGATGTGCCCGAGCTTACTCTGCACGAGCTTAGTGATATGCGAGAAGTTCTGGTGGACAACAAGGATCATCCCTTCAATCTTCCTGCCAGCTTCGTGGCCATGAGCAAGAAGGAAGAGCTGTTCTATAAGTTGCGTGAAAAATTCATGCCGCGTCAGAGCTTCGCAAACTAGGGCAGCCATTTGTATTGCCGTTAGTAGCCTTGGCACAAAGCCGACCTCCCGGTCGACCCTCCGGACTTCTGAGTTTGACCCCGAAAGCGGAAACCGAGCGTCCAGTCATCGCTGATGAACCATTTGTTCTGCGACCCGACTAAAGCACAAATGAACGTCCGGAGAATGGCGGTCGGTTGTTCCGGCTGCTCCGACCAACGTGCGGAGATCACGTGCGATGCAGATGCGCTTCTCGACATACCGGTTGTTGGCATGCATGGCCGTGGTGGTTCTCGCCGGGTGGCCGAGAGTGGCCGCCGCAGACGACTTGGATTTCTGCGTAAAGCTGTCAGATGACCTCGCGGTCGCAGGGTGCTCGCGCGCCATCGACTCGCACCAATACACGGGTCGAAGCCTCGCGCGGCTGTATACGCGTCGCGGCGGGGCGCACCAGGCGCAGGGCGACGTCAAACGCGCAGTGGCGGATTACAACGAGTCGATGCGGATCGATCCGACGTATCCGGCTGCCTACAGCAACCGCGGCAACGTTTGGTTCCACAGGGGCGAGTTCGACCGGGCCATCGCGGACTATAACCAGGCGATAAAGCTCGATCCGAAATATGGGGTCGCCTACGCCAACCGCGGCAGCGCCCTGGGGACCAAGGGCGAGCTCGACCGGGCCATCGCGGACTTCGACCAGGCGATCCAGCTCGATCCGAAAGATGCTGAATCGTACTATGGCCGCGGCAGCGCCTGGAGCGCCGGGGGCAAGTATGACCGGGCGATCGCCGACTATAACCAGGCGATCGAGCTCGACCCGAAATATGGCTCCGCCTACGTCAACCGCGGCAGCGCCTGGGGCAACAAGGGCGACTTCGACCGGGCCATCGCGGATTATGACCAGGCGATCCGGCTCGATCCGAAAAATACCAAAGCCTATTACAACCGCGGCATGGCGTGGGAGAAGAAACGCAGCCTGCAAGCGGCATTGGCCGACTTCAAGGTGCACGTTCAACTCGCTCCGTCCGATCCGGACGGCCTGAAGGCTGTGAAGCGCGTTTCGAAAGAATTGCGCAAGATGACGGAGCGGCGCTGACATGTCTCGACGTCTGGAAGTGGCACTTAACGGACTGGGCCGGCGCAGCAATGTCCGCTGTTCCGGGCGAAGTCGAAAGACGCTCTTCTTGCTGCTTCTCCTTTTCGCGATCCCCGCGGGCGACTGCTCCGCGCAGACACCGCCGCCGCCAGTCGACGAACATGCGTTCGAGCGCGTGCCGCCGACGGCCGCGAAGGGCTTGGCGACCCGCTTTTCGCTAGGCGCATTCGTCGGCCGCTTCGAGGAGACGCCGCTCGGCGCGGTCCGCGAAGCCGTGGGCGAAGGGACCATCCAACACCAGGGCGACGCTGGAGGTAGCATCTATTGGCTGTGTTATAGGCGCGCGCAGCATCGATTATGGGTCGTGTCCCACGGAGAGATGGGCGGCCCGGACCATCTAGTCACAGAGATCGTTGAAGAGCTCACCGAGAAAGACACCGACACCTCGACCGATTGCGCCATCATCCCGGAAAAGTTCGCGCCCCTCGTCTTCGACGGCAAGCTGCATTTAGGTATGTCGCGTCTGGAGGTAGTCACGGCGTTGGGACCGCCGTCGAAGTCGGAAGCTGCTCAGATCGTGTATTATCACGAGGGAAAGCTCGCAGACGGTTTCGATGAGACCGCTTGGCTCATTCTCCGATTTCGTGAGGAAAAGCTCGTGTCTATGCACGGCGGCAAGACCACGACGAATTGAAGTGGCTGCTATCGGAAGCTGAATACGACGAGGCGCTGTGGAAGAAGGACAGCAAGGTCAGGGGCTTCAACTAGACGCCAGACTGTCAAAGGACAGTTCCGTTGTTGGCACAAATGCGAGATGCCCGCCTATCCTAAGAATGGGACTTCCAGCTCGCTGAAATAATGAACCTTGCCGGGTTTGATTCAACTCGGCAATCAAGAGGCGGTACGGACCGAACGGCGGGGAGGGCGATGGGCAGCGCGCGACCTTTTATGGCGGCAATCGGCATCTCGCTTTTCATTGCCGCAGGGTTCCCGGCTCGGCAGACCACGTTGCGCGATCTCCTGACGATGTCGTCGGGCTTCGCTCCGCACGAGATGGTCGCCGTGCCGGGCGTCTGGAATTCCAGCGTCTGGATGATCCGGCGCACCGTCAAGCACACGCCGGGCACTCATTTTTACTATGACGATCAGGGGACCGACCTGATCGCGATCATCCTGAGGCGTGCGGTGGCGGGAGCGGCAGGTGGTATCGGAGGCCTACGTCCGCGACTCCACGCGCAAGCACAGCGACGGTGGTGAGCCGGTCCACGCCGGTTACGGCTACCTGTGGTGGACAAGGCCGGCACGCGACGGGTCGCCGGCCTACTTTGCTTCCGGCTCGCAGAGCCAGCTCATTTTGAACCTTCTGACCGCAACCTCGTGATGGCGGTGGCATCCGGCTCTTCCCTTCCCGGAGGGGCCGCGAAGTTTATCAACGAGGTTGTGTTACCCGCAGAGGCGGCGCTGCCGGCGGGAGCAGCGTGCGTCGGGCGTCTGATCAGTGACGGGAGGTGGAGGGATGCAATTTTCTGGTGTTGGGAGAGCGAATGCCTGCGTCGATGGGACTTCCGCTACTGGCACTTAACCGACATTGCCGCGACGCTGAGCCCAGTTTGACCCGAAGCGGACAAGAGCAGCACCGCTGACCCAACGCGGCGAGCCTTCCGCCGACGCTAACGTGTCGCAGCCACAGACATTGCAGTCGCCTTGCGGAAAGGACGGAAACGTCTGAAAATTCGTTTCAGGGGCCTCTTGGGATCCGGTTCCGGCGACCCGTTGAAGTCCCGGATCCGGCAGATTTCTCCGTCCGATTTTGGAGCCCATCATGGCGACATTTACGCGATCGCGAAGCGTGCTGGTTTCCGTAAGTCTTGCCGCACTCGGCGGCACGGCACTGGCGGCGCTGCTGGCCGGGAGCGGTTTTATTCTCGCGGACGCACGCGCAACCGCCGTGGATGTATCGCTGCCGGTCGCCGACGCCGATATTCCGATCTGCGGCACGCCGAAGGCAACCGCCCGGCCGAACATGATGTTTCGCCTGGTGCAGACGGAAGTGCCGCGCGCCGAGATGAGCGCAGCCAGCCCCGCGCCGGCATTCGCGGACACCGAGCCGCCCCTGTGGACCGGCATCGGCTCCATCACCTGGAAGATCACGACCGCGAACGAGCGCGCGCAGGCCTATTTCGATCAGGGCCTGCGTCTCGCCTACGCCTTCAATCACGATGAGGCGCGACGCGCGTTTCGCATGGCGCAAAAACTCGACCCTGACTGCGCCATGTGTTTCTGGGGCGAGGCGCTGGTGCTCGGTCCCAACATCAATCTCCCGATGCCGGAGGACGCGGTCGCGCCAGCCTATGCCGCCGCGCAGAAGGCGAAGGCGCTGGCCGGGAAAGCGAGCCCGCGCGAGCAGGCGCTGATCGGCGCCATCGCGGTGCGCTACGGCAGCGATCCCAAGGCCTCTCGCGCACCACTCGATGCGGCCTACGCGGCCGAAATGGCGAAGGCAGCAAAACAGTTTGCCGAAGACGACGAGATTGCCACGCTCTATGCCGAGGCGGTGATGGATCTCAGCCCCTGGGACTACTGGAAGCCGGGCGGCCGCGACGCCAAGCCGCAAAGCGTGCCGATCGTGCCGACGCTGGAGCGCGTGCTGGCGCGTAATCCCAATCATGCCGGCGCTATTCACCTATATATTCATGCCGTCGAGGCGTCGGACCGCCCCAAGCGCGCCGAGCCCTATGCCGACAAGTTGCGCGGCGCGATTCCCGGCGCAGGCCATCTCGTGCACATGCCGAGCCACATCTATTATCGGGTCGGCCGCTATCTCGACGCGCTGGAAGACAACAAGACCGCGGTCAAGGTCGATGAAAAATACCTGACCGAGACCAACGCGCCGATGGGCGTCTACAGGCTCGGCTATTATCCGCACAACGTGCACTTCGTGATGGCGTCGGCGCAGATGGCCGGCGACGGCCCGACCGTAATTGCGGCTGCGGAGAAGCTCGGCCAGCTCATTCCCAGCGAGGCTGCCAAGGGCATTGCGATGGTGCAGCCGGTCAAGGCGGCGCCTTACTTCGCGCACGCGCAGTTCAGCACGCCCGAGACCATTTTGGCGCTGCCGGATCCCGGCGATGCGATTCCCTATGTCAAGGCGATGTGGCTCTACGTGCGCGGCGTCGCGCTGGTGGCGAACCGTGACTTCGCGGGCGCTACTGCCGCAGCGAGCGCCATCGAGACGATCGAGCGCACCGCGGACTTCAAGCTGCTGAAGGATTCAGGCGTCCCGGCGCAGGAGGTGCTCCGTATCGCGCGCACGGTGATCCTCGCACGCGTAGCCCAGGCCAAGGGCGACTATCGCACCGCCATCATCCGGTTCGAACGAGCGGCGGCATTGCAGGACGCGTTGGCCTACACCGAGCCGCCCTATTGGTATTATCCGATCCGGCAGTCGCTTGCCGCCGCCCTGCTGCAGGCCGGCCGCTACGCCGAGGCGGAGCGGCAATTCCAGCGCGCGCTCAGCCGGGCGCCCGCCAATGGCTGGTCGTATTACGGGCTGGCGGAACTGCACAAGTCACGCGGTGATGGCTCCGCAGCCCGCAAGGCCGAGGCCGACCTTGCCAGAACCTGGATCGGCGACCGCAAGCTGTTGCAGATTTCAAATCTCTGAAGCGCGCGCCTGACTCGTGCCGATGAGGTGATTGAATGAGGTCGCGACTTCCGTTCCTGGCACTTTTGAGACATGCCGATGGCGTCTGGCGAAGTCCGCTCTTGAGGGCAAGTCGACTTCCGGGTGCTCGCCCAGACTTCTCGGTTTGACCCGCAGCAGACATCGACCAACGAACCGTTAACGGCAGGATGATGTTTGCAACCATTAAGGCGAATGATTTTTCAAGCGTGTCGTGTCATTCATGTAGCTTGGCTGGGGCATGCTCACAAATAACGGGTGACGGGTACGAAGTTGAGAAGGTGGCTCGGACTATCAGTGTTGCTGGGCGTTGCGGGAGTATACTGCGTACCCGTCCTGCTCACGTATATCGCGAATGGCGAACAAGACCAATGCACGTTTGGTTCAGTGTCAAATGAGCAGTATCGCGCCTACTTGCAGCAAGCAAAGGTACTGTCATCAGAAACGCCCGGTGGCTTTTCGTGGGATGACGTGAAAGCATCGACCCGTCTCGATCAGCTGTTTGAAAAGATGATTGATGGCAATCCGTCTGTCTACGAAAGAGTGGCTGCGTCCCATGCGTTGCTGCGTTCGTTCGGAGCTCAATATCGAAACACTTTCGATATGCGACCGGCCCCCTATGAAACGGTCGCAAAAAAGGGCGGAGTTGTAAGTTTCAACTATTACCTGAATGTCAATCGGCTTGGGCTCTTCCACCCCTTGTTACCGTTCTTCCGAACGACCTATGTCAATGTCCATTTATTTGGGCCAGGTCATTTCTACACCGGGCTAATCCCGTCAATTGCAGGGGACATTCGCTTTCATGTGCAATACCCCGTGCTCGACAATAGTCGCCCTGTCGATGAGCGTGCGCCCGAAAATTGCCCACTCGTTCCAAATCTAGCCCTGTCCGACAGCTTTTCGCGAATAGCAAAATAGAACGCGGACTGCTTCGGCAAGTCCGCTTGTGGCACAAAGCTGACATGACCGCAGCGTCGCGAAAGGTCCGTTGTTGAGGGAATAGTGACATTGCGAGCGATGCGCGGGCGATCGTCCGCCGAGGGCGTTTTTCAGAATGGGGGAATGATGGATCTGTGGCGGTGATTTGCCCGACGTGTCAAAAGGTTTTCGCGGCCATACGGTGCGACCCCGGCGCCGCTTATTGCCCCGGGGTTGGGGTCTCTTTCTTTTAGGAACAAGTGGCAATGACCGTTGGCGGCGGTGTCCGTTTTCAGACGCCCGGACACATCAAAACGGCCTCAGCGCGTCCCCCGCAAGGCGCTGGGGCCGTTGCTTTTTGGGGCTGTTGTCTGCCGCTTGCGCCGGTGAGCCGACACGGCCGCGTGCAAAGAACAGCCCGCACAAACTGCGGGCTGTTAGGAATGTCACCAGCCGTGGTGATGGTGGTGACGATGGCCGCCGAAACCAAAGCCTAGGCTTATGGACGGGCCGCCATAACCATACGCGCCGTACGGCCGAGCGTAGTACGCTGGCGGAGCGTAGTAAGTCCGCCGAGGATAATACGCATAGCTCCTGTAGTAGCGGCGATGGCCATAGTGGCGATAGCGACGGTGCGCACTAAAGTCGGTCGACTGGCTTGTTCCGACTGTTGCACCTTCCGTCTTCTTCGCCGAGTTGTCAGCGTTTGCTACGCTGCCCCCGAGCAGCGCGGCAGCACCGACGGCAAGTACGATAGCTAGCTTTTTCATTTCCCACTCCTTGCATTTCAACTGCGCATCGATAACCGGCAGGAGGCTTTTACGTTCCGGCGCAAACCCGCGCTAAGTCCCTGAATAAGCGTTCATATTGCGGAACTGCCAAGTGGGCTGGCCAGGCGTGAGGGGTCTTTCGTCTTTAGGAACAAGTGGCAATGACCGCCGTTGGCGGCGGTGTCTGCTATAGACGCACGCCGCGTCGCGAAAGGTCCGTTGTTGAGGGAATAGCGGACATTCCGAGCGATGCGCGGGCGATCGTCCGCCGAGGGCGTTTTTCAGAATGGGGGGATGCTGGATATGTGCCGGTGATTTGCCCGACGTGTCAAAAGGTTTTCGCGGCCATGTCGGCGACCACCGGCTACTTTGGTTGTTTTCAATATTTTCGCTTGCCGACACGGAGTTCGCGGGCCGAGTAGCCCGCCTTCGCCCGCTGGACTTCGGCGCGGCAGCCTTCACGCGCTTCGCGAGCGAAGGCTGGCTGGGGCGGCCTCGGCGCGCCATGCTGCGCCGGAAATTTGGCAGCAAGTTCTCCTATCGAACCAGGGCGGCTGATCTAACAATTTCCGTTCGCGATGTTAGATCGGACATCGCCATTGCGAGTGCTGACGTCCGATTGGACCCAGAGCGAACATCAGCGATTGGTAGTCGCCGCGTTTACTGAGAGCCAGGAGTGGGCGAGCAGTCGGTAATGCCTTCCCGGGCTCCGAGTCGAGGCTACACCAACATCTGCTACCGGGACTGACGTGACCAAAACAGAACGCGGCTTGAAAACTATGACGCTCAGCTCGGAGCGGACGGCGCTCCTATTTGTAGGAGACCGTAAGTTTGACATCAGCATAGAACACAGGCTGGGTCCCGAGCCCGTCCTTACCGGTTATCCTGATTTGGCGCTCGTTGAAGTGCGCACCGTCGCCAACTGGAAATGGCAACAGTACTTCTGCGCCGTAATTCCGATCGGGGGCGCCGATCGAGATGAAAATAGGTTCTGAACCATCAGTGGACCACTCGAGTGAAAGTCCCGGCGAAATCATCTTCCCTGTCGCCATGTCGTCCCACCTGAAGCTGCTGCTCTCGATCGACTGTGTTCCTCGATCCTCTAACTTTAGCGTGAAAATTGGATCGTCGAAGCTGTCGTCGTTTACACAGGTGAGTTGGAGAACCTTAGCTTTGATCGTGCGCATCAGCGCCGTCTGTTCGAGAGGCTCGCTCGCGTTCTCTATCGACCATGCAAAATCCCAATGCCCCCGTGCTGTCCATACCAGCGCGATGAACCAGAACGAGTCGCCTGGCGTGATTTCATCAATTTGTGAAAAACTCGTGTTCGATGGCGCGTCGACACGATGAAGCCGAGCCGCGACCCTTGAGCTACCGAGGGCCACGGGAACGCTACCGCTTGCACCAAAGCGCGGCACTGGGCCCTGGCCAGTATCGAAAAGCCTTGGCTTTTTATTCCCGACTAGCAGAAGCATTCGGGTCACCTCTCCTCCCGTTGCGAGTGCCGCTCGGAGCGCATTGCTATCTTGGCTGAGCTTGAGTTGCGGGACCCCTGCGCACGACGTCAGCAAAGATTCCCTCGCCTCGACAAAAATGCTCGGCAGTTCAACGCGTCCGACCGCCAGCGGGAAATCGTCTTCCTGAGGACTCGATCCGTCAGAGATATTGCCACGACGGAATGCTAGCGCCTGGTACAAGGATCCCGGAGGAATAGAATTGACGCTGTGTTCGCCACTCTCATTCGGCGGGAACACGCCTGGGACTTTGTCGAAATCCGGCAGATTGCTGCCGGTCGCGTCGAATGGGATAATGCGTTCGAACACCTCGACATCGCCAGTGTCGTCGTCCGGATCGATCTTGAGCTTGGCGGCAGTATTATCTGCGACGTAGACGAATTTGTCCGCTGCGAGTATCGACTTCGCCATGGCTTACGAGCTCCGCTGGTGCCGGTGTGTGCGGCTCAGTCACGCGTAGGAAACATCCACCGAGCAATGCATCAGAAAGTGAAATCCATCGCCGCCGACTCGCGAATCCAACGTTAGTATATCCTTGAACGTTTCCGTGCCGGGGCCCCTGAGAAACTGCAAAGTGGAAGTGGCAGCGGCGCGATCGTCGCCATCCGAGGGGAACGACCCAGAATCATCCTCAATTCCAGCTACCGCGATCGTCACAGAATCGGCTTTCTTTCCGGTCACCTGAAACCGCTCGTTGAGCGAACGGCTCGAACCCGTTTCCATCGGATTCCATCCCACGTCCCGAGTAACTGGCGACCCGGGCGCCGACGGTGTCATCGTGATCTCAAAGCTCGCTTCACCGTCGCTCAAGTCGTCGCTGTCATCCAGACACACCAGTTTGTTGACCACCAACTCGATATGACGCTGTTTTGTGGTCACCTCTTCGGGAGGGTTCACCGACGCGGCGCCGACAGTTGGAATGCCCGACTTGCTTGTCCAGGTAAAATCGAAGCCGCCGTCACTGTCCCAGACCAGCGTCACGAAACGGACGGTTGCACCCGGCCCAAGTCGCCGACTGTCCGGCGATCCGTCAGCTCGCAGATCCACCACCGGAACGTCATGAATCAAGTCTGTGCCGTCGGAAGCCGATGACAGCAAGAAATTATTCTCGTCTGCGCCACTGAGTTTTGGAAACTCTCCGCCTGGCCAACCGAGCCGCGCGTCGCTGACCAGCAACAGCGCACGGGTTACGACACTGCCCGAGCCGATGACGGCTCTTACGAACGTGCCCCCGCTCTCCATCGCCAACTGGGGCAGCATTCCCTCGCCGCCGCACATCGTCAAGTAATCGCGCCGTCGACCCGATTTTAATCGCGGAATATTGAGCTCATCAATCAAGTGTCCGTGGCCGCTCGGTGAACCAGTCTGTGCGCCAAATAAACGAAACATGTACAGATGGCCGGGCTCCGGCGTGTCCAGCGACAGTTCCTGCGTAACTTCCGCGCCAAACGACTCCGCGAGGGAAAACTGTTGATCGTGGATCGTCTCGTTGAATGGTACCCTAGCGACCCATAGTTCTGCGCCGTCAGGACCTGTTTTGACCTGCACCTCGAAATGCGATCCAAACGAAACGAGCTGGCCATTGTTTACGGGCGTCATCCCGGGCATTTGCGTCACTTCCTCATCAGACCAGTGAGAAGCAGCTTTTTCACATTGCCCTCCAACGATCTCCGATGTGTGTGCGAGGATCGCATCGCGACGTGCAGCGAGGCGTCATCGCCAAGATGAGTTTGCGGGTAGGCCCACCAACGACACCAGTGCTTCCAGGGCCAAGAACGAGAAACTCGGCACATTCATATTTTAAGACAGCTCTCGGACAAGCCAAGCAGCTTACCTGTTTGAGCAAGCTACTACCTTTGACGCGATGACGCAACCACAAGTCGATATGACCGCAGCGTCGCGAAAGGTCCGTTGTTGAGGGAAGAGTGGACATCGCGAGCGATGCGCGATCGTCCGCCGAGGGCACTTTGCAAAATGGGGGGATGCTAGATATGTGCCGGTGATTTGCCCGACGTGTCAAAAGGTTTTCGCGGCCATGCCGGCGACCACCGGCTACGTTGGTTGTTTTCAATATTTTCGCTTGCCGAGACGGAGTTCGCGGGCCGAGTAGCCCGCCTTCGTCCGCTGGGCTTCGGCGCCGCAGCCTTCACGCGCTTCGCGAGCGAAGGCTGGCTGGGGCGGCCTCGGCGCCATGCTGCGCCGGAAATTTTGTAGCTGGCGCAGGCGGTTGCTTTCTGTGCATGGGGTTGTTTTCGCAGTTTTGTATTTGGGCCCTGCTACTTCAACACGATCCACGCCGGCGCGTGATCGCTGGCGCCTTCCTCGCCGCGAATGGTGCGGTCGACGCCGGCCTTGAGCAGGCGCGGCGCTATCGCGGGGCTGAGCAGGAGATGATCGAGCCGCAGCCCCGCATCACGCGGCCAGCGGTTGCGCTTGTAATCCCAGAACGTGAACATCGGCTGTGACGGATGCAGGGTACGGATCGCGTCGGTCCAGCCTTGCGCCGTCAGCGTCTTGAAGGCGGCGCGGCTTTTCGGCTGGATCAGCGCATCCTTGTCCCACGACTTCGTCGGATAGATATCCAGTTCGGTCGGCGCGACATTGTAATCGCCGGCGAGCACCACCGGGATGTCCTGCTTGATGAATTTGGCGGCGTGCGCGCGCAGCCGCTTGAACCAGTCCAGCTTGTAGTCGAATTTCGGCCCGGGCTGCGGATTGCCGTTCGGCAGATAGAGGCTGGTGACGATGATGCCGTTGACGGCGGCCTCGATGTAGCGCGCCTCGTTATCTCTGGCGTCGCCGGGCAGGGCGGTCCGCGTCAGCACCGGCTCGACGTTGCGCGCCAGGATGGCGACGCCATTCCAGGTCTTCTGGCCGCGCCACACCGCGCCGTAACCGGCTTTCTCGATCGCGGCGACCGGAAAATCGGCGTCGGTCGATTTCAACTCCTGCAACGCCACGACATCGGGTTTTGCCGAACGCAGCCAGCGCAGCAAATTCGGCAGGCGGCGATTGACATTGTTGATGTTGAACGTCGCGATCTTCATGCCTGACAAAAATTTGTCAGGCCGGTAGCGCGGGCGGCAGTCCTGGCGGCGTTGCGACCGGTTCTGTTGCCGGAGGCGCGGGCAACTCGGCTGTCGCGGTGCCACCCTTGTAGATGCGCGCGTAGCGCTTGCCGATGCTGGTCAGCACCTCATAGCCGATGGTGCCGAAATGATGCGCGAGTTCATCGACCGTGATGCCTTCGCCGATCAGCGTCACCATGTGACCGCGCCGCACCGCGCTCTTTTCCAGGTCGGTGACGTCGACCGCCATCAGGTCCATCGAGACGCGGCCCGCGACCGGGCAGCGCTTGCCGGCGACCACCACCTCGGCGCCGCGGCTGCCGTCATTCGAACTGGCGGCGCGGAAGTAGCCGTCGGCATAGCCTGCGGAAACGATCGCGACCCGGGTCGGCCGCCGCGCCGTCCAGGTGCCGCCGTAACCGACGGTCTCGCCCTTTTCGAGATTGCGGATTTGCACAATGCGCGCCTTCAACTCGACCACCGGCTGCATCGGGTTGTCGGATTCCGGCGTCGGATTGATGCCGTAAACCGCCGCGCCCGGCCGCACCAGTTCGAACTGGAACTGGGGCCCCAGGAACACGCCGGACGAATTCGCCAGGGACGCCGGCACGCCCGCAAAAAGACTGGAGATCTCGCGGAAGGCGGTCAGCTGCTTGGCGTTGAGCGGGTTGTTGAGCAGTTCGGCGGAGGCGAGGTGACTCATCACGAGCGTGATGCCGTGATCGCCGGCATTGATGCGCGGAATGATACCTTGCGCTTCAGTCACCGTGAGCCCGAGCCGGTTCATGCCGGTATCGATGTGGATGGCCGCACCGCCGGACCAGCCGGAGCGACGGCAGAACACGTCCCATTCGGCGAGTTCGTTGAGATCGCCGATCACGGGCTTGCAATCGATCTTGGCGTAGGCGTCGCCGGTGTTCTGGAAGAAGCCGTCGAGCGTATAGATCGTGGCCGCCGGCAGAGCCGCGCGGACGACACCAGCTTCTTCGAGCGTTGCGACGAAGAAGGTCTTGCAGCCGGCGTTGGCCAGCGCGCGGGCGACCTGTTCGGCGCCGCAGCCATAGGCGTCCGCCTTGACCACGCCGGCGCATTCGGCCGGCACGGCGGTCTTCTCGAGCTTGCGCCAATTGGCGACGATGGCGTCCAGATCGACGGTGAGCACGCCGGTGGCGCTCGCCAGCGCGGCGGCTTGGTTCGCCTCGGGCGAGAGCAGGGTGCTTGGCGGGATGGATTTGGGGTCGGATGCGATGTTCATGCCGCATTTTACGCGGGCGAACGCCGTGGTTCAACCGCGCAGAAGGACAAGACCCGACCCGTTTGCTTTACCCCAACCAGTCTGCGTCTGGCTCGAACACGCCTACGGCACACGGTAGGGCAGGTTATCGCTTTGGACGAGATCGCTAAATCGGGTGAATTGCCCCTCGAATTGAAGTGGGACCGTACCCGTCGGTCCGTGGCGCTGCTTGGCGATGATGACCTCGGCCTTGCCGAGCGCCAGGTCCATGTCGAGCTGCCATTTTTCATGCTCGGCGGTGCCGGGCTTGGGCTCCTTGTTCTGCAGATAATATTCTTCGCGGTACACGAACAGCACGACGTCGGCGTCCTGCTCGATCGAGCCGGATTCGCGCAAATCAGATAATTGCGGGTGCTTGTCGTCGCGGCTTTCGACCTGACGCGACAGCTGCGACAGCGCGATCACCGGAACATTCAGCTCCTTGGCGATCGCCTTCAGGCTGGTCGTGATCTCGGTGACTTCCTGCACGCGGTTATCGTTGCCGCGCTTGCCCGAGCCCTGCAGCAGCTGGATGTAGTCGACCACGATGACGTCGAGACCCTTCTGCCGCTTCAACCGCCGCGCGCGCGCCGTCAATTGCGAAATCGAAAGGCCGCCCGTCTCGTCGACATAGAGCGGCAAATGCTCGAGCCTGATGGTGTAGTCGCGTATCCTGTCAAACTCGTCCTGTCGGATGCCGCCGCGACGGATCATGCTCGACGCGATGCCGGTCTGCTCGGCGAGAATACGGGTGGCGAGCTGCTCGGCGGACATTTCGCAGGAGAAGAAACCGACAATGCCGCCGTTGACCGACTTCATGGTGCCGTCGGGCTGAACTTCCGCCTGGTGCGCTTCGGCAATGTTGTAGGCGATGTTGGTCGCGAGCGCAGTCTTGCCCATGCCGGGGCGTCCGGCGACGATGATCAAGTCGGAGCGCTGCAGGCCGCCCATCTTGGCGTCGAGATCGCGCAGTCCGGTGGCGATGCCGGACAATTTTCCGTCGCGCTGATAGGCGTTGGCCGCCATATCGAGCGCGACTTTCATCGCCTGCGCAAAGCGCTGGAAGCCGCCATCGTAACGGCCGGACTCCGCCAGTTCGTAGAGCTGACGTTCGGCATCCTCGATCTGCGCGCGCGGGGCAAAATCCACCGGCGCGTCGAAGGCGACGTTGACCATGTCCTCGCCGATCCGGATCAGATCGCGGCGCAGCGCCATGTCGTAGATGGTCCGGCCGTAATCCTGCGCGTTGATGATGGTGGTCGCTTCAGCCGCCACGCGGGCGAGGTACTGGCCGACCGTCATGCCGCCGATATCGGTCTCGGCGGGCAGAAAGGTTTTCAAGGTGACGGGGGTCGCAACCTTGCCCATCCGGATCAGGCTGCCGGCGGTCTCGTAGATCGCCTGATGGATCGGCTCGAAGAAGTGTTTTGGCTCGAGGAAGTCCGAAACCCGATAGAACGCGTCGTTGTTGACCAGGATCGCGCCCAGCAGGCTCTGCTCGGCTTCGATATTGTGCGGCGCACTCCGGAAGGCCGGAGTTCCCGCGTCGGGGGCAAGCTTGAAGATGTTCGAATCAGTTAGCGCCATGCTCGGAATTGTTCTTCGGATTTGGGTCGTTATTGGGGATGCCGGATTGGGGCGGCGATAAAGCGCTCAGCTTGTGCCGAGCGGAAGTACCAACATGCCTTATGCCCGATTCACACAAGGGAGGTGTGAATCCTCATTGGTCGTCGCGGCATGGCACTTGACGGGTTTGGCCAGAGCGGCGGGGCGTTGCCGCCGCGTTCACGAAAATGTTGGCCAAGACGTTAGGTCGGCCTGAACCTTATCGCCACTTGGACCCACCCATACGGGCCTGCGGAGATGATCCGGGGCACGATGTTAGCGATTGATCAAGCCAGGATGAGAAAGATCAACGCGATCAGGGCCGAACCGACGCCGGTGGCGATCAGGGCGTAATCGGTCGTGAGATCGGCTCTCGAGTCGAGCGAAGTTGGGTAGGGTTTCTGCGCCATTCCGTAATTTTACGGCAAGGCGCCGGCGAACTCTGTGAACTGGATCACATCCGCCGGACTTTCTGTCCGGCATCGTGGTCGAGCAATTCGGGAACGGCTTTTAGGCTTTCGGGTTGGTTAAGGTCAGGGATCAAGGACGAGACAATGGGTCAGCAACTCAGGACATGGCGATCAGGAGGCGACCAGCGCGCCTGGCTGTCGATGCTGATTGACACCATGGAGCAGGTTTCGCGCCCGGAATCGCGTGCCGTGCCCTGCGATGGGCTCGTACTGGCCGCCCTGCTTGCGCAACTCGCGCGTCCGGCGACCGCCGCAATCGTCTACGGCTCCGGCTACAGCCTGCGAAACTAAGACATTCACCGCGAAACCGGCCTATTCGCCCGCGATTTGCAGCCGCGGCTGCTTTCCCGTTTCGATCCCGCGCAGCCGCGCCTCCTCGCGCGCGATGTAGTCGCGCGTCATCGGTACGACGCCCTGGCGCTTGGTGAGCTGGATCTGGAAATTCATCAGGTTCTGCTTGCGGAACGACATTTCCGACGCGGCCAGATAGAATTCCCACATTCGGGCGAAGCGTTGGTCGTAAAGGCGCACGGCCTCTTCGCGCCGCGCCATGAAGCGCTCACGCCAGGCTTTCAGCGTCTCCGCATAATGCAGCCGCAGGATTTCGATGTCGCAGACCAAAAGGCCGGCGCTCTCGATCGCCGGGGCGACTTCGGACATCGCGGGGATATAGCCGCCCGGGAAAATGTACTTGGTGATCCACGGGCTGGTCACGTCGGGGCCGGTCGAGCGGCCGATCGCGTGCAGAACCATGACGCCGTCGTCGCTGAGCAACTCGGCGCATCGCTTGAAGAAGGTTTCATAAAAGCCGACGCCGACATGCTCGAACATTCCGACCGACACGATCCGGTCGAACGGACCCGGAATGTCGCGGTAGTCGCTGAGCAGGAATTTGGCCTGATGGCCCAGTTTTTTTTCCGCGGCGCGGGCGTTCGCAACCTGCAATTGCTCGGTCGAAAGCGTAATGCCGGTGACATCAGCGCCGGTCATCTCGGCCAGATAGAGGCCAAGACCGCCCCAGCCCGAGCCGATGTCGAGCACGCGGTCGCCGCGCCCGATCAGCAGCTTGGCGGCGAGGTGGCGCTTCTTGGCCAATTGGGCATCGTCGAGCGCGGTGTCGGGTGTTTCGAAATAGGCGCAGCTATATTGCTTATCGGCGTCGAGAAAGAGCGAATAGAGCCGTCCGTCGAGATCGTAATGATGCGCGACATTGTTTCGCGCCCGGCCGCGCCAATTGAACTGGCTGATATGACGGGCGAGGTAGCGCAGCCACCATTGCAGCCGGCCCCAGCGCGGCACCATGTCGGGTTGATCGAGCAGGATCGCCAGCGCATCCGCAATCGAGCCGTCCTCGACCACGAACGTGCCGTCCATATAGGCCTCGCCCAGCGCCAGTTCGGGATTGAGGAGGATCCGCCGTTCGGTGCGCGGGCTCAGAAACCGGACCGATACCGGTCGCCCAGTGCCGTCGCCGCAGGTAAATGTGGCCCCGCTCGCGGCCGTGAATGTCATCGTGCCGCGGCGAATAAACTGTCCCAGGAAATAACGTAACAAACGATCCATCAAAGCACCAATGGAACGACCGGCCCGTTACAACCGACGCACGGCGGGAACGAAGGTTCCTATGTGGGTCGACAAGATCATAATAATTATGATCAGCCCAGCGGGCTAGTGCGTTGTAGTCAAAGCGGATATTCCCAAATGTGGAGATCACGCGGTTGCGTTACAAGTGCGCTTCCATTCGCGGGATAATCGGCTACAAGGTGACCGCCGCCGGCTGTGTTGTGCGACGCCGGAAGCGATTCCACATTTGGAGAAGCAGGGAATGTTGAGCCGAGCGCTCAGTTTAGCGACGGTGACGCTTCTGGTCGGCTGTCTGACGGCGGGCGCGCTGCTCGCGGTTGAAAATCTGGAGGCCGGCAAGACCCCTGCCCAGATCTTCGCCGGCACCTGCAACGCCTGCCACAAGAGCCCCCGCGGCCTGTTGAAGAACGTGTCGGCGTCGTCGCTCCCCGGCTTCCTGCGCCAGCACTACACCACCGGCAGCGACATGGCCGGGGTGCTTGCCTCGTTCCTGATAGCCAACGGCGCCACCGACACCCGCTTCCAGAGCAAGGATCAGCCGAAGACGGATGCGGCCAAGGGCGCCAAGCAAGAGGCCGCCAGGCCGGATCAACTCGATCGGTTCGGCCGCCGGCAAAATCCAGCCCCGCCGGTGCAGGAGGCGTCCAGGCCGGACGCCGATGGCATCATGCCGCAAGGTGAGGGCGCACGCCCCGGTCGCGACGGCAAACGACGGCCAGGCCAGCCGCCCGACGCCGCCAAGCCCGACGCTGCCAAGCCCGCCGATGGCCAGACGCCGGCGCAGGCTGCGACCGACAGCAAGACCGGCGCCAAGCAGAAGCTTGGCAAGCGCGGAAAACCCGCCGAGGAGCCGGCGAAAACCGACGAGGCGGCCAAGGACGAAGCGTCCAAGCATGAGACCGCCAAAATGGATGCTGGCAAGCCCGAAGGCGAAAAGCCTGATGCCGCCAAATCCGATTCGGCCAAGTCTGATTCGGCCAAGCCTGATGCTGCCAACTCTGCGGACGAGGGCAAGTCTGAAGCTGGCAAGTCCGAAGCAGGCAAGTCCGAAGCAGGCAGGTCTGATGCGGGCAAGCCTGATACGGCCAAGCCCGACACCACGGCAAAGGTCGACGCACCCAGAGAGACTGTTGGCAGCGAGCCGACACCATTGCGGCCCGATCCGGTCCCGCCAGTGACGCCGGCACCGCCGGCTTCGTCGACGAGTGCAAGCGGGACGCCTGAGCCGGCCGCGAGCTCGTCGGCGCCTGCGGCTGCGACACCGCCAGCGGTGACGGCCTCGGCGCCGCCGCCTGCAGCATCGCCGCCGGTTGTACCGGCCGGACCGCCCGCACCGCCGATTTCCCAATAACGCCCGTTCTCGCAACGAGCGCCGATACCGTTGGCCGTGCAATGTTCGCACCCAGGCTTGCTTGATCGTTTGTAGAGCATTACTCTAGAGCGGTGATCCAGTCGGTGCGAGGGTAGCGTGATGACCACGGCGCGAGAGGATCTGCTGGCGGCGGGATTGGCGGTGTTCGATCGCGACGGCTTTGAGGGCGCGACGGTGGCCGCCATTCGAACCCGCGCGCGCGCGTCCAACGGCAGCTTCTTCCATTTCTTCGGATCGAAGAAGGAATTGGCCGGCACCCTGTTCCTGGAAATCCTCGGCCGCTATCACGCCGCTGTGCTGGCGGCGATCGACGAATCCTGCGGCGCCAGGCAGGGCGTGGCGCGGCTGATCAGGGCGCATCTGGATTGGGTCGTGAACAACCGGCGCGAGGCGCGCTATCTGTTCGAGATTTCGCGCAGCGAATGGACCGATGAGATCCGTGGCGCGCAGCGTGCGCAGAATTCGCATCTCGCCGAGGCGGTCGAGCGCTGGCGCGCGCCGCTGATCGCGCGCGGCGAATTGCTGCCGATGACGCCGACCGTGTTCTTCAGCCAGATCATTGGACCGGCGCAGATTTTCTGCCGCGCCTGGCTGTCGGGCCGCGACGGCGCCGATCCGAGGGACCAGAGCGACGTACTGATCGCCTGCGCCGCCCGTGCGGTGGTCGCATCCGATGCAAGCAATGCAACAACCAATACAACCGGAGAAACGGCATGATTGCGGACACCGACCCCGATTTCGCGCCGATCGCCAGCCGCATCCGCGACAATGTCGGCCGCCAGGGCTTTATGAATCATATCGGCGCCGAGCTGTCCGAACTGACGCGCGGCTCATGCACGCTCGCGGTCGACCGCCGGCCGGAGCTGCTGCAGCAGCACGGTTTGTTTCATGGTGGCGTGACGGCGTTCCTGGTCGACAATGCGACCACGATCGCGGCTGCGACCTCGCGCGGCCAGC
The DNA here is from genome assembly GCF_964252915.1 of Bradyrhizobium sp. LjRoot220. Lineage (NCBI taxonomy): Bacteria > Pseudomonadati > Pseudomonadota > Alphaproteobacteria > Hyphomicrobiales > Nitrobacteraceae > Bradyrhizobium > Bradyrhizobium sp. LjRoot220. Next base: position 1,364,225 of record NZ_CAXUPS020000001.1, read on the forward strand.
CGGCGCTCACGGCTGAATATAAACTCAATCTGTTGTCGCCGGCGGTGGGCGAGCGCCTGATATGCCGGGCGCGGGTGATCAAGCCCGGACGTCAGGTCGCGGTCGTCGCGGCCGATGTGTATTGCGTCACCGACGGCGTCGAGAAGCATACCGCAACAGCGCTCGCCTCGATCGCAATGCTGGATGAGCAAGCGGCGGCACGAATCCCAAGCCCGGCCTGATCGGCCGGGCCTGGTTCTCAACACATATATAGAGAGGCGCGCGCTACTTCTCGGTCGCTTCCGGCGCCGGACGTTCTTCGTCGTGCTGGGCTTCCGGATCGAAGAACTCGCCGGCGGCCGCCAGCGCCTCGGCGGCGGCGTCCTGGTCTTCCTGACGGCTCGAGATATCCTCGCCGCGGTTGATGCGCTCGGCTTCATCGGCGCTGCGCGCAACGGTGACGCTGACATTGACTTCGACTTCGGGGTGCACGGCGATCGCGATCGAGTGCTTGCCGATGGTCTTGATCGGCGCGTCCAGCATGACCTGGCTGCGGCTGATGGTGACGCCGTCGGCCTCGAACGAAGCGATGATGTCGCGCACGCTCACCGATCCGAACAACTGGCCGGTTTCCGATGCCTGGCGCAGCACGACCACATTGCGGCCGTCGATCTTCTCCGCGACCTTGGTGGCTTCGCCCTTGGCCTTGATGTTGTTGGCCTCGAGTTCGGCCTTCATGCCGTCGAATCTGGCGCGATTGTCCGACGTTGCGCGCAATGCCTTGCCGCGCTTGAGCAGAAAGTTACGGGCATATCCGTCCCTGACTTTGACGACTTCGCCCATTTGACCGAGCTTGGCGACGCGTTCCAGCAAAATGACTTCCATATTCGTTCTCCTTTTGAAGTGGTGATGATCTTGAAGTGGTGATGATCGGTTCGAGTGGGTGGTGGAATTAGGATGCGGGCATTGGCGGCGGCCTCCCGCGCATGAAGCGCTGGCGAAATCCGAATACGGCGTCGGCGAGGCCGAGCACGACCATCGCCAATACCGGCCAGCCGAACACCACGACGACGGCGTAGGCGCAGGACAGCCAGAACGCGCGGCCGTTCAGCGCCAGGCTCAGGGTGTGGAGCACGGCAAAGCCGGTGATGGCGTAAGCCATCAGCAATGCCGTGGCGGTGATCTGCGCGAATAATGCGAGAAGCCCGCCGACGAAACAGAATGCAAGGGCGACCGACAACGCGACCATCGTCATCGGCGGCAACTCCGCGCTCTTCAGGTCCGGCCACGGCCGGTGCAGGCGACCCGAGGTCGCCGTGATCCTGCCGGCGAGCCAGAGGTTCAGCGTCAGCGTCATCATGGCGACGATCGCGGCTGCCGGCGGCGCGATGATCGCGAGCGCACCGACCCACCGCTCGGTATCGGCGGACGGTGCCGCATTGCGGGGAGCCAGAATTCGCGACAGGCCGCGCTTCAGCGAGGCGGTGATGGTCTCGGAATCGGTACCGAGCGTCAGCATGGCGGCCATCGTGGTCAGCATCGCAAAGCCGGCAATCCAGAGCAGGATGCGGCCGACCGGGTACCATTCCATGGCAGGCGCGGCCGGCTGCGAGCCGTCGGTTGATTCTGTGGCGGGCAGTGGCCGTCCGAGCAGCGCCAGATGACCGAGCCACCAGGCGGGCAGTGCGACGGTGACGACAAAGGCGATGCAGTAGGGCAGGCCGAACATCAGCCCGAGGCCCGAGGCCGCGGCGATGCCGCCGATCGTCGCCGCGAGCGGTCCCCATCCAAGGGCTGCCACCATCAGCGGCAGCGGGGCCAGATAGAACAACAGCAATGAAATCAGCGCGCCCGAGATGATCGAGGCGAACATCAGTGCCGACGCAGAGCCGGCCGCAAGCGCAATGAGTATGATCACGATCATCAGCTGTCCCGCCCCTTTCGAGCGGTTAGAGGTCTTTGGACCCCAACCATCGGCGACCGGACGACCCGGAAGCCTTATGAAAAGTCGCGATCGGCGGCACGGATGCCGCCGATCGAAATCGTCTTAGCGAATGACGTAAGGCAGCAGGCCGAGGAACCGCGAGCGCTTGATGGCGCGGGCGAGTTCACGCTGCTTCTTGGCGGAGACGGCGGTGATACGGCTCGGCACGATCTTGCCGCGCTCGGACACGTAACGCATCAACAGCTTGGAATCCTTGTAGTCGATCTTCGGCGCATTCGGGCCCGTGAACGGGCAGGTCTTGCGGCGGCGGAAAAACGGACGGCGTGCACCAGCTTCAGCCATGATTCTTACTCCTCAACCGCTGCGGTTGCTTCGTCGTCACGCGGCCGGCGCGGGGCACGGTCGCCACGGAAGCCACCACCGTCGCCGCCGCGGAAACCACCGCCTTCGCGATCGCCGCGGAAGCCGCCTTCGCGGTCACCGCGGAAACCACCGCCGCGATCGTCGCGCTCGCGGTCACGGTCGGCCTTGCGCATCATGGCTGACGGACCTTCCTCGTGCTCTTCGACGCGGACGGTGAGATAGCGGATCACGTCTTCGCTGATCCGCTCCTGCCGCTCGATCTCGGTGACCGCAGCAGAGGGAGCGTCGATGTTCATCAGCACGAAATGCGCTTTACGATTCTTGTTCATGCGATAGGTGAGGGAGCGCACGCCCCAGTTCTCGGTCTTGGTGATCTTGCCGCCGAGCCCTTCGACGATGCCCGTCATCTGGGTGGTCAGCTCTTCGACCTGCTGGGTGCTCGCATCCTGACGCGCGAGAAAAACATGCTCATAAAGAGGCATGGGTGTCCTTTCCTGTGTTGGCGCGGTTCCTGGCGACAAGCCCTTCGAGACCTTCGGAAAGGACTCGATATTGCTCAGAAGGCGGAAGCACGGGACGACGGGCCAACTGGCCCTGCCACATCAACATCGCCGAAAAGGTGAGATTGCTGAGACCGTCCGTTCAGCTCCCGGCCGGGATCCACGGATGCGCGGTTTATAGAGCTTTTGAGCGCGCTGGCAAGCGTTCATGAGGGGTTCTGGCGGGGTTTACGGGACAGTCCTTCGCAGCCCCCAAGGGAGTTCATTGACATAATTGTTTGTATAACATACAAATAAGCCGTGAGAGGGTAAAATGGCTCCCAAGTCAGCTCAAACTGAGGAAATGCCGGCCGGCGACCCCAGGCACGCCGCGCGCGCCACGCGCTCCGCCGGGCGCCAGATGCGCTCGCGGCTGCTGGATGGGGCCAGCCGCCTGTTCAGGGATCGCGGCCTGTCCGGCACCTCGATCTCCGACATCGCCGCTGCTGCGAACGCGTTTCCAAGCCAGATCACCTATTACTTCCGCACCAAGGAAGCGCTGTTTGTCGAAGCCGCCTGCCGCGACATGCTTTATGTCGCGCGCGCGGCAGAGCAGGCGGCGCTGTCGGCGCAGACGCCGCGCGACTATACGCGTGCGCTCGTTGCGAGCGTCACGGCGACGGATTCGGTCGCCTTCTTTGCCGAGGCGCTGACGTTGACGCGCCGCCGCCAGGATCTCGCGCCATTGGTCGAGCGCACCATCGAGCGGCTGCACGGCGAAGGCCTGCGCGCCTATACGAACCAGATCGAACGCCACGGCTGGAGTTCGCTGCGCGATCCCGACGCGACCTCGCGGCGGTTCTGGGCGGTCGCGATCGGCGTGATGGTTGAGGGCTACGCCATGGGCCGCTCGGCGGACGAATTATCCGCAGAGATGCTCCGCGTGCTGGGTGAGCAGGCGACGGCAAAATCGGCTGGCGACAGCGCCCGCCTGCGCCTCGTCAGCGACGCCAACACATCAAATTCAAATTCACCCGAAGGGGAGACCTCGTCATGACCGCGCTTCGCATGCGTGCCCGTGATTTCCTGTCCGAGGATGAGTTGATCGCCGTCCGCCAGCGCTCGACCTGGAAAGGGGTCGCCCTGATCGTTCATGCGTGGGTATTGATCATTGGTTCGATCGCACTGGTGGCGTGGTGGCCCAATCCGCTGACGTTTCTGCTCGCCGTCGGCATCATCGGCTCGCGCCAGCTCGGGCTTGCGATCCTGATGCATGACGGCGCGCATGGCTGCCTGTCGGCCGACGAGAAGACCAATCTGACCCTGAGCCAGTGGTTCTGCGCCTATCCGATCTTTGCCGAGACCCGCGCCTACCGCCGCTATCATCTGCAGCATCATGCGCGCACCCAGCAGGAGGATGATCCCGATCTCATTCTGTCGGCGCCGTTTCCGATCACGAAGATGAGCTACCGCCGCAAATTCCTGCGCGATATCACCGGGCAGACCGGCTATCAGCAGCGCAAGGCGCAATTGCTCAACGCGCTCGGCCCTGCGGAATGGCCGCTGGCGCAACGCGTCGCGCATTTCCGGGAAAAGCTTGGTCCGCAAATCGCGGTCAATGCGGTGATGTTCGCAGGGCTCGCCACCGCTGGCGTGTGGTGGGCTTACCCGCTGCTATGGTTGCTGCCGCTCGTCACCTGGATGATGGTGATCACCCGCATCCGCAACATCGCCGAGCACGCCGTGGTGCCCGACAGCAGCGATCCCTTGCGCAACACCCGCACCACGCATGCCGGTTTCCTCGAGCGGCTGTTCATCGCGCCTTACTATGTGAATTATCACCTCGAACATCACTTGCTGTTCTATGTGCCCTGTTACAACCTGCCGCGCGTCCACCGCATTCTGAGCCAAAGCCGGTACGCGGCGCGCATGGAGGTGCAGCCGAACTATGCCGCGGTGCTGCGCCTCGCAACCGCGAAGCCGAACCAGGAGGATCGTCCGGGCCAGCTTGTGAGCAGCGCGCGACGCGCGCGGGCCGGGGCCGAGGTCGGCGGCGATCAGAAGGCCGGCGGCTTCTAGGCCAAGGCCTAAACCCAAGGCGGCCTAACCCAAGACGGCACGGAAGGCCTAGCGATTCCGCACCGCGGCTTGACATCCAGCGCGCTGTCAGTGTCTTACGGCCCCAACGTGATGAGGGAGCGCCGATGACGGCTGCATTTACATTTCCGGGGCAGGGTTCCCAGGCCGTAGGCATGGGCAAGGCCCTGGCGGAAGCCTTTCCGGCCGCGCGGGCGGTATTCGACGAGGTCGATGCGGCGCTCGGCGAAAAGCTGACCGCGATCATCTGGGAGGGGCCTGCCGAAACCCTCCAGCTCACCGAAAATGCCCAGCCGGCCTTGATGGCGGTCTCAATCGCGACGTTGCGGGTGCTGGAGACCGAGGCCGGATTCGCGGTCGGGCGCGACGCTGCCTTCGTGGCCGGTCACTCCCTCGGTGAATATTCGGCGCTGGCCGCGGCCGGCAGCCTCAGCCTCGGCGATGCCGCGCGCCTGTTGCGCACCCGTGGCCTTGCGATGCAAAAGGCCGTGCCGGTCGGCGCTGGCGCCATGGCGGCATTGCTCGGCCTCGACTATGAGGCGGCGGTGGCGGTGGCCGCGGAAGCCGCGCAGGGCCAGGTCTGCCAGGCCGCCAATGACAATGGCGGTGGGCAGGTGGTGGTCTCCGGCGACAAGGCCGCGGTCGAACGCGCGCTGGAAATTGCCAAGACCAAGGGCGCCAAGCGCGCGATGCTGCTGCCGGTGTCGGCGCCGTTCCATTGCAAGCTGATGCAGCCCGCGGCCGACGCGATGGCGAAGGCGCTGGCGGACGTGACGATCAAGGCGCCGGCCGCGCCGCTGGTGTCGAACGTGCTGGCCGCGCCGATCACCGATCCCGACGAGATCAGGCGCCGCCTGATCGAGCAGGTCACCGGCACCGTGCGCTGGCGCGAGTCGGTCGCCTATATGGCAGGCCACGGCGTCACGCGATTTTTCGAGATCGGCGCCGGCAAGGTGCTGAGCGGGCTGGTCAAGCGAATCGCCGACGGTGCCGTCGGCGTACCCGTTGGCGGGCCCGGGGACATTGCCGCTGCCAGGGACGCATTGGCGGCTTCAGCGTAAGCTCGTCGCAAAGGAGATTTCGATGTTCGATTTGACGGGCAGGACGGCGCTGGTGACCGGCGCGACTGGCGGCATTGGCAACGCCATCGCGCAGGCATTGCATGCGCAGGGCGCAACGGTGGCGATCTCGGGCACGCGCCGCGAGGTGCTGGATGCCTTCGCAGCTTCGCTCGGGAAGCGCGTTCACGTGCTGCCGTGCAATCTTTCCGACAGCGCGGAAGTCGAGGCTTTGGTGCCTGCGGCGGAAGAGGCGATGGGGCAGGTCGATATCCTGATCGCCAATGCCGGCATCACCCGCGACAATCTGTTCGTGCAATTGCGCGACGAGGATTGGGACGACGTCATCAACGTCAACCTGACCGCGACCTTTCGCCTGGCCCGCGCTGCGACCAAATTGATGATGCGCAAGCGCTTCGGCCGCATCATTGCCATCACCTCGATCGTCGGCGTGACCGGCAATCCCGGACAGGCCAACTACAGCGCGTCGAAGGCGGGAATCATCGGCCTGATCAAGACGCTGGGCGCCGAATATGCCAAGCGCAACGTGACCGCCAATTGCATCGCGCCCGGATTCATCAAGACGCCGATGACGGATGCGCTCAACGACAAGCAGCGCGAAACCATCCTGTCGAAGGTTCCTGCAGCAAGGCTGGGGACGCCCGAGGAGATCGCCGCCGCAGCCGTCTATCTGAGTTCGAACGAGGCGGCTTACGTCACCGGGCAAACCATCCACGTCAATGGCGGAATGGCCATGATTTGAGCCGGTTAACGGCCCGATCGATGCGGCCACAGGCCGTTTCGGGCGGCCGGCCGTGGGCTTGTAGTCAAGGGTGGGGAAGTATGATAACCGAACGGCCGACGGATGGGCAAACAAGGCCATTGCAGGATTTTGAAACCCTGTATATTGGCGTGGCGACGCCTGCCGTTCGCCGGGCCTTTGTCGGCTACCACCACCGGGCCGAATCAAGACTATGCGCGATTGCGAAGGAAGTTTAACGACCACGATGGCTCGTATCGTCTTGCGGTATCTTGGGGTCGGGTCCAATGGAACAAGCACGAGGTTGAACGATGAGTGAGATTGGCGAACGGGTTAAGAAGATTGTGGTCGAACACCTCGGTGTTGAACCCGAAAAGGTGGTCGATGCGGCAAGTTTCATCGACGACCTCGGCGCCGACAGCCTCGACACCGTCGAGCTTGTGATGGCATTTGAAGAAGAGTTCGGTTGCGAGATTCCCGACGACGCCGCGGAGACGATTCTGACCGTCGGCGACGCGACCAAATTTCTCGAAAAGAACGCGAAAAGCTGAAGCCCCTCGCGGTGCGCATAGAGCCGGACGGGCCGTTGCCGAACGGTCCCCCGGTTTCTTGTTATGGACCGCCAATTACGGGCCGGAGTTCTTGATATGAGACGGGTTGTCGTCACGGGGCTGGGCATGGTTACGCCACTCGCCAGCGGCGTTGACGCAACGTGGGCGCGTATCCTTGCCGGCCAGAGCGGCGCCAGGCGAATCGCGACCTTCGAGGTTTCCGATCTCTCCAGCCAGATCGCCTGCGTGGTTCCGCGCGGCGACGGCAGCGACGGCACCTTCAATCCGGACCACTGGATGGAGCCAAAGGAGCAGCGCAAGGTCGATGATTTCATCATCTTCGCGATGGCCGCCGCGCGCCAGGCGCTCGACGACGCCAACTGGCATCCCGCGAGCGAGGAAGACAAATGCGCGACCGGCACCCTGATCGGATCCGGGATCGGCGGCCTGTCCGGCATTGCCGACACCGCACTGCTGCTCAAGGAACGCGGACCGCGCCGGGTGTCACCGTTCTTCATTCCTGGACGGATAATTAATCTGGCTTCCGGCTATGTCTCGATCGAGCACGGCCTCAAGGGACCCAATCATTCCGTCGTCACGGCATGTTCGACCGGGGCGCACGCGATCGGCGACGCAAGCCGGCTGATCATGCTCGGCGATGCTGACGTCATGGTGGCGGGCGGCACGGAGTCGCCGATCTGCCGGCTGGCCATGGCGGGGTTCTGCGCGGCGCGCACGCTCTCGAGCGGCTTCAACGACACGCCGGAACGGGCCTCGCGCCCCTACGACAAGGATCGCGACGGTTTCGTGATGGGCGAGGGCGCCGGCATCGTGGTGCTCGAGGAATATGAGCACGCCAAAGAGCGCGGCGCGAAAATCTACGCCGAGGTGATCGGCTATGGCCTGTCCGGCGACGCCCATCACATCACCTCGCCGGCGCCGGACGGCGACGGTGCCTTCCGCAGCATGAGTGCGGCACTGAAGCGCGCCGGCATCAGCGCTTCCGATGTCGACTACATCAATGCGCACGGAACCTCGACGCAAATCGGCGACGAGATCGAACTCGGCGCGGTGGAGCGGCTGCTCGGCAATGCAGCTTCCAAGGTGTCGATGTCGTCGACCAAGTCGTCGACCGGGCACCTGCTCGGCGCGGCCGGCGCGATCGAGGCGATTTTCAGCATCCTTGCGATTCGCGACAATATCGCTCCGCCCACCATCAATCTGGAAAACCCGTCGGTGGAGACGGCGATCGATCTCGTGCCTCTGGCGGCGCGCAAACGCGAGATCAACGTCGCGCTGTCGAATTCTTTCGGTTTCGGGGGCACCAACGCCTCCGTGATCGTTCGGCGCGTTGATTAGCAAGTGTTTCATTAGCAGTGTTTAGAACGACTCCACCGTTTTGCCGCATTCGGCGGTGACTTCAGAGCGCGATCAGCAAACGTGGCCACCGGTTTTGCGTCCGATCGCGCTCCGGACTATAAAGGAGCGCGCGATTTTATCGTCGAACCGCTCACGCTTTGGCGGGATCATGCGCGAGGTGTGGGCGTAGGCTCGTGGTCCGGCAGGGGGTTTGTCAGGCCACGATTGAACCGGCAGGATTCAGGTTGCATCGATGAGTGAAAGGCCGCCCATTTCGCCCCGGAGCCCGCGCGCTGCGCTGGAGCCCGAGCAGGTACCGCCGCCGCCGAAGCGGTCCGAGCGTGCCCGCAATCCGTTCGTCGTGATCGGCAATGCCATCATCACCATCCTGATCATTTTGATGATCGGCGCGGGGACCGCGTATTATTACGGCCGCCAGCTTCTGGAGACGCCGGGTCCGCTGCTGGAAGACAAGATCGTCAATATTCCGGCACGCGCCGGCAAGCGAGACATCGCCGACGCCCTGCAGCGCGAGGGCGTCATCGACGTCAATCCTTGGCTGTTCATCGGCAGCGTGTTTGCGCTGAAGGCGAGCTCCGACCTCAAGCCCGGCGAATATTCGTTCCAGAAGAAGGCCAGCCTGCGCGATGTCATCGCCACCATCGTCGAAGGCAAGGTGGTACAGCACAGCGTCACGATTCCCGAGGGCCTGACCTCCGAACAGATCGTGGCGCGCCTCACCGACAACGATCTGTTCTCCGGCTCGTTGAAGGAAATGCCGCGCGAGGGCACGCTGTTGCCGGAAACCTATAAATTCCCGCGCGGCACCACCCGCGAGCAGGTGGTCCAGCGCATGCAGCAGACCCAGAAGCGGGTGCTTGCGGAAATCTGGGAGCGCCGCAATCCGGACATTCCGGTCAAGTCGCCGGAGGCGTTGATTACACTTGCCTCGATCGTCGAGAAGGAAACCGGCCGGGCCGACGAGCGCAGCCGGGTCGCCGCCGTCTTTACCAACCGGCTGCGGCAGAAGATGAAGCTGCAATCCGACCCGACCATCATCTACGGGCTGGTGGGCGGCAAGGGCACGCTGGGGCGGCCGATCAAGCGCTCCGAAATCACGCAGCCGTCGCCCTTCAACACCTATGTGATCGAAGGCTTGCCGCCGGGGCCGATCGCCAATCCCGGCCGTGCCTCGCTCGAGGCGGTGGCCAACCCGGCGCGGACCCGCGACCTGTTCTTCGTCGCAGATGGCAGCGGCGGGCATACCTTTACCGAAACCTACGACCAGCATCAAAAGAACGTCGCCAAGCTGCGGGTGCTGGAAAAGCAGATTCAGAACGACACGGTCGAACCGGCCGAAGAGACCGCGCCGCCTGCCCCGGCCGGTGCGCCGGCCGCCGACACCAACCCGACGGCGACGACGCCGACGCGGCCCACGGGGTCCAAGAAGCCGCCCGCACGTCCGGCGGCACCTGCCCCCGGCGCCCGCCAGGGCGCGGCGCAATCGACGACGGCCCCGGTGGTTCAGCGCTAACGCAATTCCATCAGGCGTGAAATCGTTTTAAGCTCGCGCCGTTCCGCACCGAGTCTCGCATCCCCCCGTTTTCGGAAAGTCTTACGCTATGGCGCTATCGAGCATGACCGGTTTTGCCCGGAGCAACGGCGCCAGCGGTCCGTACACGTTCGAATGGGAACTGAAATCGGTCAACGCCAAGGGCTTTGACCTGCGGTTGCGGCTGCCGCCCGGATGGGACGAGCTGGAGGCTTTCGCCAAGAAGCGCGCCGGCGAGGTGCTGTCGCGGGGCACGGTCTACGCCAATCTCAACATCAAGCGGGCCAATGCGGTCTCCACCATCCGCATCAATGAGGACGTGCTCAACTCGATCGTGAAGGTCGCGGGCGTGCTCGCCGGCAAGATTGACGCCGTGGCGCCCAGCATCGATGGCCTGCTCGGCATCAAGGGCGTCATCGAGGTCGTCGAGCCCGAAAGCGATGAGACCGAAGACAAGGCGGCGAAAGACGCCGCCGCTCTGGCGTTCGAGCAGGCGCTGGCCAATCTGGTCGAGATGCGCCGCCGTGAAGGCGTCACGCTCGGGCAGATTCTCAATCAGCGCATGGACGAGATCGAGCAGCTGGCGAAGAAGGCCGAGGCGGCGCCCGGCCGCAAGCCGGAGGCGATCAGGGCACGTTTGGCCGAGCAGGTCGCATTGCTGCTGGAGACCTCCGATCGCTTCGATTCCGACCGGCTCAATCAGGAAGCGATCATGATCGCGGCCAGGGCCGACATCCGCGAGGAACTCGACCGCATCGCCTCCCACGTCGCCCAGGTTCGCGAGATGATCGGCAAGGGCGGCCCGGTCGGACGCCGGCTGGATTTTCTCGCCCAGGAGTTCAACCGCGAGGTCAACACCTGCTGTTCGAAATCGAACGATCTGGAGTTGACCAATACCGGGCTCGAGATGAAAAACGTGGTCGAGCAGTTCCGCGAGCAGGTCCAGAATCTGGAGTGAGCGATGACGGCTGGTGGTTTCGACGGGGTTGAGCGGCGCGGGCTGATGTTCGTGCTGTCCTCGCCGTCCGGCGCAGGCAAGACCACGCTGTCGCGCAAGCTGATCGACAAGATGCCGGGCCTGAAAATGTCGGTGTCGGCGACCACCCGGCCGATGCGGCCGGGCGAGGTCGACGGCCGCGATTATTTCTTCGTCGACAAACCTAAATTCGAAGCGATGGCCAAGCAGGGCGAACTGCTCGAATGGGCCACCGTGTTCGACAACCGCTATGGCACGCCGCGCGCGCCGGTCGAGGCCGCTTTGTCCGCCGGACAGGACGTGCTGTTCGATATCGACTGGCAGGGCACCCAGCAATTGCGCGAGAAAGCCCGCGCCGACGTGGTCAGCGTCTTCATCCTGCCGCCGTCGGCCGCCGATCTCGAGAAGCGCCTGCACACCCGCGCCCAGGATTCCGACGAGGTGATTCGCGCCCGGATGGACCGCGCCACCCATGAGCTGAGCCATTGGGCGGAATACGACTACATTGTCGTCAACCAGAACGTCGATGCTGCCTTCGCCGAGGTGCAGTCGATCCTCAAGGCCGAGCGGCTCAAGCGCGAGCGCCGCACCGGATTGACGGAATTCGTCCGCGCCCTGCAGCGCCAGCTCGAAAAATAGAAACGACTGCGTCCGCGGGTCTGCGCCTCTACGTCCGTGCTTGGGTTACGCCGTGCCTGGCTTACGTCTGCGCACTGCGTGCCAACCGCGCCAGCATCTCCGTTACCCGCCGCTCCGGATCGTCGGGCGCGCGCGGATCGAGGGGAACGTTGCGGGGCGTATTGCCGCGCCAGATCGGCGTCTCCTCATCGGGGAACAGCGGCGGCGAGGTACGTTCGGTCGGGATGGAATCCCAGATCGCACGGCGGCCGCTGTGAGCTTCCAGTGGGATCGCCTGCGCCCGGCCGAACCGGAAAACCAGGCTTGCAGTGACGCCGGCCAGCGCCAGCGCACCGGCCATCACCAGGAGCAGCATCTGCATCGATGCCGACCGTCTCTCCAGCGATGAATCCGCGGCCGCAAGCGCGACCGGGGGAGCGGCGGGCTGCGGCGTCGCCGTAGCATTGGATTGAAGGCTCTGGGCTTGAAGGCTCAGGGTCTGGAGGCTTTGGGTCTCCGGGCTTTGAGTCTGCTGGCTCTGCGACGGCTCGGCCGCGGCAAGGCGCGGACCGCTCGATGGGCTGACGCCCGACGATTCCGGCCAGCGCGATGCGATGGAGGATGGCGGCGCCAAGTCCGGTGCCGCCGCGCGTTGGCTATTTTCGATGCCGACATTGGGCACCACACCCGTGTTCTGCGGCTCGCTCAAATCCTCGATGCGCGCCTGTGGCGCCGTCAGTTCGGCGCGCGCGTTCGCGATCGATTTGCGGGCATTGATACTCTGCTGCGGCGAAGCGGCATCGGCCGCCTCCACCGATGCGAGATCCGATGTTGCAGGTGCAGATGAAGAATCCTGCGGCGCTGATCGCGCGGTCTTGTTCTTCGCTTCGCCGATGTACCAGCAATTGCGTTTGGCGGCATGATCGGTCCGGTAATACCAATGACCGCCTGCCGGCAACGGCCCCTTTGGACGCGTCAGGCAAGTGTCCGCCGTTTTCGCGTTGTTCTCCTTGGCCGGCTCCTGCGCAACGGCGGCGAAACTGGTTCCCGCCAGAATGCTGGCGAAGATCGCCGAGATGAATTTCGCTGAACGGTGTGACATGGAATCCCCGGTGGTGATACGCGACGCTTACGCCTCAAGTTTTCGTTAAAGACTTGGGTCGTAATGGGCCGTAATTCCGGAGCGGATAGGGCATAATTGGGGCTCGCCGGCCTCACATCAGAGGCGAGCGGAACCCTGAAAAACAGGCATCGATGCTATTGTTTCGACGCCGTCCATGTTCCGGAACAGCCATCCGATCGCCTGAATGTTCCGGAGCCGCTGCGGCCCGAGAAACGGCCGGAGTTGCTCCAACTCAAGCCCGAGACGGAGCCGCCTGATGTCGTCGAGCCATTTGGGCTGACTTGACCGGAGCTCAATTCCCCCGCGATCCTGCCGCTGCTGATCACGAACCGCTCGGTGCTGTTGCCGCAGCCATGGGATTGGGCGACCCACGCGCCATCGAAATTTCCGCCGCCACTACCGCCGCTCTTCCGCGAGGCGCGGCGCGGTTCGTCGGCTTCGGACCTGGGCCTGCTGCGCCGCGCGGGCTTTTCGGTTTCGACCGCGCGCGGCGTTGCGCGCGAACCGGACAGTGACTTCTCGTCATTGCCGATGCTGCCGCCGGCGCTGCCGGATTGCGCGAAGCTGGTCGTCTCGAACCCAACTGATATCAAAAGGAAGAGCAGACCAATCCTGATCGAATGTTGAAATGCGCTTTGCATAAACCGGGTGCTTTCAATTTCTCGAATGTAAAATCGGCGCGTCCGCAATTCTCGAACGTAAAATCTAGCGGCCCGATCCATCGGCACAGACCGCACCGATGATGCGACAGGATTTCCCGGTCTTGTTGCACTCGCCGAGCGCGGCCTCCTTGGCGCGCTGCACCGTGTCGCGTTGAACCAGCGACCAGGAATTCCCCGAGATCGCAAATGCGCCGCATCGCGAGCCATAGAAGCTCAGTTCGAGCGGACATTTGCTCGATCCGCAATTCTTGAGCGCATCGTCGACCGCCGCCCGCCGCGAGGCGTGATTCCAGGAAATGCCCCATTTGTTGCTGTCGGGGCCGTAGACGATCGATCCCCACGGCTTGAGATCGTCCATCTTGCGCAGCCGCGTCAGCACGCCTTCGGTGGCCTCGCCGGTGGGCGTCATGCTGCTCTTGGCCTGGAACTGGCTGATCGCCAGCCGCATGCCGTTCTTGCTGTCGAGCGGCTCCGGATCGAAATTGTGCTCGTAAAGCCGGTCGCTCAATTCCCGCAGCAGCGTCACATCCTTGATCGGTATCCGGTCCGGATCGGGCCGCAACGCGCTGGAAAGCTGTGATGGTGGCGGTGGCGTAGCAGCAACCCGCGGCGAGGCGGCAGGCGCGACAAAATAGAAGGTGCCGTCGATCGGCGAGGAGGACACCCAGGGCTGCTGTGATCCGCCGGTCTCGCGCTTCACCGCAAGGCCGACTTGGTTGAAGGTCTGGAAGATATCGAGGCCCGACTGCTTGATCGTCGCCGCCAGCGCCTTGGTGTAGGGGCTGTTGCCGTCGCTGCCGTCCTGCGCGACGTTGCCGGGCTGTGTCGCATAGGAAATCAGCGTGCCTTCCGGCGCGCGCATCTGGGCAAGCCCGCCGTCGGCGGCGCGCAAACCACGGGCGCCGAACGGGTTGTTACGGCAGGCATCGAGGATCACCATGTTGAGCCGCGTGCCCGAGCCCTGCATCTGGCGCAGCACGAGATTGACGTCCACCATCTGGAAATCGACATCGGCCTCGCGCGTCGGATTGGCGCCGACCGGAACCAGGTAGTTCGAACCCGACACCTGAACGCCGTGGCCGGCATAATAGAACAGGGCGACATCGGCGCCCTGCACCTGGCGGCCGAAATTCTGCACGGCGCTGTCCATCGCCGATTTGTCGAGGTCGAGCTGGGCGCGGCCGCCGATCAGGGTGAACCCGAGCTTGGCCAGCGTCTCGGCCATCAGCGCCGCATCGTTGCGGGGATTGTCGAGCCGCGGGACGTTTTGATAGGCGGAGTTGCCCACCACCAGCGCGATGCGCTTCTCGGCGGCGGCGGGCATGGCCGACATCAGCGACAGCAGCAACGCCAACGCTGCGAACGTCCAGACCTTACCGGCGAAAGCCCCGCGCATCCCAATAATCCCTGCAATATGGCGGCAGATTATCAGTCCGTGCGGGCTTCGAAAAGCATCGCCGCCATTCGGCGGGGGCGAGGCGTGACGTGGATCACGCTTTATGGCAGTTTCCGCGTGACAGGGCCCAAAACAGAGCCCGCGGGAGGATCGCATGGTCACGAAGTTCGGCGTATCGCGGGCAAGCTCGACGACGGTATTTCTATGCGGCCTCATCGCGCTGCCAGCCTTGGCTACCGCGGCCGAGCGGCCTCTCGGCGTCGACCCGGCCGCGGCATGCGCCGCGTTGTCGGGGGCGGGCACTGGTGCGATCAAGGTCGACACGGCCGCGCTGATCGAGCCAAAGCCGCTCACGGTCGCCGCGGGCGGACCGACCCCCGCCGCCCGCATCAGTCCCGCGACCCCGCAATTCTGCCGCGTGCTGGGTCACATCGATCCGACCGATCCAAAAGCGCCGCCGATCCGCTTCCAGCTCAATCTGCCGCTACAGTGGAACGGCCGCTCGGTGCAGTACGGCGGCGGTGGATTCAACGGCGTGTTGATCACCGGCCTCAGCCTGCCGCCGGCAGCACCCTTCGACAGCGCGTCGCCACTGGCGCGCGGATTTGCGACCTACGGCACCGATTCCGGTCACGAGACCAAGCCGGGCGAACCGCCTCAGCTGTTTGCGGCGAACGACGAGGCCTTCGTCAACTTCGCGCATGCCTCGTACAAAAAAGTGCGCGACGCCGCCGCCATGCTGATGGAGCGCGCTTACGGCGCGAAGCCCGAGCGGATGTATTTCGTCGGCAGTTCGGAAGGCGGGCGCGAGGGCCTCACCATGGCGCAGCGCTATCCCGATGATTTCGACGGCATCTTCGCCCGCGTTCCCGTGATCAACTGGGTCGGCCTGCAGCACGCCGGCACCCGCGCCGGGCTTGCGACCTGGGGAGAGGGGTGGATTCGCCCGGCCCAGGTCAAGCTGGTGCACGACGCGGTGCTCGCGGCCTGCGATGCGCAGGACGGCGTCGCCGACGCCGTGGTGGAAGATGCTGTCGGCTGCAAGGCGCGCTTCGATCCGGCAAAGCTGCTCTGCGCCGGCGGGACCAGCGGCGACGCGTGCCTCAGCGAAGCGCAGGTCAACGCCATTCGCACGCTGCACGCGCCCTACAAATTCCCGTTCGCGCTCGCCAACGGCATCAGCGAATATCCAGGCTGGGGCGTTTCCGGCGAGGCGACGAAATCCTTTGGTCCGACCGGTGGCTGGAGCGCGTGGTGGCTGGGCTCGGCATCGCCGGCGCTGCCGCCGGTGCCCGGCAACGGCATCGCCTGGATCTACGGCGCGGGCGGCATCGCGCACATCTTCGCGCGCGATCCGAATTTCGATGTCCGCAAATACCGGCCGGAGGATTTCGCCGACCGGGTGCGCGAGGTGTCGGCGCTGATGGATTCGACCAATCCCGATCTCAGCGCGTTCAAGGCCCGCGGCGGCAAGCTCGTGATCCTGGAATACATGGCCGACTACGCGCAGAGCCCCTACGCGGGCATCGGTTATTTCGAGCAGGTGCAGAAGCGGATGGGCGAGGCGGCGACCGCCGAATTCATGCGCCTTTACACCGCGCCCGGTGTCGATCACGTCGGCAGCGGCGCACCGTCGAGTGTCGACATGCTGTCGGTTCTGGTCGACTGGGTGGAAAAAGGCCGCGTGCCCGGCGATCTCGTCGTCGTTGAGCAGCAACCCGCGCTGCCGATCGCCGTCGACCGCTCACTGCCGCTGTGCCAGTGGCCCGCCTGGCCACATTACAAGGCGGGAGATTCGAAAAACGCCGCCAGCTTCGTCTGCGCGCGGTAGCGGGCGGGAAATTCCGATCCGATCTGGAGGCGGGTGCTCTAACTGCCTAGCCGCCGTTCGCGGTTCCGGCGGCGAAAGCCGCGAGCAATGCCTTTCCCTGCGGCCAGTCCTCGAGCTTGCTGGTCTGGTTGATGTGGCCGAGTTCGCCTAACTCCGCGATACTGCCTCCCCACTGGCTGGCTCTCCCTCGGGCATAGTCGACCGTACCATAGGGGTCGTTTGCACTCGCGATGATGAGAGAGGGGAATCTGAACCTGGTCTGCGGCGTTCTGACAAAGCTGGCTGCTTCGGCAGGGAAGGCCGGAGCTTCCGGGTTCGGAACGGCCACGAGGAATGCGCCAGCGACCGGCGCCGTGGAAACTTGCTGCCAATGTGCCACCAAAAGGCACCCCAAACTGTGCGCGACGAGGAGCGGCGGATGCCGGGCTGCACCAACCTCGCGATCAAGCGCCGCGATCCAGTCATCGAGTTCTGGCTGATCCCAGTCCGTCGGCTGAAGGCGCCGCCATTGCGGATTGGCGTCTTCCCAGCGGGTTTGCCAGTGCGACTCACCCGATCCTCCGATCCCCGGTACAATGATGATCTCAACCATGCTCGCTCCGTTATCCCTTGTGACAGGACAAGACTGACGTCTTCCGTTGCGACCGGGAACGGGAAATGATCGGAAAAGAAGCGCGCGCACCGATGGATTTAAGGTTCACCCCATGTCGTCTCGAGAAAACACTGTCATAGCCCTTGATCCCACAGACATCGCGATCATCGAGGTGATGCAGGAGGATGGACGTATCGCGATGTCGGAGCTTGGCAGGAGGGTGGGCCTCTCTCAGCCAGCGACCTCGGAGAGGGTCAAGCGACTGGAGGAGCGCGGCGTCATTACCGGCTATGCAGCTCGAATTAACCCCGCCGCGCTGGGCTTGAGAATGATGGCCGTGATCCGCGTGCGCACGACCCACGAGCATATTCAATCCTGTCTGAAGCAGTTCTCCGAAATGCCTCACGTCCTGGAGGTGCTGCGACTGACCGGAGAGGATTGTTTCATTCTCAAGGTTTTCGTGCCGTCCCCGCAACAACTGGAGACGATCGTGGACGCTGTGGCCCGGCACGGTTCTGTGACGACGTCGCTGGTCTTGCCCAGCGAGCAGCCCAAACCGATCGGTCGCAAGTTGATTCAACTCGCCGGTGCGTGACGACTGCGGTCGTCATTCGCACCGTTTTTGTTGAGCAGGATCTCAGCGCCTCAGTTCTTCAGAACGATCCGCCCAACCACCTTGCCGGCCCGCAACTCGTCGATCCATTTCTGGACGTCGGCCATCGGTTCTTCCTTCATCGGCGTCGGCTTGATCTTGCCCGCGCGGGCCAGCGCCATCAATTCCTTCGCCTCGGCCAGCGTGCCCACCATGAAGCCTTCGATGGTCATGCGCTTGTAGACCCACTGCACCATCGGCAGGCTGAAATTGCCGCCCATCAGGCCGGAGACCACGATCTTGCCGCCGCGTGCCACTGCCGCGACCGCAAACGCCATCGACCTTTCGTTGCCGGCAAAGTCGACGACCGCGTCGAAGCCGCCCTCGGTCTCCGTGATCATGCGTTTGACCACGTCGGGCTCCGCCGGGTCGTAGGCCACCGCGGCGCCGTTCTGCAGCGCGCTCTCGCGTGCGGCCGAGCTCAGATCCGCCACCGCGATCTTCTGCGTGAACATCGCCTGCGCGAATGACAATCCCATCATGCCGACGCCGCCGAGCCCGATCAGCAGCAGGTTACGCTGCCGCGGACGATCGACCAGGCGTTTGAGCGCGCCATAGGCGGTGACGCCGGAGCACATCAGCGTGGCGGCTTGGTTGACCGGCAGCGGATCGTAATCCAGCAAATATTTCGCGTCCGGTACCAGCACGTGGCTGGCAAAGCCGCCGTCGATGGAGACGCCGAGGAAGCGCTGCTTGACGCAGAGGTTTTCATCGCCGTTGGCGCAGTCGCGGCACTGGCCGCAACCGATCCAGGGGAATACCGCCTGCTTCTTTCCGATCAGGCCCTTTGGCGCATCGGGGCCGACTTCCTCGACCACGCCCGCGATCTCATGGCCGAGCGTGAACGGCAGCGTCATGCCGCGCGTGGTGTCGAGCCGTTTGCCGCCGCCGAGATCGGCATAGCCATCCTGGATGTGCAGGTCGGAGTGGCACAGCCCGCAGCGTTCGATGCGGACCAGCACTTCTCTTCCCTGGGGTTTTGGCGTGTCGACGATGGTTTCGCACAGGGGCGCATCGAATTTGACCAGCGATTGGCGACGCATCAGCGCCATGGCATTTTCTCCTCAGGGAACGTTGGATTTTATGCTTCGTATATTGGTCAATTCACGGGCCATGGCAACAAAGCCTGATACCGGAATCGTCTCGGCGCGCCGGGTCGCATCGACGCCGGCGGCTGCGGCCAGCCGGGCCGGATCGACCGAGAGCGATTTGAGGCTCTGCCGCAGCATTTTCCGGCGCTGGCCGAAGGCGGCAGCCGCCACCTGCTCAAGCGCGCGGCGGTCGCACGGCTCCGGCGCGCTGCGCGGCACCAGCCGCACCACCGAGGAAGTGACCTTGGGCTGCGGCACGAAGGCGGCCGGCGATATGTCGAACAGGATCTTGGTCTCGGCGCGCCAGTTGGCGAGCACGGCGAGCCGCCCATAGGCCTCGTCATCTTCTTTGGCGACGATCCGCTCGGCGACCTCGCGCTGGAACATCAGCACCATCATGTCGTACCACGGCGGCCATGGTTCGATCGAGAGCCAGTCGACCAGCAATTGCGTGGCGATGTTGTAGGGCAGATTGGCGACGATCTTGGCAGGCTCGCCGCCGAGCAGGGGGCGGGGATCGAAGTGCTGCGCGTCGGCGTGCACGACTTCCAGTCGCCCCGGATAGCGCCTGGCGATATAGTCGAGCGGCGCCAGCGCGCGCTCATCGCGCTCGACCGCGATGACGCGGCGCGCGCCAAGCGCCAGCAGTGCGCGCGTCAGCCCGCCGGGTCCGGGGCCGACCTCGATGATGGTGGCGCCCTCGATCGGACCCGCGGCGCGCGCGATCCGTGCCGTGAGATTGAGGTCGAGCAGGAAATTCTGCCCCAGCGATTTGCGTGCCGACAGGGAGTGTTCGCGGATCACATCGCGCAGCGGCGGCAGATCGTCGATTCCACTCATTCAGGCGTGGCCGCCGCCATGCGCGCGGCGAGCCGCAACGCCGCGACGAGGCTCGACGGATTGGCCCGGCCGGTGCCGGCAATGTCGAAGGCGGTGCCGTGATCGGGCGAGGTGCGGATGAACGGCAATCCCAGCGTGACGTTGACGGCGTCCTCGAACGCAATGGTCTTGATCGGGATCAGCGCCTGATCGTGATACATGCAGATCGCGCAGTCATAAGTCTTTCGCGCGGCGGCGTGGAACATGGTGTCGGCCGGCAGCGGCCCCCGGACCTCGATGCCGTCGCGCCGCAGGATGTCGACGGCGGGCGCCACCAATTCGATATCTTCCATGCCCAGCGATCCGTCTTCGCCGGCATGCGGATTGAGGCCTGATACGGCCAGGCGCGGCCGGGCAAGACCAAAACGGGCTTTCAGGTCCGCAACCGCGATGCGGGCCGTCGAGACGATCAGATCGGTTGAAAGTTGGGCGAGCGCGTCGCGCACCGAAAGATGGATCGTCACTGGTACGACCGCGAGCGCCGGCGACCACAGCATCATCACCGGCTGCGGCGCCGCGCCGCCATTCGCCGCGAGCTCGGCGAGAAATTCGGTATGGCCGGGATGACGGAAGCCGGCGCGGTACAGCACGCTCTTGGCGATCGGGTTGGTGACGACGGCGCCGGCTCGTCCGGCCCTGACATGGTCGACGGCGTGACGAATGGAAGCGAGCGCGGCGCCTGCGCTGGTCGAGTCCGGCTGGCCCGGCCGCGCGCTAGCGGCTTCGCCCGTCGCCACGACAGGCAATGCGCGCGCAAAAACGGCGACCGAATCCTCCGGACTGGTGTCCGCGAGATCGATCTTCAATCCGAGAATCTTCGCGCGCTCGGCAAGGAAGCTGCGATCGCCAAGCAGATAGAACGGCGGCAAGGCTAGTTCACTGCGCTGGAGCCACGCTGCGATGGCGATGTCGGGGCCGATGCCCGCGGGCTCGCCGGATGTCAGCGCGAGGGGCTTTGCCATGCATCAACGACATTCGATCATGGCGGCTTTGCGGATCTCCGCCAGATAGGCTTTCTGCTTCGCCTCGTATTTTTCAGTATACATCTTTTCGCGGATTTCCCGCTTCTTTGGCGAATCGACGGTCGTCGGCGTTCTGCTGCACAGGGCGACCATCTCCACGCCCTGCTTGGTGATCTCGGGCGGGGTCAGGTGACCGATCGGCGTCTTGTCGAGCAACTCGCGCAGGGGGGGAGCAAGCTCGGCCGATGTTCTCGTGACGGTATCGCGGATCGTGCCGTTCTGCATCGACTTGAAGTAGGAGTTGGCGGCTTCGCAGCTCTGCACGCGCTCGCGCAGGACGTCCGCTTCCTTTTTCCGCGCCTCGATCGCGCTCGGCGGAGCACCCCGCGGCACCAGCAGCACGATCGGCTGCATCTTGTATTCGAAGGCTTCGACCTTGGTCGCCCCGCCGCCTTCCTGGGCGGCGGCGTTGACCTCCTTCTCGCCGACCTGAAGGCTCTCCTTGTAGCGGCCGCGCACCAGACTGGTCCAAACCATGTCGGCCTTGAGACGGGCCTTGAGGGTTTCCGGCCGGATGCCCTGGCTCTCCAGCGATTTTGTCAGTTGCTCCGCCGAGATCCGCATCCGCGAACCCATCTGGGCGTAGGATTGTTCAATGTCGCTCGCCGTGGGGTCGACGCCGTATTTCTTGGCTTCCCGAATCTTGACCTTTTCGTCGATCAGCTGGTCGATCACTTCCTGGCGGGGCATCTGCTTGCGGGTGGTCAGGAAGTTGAGCTTGGTGCGCTGCTCGACGTCGAGATTGGTGATGGGTTCGCCGGTGACCATACAGGCGATCGATTGCGCGTGGAGCGGAGAACGGCCGCCCGCAAGTACGGCCGACGCCACGGCGCAGCCGATAATCAGCGACCGCAGGCGATGTCCAGATTTGATGGTCGTCATGGTCATATCAGTCGTATCAACCGATTCGATCCGCACCGCGCCGGGAACTGTTCGGCAAGGCCTCGCTCCACGCTACTGAATGCCACCAGTGGGGCCGCCGGTGGCCGAAGTGGACGAATTCGCAATGGTGCGCAGGCCGATCTGCAGCATGAACCCGTGACTGAGTACCGGCGGGGTGGTGCCGGCGGAATAGGAATAGGACGTCACATAATTGGCGGCCAGCACGAAGCAGTCGTCCACATAGCCTGCGCCGATGACGTACTGATTGAGCTTGTTGGCTTCAAGGTCCCAGCGCGCGGATCCCGACACCACCCAGTTCGTCGCCAGCTTGATCGATGCGCTGCCGAGCAGGCCCTCGCGCCGCGTCAGGTATCCCAGAGCCGGCTGCTCCGCGTAATTGCCGTACAGCAGGCTGACCGACCAGCGGTCGAATGACGCGCGGCCCTCGGCCTCGAAGCGATTGAAATTGAGCGTTGCTTCGTCCATGCGCGAGCGCACGCTGAACGTATAGGTCCGGTTGGGCGAATAATTGACGCGGGCGACGTAGTCGGAGCGGGTGTTCTGCAGGCCGGAGTCGAGACCGGTGTTGGTCAGATCGGCGACCGCGTACGAGTTCAGGCCGAACAGCTGGTAGGACTGTCCGAACAACACATTGATGCTGCCGCCGCGGTCAAATTGCGTGGTGGCCTGCACGCCGACATTGGCGCGGCCGCCGCCCTCGATGCGGTCGTAGCCCGAGAACTTGTCGACGGAGAACAAATTGCTGGCGTCGAACACCAGGCTCTGCGCGTCTTCGTTGGGCACCCTGCCGGGATAGGTCTCGTTGGGGCGGAGGATGACCTGCGCGATCGGCTCGATCGTCGTGGTACCCCAGGGCTGAACGTTGATGAAGGGATAGCGATATTCGAGGCCGACGGTCGGCATCACCCGCAGCGCGGTGGTATCGCCGACGGGGAGGAAATTCGAGACCCCCGGCTGATTCGAAATCGAGGCATCGACGGCATCGACGCGGGCGATCGCGAACGGCGTCCAGATCTGACCGTAGGGGTCGGTGTACGACCGCCGCCATTGCGCTTCCGCGGTGAACCGCGTGTAGGTGCCGGGTATGCCGCGCAACAGGCACTGCGAGGGCGTCCGCGCCAGCGGATCGGCGGATGTGGTGGCGCAGAGCCCGGCGGTGTTCGCAAGCGTCGTGATCGGGTCGAACGCCGCGGTCGAGCGCGACAGGCTGGTGAAGTTGGTCTTGTAGCTGACCTCACCGCCGAAGATCGGACTGTTGATCACGTTGGAATAGTCGATGACCGGATGGATTACCGGAACCTTGTCCTGACTACCGGAGAAGGAGAGGTAATAGATCGTGCGCGCGTCGAAGAAGCTGCGATTGCCGACACCGGTCAGATAAAGCTGCGAGATCGCTTCGGTCGGCAGGCTCAGGAACGATCCCAGCGTGTCCCTGTACTGCGCCAGCCGGTAGTCGGACATGAAGAAGTAGTCGGACAGCAATACGCCATCCCAACCCCAGGTCCATTTGTCGTTGATGGCGAACTGGCCCTTGGATTCGACGCCGCCGCGGAACTCGCGGTCGCCGGGCTGGCCGGCGAAGGCGCCGGGCTCGAGCTGGTTGATGCCATAGGCGCGGATCTGGTACGAGCCGTTGATCAGGCGCTGGCGGAATTCGCCCTGGAACAGCACGCCTTGCCGGGTCGTGATCCGCGGATTGAAGGTCGCGTCATAGTCCGGCGCGATCGCCCAGTAGAACGGCGTTTCCACGCCATACCCGAAGGGCGTGTAGCTGCTGATGAACGGCATCAGGAAGCCGGTCTTGCGCTTCACGGTGGGATCGGGCGTCGAAAAATACGGCAGATACGCCATCGGCACGCCGAAGAATTCGAGTTGGGCGTTCTCGAAATACATCATCTTTTCGGTCTGGTCGTGGATGATGCGCGCACCCTTGACCTGCCACAAAGGCGGCTTCTTCGGATCGTCCTTGCAGGGCGCGCAGGCGGTATAGACGCCGTTTTCGAACACGGTGTAATTGCCGCTGCTGCGGTCGGCGCGGGTTGCCGCCATGCGCGTCGCATCCTCGGTATCGACACGCAGCGAATCGACGAAACCGTCGCGGTAGTCGTCGCTCAGATCCATGATGTTGGCGTAGGTGATTTTGCCTTCGGCATCCGTCAGGCGGATGTTGCCCTCGGCATGCAGACGCTTGGTCTTCTGGTCGTAGATGACCTTGTCGGCCTCGACGCTGGTGCCGTTGTAGAACATCTGCACGTTGCCGACCGCCGACACTCGCTGGTTGTTGTAGTCGTAGTCGACCTCGACGGCCTGCACGAGCATTTGCCCGTTGTTGTTGGCGGGCCGGGGCGCCGGTTTGGGCGGCCGCGGATTGTAGGTGAAGGTTTGCGCCGAGGCGGGCGCCGTCCAGGCAAGCCCGATCGCGCCGGCCAGCGCGAAGCCGGCGAGCAGGGCGATTATGGGGGCGCTGACGGCGGCCAAGCGATTCCGATGGCGGCGCAGCGAACTGCACCGCCTGAACGCAGGCGACCTCAACTGGCGGGCGGCGACAACGGCCACTACCCGTCCTCCTGGTACAGCAAGGCCAAAAAGCCGGTGAGGCCGCCCACACATACGGGCAACCACGCCGCAGCGATGGGATGCATCAACTCAGCCTTGCTCAAATCCTCAGTTACTTTCGACAGAACGTAGAGCAGAAAGCCCGCACCCACGCCACTCAAAACCATCTTTTGCACGCCGCCCATCCGGAAGAAGCGAAGGCTGACCGACGCTGCCAACATCACCATTGCAGCCAGTAAAAACGGCTGTGCGATGAGCTTGTGATACTGCAAACGGTAGCCGGCAGTCGCGAAGCCCGAACTCTCCGAAGATCGGATATAGCCAGGGAGTTGCCAAAAAGACACAGTTTCCGGGGTCGAGAAACTGTTGCGAATCTGGGCCGGCGTCAGCGTGGTTGCGATGTACAGGTTTTCCTGGTCGATCGGCGGCTTGTCGAGGGAGTATCGACGCACCGATTTGAACGCCCAGCGGCCTTCCTCCAGCGACGCCTCGCGGGCCTCGATTCGTTCCTTGAACTGCAGGTTTGTATCGAACCGGAATACGGTCAGACCGGTCAGCCGCACGCCTTGCCGCTCGCTGCGGGCGGCGTTGATGATGATCTGACCTTCGCTGTTGATCTGGTTCAGCCAGAATCCCGCGGCGTCCTGGATGCCGCCGCCGGGCGCCGAGCCGAACAGCTCCGCTTCCATCCGCTTGGAGAGTTCGCGGAGATTCGCCGACATTGGATTATAGGCGACGGTTGCCGCGGTGCCGAGGATGATCGCGCTGGCGAGGGCGGGCGCGATGAATTGCCAGGCCGAGACGCCGGCGGCGCGCGCCACCACGAGTTCGAGCCGCCGCGACAGCGCGAGGTAGCAGGTCATCGCACCGATCAGCACGCAGAACGGCATCAGCTTTTCGAGCAGCTGCGGCACGCGGTACAGCGAGGTCTGCGCGACCGTGATCGCGGACGCCGATGGCAGCCCTGAGGTCTTGCGCACCATTTCGATGTAGTCGACCAGCACCAGCAGCACGAAGATGCTCACGAACACGCCGACGGCCGCGACCAGGAAGCGGCCGGCGAAATAGCGCCCGAGCGTATTGGTCAACATGCTCATGCGGTGGCCGGCCGTCCAAAGAGCCGCGCCAGCCGTGCATTCGATTTGTTGATCGCCTCGATCACCGCGGCCGGCGGTTCCACCACCACGCCGCCGACGATCATCCACAGCCCCGCACCGATCGACGCGAACAGCATCGCGTACTGGATCAGCGCCGCGGCAGGATTCTTCACCGTCATGACCGAGCAGGCGAATCCGGCCATGCGCAGGCCGAATACCGCGACAACCGAACCTCCGATCGAAAAATTGCGGCTCTGCCGCGTGGTGCGCGGCGTGCCCAGAAACGCAAACGTCAGGACCGCGAACGCGAACGGATACACCGGCGCCATGAAGCGGTCGTGCAGTTCGGCGCGAAACTGTCCGCCCAGTTTCTTGAACACCGGATCGTTCTCATCGGGCGAAACCAGTTCCCAGAGATAGCGTTCGCGAATCCCCAGCACCGCGTCGCGCTGATTGGAGAATTTCGACATGTCGAACGCGTAGCGGCCGAACGCCACCAGCGCGGGGTCGCGTTTGCCCGCCTCGAAACGTTCGAGGTTGCCGTCCTCCAGCACCAGATACGAGCCCTTCTCGTTCTTCAGCACGGTGCCGTGATCGGCGATGATGGTGACGCGCTCCTTTGGATCGCGGCGATCGTCGACGAAGATGCCCGCGAGCACGCCGCCCGGCAGGCGTTCGCGGATGCGAATCGTCAGGTTCTGATCGAGCTGGGCGAAGCGTCCGGGCTGCAGGATGTTGGTCAGCACGTCGGCGGTGATTTCGGCGTCCCATTGCTTGATCCGGCGCATGCCGTCGGGGGCGAGATAGGCGCCGATAAAGGCGACCATCAGCGCCACCACGCAGGTGGCGAAAAAGAACGGACGGAACAGCCGGAACGGCGAAAAGCCGGCGGCATTCATCACGATGATTTCAGAATCGGTGGCGAGCTTGTTCAGCGTGTGCGAGACCGCGATCATCAGCGCGATCGGCGCGATGATCAGAACCAGCGCGGGAATCACCAGGCTGGTGATGCCGAGAAAGGTAATGATGGTCTGACCCTGGCTGGTCATCAGGTCGATGCCGCGCAACGCCTGCGTAATCCAGATCACGCCCGTCAGGCTGACCAGGACCAGCGCAAACGACGCAAGCGTCGTGCGGAAGATATACTTGTCGATCGACCCCATCGTTTACCGCACGATCCCACCTCGCGTGCCAAAAGAGCGGCTTCCGACCAATCCCGGAACCGGGATCCCCAAGGTCGCGCCGCCAGCCTTTCAGCCGTCTACACTCTCACTACCATCCCTTTGATCCGTCAACAAAATGGCCGGGCCGTGGCACCCTTAGGATATGGTTAATTATTCGGCCCCTGTGGCCTTGCGGCCACGCAGGCTTGGCAGCACAGCGGCTGGCAGGCCATAGTGCGGCAAATCGAAGGTCCCGGCCGGGGACCGCCACCAAAGAGACCATTCTGAACACCGCACTTAAGTCTATCCCGGGACCGCTTCCGGCCCCGACGTCAGCCCTGAATTCTGGAGGAATTGCCTATGTCCGACGCCGTCAAGGTCGGCTTTGTCCCGTTTACTGCGGCGTCCCGCGGCATTCTGGTGGTGTTTTGCGACGATGCGCTGAAGTTCGGCGCGGCGACCCGCAAGGCGCTGGGGTCGGCGGCCGACACCGTCAAGCGGGCGGCGGCGGCTAACCAGTTCAAGGGCAAAAGCGGCGCGGCGCTGGACATTCTGGCGCCGGAAGGAACCAAGGCGCCGCGGCTGATCGTCATAGGTCTCGGCAAACCGTCGGGCCTGAAGGAGAAGGATTTTCTCAAATTCGGCGGTGTCACCGCCGGCAAACTCAATGCTGCCAGCGACGCCGTCACCATCATCGCCGAACTGCCCGATGGCGCGATGCAGCCCGATCAGGCCGCCGGCATCGCGTCCGGCGTCCGGCTGCGCGCCTATAAATTCGACCGCTATAAAACCAAGAAAAAAGACGACAACGGCGCCGTGCGATCGGATGTTTCGATTGCGGTGGCTGACGTTACCGCCGCGCGCAAGGCGTTTGCGCCGGAATCCCATGTCGTCGACGGCGTGATCATCGCGCGCGAACTCGTCAACGAGCCGCCGAACGTCCTGTTCCCGATCGAGTTCGCGCGCCGCGCCAGCCAGCTCAAGAAAGTCGGCGTCAACGTCGAGGTGCTCGACGTCAAGGCGATGACCAAGCTCGGCATGGGCGCGCTGCTTGGCGTCGGCCAGGGCTCGACGCAGCCCAGCCGCACCGTGATCATGCGCTGGAACGGCGGCAAGAAGGGCGCGCAGCCGGTGGCCTTCGTCGGCAAGGGGGTTTGCTTCGACACCGGCGGCATTTCCATCAAGGGCGCTTCCAGCATGGAAGACATGAAGGGTGACATGGGCGGCGCTGCCTGCGTCGTCGGCCTGATGCATGCGCTGGCGGCGCGCAAGGCCAAGATCAACGTCGTCGGCGCCATCGGGCTCGTCGAGAACATGCCTGATGGCAACGCCCAGCGTCCCGGCGACATCGTCACCTCGATGTCGGGGCAGACCATCGAGATCATCAACACCGACGCCGAGGGCCGGCTGGTGCTGGCCGACGTGCTCTGGCACGTGGCCAGGAAGTTCAAGCCCAACTTCATGGTCGATCTGGCGACGCTGACCGGCGCGATCATGGTCGCCCTCGGCACCGAACATGCGGGTCTGTTCTCCAACAATGACGAACTGGCGGAACGGCTGAGCAAGGTCGGCCTTGAGACTGGCGAGAAAGTCTGGCGTCTGCCGCTCGGTCCGGAATACGACAAGCTGATGGATTCGCAATTTGCCGACATGAAGAATGCCGGTGCGCGCCATGGCGGCTCGATCACCGCCGCCCAGTTCCTGCAGCGTTTCGTCGACGATACGCCGTGGGCGCATCTGGACATCGCGGGAACCGCGATGGGCGCGCCGAAGACAGAGATCAATCAAAGCTGGGGTTCGGGCTACGGCGTTCGTCTGCTCGACCGGCTGGTCGCGGAATACTACGAAGCCAAAACCTGACAGAGGAATAGCCGAAGCCTGCATGACGGAAGTCCTGTTCTACCATTTGCAGAACATGTCGCTCGAAAGCGTCTTGCCGCCGCTGCTGGAAAAATCGCTGGAGCGGGGCTGGCGCGTGGTCGTGCAATCGACCTCGCCGGAACGCACCGACGCGCTCGATGCGCATTTGTGGACCTACAGCGACGAATCGTTCCTGCCGCACGCCACCTGGCGCGCCGCCGATGCGCCGGATCAGCCGATCATCCTCTCGATCGAGGAGGGCAATCCGAACCGGGCCAATGTCCGGTTCCTGATCGACAACGCGGCGCTGCCGGCGGATTCAGACAGCTACGAGCGCCTGGTGCTGGTCTTCAACGGCGACGATTCCGACGCGCTGACCGCGGCGCGCGGCGTCTGGACCGATTGCAAGGCCCGCGGCTTCGAGGTGACCTATTGGCAGGCCGACGAGCGCGGCCGCTGGCAGCGGCGGCAATAGCGATATAAGACAATTAATGATAATTTGAGGTTTCTTCCGGCAGGCTTGTGGGCAGCCATGGTCGTGCCGCAAAGTGATGTTGGGACAAGTAGTTACAGCAGAGCGTTTTCAAGCGAAGTGGATACCGGTTCGCGTGAGGAAAACGCGTCAAGACAAGATTCGAGAGCTTCGGTTCTGATTCAAGCAGAACCGATAATGCTCTGGGGGTGGGAGCCTGGGTCCAGCGTGCGAGACGGAACGTTCAATCGAAAGCCATTGTTGGCGCTGCTGCTGCTCGGTCCCGTGATCGCGGGCTGCAGCGGCGCGCCCGACCTGCTTTCGAAGGATGCCGACTGGTTTTCGCGTCCCGGCCGCGTCTTCATCAAAAACATTTCGATCGAGACGCCGCCGCTGACCCCGGACAAGCCGGTCACGGCCGAAGACCTCGTCTCCGCCGACGGGGCCTGTCCGGGAATGGCGCCGCCACCAGGTGCCGCCGATGCCAATGCGCAGGCTGGCAGTCCGCCGCCCTCGACGTCAGGCAGCGTTGCGCTTGGCCACACCGAATGCGACGTGGTGCGCGGCATTGGCACGCCCGACAACGTCAACTTCTCGAATAATCCCCGCGGCGATCGCGTTGCGATCCTCAGCTATTCGCGCGGCCAGCGCGCCGGCATCTACACCTTCACCGCCGGACGTCTGTCGTCGATCGAGCGCGGCCCCGAGCCGGTGCAACAGCCGAGGGGCGCCAAGCCGAAGCGAAAGCCGGCGGCGACGTAGGCCTTTCTAGGACTTCAGAGAGCGTGCCAAAATGAGCGACCTGAGCGCCAGGTTCGTTGGTCTTGGGCCCAACGACAAAGCGATGTTTTTGGCGCGAGTCGCGCATATGGCGACGATTGCAGCACGCGAGTCGTACGCGACTTCCGTGGACCACCCCGAACGAGATTATGATCATCCCGACGCGATTATTTTGCGAGACGCCAACAATTTTATTCATCGCGTGGTCGGCTACATAATGCACGTTCTGGATGGCACAGAGATGGCCGGTCAGGACGAGTCAGTGATGATAATGATTGAGGATCATTACCGGGAGCGGAATCTCGGAGATTTGCTCACCGAATGGCTGGCGACCTCAGACTAAGGCGCTACTTGAGATGACGGGCTCTAGCCCGTCGCCTCGTCATACTGCGAACTTGCCTCGAGCCAGTTTTCTTCCGCGCGCTGCAAGGCGCTTGCGGCTCCGGCGCGGGCCTTGCTGAGCTGGGCGGCCTGCTTCGGATCGCGTGTGAACAGGTCCGGCAGCGCCAGCGCGGTGTCGATCTTGGCGATGATGCCGTTGATGCGCGCGATCTCGGCCTCGGCCTCGGCGATTTTCTGCCGCAGCGGCGTGCGCTTTTCGCTTTTGCCGCGCTCGGGCTTCGAGCTTTCTTTCGCACGTTCATTGCCACGGTCGCGCGAAGCGGGTCTGACGTCGCGGATCGACAGCACCATCCGCCGGTACTCGTCGAGATCGCCGTCATATGTCGTCACGGTCTGGTTGGCGACCACCCACAATTGATCGGCGCAGGCTTCGATCAGATAGCGGTCATGCGAAACCATGATGACGGCGCCGGGAAATTCATTGATCGCTTCGGCGAGCGCTGCGCGGCTGTCGATATCCAGATGGTTGGTCGGCTCGTCCAGGATGATCATGTTGGGGCCGAAAAACGTCGCCAGCCCAAGCAGCAGCCGCGCCTTCTCGCCGCCCGACAGGCTCTTGACCAGGGTATCGCCGGCCTTGCCGGAAAATCCGATGGCGCCGACCCGCGCGCGCACCTTGCTCTCGGGCAGGTCGGGCAACAGCTTGCGGACGTGGTCGTAGGGCGAGCCATCGAGGTTGAGTTCGTCGACCTGATGCTGCGCGAAGTAGCCGACCGACAATTTTTCCGCGCGCGTAATCCGCCCCGAGAACGGCGGCAACTTGTTCGCCAGCAGTTTTACAAGTGTCGACTTGCCGTTGCCGTTGGATCCGAGCAGCGCGATGCGGTCCTCGGTGTCGATGCGCAGGGTCACTCGGTTGAGCACGGGCTTCTTCGGATCATAACCGACCGAGACGTCATCGACCGCGATGATCGGCGGCGACAGCGTCCGTTCGGGCGTCGGGAACGAAATCTCGCGCACGTCCTGCGTCACCAGCGCGGTGACCGGCTTCATCCGCTCCAGCATTTTCACGCGCGACTGGGCCTGGCGCGCTTTCGAGGCTTTGGCCTTGAAGCGGTCGACGAAGGCCTGCAGCCGCTTGCGCTCGTCCATCTGCCGCTTGGCGTGCTTGGCGTCGAGCATTTCGCGGGTGGCGCGCTGTTCCTCGAACGACGAATAGGTGCCCTTGTAGAGCGTCAGCCTGCCGCGATCGAGATGCAGGATCTGATCGACCGAGGTGTCGAGCAGGTCGCGATCATGGCTGATCACGATCACGGTGCGCGGATAGTTCGCCAGATGCTCTTCCAGCCAGAGCGTGCCTTCGAGGTCGAGATAGTTGGTGGGCTCGTCCAGCAGCAAGAGATCGGGCGCCGCGAACAGCGTCGCGGCGAGAGCGACGCGCATCCGCCAGCCGCCGGAGAATTCCGAGCAGGAACGGGCCTGATCCGCGGTCGAAAAGCCCAGGCCGGAGAGGATCGCCGCGGCGCGGGCGGGCGCCGAGTGCGCGTCGATATCGACCAGCCGGGTCTGGATCTCGGCGATCCGGTGCGGATCATCGGCGATCTCGGCTTCCTCCAGCAACGCGTTACGTTCCAGGTCGGCCTTGAGCACGACGGTGATGAGGCTGTCCGGCCCGTCGGGCGCTTCCTGAGCCAGGCTGCCGATGCGCCAGCGGGGAGGTATCGAGATGCTGCCGGTTTCCGTCGGCAGATCGCCACGAATCGCGTGAAACAGCGTCGATTTCCCGACGCCGTTGCGGCCGACAAAGCCGACGCGGGCGCCGGGCACGATCTGCACCGAGCTGTCCTCGATCAAAAGCCGTCCGGCAATCCGGATCGAGATATCTGTGATTGAAAGCATGCGGCCTTGTCACCGGACCGGCCGCCAAACGCAACCGATTTATCTGACAAACAGGCTGTTCTGAAGGTCCCGAGACGGGTTAATGGCGCTCGTTCTCGCGCCGGATGAGCTCGTTGACCAATTGCTGCAGACGGGGCGAGAGTTCGGTTTCCGGGCGTATGTTTTGCTGTAGCCGTTCGCCGACGGCATCACAGATCGATCGACAAGTCCGGTGATCGATCTGCTCGAAAACAGGATTGATTCGGCTATCCATGGCGAGTTCCAGCAAGGCTTTTGAGTAAATCTGAGTAAGTTGATGAAGGATCAAGTCACGAAGCTGTAATTTGTTTCCCGGTTGCGGATCGCCTGTTGCACACATCCGAAGCGAGCCGGCGAGGGTTCCCGCGAGGCGAGAAAACGGTCGGGGCGGAGTCAAAAACCAGTTGTTGGGCGCCAACGGCCCAATGGGTTCCCGATCCAGCGGTCCGCGGCAATGGCAATAAGCGATCGATTGCGAAGCGTGATCGTCCGATTGCAAGGCATGATCGTCTCCTCATAGAGACGGCTCCCGGCAGGCGCGAAATTGCTGTAATCATAGGGCTCGAAGCGTTTTCGGGCGCCGGCCCCCGCCCTGGACGCGATCAGGGCGACCACCGGTTTGAGCAACAACGTGGCATAAGGGCGCGATAACGCGGCATTGGGTCGCTTGCCGTCGCAGGACTGCGCCGATATAAGCCGCAACTCTCAATCAGTGTTTGTAAGGACGTAATCATGGCGACGGAACGCACCTTTTCGATCATCAAACCCGACGCGACCGAGCGCAATCTGACCGGCGCCGTCAACGCGTTGATCGAGAAGGCCGGGCTGCGGATCGTCGCCCAGAAGCGCATTCGCATGACCCGCGAGCAGGCCGAAGCCTTCTACGCCGTTCACAAGGAGCGTCCGTTCTTCGGCGAACTGGTCGACTTCATGACCTCGGGTCCGGTGGTGGTTCAGGTGCTGCAAGGCGAGGGCGCGGTGCTGAAATATCGTGACGTGATGGGCGCGACCGACCCGTCGAAGGCGGCCGAGGGCACGATCCGCAAGCTTCACGCCAAGTCGATCGGCGAGAATTCGGTGCACGGTTCGGACGCGCCGGAGACGGCCGCGATCGAGATCGCGCAGTTCTTTTCAGGCAACGAAATCGTCGGTTAATTCAAAACGGCGGCGCGCGAGCGCTGCCCAGGACGGCCACGCGCCGGGGGGAAGATGCTGTGGACTGGCTGATGCAAATTTTCGATCCGGCGACGATCTCGACCTTCTTCACGCAGTTTCAAGCCGAGATGCAGCAGCCGGCGTTCTGGGTCGCGCTCGGCAAGATCATGTGGATCAATATCCTGCTGTCGGGCGACAACGCGCTCGTCATCGCGATGGCGTGCCGCGGCTTGCCGCCGCGCCAGCGCTTCTGGGGCATGATCCTCGGCGCCGGCGTCGCCGTTGGGTTGCGCATCATCTTCACCGGAATCGTCGTGTCGCTGATGGCGCTGCCGTTCCTCAAGCTGGTCGGCGGTCTGGCCCTGCTCTACATCGCTGCCAAACTATTGGTGCCCGAACCGGAAGGTGAGGGCGAGATGGACGCGGCGGCGCATCTGTGGGCGGCCGTGCGGATCGTGGCGATCGCCGACATCGTGATGAGCCTCGACAACGTGATCGCGGTCGCGGCCGCCGCCAATGGCAGCATTCCGCTGCTGGTGATCGGCCTTGCGATCAGCGTTCCCCTTATCGTTGCCGGTGCGGCGCTGATCATGGCGCTGCTGACGCGCTTGCCCGCCTTGGTGTGGGCCGGCGCAGGCCTGCTCGGCTGGGTCGCCGGCGAGGTGATGGCAACCGATCCCGCCGTCGTTCCGCATCTGCGTGCGCTTTCCGACGGACCGGTCGGTGTTTCGCTCGACAAGCTTTTGGGCTGGACCGGCTTGCATTTCGCCAACGGTGGCCATGGCGCCGAGGTCGTGTGCGGCCTGATCGGCATCGCGATCGTGCTGATAATCGGATCGATGTGGCGCAAAAGCGCCCAGGAAAAGCACGCCGCCGAGCACGCCGCCAAGGCGGCGTGACAGCGATCGGTACGGGCTTCGGCCCTACCGCCGCACGATCGATCCGGAGCGTCCGATCAGCCGGGCCAACTGCTTGAAGCGGCTGCCGACGCGGTCGGCGACGAGATCGACCATCCGGTGCTCGAACACCAGCATCAGCTTGCGGCCGTGGCTGCGGAAATGCGTCGCCGGCAGCACGCCGGTTCGCGCCGCCGAGATCAGATGCGCGACGCGGAACGCCGCGCCGAGAATCCGTGCGCGCTCATCCATCGCCGGCGGCACCAGTTCGCGGATGCGTGCCGGCGGTTCGTTTTCCTCGCTGAGACCGGCGTAGCGGTAGAATACCGACAGCGCGACAAAGGCGCGGCCCTGGTGGCTGATCGAGCCGAAATTGCCGTTGGTGATCAGGCTCAGCGTCTCTTCGCCGCGATGATCCGGATGCACCCGCCAGCCAATGTCGGACAACAGGCAGGCGGCATGGCGCAGCCGGCGCTCTTCAACGGTTTCGCGCAGCTTCACGACCCTGACCAGACGATCGGTCCATGAGACCAGTTCTTCGGCATGGCGGGCGGAGCGCGACAACAGCTGGTTCAGCGTCTGCGCGGCGCAGATAAACCCATCCCTGGCGCGTTCGGAAGGCGCCAGCTTTTCGTACAGCAGGCCCTCGCGCACGCCAAAGGTCGAAAACACGATGGTCTTGGGTTTCGCGACGCGAATGATGTGTTCGAGCACCAGCGCCGCATAGGTCAGCAGCGGCCGCCGCGCGTCGGAGATCATCTCGATATTGGCCAGCATGTTGGCCGCAGCGAGCCGCCTCAGCCGCTGCGCGAAGTCGAGCGCTTCCGCCGCCGGGATGGAATAGCCGTGCATCACCCGCAGCGGGTAGTCGCTCTGAATAATATGGATGCGTGCCAGCGCACGCCAGGTGCCGCCGACCGCATAGAAGGTGCGGCCGCGGCCGGCCTTGAGCTGGGCGACGTCGGTGAGTTCGTCGCGGACGATGCGCTCAGCGCGCTTCAGCGACTTGTCCGACAGATCCTGCAGCGCGAGGCTGCCGAGCGGCAGCGTCACGCCGCTGCGGACGCGGTTGCGGTGAACGTCGATCAGTTCGAGCGAACCGCCGCCGAGATCGCCGACGATGCCGTCGGGATCGTGCACGCCGGACACGACGCCGAGCGCCGACAATTTGGCCTCGCGCGGTCCCGACAGGATTTGAATGCGGGCGCCGCAGATGCGTTCGGCCCTGGCGATGAAATCGGGACCGTTGGACGCGTCGCGGCAGGCCGCCGTGGCGATGGCGTAGACCCGGCCGACCTTCTGAATTCGGCACAGCGCGCGAAACCGCCGCAGCGCGGTCAATGCCTTGGCGACGGCGTCAGTCGCCAGCAAGCCGGTGGTCTGGACCTCGCGGCCGAGTCCGCACAGCGCCTTCTCGTTGAAGATCGTGACGAGGCTTCGCGCCATCGTTTCATAGACGACGAGACGAACCGAGTTCGAACCGATATCGATGACGGCGACGCTGGTAGCGCGCTTGCGCGGACGCTTCACCGCCAAAACCCCTTATGACGCAACCCGCTAAGACGACTGCTGACGCTCGGTACGGCGCGTGAGGCGGCGCGGCGAAGATTCCTTGAGAGACTTTCCACGGCCTGACAGACTCGGATTCGTCATGAAGTAGTTGTGCAGATTGAACGGCTCTTCGCCTTTCGCGGCCTTCATACGCGTTGACGACCCATCGGGCAACAATTGCCAGCTTTGCTCGGTATCCTTCAGGTTCGCGACCATGATCTGTTCGAGAACCTGCTGATGAACCGTAGGATTTTGCAGCGGGCAGAGCACTTCGACGCGGCGGTCGAGGTTGCGCGGCATCATGTCGGCGGACGAGATATACACAGCAGCTTTTGCGCTCGGCAGGCCTTGGCCCATACCAAAGCAGTAGATTCGGCCGTGTTCGAGGAAACGGCCGATGATGGACTTGACGCGGATGTTCTCGGAAAGTCCGGGCAGCCCGGGCCGCAGGCAGCAGATGCCGCGTACCACGAGTTCGATCGAGACGCCGGCCTGCGAAGCCTCATACAGCGCGTCGATGATATCGGGGTCGACCAGCGAGTTCATCTTCATCCAGATCGCGCCCGGCTTGCCGTGACGGGCGTAATTGGATTCGCCGTGGATGTGCTCGATGATGCGCTTGCGCAGCGTCAGCGGCGACACCGCCATGCGCTCGATGTCGCTGGGTTCGGCATAGCCGGTGATGTAGTTGAACACCCGCGCCGCATCGCGCCCGATGACCGGGTCCGAGGTGAAGTAGGACAGATCCGTGTAGATGCGCGCGGTGACCGGATGATAATTGCCGGTGCCGGTATGCACGTAGGTGGTGAGGTTGCCGCCCTCGCGGCGCACCACCATCGACAATTTGGCGTGGGTCTTCAATTCGATGAAGCCGTAGACGACCTGCACGCCGGCGCGTTCGAGGTCGCGGGCCCAGCGGATATTGGCTTCCTCATCGAACCGCGCTTTCAGCTCGATCAATGCGGTCACGGATTTGCCAGCTTCGGCGGCCTCCGCCAGCGTGCGCACGATCGGCGAATTGTTCGAGGTGCGGTACAGCGTCTGCTTGATGGCGACCACGTCGGGGTCGCGAGCGGCCTGTTGCAGGAATTGCACCACGACGTCGAAGGATTCGTAGGGGTGATGGACGACCAGGTCCTTTTGCCGGATCGCGGCGAAGATGTCGCCGCCATGGTCGCGCACGCGCTCGGGATGGCGCGGCACATAGGGCGCAAATTCGAGATCGGGCCGGTCGAGCCGGGTCAGCTGAGACAGTTCGTTCATCGCCAGCACGCCGTCGACCAGAAAGATCTCGTCGTCGGCGGTGGAAAGCGCCCGCTGCACAAAGGCGCGAAGCTCCTCCGGCATCTTGGCTTCGATCTCGAGCCGGATCACCGATCCGCGCCGCCGCCGCTTCAGTGCCGTCTCGAACAGGCGCACCAGATCTTCGGCCTCTTCCTCGATTTCCAGCTCGGAGTCTCGGATGATGCGGAACGCGCCTTGGCCCTTGACGGTGTAGCCGGGGAACAGGCGGCCGATGAACAGGCCGGTGGCCTGTTCCAGCGTGATCAGGCGCACCGCGCCGTCCTTGCCCGCGGGCATGCGGATGAAGCGGTCGATCTTGCCGGGCATGCGGATCAGCGCGTTCATCGGCTTGCCGTCGGCAACCCGCGACAAATGCAGCGCGATGGTGAAACCGAGGCTCGGGATGAATGGGAAGGGGTGCGCCGGATCGATCGCGAGCGGCGTCAGCAGCGGGAAGATGTTGTGGAGGAAGTGATCCTCGATCCAGCTCCGCTCGGCCTTGCTGACGTCGTGGCCATCCACCAGCACGATGCCGGTCTCGGACAGAATGGTGCGCAGATCGCTCCAGATCGCCTGCTGGTCGGAGGCGAGTTCCGAGACCGTCTGGTTGATGCGGACGAGCTGCTCGGACGGCGTCAGGCCGTCGGGGCTGCGTTCGGCGATGCCTTCGCGGACCTGCGCCTTGATACCGGCGACACGGACCATGAAGAACTCGTCAAGGTTATTGGCTGAAATCGACAGGAACCGGACCTGCTCCAGCGCGGGATGGCCGGGATTGACGGCCTCTTCGAGCACCCGGCGATTGAAATGCAGCCAGGATAGCTCGCGATTGATGAATCGTTCCGGGCTGGTGGCGATCGCCGGCGGAGCTTCGGCTATCGCTTCTTTTTCTTTTATTTCAATAACTTGGGCCGATTCCATGAAGTTTTAATCCATCTCAGGCGGGAGAGCAGGGCGAGTTTACGCCGATGCCGCTGCGCACCATGTGATACGCCGATGACGTTTCAATGACATTGATGTTCCGGCCGGCGCCGGCGTCAAGGCGGTCGGGGCGCGACAAGGACGCCCGCTCAGGCGTTGCGGAGCAATTCCGACGCCAGCGCCCGGGTCACCGGCCGGCCCAGCCGTAGCGCCTCGGTGTCGAGCAGGTCGACCGCCTGGCGGGCGGCCGCATAGGACCGCTCGATCCGGCTGGCGAGGTAGCTCACCACCGTCTCGTCGATCGTCAGCTGGCGGTCGGCGCAGAATTTGATGATCAGCCCGCGGAACAACAGGTCGTCCGGCGGCAGCAGCGGCACCGTCGGCACCGCACGCAGCCGCGACCGCAGATCGCGCAGCTCGACCTCGAAGGCTGACGGCGCCACGCGCGCCGTCATCAGGATCGAGGCTTCGTCCTCGCGCGCCAGATTCATCAAATGGAACATGGCGCGCTCGTCGAAATCCCCCGGCTTCAGGTCCTCGACCACCAGCGCGCCCGTCACCAGCGACCCGGGCACGGCGGTGGCTGTCAAAGCGTGCGCGGCGATCGAGCGGGCGCCGGCCTGCTCGGCCCAGATCGCGGCGAGGTGGCTCTTGCCGGAACCCTCGGGGCCGACCAGCAGCATGATGCGGTTCGGCCAGTCGGGCCAGCGGTCGATCAGGGCGAGCCCCGCCTCATTGGCGGGCCCTTCCAGAAAATTGTCGCGGGTCAGGCTCTCTGCGTGCGGCAGCGCCAAGGCAAGCTGACGGGGTTGAACGCGAACTGCCACGCAAGTCTCCGGGCCGGGCTACTCGAAGCGCGCTACTTGGCCTCGATCGTACTCATATGCCGCACCCACTCCACGAGATAGAGCGAGACGGAAACCAAAGTAAAGACCGTTACAAAACCCATCAGGATCAGGTCGTACGGCGTCGGCTTGAAGTTGAAGCCGAGCGAAGCCAGCACCAGGGCGGCGAACGCCACCTGCGCCACCGTATTGAGCTTCGACACCATCAACGGCTTCATCGGGATCGGCTTGTCGAACAACCATGACACGATCACGGCCGATACGATCATGATGTCGCGCGACACCACCAGGATCACGATCCACAGCGGCACCGCGCCCCAAATTCCCAGCGACACGTAGATCGACACCAACAGCGCCTTGTCGGCCAAAGGATCGAGCAGGGCGCCGAGCTCGCTGGCCATGTTGAAGCGCTTGGCGAGAAAGCCGTCGACGGCGTCGCTGACGCCGGCAACGACGAAGATCGCGAAAGCGATTTCCATCTGTCGGGAGGCAATCGCCCAGACGATAACAGGCACCAGGATGATGCGACCCAGCGTGATGATATTCGGAATACTCAACTCGGTCGCTTCCCGGCTACCGGCCTCTATTTACGTAACAGAATCGGCCCTTTGCGGGGCAGGGCGGTTGTTATCTACATAGTATATCGACCCCGCGCTTGCGAGCCATTGCAGGATCGGGGAAATCCTCGTAACCAGCCCTCATCTGACGGGAATTGGGCATGATCGACCGCAAAAACGGGCTCACTTACGCCGATTCGGGCGTCGATATCGATGCGGGCAACCGCCTGGTCGATCTCATCAAGCCGATGGTGCGCGCCACCGCCCGCGCCGGCGCCGACGCCGAAATCGGCGGCTTTGGCGGGCTGTTCGACCTCAAGGCGGCCGGCTTCAAGGATCCGGTGCTGGTGGCCGCGACCGATGGCGTCGGCACCAAGGTCAAGATCGCGATCGAAACCGGCCTGCATGGCGGAATCGGCGTCGACCTGGTGGCGATGTCGGTCAATGACCTCGTGGTTCAGGGCGCCGAGCCGCTGTTCTTCCTCGACTATTTTGCTTGCGGCAAGCTCGATCCGGAAGCCGCGGCCGCAATCGTGGCCGGCGTAGCCGAGGGTTGCCGGGAGTCCGGCTGCGCCCTGATCGGCGGCGAGACCGCGGAAATGCCCGGCCTCTACAAGGACGGCGATTACGACCTCGCCGGCTTTGCGGTCGGAGCGGCCGAGCGCGGCACGCTGCTGCCGAGTTCGGATATCGCCGTCGGCGACGCCGTCATTGGCCTGGCGTCCTCAGGCGTGCATTCCAACGGCTTCTCGCTGGTCCGGAAAATTGTCGAGCAATCCGGCCTCAGCTTTGACGCGCCGGCGCCGTTCTCGCCGGTCATGACGCTCGGCGGCGCGCTGCTGACGCCGACGCGGCTCTATGTGAAATCCTGCCTGCGTGCGATCCGCGAAACCGGCGCCATCAAGGGCCTCGCCCACATCACCGGCGGCGGCTTCACCGACAACATTCCGCGGGTGCTGCCAAAGCATCTCGGCGTCGGCATTGACCTGGCGCGGCTGCCGGTCTTGCCGGTGTTCAAATGGCTGGCCGAGCAGGGCGGCATCGCCGAACTCGAACTGTTGCGCACCTTCAACTGCGGCATCGGCATGATCGCGATCGTCAAGCCGGATGCGATCGACAAGCTCACCGAAATCTTCACCGAAAGCGGCGAGACGGTCGCGCTTCTGGGTGAAGTGATCGCGGCCCAAGGCGATCATCAAGCCGATCATCAGGGCGAGCATCGCGTGGTCTATAACGGTCATCTGGACCTGTCGCGGTGAAGCCATGAAACGCCGCGTCGCCATTCTGATCTCCGGGCGCGGATCGAACATGGCCGCGCTGATCGATGCGGCCAAAGCGCCGGATTTCCCGGCCGAAATCGTCACCGTGATTTCCAACCGCACCGATGCCGCGGGCCTCGCAAAGGCCGCCGCCAGCGGCATCCCCACGAGCGTGATCGAGAGCAAGCCGTTCGGCAAGGATCGCGCCGGCTTCGAGGCCGTGCTGCAGCGGGCGCTCGATGAAAACAACGTCGAGCTGATTTGCCTCGGCGGATTCATGCGGCTGTTCACCGCCGAATTCGTGGCGCGCTGGTACGGCAGGATGCTCAACATCCATCCCTCGCTGCTGCCGTCCTTTCCCGGCCTCGATCCGCATGGCCAGGCGCTCGCGGCTGGCGTGAAGATTTCCGGCGCCACGGTGCATTTCGTGATCCCGGAAACCGACGCGGGGCCGATCGTGATGCAGGGCGCGGTCGCGGTCGCCGATGACGACACCGCCGAGACGCTGGCGCTGCGCATCCTCGGCATCGAGCACCGCATCTATCCCGAGGCGCTGCGGCTGCTCGCCAGCGGCAGGGTCCGCCTCGAGGGCGATGTCTGCAGGGTCTCCGGACAGGCCGCGCCCGACGGAACCCTGGTTTGGCCCGTCCTGGACTAGTCTTGGACCAGGCTAGTGCCACCCAGTCCAAGACACTGTGGCCGCCGAACCACAACGGCTTCTATTCAGTCCCCGGCGAGCCCCGTAAGCAATTGACGCTCCGCACCATCTGGGCGCAAATCCGTGACAGCCGACCGGCTTGTCGTGCACGGTTTTCGAGCCGGCGCTTTTTTCGGGCGGGCGCTTTTTTTTGGAATGAAATTGATGCGCTGCGCATCGCGGGCGGAGAGGATCGGGGGCGGCAGCGCATTGGCGCGACTGGCCGCGATCATGTTCGTGCTCGCTTTCGGCATGACGTCCGCGCACGCGCAAGTGAGGCCGACGCCGACCCCCACACCGACCCCTTCGCCGACACCGACCCCCACACCGTCGCCGTCCCCGACGCCGCAGATGATCAATTCAACGGTTGCCGCGACGGCCACCATCGCCAATCTCGGCAGCAATTTCCTGGAGCGATTCGGCAACACCAGTGGCTTTTCCCGCATGTTGCGGACCAATCCCGGCGGCGGCGGCGCCTCCGAGGCTGCGGAAACGCCGCGCTACCGCACCTGGTTCGAAGGCTACGGCATGTCGGCGAATAACGGTCCGCTCGGGTTCTTCGCCGGCGACACCCGCAAGACCTGGGGCGGCGTTGCCGGCATCGGCGCGCGCGTCGCAACCGGCATCAATGTCGGTTTCTCGGTCGACCAGAGCCGCACCGACATCGACGTGCCGCTGGCGTTCCAGTCGGCCAGGATCGATCTGACCCAGCTCGGCTTCAACGCTTCGGTCGATGCCGGGCCATGGACCTGGGCCAGCGTGATCGTGCACGGTTTTGGCAACGTCAATGCGCGCCGCGATACCGGTTTGGGTGTTGCGACCGCCGGCTACAATGCGAGGCTCGACGGCGTGCTGAGCGAGATCAGCTATTACTGGTCCAAGGACCAGTATCGCGTCGTGCCCAAGGGGGCGGTCGAATATGTCCGCGCCCAGAGCGGATCGCAGCAGGAGTTCGGCGGCCTTGATCCGGTGTCGGCGACCGGCGCCACCGTGCAGCGTTTTCGCGTGCTGGTCGGCGCCGAGGTCGGGCATTACTGGATCTTCGACCAGAAGATTCTCGACCTCTCGGCCTATGGCAAGTTCGTCAACAACGTCGTGCAGAATTTTTCCGACGTCACCGTCAGCCTCGGCGCCCAGAGCGTGACCTTCCAGGGCATCGGCGAAAGCCAGTACGGCGCCGATGCCGGCGCCTCGGCTTC
Source organism: Bradyrhizobium sp. LjRoot220 (assembly GCF_964252915.1). Taxonomy (NCBI): domain Bacteria; kingdom Pseudomonadati; phylum Pseudomonadota; class Alphaproteobacteria; order Hyphomicrobiales; family Nitrobacteraceae; genus Bradyrhizobium; species Bradyrhizobium sp. LjRoot220. The sequence goes on from NZ_CAXUPS020000001.1 coordinate 1,406,664, forward strand.
GCTGAGCCTGACCAACACCGCTCGCCTCTACCTCAACTACGACGCCAAATTCCGCGCCGCGATGCAGTCGCACCAGGGCACGTTCGGGGTTGAGTTGAAGTGGTGAGTTCTTCTCCCTCGCCCCGCTCTTGCGGGGAGAGGGTCGGGGTGAGGGGCTCTCTCCGCGCGAGCGGTGCAAGTTGATGGACCTGTACCCCCTCACCCGGATCGCAAGGGCGATCCGACCTCTCCCCGCAAGCGGGGCGAGGTTGAAGTGAGCGACGCCACCGGCGTCTCAGACAAGTCGCGCCTCAAACCGCCTTATCCCGGTCCACCCGAACCACGCGGCCTTTTTCGATCGCCAGCGCCAGCCTTCCGTGCTTCAGCGACAGCGCGGCTTCGCCGAACAGTTCGCGGCGCCAGCCATGCAGGGCGGCGACGTCGGCGGCATCGTCGTTGGCGATCTGTTCGAGATCGTCGACGGTGGCGATCACCTTGCTGGCCACGGCATGCCGCTCCGAGGTCATGCGCAGCAGCACCTTCAGCAACTCGACGATCGCCGCGCCATTTGAATTGCCGCGCGGCTTTTCGATCTTCGGCAGGCTCAAAGGATCGCGGGCGATGCCGCGCTGCACGGCGGCGATGATGTCGCTGCCCCATTTGGAGCGGTCGAAACCTTTCGGCAGCGAGCGCAGATTGGCAAGGCGCTCCAGCGAGGTCGGCGCATGGGTGGCGATGTCGCCGACCGCATCGTCCTTGAGCACGCGTGAGCGCGGCACGTCGCGGCTTTGCGCTTCCTGCTCGCGCCAGGCCGCGACTTCCATCAGCACGGCCAATTCTTTGGGCTTGCGCACCCGTGTCTTGAGCCGCTCCCAGGCGCGCTCGGGGTGGAAATCATAGGTCTTCGGCGAAGTGAGAACTTCCATCTCCTCGCTGACCCATTCGCTGCGGCCGCGCTTCTTCAAATCGGCGTCCAGCGCCGCAAACACGTCGCGCAGATGGGTGACGTCGGAGACCGCGTAATGCATCTGGTCGGATGTCAGAGGCCGGCGCGACCAATCGGTGAAGCGATGCGTCTTGTCCGGCCGGTGGCCGGTGATGCGCTCGACCAGCTGGTCATAGGCGATGCTGTCGCCATAGCCGAGCACCATCGCGGCCACTTGTGTATCGAAGATCGGGTGCGGAATGGTGCCGGACTGGTGCCAGACGATCTCGATGTCCTGGCGCGCGGCGTGGAACACCTTCAGGACCGCCTCATTGCCCATCAGTTCGAAGAACGGCTTGAGGTCGATGCCCTCGGCCAGCGTGTCGACCACGACGGCTTCGTCCGCGCTCGCCATTTGCACGACGCAGAGCAGGGGATAGTAGGTCGTCTCGCGGAGGAACTCCGTGTCGACGGTGATGACCGGGTGCTTGGAGAGGCGATCGCAGGCAGCCGCGAGGTCGGAAGTGGTGGTAATCAGATCCATGAACAGTCCATGACGCTTACGACAGGCGTTCTGCCGAAAGCGCTGGTATGTCAAGGGTCTTGGGGCAAATTTTGGCCCGGAATAAGAGGCAAAGCACCGCTTTCTGCGTGCGCTTTGCGGCAGGACGCGCTTGGGGCGCGCCTGCAAACGTCGGTTCCGGCCAGGGAATCGAAGGGTGGCCGGAACAGAATTACTCGTAGCGGGCGTGCTTTGACGGCCGGCGCCCCGAGGGCAGCGCGAGCACGACGAGGCAGAGCGCCACCATCATCAGCCCGATGAATTCGATGGCAAAGACGTTCAACGAAAAGCCGTCCACGACAATCTCCCCCAGTACGATGGTTAGATTTGTCGGGAGTGGATTGATGGGTTGTTAATCGGAATGGTTAAGCGCGCCGCGCGTCCGGCAATGGTGGATGGGCGCTTAAGAAGTGGGGTTAACGGGGTGGGAGTGAGTGCTCATCGTTCGGCAAGACAGCGTGTCAGAGGACAGCGTCGTGGACGCGCTCGTGGAGTTTGTCGATCGCACGGTTGTCGCGGCGCTGCGGCGTCCATAGCGCGATCGCAGCATTGGTTCGTGATGATGTTTCTCAAAGTGCGGACGAGCCAAACGCGCTGTTGGATTTCCGCTAACACCCGCGATCGCAGCAGGCGCATTCGCCGTCGCGGTCGGGTTGCTCCCCAGGACCAGCATTTCATACCGCCTGCATGGGGCCGGCGTGCTCGGCGGGAGCGGTCTCTTCGCGTTCCAAAGGCAGGGTGAAATGAAATGCGGCGCCGCAAGGTTTATTTGCGTCGGCCCAAATCCGTCCACCCTGCGCTTCGATGATTGAACGGCAAATGCTTAGTCCCATGCCGAGGCCACTGGACTTGGTCGTGTAGAATGCGTCGAAGAGGTGCTCAAGGATCGCCGGATCCAGTCCCGGACCGGTATCCCGCATGCTGACGAGCACGCCGTTCGAGGCGTCTGCGGCCGTGCTGATCAGCAAATCCCGCGACCCCTCGCTGGCGCCGTTCATCGCTTCGATAGCGTTGATAATCAAGTTGAGGATCACCTGTTGCAGCTGGACCCGATCCGCTTGAATGGGCGGCAAGCCCTCTGCGAGCTGCGTCCGCACCCAGACGCCGTTCTGCACCGCTTCGCCACGGGTCAGGGCTATGACCTCGAGGATCGCCTGGTTGATTTCCAGGCTCTCCTTCCGCGGGGGAGCTTTCTTGATGAGGGCCCGGATCCAGCCGATGACGTCGCCGGCACGCTTGCCGTCATCCGTGATCTGACCGAGGATCCGCCGAGCCTCGTTCAGGTTCGGTGGCTGAGCGCCTAGCCAGCGCAAGGCGGCCTGGGCGTTGAGCACGGTCGCGGCGATCGGCTGGCTGACTTCATGGGCGACCGAGGCCGTCAGCTGCCCCATCGTGGCGACGCGATTGGCGTGGGCGAGTTCCGCCTGCGCGGAGCGCAAGGCCTCTTCGGCCCGCTTGCGTTCGGTGATGTGCCGCCCGACGCCGCGGTAGCCGACGAAGCGCCCCCTCTCGTCGAACATCGGCAGCCCCGAGACGGACACGTACCGCTTACTGCCGTCGGGGGCAGGCCGCGCGAGCTCAAAATCACGGAACGGCAGGTGGGCATCGAGCGTCTCCCGGTGCTTGCGCCAGGCCTCTGCGTCGGGCTCCAGGTAAGGCACCTCCCAGCGCGTCTTTCCGACCTCGGAGCCCCACGCCGGCGCGTCGGCAAGGGTCTCGGCGAACTCCTGGTGCACAAACCGATGCTGCGCGTCGGTCTCCCAGTACACATCGAAGGAGAATTGCACGAGGGTGCGAAAGCGCTCCTCGCTTTGCCGCAGCGCCTCTTCCGCCCGCTTGCGCTCGGTCAGATCGAGGACAAAGCCAACACCTTGATTTGTACCTGCTTCGAACATCGCCCCGCCGATCAGCACGGGCACGCGGCTTCCGTCCTTCCGCAAGTACTCTTTCTCGAACGGTTGCGCCGTCCCGATCCGCTTCAGCTCTGCCACGGTACGTTCGTCGCGGTCACGCCATTCCGGCGGTGTCAGGGAGGTCCGGTGCAGGCGACCCGCAGTGAGGTCCTCCCGGTCGTATCCCACCATGCGGAGAAACTCGTCATTGGCCTCAAGAATGCGCCCGTCGACCTCCCAGATGATGATCCCGATGATGTTGGCGTCGACCAGGCGCCGGATCTTCCTGTCACGCTCTTCGATATCGCTCTGGAGCTGGACGTTCTCCTCTGTCGCTTTTCGCCGCCGCTTCGCTTCGAACCGTGCGAGCGCCAGCGCTACCCCTGCCAGGACCGCGACAACGATGACAGCCGTAGCGATCAGCCAGGCTTTGCGTTGTTCGAGTGCCTTGGCGCGCCTCTCCTGATCCACGCCCAGGAAGCGCTCGTGGTCCACCATCTGGTCGATTTGCGACCGGATCTCGTCCAGGCTGCGGATCATCGCCAGCGCTGCCGGCCCAGAGGTGGTTCGGGCAGTATTGACGATGTCATCGATCTCGCGCAGTTTTGCTGCAACGGTCAGCGCCAGATGTCCCGCACGATGGTTCTGCAATGGATCGTTCGCTACCAGAGCCTGGAGCGCCTGGGCGTCTCGGCGCACGCTTTCGTCGGAGACGCCATAGGCCTTGAGATATGAGGGGTCCAGAGTCAGCAGATACCCGCGCCTTTGGGCCTCCACGTCCGCGATGAGTGTCCGCAGCCGATCCAGCGTCTCGAGCACCTGGCGACCACGCTCGAACAAGAGATCTGCCGCTTGTCGCTCCTGCCAATATCTGAAGCCGAGAAACCCGGTCGCGACAACCACAGTTAGAAGAACCGCGACCACCAGCGCCAGCGGACGCGCAAACCACCGAGAGGACTGGCTCAGAGTGACTGGCATTGGCCTGGTCTTCGATGCTCGCGTGAGCGATTATTTTCCGATGCCGACGCAGAACATTGCTAGTATAATGAAAATATAGCCGCGGTCCGCGGGGTGAGACGGGAACCGGCAAGCTCCACCGTGCAGATTACACGCAAGGAGCCAGAACGTCACGGCTAAGGCCCGCCCGCGTGTTGTGAAGGCCGATCCCCGGCAGGAGCAACCACATGGCTCCAAGTGAAAAGTCGCCTGAAAAGTTGCCCGAAAGGTTTCCGAGCAGGCCAAGCTCGGCCAGCAGGCGGAGCGTCGTCAAGGGATTGGGCGCGGCGGGGGCGACATTGCTGGCGCTCGCCATCCAGCCGCGGTGGGGTTTTGCAGAGGATGCCGCCGCGAGCTATGCCAAGGCCGCGATAGATTGGAAGCAATTTGCGGGGCAGACGATCACGCTCGCGGGCGCAATCCACCCCTGGTCGAACGCGATCACTCCACTTTTGTGGGACTTCACCAAGCTCACCGGTATCAGCGTCGTTACCGACTTCCGGCTGGAGACCGCCTATCTGGGCGCACTGCCGATACAGCTCAACCGTGGCAGCAGCACGCCCGACGTGTTCATGTGGACGACCTATGGCCAGGGCATCTCGGCAGGATGGCTCGAGCCGCTGAACGGCTATTATTCCGACAAGTCGCTGACCGATCTCGGCTGGTACGACGAGAGCGACCTTCTCAATACGGCTCGCGCCTTTCCGCTGTGGTCGGACCGCGAACGCTACGCCGTCCCAATAACCTCCGAGGCGGTGACCTTGTTCATCAACGGTGATGCGCTGGCAGCCAAGAACCTGCCGGTTCCCCAGACTTTCGAAGAGCTGCTTGCCACCGCCAAGAAGGTCAAGACCAACGAGATGTCCGGGATCGCCATGCGGGCGCAGGCCGGCGGCAATTCGTCGGTACCGGCCATGAGCTTCGTGTTCTCTTATGGAGGGCACATGGTCAAGGACAAGAAGGCCGCTTTCGCGAGCCCGGAGGCGATCGCGGCCGTCGAGATGTTCGGACGCCTGCTCAGCCAAGCCGGGCCGATCGGCGTGGGCAGCTATGAATGGTACCACGTGTTGGACGACTTCCTTCAAGCAAAGACGGCAATGGCAATCGACAGCAGCAACTTCGCGACAGACATCTCCAATCCAGCCAAGAGCCGCGTCACGAAGCAGGCTGGGTTTGCAGCCTTTCCGCATGCCGCCGGGCACGCATCCGTCCCCTTCATGTCGCACTGGCAGGCGTGCATCAATTCCAAATCACGAAACAAGCGCGCAGCTTTCCTGTTTCTGCTGTGGGCGACAAGCAAGGCCACCTCGCTGCAGACCGCCGCGGCGGGGCTCGCGACGACACGCCTGTCAGCCTGGTCAAGCGAGGACTTCAAGAAGGCGTTCGGCCCGCAGGCCGCCGCAGCAGCGCTGACCAACTTGCAAAATGCCGACGTCGATCGCGCGAAGGCGATTCTTTTCCACCCGCAATCTCGACCCATCATGGACGCCTTCATGATCGGCGTGAATGAAGTCGTCTCGGGCGCGAAATCGGCGAAGATTGCCATGACCGCCGCCGCCGAGAAGGCCAATGCGGTGATGCGCGGATAGTCGAGTCCGCTTTTGGGGTCGCGGGCACCCGGCATTTCCCCCGGAAGCTGTCACACCATCAGGTCGTGCGGCGCATGAAGAGCGGCGGCGCTCGCAAACGGTTCCAGAGCGAATTTGAAATTGTCATCCGCGGGTTGTCCTGACAGCGATTGCACAAGCGTCTGTGCTCCCGTCGACGCCGCCAGCTGTTCGACTCCTGCAACATCCTGGCCTTGGCTGCTTGCCGCTTGGGCAAAATCCACATCGGCCGGATCGATGACGTTTGAACCGTCAAGGCCGGAAATCTCGTCCTTGAACTGGAATGAATCGGCAGTGCCGGACGAGTAGAAATGATGTCCATCGTTGGTGCCGTGGATGGTGACCGTCAGCCTCAATCCGTTCCGCCGTGAAAACTATCCAACCAATTGCGCGTCTGTTCGTCAGTCCAGCCGGGCACAGCGTAGCCTTTGGAGACGGCAACCGGCTGAGCCGAGCGTAAGTGCCCCGCGTGCGGTTTGGCGTGATGCACCTTTGCGGCGTTGGCAGAAGCACAAAGGGCAATCAAAAGGCCTAAGGCCAAAACCGAGCGCATTGCATTTGCTCCGGGCGAACCGATGCTATGCGAGGTAATGCGAGGGCCGTACCGCCGCAATCCGTATTGGCTTCACGATCTTGTGGTGTTTGCGGAGCAAGCAGCCCTACAAGAGCGCAGCGATCCTGCGCCGAGGCGTTGGCTCGTCTGTCCAAAGCTTGTTAACATCACGTCATCATGTCTTCGAACGCCACCCAGCTCAGCAAATTCCTAAGCTTTGTGCTCCGGCACGAGCCTCACTCGATCGGTCTCGTGCTGGATCAACAGGGTTGGGCTCCCATCGAGGAGGTGATCGCGAAGGGGAATGCCGCCGGAACGCCGTTCAGCCGTGCTGATTTGCTGGATGTCGTTGCGACCAGTGACAAGAAGCGGTTCTCTCTGTCGGATGACGGGCAGCGCATTCGTGCCGCTCAGGGGCATTCGGCGGTCGTGGACCTCGGTCTCTCGCCGCGGGAGCCGCCCGGCGTGCTGTATCACGGGACGGCGACGCGGTTCGTGGACGCTATCTTGTTGGAGGGGTTGAAGCCGCAGGCCCGTCAACAGGTGCATCTGTCGGTCGATCCAGCAACAGCGCACCGCGTCGGCCAGCGCCATGGAAAGCCAGCGATCTTCAAGGTTGAAGCGGCTCACATGCACAGCAAAGGTTTTGCATTTTTCATCGCCGACAACGGCGTATGGTTGACCGATCGGGTACCGTCCGAATTCCTGGTGCTCTCCTCGCCAAGCGAGTAGCCCGCTGATGCTGGTTCGTGAGGTCAAACATGAAAGCGTATCTGGTGCTCGATTTGTCGGTGAACGACTTCGCCGGTTTCAGAAAGTACATCGCCGAAATCCCAGCGTTCATCGCAAGGCACTCCGGAAAATACATCGTTCAAGGGGCTCAGCCGACGACCATCGAGGGGGATTGGAAGCCAGAACGCATGGTCATCATTGAATTTCCGGAACGCGCCAACGCGGAAGCGTTTCTGGGCGACTCCACCATTCAGGACCTGTTCAAGGTGCGCCACGATACGACGACGAGCAAATTGGTGCTGGTCGATGGCTGCAGCTTGCTGCGCGCCTTCCGCGTGAGAGATTTCCCGGATGAACGCGGCGATACTTCGGGAGGCGCCGCGACTCGCCTGCATGAGCCGTCGGCGGCGCTGACCATCCGTCGGCTCATCTGCGCTACATGCCACTACATCTAGCCCGACGGGCAAATCACTTCCGATTGACAGAAGTCGTGTCAAGCCCTCAAATAAAAAATATTTCGCTTTTACAGAAACACAAATCAGTTTATATCTTCGGGTCCACGCCGCCGTCATCGTGAAGGTACGTAGCCGCCCGCGCTCGCTGGTCGCCGAACTGATCGCCGTGAAGGTATTGTGTGGATTATCGACGTCGGTGTTGGTGAGCGTGCCGGTCGCGGTCGGCGCGGCATGCGGCGCCCAGCGACGACGTCACTGGCCTCGATCGCAGAGCCCGTCGTGGCGCCGGAGACGATAGCCGCGTCGTTGGTGCCGTTGATGGCGATCGTAAAGGCCCGATCGAGAGCGCCGCCGAATCGTAACGGTGAAGTTCGTCGCCGTGGGTGACGTCAGCGCATTGATCGCGGCACTATCCGGAACGAAATAGGGCGCCGCCGGTGCTGTTGACATAAAGCGTGCCGTAGGCGTCGGTCTTCGACATCGTGGCGTCTACCTCGTCCGTATCGTGCTGCCGGCGGTTCCTCCGCTGATGCCGTAGGTCAGGCGCCGCGCCGCTCACTGCTGGCGACGAATGTGCCGGCTGTCGCAGCAAATGTGTCAATGCGCGCGGTGTCGACTTCGATCGGCCCTGTCACGGCATTCAGCACCGGCGGCGCAGGTGGCGGTGGGGCGGCGGACGTGGCCGATAATGATCTCGGGCACAAGGATGGCGGCCGACGGGATGGGCGGAGCGACCTTGCGCCGAGGAGGCCCGTCGTCCTCGATGAAGTCTGGATCGGCTGCAGCGGCAACTGATCGGCGAAGGAAGCGAGCTCGACCTCGTCGATCCCAGGCCTTCTTCGTAGGTGGCGGAGTGCGTCCCCTGGTGGCCTGCAACCTCGCCATTCGCGCCGCCGAACAGACCCGGCCACGCTGACCCCGACCCTTGCGAGCGCAGGACGATCGTTTCACCGGGATCCTCGACGAGGAAAGACCGCGGAATGGGCTCCTTGGTTACAAGTCGAAGCTTCCGTGCCCAGATCCTTGTAGGTGATCCGGCCATCATCCAGGAAGATGACATTCGGGAATCCGCGGCATGCAGTTCCTTTGCCGCTGTGCGAGTGAGGGCTGTCAGCCACAGCAGGTTGCTCCCACCCCGTGGTGTTGGCCGCTTGCGCGCGCCGTACTGGCCGCTGTCTGAATGTTGCTGATGACGAGAGGCGCGGCCGCAGCGGCCTTACGCTCGTCCCCCCTCTCGGCGTAGGACCCTGCTGACATGAGTTCCGTCCCGGCCTGTTTGCGGCTTCAAATAGCGCGCGCGCGTTGGCCTTTAGACCCAAAAAGAGGTACTCATTTTGGTGGATGGCCGGTTCGGACGGCCCGACATAATACGCGATGCTGTTCTTTCGGCCGATCATCCAAGACCTGGCCGGCGGCCACATGAACAGGATCTTCTCAGGAAGGGGGATCATGTGCAGAAATGCCATTGCCGCATTGGTGACGAGTTTCGTCTTGGCGGTATCCGGATTGGGTCCGGCTAGGCGCAGCGCGAGCTCGCCACACCCGCTGTTCAGGAGCTCACATCCAAACCCATTGGAAAAGTTATAGTCGCCACGGGCTCGGTCACCATTGAACGTGCGGGTGCGGTGGTCGTGGTGCAAATGTCGGCGGTCAGCCCGGACAGGCGAAGGTCGGTGATATCGTTTATGAGGGCGACGTGGTCGCAACCGGCGCCGACGGCCGGCTTGGAATCAACTTACCGATGGCCTGGCCGTTCAACCTGTCGAACAACGCTCGCATGGCCTTGAACGAGTTCGTGTATGCCCCAAACGGAAGTCCAATTCGAGTTTGTTCAGTGTGACAAAGGAACCTCACTTTTATGGCCGGCAAAGTCGCGAAGAGCGGTGATATGAAAGTCGACACCCCTGCTGCGACGTTGGGCATTCGAGGCACGACGCCACACCTGGAAATTCTGGGCGATGGCACGTTCAGGTTTTCCACCCTCATTGAAGAGGGCAAGAGCAAGGTCACGCGAAAGCTCCGGACAGCCACCGAGCAGCAACCCGAACCACGGTCCCGTTCCAAATCAAATCTGAAGTCAAATCTGGACACGGATCAGAAGGCAAATCTGAAGATCTGCCGGGGTGCTAGGCGATCGACCGGGCATGCCCTGATTCCGGAACGGAAAGCCTGATATGGAATTTTTGTGCAAGCAGGCGCATTGTCCTCGGCCTTATTGATCCTCATCTTGCTGCTGCCGGGACCGCTGGCGCAGAACTTGAAGAGGAACTATATCGAGCATATCGCGTTGTGCAACGGCTCGGATCGCACGTCGTCGAACGCCGGATCGATGCTTGCACAATGCCGATCGGTTCGATCAGGTCACGGCGGCTGCCTCGGCTATCGCCCAGCCAACGGGCAACGCCTATGCTCAACGGCGACTACGATCCGCGCCCTTCAGGATTTCGACTGCTGATAAAGCTCAATCCAACTGATGCCAGGCCGTTCAACAACCGCGGCATGACTCTACCTGAAGAAGGACGATTACGACCTCGCGATCAAATCTCTCGATGACGCGATCAAGTTCAAACCGGACTACGGCAGGGCCTCGCCAACCGTGTGAATCTACCTGAAGAAGGGCGAGTACGATCGCGCTGGGTGCGCAGGGATTATGACGAGGCAATTCGTTTTGAGCCCAATTCTGCCAGCAGGCGCGAGCGGCCGCTGGTGGACACGCGCTGTCCTCGGCGCATTGGCTGCGGCGCTGGCGGACTGCAACAAGGCGCTTCAGTCGGGAGCTGATAACGCCGAGACGTTTGACCCCTGCGTGGACTGGATTCACCTGAAGATGGGGCAACTCGACGCGCCATCGACGATTATAATTCTGCGCTGCGATCCGATCTCGAAGCTGGCGAGCGCGTTTCATGGACGTGGCTGCTGCTGAGGAAGGGCGATAGGCTGGTGAAGATCGCGACATCTCGGCGGCAAAGGCAATCGAGGCTACGATCGGTGATCAGTTTATGCGCTATGGGGTGACCGCTAAACGCAATGCTGGGATTTAAGGCTTGTGGGCTCACGGCCGCGCCCCGCATAGCTCGTAGAATGGGTAACTGTAGGGCGGGGTCTCTTTAACCCGCCATCTTGCATGGAATGCGGCGGGTTGCGCGAAGTGTCCTGCGCAGCCTTGGTCTGACCGCTTCGATTTTCGCGAGGGTTTTCGCTTCCATTGCTCTGGCAATCTGATGTCGTAATCGGTTTGAAGGTTCAACCAGAGCTTGGCGAAGCCGAAGGCCTTCGACAGCGATAAGGTGTCGGCGGCAATTCCGGTCTCCTCGTTCGCCAGTCGTTCAATGCGCGTCCGCGGAACACCGCAGTTTCGCCAGTGCACCTGACGATACCCGAGCGGCGTAAGAAATTCTTCCCGAAGAACTTCACCGGGATGTATGGGAGCTAATTTTTCGCCATTGGCGGTTCTCCCAGCGATAATCATCATCCACCAATCGCCCTTTGGTCCATCCGGAGTCCAGACAAAGCACAAATCCGGAATTGATCGTTGACGCGGATTGAGTGTTGACCCGCGCGATCACCCCTGAGAGCTTCCGGGCCGGTTGTCGGGGCGGTACGCGCACCCAGGCATGTGCGCAGCATGTAGAAATCGGAGCTTGCGGCGGGCGACCTTGATCAAGTCCGCGGGAAAAACCCTTTCGACTGCGCCATTAAATACGTCTTCCGTGAGGGAATCCTTAAATCCCTTTGATCATCACCAAATGTAACAAGATTTGATACGCGCGTCAATGAGATTGTATCGTAAAGCTACGAGCGCAGGCCCTCCACGGCGTGGTATGCGGGATCGCAGCAAGCGTGTGACGCGATATGCCGCTATGCTCACCCGGGTCGCAGGCCACTACATTCAACCCGACGGGCAAATCACTTCTGATCTACAGAAATCGTGTCAATCCCCAGAATAAAAAATATTTCGCTTTCCCAGAATGGAAAATCAGTTTATATCTTCGCCCATCCCGTCCCGCCAGAGGGGCGTATCATGATCGTCACGATCGTTGGGACGGGTCGCGGTGGACGCTGGTAGTGCCGATAACGAACGGCACGAGAGCGTACGGCAAAGACGAGTGGTCCTGACGCCCTTAGGCTGGCGTCAAGTTGCGCCGAAATGAATCCGACGCAGCGACGGTGGCAACAGAGTATAGGCTCACCGGGGAGAGCTCGTTATAAGCCGTAAAGCCATTACGCAGGGAATGTCGGATGTTCTCCGCTGCACCCGCGATCTCGTGTGCACCTTTGTTTGTGCACTTCGCACACGAGATCGCGGGTGCAGCGCGCACCCGGTCTTCCCTGCGCCCTCTACTTGGAGAGGGCGGGAAGTTTCCAGCAAACCTCGGGCGATCAGCGTCGCGAGAAGGCGAAACTGTTTCCTCGTCATTGCGAGGAGCGCTTGCGACGAAGCAATCCATTCTTCCTTTTGCGTGGTGAAATGGATTGCTTCGCTTCGCTCCTCGCAATGACGGATGGACGGTTCGCAGTTCGATGGGTAGAGCCCGAGACTGGGCAAGAATCCGCGGTTACGCTTTGGGCGCCGAAGCGGAAGCAGATGATCGTTGAGTTTCGGCCAAATTTACCGAGGCGCTTCATGAAGGCGCTGAAAAATGGCGGCGGACGTGACAGGGCGCAGAACGTGCAAAATCGCCCTCGGCCGCCCGATTGGCAAAGAAATGACAAAGCTGTCGAAGCCGAGGATGTTGAGCGTGCGAGAGATTGTAGCAGCGCCATCAGGCCTGATCACCGCGGACCTTGTCGAAGCCACGGACCAGGAAGTGGCGATAGCCAGCGCGGCATTTGAGCGTGCCAAATGGGTGTCGACCAAGCAGCTCGCTGGCGCATAAACGCCGGGCTTCTTCACCTGTTCCCGGTGACGATCAATCACCTCTTCGTGCTGCCAGCGATAGGGATGGTGCGCTTGTCCTGCTTTTGACCAAGCGCATTGCGCGCAGGTGACAAGTCTTGCAAACGGATTTGTAAGCTCACATAGCGGACATCTTGCCGGCCAGCCGGGCTGGTCTTGACGCCCTTCATCGGTTTCAACAGAGCGTCCGCAGGACAGCGATAAACATTGGCTTTCGCGTCATAGTCGAACGCTTCATGGGTGAAGCGGCCCTGTTCCTCCAAGTTCCCTGTTCGCTTCGGCGGCGGGACATAGGCAACAATGCCGCCTTCCTCGCATTCTTTCAGGGTCGCGCCATTGTAATAGCCGGTGTCGGCGACCGCCTGCAGCGTCTCAACCCCAATGCTCCTTTGCCGCTTTGCCACTTCGTAAAGCTGGCCCGTATTTGCCATCGTTGACGACATCGCTCGGACACGATCAGCTTGTGCTTGTCATCGACCGCGATCTGACGTTGTAGCCTGCGAGGACATGGCCTCTTTCGACAAAAGCCGAGCGTCCGCACTGCGGGTCGACAACTGGGTCTCGCCGCTGTCCTTCAGTCGATCGAGATCGGCCCAAGCTTTCGCCCGTTACGTCATCAATGCCGCGAGCTTGTCCGCAACCTCGCCGCCATATTCCCGCCTCGCCATCTCCGGACGAATGCCTTCCTCGGTGGCGTCGTTCGCTTCCAGCGCCGGCCATAAGCCTCGATGTCGCGATCGATAGCCCGCTGCTCGGCGAGCCGCTTCTTCGTCTTGATGCTCGCCTTGCCTGCGTCGCCATGGAAGAAGGCGTCGATCGCCAGCAAGCTCGCCGCCCAAAAGCTGGAGTTCGCGCAGCAGGAAAAGAATTTCCTGGTCGCCAATTGAGCGCCGCCCAGTTATCCCGGCGAAGCCGGCGATGGTCCGCAGCCCGGGGTCAGTCCCTTGAGCAGCCACATAAGTTGCGTCGGATTCATTTCGGCGCAGCGACGGTGGCAACAGAGTATAGGCTCGCCGGGGAGAGCTCGTTATAAGCCGTAAAGCCATTGCGCAGGGAAGGCCGGGTGTTCACCGCTGCCCTGTATGCTCGTGTGCAGCTTTCTTAGCACAATTCGCACACGAGATCGCGGGTGCAGCGCGCACCCGGTCTTCCCTGCGCCCTCTCTTTTCCGAGGGCGGGAAGTTTCTGGCAAAGCTCGGGCGCAATGCGTCGCGAGATCGTGAAGGTGTGTTTGGGGTACCGTCATTGCGAGGAGCGCTTGCGACGAAGCGATCCATTCTCACTTTCTGCGCGGCGCGATGGATTGCTTCGCTGCGTTCGCGATGACGGATGGACGGTTCGCAGTTCGATGGGTAGAGCCCTTGCGAAACCCATCACGTTTCGGATCGCGATTGATGGGTATCGCTACGCTCCACCCATCCTACACGCTACAACGACTTCACGTCCCGCAGAACGTCTGCATCACCCGCTGTTCCGGCAGCGGCGGATCGGCGTAACCGGCGAACGCCGGCTGGTCCTCGAACGGTTTTGCCAGCACCGTCAGCAATTCCTCGAACGGCGCGTAATCGTCGTTGTTGACGGCGGCCTGGATCACGGCTTCGACGCGGTGGTTGCGCGGGATGAACGCCGGATTGACCGTGCGCATCGCGGCGCTTCGCTCGGTTGCCGATTGCGGCTCCGCGGTGAGGCGCTGGCGCCAACGTGCCGCCCAATCGTCAAAGGCGGCGGGATCGAGGAATTGCGCCCTGACGCTGTCGTCATCGACATCAGCGGCCGCATCGCCGAGGCGGCGGAAGGTGAGGGTGAAGTCGGCCTGGTTCTTCGCCATGGTATCGAGCAGGTCCTGCACCAGCGCCTCGTCGCCGTCGCGCTGGCTGAACAGGCCGATCTTGCCGCGCAGCCCCGATTGATAAGCGGTGGTGAATTTCTCTGCAAACTCGCCGAGGATGAACTGCGCCTGTTCGATCGCATGGTCCTTGTCGTCGGACAACAGCGGCAGCAGGCATTCGGCCAGCCGCGTCAGATTCCACAGCGCGATCTGCGGCTGGTTGGCGTAGGCGTAGCGGCCCATCTCGTCGATCGAGGAGAACACCTGCGCGGGATCGTAATGGTCCATGAACGCGCACGGGCCGTAATCGATGGTCTCGCCCGAGACCGAGCAATTGTCGGTGTTCATGACGCCGTGGATGAAGCCGACCAGCAGCCAGCGCGCGACCAGATCGGCCTGCCGCGCCACCACGCCTTCGAGCAGCGCGTGATAGGGGCGCTCGGCCTTGGCGGCTTCCGGATAATGCCGCGCAATGGCGTGGTCGGCGAGTTTCCGCACGCCGTCGGTGTCGCCGCGCGCGGCGAAAAACTGAAACGTGCCGACCCGGATGTGGCTCGCGGCGACGCGGGTCAGCACCGCGCCGGGCAGCATGGTTTCGCGCATCACGTTCTCGCCGGTGATCACGGCCGCGAGCGAGCGCGTGGTCGGAACGCCCAAAGCAAACATCGCCTCGCTGACGATGTATTCGCGCAGCACCGGGCCAAGCGCGGCGCGGCCGTCGCCCCGCCGGGAGAACGGCGTCGGCCCGGAACCCTTGAGCTGGATGTCGCGGCGGACGCCGTCGGCGTCGATGACTTCGCCGAGCAGGATCGCCCTTCCGTCGCCGAGCTGCGGCACGAAATGCCCGAACTGGTGGCCGGCATAGGCCATCGCGATCGGATCGGCCCCCTCAGGAACCCGTTTGCCGGCCAGGATCTCGGCGCCTTCCGGGCTCGAAAGCAGCTCCGGATCGAGGCCGAGATGGACGGCCAGCGCCCGGTTCAGCTTGATCAGCCGGGGGGCGGCCACGGGTGTCGGCGCCACTCGGGCGAAAAAGTTCGCCGGCAGTGCCGCATAGGTGTTCTGAAACGGGAAATGGACGGTCATGGCCATAAAGATAGGCGCGCCCGGCCAATAGGCAAAGGGCACCCGTTCGCCCGCCCTAAAACGCCACTTTTGGGCCAAAACGGGCGCCGCCGCTGGTTGCCGCCCCCGGCCTCGTCGGGTAAACCCTGCCGCAATTCGGCAAGGGCTTTGGCCCTCGATTCGACCTCCAATATCAGTTTTTGGGATTTCCATGCATCGCTACCGGTCACATACATGCGGCGCGCTCCGTGAGAGCCACATCGGCGAGACGGTTCGCCTCTCGGGCTGGTGCCACGTCATCCGCGACCATGGCGGCGTGCTGTTCATCGACCTGCGCGACCATTACGGCATCACGCAGTGCGTGGCCGACAAGGACTCGCCGGCGTTTGCGGAAGTGGAAAAGTTCCGCTCGGAGTGGGTGGTGCGGATCGACGGCAAGGTGCGCCATCGTCCCGAAGGCACGGTCAATGCCGATCTGCCGACCGGAAAGGTCGAGATCTACGTCAGCGCCATCGAGGTGCTGGGACCGGCCGCCGAACTGCCGCTGCCGGTCGCCGGCGAGCAGGAATATCCTGAAGACATAAGGCTTAAGTACCGTTTCCTCGACCTGCGTCGCGAGAAACTGCACCAGAACATCATGACCCGCGGCGCGATCGTCGATTCCATGCGCAAGCGGATGAAGGAGCAGGGCTTCTTCGAGTTCCAGACCCCGATCCTGACCGCGTCCTCGCCGGAAGGGGCGCGCGACTTCCTGGTGCCGTCACGGATTCATCCGGGAAAATTCTATGCGCTGCCGCAGGCGCCGCAGCAGTACAAGCAGCTCTTGATGATGTCGGGCTTCGATCGCTACTTCCAGATCGCGCCATGTTTTCGCGATGAAGACCCGCGCGCCGACCGCCTGCCGGGCGAGTTCTATCAGCTCGACGTCGAGATGAGCTTTGTCGAGCAGGACGACGTGTTCACGGCGATGGAGCCGGTCATCACCGGCGTGTTCGAGGAGTTCGCCAAGGGCAAGCCGGTTACCAAGAACTGGCGGCGGATTCCGTTCGCAGAAGCCCTGAAGAAATACGGCAGCGACAAGCCGGATTTGCGCAATCCGATCGAGATGCAGGACGTCTCCGAACATTTCCGCGGCTCCGGCTTCAAGGTGTTCGCGCGAATGCTGGAAGACCCGAAGAACCAGGTCTGGGCGATCCCCGGCCCCGGCGGCGGCTCACGCGCGTTCTGCGACCGCATGAACTCCTGGGCCCAGGGCGAGGGCCAGCCCGGCCTCGGCTACATCATGTGGCGCGAGGGCGGCGAGGGCGCCGGTCCGCTCGCCAACAACATCGGCCCGGAACGTACGGCGGCGATACGCAGCCAGCTTGGCCTCAAGGAAGGCGATGCCGCGTTCTTCGTCGCCGGCGACCCCGACAAATTCTGGAAGTTTTCAGGCCTCGCCCGCACCAAAGTGGGCGAGGAGTTGAACCTGATCGACAAGGAGCGGTTCGAGCTCGCCTGGATCGTCGACTTCCCGATGTACGAGTATGACGAGACTGAGAAAAAGGTCGACTTCTCGCACAACCCGTTCTCGATGCCGCAGGGCGGCCTCGATGCGCTCCTCGGGCAGGACCCGCTGACCATCAAGGCATTCCAGTACGACATCGTCTGCAACGGTTTTGAGATCGCCTCCGGTGGCATCCGCAACCACAAGCCCGAGGCGATGGTGAAGGCGTTCGAGATCGCGGGTTATGGCGAGAAGGACGTCGTCGAGCGGTTCGGCGGCATGTACCGCGCGTTCCAGTACGGCGCCCCGCCGCATGGCGGTATGGCGGCCGGCGTCGATCGCATCGTGATGCTGCTGTGCGGCACCACGAACTTGCGCGAAATCTCGCTGTTCCCGATGAACCAGCAGGCCGTCGACCTGCTGATGGGCGCGCCGTCCGATGTCGCGATCAAGCAGCTGCGCGAACTGCACATCCGGCTCAATCTGCCGGATAAAGGCTAGAGACCGGTCGAGGCCTCGATCCGGAATTGCGCCAGCGCAGTCATCGGATCGGTGTTCATGAACTCGTTGAGTTGCTGGACCGATACCTTGCCGAGCGGCGTGAGCTTGACGTTCAACGTTTGGCGCGGGGTCTCGACAAAGCGAGCGACGGTCTCCAGCGCCGCGAGCACCTGCGGATTGGCCGCGGCCTGTTCGCGGCCCGCCCGGATCATGTCGACGATGACGCTCCGCGCCGCCTCGCGGCTGACGCTCTGGAGGCGGGCGTATTGCGCGACCGCAAGGTCGATGCCGCCGGTATCGCGCAGCGCGAGGTCGATCGTGCCGGCCTCGATCTGTCCGGCCATGGCCGCGGCCTGTACCGCGTTGGGCGAGAATACCCCGCGCGGCACGTTGGCGAGCGAAAGGCGCAGCGACGCCCTGGCGATGCCGCCAAGGTCGAGCGTCACGGGTTCGAGGGCGAAGGCACGGGACGCTTCGGTCCAGGCCGCGCCGAGATCGAGGTCGATGGCCGCCTTGTCGAGGCCGGCCGTGACCAGCACCTTCTGGCCGGGATCGCGCGCGTCCAGCGGGGCCGACATCTTCAGCGCCAGCCGCAACTTGCTCGGGATCGGCCCGACGAACTGGCCCCAATCGAGGTTGAAGGCGTCGATGTTGACCGGCCGGCCGGTGTCCCTGAACGGCGCCGCGAGCGCCTTGAGCTCGACACCCTCGATCAGCGCCAGCATCGCCAGCGCCTGGTCGGGCGGCGGCTGCTGCGATGGGTTGGAGAACAGCGCCGACATCCGCATCAGGTTGGCGACGTCGAGCGATTTGAGCGCAAAGCGGCCGACCTTCAGGGGACCCTGCGGCGTGCGGCCGTCGAGGCCCTCGATCGCGAATTCGTTGACCTTGCCGCTGTCGAGGTTGAAGCGCATCGCGGAGAGTTTGAACGGCCCCTGCGGTGTCTCGACCGCGAGGCCGTGCATCTCGGCATTTCCGATCCGCATGCCCTCGTACAGCCCGGCCACCTTGTCCAGCATCGCGCGCATTTGCGCCGGTGTTGGAGGCGCCGCGCCGGCCGGCGGGATCATCGCCAGCAGATCCGGCAGTTGCATGCGCGACGGCCGCAAGCCGACCTCATCGATCGTCATGCCGTCGATCCGCATCTTCAGGCCTTGTCCGGACGTCACGACATAGGGCCCCGTCGTGACCTGCCGGTAGGCCCGGTAATACTGGTCGTCGCTGGACTTGCTCGGGTCAAACAGGGCGGCCACCGCTGTTGTGTCGATGTCGAGGGCCGCGATATTGGCGAGATTGCCGGTGAGCTTGTCCGGCTTGCCCCTTGGCGGTTGGCTGTTGATGGTGAAAACAACACCGTCAACCTTCATGCTGGCGACCTTGCCGTCCTTGATGCCCTGCATCGCAAAGCCGGAATAGGCGACCTCGCCGCCGCCCGGCGCCGCAACGCCGGCGTTGATGGTCCCGGTAAGGCTGGCGGCTGTGATGGACGTCGCTGTGACGCCTGCGAACTGCTCGAGTCCGGACCGGTAGAGGTCGGCAAAGGACGACGAAGCCGGCGGCCGCTGCACGCTGGCGGGGCCGGAGAAATCCTTCACGCTGATCTGCGGCACCTTGTAGGCGAAGCTCAAAGCCGGCTGCGGGGCCATCGCGGCGTCGATCTCCAGATCGGCGATTTCGATGCTGTCGGCGGAGAAGCGCGCCGCGTCCGGCTGGCTGACGCCGGAAGCCGTGAGGCTGCCGACCTTGATGCTGACCGGAGGTTGCGCAGCCGATTGCGCCGTTATCTCGGCGATCGTGACCGTGCGGCTCAGCAGGTCGAACGAGACCTTGCCGCGGCTCGCCTTGCCGCCCGCCGCACGAATCTGCTCGAGCGCGGTATCGATCTCGCTGGCGATGCGATGCTGCGTATAGAACTGAAAGCCGAAGAAGCCTCCCACCGCGATCACGATTGCGGCAACCAGGCCGCTCAGAATCTTTATCATTCGGGCAGCTCCGATTGTCGGCTGGGCGGAGGGCAATTTGCCGTTGTCGGTCGAACGACCGGGAGAGGGAGGGGCCCATGCTAACGGGTTCGATCGTTTGCGTCGATCCGGCAGCCTCGGCGCCCTGTTGATGGGGACGCCATCAGCTGTTGCGTCCAAGCGGTTGCGCGTGCTTCACATCCGGCTCAATCTGCCGGCAAACTGACCATGTCCGGACGTCGCCATAAACAAAAGCTCGGGACCGGGAACGCGGGAGAGTACATGTCGTCTTATTCTGAGGATCTGCATTCCGCGGCACTGGCGTACCATCGGCTGCCGCGACCCGGTAAACTCGAAATTCAGGCCACCAAGCCGCTCGCCAACCAGCGCGATCTGGCGCTGGCCTATTCGCCGGGGGTCGCCGCCGCCTGTACCGAAATCGCCAATAATCCCGCCGAAGCCGCCTCGCTCACCGCCCGTGCCAACCTGGTCGCCGTGGTCTCCAACGGGACGGCCGTGCTCGGCCTCGGCAATATCGGCCCGCTGGCGTCGAAGCCGGTCATGGAGGGCAAGGCGGTCCTGTTCAAGAAATTCGCCGGGATCGACGTTTTCGACATCGAGATCGCGGCCGACACCATCGAGCGCGTGGTCGAGACGGTGGCGGCGCTGGAGCCGACCTTCGGCGGCATCAATCTGGAGGACATCAAGGGTCCGGAGTGTTTCGAGATCGAGGCGCAGCTCAAGGCGCGGATGAAGATCCCGGTATTTCACGACGACCAGCATGGCACCGCCATCATCGTCGCCGCCGCGATCACCAACGCGCTGCTGCTCAACGGCAAGAAGCTCGCCGACGTCAAGATCGTCTGCTCCGGCGCGGGGGCTGCCGCGATCGCCTGCCTTAATCTGCTGGTGTCGCTCGGCGCGCAACACAAGAACATCTGGGTCTGCGACATCGACGGCGTCGTGCACGAGGGCCGCAACACGCTGATGGACCGCTGGAAGGCGGTCTATGCGCAGAAGACCAGCGCGCGCGTGCTCGCCGACGTGATCGGCGGCGCCGATATTTTCCTCGGGCTATCCGCGCCCAACGTGTTGAAGCCGGAAATGGTCAAGGCGATGGCGGATCAGCCGCTGGTGATGGCGCTGGCCAATCCGAACCCGGAGATCATGCCGGACGAGGCGCGCAAAGCGCGTCCCGACGCGATGATCTGCACCGGGCGAAGCGACTTCCCGAACCAGGTCAACAACGTCCTGTGCTTTCCCTTCATATTCCGCGGCGCGCTCGACGTCGGCGCCACCGGGATCAACGAGGAGATGAAGCATGCCGCGGTGGATGCCATCGCGCAGCTCGCGCGCGATCCGCCGTCGGACGCGGTGGCGCAGGGTTTTGACAGTGGCGAAGCGCAGGGCTTTGGCACCGGCTCGCTGATCCCGAGCCCGTTCGATCCGCGCCTGATCCTGCGCATCGCGCCGGCGGTCGCTAAGGCCGCGATGGATTCCGGCGTGGCGACCCGGCCGATCAAGAATTTCGACGAATATACCGCGTTGCTGGAGCGCTTTGCGTTCCGCTCCGGCCTCGTCATGAAGCCGGTGTTTGCCAAGGCGAAATCCCAGCCGGTGCGCGTGATCTATGCCGAGGGCGAGGACGAGCGCGTGCTTCGTGCCACCCAGGTCGTGCTGGAAGAGAAACTGGCGCGGCCGATCCTGGTCGGGCGCCCCTCGGTGGTCGAAGCCCGGATCGCTCGGTTCGGACTTTCGATCAAGGCCGGGCAGGATTTCGACCTCGTCAATCCCGAGGACGATCCGCGCTATCGCTCTTACGTCCAGACCTATATCGACGTCGCCGGAAGGCGCGGTGTCACGCCCGAGGCCGCGCGCACCGTGGTTCGCACCAACGCCACCGTGATCGCCGCCCTCGCGGTGGTTCGCGGCGAGGCCGATGCCATGATCTGCGGCGTCGAGGGCCGCTATATGAGCCACCTGCGCCATGTTCGGGAAATCGTCGGCTTCCTGCCGGGCGTCAGTGATTTCGCGGCACTGTCGATGATGATCACCAGCAAGGGCTCATACTTTATTGCGGATACGCAAGTGCGCCCCAATCCGAGCGCCGGGGAGCTCGCGGAAGTGGCGTCGCTGGCGGCGATCCACGTCCAGCGCTTCAACATGAAGCCCCGCGTCGCGTTTGTGTCACATTCCGACTTTGGCAGCTATGACACCGACTCCTCGCGCAAGATGCGCCTCGCCACCGCGCTGCTGAAGGAAAAGCATCCGGAGATCGAGGCCGACGGCGAAATGCAGGGCGATACCGCGCTATCGGCGGCCGCGCGCAAGCTCGTGCTGCCGCATTCGAATCTGGAAGGCGACGCCAACATTCTGATCATGCCGAACCTCGACACCGCCAACGTCGCCTACCAGATGATCAAGGCGCTGGCGGATGCGCTGCCGGTAGGCCCGATCCTGATCGGCCCGGCGCGCCCCGCGCATATCCTTACCCCGGGGGTGACCGCGCGCGGCATTCTCAACATGACAGCGGTTGCCGCCGTCGAGGCCCAGGAGCGCGCCGGCCGCGTGCAACCGACCCTGTTCGGCTAATTGATATCAGCGGGCTTCCAGCGCGGATGGTTTCAATTTGATCGTTTGAAAAGCACAGGCTAAACGCTCATAATCGCCTTGCGCGACCGCTTGTGCCGTTGCATTGCCACCCAGTGAGGCCGACCCATGCCAGCGTTCTTTACCTTCGGGCGAGTTTTGTTCGCCGTGCTCTTCATCTACACGGGAGCGACCAAGCTCTTCGGCATCCAGCAGACGGCGGATTTCATCGCCTCCAAGGTGACCATTCCCACGCTGATCGCGCCCTATACTTCGCAGCTTGAAACCATGACGGGCATGTCGACGCCGCAATTGCTGGCGATGTCGGTCGGCGGGTTCGAGATCATCGCCGGGCTGATGATCGCGGTCAATTTCGGCGCGCGGTTCTTTGCGATCCTTTTGATTTTCTTCGTTCTGACAACCACCTTCTATTTCCACGATTTCTGGAATCAAGCGTCGCCCGAGAACGACAAGACGCTGATCGAGGCGTTGAAGAATCTGTCGATCATCGGCGCCCTGTTCATGATTGCGGGCTACGGCCGCGGACCGCGATCGTCGGAACCGGCCTACGACGTCTAGCGGGAGATTTGCTCAGCTCCGCCGCCACGGCGTCACGGCGACGTCGTCCGCCGGGTCGAGCATCTGCGACGGGCCGGCGCGCAATCCGTGCGATGCCAGGACCTGCTGCGGCGAGCGGGCGGGTACGCCGGGGAAGCAGGGCTCGCCGTCCGGCAGCCGCACGTGCGGGGCCTGTGACAGCCAGAACACGTCGTAGCGGTTCATGAACATGCCGAACACATAGGGGCCGCCGATCACGGCGACCCCGCCGGCGCGTATCCCGGTCTGCTCGCAGACAGCCTCAAAGGTGGCGCCCGCCGGATTCCACAGCGTGGCGTTGGGATTGGAGGGATCCGGAGTGATCGCGCGAACTTTACGGGTGAGGATGACGCGCTTGCGCCGCGGCGAGTTCGGCTGGTCTTCGTAGGAATTGCGGCCGTGCACGATCAGGTCGGCGCGGTCGAGGGCGGAGGTGAAGAACTGCTTGTCTCCCTCGAACTTCAAACTGTCAGGCATGACATTGCTGGCGTTCGCCAGCATGCCGTCCGCCGAGACGATAACATAGCCTTCGATGCGCAGCGCCGGCATGGACTTGGTCGCGGTGTCGAAGCCGATTATTCCGAGATCGTCTGTACGACGCTGGAAACCGGGCGGGAGCTTACCGTCGGCAGCTTGGCTTCCTTCAGCAGATCTTCGTCAGATTGCGGGAGGGTCTGCACCGGCGCCTTGGCGCGCATCGCAACGACCTTGTAGCCGCCGGCCTTCAGCTTCTTCAGGAGCTCGGGCAGGGCCTCCGCGGTGTGCTTCTGGAAGTCGTGCATCAGGATGATGCCCTTGCCGAGCTTATCGACCTTGCGCATCACATTATCGATGATGGTCTGGGCCTTGCTCGCCTTGAAGTCGAAGGAGTCGAGGTCGCAGGAGAAGATCGCAATGTTGCGGGTGCCGAGATAGGTGACGATTTCCGGCGGATGCTGCAGCGCCGGGAAGCGGAAGAACGGCGCCGGCGAAGTGCCGCCGAGCGCCCACTTGACCGCGCTAAAACCTTTTTCGATCTCGTCCTTGCGCTGCTGCTCGGTCAGCTTCTTGTTGACCAGGGCGGCGTGCGACCAGGTGTGCGAACCGACCGCGTGGCCGGCCGCGTAGACCTGCTTGAGAATTTCCGGATAGTAGGTGGCGTGCTTGCCGATCGGGAAGAAGATGCCGGTGGTGCATTCTTCCGCGAGGGTCTTCAGCACTGACGGTGTATTCACCGGCCACGGACCGTCATCGAACGTCAGTACGACTTCCTTGTCGCGCAGGAAGTCCAGATCCTTGAAATGCTCGAAGCCGAAGCCGGGACCACCAGTCGTGTCGATCTCAACGGTGCGGCCGACGCCGAGTGCGTTCGGGTTGGTACATGGGGGGCGGGTCGGGGCGGCCGCGGCCTTCGGCGCAGGCGCTGCGGGCGCTGGCGCGGCTTGGGGCGTAGCCGCGCCCTTGGCCGGTGGTGTTTGCGACCATGCCGCGCTCGAGGTCAACAACGAAACCGCGCCTGCAAAGATCAACCCTGCCGCAATACGCATCTTGTTTTCCTTAAATGATCGCGCTTCCGGACCCGGCTTTGCCGTCGTCCGGCCGCTTCCCGCCCCAACGCACAATAGCCTAGCTGCAGCGACTTAGCCAAGGCAACGGCTGTCACTCAGGGCAGCGGATTTGTCGCCGAACCGGTTAATTCAGAGGATTATTTCCGCTGTTTCGACGCATTCCCCGCCAGCGACGCGCTAGCCGCTTCGTTCGGAAACGCCTTGTGCGAGCGCCCGTGCAATCGCGGTCTTCACCCGCGTATCCGAGGGATCGACGGATTCCGGGAAGACTTCGGCGATGTAGCCGTCGCGGCCGATCAGGTATTTATGGAAGTTCCAGCGCGGAACATCCTTCGGCCGCGCCTCCGCCGCCCATTTGTAGAATGGATGCGCGTTCGGCCCTTTCACGACGGCTTTGGCTGATATCGGGAAGGTGACGCCATAGTGATGCTGCGCGGTTGCCGCGATTTCGGTCGCGCCGCCCGGTTCCTGCCCGCCGAAATCGTTCGAGGGAACGCCGACGATCATCAGGCCGCGCTCGCTGAACTGCGTCCACAATTCCTGCAGCCCCTTGTATTGCGGCGTGAAGCCACAGAGCGAGGCGGTGTTGACGATCAGGAGAGGACGGCCGGCATATTCGGAAAGTCTGATATCGCCGCCGGCCAATCCGCCAAACGAAAACGCGTAAGCGGTGATCCGGCTCATGCCGCCCTGCGCGTTGGCGATTCGCGCCGAGCCCATGTTCGCAATGGCGGCCAGCGTTGCCGTCATCAGGGTTCTGCGGTCGATCATGGCCGGCCTCGCGCGAGATTCATCGGCGCAAACTATAGCCGAGCCGGCGGACCGGCGCCGCTCAACAAGCCGTTATGTCGCGCTCTTTACTGGAGCATGATCTCGGCGCAAACGCTGCGCGTTTGTCGCGGGAAAACCGGTATCCACTTTTCCGGATCATGCTCTAGCGCAGCGGAACGATGAAATCGGTGCCTTCGCCGGTTTCGCCCGTGTTGATGCCGTGATCGGACACCACGATTGAACCGCCCGTGGTCAGCGCCTCGGCGATGCGCGCCATCGCTTCCGGCGGCACGGTGATGCGGTCCAGCGCTTCGGCCGGGCTGTTCGGCGCCGGTGCCGGCCTGGCCTCGGCGGGGGCTCCGCCGGCAACCTTGCGCCGGCGCGAGGCGCGTTCGTCTTCTTCCTTGAGGGCCGCGTTGCGGGCGGTCACCGGCAGCGACACCACCGACCAGCGCAGGAGATTGGGATCGTTCTTGTCGGCTTCCGCCGTGAACACGTGGGTGCCGAGCATCCGCTCGCTCGGTGCGATCGTCACCGGCACGTCGAACAACGGCGCGAAATTCTGCCGCACATAAAGTTTGCTATCCTTGCGGCTGACGAACACCGCGATCTGCCCGGTGCGCTTTTGTTCTGGTTTCGCAGCGGGCTTCTCGACGCCTGGCAGGCGCGACGAATCCTTTTTCACGTCGGGCGCCACGGCAGGCGCATCGGCGATCGCCTTGACGGGCTCCGCCGGTTTCTCGGCGGCCTTCGGCGCTTCAGCTGTCGGGGTCTCGACCTTGGGCGCATTCGCCTTGAGCGTCCCGGTGTTCACCTCATCCGACTTCACCGCGTCCGATTTCACGTCAGCCGATTTGGTCTCAAGCCGGGCCGCTTCGGACTTGGCTAGTTCAGGTTTGGCTTCGTCAGCCGGTGCTTCAACCCTTGCCTCGACAGTCTTGTCGTCGGCCTTCGTGCCGTCGCCGGTCTCGATCGATTTGACCTCGGCCGTTGCAGCTTCCGACGGTTTGGCGTCAGACGATGCCACTTCGGCCGGCTTGCTGTCGGAGGACGCGGCTTCGCGGGACATCCTGCCTGCGGAGGGCGATGCATCGGACATCGTGGCCGCGGCATTGGCCGCCGGCATGGCTCCGCTGGCATCCGCCGTGTGGGTTCGTTCGCGCAACGGCGTCCGATCGGGGCTGCCGTGACCGACGGTCGATCGCAGATCCAGGCTCGCCACCGAGCGCGCGGGCTTGACCGCGGATCCAGCGTCCGCGCCCTTGTCGGATTTCACCGCCGGCGCGTCCGACATCGGCTCGTCGGCGACGACGGGTTGCGGCACGACCTTTTGCGCCATCAACAGCGGATGCGAGAAACTCGAGGGCGTCATCTCGCCGGGCGTGACGATGACGCGCGCGCCCATCTTGGTCCAATTCCACATCTTTGCCGCGAAGGCCATCGGCAAACGGATGCAGCCGTGCGACGCCGGATAGCCGGGCAGGACGCCGGCATGCATCGCGACACCGGACCAGGTGATGCGCTGCATAAAGGGCATCGGCGCGCCGCTGTAGATGTTGGAGTGATGCATCTTGTGCTTCTGGATGATGCTGAACACGCCCATCGGGGTCGGATGGCTCTTCGTACCGGTCGACACCGGACTTTCCGCAAACAATCCGTTGGCGTCGTAGACCCTGACCTTCTGCTGGTTGATCGAGATCGCAATGATCAGGGGTCCCTGCGGCTTGGCGCTGATTACCTTTTCAGCGGCGACCATCGCCTTCGAGGGCTTGCGGGCGCGCTGTTTGCGCGGCTGGGCGGGCGGTGCCGGCCGATAGTAGCTGGGATCGGAATCCTGCCAGTAATACAGGGCAGCGTCGGCGTGGGACGAGGCGCCGATGGTGCCTGCTGCAACCAGAATCGCTACCTGCCAAAATCGCTGGCTTGCACTGCTTACGCTCGTACCATTCAAACCAAAAAACCGATGTCCGCTCACGTGCAAAATCCCCGAGTCCAGATTTTCGAATCCAATGTGCCGATAATCATTTGTTGTCGCAGACACGAAAAACGTTCACCAGCGTAAGCCCTCTAAACCCGCGCTTTTCGCTCTAAGCGTAGCAAAAAAGCCTCACATTCCGTTAAACGCGGGCTCCCCGCCGCCGCCCTCAGCCTTCCTGTGCGGCATTTGAGCATTACATAGCCGGTGAGCCCTTCAGCGGAGATAGAAATGACATTCAAGGCCATCCGTAAGTGTAAAAAGTCATGGAGCAATTTGGTCTTGAGTGTGTCGTTGGCGGTGGTGGCCATAATGGCGTGGCAGGCCGGCCCGGCCTATGCCGCTGACGAGCCGGATCTGATCTTCCGTCGCTCCACCGTGTTCAAATGGTTGAGCCCAAATGACAAGCTTGCGACTTATGGCGTCGATGACCCCGAGGTCGATGGCGTGGCCTGCCACTTCACGGTGCCGGAGAGGGGCGGTTTCAAGGGCTGGCTCGGGCTTGCCGAGGAGGTTTCGGATATTTCGCTGGCCTGCCGCCAGATCGGTCCGATCCGATTCAAGGGCAAGATGTCCCAGGGCGACGACATGTTTCGCCAGCGCCGCTCGATGTTCTTCAAGAAAATGCAGATCGTTCGCGGCTGCGATCCCAAGCGGAACGTGCTGGTCTACATGGTGTATTCGGACAGGCTGATCGAGGGATCACCCAAGAATTCGACGTCCTCGGTGCCGGTCATGCCCTGGGGCGCCGCCGACGCCGCGGTGCAGAAATGTGGCGAGTTCGTCCAATAGCCCGATGCGGTTGGCCGGGCCAAGCAGCCGTGGCCCGGGGCCTACCGCTTCAGCGGGGTGGGATATGGGCGGACCTCTGAGCCGTCCTTGATTCTGGGGTCTCTGGCCTTGGGCTCGTGGCAGCCCACCAGCCGCACGAATTTTTGCGGCGAGCATTGATTGTCGCCCATGACCGGAGCGCGTTGCTGCGACATCGCACCAGCCATCTGTTGCTGGCCGGATCTGCGGGGCGGGTTCGTATTGCCAACACCGATGTTGCCATTGCCCACGACGGCTATCCTTTGTTGGATTGTGAAAGACGATAACGCCGAACCAACAGGAAAAGTTGCACGGGTGTTTGCTTGTGTTGCGCGGACCGCCGCTTCGGTTCACGCCTGAGTTTGCTGCGCTGCGGCCTATTCAGCAGACAATGATTAAGAACTTGCGACGGCACATTCGAACCCGCTGACAGCAACGGGCGTCTCACCTCCACGTGATGAATGGAGACGTCCGGTGCGAGTTCTCAGCTGCATAATTGCCCTGGTTGTCGTCCTGACCGGCCCTTCGCTGGCCGGCAGCGCTGATCGCGACATGCCCGGGGTAGGGACCTTTACCTATTGCGGGTCACCGGTGGTGACGCCTGAGCCCGACCTGGCCGCGGTCGAGAGCGAGTAAGGCCGGTAGCGCTTCAGGGCGGGCGGTTGCGTGCATGCACAAAATCGCGAAAACAACCCCATGCACAGTAAGGATGTGCTTGATCCCGTTGGGCTTTTGCAGATCGCCGAACGCCCTCGTTGGGGATGTCGTCGATAAAGTCACATGATTGAAATCATTGGGCTTTTATCCGGCAATGTTTCATCCCGGCCGGGCGACGACACAATTCTCCCCGGCGATGAAACCATTTTCCGCTTTTGGCGCAGATATCCGGAAACAGCCGCTGGTTATCACTCTGCCAACGAAACGGCGGGGACGCCGGCACCAAAACCGGAGACAGTCAAATGCGGACCATCAGCTTCATGCTCGCCTTCGCCTTCATCCTGGCCGGTCCCTCGATCGCTGGCTCGTCGGATCAAGGCTTGCCCGGTATCGGCACCTTCTCCTACAACGGCGCACCGGTGACGACCTCGGCTCCCCAGCCGGTCGTGGTCGCTTCTGTCAACTAATCGCAGCGAACGGTTCGCCAGACAATTTGCCGGTAAAGGCTCCGCATGTTTGTACGCTTTGGTTCCGCCGCGATTTTGGTTTCCTGCCTGCTGGGCGCTCCGGCCCAGGCCCAAACCCAGCTAACGGCGCAGCTGCGATTGCAGCAGGGGCCGATCGGCTCGATGTTCAAACTGCCCGATCCCCGCGGTGAGTTCGTGCGGCAGTGCGCGCCCCACATGGTGGGACGCTGGGCGCATCCCGAAACCGTTTGCAGTTGTCTGCACGATTATGCCGCCGCAACCGTCGAGGATAACGACCTGCGCGAAGCCTTGCTGCGCGGCATCAGCGAGACCGGTGTGCCCACGATCGAGACCGATTGGGTGCCGCCATCGAAGCAGTCCGAAATCGGCCCGACCTTCACCAAGATCGCCAAGCCGACGCTGCAATGCATGTTCGAGCCGTCATCGAACTAATTCGCACCCAGGTTCACGCATCCAACACGACCACCAGCTAACGCCGGTCCCGATGCCGTCATGGGCTCGACACGCCGTGTGTGGCAATCTTGTTCGATGATCTCCGGGATCGACGCGATTGCGTTCACCCCATGCGCGGGAGTCAGCGGATGCATCAGGCACGAAATTTTCTCGCCTGTTTCCTTGCATGCTTTCTTGTCGTTCTGGCAGTCCCGGCCTTTGCCGCCCCGGACGAGGAGCTGCTCGGCAAGGACAAGGGCTATCCGGTCGGCACCCGCGCCAACTGGTTCTTCGACGAGGGCGTGCGGGTTGGATCGTTCAGTCGTGTTGACGAGATATTTCCATACAACAGGCTAGGCAAAGCCGAATCTCCGTTGCCGTTTGCCGCGGCCGGCGGCGAAACGAAGCTCGGCTACCGCTTCGAAAACCAGAGCTGGACGCTCGACGATTTTCTCAGCCACCAGCGCGTCACGGGGCTGCTGGTCATCAAGGACGGCGCGGTCCTGTTCGAGCGCTACCAGTACGATCGCAAGCCGGCGGATCGGTTCATCTCGCATTCGATGGCCAAATCCATCGTTAGCCTGGCGGTCGGGATGGCGCTCGCGGAAGGCCGGATCGCCTCCCTGGATGATCTGGTTTCGAAGTACGTGCCCAGGCTTGCCGGCAGTTCCTATGGCGAGACCACCATACGCAATGCTCTGCGGATGTCGTCCGGCGTGCGGTTCAGTGAAATCTACGACGGCAAGGACGACGTGACGCGGTTCGTGATTGCCCGCAGGCGCGACGGATCGATATCAGCGTTGCGCGAATTCGAGACCCGCGAAGCCGAGCAGGGCACCCGGTTTCACTATGCCTCCAGCGAGACCGTTCTGCTGGCTGTGCTGCTCCGCGAGGTCACCGGCACCACGCTCAGCCAATATCTGACCACGCGGCTGTGGCAGCCGATGGGTGCGGAAGCCGACGCGACCTGGACCACGACGACGGACGGCACCGAAGCCGCATTAGGAAATTTCAATGCGACGCTGCGCGACTACGGGCGTCTGGGAATGCTGCTGGCCAATGATGGCGCGGTCGGCGGCAAGCAGATCGTGCCGAAAGACTATCTGCTGGACGCCACCGACTGGCGCCGTCAACCGCCGGCATTCGCGCCGAGGAAGGCCACGAATTATTTCGGATACGGCTATCAGTTCTGGCTTTTCCCCGGCGAGAAGCGAAGGTTTGCCTTGCTCGGCGTTTACGGCCAGTCGATCTTCGTCGATCCCGAGCTGAAGCTCGTCATGGTGGTCACGGCCGCAGCCAAGAACGCCAATGTCGGAAAGGAATCGTTTGCCTTCGAGCGCGGCGCGGTTTGGCGCGGGATCGTCGACACATACGGCAGCTGGTAAGGTTCGCGCTTCAGCATCCGCGTCATGCATGGAAAGCACAATGGCCGTTCGCTTGTGCCCGCGGAAACCGGCCGTCGGCGGTGAACCGTTGCAGCGCGGCCCGCGACGAACCGTCGTCGCGAACGGCGGCGCGTGCCGCGCCGATCGCGTGACCGATTGAGGTTGCCCATGCCGATCGTCAGAATCCTCCTGATCCTCCTCGCGCTCGCTTCGCCGGCGCTCGCGCAGGACGGCGCGCGCCATGCGGCCGCCGCGCGCGAGGCCGCGGAGTCCTTCCGGGTTTATGTCGAGGCGGTGGCGAAAAAGGGCGGGAGGCCAGACCTGACCCGGCCGGAGATCGCCCTGCTGCTCGACCGCGTCTTCGATCTTGACGCCTTGAATGCGTTGCCGCCCGCGCGGGCGAGCGACCTTTCCTGGGAGCTCGACTGGAACGATGCCGCTAACGCGGTCAATAAATTGTTCACCCGCTACGGCTCGAAGCCGGGGCCGGAGCCCGATTTGAAAGCGCTCCAGCGCAACATGACCGAGTACGCGGACCAGTACGCGAAGGCGATGAATTTCATGATCCGCGGCCAGGCGCGCCAGGCGGTTTCGAGCAAACTGTTCATGGCGGAGCTGGCGCCGGAGCAGCGCACGCGCGTGCGCGAGAAGGGGTTTGCGGGCGCGCGCAGCAGCGCGGCCGAGTTTATCCTGGCTGCCATCTGCTCGATGATCGAGAGCAGCGGCAAGCCCGCCAACGACCGTCTGGTGGCGGCCGCCATCCGCGACACAAGCGAGGTCTGGGCGGGCTATTTCCTGCCGCAGGATCGGGCGCGAGTGCTCGCGCTGCTCACCGATCTTCAAAAGCGGGTGCCGGACGAGGCGGCGCGTATCGATGTCGTCGCCTTCACGGTCGCCCTTCGTGAATCGATCTGAGGCTCGCAGCTTTTGCCGGAGCGGATAGCAGGGCTGCGCTTGCGAGATGCGCTGACCTTAGGACGGCGGCAGTTGAACCCCGGCAGGGTTGGCGAAGTGACATGTTGCTGTCCGAATTCATAAAAGACCTCCTGTGGGCGGGGGCACATTCCGTGTTCATGAAGGTGGGCACTTGGCTCGATAAGAAAATCGAGGGGCCTACGGTGAAGGTCGCCATAGGCATGGTTCTCGGGCTTGCATCAATTTGCTTCGTTGCAATTGTTTCCGGATTGCTAGGCGTCTGAATGAAGAAAAAACTTATCATCGCAATGGCGATCGGCGCGGTTATCTCGTTGGTACTTCTGGCTATACCAAGCGCAAGCGGCTGGTCAGGCTTAAAACTTCCAGGCCTGACCGCAGCGATCGTTTTCTGGGGAATAGTAGGGGAGTCTGCCTGGGGCGTCGCTGTGGCGTGGGTTGTGAATGCAGTCGTCTACGGCGCGGGCGCCTTCTTCGTTCTCAAGTCTTTCAACCGAGCCGCTGCCACGTAAACAAGCCGCTTGCTGGATACAACTTCCCGATTCAAGCTTCACTGGACGGCCAGGGCGGGATGCCTTTAGGTTGATTCAGCGCGCTTGTTATCCCCGCGCAACGGCCTCGCCGTCATCCCCGGACGAACGCACTTGCGTTCGCTCGGGAGGTGCGAGCGCAGCGAGCCTCGAAGGATGGGTCACGGGCCGTACTCATCCTTCGAGGCGCGCAAGAGCGCGCACCTCAGGATGACGGCGGACAGTGCGAGCGCGACGCCCCGATCTAACGTCATCACGCTCCAGGGCGTGCAAACGCAATAGCCTGAAAGCAGGCCCATACTCCTGTTGCCGTCGTCGGTATGAACCTCTGTGGCCACTGAAGACATAAAGGGCGCGTATGTCGCGGATGAACCGCGACGGAGGCATTTGTGATGAAGGCCATGAAAGTATCGATCTGTGCTGCGGTCACCGCGCTGGCCCTGAGCTTGTCGGCCATCGCGCCATCCTGCGCCGGGCAGGATGAGGCAAGCCGTCTCAACCAGGAATCCAAGGAACTCTATCGGGTCGGAAAGTACGCGGCAGCGCTTCCGCTGGCCCAGCAGTTGCTGGCCATTCGCGAGAAGGAGTTTGGTCCCGATGGTGCGATGGTCGCGCTGCTCGCCGAACTTTCCAGGCAGGTGCCGGATGCGACGGCGCTTGCCTATCTCACCGCCTTCACCGCCGCGCTTCAAGCGGTGAATTGATCTGAAGTCTTGCAGCCTGCGCAGCCACGGCGTCGGGTTGTCCGCCGACGGCGCTCTGTGCCCGCCTTGGGTCCGGGCTGTGGGAAGAGGCGATTGAGCCTCGGACGCTCAGAATTGCTTGCTCAATTACCGCTACCAGCAGCATCTACCAGTGCGATTGGTTTCAGCAACGATCATGAGTCAGGCGCTCGCGTCGAATGACTTAGTCGAGGCGATGGACTTTTGGTTCATTCTTCTCAAGGGCGACCAAACGCCGCTCTGGAACTACCGATTGTGCATATTTCCCATACAGCTAACGTGTATTTTGCGGCCGGAGTTCTGAGGTGCTGCCGGTTGCGCAATTTTTGACGAAAGGATGCCTACATGTTGACGAAACGCGAACTTCTTCGTTCCGCCGCGTTAGCTGCAATCACCGCCACGACGGCGAAGTCCATCCCGGCGCTCGCTCAAACTGGCGTCAGCCCGGCCGACGCACGCGCCATCGCCAAGGAGGCTTATATCTATGGCTTCCCAATGGTGGACAGTTACCGAATTCAGCATGCCTATTTCGTAGACTCGAAGAACCCCGAATACAAAGCGCCTTGGAACCACCTCGTCAACACCCCGCGAGTCTACACGCCCGCCGACACGGCAATCCAGACACCAAACTCGGATACGCCTTACTCTTGGCTCGGCGCGGACCTGCGTGCCGAGCCGCTTGTGCTCACCGTACCGGTGATCGAGAAGGACCGGTACTTCAGCATCCAGTTCATCGACGCATACACCTTCAACTTTGCTTATGTCGGCAGCCGCACAACCGGGAACGATGGCGGCAGCTTCCTGGTCGCGGGCCCGAACTGGAAAGGCGAAAAGCCAGCCGGGGTGAAGGAAGTGATCCGCTCCGAGACAGACTTCATCTGGGCTGCCTATCGCACGCAGCTTTTCAATCCGGCGGACATCGACAATGTCAAGAAAGTTCAAGCTGGCTACAAGGTGGAGCCGCTGTCGGCGTTTCTTGGCAAGGCCGCCCCCCCTGCCGCTCCGGCGGTCAATTTCATCAAGCCGTTGACGCCGACCGACGAGAGGAGGTCGCCCGAATTCTTCAACATCATGAGTTTCATTCTTCAGTTCTGCCCGACCGATCCGTCCGAGACCGAACTGATGGCACGTTTCGCCAAACTCGACATTGGAGCCGGGAAGACGCTGGATATCAACAAGCTATCGCCTGAAATGAAGACCGCCATAGAGCAAGGTATGGCGGACGCTTGGGCTGCACTTGCGGAATTGGAGAAACAGAAGATTGACACGGGTCAAGTCACTTCCGGCGACCTCTTCGGAACGCGCGCGTATCTGAAGAACAATTACCTCTACCGGATGGCGGCTGCAGCTATGGGCATCGGAGGCAATTCGAAGCAGGAGGCGATGTATCCTGTCTATGCCATCGATGCCGCCGGACAGAAGCTCGATGGCGCCAGCAAGTACACCCTGCATTTCGCGCCCGGGCGGCTTCCACCCGTCAACGCCTTCTGGTCATTGACCATGTATGAGTTGCCCCAGAGCCTGCTCGTCGCCAACCCGATTAACCGCTACTTGATCAATTCACCGATGCTGCCGCAGTTGGTGAAGAACGCTGATGGCGGCCTGACGCTCTATATCCAGAACGAGTCGCCGGGTAAGGACAAGGAGCCAAACTGGCTGCCAGCGCCTAAAGGTCCCTTCATCGCTTTCATGCGTCTCTATTGGCCAAAGGAAGCGGCGCTCGATGGCACATGGAAGCATCCGCCGATGACGAAAACATCGTAGGAATGCTGCTTGCAAAGTCGGTTCTGGGTCAATTTCGGAAGCCAGTCTCGCGTTGACGAAGTCCGCTCCGCCTGTGAACGGAAATCATCAGGCCGGTGGGCTTGGTCCGAAAGCTGTCATCAACAGGCATGCCCAGCTTCGGCCATCGAGGTTCGCGCTACTTCCAACAGCCTTTAGCGACTATCGCGGTTTATAGGAGTACACGCCTTACCGCCTCTGCTTCGTGCCCAGGCGCGGAATGCATTTGCTGGTACGAAGCACGCCTGATGTTGTCATCTGCGAGCCCAGGACCTCCTTGATCTGTCCCGCCGGGCATGACCCATCGTCGACCAGGATGCGCTGACCCAGCCGCAGTTCCACGATGTCCCGTTCGTTTGCGACCTGAAGGGCGGCGGCGGGCGAGGCGAGCAGACACAAGATCAGGCTGGCAAGGGTGGGGGCCGTCACGGTTTTCATGATTGCCAAACTGGCCTCCTTCACTTGCTCTGGATTTTCAGCCCGTCGGGGCCGACATTGATCTGCACGCCCTCGGGCTGTTTTTTGGCTTGATAGAGGTTGTAGCCGAGCACGCCGACGGCAACGGCCAGCACGCCGATAATGAGATACAGGACGTTGCGGTTGCCGGGCATCCGGTGTCTCCGTCGCGATGACTGTTCGCGCATTTAGCGCATGCAGCGGCGATTCTCATAGGACAGGATGTCAGCCAGCCGATCGTGATCGCAGCGACGCAGGTTTCCGCGATTTGCCGATCCCAGTTCCGCGAACGTCGGTTTTGCGATTGGCTCGCAATGCCGCCAGCGACGCCTTTGCCAGTTTTTCGGCGGACGCCTTCAGCTGCGGAATCGGGTGGCCGGAAAACCCCAGCACAAATCCCGGCAATGGCCGCGCGCGGCTATAGGTGTCCGCCAGCAGCCAGCCTTCGACGCCGCTTTCTGTCTTTGCCTGCGCCGCCGCCAGCAAATCGACTGACGGATCAAACCGCGCCACCAGATGCAGACCCTGCGACGGCACCGGGACGGACAGGCGGCCTTCCGATGCATTTGTCAGCGTCGATGCCAGCACGTCGCGGGCCTCGCGGTAGAGCCCGCGCACCCGCCGCAGATTGGCGGCGAACGCGCCGGAGTTCAGCATGTCGGCGACCGCGCCTTCCAGCAACGTGCCGGGAAAGCGGTCGAGCGCCGCGCGCGCTGTCGTCACCGGTCCGATCAGCGTCTCGGGCAGCGCGCAGTAGCCGATGCGCAATCCCGGAAACAACGTCTTGGCGAACGTTCCGATGTAGATGACGCGGCGCAAATGATCGATGCCGGCAAGCGACAGCAATGGCGCACCGTCATACCGGAATTCGCTGTCGTAATCGTCTTCCAGCACGAAGGCATCGGCGTCCTTGGCCCAATCGAGCAGTTCGAGCCGGCGGCTCATCGACATCTGCACCCCCAGCGGAAACTGGTGCGACGGCGTCACATAGGCCGCATGCGCCGATGGCGCGAGCGTGCGGCCTTTGGCGACGATGATGCCTGATGCGTCGACCGGCACCGGCACCGGACGGTAGCCGCAGTGCTCGATGGCGCGCCGCGCGGCGGGATAACCGGGGTCCTCGCACCAGACCTGATCGGCCGGCTTGAGAATGGCACTCAGCACGATCCGCAAGGCGTGTTGGGTTCCCGAGGCCAGCATGATCTGGTCCGGATCGCAGCGCAGCCCGCGTGCCGATAACAGATGATCGGCGATCGCGGTGCGAAGCTCGCGGCTGCCTCGGGGATCGCCATAGTGGAGGTGATCGGTCCCGAAGGCGCGCATCCGCCGCCCGACAAAGGACCGGAAGCGCTGCAGCGCGCGGCTATCGATATGCGTGCAGCCGAGCGACAGCGTGCCCTGCGGCGGCGCCTCGACGACGATTTGGGTTTTGCTGCCGCCGCTCGCTTGCGCAGGGATCCGCGCAGCGACAAACGTGCCCGAGCCGACGACGGCGACCGCAAAGCCGTCTGATATCAGCCGCTCATAGGCCGTCGTGACGGCGTTGCGGCGAAACCCGGTCTGGCTTGCCAGCGTTCGCGATGGCGGCAGCGGCTCGCCGGGTTTTGCGATTCCGCTGACGATGGCGTGGCAAAGCGCCTGGTAGAGCCGGTGCGGCGAGGAGGCCCGCGCGGTCACATGCGGCCCGGCAAGGTCGAGCGGCAGTTCGGCCTTGCGCAACGTCGCCTGGGAATTGGTCGGAATTTTTCGCATGGAATTGGCACTATCGCAGACCAAATTCGCCGCTACAACTGTCCTCATCATTCATCGATCTGGACAGGAACCGCCGTGACCGTCAGCGAAATCGACCATTCGTATCCCGTGTCGCCGCGCAACCGGGTGAAGCGCCTGCACGAGCGCGGCCGCTACGATCACGCGACGGTCCACGGCCTGCTCGACGCTTCGATGCTGTGCCATGTCTCCTATGTGATCGACGGCCAGCCCTATTGCACGCCGACGTTCTTCTGGCGGGAAGGCTCAAAACTGTACTGGCACGGCAGCAGCGCCAGCCGCATGCTCGAAAACCAGTCGAACGGGCAGAAGGTGTGTCTGACGGTCGCCCATCTCGACAGCCTGGTGCTGGCAAGGTGCGGCTTCAACCATTCGGCGGACTACCGCGCCGTGATGGCCT
The DNA here is from genome assembly GCF_964252915.1 of Bradyrhizobium sp. LjRoot220. Classification (NCBI taxonomy): domain Bacteria; kingdom Pseudomonadati; phylum Pseudomonadota; class Alphaproteobacteria; order Hyphomicrobiales; family Nitrobacteraceae; genus Bradyrhizobium; species Bradyrhizobium sp. LjRoot220. The sequence continues at coordinate 1,443,947 of NZ_CAXUPS020000001.1, forward strand.
TCGGCACCGCTTATCTCGTCACCGACCCGGATGAGAAGGCGCGCGCGCTGGTCGCGATGGTCGACCGGTTCTTTCCCGATCGCACCGCCTCCTTGCGGCAGAGCACCAAACAGGAAATCAAGGCGAGCGCCGTCATTGCGATGGAGATCGAACAGGCGTCGGCCAAGATCCGCACCAAGGGCGTCGCCGACGACGACGAGGACTATGCGTTGCCGGTCTATGCCGAGCGCATTCCGGTGCGTACCGTGATCGGTGCTCCGGAACCTTGTCCGCGGCTTTTGGACGGTGTCAAACGGCCGCAATCGTTGCGTGCCTATTCGGAAGGCCGTCTGCTCGATGACGCCTTGCGGGAGACCCATCGACTGCATTACCCCGGTGGCTGAGATCGGCTAGGTTGCCGGTTCTCATCACCCGCCAGAATGCCGATTGGAGCCGCCGCATGACCACCGATACGCAACAAAGAATCCTCGATGCCGTCGATGCCGGCTTTGATGCGCAGCTTGCGACCACAAGCGATTTTGTCGCGATCCCCTCGACCCGCGGCGCCGAGGGGCCGTGCCAGGACATGATCGGCGATCTCCTGCGTGCGCGGGGCTACGAAGTCGACGACTGGCATATCGACGTCGGGGATTTGAAGGATCTGCGCGGCTTTGGGCCGATCGAGCATGATTTCTCCAAGGCGCGCACCGTGGTCGGCACCTACCGTCCGCCGAGCAATGGCGGCAAATCGCTGATCCTGCAGGGACACTGCGACGTCGTGCCGGCCGGGCCGCTCGACATGTGGGAGACGCCGCCGTTCTCGCCCGTGATCAAGGACGGCAGGATGTATGGCCGCGGCGCCTGCGACATGAAGTCGGGCACCATCGGCGCGCTCTATGCGCTGGATGCGATCAAGGCGGCGGGGCTGCGGCCGACCGCGCGGATTCACTTCCAGTCCGTGATCGAGGAAGAGAGTACCGGCGTCGGCGCGCTGTCGACCCTGCAGCGCGGTTACCGGGCGGACGCCTGCTTCATTCCCGAGCCGACCAACGGCAAGATGGTGCGCTCGCAGGTCGGCGTGATCTGGTTTCGCTTACGAGTGCGCGGCATTCCCGTGCATGTGGCGCACGCAGGCTCCGGCTCGAATGCGATCATGGCCGCCTATCATCTGGTTCAGGCGATCGGCAAGCTCGAGGCCGAATGGAATGAGCGCGCCAAGGCCGATCCGCATTTCAAGACGCTGACGCACCCGATCAACTTCAACCCCGGCATCATCAAGGGCGGCGACTGGGCCTCCAGCGTGCCGGCGTGGTGCGACGTCGATTGCCGCATCGCCGTGCTGCCGGGCTGGTCGATCGCCGATTGCCAGAAGGAGATTCTGGCCTGTGTCTCCGCGGCCTCGCGCGACCACCGCTTCCTTTCCAACAATCCGCCCGAGGTGCAATGGTCGGGCTTCCTGTCGGAAGGCTATGAGCTGAAGGATTCGGCCGCACCTGAAGCTGCGTTCGGCAAGGCGTTTGGCGCGGTCTATGGCGGCAAGGTCGAGGACCTCGTCTTCACCGCGCTGACGGACACGCGGTTCTACGGCCTGAACTACAACATCCCGAGCCTGTGCTTCGGCGCCAGTGGTGCTGCGATCCACGGTTTCAATGAATATGTCGACCTGGAGTCGCTGCGGAAATCGACCAAGGCCACGGCGTTGTTCATCGCCGAATGGTGCGGGGTGGAGAAGGTTTAGCCGCCGTTCACAGCAAACTCCGCCGTCATCCTGAGGTGCCGTCGCGCTTGCGACGGCCTCGAAGGATGGCTACGACCACCGATGCTGCTCATCCTTCGAGGCTCGCAAGGGCTCGCACCTCAGGATGACGAGTTCGCCTCCGGCCACAACGCCTTCACGATCGCATCCAGTCCATCCGTCAGCGCGGCCGGTCCCGGCTGCAGGATCAACGGCGATTTGATCTCGACGATGCGGTTGTCGCGCACCGCCGGGATATCGCTCCAGCCCGGGCGCTGCCTGATCCGCTCGGGCACGACCTTCTTGCCGCACCATGAGGCCAGGATCACGTCCGGTGCGGTGTCGCGCACCGTATCCGCCGAAATGATCCGGTCCTTGGCGGCCTGCTGAAAGCGCAGTTTCGGCAATACGTCCTCGCCGCCGGCGATCTCGATCAGTTCGGAGACCCAGCCGATGCCGCTGATGATCGGATCGTCCCACTCCTCGAAATAAACCTTGGGCTTCGGCGAGGGCCGGGGCGTCGATGCGATGCTGGCGAGGCGTTGCTCAAAGCTGGTGGCAAGCTGCTCGGCACTATCGGCGGCGCCGACCAGCGCGCCGAGCGTGCGGATCATCGCCAAAATGCCCGCGATGTCGCGCTGGTTGAAAACATGAATCGCGACGCCGGCACGCACGATGTCGGCGACGATATCGGCCTGCAGGTCAGAGAAGGCGAGCACGAGATCCGGCTGCAGCGCCAAAATCTTTGGAATGTCCGCAGAGATGAAGGCCGATACCCGCGGTTTCTCGCGGCGCACTTGCGGCGGCCGCACCGCATAGCCGGAGACGCCGACGATGCGGTCCTGCTCACCGAGCAGATACAGCGTCTCGACGGTCTCTTCGGTCAGGCAGACGATCCGGCGGGGCGGGAACTGGCGCATCGGGGACATATGCCGAATTACCGGCGCCTTGTCACGGCGCCATTACCTCTGAGGTCATTGCCTGATTTACCTGGCTCCGCCATGCTTCCTCGCGGAATCGCTTGAGGGAAGTACCGGAGGATCTATGACGCTGCTTGAAAAAATCCAATCGATGAAGATGCCGTTTGCGGAATTGAAGGGCGTCACTTTTGTCGAGGCCGACAAGGACCGCGTGGTCGCCAGGATGCTGGTGCGGCCGGAACTCTGCACGCTGCGCAGCACGATTCACGGTGGCGCGGTGATGGCATTGGCGGATTCGGTCGGCGCGGCCGCGACTGTGATCAACCTGCCCGAGGATGCCAAGGGCACCACCACGATCGAGAGCAAGACCAATTTCATCGGCGGCGCCAAGGAAGGCAGCACGGTGATTGCGACCGCGACCCCGATTCATCGCGGGCGACGCACCCAGGTCTGGCAGACCCGGCTGGAAACCGAGGACGGCAAGCTGGTCGCGATCGTCACCCAGACTCAGATGGTGCTGTAGGCGCGCGGGCGGTGCCTGTTCGTACCGATCGCGTCATCCCCGGGATGAACGCAATAGCGTTCACCCGTAGGTGCGCTCGGCGGCGCAATTGCGCCGCTGGCTTGCGCGCCTCGAAGGATGCGAAGCGCCCGTGGCCCATCCTTCGAGGCTCGCCCAGCGGTGCAAGTGCACCGCAAGGCTCGCACCTCAGGATGACGGCGAGGCCGTTGCGCACGGATAACGAGCGCGCTGATTCAACCCAAAGCCATCCCGCTCTATGCAGCGTCCGCCGGCACGGCGTTCAGCATTCCGGTGCGCGGGTGACAATCCAGATACTCAAAGAAGGCTTCGTCGGCCCGCGCCACCGTGACCTCGTGATAGAGTCGCAGCTTCGCTGCCGGCCCCAGCGTCGATAGATATTTCATCGCGGCGCCGAAAATCCGGACATGGGTCGGATGCGATTCCGCCCAGCGCTCCAGGGCGGCGAGGCTCTTCCACCAGCTCATGCCGTAGGATTTCTCGGTTCGCATGCCGTCGGAGGCAACCACGGTCATGTAGCGGTTGGCGTAGCAGCCGATCGAACGGCCATTGTCGCGCAGGAAGTCCATGCCTTCGTGCAGCACCGGCTCGACGTCATCGAGGTACATCTTGCGTTCGGCGGCTTCGCTATCGCCCCAATCCTGGCCCGAGCGGATCAGGCAGACATTGTCTGATGGGATAACCCTGACGCGGGCGCCATCGCGGACAGCGGTGATGTTTCCCGACGGTGCCATCTCGCTTGTTTGGGATTTTGGAATGCGATCGCGCATGCCGCCCCAATAGGCGTGCTCCTGAACCTCGCCGCTCATGCCGTCGGCGAGAACCGCGACGCCTTCGGGACGCCCGAGCGAAGAGAACAGGGTCTCATAGCCTTCCACGGAAGGATGCAGCACCTCGATGAACGTCCCGAATCCTTCGGCCTTTCGCTGCTCGCCGGTCCAGCCTTCGCGCGCCGACGAGAACCAGCCGTCGAACTTGGCGTGATCGTCCCAGTAGGCCACTGTCACGACATTGGTGTAACCGGCTTCGTCGACATAGCGCGCGCGGTCCCAATGCGTCGGGCCGCCATCCTGACTGAAAGCGGCGGTGATCCACGCGAGCGCCCGCTGCGCGGCCTCTGACGGTTCGCCACGGGTCTGAACGCCGAAATAGGCCATCACCACCCGCGCCACAGCGGGCTTGTGGCGCGCCACGAACGATGGGTAGGGCGGTGCATAATCATCGGGGACGCGACGGTGGCGCGTGCGCGCACTTTTCAGATGCTCCGGGATCGCGGATTCCATAGGCTTGGCTCCTCGTAAGCTGGCAGACCCTGTGGAGTTCTCAGGCCTGAAGCCTGATCTCGCTCATGACCTCGGCATCGACCGGTAAGCTAAAATGCTCGACGCGGTTGGCGCGGGAGGTGTTGAGCAGCAGCCGCGTGACATCGGGCCTCGAATAGTGCCCGGCGGGATCGGCGGCGTTCTTGGCCACGCCGATCATGCCGAGATCGATATCGGCATAGAGAATGCCTTCCTGGTCGGGTGGCAGCTTCTCGGCCAGCGAGCTGCCGTCCGGCCCGTAGATGACAGCATGACCGCCGCCGGCGTGCAGGAACGCGTGTTTCTCCGGCGAGTCGCAGAGCTCGTCGATCATGGCTTGCGAGACCACGGCGCAGGGGCCGAGGAAGAAGCAGGAGCCTTCGACCGCATAGACCTTGCTGGCGGCGTTGTTGACCTCATGGCCAAGTGCATGCGCGAACGGGTCGTAGAGCGAAAAACTCGGCCAGGCGCCGACATGCACCTGCTCGTTCTGGGCGTACATCGCGTATTTCGACAGCGGCTGGAGATGTTCCCAGCAGCACATGGCGCCGAGCCGCCCGACATCGGCGCGATCATGCACGGCGAGGTCGCTGCCGTCGCCTTCGCCGAACACGGTGCGTTCGGCATGGGTCGGCCGCAGCTTGCGGCGCCTGGCGATGGTCTCGCCGTCGGGCCCGATCAGCCATTGCGCAATGTAGAGGCTGCCGCCGCTGCGTTCGGAGAGGCCGAGGACCGCGGTGAGCTTGGCGCGCTTCACGGCGCTGCTGATCTTTTCGGCCTGCGGGCTGTCATAGGCCAGCGAGTTGTCGAAATAGCGCTGTACAAAGCCGCGGCCGATCGCCCAGGCGGGCGCGCCCAGCCAGATCTGCCATGGATATCCGGGGATGAAGGTTTCGGGAAACGCGATCAGCTTGGCGCCTTGCGCGGCGGCTTGCTCGATCAGCGCGATGGTCTTGTCCACGGTCGCATCGAGATCGAGCCAGACCGGCGCCGCCTGAACCACCGCTACTTTGTACTTCTGGTGCACGAGACCCATGGGCGTCATCCTTTTGCGAGAGACAGACTCTGGGTCGAAAGCCTACAGCCGCGCATGGCCGCGGCGCTTGTCCGTGGCAGAACGAAAACTTGTCTTAACTTGCAAATGGCCAGCCCAGGGCGGCGAGCCCGGGCGCGTCGCTGCAGCCGGAGCGTCGTGAGGGCCGTGGGACGGCAGACTGATCGGAAGAAGTCTATTGCGTCGGGTGCTCGCGCCATTCGCGCGGCGGGGTGCCGAACCGCTGCTTGAAGATGCGGCTGAAATGGGCGAGGTCGTTAAAGCCCCATGCGAATGCGATGTCGCTGATGTGCCGGGCCGCTTGCGCGGGGTCCGACAGGTCGCGCTTGCATCGCTCGAGGCGCTGCATCTGGACATAGCTGCGGAACGAGTGCTGCTCGTCGGCCATCAGATCGCTGGCATAGCGCGGCGAGATTCCGGTCGCCGTGGCGGCGCGCGACATCGACAGTTCAGGATCGCGCAGGTGCGTCAGGATGTAGTTCTTGAGGCGATAGAGCAGCGCGGACCGGTGAAACGACTGGTCTGACGAACGCGCCTGCATCCGGTCGGCGAACGCCATGGCGATCAGGTCCAGCCCCTGATCCAGCAGGCGGCTTGCGGTGGCGGCATCGACGCGGTCGACGGTCTTGCTCATGCCGAGCAGGAACTCATAGGCCAGTCGTTCGAGCGGGCGATCGCTGGAGAAGGTGGTCGCGGTCAGCGCATCGAAGGCCCCGATGCGCTGCTGCAGGAGTTTTCGCGGCATCTGCAGGATCGTCTGCGAAAAGCTGTCGTCGAAGCGCAGCTCATAGGGGCGGGTGGTGTCGTAAATGACGAACTCGCCGGCGGCGACCACCGCCTCGCGGCCGTCCTGATAGACGCCGTTGACGCCGTGGTTGCCCAGCGCCACCAGCACATAATCCTCGCTGGCGCGCGCGATCCGCGACGGCGTGCGGAACACGCGCTGGGCGCAGGAATCGACGCGGGTAAACGCAGCGGGTCCGACTGCGGATTGCGAAACCGCACCCCAAAACCCCTCCCGCATGTCGGAGTGGCAATCAAGACCGACAAAGGTGTCGCAGACGATGTCCTGCCAGACCGCAAGACGTCGATCCGGAACGGAAGAACGCGTGTCGAGCACGACAGCCACGATGGGATCTCCGGGAACCGGGATAAGTGTGAGCCAAAGCCCGGCCCAAATCCAGTGCCTGCAAATTGCTTGCCGGGCGCCACGACCGGCGCGGATATGGTTACGGATTAGTTAAGCTGAGAATGGCTTTTTATTAGGCATTTGAAGGGCTTGAACTTCATATTGCGATGCACAATATAGATGGTCTAGGGATTCGACGCCTCCTCGAGGGCCACCACGAGGAGTTATGACTATGGACTACCAGACTACCGCTCCGACACGCGCCAAGGGCACCATCACAGGCACCGTTCGGATTCTCAGCCAGCAAGAGGAATTGCCGCTGCTGCGCGATCACCTGTTGCGGCTCGACCGCACCAGCCGCCATGATCGCTTTCACGGCTTCATGGACGACAGCTTCATCGAGCGTTACGCCGAAAAATGCGCCAACGACGGCACGGTCATCATTGCCTATTTCGAGGATGGCGTGGTGCGCGGCGCCGCCGAACTGCATCCGCCGGAGCAATCGCCTGACGCATTGCCGGAGATCGCCTTCAGCGTGGAGAGTTCGGTCCGGCGCAAGGGCGTCGGCAGCATCCTGTTCAGGACGCTGATCGCGGAAGCGCGGGCCAAGGGATACAAGAGCCTGCGGATCACCACCGGCGCACAGAACGAAGCGATGCGGGCGCTCGCCAACAAGTTCGGCGCGCACCTGACGTTCCGCTACGGCGAATCAACCGGCAGCATCGATCTGGCCAAGCACAACCAGCCGGAGCGGGCGCAGCCTGCCATGGCAACGCCGATCGACGCGGCACGCGCGATCGCGAACTACAATCGCGCTTATTGGGCCATGATGCTGAGAATGTACGGTTGGGGCCGGACGGCCTGACCGAAAGGCGCCTTGTTAGCGGCAATTCGCGAGATCCAAGTGATCCGCGCGAATTGCCGGAGGCCTTTGACTTTTAAATCGTCAGGTGGACTTCAGGTACCGGTACGCTTGTCGGCACCGAAGCGCCTGATCACGCGGCGTTCCACCACGACCGAGCGCTGGGCGCCTTGTTCACCCGTGATGACGCGGGTGGCGGATCGCGCCAGGGTGCGGCCAGTCTTCTTCACCTCAGCCAGCACTTCTTCGAACGGCAGCCCCATCAGGGCTGCGGCGATTTCCGCCTGCTGTTGCTGATCGTCGGTGATGCCGACGGCGGCGAAGATCGCTTCCTCCAGCGTCGGCGGATCGCGCCGGACGCGCCGGGTGCCGTATTTCGTGTTCCAGTCTTCGCTCATCGGGGCCTCGCAAATGATGACGAGATACCTAAGTGCCCTTATGTTGCATTGCAATATGAATTTCGCGTGGCAATACAGCCATGCATCTACAATTTCTCCAGCCTGGTAGCCTCGTACAGTTCGATCGTGGTGGCGGCCGCGGCCAGCGATTGCAGGGATTTGACGAAATCGCGCGAGGCGGGGACCGCGAAATGGTTAAGCAGCGCGGCGCGGTCGGCCCATTGCTCGAAGAACACCAGCCGCAGCGGGTTTTCGCCATCGACATGCACGGCGTGCGAAATGCATCCGGGCTCGGTGCGTGAACGATGGACGTGCTCGAGGCTCAGCCGGCGGACTTCGTCAAAGCTATCCTGTCGCGCCGTCACACTGCCGGTAACCACGATCATTTCGATCTCCGCTTGCGGTGTCGTTGCTCGGGCTTGCGCCGGGATTATTCGGCGGCGGTCAGATTCAGCGGTTGTTGCGGCCAGCGCTTCAGCGCGGCATGTCCGGCGTCGGTCAGCACGTAGATGCCGCGCTCGGCGCGATCGAACCAGCCATAGACATTGTGCAGCAAAATCTTGCCGGCGTCCGGCATCCCGATCCGCAGATCCTTGACGCGCCGCGGGCCGCCCGACAGCGCTGCGGCGCAGGCCAGCGCCTGCTGGCGATAGGCGGTCATGATCGGCGCGCGCGTGCTGCCGCCCATCGCCGGATCGCCCTTGCGCCGCTGATGCTCAGTGATCAGCCGCGAGCGCTTCTTGGGATTGCGGCGGGGAGCCGTGGTGGCCGGCTTGACGATCACCTCGACGTCGCCCGTGCTGGTGACCGCGAGCATGCCGAAACCGAGTCGGCGGCACAGGTTACGGTAGCGGGCGTCGCTTTCGCGGCCCTTGCCGCGCGCGGACAATTTGGCCGCGAGCCACACCTCGTCGCAGGCGCCGGCGCGATCGACCGCCTGCAGGATGAGCTCGAGATTGAACGTGAGCTTGAGTTCCCCGATCACCACGACCGGCGGGTCATCGCCGCTGAGCGCTACCAGATCGCAGCCGCCGATCTCGCCCTTGACCGTGAAGCCGAGCTTTTCCAGGAAGCGTTTGACAGGCAGATAAAGCGCGGTTTCCAACGACGGGCTCCGGCGACGACAGCGGCCGCGACTCAGTGTCACCAGTTTAGCCCGGATTTGGCCAAATCGCGCGCAACTGGCTATCCTCCGTGAGGGAACAGACGAATGGGCGCGATCCAGTCAATACACAGGAACGGCCTTAATCACATCACCGTGGAATGCTCGACAGCGTCCAGGGCGGCAATCGCGGCATTCGGTTCAAGTGGAAGCTGCGGCTGTTGATCCGGACTGAACCTGCCGGCGACCTCATCGCCGTCTCCATTCAGAAAAACAAAAAAGGACCGGCTGCAGCCGGAGTGGTCATGTTGAATGGACTTTACAAGGTCGAGATTTACACCGCGCACGGCGGCTCCGGCCGCGGCGTGATGGTGGCGCGTGACGGCGTTTGTTCGGCGGCAATGCCGCCTTTGCCTTCGCTGGCCGCTATCTTGAGTCCGGTTCCGATATCGCGGTCGAGATCACGACGCTCCAGCGCAATGACAGTCTCGGTTTCAAGCCCATATCAGGCGCCGATAACATCAGGCTGCGGGGAAGGCGCGCGGGTGAGCGATATCACTTCGAGGGCGGCACCGCGCCGCTCGCGGGCGCGCCATTCACGGCTGACATCGCCGCCATCAGCGAGGAGGCGGCGCCACCGGCGGGAACGAACGCGCCGGACGGCATCCGCGACGGGCTCTATTCGCTCAACATCCGCATGCTCGATGGCATCGACTCCGGCAATACCGGCCTGATGGTGCTGCATGACGGCACCATTCGCGGCGGCGACGCTCATTTCGACTATGTCGGCGCCTACAGCAGCGCGCAGGGCCGGTGGAAGGGTGAATTGATCAACCACACGCATACGCCGACGATGGGCCAACGGCCGCTGTTCGGCGACCGTGAGGTCGGCATCGGCTTTTCCGGCACCTACGATCAAGACGGCGCGGACGGCGAAGCCACCGCACTGGCCGGCAAGCGCAGCATCCGCTTCAAGGCAATGCTGCGCAGGCTTGCCTAGGTGGCCATCAACTGATCAGCCGATCGTAGTCGGCATGCGAGCCGACCCAGAACCACATCATCATCAGTTTCAACGGCCAAGGCACGATATCGCAGTCCGACACGAACTGACCAATACCGACCGACCTTCTTGAACTGGAGGGAAGGGTGGCGTGGGTCGCGCTTTAGCAATGCAAAGTTGGCGTCGGCCAATTTCTGAATAGTGGACGGCAATGTTTGGTAGGCGGTCCAGAATTTTGGCGATGCAGAGTGTTTCACAAGTCGCGAGATTTGCCTGCACGATAGGCCTCAATGGCCTCCTCGGCAAACGCATCGAGCTTGCCACCACGTGCGTCGCGTTCGATCGCGGCGTCGAACCGGTCGGCGTCGAACGCCTCGAACCACGTGCGAAACCGCGCCAACTCCCCTGGGGGAAGTCGCTCGACGGCTTTTTCGATGTCCTCGGCGGTTGTCATGCAGATAATATAGCATCCGAAAGGCACAGCGAAAAGGTACGGAAAACCCGACGGTCTGACTTAAACCCGCCCGCTCACCGGCAGCAGCGCGCCGGTTACGGCGGAGGCGGCGTCGCTGGCGAGGAACAGGATGACGTCGGCCAATTCCGTTGGCCTCACCCATTTGGTGAAATCGGCTTTCGGCATGCTGGCGCGGTTGGCTGCGGTGTCGATGATCGACGGCAGCACTGCGTTCACCGTGATCCTGCCCTTGTATTCGGCGGCGAGCGCTTCGGTCAGGCGGTGCACGCCGGCCTTCGACGCGGCGTAGGCGCCCATGCCGGCGCCCGCCTGCAACGCGCCCAGCGCGCCGACATTGACGATCCGTCCGGCACCGGACGCGGTCAGATGCGGGATTGCCGCGCGCGAGGCGTTGAGTGCCGTCGTGACGTTGAGGGAATACATGCGCTGCCAGGTCTTGGGATCGCCGTCGGCGACCGTCTCGAACGCAAATCCGCCGGCGATGTTGATCAGCGCGTCGAGCCTGCCGAAGTGCGATGCCGCCGCGTCGATCGCCTTTTTCGCCGCCGCCGCATCGGTCAGGTCGACACCGCCGAACTCGAGCTGGTTTGACGTCGCCGGCACCTGGGTCGGCGCGTGGTCCACGCTCGCGACCCTGGCGCCCGCCGCCAGCGCCTGGTCAACGACGATGCTGCCGAGCGCACCGAGGGCGCCGGTCACGACGATGACTTTTCCGATCATAATGGACCTCCGCAGGCACTGAAGAGAGCAACGACTATCGTCAGGGGTTTTTCATGGAGCATTGCGGCGAATTTCACATCCAAAGAGGCCGAAGAAGTGATGCGGACTACGTAAGACTACGGATGAGGGGGTGATCCATAAAATTTGCGCAAGTTGCGTAAGTCGATTTCAGAGCTCGATCGCTACAAGGGGAGTCCAACCCAGGCAGGGGCATCACGATGGGACTACCCGATCACGGTTTACCGCTTGTTCAGCTTAAGGAGCAGCGACGGGACTTGGTCGTCGCACTGCAAAATCGCAACGGTCCGATCAAGGACTGGGAGCTGATGCAGATCGCGGCGATTCAGCAGGCGATCCAGGCATTCGAGGACGTCATCGCCGATCTCGATGCTGAAATGGAAATGGAAGCCGCAGCCTGAGCGATCGCAGGGCAAACCCGCGCCGAAGCACGGCAAGCCAGCCGCGCGGATCGTTTCGATGCGGCGGGTGCCACTCGATCGGATCAATTCGATTGGATCAGGGTTGCAAATAGAGCGCCGCGAGCGCCGCGCGCTCCCTTGTGCCAAGACCGATGCCGTCGCGGAGATAAGCTTCGAGACTGCCATAATCGGCATCGATGGCTTCGAATGCCGCACCGAGGAATGCGGGCTGCACCGAGCCCAGCACCTGCTTGACGTCGTCGGGCAGGTCGCTGCCGGCGTTGGGATCCCGGCGGTAGAATTGGTTGGTCAACAGATAGTCTTCCGCAATCACCTCGTCGGGGACGCCGAGCGTATGCAGGATCAGCGCGCAGGCGAAGCCGGTGCGATCCTTGCCGGCGGTGCAGTGGATCACCAGCGGCGCGCGGTCTTCCAGCAGATGCGCAAACAGCGCGCGAAAGCGCGGCGTGTTCTGCTGCACGTAGCTGCGGTAGGAGTCGCGCATCACCTCGACGGCGTGGTCGGTCGTCAGCGGAGTGCCGCCGGCGGCGATGGCGCGAAGTGCGGCGACCACTGTTGGCTCGACCGGCAGCGAATGCACGGTGATGTCGGCCAGGCCGCAAAGCGCCTCGGCGCGCTCCGTTGTGCCTCGAAAATCAAACGCACTCTTGACGCCGAGCGCGCGCAAGACCGCAGCGTCATCGTCGGTGAGATGGCCGAGATGGTTGGACCGGAACATCTGGCGCCAGCGAACCGTACGGCCGTCCCGGGTCAGATAACCGCCGAGATCGCGGAAATTGCTGGCGCCGGCGAGATTGAAATGACGGGCAGGGGAATCTGACATCGGGCTGCTGCCTTATGGAATTCCTGGAGATGGCAATTCTTGTGCGGGATGGGCCCGGGTGTGTCGCGTCTTGCCTTCTGGTCTATACTCGGGCCGTCAGGAGGAGAATATGAATAATCGCAAGATCGCTGGTTTCGCGGCGGCGTTGTTTCTGGGAACGATGTTGCTGGGAACGATCGGCTCGTCGGCCGCCTTGGCGCAATCGACTTTCAAAAACTATCGTTGCGCCGACGGAACGCAATTCATTGCCGGGTTTTTCCGCTACGATTCACGCGCCCATCTGCAGCTCGATGGCAAAGCGGTGACGCTGAAAAAGGGGCTGGCCTTGTCGGGATCGCGCTACTCGGGCCGCGGGATTACGCTGAAAATCACCAAGGCCGGGCTCACCACGCTCAAGCACGCCAAACGGCCGGTAACGGCATGCGAACTGACGTAAGAACAAGGTTGCATGAAAAAGGGCCGAAACGATTTCGTTCCGACCCTTTTCTACTTCACCGACCGCGCCTGAACTCCTGGACGCGGACTTGCCGAACGTTGATCTGGCATCAGTGATCGCGCCCAGGCTTGGTTTCCTCGATGGCCGCTGCGTGGTACCAGCTGCCGCTGCAGTCAGCGATATCGACCGCCGGGGCGGCAAAGTCGGACTTGGTCTCGCCATAGCGACGTCCCGCCAGGGCCGACCGGCCCCCGGCTGGGAATTGATAGATCTTGGCGGACCCCTCATTCACACCTGTGTTGACCATTTCAGTCTCTCCTAGATCGAGCGAACCACCATGGTGCGCCCGACTCGTTCTCTTGTCGTTACCGAAACCGCGATATCGTTCGCGCCTTGTGGGAACGCAAGTTGCTCAAAAAAGTGCACGGAATGTGTATTTTGTAGGCAATCGCTGTTTTGCTTCGTGTGAGGCAATGGGCAGATGACTAACGCTTGAGCCGGCAGGAAGGTTGCCGAAAGCGGCCGAACTTCCAGGTGAACGCCCCTGACGGCTGCCGCGGCTTTAATCGGAGCGGCGGTTGCCAGCCAAAACTGCCGGAAAATCAGGCGCCATTCGGGAACAAAGGCGCGGGTTGGCTGCCTGGAGCGCAGGTCAGGCGCGCGCCTATGCCGCAACAAAAAATGCACGCACCAGGTGGATGTCTCCGAGCGTCGTCCGGTACCGCACTGCAGCGATTGGCACTTTAATTGCTTGGTAAGACACGGCCTGACGTGGGCCGGGTACACGTGTGCGGGGACTCGGGGGCTTCTAACCTCCAAAGTCCAGGGTTTCCGCGCTTAGCAGCATTAAACTCAAGAGAGGCTCAATGACCAAGTACAAGCTCGAGTATATTTGGCTCGACGGGTATACGCCGACACCGAACCTGCGCGGCAAGACACAGATCAAGGAATTCGCATCGTTCCCGACGCTCGACCAGCTGCCGCTGTGGGGTTTCGATGGCTCGTCGACCATGCAGGCTGAAGGCAGGAGCTCGGATTGCGTGCTCAAGCCGGTCGCAGTTTATCCGGACGGCGCGCGCACCAATGGCGTTCTGGTGATGTGCGAAGTCATGATGCCGGATGGCGTCACCCCGCACGCGACCAACAGGCGCGCCACCATTCTCGACGACGAAGGTGCGTGGTTCGGCTTCGAGCAGGAATACTTCATGTACAAGGACGGCCGCCCGCTCGGCTTCCCGACGGCGGGTTATCCTGCGCCGCAGGGCCCGTACTACACCGGCGTCGGCTACAGCAACGTCGGTTCGGTCGCGCGCGAGATCGTCGAGAAGCATCTCGAGCTCTGCCTCGCTGCCGGCATCAACCACGAAGGCATCAACGCCGAAGTGGCAAAGGGCCAGTGGGAATTCCAGATCTTCGGCAAGGGCTCCAAAAAAGCCGCCGACGAAATGTGGATGGCTCGCTACCTGTTGCAGCGACTGACCGAAACCTACGGCATCGACATCGAGTATCACTGCAAGCCGCTCGGCGACACCGACTGGAACGGCTCGGGCATGCACGCCAACTTCTCGACGGCCTATATGCGCGAGACCGGCGGCAAGGCCTATTTCGAGGCGCTGATGGCGGCCTTTGAGAAGAATCTCATGGACCACATTGCCGTCTACGGGCCAGACAACGACAAGCGTCTGACCGGGAAGCACGAGACCGCTCCCTGGAACAAGTTCAGCTATGGCGTGGCTGATCGCGGTGCCTCGATCCGCGTGCCGCACTCGTTCATGAAGAACGACTACAAGGGCTATCTCGAAGACCGCCGCCCGAACTCGCAAGGCGACCCCTACGCGATCGCTTCGCAGATTTTGAAGACGATCGCCGAAGTTCCGACCGCTGCCAAGTCGGCCGCGGCATAAGCCACACCGCAAAGCCGGGCGGAGGCGCCCGATTGCTACCCTGATCCGCCAAAGCGTCACCGCTTTGGCGGATCATTGCGTTGCGATGACGTTACTCAAATGCTTCGATTTGAGCCCTTTCCCCGCTTCAAGCCCGTTCCCCTGTGTTGTGAACCGCGCTAGATAACGGGTGGGCTTGCCGGGGACGCGGCCATTGCTTGAGGGTTTCTACAAGATCCGATTTCAGCTCAACGACGCGGTCGGCCGCAGCGTGATGTATGCCCGCGCCGGCAAGATGCTCGGCGGCAATTCCGCCTTTGCGCATATCGGCACCTATCAGGAAGAAGCCGACGGCGAGCTTGCCATCGAGATCAAGACCGTTCGCCACAACCCCGACCCGAATTACCGCGCGATGGCCGGCACCGACGACGCGACCCTGCTGGCGCGGGGCAAACCGGACGGCAAGCTTTACCGGTTTGAAGGCGGCCTCAAGGAATTGCCGGGTGCGAAATTCAACTCGGTCATGACGCCGATCGAGGACGAGGCAATCCCGACCGCCGGACGCGTCGGCGAGGGCGGCATCGTCAACGGGCTCTATTCCATTCACGTCCGCATGCTCGACGGCGTCGAAGGCGGCCTGACCGGTGTGATGCTGCTCAATGACGGCCGCATCCTCGGCGGCGACGCATCGTTCTATTATATCGGCAGCTACACCTCGGCGAACGGCCGCTGGAAGGGCCAGATTCTCAATCAGGAGCACACTCCGGCGCGGGGCGAGAACCCGGTGTTCGGCGGCCACGAGGTCGGAATCGGCTTTGCCGGCACCTGCGACGGGCAAGGGGCCTTGCTGGAGGCCACCGCGCTGGCGGGCAAGCGTAGCCTCCGGTTGACGGCCGTGCTCAAGCTGATGCACCGGGCGTAAGGCGCCAATGGCGGAAACCCTACGTGTGCTCTCGACGCTCGCCTTGAGGGGCGCCGTGCACAGCCTGGCCGGGCGTTATGAGGCAGCCGGCGGCGCGCGCGTCGAGGCCGATTTCGCGCCGACATTGGCGCTGCTGGATCGGCTGCGCGGCGGCGAGGGCGCTGACGTCGTCATTCTGACCCGCGAGGGGCTGGACGAGATGGCACGCGAGGGGCGCGTGGTGGCGGATGGCTGCGTCGACCTCGCGCGGTCCTATGTCGGCCTTGCGGTGAAAGCGGGCCTTGCCCATCCCGACATCGCAACCGAGCCGGCGCTGCGTGCGGCGCTGCTTGCCGCGCGTTCGGTGGCCTTTTCGCGGATCGGCGCCAGCGGCATCCTGTTTGCGCAATTGATCGAGCGCCTGGGTATTGCATCCGAGATCAATGCGAGGGCGTGCATCATCCCGTCGGGCTTTACGGCCGAACGGCTGGTCACAGGCGAGGCCGATCTGGCCGTGCAGCAGATCAGCGAACTGAAGCAGGTCGCGGGCGTCGAGATCGTCGGTCCCATTCCCCGCGAGCTACAAACGCCTGCGGTGTTTTCCGCCGGCCGTGTGGCGGCCTCCAGCAAGGCTGCTCAATCGGACCGGCTGTTGCGGTTTCTGGCTTCAAGCGAGGTGGCGCCGGTGCTGCGCGAAAGCGGGCTCGAGCCTTGAATTTGCCGGCCGGCCGACGCAACCTGCCGGGCATGAGGAAGCTGTTTTGCGGGATCGCGGTTGCGATTGGGGTGTTGGTGTCGCCCGTTCTGGCGCACGCCCAATCGGCCGATCTCGTGCTCTGCGACCGCGTCGCCGCCGATCCATCCGATCCCGACAAGCCGGCCGAGGTCAGGGGCACGCCTGACATCGCGGCCTCGGATATCGCGACCGCGATCAAATATTGCAAGAGCGCCGCGAACACATCGCGGCGGGCGATGTATCAGCTCGGACGCGCCTATGCCGCCAACCGGCAAACGCCTGAGGCGGTGGCGGCCTGGCGCAAAGCGGCCGACAAAGGCTCGACCTCGGCCATGGTCGAACTCGGCGTGCTCTACGGTACCGGTGCCGGCGTTGCGCGGGACGAGGCGCAGGCGCGCAAGCTGTTCGAGCGCGCCGCCCAGGCAGGCAATCCGCGTGGCATCAGCAATCTCGCGGCCCTTGGCGGCGGTGCCGGTGGACCGGCTGATCCGGCGCGGGCGCGCGAACTGCTGTCGAAGGGCGCCGAGACCAATGCGGAAGCGCAGTATCAGCTCGGCATGATGCTGGCGGAGGGCGATGGCGGCGCCAAGGACGACGTTGCCGCGCGGGCGTTGTTTGAAAAGGCCGCGGCGCAGAATCACCCTGGTGCGCTGGAGCGCATGGGTGCGTTCGCGCAGCAAGGCCGCGGCGGCGCCAAGGATTCCGGCGCCGCCAAGACCTATTACGAACGTGCCGCCGCACTCGGCGACGAGGACGCCAAGAAGGCGCTGGAGCGGCTGCGATGTCCCTACACAATCAAGGACAAGCGCGGCAACGTGGTGACTAATTTGTGTTTCTGAACGGCACCTGGTGGTCGCACGAGGTCTCGCCACGCAAAACGACCGTCATACTCCGCGAAAGCGGAGTATCCGGTACGCCGCCGTTTCGCGATTGATCATCGCCTTTTCGGAATACTGGATCAGGCGCTTTCCGCCTTCGCTCGTTGAGCTACGGCGGACAGGTCGCGGGTGATGACGAGAGAATTGAAGGCGAACTACCTCATGTAATGGCTGATGTAGTATCGCGCCCGCTGATAGGTCAGTTCCAGATATCCGGGGTGATCTCGTGCCGCCAGTTCGACCGCGCGTTTGAACCGCGCGCCGAACTCGCCCTTGATCTTGTCGAAGTAGCCAAAGCAGGCATCGTCGAATCTCACCGCGGCGATGATGGCCTGCTTGACTTCCGCTTCATCCATTCCGGGATGGGTGAGTTGCAAGCGGTCGAAGGTCAGACCGTCTTCGGGATGATCGTGTTCGAACCTGACCTCGATCGAATTCTCCGCCGGCCGCGACCGGAACAGGTCACGCACGTTCGGCGGCATCGCGCGCCACGCGAGCAAGTCGAGCTTCGGGCACTCCCGCCACAGCAGATAGGCCGCGTCCTTTAGCGGCAGCTCGCTGGCCGCGGCGATGGTTCGGGCAATGGTCTCTTCATCTTCGGTCATCGGTATCACCGCAATGGAATTGCCCATTGGTCGGCTGCGGTGGCCAGCCGGTTCAACGCGCCCACGCCGAGCATAGGCGAGCAGAAGCGACGGCGTCCTTCGGACGGCTATTCCCGGATCAGGACGACGCCGGCGATCAGCAGCACCGCACCCGCCAGCCGCGCAGGGTTGATGGGATGCGGCGTCAGCCCGAGCACGCCGAAATGATCGAGCGTCACCGCCGCGAGCACCTGACCCGCGATGACCAGCGCGAACAATGTCGCCGCGCCGAGCGAGGGCAGCAGCAGGATCGCCAGCAGGATGAAGGCGCCGCCGAACAGGCCGCCGGACCAGGCCCACCACGGCACACCCGCCATGACCCGAAGCGATGGTACCGGCTCGGCGAGCGCAAACACGGCGACGATCATCGTCAATAGTCCGCCGGCATAGCTGGCCAGTCCCGCCCATGCCGGCGATCCCAGCGAATCGCGCAAGCTGCCATTCAAGGCCTGTTGCGTTACCACGCTGATGCCGGCGCCGAGCGCCAGCGCATAGAGCACAAGAATCTGCACGCATTTCCCCCATTTCGGTTCGGTGCCGGATCTGGTGCGCCCGACATCGCAGAATTGCGCGAAAGTATGACACGGAACGTCCGAAGCCCGCGCCAAAACGACCGCTGGTTCGAGTTCCCCGACGGTGCTATGCCCCCGCCAGATGAATCAACAATGCTGGATATCCGCTTTGCTGGACGGGCTTTACAAGGCTGAATACGGGGTGAACGACGCGTTCGGCCGCAGCATCATGTGCATGCACGAGGGCAAGCTCTTGGGCGGCAATTCCGCCTTCGCGCATCTGGGGACCTACCAGGATAAAGGCGAGGAGATTCTCGGCGAGGTCATCACCCAGCGTCATAATGACGACCCGCACTACAAGCCGCTGATGGATACCGACACCGCCGCGATCAGCCTGATCGGCCGGTTAAAGGGTAACGTGCTGCGCTTCGAAGGCAGCGCTGCGCCGCGGCCGGGCGCGCTGTTCTGGGCCAATCTGACCCGGCTCGACGACGAGGCGTTGCCGCCTGTCGGGGAAGTCGGTCCTGATGGTATCGTGAACGGACTCTATTCCATTCACATCCGCGCCCTCGATGGTGTCGATGCCGGCCTGTCGGGCGTCATGCTGCTGATGAACGGCCGCATTCTCGGCGGCGACGCGTTCTTCTATTATCTCGGTTCCTACAGCTCGGCCGATGGCCGCTGGAAAGGCGAGATCCTCAACCAGGAGCATACGCCCGCGAAGGGCGAAAATCCGGTCTTTGGCGGCCATGAGGTCGGCATCGGCTTTGCCGGCACCTGCGACGGGCAGGGCGCTGAACTGGAAGCCACCGCGCTCGCCGGAAAGCGCAGCCTGCGCCTGGCCGCCACCTTGAAGCTGATGCAGGCGGCCTAGTCGCGGCCGCGGCTTGGCGCCGATCGTCTGCACAGATGGGCGACATGATCCATCTGCTCCGGCGCGGCCTATATCCGTTCAAAAGTATCCGCGTTGCTGTTGATCGAACGCCACCAGTTCAGCTTTTCGATTTTTCCGGGCGTGCCTTCGGCCACGGCCCTGATGGCGCTGTCGGCGACGACGAACCACATCGTCTCCATTTTTCCATCACGCAACAGGCCCGTGTACGATACCGCCGCATCACCGGCTGCGGTTTTGCCGCCGGCGGCGAAACTGACGCAAGCTCCCTGGTGGATTCCGACGATGGGAATTTCCTGGCCATAGAAACCGCTATCCTGCAGCGCCGTCTTGAACGTGCCTGCTATTCGGCCATTCGCATCGTCAGTGATGTCGACGATCGAGCCATATTGATTTCGCCATCTGCCCTTCCATGTCATCGGCGCATCCTTGTGATCAATGCAGGCTAACGATGACAAGCGAGCCGGTGTTCCGCCTCAGGGATGCGGGAATGGTCCAAAGCCGACGTATGACGGCCCGATTCGGCGGTGCTCGGCTGTGGATGCCCACGATGCGGGGCCAGCGTCTAATCGGGCGGAATCGCGGTTTCGCAGAAATCGCAGCTTTTGAATGGAGGCAGCCGGGCGAATACGGGCCGCGAGCGCCAGTTCCGCAGGAACCCGCTTTCGCCGGCGCGCCATATGGAATAGAGACGGCGCAACAATTTCCATGTTCAGGCACCAATGATCCGTCTCGATAACGTCTCCAAGCAAGTCGGCCACCAGATCCTCTTCATCGAAGCTTCCGCGGCGCTTCAAAAAGGCGAGAAAATCGGCCTTGTAGGTCCAAACGGGGCCGGCAAGACCACGCTTTTCCGGATGATCTCGGGGCAGGAACCTCCGGATGAGGGCCAGGTCTCGCTCGATCGCGGCATCACCATCGGCTATTTCAGCCAGGATGTCGGCGAGATGGCGGGCCGCAGCGCGGTCGCCGAGGTGATGGACGGCGCCGGTCCGGTCAGCGTCGTGGCGGCCGAACTCAGGGCGCTCGAAGCCGCGATGGCCGATCCGGACCAGGCGGAGGAGATGGAAGACATCATCGCGCGCTATGGCGAGGTCCAGCACCGCTTCGAGGAACTCGACGGCTATGCGCTGGACGGCCGGGCCCGCGAGGCGCTCTCGGGTCTCGGATTCAGCCAGGAAATGATGGAGGGCGACGTCGGCGCGCTCTCCGGCGGCTGGAAGATGCGGGTGGCGCTGGCGCGCATCCTGCTGATGCGCCCGGACGTGATGCTGCTGGACGAACCGAGCAACCATCTGGATCTGGAAAGCCTGATCTGGCTGGAGCAGTTTTTGCGCGGCTATGAGGGCGCGCTGCTGATGACCTCGCATGACCGTGAGTTCATCAACCGCATCATCAACAAGGTGGTCGAGATCGACGGCGGTACGCTGACGACCTTTTCCGGCAATTACGAATTCTACGAGCAGCAGCGTGCGCTGAACGAGAAGCAGCAACAGGCCCAGTTCGAGCGCCAGCAGGCGATGCTGGCCAAGGAGATCAAATTCATCGAGCGCTTCAAGGCGCGCGCCTCCCATGCGGCGCAGGTGCAGAGCCGGGTCAAGAAGCTCGACAAGATCGAACGCGTCGAGCCGCCGAAGCGGCGCCAGACCGTGGCGTTCGACTTCCTGCCGGCGCCGCGCTCCGGCGAAGACGTCGTCAGCCTGAAGAACGTCCACAAGGGCTATGGCAGCCGCAGCATCTATGAAGGGCTCGACTTCATGATCCGCCGCCGCGAGCGCTGGTGCGTGATGGGCATCAACGGCGCCGGCAAATCGACGCTGCTCAAGCTGGTGGCGGGCTCGACCGAACCGGATGACGGCACGGTCGCAATCGGCGGCAGCGTCAAGATGGGCTATTTCGCGCAGCACGCGATGGATCTGCTCGACGGCGAACGCACCGTGTTCCAGTGGCTGGAGGATTGCTTTCCGCAGGCAGGCCAGGGTTCATTGCGCGCGCTGGCCGGCTGTTTTGGATTTTCCGGCGACGATGTCGAGAAGAAATGCCGGGTGCTGTCGGGCGGCGAGAAGGCGCGGCTGGTGATGGCGCAGATGCTGTTCGACCCGCCGAACTTCCTGGTGCTGGACGAACCGACCAACCATCTCGATCTGGCGACCAAGGAAATGTTGATCAACGCACTCGCCGAATTCGAGGGCACCATGCTGTTCGTCTCGCATGATCGCCACTTCCTCGCCGCGCTCTCCAACCGCGTGCTGGAATTGACACCGGAAGGCATCCACCAGTTTGGCGGTGGCTATACGGAATACGTCGCGCGCACCGGCCATGAGGCGCCGGGCCTGCGGAGTTGATGCGCTATCTCCGTCGCGCCAGCGGGGCGATCGTTTCGATTTCGTTGGTCCAGATGCCGCCGGAATATTTTTCGGGCAGTTGTTGGAAGAGTTCCGGCGTGTCGACGCCGGACGAAAATTCGCCGCCCCTGTAAGGGCCGAGCACGAACACCGCGCTGTTTGCCGCGTCCATGCGGTTGAGGAACCGGTCCGGCCAGCCCCACAGCCAAGGCGCGACATTGATCGGCACCAGGACCATCGCGTTCGCGCACGCCTGCGGCACGATGCCGGTCCAGCCGTAGCCGATGTAGCTGACAAGGCAGCTCTTGATGGTGGCGCGCGAAATCGTCCTGACGTTCGGCACCAGCCGCCGGACCGCTTCGATCGGCTCGTCACCGCCATAGACCATGATCAGGCGACGGCGCTCGGCCGGCAGGGCGTTCAGCACGGCCGCCAACCTCTCGCCTTCAGTCCGATCGCGGCTCTTCACGTTGATGAGCAGCCGCTTGTCCGGGAAGCTTGTCATCGCCTCCCTCAGGGTCGGCATCTGGCCGATGCCTTTGCCGCGGAACGGAAAGGTCCTGCCGTTGTCGGCCGTATAGCCGTAACCGATGTCGAGCAGTTTCAGCTCGGCCATCGCGTGTTCGCGGGTGACGCCGCGCCCATCGGTGCGGCAATCGAGCGTCCAGTCGTGAAACAGCGCAAACTCGCCGTCGGTGGTGGGATGCATGTCGATCTCGACGATATCGGCGCCGGCCTCGAAGGCGGCGCGCATCGAGCGGATGGTATTCTCCAGATAGCCATGTGTCGGCGGCAACATCCGCGCCGCCGTGCAGGTGTCGTTCTTCAGGTCGCGTTCGTCGAAACGCTGCGCCACGCCCCGGTGGGCGAGGAGGACCGTCTTTCCTTTGTGGTGCGCCGTCAGCAGATTGGTGTTGTTGACGTAGATGCCCGCGGCGACCACTGCGAACGCCGCGGCGACGTACTTTATCTTCCTGCCCAAAATCCCACCTCTTTTGAGGTGTGCTGCTAGGCAGTATTTCTGTTCGATTTGCGGCGGCGGGAGGCGCAGCCAAACGCAGGGGGCCGCGCGTGCAGGCCGGCTTGAACCATCACGGTCTGCCCGTTACGCTGTCTGCAAAAATCGGGGGAAGCGATGCGGCAGATCAGGATCGGCGACACCACCATCGACGCGGTGATCGAGCGCGAGGGGCCGTGGCGGCGGCCGCAGGATTTCTTCCCGGCCTATGACGACGCCGTCTTCAAGCGGCATTTGCCCACGATGGAGCCGGAATTCTTCGACGCGGCATCCGGCAAGATGTTCATCACCTACCAGACTTTTGTCGTCCGCACGCCGCGCTACACCATCCTGGTCGATACCTGCACTGGGATCCGAAACAGTCGGCGGTTTCGCGCCGGAAGTTCTTTGCCTCCGTCGCCGGTACTGACACGCTGATCCTGCCGATCCATTTTCCGAATCCGACGGTCGGCCTGATCACGGCCGACGGTGATCGCTTCGACTACCGATTCAAGCGGGACTAAACACCTAGACCAGAGCAGCGAGATCACCTGTTCAGGGCAACGTCCCTGAACGCATCGACTAGCGCCTTTTCGAGCTTGCCGGTCATGCCCTGCAGGATCTCATAAGCCTGTTCCCGGGGCATGGTCGCCTTGTAGGTTCGGTGTTCGATCAGGGCTGCGAAGATGTCGGAGATCGTCAGGATACGTACGATATCGGATATGCTGTCGGCGCAAAGCCCGTCCGGATAACCGCTGCCGTCCAGATATTCATGATGGTGCCGGACCGCGTCGAGAATTTCCGGGGAGATGCCCAAGGTGCCGCACAGCACCTCATATCCGGCGAGGGGGTGAGTTTCGATCAACGCTCGCTCGCTGTCGTCGAGCCGCCCGGGTTTGTCCAGCACGGCCAGTGGAATCCTAGCCTTGCCGATATCGTGAAACATCGCAGCCGAATAGAGGCGCTCCATGTCGATCTTCGTCAAGCCAAGGCTTAACCCAAAATCCGCCGCCAGGCCGGTGACGAGAAGGCAGTGCTGATAGGTTCCCTCGTGATGCCGGCGAACCGTCGTCAGCCATTCGGCGAGGCCATCCTCGGCAATACTTATAGCGATCTTGCTGCCGGCATTCCTGGCTCCCGCCACGTCGATGGCAGAGCCGCTCATGACGGCTGAAAACATCGCGGCGATGCTGGCAGCACCGGCGGAAGCCGCCTCCTGACCCGGCGATCGAGGTTCATCCGGAACAATTGATGGTGCCTCCGTATCGCCCAGTCTCGCCAACAATTGCTTTTGGTTGACCGGATTGACGAGAGCGTCCGTCGCGCCCAGGGCGTAGGCCTGCACCACAGCAAGACGCGTCCTTTGATCGATGAGAAAGATGCGTCTGGGTATGCGCTTGAGTTTTCCGGCCATCGCTTTCAGGGCCGTGATGTTCTCGACAATCCGCAAATCGGCGGCGATGACGACCGCGTCGATGTCGTTGCCCCGGATAGTTGCGGCGCCGATCAACTCCGATGTCACTGGATACGTAGCGTTCAGCAGGGAAGATGCGGCAGAAAGCTTTGCGCTCGTATCGGCTATGACATGGACAGACATGGGAGTGAGCTTCGTCGACCGGTTCGGGGTTGGGGCTGATCAGCCGCGACGGGCTCGGTCTTGCTCGCGCCGCGGTGCCTGGGTTAGAAAGCGTTCGAGATCCGTGCAAAAACTGTGCGCCATGTCTTCGTTCAGTTCGAACCTCACCGTCGTATTGGGCGTATCGATTTCGACTATTCCGCACAACGGATCGATCGAGCTTGCGACGACGGAAAGCCGGGCAATCTTGTGGACCTCGGTCATTTATTTCTTCTGCTCCAAATAGGTTTTCAATTCACCGCGGGATCGTGAATTCGTCATTGCGGAATTATGGGCTTCCCCTTCTTCTTGCTTTCCGTGACGAAGCGGACGCCAACTTCGGCGCCATCGACCCGGATCAATTCGCATCGCCGGAAGGCCAGTCCAGTGGATGACAGCAGCAGGAAGAATTCCTTCCTGCCCAGTATTTCCAGCGGTCCGTCGATTTGCAATCGGGCGCCCGTCGCGGAGACGTCGAGAAGAACGCAGCCTCGCCGCCAGGTGCCGTCGATACCCATGAGATTGACGGGGCGCTTGTGTTCGAAACGAACGCGGTCTGCCTTTCGATCTCCGAACGCCATCACGCCGCTCCCGCCGGTGCGTGAGGCCTCACCAATAATTCCTCCACGGATCCAAAGCGGATGGTTCGCTGCGCCGTCGATAGCGAAAGCATATCGAACACGTCCTTGACCTGCACGAGCTCCCAGGCCGGAATCGGCGGGACGTCATTTCGATTGGAGATGATCGCCATGGTGGTCTGCCAGTTCAGTCTTGACGCGCGACAGGCGATGGCCAGGCCGCAACAGTCGCCGTCCTCCATCAGAGATTCGACGGTGTCGGTGGGGATGGACGCGAGCAAGGCCAGTGCGGCAATGACATTTCTGTGCTCGCGCCGTATCGCAAACCGGTTGACGCTGGAATCGTTTAGTTTGCCTGCCTTGCTGAATGCAAGAACGGTGGAATGTGCTTCGGAATAGTCGACAGGGGCACCCCTCGGCGTGCGGGTCTGGTCGACAGAGCTGTCGATCGCCGCCAGAATTGTTTCCCGCATCTCAGGCGGGACGCGCCGCAGCAGACGAGAATGGACGGCCGGAGTTGACTTCGACACCAGACGGCCCACCACTTCGGGTGGCGTGTCGGAACGGCGCACCAGCGAGTCTGCGGTGTCGTCGTCGCGGCCAGCGACCTCGATCAGCATCGTAAAGCCGGAACTGGAAAATCGAGCGCCCGGGTTTCCCGCCAGTTCTCGGCAAACGTTCGTGTCGCCTCGCTCCAGCAGGATGTCGGTGAGTGATGGGCCGGGCAACTTTCGCCCGGCAATAGCCAGCAGGTGCTGCTGGCCGCAGTCATGGGCAATTTCAACGAGGTCGCTGTCGGAGAGAGCTTCGGATTTGAGCAGGATTGGAGCGGCTATCGCCGCGTCCTCGTGATGGGCAAGGTAGCGGATGGCGTCCCTTGGCGCCGGTCGCAAATCCGCGAAGGAAATGCTCAACCTTACAAGCGCCCGTGGATCGACGCACTTCATCAGCCGGACCAGCACCTCATCGAAAACACCTATGTGGTGCTCCTTGAGGCGGTCAGCATCCGACAGAAACAGGCCGGCCACCTGCCGCAAAATCTGGACGCGGCGTTCGGGTGAACAGGCTTCTACTACGTTATCAAGTTCAGCAATGAGTTCAGTCGCGGCAATAGCGGTCATCGCGGCACCAGTTCTTGTTCCGCCTGGGACCACACTGTCCCAAGCAAGATTTGGCACCGAAACTCTTAACGCGATCTATCTAAAGTGGTATGTTGCTTCTACGGGATCGCCGCTCCGGCGCAAAACGCTATCGAAATTCGGCAAGGCTCCGTTTGTTGCGTATTTCTATCTCACCCGAACGGGTGACGGTTGTGGAGCGAATTGTAGGCGCGGTTAAATTCGGTGGTCCTCGCGCATTTCGCGCGGGGATGGATATTGTCGTCCAAGAATATTTCAATGAGCAATGGTTCTCCGGCGCCGACGCTGGTGCCAAAGGTATTTCGATTTAATGACATCGACGCGTTTCGGAGTTCGGTCCGAAATCTCGACGTGGATTTCACGCCGCTTGCGCGGAAGATATCCGCAGAGCAGACCATACTGAATCTACCCGGTTGCGACGTGAATTACACAAGGTCGTTCCCGCGGATCATCGATGCGCAGATTGGATCGAACTCGACGGCTGTCGGGTTTGCACTGGATGACGGCGTTCCGATACGCTTCAACGGCGTCGAACGGGATCGCTCTGTCATTGTCATTGGGCACGGAGGTGCAGCCTATTGCTCTGTCGAGCGAAGCGCGCGGCAGTATGTCTCGATAGTTTTTACTCCCGAGGTGCACGACCGGGGCTGGCCTTCGTCAGGTCCCAGTTTCAGGATTTTCGAAACCAGCGAGGCGGCGCATGGCCGGCTGAGGACACTGGTACTTGAGGTGCTGTCCTGTTCGGCGCAGATCGCAGAAGCGTCCGAGATTGCGGAGGCTTCGGCGGCGATCAAGGAATCGCTGCTTGCCGCAATCGATAGTGCCTTTGCCGACGTCGTGACGGCGAAATGGGCTTCGCGCGCGAACATCACCCGGCAATTCAAGGTTTTCCGGGATGTGCAGGCGGTGTTGTCCACTGATGTCGGACATCCCATCTACAGCGGGGAAATCGCCACGCAGATTGGTGTTTCCGTGCGGACCCTGCATGATGCCGTTCAGCGCTATCGGGGGATGAGCCTGCATCGATACTTGCGCTTGCGGCGGCTATGGCTGGTACGTCAACGGCTTCGCACTGGAGCGGACAGCGTCAAGGCATGTGCACTTGCTTTCGGTTTTTGGCATCTGGGCGACTTTTCCAGGCTCTATCGTGCGCAGTTTGGTGAATCGCCGTCGGAAACGGTTGCCCGATCGCGTCAGGCCTGAGCGACGGTAAGCTTATCGCAATCGTAGCGCATGGTGTTTTCCGAAATGCGCACTTGCAGCAGGTACGCCCGCCGCGACGACGCCTTCGCGTGAAGCGACCCTTGATCCGGCGAAATTGCGAGACGCTTGTACAGACCCGCCACAGCGTGCGCGAGTTCAGGAAGCCGCCGGTGCCGCCACGGTGATCGAGGAGATCATCGAGGTGGCGAAACGTGCGCCGTCGTCGATGAACACTCAGCCTTGGCTCGTCCATGTGCTGACCGGCGAGCCGCTGGAGCCTCGCCTGACGGCGACTTTATGCGCTATGTCGGATTCAACGATTAGCGCCCCAGCGCGCGCAGAACGCCTCGACGTCGCCGGACTGGAATTCCGGCAAGCGCTGAAAGATGGTTTCCGCAGGCCAATCCCACCACGCAATCCGCGCGAGTTGCGCGGCGATTTCGCGATTGAAGCGCTCTCTGATCGACCGCGCCGGTACACCGCCGACAATCGTGTAGGGCGCCACGTCGCGGGTGACGACGGCGCCGGCGGCCAGCACGGCGCCGTCGCCCACGTTGACGCCGGGCATCACGATGACGGCGTGACCGATCCAGACATCGTTCCCGATCACGACGCGGTCGGAGCGACGTTGCCGGAAGAAGGCGTGGTCGCGCTGCGCGTCGGCCGTGTAGTACTCGGGGCAATAGGTGAAGCGATGCTGCGACGGCCGGTCGAGCGGATGGTTCGGCGCGCCGATCCGCACCTGCGCCGCGATCGCACAGAACTTGCCGATCTCCGCGTCGGCGACCATGCAGCCCGGACCAAGATAGGAGTAGTCGCCGAGCACGGTGTATTCGACGGCGGTGTCGCCGAGCACCTCGCAGCAACGGCCGATGGCGACCTCGCGCAGTTTGACCGTGGGCTCAACGACGGTTTCAGCGAGTTTTGGGCGCGGGGGAGCCGGCTGGTGCATGTCGACCGCTCGTCCTGAATCAAGCGGCCTGCTGCCGCGAGCATCATTTATCACGGCAGGCAGGCGGCCGTGCGCAAAGGTTCGGACTGGCTAGCATGCGCTGGCTGCGGCGGTCGCGCCGTGACTTAGGCGGCGCGAACCTCGCTGAGGAAGCGATTGACCTGGCCGGCGAGGTCCTTGGACTGCGACGACAGTTGCTCGGCGGCACCCAGCACCTGGGTGGCGGCGGAACCGGTCTCGTCGGCCGCCCGCTGCACGCCGGAGATATTGGCGTTGACTTCCTGGGTGCCGCGCGCCGCTTCCTGGACGCTGCGGGAAATCTCCTGCGTCGCCGACCCCTGTTCCTCGATGGCGGACGCAATTGCGATGCCGATCTGGTCGATCTCGGCGATGACGTTGGCGACGTTCTGAATGGCCGTCACCGTCTCGTCGCTCGCGGCCTGAATGGCGGCGATCTGTTCAGAAATTTCGGTGGTCGCCTTCGCGGTCTGGCCGGCCAGCGATTTGACTTCGGAGGCGACGACGGCAAAGCCGCGTCCGGCATCGCCGGCACGTGCGGCCTCGATGGTGGCGTTGAGCGCGAGCAGGTTGGTTTGCGCCGCGATGCTCTGGATCAGCGTCACGACGTCGCCGATCTTCTGCGCGCCTTCGGCCAGCGAACGGGCGGTGTCGCCGGTGCGGCGCGCGTTGTCGACGGCACGGGCCGCGATCTCGGTGGACTGCGCGACCTGCCGGCCGATCTCCGAAATCGAGGAGGTGAGCTCTTCCGTAGCGCTCGCGACGGTCTGCACGTTGGTCGAGGTTTGCTCGGAAGCGGCAGCCACGACACCGGCCTGGCGGTTGGTGGCGGCGGCGGTGGAGGACATCGAACGCGCGGTGTCTTCCATCACCGACGACGCCGACGACAGCCCGCCGACGAGTTCGCTGACCTTGGCTTCGAACGAACGGGTCAGTTCGTCGAGCACCTGGACGCGGCGCATCTTGCCGTCGTTCTCGGCGGCCTTTTCCGCCGACAGGCGCTCGGCCTCGATCATGTTGTCCTTGAAGACGCGCACGGCAGCCGCCATCGCGCCGATCTCGTCGCCGCGCTCGGCGCCCGAAATCTCGTCGGAGACGTTGCCGCTGGCGAGCCGGGTCATGGTGGCGGTGAGGTCGACGATCGGCTTGCAGACGCGGCGATAGACCATCAGGATCAGGCCGGCGCTGGCCGCGGCAACGGCGATCAGGCCGGCGAGCGCGATCATGAAGCTGAGGCGTGCTGAGGAATAGGCGGCGCCGAGAACCTGCTCGGCGTTGTCGTAGAACGCGTCACGCAGCGTGATGACCGAGCCGAGGCCCTTTTGCGATTCCGCGAAGAACACATCGACGTCGTGCTCGTATTTGCCGCTGATCGCGCCTTCCTTGACGAGCTTCAGTTCCTTGCCGAACCCGTCGACATAGGCTTCGTTCATCTTGCCAAGCGCGGCAGCCACGTTGGCTGACGTTGCGGGATTGCCGCGCAGATCCTGCAGCGACATCAGGATCTGGTCGGCACGGCCTTGTGCGCGGCTCAGTTCCATTTTCTCGGCATCGGTCGCAACGCGCTTGGCGCCGACGAGGTTTTTGTGCACGCTGGCGTTGTAGCCGCCGACGTCGCGCAGCGCCCAGGTGATGTTCGCGTAGGTCGCCTGCCGGTAGGCGTCGCCGTCGAGCAGCGCCATGCGGCGGACCTGCTCCTCCAGCAGCGTGGTGATGGCGGCGTTGAAGGCGGCGTTGTCGGCGACGATCTTCCTGGCGGCGTCCTTGCGGGCATCGGCGGGGCCGGCGATCGCCTTGTCGATGGCCTCGCGCAAGCCATTGAACTTGGCGTTCAGCGCATCGATGCCGCTGCCGACCGCCGAGCCATCGTCGAGCGAGCCGGGCAGCGCCTTGCGGACCGCGTTCATCTTCGCCAGCGCGCCGTTGGTGTCCTTGCGATACTTGTCGAGGTCGGTGAGCATTTTCGGCTCGACCGTGGCCGGCCCGTACAGGATGTTGGTGGAGAAGCCGCGCTCGGGATTCATGTAGCGCGGGATATCGCCGACGGCCCGCACCACTTCCAGTCGGCTCTGGGCCACCGACACCTTGTCCATGGTCTGGTATTTCGTCACCGCGACGTAAACGGCGAGGCCACCGCCCACGGCGGACAGCGAGACGATGGCGGCGGTCAGGAGCGTGCCGATTTTCATGGAGTTTAGCCGATTCGTGAAGGAGAGCAGGGGCGCTATACCGTAGTCAGGACGCCTTAAGCTTGGGTTTACGCTTGAAGCAATCTGTGGCGGTGCCGCCGGTGCCTTCACATGGAATCGCCGGTATCGACCCCCGGATCAAGTCCGAGGGGCATGCTTCGTTTGAGCGGCCGCCGAAGCCGATCTGGCGAGGTGCAAACGAGGCCTCTCAACCGCGATCCATTGTCCTCGGTACGACGGTTGTTGCCGTCACCGGGTCTGCTCGTCCGTCTTTCGTGTCGCGGATTTGGGCTGGGGATGAGCGGGGACGCCGAGCGCGTGACAGGGACGCTCGATCCATGAGCCATCGGCGGCCTGCTGGTAGGAATGGCAGGGCGCCGACGTCGTGGGAGGTTCGTTGGTCTTGGGCGTCTCGGAATTCCTGGCGAGCCCGGGCGCGGCCAGAGCGAGCAGGGCGGCTATCGAAGCGAGGCAAATGGCATATCCTAACCGCATGGAAATTCTCCTATTTGAAAATGCAGTTCCTTTCGTAGCGGACATTGTGGAATTTTTTGGACAGGTGTTGCGCGCGCGATAGTTTGATTAATGATTTCCAAATCGCGCGCGCCCGTTCACAGCCGCGCGACGCGCAAGCGCAGGGCGTTGCCGACGACGCTGACCGACGACAGCGCCATCGCCGCCGCCGCGATGATCGGCGACAGCAGGATGCCGAAACTCGGGTAGAGGATGCCGGCGGCGATCGGGATGCCGGCGGCGTTGTAGATGAAGGCGAAGAACAGGTTTTGCCTGATATTGCGCATGGTGGCCTGCGACAGTTTTCGCGCGCGCACGATGCCGCCAAGATCGCCCTTCAGCAGCGTGATTCCTGCGCTTTCCATCGCCACATCGGTGCCGGTCCCCATGGCGATGCCGACTTCCGCGGCCGCCAGCGCCGGCGCGTCATTAACGCCGTCGCCCGCCATGGCGACGATCCGTCCCGCCTTCTGCAGCTTCGTCACCACGGCGCTCTTCTGATCCGGAAGCACTTCGGCTTCCACGTCAGCGATACCGAGTTGCCGTGCGACGGCGTTTGCCGTGGTCTTGTTGTCGCCAGTCAGCATGATGACCTTGATGCCTTCCTCGGCGAGCGCCTTCAACGCCGCCGGCGTGGAAGCCTTGACGGGATCGGCGATCGCGAACAGTCCGGCCAGTTTGCCGTCGACGGCAATGTTGATCACGGTGGCACCATCGGCGCGCATACGCTCGGCATCGGAATCCAGCGAATGCGGATCGACGCCGAGGGACGTCAGGAAGGCTGAATTTCCGAGCAGAATGGATTTGCCGTCGACCTTGCCGCTGGCGCCTTTGCCGGTGGGGGAATCGAATTCCTCGACCTTGCCGAGCTCCAGTTTGCGTTCCCTGGCGGACCGCACAATGGCGTCGGCGAGCGGATGTTCGCTGGCAAGCTCGACGCTGGCGGCGAGCCGCAGCATTTCGCTCTCCTCGAAGCCCTGCGCCGGCACGATGGCCGTGACCTTCGGCTTGCCCTCGGTGAGCGTGCCTGTCTTGTCGACCACCAGCGTGTCGACTCGTTCCATGCGCTCCAGCGCTTCGGCATTCTTGATCAGCACGCCGGCCTGCGCGCCGCGCCCGACGCCGACCATGATCGACATCGGCGTGGCAAGACCGAGCGCGCAGGGGCAGGCGATGATGAGCACGCTGACGGCGGCGACCAGGCCGAACGCCATGCGCGGTTCTGGCCCAAAGTACGACCAGACCCCGAACGCGATCAGCGCCACCCCGATCACGACCGGGACGAACCAGCCGGAAACCTGGTCGGCGAGCCGCTGGATCGGCGCGCGCGAGCGCTGCGCGTCCGCGACCATCTTGACGATCTGCGACAGCAGCGTGTCGCGGCCGACCTTTTCGGCGCGCATCACGAAGCCGCCGGACTGATTTAGCGTGCCCGCGATCACCTTGGCCCCGACCTCCTTGGTCACCGGCATGGATTCGCCGGTTACCAGCGCTTCATCGAGCGAAGAGCGGCCTTCGAGTATGACGCCGTCGACCGGCACTTTTTCGCCGGGGCGTACCCGCAGTTTGTCGCCGACCGCGAGACTGTCGATTTGGACTTCATGATCGGCGCCGTCCTCGCTGACGCGGCGGGCGGTCTTCGGCGCCAGTTGGAGCAAGGCCTTGATGGCGCCCGACGTCGCCTCGCGGGCGCGCAGCTCCAGCACCTGGCCAAGCAGCACCAGCACGGTGATGACGGCGGCGGCCTCGAAATAGACCGCGACCGCACCACCGTGGCCGCGGAAAGCGGCCGGAAAACTCTGCGGTACAATAGTGGCGATCAGGCTGTAGATATAAGCCACGCCGGTGCCCATCGCGATCAGCGTGAACATGTTGAGATTGCGCGTCAGCAGCGATTGCCAGCCGCGCACGAAGAAGGGCCAGCCTGCCCAAATCACGACAGGCGTCGCGAAGGCCAGCTGAATCCAGTTCGACAGCGTCGGATCGACGAGGCCATGACCGCCGACGAGATGGCTACCCATCTCGAGCACCACCGGCGGCACGGAGAGCGCGAGGCCGACCCAGAAGCGCCGCGTCATGTCGGCGACCTCAGGGTTCGGCGGCGCGTCGAGGCTCGCCACCTCAGGCTCCAGCGCCATGCCGCAAATCGGGCAGCTTCCGGGTCCGACCTGCCGGACTTCGGGATGCATCGGGCAGGTGTAGATCGTGCCTTCCGGCGCATCGGCCTTGGGCGCGTTTTTCTCGAGATAGGCCTTTGGATCGGCGGCAAACTTGGTTCGGCAGCCCGCCGAGCAGAAGTGGAAGGTCTCGCCGTGATGGTCGAAGCGATGCTTGCTGGTAGAGGGATCGACCGTCATTCCGCAGACGGGATCGAGCACCTTGGCCGCGGCGTGATGGTGGTGATGGCTGTGGTGGTCGCTGCCGCAGCATGATTTGGAAGTCGCGTGGTCCGGTTTGGCTTTGCTTTCCGGATTCTTGTCGTCATGGCTCATCGCAATTTACGTCCCTTGTAACCTATACCCTGTAGGGGTATATAGGCGGCATGAGAAAAGACATCAAGGCTTCCTGTCAAAAACGCCTGAGCCGTATCGAGGGCCAGGTTCGTGGCCTCTCCAAGATGGTGGAAGAGGACCGCTACTGTATCGATATCGTGACGCAGATCTCGGCCGTGCGCGCCGCGCTCCGCCGCGTCGAGGAAGAGGTGTTGAAGGATCACGTCTCGCATTGCGTGGAGCACGCGATTGCGAGCGGCGACAAGACCGATCAGCGCCAGAAGATAGCGGAGTTGATGGCGGTCATCGGCCGGTCCGATCGATAAGGCGGCTCGCGCCTTAGCGCCGCCGGCGTGCAATCGCGCCGGCGACGATCTGCATCGCGACTCCCGCAAGCCATCCCACCATGATCATCCAGATCCAGGCAAGGTGCGGATCGTAACGCAGCACGATCACGCCGACGGAGGCAAAGGACGCACCTGCGGCGAGGAACGTGCCGACCGCGCTGAGCAATTCCGGCGTATCGATCTCGCCGTCCCGGCTGCCATGCGACGTACCGTTGGCGCTATCGAAGGGCCGCGGCGGCGTATCGATCCCGAGATAGAATCCGACCGCGCCGCCGAGCATCATCAGGAGCAGGAAAGCCTGGGAGGTCAGAAACGCAATGCTGGTGCCGACCAGTGCGGCCACAAACAGTCCGCCCGCAGCGCCAGCCATCGCCAGGCCGAGGCGCTCCAGTACGTGCGCGGTTTTTCTGACGCGGGTTTGCATGCTGGTTCCCCGCAGACGGTGAACAGGAAGGTTAGGCCGTTTTGGTGCCGGTTGTAAGACGACTACAAGGAGAAGTGATATGCCGAATTGATCCAGCGCAAGCCGCGTCACGCACAAGCGTCGTGCACCGGTCAGCCCGGTGAACGCGACCGTTCCGAGAAACGCGGCGCTAGTTCTTGGCGCGGATAAAGCCTGCGAGCTTGGCCTTCTGGGTCTCGCACCACGTTGTCATGCCGACACGCCGCTGGTCGAGGTCCGTCGTCCTCGTCGCGATCGCGACCTCCTGCATAAGCGCGTTGTCGGGGCGCTCGCCCATTTTTCCGCCGGTATGCACGTAGGCAATGGCCTTTCGCACTTGCTCGGTGGTGCCATCCGGCTGCTGCATCTCCTGGGCTTTCTGCAGCAGATCCTGATAGACGACGTCCGTGCCCGGACATTCCACCTTGGCCGCGAACGCCTGCAACATCATGGTCACATATTCCGAGCGCGAGCCGGCCTGCGCTGGCGTTGCCAGCAGAACCAATCCAAACAGCAACGGCGTACGGCGCATCGTGACCTCCTCTGGCTTTTCCTTGGACTCTTCTGGTTTTGGCGAAGCTAGCGCCGACGGCAGCCCGGCACAACCTTCGGAAGGCGTCGCGGGCATCAAAGCGCCTTCAGTTCGCCCTTTGCCCAGATCTCGCGCAGCTTGAATTTCTGGATCTTGCCCGATCCCGTCAGCGGAAACGCCTCGACCACGAACCAGTGTTTCGGCGTCTTGTGCGGCGCGAGCGAGGCCCGCATGTAGGCCGACAGTTCCTCCTTGTCGATCACGGCGCCCTGCGCCGGGCGGATGAAAGCGGCGACTTCCTCGCCCCATTTTTCGTGTGGCAAACCGACCACCGCGATCTCGCTGATGTTGGGATGGCGAAACAGCAGCTCCTCGAGTTCGCGCGGATAGATGTTCTCGCCGCCGCGGATGATCATGTCCTTGAGCCGGCCCTCGACGGTGCAATAGCCGCGGGCGTCCATCGCGCAGAGGTCGCCGGTATGCAGCCAGCCATCGGCATCGATCGAGGCGGCGGTAGCATCCGGCATTTCGAAATAGCCGAGCATGACATGGTAGCCGCGCGTGCAGAACTCGCCGATCTCGCCGATCGGCACGGTCTTGCCGGTGTCGGGATTGACGATCTTGGTTTCCATGTTCGGCAGCGGCAGGCCGATGGTGCCGGCCTTGTCCTCGATCGTGTCCGACGTCTTTGTCATCGCGGCCACCGGCGAGCATTCGGTCTGGCCGAACACGATGGTGAAGGGGGCGCCGAGTTCTTTTTCGAACCGTTGCACCAGCGCGGCCGGTACGGTCGAGCCGCCCGAGCAGATCGCCTTGACCGACGACAAATCTGACGTGGCGAAGGATGGATGCTCCAGCATCGCCACCAGCATGGTGGGAACGCCGACCATGGCGTTGCCGCGGTAGGTCGCAAACATTTCCAGCACCAGGCCCGGATCGAACGCCTCCAGCAGCACCTGGGTCGCCGCGCGCGACACCGCGCCGAGCACGCAGCAGACGCAGCCGCCGGTATGAAACAGCGGCATCGTGGTGACGAAGACGTCGCCGGGCTCGACGCCCATCCGCACGGCGGTATCGGCGCCGTTGTTGGCAAGCCCGCGGTGATGCAGCAGCGCGCCCTTCGGAAATCCTGTGGTGCCCGAGGTGTACTGGATCATGACAGGATCGGCCGGTTTGACGTCCGGCAACGCGATGTTTTCGTCGTCGCCGGTCGCGATGAAGGAGGCCCAGTCGTCGAACGAGATGATCTCGCGCAATTCCGGACAGCGGGCTGCGACCTCGCGCACCGTGTCCAGCATCGGATTGCCGCGGAACTCCGGCACCACGAACACGCCGGCCGCGCGGGACTGCTTCAGCACATATTCGACTTCGTTGGCGCGGAAGCCGGGATTGACGGTGACCAGCACCATGCCGGCCATCGCGACACCGAACTCCATCATCACCCATTCCGGCAAATTATACGCCCAGACGGCGACGCGCTCGCCCGGCTTGAAGCGGCGGAGCAGGGCGCGCGCCGTGCGCTGCGCCTCGGTGTGAAGCTCCGCATACGTCCACTGGCGGCGCGCCGCAGGGTCCGGGACACCGGCAATCAGCGCGAGCCGGTTCGGCGCCGACCGCGCGGCCTGCTCCAGCAGCTGGCCGAGCGTGACATCGCGGACCGCGGTCGCGGGTCCGGCGACGTGCGATTCCTTCAGAGCCATTATCCCTCCCACGGGGTCTTGCCGGTATCATGTCATTTTGAGGCAATTGACCGGACTATGGCATCCGCCGCTTGTGTTTTGCAGCCGGGCAGCGAAAGAAATTGGGATTTTTGCCGGTTGAGCCGGATCGCTTCACAAGGCGCATTGGCCCAGGCCGGCGTGCCGATTTATGCTGGCTTCTATAACCCCCGGGAGAACGCCATGAGCCTGCTCAGCAATCCATTCGACCCGGCCCGCGAGGTGGCGCTGGTGACCGGCGCCGGCAACGGCATCGGCCGGGCGATCGCGCAGGGACTGGTCGGCGAGGGCGTGCGGACGGTATTCGCCGATATCAGCGCGGAGCGGGTTGCCGCCGCGATCAAGGCTTCGCCGCAGCCGGAATTGGCTGTGCCCTGGGTCGGCGATCTCGCCAATTCTGCCGCGCGAGAAGCGCTGCTGAAGTACGCACGGTCAGCTGTCGGTCGGGTGACGCATTTCGTCCACAGCGCCTCGCCGCCGCGGCGCGAGGCCGATCACGCCATGGCCGTCAGCATGGAGACCTGGGCGCAGATGCATGCGGTCAATCTCGAAGCCGGCTTTCACCTGTCGCGCGAACTGGCGCGCGAGCTGATCGCGGCGAAGGAGCCTGGCTCGTTCCTGCTGCTGACCTCGCTGCATGCCGGCACGCCGCGCAATCTGCCGCATTATTCGACTGCCAAGGCCGGCATGGCGATGCTGGTGAAGGAACTCGCCAAAGCGTTCGGCCGCCACGGCATCCGCGTCAATGCGCTGGTGCCCGGTGCGATCGCCGCCGGCGGTTTTGTCGCCGATCCCTCGCTCGCAAAGCACATTCCGCTCGGCCGCCTCGGCGAGGCCAGTGACCTCGCGCCGATGGCGCTGGCGGTGTTGTCGAACCGGGTGTCGGCCTATGTCACGGGGGCTGCGATCACGGTCGACGGCGGGCTGTCGCTGACCAACTGGTTCGAGCCGCCTGAACTCGGGGGAATCTGACGCGGAACTCGGATGAGGCGCCCGGTGTGGAACGCGCGGGCCGGTTCGGCAGTTCTCAAACACGCCGCAGCCTGACGGAGGACCCGGTTCCTGCGGCGCCAACCTCAGGGAGTGGGACATGACCTCCGAGATGCAGATCCACACCATCGCGCGACAGATGCTCGAAAAACACGGCCCGGCCGCGATTGCCCAGGCGGCGCAGAATGCAATCGCCTGCGAGCGCAAGGGCGAGGCCGAGGAGGCCAAGGAATGGCGTCATGTCGAGGACGCCATGAAGCTCATGCGGGGTCCGCATCAGAGCTGACGCCGCCCCAGCCTTCGGTTCCGGCGGATGAGGGCGGTGAACCCTTTTTCCGTCGGCCGCGACCAAAGGGCATGGAAAATATATCCCAATACATCGGCGTGACGCTGATACTCGGCTTCCTTGTCTGGGGCATGATCGGCTTCTATCGCGGCCTGTCGATGCCCAGGAACGAGCACCGCCTGGACCGCACGGCCGATACCTGGTGGTGGTGAGTTCGACGCTGCTGACGCCGGCTTGCGCGCGCACCTGGCAGTCGTGCTAACCTCGCGGCATCATGACCCATCGCATTCTCGTCTTATACGGCTCGTATCGCTCCGACCGCATGGGCATCCGCCTGGCGCAATTCGTCGTCGAAGGCCTGCGCGGCCGCGGCGACGATGTCGAACTGATCGACGCCAAGGCGGTCGACCTGCCGATGCTGGACCGGATGTATAAGGAGCATCCGAAGGGCCAGGCGCCGGCGGTGCTCGAACAGCTCGCCGGAAAAATCCGCGATGCCGATGGCTTTGTGTTCGTCACCGGTGAATATAATTGGGGCATGCAGCCTGGCCTTAAGAACCTCACCGACCATTTTCTCGAGGAGTGGTTCTGGCGCCCCGCCGCCATCGCCAGCTATTCGGCCGGCCGTTTCTCGGGCGCGCGCGCTGCGATGGCGTGGCACGGCACGCTATCCGAGATGGGCATGGTGGTGATCTCGTCGCAGGTCTCGGTCGGCCCCATCGCGCAAACGCTCGATGCCGACGGCAAGCCGACCGGCGAGGGCGGCAAGGCCCTAGAGCGGGCGTTTCCCCGTTTTGCGGATGATCTGGCGTGGTGGGTGGAAGCGGCAAAGGCGCAGCGAGCGAAGAAGGCGCCTCCGTATTAGCAGAGCTAAATCAGAGAATAGCGCCCGCGGCGCCATGCTTGGCGTGCCATTTCGGCCCCGGGCCGCGCATGTAGTGGCGCTCGGGCCGGTAGCCATCCAGCACACCGTCGGTCAGGCGATGCCACCCCGCCATGATGCGGTCGAGGTGGCGGTACAGCGGCAGGGTGATCCGTGCGGCGCTCATGACACCCTCAATTTGGCTTGCCGAGAACGGACGAGAAGGAGACTTCGAAGATCTCGTCGTCGAAATCGTCGCTGACATGCACGACCCAGTCGCGCCAGTCTTCCGCGCTCTCTTCCATGATCAGCGATCGCACCACGCAGGCGGCGCGGTCGCGTGCCTCGGCAAGGTTGCTCACGACAGCGCCGAACTGATCGACGCGAACTTCGCGGGAGCTGGAGCAGTGGAAATAGACCTGGGCCATCTGGGTCTCCTTCACAAAGCGAATCGAATTTGCGTCTCAGAAATAACAGCGGCGGATTCCGCTGGATATTCCGGTAGATTCCCGACGGGGAATTACGGGCATGTCCCGCAACGTGACAGCAAACCTAGCCGAGCGAATCGTGCGCTTCCGTGATTCAGATCACGCCGATTCTGTTAAGGTTTGATTAACCATGTTCGCACAGGATTTCCGTTATGGAATCGCAGCGGAACCGGACCCGAGCCGGCAGTTGCAAGAGAGGCCGGTGGCGTAACGCCCGCCGGCCTTTTCTCTTGGGGTGGACGGGTTCTGATTTTCCTGTTTTCCAAACCGTGACTGCTGGCCCGTCATCCCGAGATGACGCGCCGGGCGGCGGCGCAATTGCGCAGCCGAGCGACCCTCCAGCGCTGAGCGCAATTGCGCTCACGCGGCATGAGCGAGGCATAGTGGGGAACTGGCGCTCACGCCCGCGAGTTGCGTGCAAACGTCATGCTGATTTCGGAGCGCGTCTTGCTGACGTTGGAGAGGATTTCACCCATCAGCTTCAGGTTTGCCATCATCTCCTGGATCGGGGACCCGCCAGCCACAAGTTCGAGTTGCTCGGCGGTAAGCTCCTGCACGTTTGTATCGCGATCGCACGTCATGGCGTTCTCCTGTGGGGTTGGCGCAAGTCGATTGGATCGACGTGCAATTGGTTTTGCCTAACGGCGCGGGCTTGACCGTGATCCGGATCACGTTTTGACGGAATCCGCCTTTCGTACTTCGCGGGTCAGGTCGTTCGTTGGGTAACGGCGGATAAGTCCTTGTGCATACAAGGGATCGCTTAGCGGGTGTTCGCGTCGCCTGCTTTCAGGTAGCATCGGCGCATGAGTGAAACCGCCACCTTGTTTGCGGCCCTGCGCCAGTCGGCCGACCAGAACGTCGTGGAGATGCTCGAGCGTATGGTTCGGAACGATCCGGATCATGCCTTGAACAAGATCAACGCGCTTGAGCTCGCACGCAGAGAGGGCCTCGACGAGGAGCGGGTCATCGCCGCGCTCCTGAATGCGGTCGGGCTCGGCATGTTCGAGATGACCTGGAACGTGATGTGCCCGAGTTGCGCCGGGGTGCTTTCCGCCAACAAGAGCCTGAAGACAGTCAATAGCGCGCAGTACAATTGCGCGTTTTGCGCCGCAGGCTATGAGACACGGCTCGACGACCTGGTCGAGGTTACGTTTACGGTAAGCCCGCGTGTGCGGAAGATCGCGGCCCATGCACCGGACGAACTGTCGGCGGCCGAATATTATCGCCAGATCTTCTGGAGTTCGGCGATCGATCTTCCCGGCGATATCGCGAAGCTGCTGGACGAGGTCACGCTCGAAATGATCGACCTGCCGCCGGGCGAGCGGGCGATCCTTTCGCTGCAGGTGCCGGAGGGCACCGTGATCGTGTTCGATCCCGTGACGCATACGGCGCAGTATCTTGAGGTCAAGGGCGCGGAGGCCAGCGACCGCCAAAACCTGTCCGTGATCTTCAACAAGGTTCGCCCACCCGTCGAGAGCGCCGCCTTGCGCCCGGGGCCGCTGCGGCTGGCGCTGGAAAACCGGACAGACAATCGCGTGTTGCCGGCGGTATGGGTGGTGAACGCGGCGCTGGACGCCATCCTGACCCGGCGCAAGCCCGCGCTTACCGCAACGCGCCTGCTCACCAATCAGACCTTTCGCGATATCTACCGGACCGACACGCTCGCGATCGGCCAGCGTCTCAAGATCCTGAGCCTGACGTTCCTGTTCAGCGATCTGCGGGGCTCCACTGAACTCTATGAGCGCGTCGGTGACCTCACGGCGTTCGATCTCGTCAACGAACATTTCAGGCTGTTGCAGGAGATCATCGCGTCCGAACGGGGCGCCGTCGTCAAAACCATCGGCGACGCCGTGATGGCGACCTTCGAGACGCCGGACCGCGCCATTGCCGCGGCGATCCGCATGCGCGAGGCGATGAGCGACCTTGGCGCCGAGCGGCAGCATCAGAGCCTGAGCCTGAAGATGGGCATCCACGAAGGATCGTGCCTTGCGGTCACACTCAACGCCCAGCAGGACTATTTCGGCCAGACGGTGAACATCGCCTCGCGCGTCCAGGGCCTTGCGTCGTCACGCTCGATCGTGGTGACAGAATCGGTGGTGGAAAACGCCCGCGCCAGGTCCCTGCTTGAGACCACGGGGCTAACGCCAACCCCCAGAAGCGTGGCGTTGAGCGGCATCGCGGACAAGGTGTCGGTCTACGAGATATCCTGAGCAGGCCAATGCCATTTGCGTGTGAGCCATGGAACCGCGACCGGGCAAGTTCCCTGTAGCTGCCGGTGCGAAATCTGCTCCAGGCACCTTTAGCGTGCTGCCGCGATTTGCTATTGTTGCGCTGCAACCGAGCCTCGATTCGCATATTTGACCGAGGGGTTACCAATGACCGCAATCAAGTCAGGCGATCTCGTGGTGCTCAAATCCGGCGGGCCGACCATGACGGTCGATACGGTGAACACGGATATTTTCGACGACAACAAAATCACCGGTGTGCTTTGCGTATGGTTCGTCGGGGACAAACTCCAGCGCGTGCGGTTCGATCATGGGGCAATCGAGTCTGTACAATTGGAGTCAGCGCAATTGGAGAAAGCCCTTCCCGAAGATGCGCCTTCGCAGGAGGCGAGCGTTGATTACAAAGCAGTCCTTGATGAGATGGTTGATGCCTTGAACCTCGCGGCGGAGGAGGCGGAGCC
The DNA here is from genome assembly GCF_964252915.1 of Bradyrhizobium sp. LjRoot220. Classification (NCBI taxonomy): domain Bacteria; kingdom Pseudomonadati; phylum Pseudomonadota; class Alphaproteobacteria; order Hyphomicrobiales; family Nitrobacteraceae; genus Bradyrhizobium; species Bradyrhizobium sp. LjRoot220. The sequence goes on from NZ_CAXUPS020000001.1 coordinate 1,485,700, forward strand.
AGCCTGCAGCGCTGTCCCCCAAAAATCGAAGCGCACGAAAGCTCCCAAGCAAAACGATGTTGTCCGTGCTTCGAGCGTCATACCTAACTGACGACGTCGGTTCACTGGAAATAAAGCCGGCATCCAGCCTCCCACGCGCTGTGACCCAATCACCACAGTCGAATGGAATTGCGCTGGCTGACCGGGCTCTGACTTTATCCAGCCACGGTTCCGCCCCGATTGGATTCGGAACCTAGGGCGTGTTGGTTTTCGGCTTGGGCTGGGGCGCAAGTTGGGGATTGCAACATGTCCATCGAGCGCGCTGGTATCTCGTACGTCGACATCCGAACCGGCCGGACTGACGGCCAATCGCTTTTGGCGCCCGCCGCGCGTGGCCGAAAATTCATTCAATGGCTTGCCGTCAGCATGGCAGCGGCGTCGCTTGCGGCCTGCGCGCAGTCCTCGGGCGTCAGCCAGAAATCCGAACTTCGCGCCAGCCGGGTGGCGTCGCTCGGCCATGATCGCACGGCGTCATCCGCGATCAAGCGGCGCGTCGCGGCGGTGAGGAAGCATAACCGGTCCGCGTCGCGCAGGAATGCCGGCGACACCAAGACGGCCTCGCATGGCATAGCGAGCTTCTACACCGAGGGCACCAAGACCGCGAGCGGCGAAAGGTTCAATACGATGGAATTGACCGCGGCGCATCCGACACTGCCGTTCGGCACCAAGCTGCGCGTGACGGATGTATCGAGCGGCAAGTCCGTGACCGTGCGGGTCAACGACCGCGGTCCCTACGTTACGGGGCGCGTCGTCGACGTCTCCTATTCGGCCGCGGACGCGCTCGGAATGGTCGGAAAGGGCCTCACCAATGTGAAGCTGGACGTTGTGGAGTAGCTGACAAGGACGGGCCAACGCTTGCTACGTCAATCGAGCCGCAAGCGGCCGACGGGCTCGCTCCGGCCTGCGCTGCTGTTGCGGACCACGACGATCTCGCCGCTTGCCGGCGAGATGCCGGTGAGGGCCATTATGTTCGCGCCGTGCGTCACGACCAGAAGGTTTCCACGCCCGGTCCATTTGCCGATCACCGCGCGCGCACCGGCGGTCAAAGCCTCGGTCTGATCGCGCAGCACGACGACATTGCCGAATGTCGGCGCGGCTTCGACCGGCCCCAGTTCCATCAGCGTTGCCGTCTCGGTGCAACGGCACCACGGCGACGCGAGGATTTTTTCCACCGCAATCCCTTCCGACTTGAGCCGCGCACCGATCCTTTTGGCGTCGGCGCGGCCCTTGGCGCTGAGATTGCGCTGGGTGGCGCAGTCCTCGACCCGAAAACCCGGCGGATCGCCGACGCCACCCGGCGCATCGGCATGGCGCATCAGCGCGATGTGTTGGCCCGCGCGCAAGGCGGACCAGGCCGCTGCCTCGTCCGCGCGCGCGATCCCCGCCGCGGCGACAAAGCCGAGCATGAGGGCGACGAGGGCGAAGTGGCTGCGGCGCATGGGCGGCGACCCTCTCAGAGATAAGCGATCATGCGCCCGGCACAGATGGCGCTGAGCCACAGCAGCAGCGACAGCAGCGCCGTGACCTTGGCGCCAGCAGGTGCTTTCTCGTGCCAGAGCGCCACCTGGCGCCACGGGCCGGCATGGGCGATCACGACGTTGATGAGTGCGGCTGCGATCAGCAGCAGCTTGGCCTGGAACGCCGGGTTGCGCACCACGTGCGACGCGTCGGCGCTGAACAGCAGGAAGCCCATGCTGATCGCCAGCACAAAACCGATGCGCGACAACGGCAGCAGCAATTTCGCCATCGGCGCAATCGGTATCGCGCGCCCCCATCCGAGCAGCCTCAAATCGAGCGCCAGGATCGATCCCACCAGCACGACGAAGCCGAGGATGTGCAGGATCTCGACCGCGGGATAGATCGCGGGCGAGGAACGCATCGCATGACCCAGCGCGCTTTCCTGCAGGGCCAGGAAAATAGACGCCGCGGGTGGCTGTTCCACGCGGGCTTACCGCAATTCGATGCGCTTGCCGTCGAGAACGACGTATTCGATGCGCGCTTCGTCCCGCTTGCTGGTGTGGGGATAGCCGAACACCGTGCAGGTCTTGCCGGGCGCGATGAGATCAGCGGTGATGCCGCGCGCCTGCATGCGCGAAGGCGGTGCCAGCACGAAATGCCAGTGCTTGCCGTCGACCTCCATCTCGATCTCGCAGTGCGGATTTTCGAAGGTCGATTTCAGGATCTTGCCGGTGACAGTGAACGACTTCGAGGTGTCGTATCCGCCCCAGCCATGATGGGCGGCCGCAGCGCCTGGTACAAGTGCTGCCGCCAGCGACAGGAACAAACGGCGGGTGATTGATGTCATAACGGCCTCTGCGCGACGAAGGACAACACCGATCCGCGGCGGATTCATAGCGCGTTTTGCCTGACCATTCAACGATCCGGCGACGTCGCCATCAGCGCGTCGGGTAGGGGCAACGATTAGGCCCGACAAAAGTTCTCTACGAGATGTTTGAGGCGTGCCGTCCGGTTCATTGCCGCGGCAGTGCGGCAAACCAGGGAGCTGGACAGCGGTGCGCAGGATTGAGGATCAAAGTTTTCTGCTCCTGCTGCTCGCCGTCAGCGTCGCGTTTGGCTGGATTCTGAAACCGTTCTATGGCGCCATTCTCTGGGCCATCGTCGCAGCCGTCATCTTTGCGCCGCTCAATCGCCAACTGCTGGGCCGAATGGGCAGGCGGCCAGGGGTTGCTGCCTTGGCTACGGTCCTGGTCGTCATCGCAATGGTCATTATACCCCTGGCCATGATCGCGGCCTCTCTGACCCAGGAAGCCTCCAATCTTTACGGCAAGGTCCAGTCCGGAGAGTACGACGTCGCCCGCTACATTCAGCGGGTATTCGATGCCTTGCCGGCTTGGGCGACAGGGCTGCTCGAACGCTTCAACCTGAACGATCTGCCGGCGGTTCGCGACTGGCTGGCCTCCGGCGCGATGAAGGGTGGACAGGCTATTGCGCCCCAGGCGCTCAGCATCGGCCTGAACACGTTCGACTTCATGATTGGCCTCGGCATCATGCTGTATCTTTTGTTTTTTCTGTTGCGCGACGGCAAGGCGCTGGCTGAACGGATCAAGCGGTTCGTTCCGCTTCGCGCCGACCAGAAGGCGGCGCTGTTCAGCAGGTTCGCCGATGTCGTCCGCGCGACGGTGAAAGGTGGCATCCTGGTTGCCATTGCCCAGGGCACACTTGGCGGGCTGGCATTCTGGTTTCTGGGGATACACGCGCCGATTTTGTGGGCGGTGTTGATGGCCTTCCTGTCCCTGCTGCCGGCTATCGGATCCAGCCTCGTCTGGGTGCCCGTTGCAATCTACCTGTTGGCGAGCGGCGCCGTGTGGCAGGGCGTCAGCCTGATTTTGTACGGCGTGCTCGTCATTGGACTGGTGGACAATCTCCTCCGTCCATTCCTGATCGGAAAGGATGCCAAGCTGCCCGACTATGTCGTGCTGATTTCCACGCTGGGCGGCATTGAAGTGTTCGGTTTGAATGGTTTTGTGATCGGCCCGGTGATTGCGGCCATTTTCATGGTGACGTGGGAGCGTTTCTCCGCATCCCGGCAGAGCGACGATGGCGGCGCTGCCGGCTGACTGTCCGAATCGGCCGCTTGCCGGGCGGTCGTCATGGGCCTGTCATAATCCTTACCTAGCGGCATACAAGCTTTCGAGAATTTTATCAGCAGGCGTCGGCCGATGCGTCCATGTCAGTTTTTCTGGCTATATCGGGATGGATATATCGACGCAAGGCGCGAGTTCCCAAAAAGTTCCCGTGAACAGAATATTAGGATCAACCAAAGATGGAAAGTTCCATCGTTGCACTTGCTAGCGCAACTTAAGGTTTTATTAAAGCGCTCTTCTGCAAATAGCGGCTAGACGCCAACACAACCAGATCGATCTCGCATCGGTCGGTCGCCACCGGCAACTGCATCGGGTGACGACGATGCTGGTCGCGAACACCGGTCCTGGAGCCGCAACTCATGAACATGCCGGCCGCGCTTATCTCCGCAGGTCTGGGCGCAGCATTCTTGGCGGCCGAACTCACCTTTTATTACCAGCCCGCCTGGATCAATCCCGACTACGCATTGGGGATGATTTTCTCCATGGGCCACTCGAAAGCGCGCACCGCGGTCTCGCGCTTGCTGATCAACCCGCAATCGGCGGAGTTCGGAACGTTGCGCTCGGTCGAGGAAAACGCAGCGAAATATATTTGCGGTGCCGTCAAGGCCAAGGACAAATCTGGAAAATATGCTGACTTCCGCGCTTTCGTTTACACCGTGGCGACCGACACTGCCCGCATCGATGACGACGGCTCGATCTCGCACAGGCACGTCGCGTTCAGGGCCTGCCCGATCCCGGCGGAAGAAAAGCAGAGGACATCGCCTGGCGCGCAATCGATGGCGCAAACCATCGAGAAGGTCGTCCCGACGGTTGTCTCCTCGGCCATGTCGAGCATTGGGACACAAATCCCGGCGGGAGGCGGGTCCGGTGGGCCGCTGGAACAACAGGTCGGCCACATGGCAAACCAGATGACGGGAGGTCCGTTGCCGGGAAGCCAGCCCGGTTCGGGAGGCCAGTCCGGTTCGGCGGGCTATTCCAGTTCATCAAGCTCTGCCGGCTCAGCCGCAAAGTCCGGTTCGCCAGGACAGCAACAGGCCAATTCGTCCTCCAAGGCCGCCTCCAAGGCTGCGCTCGGCAACGAGGCCGGCTGGCGCAGCGACCGGCCGCCGGCCGCATGGCCGACGTTTCCGCCGGATCACCCGCTGGCGCGGTCGGCGCAAAAACGGACGCCGAGACAGGCGATCGCCCTGGCGAAAGCGATCGAGGACCGCTGGGAGCAATCGAAATCCGGAAACGCCAAGGCCCGTCCTTCACCCGACGAGGTTCAGGAAGCCTGCCGCGCGCTGCTCACGATCAGCCCGAAAGACAAGGATTTCCCGAAGGCCTGGGGCGCCTTCGTGCGCTTACGAAAAATCGACCGCGAGACAGCTTGACATTACCCGCACGCTACGTCCGTGTCCCGGACAACTCCCTGCTGCGCTCGGCCAGTTTCACCATCACCTGCAGCGCCTGATTGGTCGGCGTGGCGATGCCGAGCTCAGCGCCCTTGCGCACGACATAGCCGTTGAGAAAATCGATCTCGCTGGGCTTGCCGCGCAACAGATCCTGCGCGGTGGACGACATCTGGTTCGGCATGTTGGCGGGAATCTGCATGATATGCCCGGCGATGTCGTCGGGAATCATTACGCCGCTGGCGCGGGCGACCGCGATTGCTTCCCGTACCGCGGAAGCGACCACCTCCCTGGTGCCTTCGACTGCCAGCATCGGTCCGTAGGCAATGCCGGCCACGGCGGACAGCGCGTTGAAGGCGCAGTTGATGATCAGCTTGCTCCACAGCGTGACCTCGATGTCTTCCGATATCGTGACGCCGACGCCGGCGGCCCGCAGCGTTTGCGCCAGCGCTTCGCTGGCGGCGGAGGCGCCGATCGCAACGTCGCCGCCGCCGTGATGCCTGACATGGCCGGGGCCGGCCATCTCGCTGCCGACATAGACGACGACGGGAATGACGGCGTGGCCGATGATAGCGGCAAGGCGCGGCGCATTGTCGACGCCGTTCTGCAGGCTGAGCACGGAGGTCTCGGCGCGTAGCCGTCCGGCCAGCGACCGGCCGGCCTGTTCAGTATCGGCCGACTTGACGCACACCAGCACCAGATCGGATGAGGCGAGGGTAGTAGCGTCGATTGCGGCTTTGGCAGGCAAATGCCCCTTGAACGTGCTGGTGTCGAGCAGCAGGCCGTTTGCGTTGATGGCGTCAACATGCGGCTGCCGGCCGATGAACGTCACCTCATGCCCGGCCCGCAGCAGCAATCCGCCATAGTAGCATCCGACCGCTCCGGCACCGACAACCGCGACCTGCATGCTTTACTCAACCCTTGAAGGTGGGCTGGCGCGGGTGGACGCAATCCTTAAAACTGTCAAATCCCTTCCACACCGGCTCGGGCGCCTCGTATCCCGCGCGCGGCGCGTAAACCGAGGGATCGTTGAGCTGCATGTCGGGGATGTAGCGCGGGCAGTTCGGAAAAATCACACGCGCCGTGACCCGGACGATCAGCTGGGCGCCGACGGTGCCGGCGAGCAGCGGATCTTCGCGGCTGACCGTCGCCGTGCCGTTGACGCGCAGGCGCTGCGGCCTGCCGTGCATGGCGATGAACAGCAGGCCGACATCGGCGTTGACCAGGATATTGCCGAGGCTCTTGAACATGCCGTTGCCGTCGTAATCGGGGAAGGCGAGTTCGGACGGCCCGGTGACGGTCACGAAGCCGGGCATGCCGCCCTTGAACGAGCAGTCGGGGCGGCCCTCGGCGTCGGCGGTGGCCAGGAAAAAGTACGGCGCGTTCTCGATGAACGTCCGGTCGTCGGCTGTGAATTCCTGGCGGCAATATTCTTCCAGGCGGTCGGAAATCCGGCGGCTGTCGAACTGATCCTGCAGCCGGCGATTGCCCTCGTGAAACATGACGGTATCGGTCATCGCGTCTCTCCTGGTCGCACGGCAGTTCGGAATGCGTTTACAGCAGCTTGGCCAGCACCGCGACCAGTTCGGCCTGCCGATGCACGCCGGTCTTGGCAAAGATGCTCTTGAGCTGGCTCCGCGCGGTCTCCTTTCCGATCCCGAATTGATCGGCCACGTTTTCCAGGGACTCGCCGAGCGCCAGTTGGGTCGCGAGCCTGGCTTCCGCCTGGGTCAGGCGAAATAACGTTCGCAAGTTCATTTCCGGCGTCGGAGATCGGCTATCGGGATCGATCAGAATGACCATCGCCTGGCAATCAGCCAGCGCATTGGCGGTCGAACTCGAAAGCCTCGCCGGGTAGGCCAGCAGCGGCCGGCCCGCCGCACGAGGCAACGCGACCGGCGCCGAAAGCCCACCGGTCGGACGCCAGAGCAGGTTGTGAATGGCACGGTTCAGGGCCGTCGTCGCCCTTGTATCCCTTGCGGTCAGCTGTCCCGTTACAATCTGGACGTCATCGACCAGCAGCCGTTCAGCCGACGCATTGGCCTTGAACACGTGGCCATGGCGGTTGAGCAGGACCACCGCCGTGCCGCTCATTTCAAACGCTTCCAGCGCGCCGGTGGCGGCGGAAGCGCTGAGCGCGCGGGCGATCGCGGCGCCGGTCGAAAGCCGGCTAGATATCTGCGCCAGTTCTTCCTTTTCCTCGGCCGTAAAGGGCCCCTGATCGATCGTTCGCTGTAGTGCCACGGCCCACAAATCATCGCCGCAGGCGATCTTGACGCCGGCGTACCAGCGCAGGCGGTGCGGCGCGAGAAACTCCTGGTAGTAGGGATGTTTGGCGATCTCATCGACGCTATGGCCGTCGAAATCGTCGGCGACCCCGCGTTGCATCAGGGTCGGAACGGTGCGCATTCGCTCGTCCTGCAAATGCCATCCGTTCCGGAAATAGGCTTCCATCACGATGGAACAGTTTTCGGTATAGGGCACGTTCGGAAGCGCGTCGCCCGCCAGGGGCAGCATGACAGCCCCAAAGCTCCCGCTGGCCGAGGCCACGGACGTGAGCGCCTGGACCCAGCGCGTGGGGTCAAGGCCGGCCTCGGCAAACTCCTGTTCGGCGGGGCCGAAATTCCAGGCGGGCAAGGTTTGTCCCCCACAAACGGCTCGAAGCAGTAGCTGCCCAAAAATACGCCGGGGTCAATGGGAACGCAACAAACCAGCTCAATATTGCGGCGATTTCCGTATTCCAGCGGGTGAAGGTTTCGCCTTCTCCGCCGCCTTATGCGCGATCCAGGATGTCCGACAGGGCCGACAACAGCCGGTCGGTCTGCGCGTCGGTGCCTACGGTGATCCGCAGATAGTCGGAGATCCGGGGTGCTGCAAAATGCCGGACGATGACAGCCCGCTGCCGCAATGCGGCAGCGAGCGCCGCGCCCTGATGCGCCGGATGACGCGCGAAGACGAAGTTGGCGGACGACGGCAGCACCTCGAAGCCGAGCCGGCGCAGCCCCTGATTCAGCCGCTCGCGGCCTTCGATCACGCTCGCGCGGCTGTGCTGAAACCAGGCTTCGTCCGCAAGCGCGGCGATGGCGCCGGCCTGGGCGGGCCGGCCCAGCGGATAGGAGTTGAAGCTGTCCTTGACCCGGATCAGCGCCTCGATCAGGCCGGCATCGCCGATCGCATAGCCGACCCGGAGGCCCGCGAGCGCCCGCGACTTCGACATGGTTTGCACGACCAGCAGGTTCGGGTGCGAGGCGACCAGCGGGATCGCGGTCTCGGCGCCGAAATCGACATAGGCCTCGTCGATCACCACGGGGACATCGGGATGTTCCTCGAGCAGGGAAGCGATCTCGGCCCGCGACAGCGCCACGCCGGTTGGCGCATTCGGATTGGGCACGATGATTGCGCCGGCGGTGCGGCGGTAATCGGCGAGCCGGATCTGCATGGCCTCGTCGAGCGGCACGGCCTCATAGGCGATGCCGAACAGGCGGCAATAGACCGGGTAGAAGCTGTAGGTGATGTCGGGGAACAGCAGCGGGGCATCGTGCTTCAGCAGGGCTGCGAAGGCGTGCGCCAGCACCTCGTCCGAGCCGTTGCCGACGAACACCTGTTCGGGGCGCACCTGGTGGTAGGTGGCCAGCGCCGCGCACAGCGCTGATGCCTGCGGGTCCGGATAGAGACGCAAGCTATCTGTCGCCTCGCCACGGATCGCTTCCAGCACGCGCGGGGAGGGACCCAGCGGGCTTTCATTGGTGTTGAGCTTGACCAGATCCGCGATGCGGGGCTGTTCGCCCGGCACATAGGGTTTCAGCTCGTGCGTCAGGCGGCTCCAGAAACGGCTCATGTCTTCTCCAGCGAATTTCGTCATTCCGGGATGGTCCGCAGGACCAGACCCGGAATCTCGAGATTCCGGGTTCAACGCTTCGCGTTGCCCCGGAATGACACTATCAATTGCGCACCGCGATGACATCGAAAATACGTTTCGGATGAATCAGCTCGTCCCGGCTCTCGACAATCCGCATCTCCTCCGTGCCGCGCGCGGCGGTGCGCTCGAGCACGGCTGAGATGGCGGAGGCGGCATGGCTGAGCGCATCCGGCGTATCTTGCCCGCGGACGCGGGCGGCGGTGAACAGCGCGGCGAACAGGTCGCCGGTGCCGTTCGGGCTGATGGGGATCTTCGGCGTGCGCACGCGCCAGGCGTTTGACCCTTCGATGGCAAGGGTCTCGATCTGTCCGTCAGGGGTATCAGACAATTCGGCGGACGTGACAACAACCGTCGACGGACCGCGCACCATCAGCGTGCGCGCCGCTTCCAGCATTTGCGCCGATGTCGTGGCCTTTACTCCGCACAGCCAGTCGAACTCGAAATGATTGGGGGTGATGATGTCGGCCACGCCGCACAGCCGGTCACGCACCAGCGGCGGGATGTCTGGTTTCACGAACAGGCCGCGGTCGCGATCGCCGAGCACGGGATCGCAGCAATAGAGCAGGGCGGGGTTGCGGGCCCGCGCACGCTGTACGAAATCCGCCACCACGGCCGCGATCTCAGCCGAGCCGAGATAGCCGGACAGGATCATCTGACAGGTATCGACCGCGCCGCGCTCCTCGACCCCGAGCAGGAGGTCGGCGACCAGCTGCGCCTCCAGCACCCGGCCGCGGATGGTCGGGTAACCCGGCCGGTTGCTCAGCAGCGTCGTCGGCACCGCAATCACGTCGATGCCGTGCGCCTGCATCGGAAACACCGCGGCGCTGTTGCCGACATGGCCGTAGGCGACCTGGGACTGGATGGAGATGACGGTCATGGTGGTGGATGGTAGCCCGGATGGAGCGGAGCGCAAAACTGTCATCACCCGCGAATGCGGGTGATCCAGTACGCCGCGGCCTATCTCCGTCATTGCGAGCCAACGGGTCGGCGCGAAGCGCCGCCCGATGACAGGCTCCGCGAAGCAATCCATAGGGCTGCCGCTCCAAACACAACTGTCCATCCCCGCGCAGGCGGGGATCCAGTACGCCGCGGCCTGTCGGTTCTATCATCGGCGTCTCTGGATACTGGGTCGCCCGGTCAAGCCGGGCGATGACAGTTGAATGTGTGTTCGCATTCTCGCGACGCGTTGCGCCCGAGCTTTGCTGGAAATTCCTTGCCCTCCAATGAGAGGGCGCAGGGAAGACCGGGTGCGCGCTGCACCCGCGGTCTCGTGTGCAATTGTGCATAAGAATGCGCACACGAGCATACAGGTCCAGCGGAGAACACCCGGCCTTCCCTGCGCAATGGCTTTACGGCTTATAACGTGCTCTCCCCGGAGAACGGCTCTTTTGCCTCCGTAGCGCCCTGAGAAGCGATTGCCTCCAGGTGCATTGACGCCAGCACCGCGACGTCAGGACCACACGTCTTCACCGTACGCTATCCGCCACGGTCGTCTCCGTGACTTCAGCGTCCATCGCAACCCGTCCAACGTCCGTGACGACGGCCGACGCCCTTCTGAGTAGGACGGGATGGCCAGTATGTGGCACTGATTTGCCTTCCGTAAAAGCGAAATATTTTTTATTTCGGGGCTTGACATTAGTTCCGAAAAACAGAAGCGACTGTCATTTCTTTTCCGCCATGGCCTTCAGCTGCTCCCGGGCCATGTCCTGGTGCGGCTGGGTGGGAGTTCAAATGCGCAAGGCCATTCGGTTCTAAATAGCGGTCATCAAGGCAATCCCAAATTCCCAATGTGAAGACCTTTCGCTGTAGCGGGGCAGGGGCGGACAGCCGGCTGCAATCCGCCTGACGGGTTGTTGTGGGCGAGCGGCCAAAAGTGCAGCCGATCACAAGATGCTCAATCGGCGCCCGCGATGGCCGAAACTTGCGCCAAATTTCCCGTAACATATTGTAATTATGTAAGTTAATCATGTGCCCCGCGCTTGGGTGCATTGCAATAAAACCGCTATCGCAGTGCAGCAAAGCAGGTGTAGGCTTTCGCCTCGAATCCTATCCAGGAGAATTGTGGTGAAGAAGACTTACCTTGCTATCGCAGCCGCCGCGGCCTTGATCGCCAGTGGCACTGCCGGCTTCGGGGCCGAGATGCCGACCTACCAAACCAGGGGCTTGCCGATCTCGGCGGCGCAGGTTGCCGTGCTGGGAGCCGCCAATGTCAGCGAACAAGCGCCGGTGCCGAATTCGACCGCCTCGCCGCATCAGCTGAGCGTGCTGACCCCGCGGGCGCATATCACGACCGCCAGGATCGCGCCGCCCCGGATCGAGACCGGCCGCGCCATTCGCTGATCTGCATGGCATGGCCGGCTCGACGCACGTCGTAGCCCGCTGATCCCTGCGGCGAGCTTGTTACTTCGCTCTCCAGTTAGCCCGCGACATCGTCGCGGGCTTTTTGTTTGACGATCGCCGCTTGGTTCGCTGCGATCGATTAGAGGTTGCACACCGGCCGGTTCTGCGGAAAATGGCAGCGATCTCGCAACGCGCGATATCTGTCACGGGCACCGGTAAACAATGACGAACAATGTCTCCGTTTTTGACGGCCATAACGATGTGCTGTTCCGCCTCTACAAGTCCAGGTCCGACGATGTGGTGTCCGACTTTCTGGACGGCGAAGATGCCGGCCATATCGACCTGAAGAAGGCTAGGGCCGGATCCCTGGTCGGCGGCCTGTTCGCGATGTACTCGCCGTCGCCAGGCAATTTTGCGTCGCTGGCCGAGCAGATGAAGGGCGGAAAGTATTCGGTGCCGCTTCCTGATCCGCTGGGTATCGAAGAGGCGCGCAAATCCGTCCTCGCCGAACTCGCCATCCTGATGCGGATTGTCAGGAAATCGCAGGGCGCCGTCGCGCTTTGCAAGACGACGGCCGAGATCAATGCCGCGATCCGGCGCGGAGCGCTGGCGGTGGTGCTTCACCTCGAGGGCGCCGAAGCCATCGACGGCGATCTGAATTTTCTGGAGCTGCTGTATGCCGCGGGCCTGCGCTCGCTCGGACCGGTCTGGAGCCGGCACAACATCTTCGGCCACGGCGTGCCGTTCGCGTTTCCCGGCGGGCCCGACACCGGCGACGGCCTGACCGCATCAGGCGAAAAGCTGGTCAGCGCCTGCAACGAGATGAAGATCCTGGTCGATCTCTCGCACATCACCGAAAAGGGTTTTTGGGACGTCGCGCGCCTGTCGAAAGCGCCGCTGGTCGCGACGCATTCCAACGCGCATGCCTTGTGCCCTTCGCCAAGAAACCTGACCGACCGGCAACTGGCCGCGATCCGCGATTCCGGTGGCATGGTCGGCCTCAACTTCGCGACCTGCTTTCTTCGCTCCGACGGCAGCATGACCGCGGATACCGATATCGAATTGATGGTGCGCCAGCTCGACTATCTCATCGACAAGTTAGGCGAGGACCATGTCGGTCTCGGATCGGATTTCGACGGCGCCACCGTGCCGGCCAAAATCGGCTCGGCGGGCGGATTGCCGGTGCTGATCGAGGCGCTGCGGCGAAGCGGATATTCCGAGCAGCTGTTGCAGAAGCTGGGCTCGGCGAATTGGCTCAATGCGCTGGAGCGCACGATCGGGTAGGGCGGGTAGGGCGGATTGGAGCGAAGCGTAATCCGCCGTTCGGATCAGCCAAGGCGGCGGATTACGCTTCCGCCTTCGCTCTTCGGGCTACGGCGGACGCTCCAATCCGCCCTACAAGTTCTACGAGTTCGAACGCCGCGAAAATTCAGCGAACCTTCGCGGCGCCTCGTGCGACCAACGCGCGGGTTTGTTTTCCATTGATCCCACCATCATCACATTTTTGTGCGTCGCAACATTGAACTATTGCAACGCAACAAGCGACTATTAAATCGATATTCCAAGCCATCCGAGGAGAATTGCCGTGAAGAAGATTTCACTGTCCATCGCTGCCGCCGCCGTGCTCGCGATGACGGCCGCCAGTGGCGCCGTCGCAGCCGAGTTGCCGTCTTACGAAAAGGCGGGCTTGCCGATCTCGGCCGTGCAGCTTCAGGTGCTGGGCGCAGAACACGTCCGGGAAACGTCACCGGTTGCCACATCAGTTACGCCCGTTCAGGCCGGCGTCACGACACCGCGCAACAAGATCACGACCGCACAAGGCCGCAGCGAAACCGTCGGCCGCGCCATTCGCTGAGAAACGCGGTCGGGCGGATTGAAGCGACCTGTCCGCCGTAGCTCGAAGAGCGAAGGCGGAAGCGTAATCCGCCGCGTTGGAGAATCCGAAACGGCGGATGCTCCAATCCGCCCTACGCGTTCAAACGATTGGTTGAGCAGCAGGCCCAGGCGCGCCTCTCACCGAAGAGGCGCCACATCCTTTATGCTTGGTCCTTGGGCACGTATTTGCCCGCGACGCACTTGTACCGCTGTAGCGTCCATTGGCGATACGGGCCCTTGGCGAGCCAATCGGCAATACCGATTTGCCCATTGACCATACAGGCCGTCATCGTGATGCCCGACTGGTCACTGTTGGTGACGACTTTCTCCAGGCAGAGCGGGCCGTTGCAGAGAACGGCGACAAGAGTAACGAGCATGGCGTCCTTCGTTGATAGAGAAGCACCCGGTCAGTTATTCCTATGCAGGCTTCATGCCATGATTCTGCATGCGTCGTGTTTAATCAGGGGCGTGCACCGTAGTCATACGGGCGCGCGCGAAAAGCCACGCGCTCCGGCTGGTGCGCAGCGCGGCAGGGCGGATTAGCGAAAAGCGCAATCCGCCGCTTGGAAAAACATGTAACGGCGGATTACTGCGGGCTACGCGGTGACCATGGCCATGCCACTGCCGGTTGCGGATTTTTGGCTTGCGGCCGTACCTGACCTGGCGCCGGCTTTTGCGTCGGGGCGACATTGGCCGGCTGCCGCGGACGCGGCAATGGTGTATCGGGCATCACCTTTGGCTCTTCAGGCTTCATCTTTGGCTCTTCGGGCACCGCGTTTAACTCTGAAGCGGCGGCGATGATGCGGGCGAGTTGTTGCTGGCTTGCGTTGAGCCGCTCGGTCAGTGTCTGGCTTTCGCGCGCCATCTGGATCTGGGTCGCCTTGATCTGATCGATGACACCGTTGTTGCGCGCCATTTCTTCCCGGCCCGCCGCCAACTGGCTCGTGAGATTTTCATTGTCGCGGACCAATTGTTCTTGCCTTGCCGTGAGCTGTTCGACCGTTTGCCTCAAGGCAGCGAGATCGTGTGCCACCGGCTGGAGCTGTTCCGCCAACGCGGCAGAGGGGGCAACACCCGCCGACGCGGCGTCTTTCGGTGCAGCGGCTTCCGCCCGTGTCAGAGCTATCGGAGCTGAGGGGGCCGTGACAGCCCGGTCAGCGGAGGATGACCACCACCAGGCGGCGAAGCCAATCGATGCTGCCAACAGCGAACCGCCGAAAGCCACATGGCGCCAGTCCGCCAGGCGATTGGTCGTTGCCGGCGGGGCGCGAGACGTCTTCATGCCGGTCGGCGAAGCCTGCGGACTAAATCCCGCTTCGCGCGCCAGGTTCGAAAGCTGCTCCTCCAAATTGGCAAACTGCCCTTCTGCGAGCTTGTTGGCCATTGTGGAATCCATTTGGTGCTCCGTATCAAATGCAAAGGTTCCCGCCGGCAAGCGATCCGCGCATTGGCGCCACGGCGAGCTGATACTGGCCGTTTAACGCAGCCGAGGAGGCGGAACTATGTTCACGGCCGGAGAACTACGGATGGAACCCTGACCCTTTGCGGGAGCGGCAGGGCGGATTGGAGCGAAGCGTAATCCGCCGCCTTGGAGAGAAATCCGAAACCGGCGGAGATCCGGCTGCATCCAACCCGCCGACGAGCGGGGAGAGCCGTGGCCAAAAATTCCATTGATGATTTATGACCACGATCGGTCAACTCCGCTCAATGCCCGGGTCCAAAATTTAACGTCCGCCCCAAAAGGTGAGGAGAGTCTCGAGAGCGGCGGGAACAGGAAGGACGTTTATGACCGATCGGATCAAGATCATTTGCTCCAATTGCAGGAAGCCATTTTCAGAGCGAGCCAATCGACTGAGGAACGGTCATCAGGTTCAGTGTCCGAACTGCATGCGATTGATTACGTTCGATAGTAGCTCGGAAGATCCCAATATTCGCCGCCCCTTGAAGGCCGCCCGGGACATTCGTCATGCGGCGGAGGATGCTCTGGTCATGGCCAGGCTGGCCGCTCAAGAACCGAAGCGCGACGCTGGATACTGATCACAGGTGCGCTCGCAGTAGGGCGGATTAGCGAAGCGTAATCCGCCGCCTTGGTAAATCCGAAACGGCGGATTACGCTTCCGCCTTCGCTCATCGAGCTACGGCGGACAGGTCGCTCCAATCCGCCCTACGAGCTTTCTAGCTGACAATCTCCCTGACCTTGATGCCGCGCAAGGCCTCGATGCAGTCAGCCACCAAATGCAAGAACTCTTGCCGCTTTATGCTTTTCACCTGACGACCTTCCATATTGATGAGAATGAATCTCGCCATGACGTAGGCGACTTCAAACTGCGATTTGCCGGTAACCTCGACATCGATTCTTTCAGCCATTTTGCTCCCCTCGCGTTGTAATTGGAAAGCGCAGCCTATGGGAAAGCCTATGCGAAAGCGGGTGGTCAGGTCGAGTCTGTCTTCCTTCGTCAAATTCACGCGACCAGCCCGACGCCGGATACCCGCTGCACAGGTGCGCTTGCAGCGCGGTAGGGCGGATTAGCGAAGCGTAATCCGCGGCCTTGGAGAAAATCCGAAACGGCGGATTACGCTTCGCTCCAATCCGTCCTACGGGCTAAGGCAAATCATCTATCCATGGAGGTTAGGAATGGCCGCCGGCTACAGCGGGTCGGGGATGTGGAAAACCTTCAGCATCCAAATCTCTCCATAAAGATCGATCTGGACACGATCCTAGTCTCAGCCATACGTTGCATCACCCTCTGGGGATGTCCCATGCGTATCACAAGCGTCAAACTCAGAAATTTCAAGCGTTTTACCGATCTTGAAATAAAAGATATTCCCGAAACATCGCGGCTTGTCGTCGTTGTCGGCCCCAATGGCTGTGGGAAATCCTCGCTCTTCGATGCCTTCATCCAGTGGTTCCGGTGGAGGAGCGGTTCGGGCCTCGGCATTGAGCTAGCCTATCATCAAAAGGACAAGTCGCAGCCGCTCCAATGGGCAGAAGATGTTCAGATTACTGTCGCTGGTGAGGTGCCGTCGGGGAGGAGTTCTCTTTACCTGAGGACGGCTTACCGTAACGATCCAGATTTTGCGGTGAATATCATCCAACATCAAGGCCGAGCCGACCAAGAGCTACGATTAAATCGCATTATCGAAAACGACGCCGCCGTGGCCAACAACTATCATCGACTTCTATATGAAACGATGTCGTCGATCTATGATAGCAGCAACGACAGCAAATCTGTGGCTGCCCTTAGAGAGGAATTGATCGGCAATATTCGGACATCTATGAAGGCTGTATTCGGCGATCTAACTCTGGACAATATATCTGACCCGCTGGGTGGCGGTGCTTTTACTTTTAGTAAGGGCGCGGTGTCCGGCTATGGCTACAGGAATCTGTCTGGAGGTGAGAAGTCCGCGTTCGACTTACTGCTCGATATGCATCTTAAGAAGAAAGTTTTTCAGGACGCTATTTATTGCATCGATGAAATCGAAGCACACTTGCACACTAGAGTTCAGGGTACGTTGATCCGCGAATTGATGGCTATTCTTCCGAGCAATTCTCAGCTTTGGGTAACGACTCATTCCCTTGGTGTGCTGCGCGCTGCTCAAGAAATGGAAAGGGCTGATCCGTCGAGTGTTTGTGTGATCGACTTCGACCCGGTCAATCCAGACGAACCGAGAGCACTTTCTCCTAGCAGTCTAGATCGCTTAACCTGGGAGAAAATGCTTTCCATTGCCCTCGATGATCTATCGCCGCGCGTTGCTCCCGAAATTTTGGTGGTATGTGAAGGATCCGCCGTCGGCAATCGACGTAAGGATTTCGATGCTGAGATTTACGATCGCATCCTAGGTAGTCGAGCGCCAGGAATTCTGTTCATCTCTGGAGGAGCCTCAAGTCAGGTTGCAGCAAGCGGCGTAACCATCCGCCACGCGATGGGTGAAATTCTTCCCAACTCAAAGGTTGTTCCTCTCTGCGACAGAGACGACAAATCCAAGGAAGAGGTCGACGAATTTGAGGAGCGTGGCGGGATTGTATTAACGCGAAGAAATCTCGAATCCTATCTTTTCGAAATCGAGGTTATCGAAGCGCTGGTTGTTCGTGAGAATAAACAGGATCGTTTGGCGGAGGCGATCAAAATCGTTGAAGAGGAGCGCGCGGCGAGCGTGGGGCGCGGAAATCCAGAAGACGATCTAAAATCCGCGGCAGGGACCATTTTTAATAGATTGAGGAAGCTTCTGCAGCTAACGCGGTGCGGAAACAGTGTGGACACTTTTATGCGAGATACTCTTGCCCCGTTGATCATCCCTGAAATGGAGGTTTATCGAGAGCTGAAATTGTCCATCCTGGATCGAGCGCGCGGGGCTGTTGGGGTTTAGCCCTGTACGCACGCCGAGCCGAACACTTAGCCCAATCCTTTGGAGGTCGGAAGCGAGGAGCTACAGCAGATTTGGGGAGCACCCCCGTGCTGCCTTTACGTTTGCCGTTCCATGCCGAGCCTGCGAGCGCAGATGCTGCCGTACATTCCGAGTGCGCTGCCAAGACCGGCGCCGGCGTTGGAGTCTTCAGTATTCAGTTGGCTGATAACTCCCGTTTTGGATGCGATCACGCTGACCTTGCAATACTGGGTGCTCGCGATACCGCTGCCGCGATCGGTGCTGATACTTGTTTGGTTTCCAAGCTGCCAGATGAAGGACGTATCGCCGCTGTTCATTTTGAACGTGCTCGCCGGCGGACCAAACTTCACCACCAGCGCATCGACGTTCTGGCCGACATATTGACTGCCAAGTCGAACAGCTACTTCCTCACGAGAGGCCGCGCAGCCAGCCAACGCGGCGCCAAGCGCCACGATTCCCAGAACTCGCATTTTGCCGATCCCCCAGGCCCAGTGTGGGCATCCAAGCGCAACCAAAGGATGAGAGCAAGTCCGAGATAGTACCCTCGACGGAGGGATAGATTTTTAAGCAAATCGGCGCGGAATGTCTGCGGGCTTGATAGCCCGGGACGAAGTTGTAGACCGCATTCTCTGGCAGGAATTGCCCGTTCGCCTGGCAGCGAAGGGGCGGCGGCTCGAATTGGGTGGCGCATTGGCGTGAGTCCCAACCTGGCCGGGTGGGCCGCGCCATGTCCAGAGGGGTGACTCGAATCCACGACCCCATGATTAAAAGTCATGGGGTCGAGCACATGTCTGTTTCGTCAGTGGACTGATACGTCAGCTGCACCCCGTCGTACTTCCACACGTATCGCACTTCATGCAGGTCCCGTTCCGCACGAGAGTAAAGTTCCCGCACTCGCCGCACATCTCGCCTTCGTAGCCTTTGGCCTTGGCCTCGGCGCGGCGTTCGGCTTTGGTCACGGTGGGCTGGGCGGCTTGCGCAGCTCCCGTCTTGCTCCACTGCAACGCTTCCAGCTTTTCCGTCGGTGACAGGTCGTGCTGGACTTCCTGCTTCAGCGCCACCGCGCCTTCGACGGCATCCGACGCGCGGGAGGTGGCGCCGTGGGCGGCCAGCGACGTCACGCGCGATCCGCCGGATGGCGCCTGGTCGGAGCTTGACGCGACCGCGGTCGAGCCGCCGCGCATGACAACCAGATTATCCGTGCGGGAGCGGGTCAGGCCCTTGGACAGATACTTGGTCGCCTGCTGGCCGTGATCGGTCGGCTCCTTGCCTTCCTCGACACCCTTGCCGAGCGCGTCGAAATTCGACTCGGTGGGATCGACATGGGCGAGGTCGAAGCGGCTCATATAGCTGACCGCAAGTTCGCGGAACACGTAGTCGAGGATCGAGGTCGCGTACTTGATCGAGTCGTTGCCCTGCACCGGGCCCGCCGGTTCGAAGCGGGTGAAGGTGAAGGCGTCGACATATTCTTCCAGCGGCACGCCATATTGCAGACCGAGCGAGACCGCGATCGCAAAGTTGTTGATGAAGGAGCGCAGCGCCGCGCCTTCCTTGTGCATGTCGATGAAGATCTCGCCGATCCGGCCGTCGTCATATTCGCCGGTGCGCAGGTACACCTTGTGGCCGCCGACCACCGCCTTCTGGGTGTAACCCTTGCGGCGATCCGGCATCTTCTCGCGCTCGCGCATCACGACGATGCGCTCGACCAGCTTTTCGACGATCTTTTCCGAGACCTGCGCGGTGCGCGCCGCCATCGGCTTCTCGTAGTACGCCTCGGTCGCATCATCCTCGTCGTCATCATCGCTGATCAGCTGCGAGTTCAGCGGCTGCGACAGTTTCGAGCCGTCGCGGTAGAGCGCGTTGGCCTTCAGCGCCAGTTTCCAGGACAGCAAATACGCTGCCTTGCAATCCTCGACGGTGGCGTCGTTCGGCATGTTGATGGTTTTGGAGATCGCACCCGAGATGAACGGCTGCGACGCCGCCATCATGCGGATGTGGCTCTCGACCGACAGATAGCGCTTGCCGATTTTGCCGCAGGGGTTGGCGCAGTCGAACACCGGATAGTGCTCGGCCTTGAGGTGTGGCGCTCCCTCGACCGTCATCGCGCCGCAGATGTGCACGTTGGCGGCTTCGATCTCGCGCCTGGTGAAGCCGACGGCGGCGAGCAGATCAAAACCGGGCGCCGCGATGGCTTCCGGCGCGAGCTTCAGCGTCTCGCGCAAAAACTCCTCGCCAAAGGTCCACTTGTTGAAGGCGAACTTGATGTCGAACGCGGTCGGCAGCGCCGCTTCCACCTTTGCCAGGGCTTCGTCGGTAAAACCCTTGGCCTTGAGGGTGGTGACGTTGACGCCGGGCGCGTTGGAGAGCGAGCCATGGCCGACGGCATAGGCCTCGATCTCGGCAATCTCGCTTTCGCGGTAGCCGAGCGTGCGCAACGCCACGGGAACGGCCTGGTTGATGATCTTCCAGTAGCCGCCGCCGGCGAGCTTCTTGAATTTCACCAGCGCGAAATCGGGCTCGATGCCTGTGGTGTCGCAATCCATCACGAGGCCGATGGTGCCGGTCGGCGCCACCACCGTGGTCTGCGCGTTGCGGTAGCCATGCGTTTCGCCGAGCTGGAGCGCGAGGTCCCAGGCCGCCTTGGCGTGCTCGACGATGTCGGTCTGCGGCACGCTGGCGTAATCCAGCGGCACCGGGTTGACGGCGAGCGCCTCGTAGCCGCGGCTTTCGCCGTGCGCGGCGCGGCGGTGGTTGCGGATCACGCGCAGCATGTGGGCGGCGTTCTTCTTGTAGCCGGGGAAGGGGCCGAGTTCTTTCGCCATCTCGGCCGAGGTCGCATAGGACACCCCGGTCATGATCGCGGTCAGCGCGCCGCACAGCGCGCGGCCTTCCTTTGAGTCGTAAGGCAGGCCCATGGTCATCAGCAGGCCGCCGATGTTGGCAAAGCCGAGGCCGAGCGTGCGGAACTCGTAGGAGAGTTCGGCGATCGCCTTCGACGGGAACTGCGCCATCATCACGGAGATTTCCAGGACGACGGTCCAGAGCCGGCACAGGTGCTCATACGCCTCGACGTCGAAGCGTTTTGTGGTGGTCGAGTAGAACGTGATCAAATTGGCCGAGGCCAGGTTGCAGGCGGTGTCGTCCAGGAACATGTATTCCGAGCACGGATTCGAGGCGCGGATGTCGCCGGACGCCTTGCAGGTGTGCCAGTCATTCATGGTGGTGTTGAAGTGCAGGCCGGGATCGGCCGACGCCCAGGCGGCGTGACCGATTTTCTCCCAGAGATCCCTGGCCTTCAGTGTCTTCATCACCTTCTTGCTGGTGCGGCCGATCAGGTTCCAGTCGCCATCGGTTTCGACGGCGCGCAGGAAATCATCCTTCAGCGAGACCGAGTTGTTGGAGTTCTGGCCTGATACGGTCAGGTACGCCTCCGAATCCCAATCGGTGTCGTAGGTCGGGAAGTCGATGTCCTTGTAGCCCTGCTTGGCAAACTGGATCACGCGCTTGATGACGTTGTCGGACACCAGGGCGCGGCGCGCGAGCTTGATCTCGCGGCGCAGGGCAGGGTTCTTTTCCGGATCGAAGCAGTCGTCGCCGGAGCCTTCGCAATTGACGCAGGCTTTGAGCACGGCCTTGAGGTGCTTCTGGTTGATCTTGGAGCCGGTGACGAGCGCGGCGACCTTCTGCTCCTCCTTCACCTTCCAGTCGATATAGGTTTCGATGTCGGGATGGTCGGCGTCGACCACGACCATCTTGGCCGCGCGGCGCGTGGTGCCGCCGGACTTGATCGCGCCCGCGGCACGGTCGCCGATCTTGAGGAAGCTCATCAGGCCGCTTGAGCGGCCGCCGCCGGACAGGCGCTCGCCTTCGCCGCGCAAACGCGAGAAGTTGGAGCCGGTGCCGGAGCCGTATTTGAACAGGCGGGCTTCGCGAACCCAGAGGTCCATGATGCCGCCCTCGTTGACGAGGTCGTCGTCGACGCCCTGGATGAAGCAGGCGTGCGGCTGCGGATGCTCGTAGGCCGATTTCGATTTGGTGAGTTTGCCGGTCTTCCAGTCCACATAGTAGTGGCCCTGGCCGGGGCCATCGACGCCGTAGGCCCAATGCAGGCCGGTGTTGAACCACTGCGGCGAATTCGGCGCGACCATCTGTTTTGCGAGCATGAAGCGCAGCTCGTCGAAGAACGCCTGGGCGTCTTCTTCGGATGAGAAGTAGCTGCCCTTCCAGCCCCAATAGGTCCAGCAGCCGGCGAGGCGGTCGAACACCTGCTTTGCCGAGAGTTCGCTGACGAAGCGCTCGTTCTCGGGCAGCAGGGCCAAAGCCTCGGTGTCGGGCACCGAGCGCCACAGCCAGGACGGCACGGTCTCTTCCTCGACCTTCTTCAGGCGCGCGGCGACGCCGGCTTTACGGAAATACTTCTGGGCGAGGACGTCGGAGGCGACCTGCGACCAGAACTGCGGCACCTCGACGTTTTCCAGCCGGAACACGATCGAACCATCGGGATTGCGGATCTCCGATGTCGTTAATCTGAAATCAATCCCTGCGTAGGGTGACTGGCCTTGAGTCGTGTGGCGCCGTTCGATTCGCATTGGTCGTGCCCCGTCTTCTTCTGACCGGTCCGCTTTGTTGCGGTTGCCGGAATGTTATCTCTTGAGCGGACCTCCCGAACCATGGCTGCTGTCGGGACTATAAGAATAGCCCGGGCAACCCTGATCGCTCGATCCGCAGCTCAACCGGTGAACCCGGTCTGTCTCTCTGGCGGCAGGACCCGGCTTGCACCGGCCTTTCCGCGGCACGTCCCAAGACAGCCCAAACCGGGCCTTCCAGGTCATGCAATCAACGCCCCAACGCTTCACTTTGGGCCTGTTCCGGCCCCGTTTTTTCGCGCCCGAAACCACCCCGTTTTGAGGGCAAAAGTCCTTCACCCGTGGCCTCAACCAGCGGACGGAGTGGTCGTTTCGGAACCCTTTTGGGATGACCGGCGGGGACCCAAAACACACTCGCGCCGAACAGGAATAAAGCTAGGCGATCTGCGTTGCGCCCGTCAAGCACTAGTACGAGTTCCTGAATCAAATACTAAATATGGTGGAAAGAGGGGGATAACAGGGGCTGATCGCGCGCCTGTGATGGGCACAAGTATCAGTGAGTCCTCACAGATTCCCAAGGATAAAAAATTGTTTGGCGGGCCGAATTTTTCGCTGCACCCGCTGTTCACAGGGCAAGTATTTATTCGCGTCTTCCGGGCCTTCCGGGATTGCACTTGGGAGACTCACGTAGGGCTACGGAGAACTCCGCTCTGGCATGCCGGCGAACCGGTGGTCGCGGGCCGCAGGAAGCGCCAGAGTCGCCGCCGATGACCAGTGATTCCCAACGCTGATTCCCAGGCCTGACTCCCAAGACTGATTCCCCCAGCCGATTCTCCTTTCCGATTCCTTTTCGGTTCTTGCCGGTAGTTCATGACAAACCCTGCGCCTTCCAACGCGCGTGCGCGCATCGCACCCGCCGGCCTGATGTTCCTCGCCATCACCTCGGTGGGCTGGGGGTTCAATTGGCCCGTCACCAAATTCCTGCTCGGCGAACTACCGCCGCTGACGTTGCGCGGCGTCACCGGCGTGATCGGGGCGCTGCTGCTGGCGGCGCTGGCGCTGGCGCGGCGGCAGAGCCTGCATGTCGACCGCGCGCTGTGGCCGCGGCTGCTGCTGGCGGCAGTGCTCAACGTTACCGGCTGGATGGTGCTGATGGGGCTGGCGCTGCTGTGGCTGCCGGCCAGCGAAACCGCGCTGATCGCCTACACCATGCCGGTCTGGGCCTCGCTGTTGGCCTGGCCGGTTTTGGGCGAGCGGCCCACATTATTGCGCACGGTCTCGCTGGTGATGGCGTTTGCCGGGCTCGCCGCCATCATGGGCGGCAATGGCGTGACGGCGTCGGCGGCCAAGCTGCCGGGGATATTGATGGCGCTGGCAGGGTCGATCGGCTTTGCGCTCGGCACGGTGCTCGCCAAGAAACTGCCGCTCGATATGCCGCCGATCCCGGCCGCCGCCTGGCAGATCGGGCTCGGCTGCTTTCCGGTGGCGATCGTCGGCCTGGCGATCGAGACCACCGTTCTGGGCAAGGTCAGCCAGCTCGGCTGGTGGCTCTTGATCTATTCCACCTTGATCCAGTTCTGCATCGCCTATGTCAGCTGGTTTGCCGCGCTGTCGCGGCTGCCGGCGTCGGTCGCCGCGATCGGCACCATGGCGGTGCCGGTGATCGGCGTGGTGGCCTCGGCGATCGCGCTGCATGAACCGCTCGGCCCGATCCAGATCGTGGCGCTGCTGTTTACGCTCGCCGGCGTGGTGCTGGCGACGCGGTCGTGATTTCGTGGCGCGGCGTCGTTAGCGATCGTATTCAGCGGTCTGCGGTAGCCCGTTCACCGTGGATGTACTGCTCGAGCTGAACAATGACGAACTTCTGTTCACTGATGATGCTCTTGACGAGGTCGCCGATTGAAACAATGCCAATTGGCTTTGTTCCCTCGAATACCGGCAGATGGCGCACGCGCCCCTCAGTCATGATGGCCATGCATTCGTCAACGGTCTGCTCTGGCTGGGCAATGACGACGTGTCTTTCCATGATGTCCCGCACCGGCGTTGCGGGAGACGCCTTGCCCTTGAGAACAACATTCCGCGCATAGTGCCTTTCGGTGATGATGCCGACGAGTTCATCCCCTTCCATCACGACCAACGATCCGATGTCTTTTTCAGCCATTTTCGCGATGGCGGCGAAGACGGTAGCATCCGGATGAATAGACCAAACGGTGCTGCCCTTCTGATCGAGCAACTGTCGCACCGTCGTCATTTGGATCCTCCTTCGGAGGCAAGCTCCGGCAATTTATTGACAGGTGTGCGGCAGCTGCTCGCTAAATCGGCCGTGTCGTGCATTTTCCATCAAGCGAGCAAACTGCGCATGACCTATGCGGCGCCTGGACCTCCGCTGCCGCTTACAAGCCTCGTATCACTTGCTCTCACTTCTCACGGCTCCACGGGAAGAGATTGGCCGGGAAATCCGCCGCGTAGCGGTGACCTTTCCGCTGGTGGGGTTCTTCCTGCTTTGGAGGATTGGGATCCGGCTCCACCACTTTCCGGTACAGATGCCAGGTGGCATGACCGAGCAACGGCAGAACGACGGCCAGTCCCACGAAGAGCGGTATCGAGCCGATCACCAGCAGCGCGGCGACGATCAGCCCCCAGCCGGCCATCGCAAGCGGATTTTTCATCACGACCCAGATCGACGTCCGGATCGCGTCGATCGCAGTCGCATGCCGGTCGAGCATCAACGGAAACGACACAACACTGATGCACAGGGCAACGACCGCGAACACGAAACCGACGCCGCAGCCAACGATGATGAGCGACCATCCTTCCGGCGTCGTCAGCACGCGCGTTGCGAAGTCGGGGATGCTCGCGGCCGGAGCGTGGCCGAAGATCGTGACGTAGATGGCGTTCGCTGCGCCGATCCAGGCCCCGAACAGAATGAGCAGGAGAATGCCGAGTTCCAGCATGGCGCCGAAGGCCGGCGCGCGCAGCACGTGAAGTGCTTTCGATACGTGGACTTCCTCGCCGCGCTCGCGGCGGCGGCTGAGCTCGTAGAGACCAATCGCGGCGAAGGGTCCAAGCAAGGCAAACCCGGCTGCGAGCGGAAACAGCAGTGGCAGCACCGAATAGCCAAGCACCATCCTGAACAGGGCAATACCGAGCACGGGATAGATCACGCATACGACAACCGCGTGGCTTGGCATTGCCTGGAAGTCTTCCCAGCCCAGGCGCAGCGCCTCGCGCAGATCGGACATCCCGATTTTGCGAATCGGGTATGTGGCGGCGTCCCCGAATACGTGCCGTCCAACTTTTGCGATGTTGTCGGAATACAGAGTGGCCATCGACGCACCTCCCGTGCTGAAAGTCGCGACGGTGCAACGACGCGGTTTCCAGCCACGCGCGTTCGCCGCCATGTGCGAGAGACGCGATCGAGCCGAGTACGGCAAACCCGAGTCCAACGAAGAGGAGCTTAGCCGGACGAAACTTGTCGCGACCTGCCCGACCAGATTAACGCGATTGGCGTCAGGCAGCGCTCACGGTTCGGTGAACGGTGCACAACACAGTCATGGTGCGTTGCGTCATCATCAAGCGATTGTGCCGGCGTGCTTGCTTGCGGCGCCAGTCTGGGCGCCCCGACGAGGTAATCCTCTATTGATCTTCTATTGACGCGCGGCTGGACGCGTATCATCTTACTCTCTGACGCCCCGGATCCGATGGTTAGCGGTCGTAACGTGTGCTCGGTGCCACGTTTGGATGTCGCGACCGGTCAAATGGGCGAGGCAAGACCCACTGCGATGGCGCATGTGAAGTCAGCCATCGTGAAAGGTGTGAGCTGCGCCCTTTAATTCGTCTCCATTGCCTTGAGTGGCAAGGAGGACTGAAGGATGGCTGTCGCTCTCATACTGCTTCTGGTCGCAGTCGGCTCGGTGCTGTTTCACATCTACAGCCCGTGGTGGTGGACGCCGATCGCCACCAACTGGAGCTACATCGACCACACCATCAGCATCACCTTCTGGATCACCGGACTGGTGTTCTTCGCGGTGATCGCCTTCATGGCCTATTGCGTCTTCCGCTTTCATCACAAGGAAGGAAGACAGGCAGCCTACAATCCCGAAAACAAGAAGCTCGAGTGGTGGCTCAGCGTCGGGACCGGGGTCGGCGTCGCAGCCATGTTGGCGCCCGGCCTGTTCGTCTGGCACCAGTTCGTTACGGTTCCGGCTGATGCCACCGACATCGAGGTCATGGGCCAGCAGTGGCAATGGAGCTTCCGCCTCCCGGGGAAGGATGGCCGGATGGGTACGACCAATGTCCGCAACATCAGTCCCGACAATCCCATGGGCTTGAATCGTGACGATCCGAATGGACAAGACGACGTCGTGATCGAGAGCGGCGACCTGCACCTCCCGATCGGAAAGCCGGTCAAGGTGTTGCTCCGCTCCCTCGATGTCCTGCACAATTTCTATGTGCCCGAATTCCGGGCCAAGATGGACATGGTCCCAGGCATGGTCACCTATTTCTGGATGACCCCGATCCGAACCGGAACGTTTGACGTTCTGTGCGCCGAGCTATGCGGCGTTGCGCACGCGCAGATGCGGGCCAAGGTTATCGTCGACGAAGAGGGTGAGTATCACGCCTGGCTGGAGAAGCAGCAGACGTTTGCGGAATTGTCAGGCCGAAACGCCGTGACAAAGGCGACGTACAAATCCGGCGGCAAGTGAGAAGGGGCCGCTGCGAAGATAGATCGGGCGCGTGAACTCATCACCCCCGATCGCAACGACCAAGGAGGTGTTTCTATGGTCGATGTCCCATATGACGCACGCGCGGACGCTCCGCCTGCCGAAGTGCCGGAGGTCGAGCTTTACCATCCCAAAAGCTGGTGGACGCAGTATGTCTTTTCGCAGGACGCCAAAGTCATCGCCATCCAGTACTCGCTGACGGCTTCGGCAATCGGGTTGGTGGCCCTGGTACTGTCGTGGATGATGCGCCTGCAACTGGGATTTCCCGGCACGTTTTCCTTTATCGATGCAAGCCAATACCTCCAGTTCATCACCATGCACGGCATGATCATGGTGATCTACCTGCTCACGGCATTGTTCCTGGGAGGTTTCGGCAACTACCTCATCCCGCTGATGGTCGGCGCCCGGGACATGGTTTTCCCCTATGTGAACATGCTGAGCTATTGGATCTACCTGCTCGCAGTCCTGGTGTTGGCGTCGACCTTTTTCGTGCCCGGCGGGCCTACCGGCGCCGGCTGGACGCTCTACCCGCCGCAGGCGGTGCTCTCCGGCACCCCCGGGCAGGATTGGGGCATCGTTCTGATGCTGGTCTCGCTGATCCTGTTCATCATCGGTTTCACGATGGGCGGGCTGAATTATGTGGTGACGGTGCTGCAGGCCCGCACACGCGGCATGACATTGATGCGCATGCCCCTGACGGTGTGGGGCATCTTCACGGCCACCGTCATGGCGCTGCTGGCCTTCCCGGCGCTGTTCGTCGCCTCGGTGATGATGCTGTTCGACCGTCTGCTGGGAACCAGCTTCTTCATGCCCGCACTCGTCGAGATGGGCCAGCAGATGAAGTATGGCGGGGGCAGCCCGATCCTGTTCCAGCACCTTTTCTGGTTCTTCGGCCATCCCGAAGTCTACATCGTCGCCTTGCCGGCCTTCGGCATCGTCTCCGACCTGATCAGCACCCACGCGCGAAAGAATATCTTCGGCTATCGCATGATGGTGTGGGCGATCGTGGCGATCGGCGCTCTCAGCTTCGTGGTGTGGGCACACCACATGTATGTGAGCGGCATGCATCCGAAATTCGGATTCTTCTTCGCCACCACGACGCTCATCATCGCGATCCCGACCGCCATCAAGGTCTACAACTGGGTGCTGACCCTGTGGCGCGGCGACATTCATCTCACGGTCCCGATGCTGTTCGCCCTCGGCTTCATCATCACGTTCGTGAACGGTGGGCTCACGGGCCTTTTCCTCGGCAACGTCGTCGTGGACGTCCCGCTTTCGGATACCATGTTCGTCGTCGCGCATTTCCATATGGTGATGGGGGTGGCGCCAATCATGGTCGTGCTGGGCGCGATCTATCACTGGTACCCCAAGGTCACCGGGCGGATGCTGGATGACTGGATGGGCAAGTTTCATTTCTGGGTGACGTTCCTCGGCGCCTATCTGATCTTCTTCCCCATGCATTACATCGGACTGCTCGGCGTTCCGCGCCGCTATCACGACATCGGCGAAGCGGCGTTTATCCCGTCATCGACCCATACGCTCAATGCCTTCATCACCGTCATGGCCTTGATCGTGGGCTTCGCCCAGATGGTCTTCCTGTTCAATCTTGTCTGGAGCCTGTTCAGGGGCAGGCCTTCCGGTGGCAATCCATGGCGGGCGACAACGCTGGAGTGGCAGACGCCGGAAACCCCGCCCGGGCACGGCAACTGGGGCAAGGAACTCCCGGTGGTCTACCGATGGGCGTATGACTACAGCGTGCCCGGTGCCGCGCAGGACTTCATTCCGCAGAACCAGCCGCGGGCGACGCCGGCCCTTCAGGGAGTTGCGCAGTGAGCGCCATCATTCTGTTCATGGCGGTGATCGCGGTCATCGCCGGATGGTGGCTCTCGCAGCAACGGCTGACAGCCAAACCCTGGCTGGAAGAAGGTTCGATCGATGATTTCCCGGGCACGGGTGCAATGACCTTGCCGGCAGCGAAGATCGGACTGGGCGTGTTTATCGCTGTCGCCAGTTCGTTGTTCGCACTCTTCATCAGCGCTTACTCCATGCGCATGAACATGGTGGACTGGCGCACGATGCCGTTGCCCGGGCTGCTGTGGTTCAACACGGGCGTCCTGGTCCTGAGCAGTATTGCGCTGCAATGGGCACACCTGGCCGCACGCCGGGACGACATGGACGGCGTCATCGTCGGCCTCTGCGCAGGCGGAGCGTCCGCGGTCATATTCCTGATTGGACAAGTGCTGGCGTGGCAACAGCTGCGCGCAGCGGGTTACTTCGTCGCGTCCAATCCAGCCAATTCCTTCTTCTACATGATGACCGCCGCGCACGGGCTGCACCTGGTGGGCGGTCTGGTGGCGCTCGGCAGGACGACTGCCAAGGTGTGGCGCGGCGCCGAGATGGCCCAGCTGCGCCTGAGCGTGGAACTCTGCACCATTTACTGGCATTTCCTGCTGTTGGTCTGGCTGGTCTTGCTCGGTCTGCTGACGGGCTGGACGGACGATTTTATCGACATCTGTCGCCGGTTGCTCACCTAGGAGAGACCAGATGGCGGAGACTGCGCTGACTAACCCTGGAGAATCGCCCGCGCGGGCCGCCGGCTGGCGGGGCATTGCCGACGACTGGTCCTCGGATCAGCGCGCGTTCAAGAATGTCTCCTGGGGGAAGGCCATGATGTGGATCTTCCTCCTCAGCGACACCTTCATCTTCAGCTGTTTTTTGCTGTCCTATATGACCGCGCGAATGTCCACGACGGTGCCGTGGCCGAATCCGAGCGAGGTATTCGCCCTTGAGATTGCGGGGCACCATATTCCCCTCATCCTGATCGCCATCATGACCTTCGTCCTGATCAGCAGCAGCGGGACGATGGCGATGGCCGTCAATTTCGGTTACCGCCGCGATCGCTTCAAAACCGCAGTCCTGATGTTGGTCACGGCGGCGCTTGGCGCCACGTTCGTCGGAATGCAGGCCTTCGAATGGACCAAGCTGATCATGGAGGGCGTACGGCCCTGGGAAAACCCCTGGGGCGCGGCGCAGTTCGGATCGAGCTTCTTTATGATCACCGGCTTCCACGGCACGCACGTGACGTTCGGCGTGATTTTCCTGGTCGCCATCGCGCGAAAGGTCTGGCGGGGAGACTTCGACGTCGAAAGGCGCGGCTTCTTCACGAGCAGAAAAGGACACTACGAGATCGTCGAAATCATGGGCCTGTACTGGCACTTCGTCGATCTGGTGTGGGTGTTCATCTTTGCCTTCTTTTATCTTTGGTGAGGTCGGCGCATGACAAACGTGGCGGTACATTTTGAGGCACAACAACCTGCGCTGCAAACGCATGTGCATGACGCGCCCGCCGCAGGGGCCACGCACGTAAAGGGCCAGCAGCACCCGATCAAGCTCTATCTCGTGGTCTGGGGATGGCTGTTCGTCCTCAGCGCGTGCTCCTATTTCGTCGACTACTTTGGCTTCCAGGGCTATCTCAGATGGTCGCTGATCCTGCTGTTCATGGTGTTGAAGGCCGGCCTGATCGTCGCCGTTTTCATGCACATGGCCTGGGAGCGGCTGGCCTTGAGCTATGCCATCCTGCTGCCGCCGGTGCTGGTGCTGGTGTTTGTGGCGATCATGGTGTTCGAAGCCGACTACACGCACCTTATCCGGGTCCTGTTCTTCGCGCCGACGACGTAGGCACCGTTGCCTTGTACCAAATGGAGGATGGCCATGACCACATACGTCATGCTTGCAAACTGGACCGAGCAAGGCATTCAGAAGGTGAAGGACTCGCCAAGCCGTCTGGACGCAGCAAAGAAAGCGCTCAAGGACATGAGCGGCGAGTTCAAATTCTTTTTCCTGACCATGGGCGACTTTGACATCGTCGCAATCTACGAAGCTCCTGACGACGCCGTGGCGGCACGTTTCAGCCTGCAACTGGGCATGCAGGGAAACATCCGGACGCGCACGCTGAAAGCGTTTCCGGAAGCAGCGTATCGGGAAATCATCAAGTCGCTGGGCTAGACGGCACAAAATCTGCTCGTGAATAGCCGCGGATTATTCGGACCTGGTTTTGCAAAAGGAATTTGGGGCGATTGCATCGTTTTTACTGCGCAGGCGCCGCCATGTCGCCGGCAACAGGAGGTATTGATCTCATGCAAATCAATCGTTCAGTCCTCGTCCGCCGGAGCTACGCCGGCATCGGGGACTATGTCGCGCTGACGAAACCGCGCGTCATGTCGCTGGTCGTCTTTACCGCACTCGTTGGTCTCCTGGTCGCGCCAGGCGACATCGATCCCTTCGCTGGTGCCGTTGCGCTTCTTTGCATCGCTGCCGGAGCCGGCGCCGCAGGTGCGCTCAACATGTGGTACGACGCCGACATCGATGCCGTGATGGCGCGTACCGCCATGCGTCCGATTCCGAGCGGCCGTGTCTCGCGCCCGGAAGCACTGGTTTTCGGATTGGTGCTTGGAATTGGGGCCATTGTGACCCTCGGCGCTTTGCTGAACGTGGCCGCGGCTGCGCTGCTTGCTTTCACGATTTTCTTCTATGTCGTCGTCTACACGATGTGGCTCAAACGCCGAACACCGCAAAATATCGTCATTGGCGGTGCGGCCGGCGCACTCCCTCCGGTGATCGGCTGGGTTGCGGCCGCCGGAAGCGTCGGGCTCGAACCGCTCATCCTGTTCCTGATCATCTTCCTTTGGACGCCACCTCACTTCTGGGCACTGTCACTCAATCTTGCCGGAGAATATGCCAGGGCCGGGGTGCCGATGTTGCCGGTCGTAGCCGGCAAGGCCGAAACAAAGCGCCAGATTCTTCTCTACAGCGTTGTTCTGGTTCCGATCTCACTGATACCCTGGGCACTGGGGTTTGCGGGAGCCATCTATGGCGCGGCTGCAGCGACGCTTGGCGCGACCATGATTTTTCTCGCATGGCAGGTACGTCAGAGCGACGACGGCAAGGAAAGGCAGCCTGCGCGGCGCCTGTTCGTGTTTTCGATGCTCTATCTGGTCGTTCTGTTTGGTGCGTTGCTGATGAATGCTGCGCCCGCGCTCAATTCCACTGGCTAACTTCTGAAGGACAAAAAGGCCCCGGATCGTTCCCGGGCCTTTGGCTTCACTTGAAGGACTGTTTCGACTTTGATGGCGCGGCGCTGTTCGATGTTTGCATAAGAGCACCCGTGGCGAGGCTAGAAACCGCCCCCCGTCACCAGCAGAATTGCACCGATCACCATAAGGAGAATGCCCGGCCAGTTCGTTCCCAGCCCCAGGAATCGAAGGCTACGCCGTGGCGGCTCCAGAGTGCCGCGAACCGGCCGGGAGGAATCCGGGCCGCTAAGCGATCCCCGCCAAATAGCAGTGCGCGCCATGTACAGCACTCCGCCGAGAACGAGCAGCGCGCCAAGTCCCATCAGGAACATTTTCGCCTCTCAATTCATGGTCGCCGCGCACAACAGTACCCGGAGTTCAATCGTTAGCGGGTACGATTGGTTCCGTCTGGCTGCGCGCTAGTTGACCCTAGTCCAGCGCCTGGCGGATCATTTTGGCCAGCTGCGACTTGCGATAGGGCTTGCTCAGCAGCAGGACGCCGGGGTCGAGCCGCCCCTGATGCACGATCGCATTGTCGGTATACCCGGAGGTATAGAGCACTTTGATACCGGGCCGGCGTTTTGCGACTTCGTCGGCGAGCTGCCTGCCGGATATGCCGTTGGGCAGGATCACGTCGGTGAACAGCAGGTCGAATGGCAGGCCGTTTGCCACCGCCTGCAGCGCCGACGGGCCGTCCGATGTATCGAGGGTCTGATAGCCGAGGCTCTGCAATTGCGTGGTGACGAAGTTGCGCACCAGCTGGTCGTCCTCCACCACCAGGATGGTTTCGCTGCCGCCGACCAGCGGCGCGGCGGCGGCCACGGCGGCGGGGGCCTGTCCGCGTGCCGGCGGCAGATACAGCTTGATCGTGGTGCCGTGGCCTTCCTCGCTGTAGATCCGGATGTGGCCGCCGGATTGCTTGACGAAGCCGTAGACCATGCTCATGCCGAGACCGGAACCCTTGCCGACTTCCTTGGTGGTGAAGAACGGCTCGAACACCTTGTCCTGGATTTCCTTGGACATGCCGGTGCCGGTGTCGCTGACCGCCAGCATCACATAAGGGCCGGGCAGCACGTCGGGGTTGGCCTGCGCATAGGCCTCGTCGAGCACGACGTTGCGAGTCTCCAGCAAGAGCTTGCCGCCCTCGGGCATCGCATCGCGGGCATTGATCGCCATGTTGAGCAGCGAGTTGGCCAGCTGCGAGGGATCGATATGCGCGGCCGCAACCTCCGGCTCGAGGATCGAGTCGATCTCGATGTGCTCGCCGAGGGTAGGGCGCAGCAGCTTGGCGATGTCGAGCACGGTGCCGTTGACGTCGATGTTGCGCGGCTGCAGCGGTTGCCGGCGGGCGAAGGCCAGCAGATGCTGGATCAGCTCGATGCAGCGCTCCGCCGCCACGTCGATCAGCTCGGCGGTTTTCTGCAGCGCCGGCTGGTCCGCGAGTGCGGCGACCAGCCGTTCGGTGGTGCCGGTGATCACGGTCAGCATGTTGTTGAAGTCGTGGGCAACGCCGCCGGTGAGCTTGCCGATGGCGTCGAGCTTTTGCGATTGCTGCAGCTTGCGCTCGATCTCGCGCGTCCCGGTGATGTCATGATAGAGCAGCGAGGCGCCACTGATGGCACGCGATGCGTCGCGCAGCGGCCGCCCGCTGATGACGAGATGAACGGGTGCGTCGCCGCTGCGGGGCCGCACCACGATTTCGGTGTTGTCAAACTCCTCGCCGCGTAGCGCGCGCACGGCCGGCATCTCCCTGACCGGCAACGGCGTGACGCCGTCGGCACGAAAGACGGTGCTGAGCGAGCGCAGCAGTTCCACGGTCATGCCCGGACGGTAGCGCAGCATCTTTTCCGCGGCCGGGTTGGAGAGCAACACGCGGCCCTTGGCGTCGATCACGAGCACCGCCTCGGCCATGCTGTGAAAGGTGCTCTGCAGCACGTCGGTCGAATGCCGGAGTTCCTCATGGGCCTTGACCAGGTGCTCGGTGCGTTCCGCGACCGCGGCCTCCAGCGCTTCGTTGGTGGCCTTGGTTGCAGTGAGCGATTCCTGCAACTCACGGCGTGACTTGCCGGTCGAGCGCGTGAGGAGGGTTGCAAGGATCAGGATCAGCACCACGCACGCCAGATCGATCGCCAGCAGGAAGGTGCCATTGGTTTCGGACTGGGTGCGCCGGAGCGTGAGACGCCTTCGCTCTTCGGCGACGGTCTTGGCCAGGTTGGCGCCGATCGTCTCCGTCGCCTTGCGGTCCTCGTCGTTGGCCAGCAATGCGGCTATTTTCGCCTGATCGCCCGCATTCTTGAGCCTGATCAACTCGCCGCCCGTCACAATCTGGCGCGCCACCTGCGCCTTGGCTTCCTCGAGCAGCCGGGTTTGGCCGGAATTGCCCTCGACTGTCTTGATCAGGTCGTCGAAGGCCGGCAGGATTGCGTCGCTGGACTCGTTATATTCCCTCACAAAGTCCGGATTGCCGGTGAGCGCAAAGCCGCGCGCCGCGCTTTCGGCGCGCCGCAGCAGCGGCCGGATATCCGAGATCCGCTTCAGCACCTCCAGGGCGTGGTCGACGGAAGCCGTGTCGGCCCGCGACTTCAGGTCGAGACCGATCGAGGCTGCACCGATAAGGAGGAGGATGGCGAGGCCGATTCCAAGGATGATACGCTGCGAAGGCATTGACGCTGTTATTTCATCATTTCGAGAGGCGCGCAGACTGTATCGGTTTCGTGAGGCATTCGTTGACGCTGGTCAACAGCGCGTTCGGCGTAAACGGCTTGCGCAGACAGCATGCCGCGCCGAGTTCGATGGTCATCCGCAGGAAATCGGGCGCGCGTTCGGTATTGGCGAACGCGTAGCCCGACATCGCAATGATCGGAATCTCGGGCCGGCGCTCGTGAAACATCCGAATTGATTCAAACCCGCGCATATGCGGCATGAAGACGTCGATCAGCATCACGTCGAAAGCGGACGCTTCGAGTGCCTGCATCCCGGCCTCGCCACCGTCGGCAATGGTGACTTCGAAACCCTGACGCTGCAGACAAACTTCGATGGCGACGCAAACCATCGGGTCGTCATCGACCACGAGAACGCGC
Organism: Bradyrhizobium sp. LjRoot220; assembly: GCF_964252915.1. Classification (NCBI taxonomy): domain Bacteria; kingdom Pseudomonadati; phylum Pseudomonadota; class Alphaproteobacteria; order Hyphomicrobiales; family Nitrobacteraceae; genus Bradyrhizobium; species Bradyrhizobium sp. LjRoot220. The sequence continues at coordinate 1,520,717 of NZ_CAXUPS020000001.1, forward strand.
GGCACGAGGATTCCTTTTTGTTCGGGCTGCGGTCGACGATTCGCCGCGCCTCTGAAAAGGATTAAGGCGGAACGTCGACAAGCCGTCTGTATGATAGAGTGCATAAAAGATTTGCCTAGAGGCGAATTCCGGTAAGCTGTGTCAGAACAAGAACAAATGCGCCCCCGGTTCCGGATCTAAGCCCGCCATGCCTGTACCTCGCCAAGCGGGTGGTCCCCGAATGTCGCCGCTCGGCCTCATCGTCCTTGCGATCGCCTCAGTGGGGTGGGGCCTCAACTTCCCAATCATGAAACATCTGTTGACGGAGTGGCCGCCGCTGTCATCGCGCGGCCTGTGCGGCATCGTCGGTGCCGCCGCCCTCGCGTTGATCGCGCTGGCGCGGCGGGAGACGCTTCGCGTGCCTGATGGCATGTGGCTGCGGCTGTTGCTGGTTTCGACATTGTCGCTCGGCGGCTGGGTTGCGTTCATGGGGCTGGCATTGCTGTGGCTGAGTGCCAGCGAGGCTGCCGTGCTCGGCATCTCGATCCCGGTCTGGGTGGCGTTTCTGGCGTGGCCGATCCTCGGCGAACGGCTGTCGCTGCTGCGGGCACTTTCCTTGACGGTCGCGCTGGTCGGCATCGCCGTCCTGATCGGCGGCAATGGCTTCGACGCCAGTGTCGGCAAGCTGCCGGGAATTTTGTGCGCGCTGGCGGGCGCCGTATGCGTCGGGCTCGGCACCGTGCTGACCAAGCATTTTCCGCTTGCGATGCAGCCGCTATCGCTGGCCGCCTGGCAGATCGGTCTCGGCTGCCTGCCGATCGCGATCATCGGGCTCGCCGTCGAGCAGCCACAGCTTGCAGCCCTTTCGGGGATCGGCTGGGCGTCGATGCTCTACATCACGCTGATCCAGTTTTGCCTGTGCTACGTCTGCTGGTTCGCGGCGCTGGAGCGGCTGCCGGCGGCGACCGCGTCGATCGGCACCCTGCTGGTGCCGGTGGTCGGCGTGGTGGCCGCGGCAGCCATGCTGCATGAGCCGCTGGGCGTGCGCGAGATCGCCGCGCTGGTGATCACGCTCGGCGGCGTCGCGGTGGCGTTGCGCACGTGAAAAGAGCGGCGCACCGGAATGCGCCGCTCGCTTGGGAATTCACTTCGGGATTCACGTTCGCCGGATGGCGTTACGGGCAGGGATGCCGCAGCCCGTCATTGCCGAGATAGGTTCGCGACCGCACATCATAGGAACGATATTTCTGCCTGCAGTAAGCAACCTCATCGTCGCCGGGGGCCGCCGCCACCACGCCGTCCTCGACATATTCGTCGCCATAGTAGTAGGGATCGTTGTAATAGCCATAGCTGCTGCCGTAGTAGCCGGAAGCAAGGGCGCCGCCGATGAAGAGGCCGGGGTAGAACCCGCCGTGACGATGGCGATGATGATGGTGGCCGTGATGATGGCCGCCGTGATACACGCCGGCACCGCCGCTGTATCGCGGGCCAGGCACACCGGCGCCGATCGCGCCGCCGCCGATCGCACCTCCCCCGATCGCGCCGCGCGCGACCGGTGCGCCGCCAATGACACCGCCGCGGAAGCTGCCGCCGCCACCAGCTATCGCCGGTGCGCCGCCAATGGCGCCACCGCGGAAGCCGCCGCCACCGCCTGCCATCGCCGGTGGTGCGCCAATGGCGCCGCCGCGGAAACCGCCGCCACCGCCTCCAATCGCCGCTCCGCCGCCAATAGCGCCGCCACGCATGCCACCGCCGCCGCCCACAGCCGGCGCTCCGCCACCACCACCAGCCGCCGGCGCACCGCCACCAATCGCCCCTCTAGCCTGCGCGAAGCTGGGGTTGGGCAGCACCGTCGGCGCAACCAGCGCAGCGATCGCTGCGGCAGAACACAAAACTTTAAGACTGATCATTGTCGGCTCCATCTGCGAGATTACGGCCTAACTATTTCAGAAGGCAGGCGTTCCCAAGCCCGCGCACCGATGGTGCGCAGGGCTGAATCTGTCAGGTGGGAACTGTATGCAGAATGAACACCCAACGCGGATTCCGCCACGATTCAACGCCAAAGACAGGCACACCTTCTGGCCAACCCCGGCAAAGTCACGCCGGGGCGAACGCGTCTGGACAATTGGGCGCGCCGATGGCATCACGGCGTTACGTCCTCTCGAACCGGCCGGCCCCTCATGAAGCTGTTTTTGCTCAAATTCTTCACCTGGTGGAACGGCCAGACGTTCGGCACGCAATTGTGGACGTGGCGCTTTGGCGAATTGGTCGGCCAGGACGAGCAGGGCAACACCTACTATCGCACCAAGGGCGGCAAGATCGATCCGACGCTCGGCTTCCAGCGGCGCTGGGTGGTCTATAATGGCTACGCCGAAGCGAGCAAGGTGCCGCCCTCATGGCATGGCTGGCTGCATCACACGGTCGACGTCGCGCCGACCGAAGAGACCTACACCCCGCGCGAGTGGGAAAAGCCGCACGTTGCGAACCTGACCGGCTCGCCCGCAGCCTATCGCCCATCCGGTTCGACTCTGGCGAGCGGGCGCCGTCCCAAGGCCACCGGCGACTATCAGGCCTGGACGCCCGGAAGCTAAACCACCGCATCGACGCGTCGCCTGGACTGGCCTCACATGTTCTTGAAGAACCGGTGCGGACGATTGCGTGGGCCTATAGGTGTATCTACACTCGTTTCATGACAACGCGAGAATCCGACGCCACCGATTACATGGCCGCCGCCGGCTGCTTCTGCCTGGCGTTGCGCCAGGCGGCCCGGAAGACCACCCGGCTGTATGACGCCCACATGCAGAAAGCCGGCATCCGCACCACCCAGTTCACCATCCTGGCGCAATTGATCCTGCGCGGCGAAATGCCGGTCGGCAAGCTGGCCGGCTTTTTGGGATTGGAGCGCACCACGCTGACGCGCAATCTGGCGTTGCTCGAAACGCAGAAGTGGATTTCGACCAGGCCGGGCGAGGATCCCCGCGCGCGCATCGTGGCCATCACCGCGCAGGGGCGGGGGATCGTGCGCCGCAGCTTTCCTTACTGGGCGAAGGCGCAGGCCGAGGCCGGCAAGCAGCTCGGCGCCGACGGCCAGGCGGCGCTGAAAGTGCTGGGTTCTCGAAGTCTGGGATGAACGGCACCGGGCGTTTTTCCTCCGGCACTTACTGGTCAAGACACGTGTCATTACACCAAGTGGGAGGTTGCGATGCTCGAATTGATCGGAACGACTGTCTTGACCGCGACGATCGCGGTGACCCTGAACGCCGCCATCGCCATGATGCCGATGTCGCCGCTGCAGAAGCTGACGACGGTGACGATCGCCGGACTGTGGATTGGATTGGCGATCGCGCTGGCGACCACCGGCATCTATGCCGCGACGGCGACGCCGGTGCCGGTCGTGGGCGTCATGGTGATACTGCCGGTGATTGCGGTCGGCGGCGCGGCGCTGCTGTCCGCGCGCGTGCGTGAGACCTTGCTGGCATTGCCGGTGCCGCTGTTGCTCGGCCTCAACGCCCTTCGCATCCTGCCGGGCGCCTTCATATTGTTGCTGGCATCGCAGGGAAAATTGACCGGACCATTTCCACACTCGGCGGGATGGGGTGACATCATTGTCGGCGTCATCGCCATCCCGTTGATGCTGGCCGCTGCGCGCAACTTTGCCGGCAGCCGCCGCGCGCTGCTGGCGTGGAATATTCTGGGCACGCTCGATCTGGTGGAGGCGGTTGCGCTCGGCGTGCTTTCGGCGCCGGGATCGCCGCTGCAGATTTTTGGCGGTGGGGTCGGCTCCACCGCGATGTGGTCGCTGCCGTGGTCGAGCATTCCGACGCTGTTGGTGCCGGTCTACTTCGTCACCCACGGCATCATTTTCGCGCGGTTGCTGCAGGGCAGACGCCCGGCCGACGTCTTTGCTGCGTCGCAAGCGCGCCTGTGAATAACGGGATCAGCGGGGACATTTGCCACGGCGTGCTTGCGCGTTTCGCCGGTTCGCCGTTCAATGAAGCATCTTACGGAGATGGGAAACCATCGCGTACGGATCGGGCTCCAGTTCGCGACTGTCCCGATGAGCAGCGGCACCCGATCAGGATACGGCTGGGAGATAGGCCCCCGGTGCAGAGGTTCTGAGATCGCCCGTCACAGTGTGGCGCCGCCGTAGGAAAGGAAAGGCCGTCTGGGCAACCAGGCGGCCTTTTTCTTTGGGCGAAAGAAACGCGCACTTGGGCCTCGTGGTTCGAGACGCGCGGCGTCGCCGCGCTCCTCACCATGAGGATCTAAGACCTTGCTCCAAAGAAGACCTCATCCTGAGGAGCCACGAGTGGCGTCTCGAAGGATGTGGCGACCGAACTTCACCTCAGCTTGGCCGCGGCGCGGCCGATCATTTCGCCTCGGCGCGCTTGCGCGGGCGCGATCTTGTCCCTCATCAAGCGAGGATTTCCGAAGGCGCGGTAGGGTTAACCGTCAGATCATGGGGACCCCGCCGCTTTGCCGCGCTAGACCAAACATCCGGACAGGCGTACCGCCTGCGGCCGCCACCAGGGATGTGCAAACCGTGATGAGAATCGCATCGCTGGACTCATTACGAGGTATCGCTGCGTTGATCGTCGTGGCGTCTCACCTGCGACTGATGTATCCGGAAACGCCGGCCTGGATCAGATACTCTCCTTTGAGGGTTTTGATTGCGGGCGAATCTGCCGTCACCGTGTTCTTTATTCTGAGCGGCCTTGTTCTCTACCTCGCGCTGACCTCACGAGACGGCGGCTCCTACTGGTCTTTTGCAACCAAGCGATTCTGGCGGATATATCCGCCATTCTGCGTTGCGATCCTGATCTCGACGGCGCTTTGGTATCTGGTCGACCCGGCGCCTCTGCTCGGTGTAGGCAACTGGGCAACCGAATACAGCTGGCAAGTCCACCCCACCTGGTCCGTGGTTTTGGCCCATCTGGCAATGACCGACGTGCAGGCGTGGCAGTCGCTCGACAACGTGATGTGGAGCCTGGTCATCGAACTGAGGTTGTCACTGATCTTTCCGGTCATCGCTGTTGCGGTCAAACGAGACTGGCGCGTCGCCCTGGCGCTGGGAGCCCTTATTTCGGGCGCCTGCTTCTACATTCAGAGTAGCTTTTCGCCGGATTGGTTCTTCAATCCCTTTCTGACGGGAAAGTACCTTTATCTGTTTGTCATCGGTGCTGTGCTCGCCGAGAATTCGTCGCAGATTATGAAGGTCTCTCAGGCATTGAGCGGACGGGCCAGACTGGCATTATGGTGCGCGGCGCTCGTTCCGTTTTCGGTAAATCCGGTTCATGTCGGAGGGGTGCCGACTGCAATCGGCGCGGCTCTGCTTGTCGCTTTAAGTTTTGCCGATGTGAAGGTCCGCGACGCACTTACCGGTTCGATCCCCCTTTGGCTTGGAAAGATTTCTTACAGCCTTTACCTGATCCACGTGCCCATTCTGATCGCGGCTGCACACCTTCTCAATACGACAATTCCGATGATCTATATTCTGGCTTTGGCTGCCGTTACCGCTCTTTGTGCCTCCGAGATCCTCTATCGCACCGTCGAACGTCCCTCTTTGAAATTCGGGCGCACGATGGCCGAGCGGCTCCTGCCGCGCCGTCCGCTCGTTCCAGCCTGATCTTCGCGAAGCGATGCGTCTCGAAGGATGAAGCCACCGAACAGAAGCTAACCCAGCTTTGCCGCGGCGCGGCCGATCATTTCGCCTCGGCGCGCTTGCGCGGGCGCGATCTTGTCCTTCATCAGCGCGAGGATTTCCGGCGGCGCGGTGTCGGGCGAGCCGGAATTGAACGGCGGCGCCGGATTGTATTCGAGCCGGAGCTGGATCGCTTCGGCGGTGCGGCGGTCGACCAGCAGCGACACCAGCGTCAGCGCGAAATCGATGCCTGCGGTAACGCCGCCACCGGTAACGCGGTTGCGATCGACGCAGACGCGGGTCTTGGTCGGGATCGCGCCGAACGCGGAGAGAAACTCCATCGCGGTCCAATGCGTCGCCGCGCGATAGCCTTTCAGCAGCCCGGCTGCACCCAGCACCAGCGATCCCGTGCAGACCGAGGTGACGTATCTGGCGCCGTCGGCCTGCTTCTTCAGGAACGCCAGCATCTCCTCGTCATTGATCATGTCGTCGGTGCCGAAGCCGCCGGGCACGCAGATGACGTCGAGCTGCGGGCAATCCGCAAAAGTCGTCGTCGGCGTGATCGTCATCACGGAGTCGCTGCTGACCGGTTCGATCCGCTTCCAGATCAGATGCACCTGCGCGCCCGGCACGCTGGAGAACACCTGCAGCGGCCCGGTGAAATCGAGTTGGGTCACCTTTGGAAACAACACGAGACCGATCTGAAGCGGCGCGGACATATGAACCTCCTGATTTTGCTTGACCCGCGCATTCTGACATGATGCCCTATCGTCATAAATGCCATATTTCCCTCATTTAAGGACATAGGATCACATGATCGGCGTCCTGATCTTTCGCGATTTCCAATTGCTCGATGCCGCAGGCCCGATTTCCGTGTTCGAAATCGCGGCGCGCTTCTCGGGCTCAGACCACGTGATCAAAACGCTGGCGGTGACGCCGGGCCCGGTGCGCAGCACCTCAGGCGTGGAGATGCTGGCGCGGGGCCTGCGGCCATCCAGCGCCATCACGACGCTGATTATTGCCGGAGGTGAGGGCGTGCGCGCCGCCGCCGCCTGTCCGAAGACGCTCGCCTTCGTGCGCGCAGTGGCCAGGCGCGGCGTCCGCGTCGCCAGCGTTTGCTCCGGCGCCTATGTGCTGGCGGAGGCCGGCCTGCTCGACGGCCGCCGCGCCACCACGCACTGGCAGCGCACACGGCACTTCGTCTCGACCTATCCCAAGGTCAAGCTGGAGGCCGACCGCATCTACACGCGCGATGGCAATATCTGGACCTCCGCGGGAATATCAGCGGGCATCGATCTCGCGCTGGCGATGATCCTCGAAGATTACGGCGACGAGATCGCACAGAAAACCGCAAAACAGCTTGTGCTCTACCACCGCCGCAGCGGCGGCCAGTCGCAATTCTCGTCGCTGCTGGAGTTAAAGGCGCCGACCGGACGGTTCGGTCCGCTGCTGGCCTGGGCGCGCGAACATCTCGATGCGCCGCTCACGGTGGAGGACATGGCCGAGCAGGCCGGGATGAGTTCGCGGCATTTCACCCGCGCCTTCATCGCGGAGACCGGCACCACGCCGTCGAAGGCGGTCGAGCGGTTGCGGATCGAGGTGGCGCGGCAGCGCGTGCAATCGTCCAGCGAGGCGATCGAGCGCGTCGCCGAGACCACCGGCTTTCGCGATCCGGAGCGGATGCGCCGCGCCTTCATCCGCGCCTTCGGCCAGCCGCCGCAATCGCTGCGCCGCGCGGCAAGGGCAGGTTGAGGATTGGTGGGGCGAGATCGGCTGATATGATCAGGAAGGCGCACGAACGCGACGCGTCGGCTCTCGCTGCGGTGAGCATCGAGGTCTGGATGAACACCTATCTGCGGGAGGGCGTCAGTCCACACTTTGCGGAGTATGTTCTTACGGCGTTTACGGCGCAGAATTTGCGCGATGCGATCGGCGATTCCGGGAAGGCGATCTGGGTCTCGGAGAACGGCACTGGAATTGACGGGTTCGTGACCGTGTGTTCGTCGGCAACGCCGCCATTGGCCGATTGCTCGCCGCTGGAGATCACAACCCTGTATGTTCGGCCGAGGCAGCAGTCAGGCGGAAGGGGCGCCGCATTGTTGCGATGTGCGCTGGAACATTGCCGCGACAGCGGAGGTGAGAACGTCTGGTTGACCGTCAATGCCGAGAATTCCAGGGCCATCGGCTTCTATGTCAGGCATGGTTTCAACAAGATTGGCACGACGTATTTTCGGATCGGCGATCGGGCGTATGAAAATGACGTGTTGAAGGTGGATATTCGCCCGGTCGTCACGGTGTAGCCTGGCGAGGGCGGGGCAGCTTCTATCGCCGGAAATCCAGCCGCCCTTCCGGAAACCGGCCATCTATTCGCTTGCGGTCCACGATCAGGCCGATCCAGGGACGGGTGATCGCGGGGCTCGTGAGGTTGATGTATTTTCCGACCAGCCGCTGCGCGCCTTCGCACTTCGCGTCGATCAGCCCCTTGCGCGCACCGGAGTTCCATTCGAAATAGAGATAGACGCGGTCTCCGGCTGTCCTTGCCTGACCTCGGCCCTGTTTCCATTTGTCGGGCGCATCGCCGGCAATGGTGGGATCCGCGCCGCCGTTCCAGCGGCTCGACCAATCGCCTTCGATCGAGTGGCATTGGCCGCCAATCGTCTCGCCCCAGGCCGCCGCATTCGCGTGATCGGAGGCGCCATCCAGCGTGGCGCGGTCGGCGAATTCCATCACCGCCTGATCATTGGGATCGGGCACATCCATGACGCCGAATGGATTTCGAGTGTTTCGATCGGCTTCGCGTTCCGGTTTCATCTGGCACTCTCCAGCTGCAACAGGTGCCTTGTGCCCGATGGCGCAGGTTCACCGTCTCACGGCGTTGAGATTTGCAGTCTGGATGCCTGGGCGACACCCGATTTCCGAAAGCTTGCGGCTTCCTCGATCAACGCGGCGCGTCGGGATGCCAGCCGAGGATGACGAGCATGACGAAAAATCCTACGACATAGGCGACCGCGATCGGCCAGCCCTGGCTGACCCAGCGGCCAACCGATTTTGCTTCCGGATACATGTTCGACAGCGCGACGCCGGCGGATGAGCCGAACCAGATCATCGATCCGCCGAAGCCGACGGCATAGGCGAGATAGCCCCAATCATAGCCGCCTTGCTTCAGCGCCAGCGCGGTCAGCGGAATATTGTCGAATACCGCTGAGACGAAGCCGAGGCCGAGCGCCGTCGGCCATGACGCGGCGGGAAGCTTTTCGACCGGCATCATCGAGGCCGCCGTCACCAGCGCGAGCAGGAAGACCGTGCCTTTGACCGTCTCCGGCATTACCGACCAATCCGGCTTGCGCAACGCCGCCGTCAGCAGGATCACGATCCAGACCGCGATGCCGAGCACGGGAACGATGTCGAGCAGGGCGGGGAATTTCAGATTGGCGGTGATATTGGCAGCTAGCGCCGCGACGAGAATGGCTGCGACGATGAACACTCTGGTGTAGTCGATCTTCAGTCCGCTCGGAGGGTTCTTCACGATCGGGGAATAGCGGTGTTGCTGCAGCGATGCGGGTACCGCGAAGATCAGCATGGCCGCCACGGCGGCGATATAGGCTTCGACGACGGCGAGGGGACTGATCCCGGCGATCCACATCATGGTGGTTGTGGTGTCGCCGACGACGCTGCCGGCTCCTCCCGCGTTCGACGCCGCGACGATGGCCGCGAGATAGCCGATATGGACCTTGCCCTGGAAAACATGCCGCGCCACCGTGCCGCCGATCAGCGCCGCGGCGATATTGTCGAGGAAGCTCGACAGCACGAACACCAGCATCAGCAGGACGACGCCGCCCTTCCAGTCGTCCGGCAGCAGCGCCGGCATTTCGTCGGGAATCCGGCTGTCCTCGAAATGCCGCGACAGCAACGCAAATCCCGTCAGCAGCAGGAACAGGTTGGCCAGCGTCACCCACTCATGCGCCATGTGGTGGCCGAGGCCGCCAAGGCCGGCGCCGAATTTGAATCCGGTGAAGATCAGCTTGTAGACGATGATGGCCGACAGGCCCGTCAGCGCGACGGGCAGGGTGTGGTGATGGAACAGCGCGACGCCGAGCAGCGTGAGCGCGAACAGGATGAAGTCGACGGGTATGCCGAAAACGAGCATGATCTAGATTACCCCCACCACATTTCCGAACGCGCTGGATTTCCCACACCACCGTTCCGCTACCAGCGGTAGCGCAGGACCCAACCCCACTCAATGCCACTAAAGGCCACGCAACGTTCAGTTCAGCGATTTCAGCCAGGTCGCGATGTCGCTCGCAGCGGCGTTGGCCTGTTGCAACAGCTTGCCCATGGTGAAAAAGCCGTGGAATTGACCGGGAAAGTGTTTGTAGGTCACGGGCACGCCGGCTTGCTTCAGCCGCGCGGCGAACTCATCGCCTTCGTCGCGCAGGGGATCGGCGCCGGCGGTCAGCACATAGGCCGGCGGCAATCCAGACAGCGTCTTGGCGCGCGCCGGCGAGGCCCGCCAATTATCGATGTCGTCAGCGCCGCTCAGATAGTGGTTGCAGAACCATTTGATGACGGAGTGCGTCAACAGAATGCTGGTCTCGGGCTCGCTGTGCGAGGGATGCTTCATGGCAAAGTCGGTCGCAGGATAAATCAGCACCTGGCCGGCGAGTTTTGGCCCGTCGCCATCACGCGCGGCAAGCGCGACGACGGCGGCGAGATTGCCGCCGGCGCTGTCGCCGCCGACCATCAGGCGCGCAGCGTCGATGCCGAGGTCCTTTGCATTCGCCGCGACCCATTTGACGGCCGTGACGGCGTCGTCAACGGCGGCGGGGAATTTGTGTTCGGGGGCGAGGCGGTAATCGATCGAGATCACGATCAATTCGCCCTCATGCGCGAGCTTGCGGCAGACCACGTCGTGGGAATCGAGATCGCCGATCACCCAGCCGCCGCCATGATAAAACACCAGGCACGGCGCCAGGCCATCGGTCTTGCGCAATGCCTTCGGCGTGTAGACGCGGGCCGGAATCGCGCCATGGGGTGCCGGGATCGACAGCGGTCTTGCCGATTCCAGTTCCGGCGGCTCCGGGTTTGAGACGGGCCGGGCGGCCAGATACATCGCACGGGCCTCGGTCGGTGTTCCCGACTCGTAGGGCGGGCGGTTGGCTTCCTGAAAGGCCTTGTAGACGGCGGCGGCATCGGGATCGAGTACGACGGGCATGCGGGCGGAGACCTCTGTTTTTAGCCGTGTCATTCCGGGTTCGATGCTTTGCATCGCCCCGGAATGACGGAATCCTACGCGGCGGTGCGGCCGCCGTCGACGGTATAGGCGGAGCCGGAGACGTAGCTGGCCTCGTCGGAGGCCAGGAATGCCACGATGGAGGCGACCTCGGAAGCCTGTCCGAGCCGCCGCGCCGGAATCCGCTCGACCATCTTGTCGTGGGGCGGCGGCGCGTTGCCGCCATTGCGGCCCTGCATGATCGTCGACAGCATCCGGCTGTCGATCAGGCCGGGGCAGACGCAATTGACGCGCACGCCGGTGCCGGTGCATTCCCACGCCGCGCTCTTGGTGAGGCCGATCACGGCGTGCTTGCTGGCGCTGTAGACGGCGATGTGCGGCGAGCCCATCAGGCCCGCGATCGAGGCGGTGTTGATGATGCTGCCCTTGTTCTGTTTGAGCATCACCGGCAGCACATGCTTCATGCCGAGGAAGACGCCGACCACGTTGACGTCGAGCACTTTCCGAAAGCTCTCCAGCGAATATTGCGGGATCGGCTTGATATCGCCCTCGATGCCGGCGTTGTTGTAGAAGGCGTCGATGGTGCCGAACCGGTCGACGCTGGCGCGGACGTAGTCTGCGACCTCGTCCTCAACTGTGACGTCGGCGGTGATCGCGAGCGCCTCGGCGGAGGCCGGCAGGTCCCGGACGGCGGCCTTGAGATCGGCCTCCTTGCGGTCGACCGCGACAATGCGCGCCCCGCGCTCGGCGAGCAGCCTGATGGTGGCGGTTCCGATGACACCGGCCGCACCGGTGACGACGGCAACCCGGCCGTCGAGGCGAATTCGATCGGTCATTGGAGTTTCCTCTGGCTCGTCCGGTTGTCCCGGATTTTCATGGTTTTCGCGCAGGCGACCCGCGCGAAAGCTGATCGAAACCGACTATTTCATTTGTGGCGGGAGCTGACTAGTGCGGGTGGATTTGAAGCTCCCACGCATTTGCCGCGCGTTCGTCTGGGAGCTTCAAATCCAGTATCCGCACTAGAAAAGCTATTTTGGTAGTGTCCCAGTAATTCCGAAGTTCGTTCCGGAGGTGCCGCGAAAAAAGGCGAACTTCGGAATTGGGACACTACCGGCCGGGAAGGGCAGGAAACCGCCCTTTCCCCGCCCTATTTGCCGTGTTAACCGGTGGGCACGCGAGCGGCGGATAGATTGTACTATGTCGCGAGCCCGATTCGCCCTTTAAAGCCGCGCGAGAATGTTTCGAACCATTGCCCTGACCGGTTTTGCGGCCCTGGTGGCCGCCTCGACAATCTCGCTTGCGCCGCCGGCGCGCGCGCAGATCGGCAATATTTTTTCCGATCCGCCGCTGCGGCCGCCAGGCGCGATCCCGCGTGGCAATCCGCAACAGCAGCAGCTCGACGACGACGAGGAAGTGCCGGAATTGCCGCGCGGCCGGCTGTTGCCGACGCCGAATCGCCCCGCCCCGGGGCAGGGCGTGCCGCCGCCCGGAAGCGTGCAGACCCAGCCGCTGGCGCCGCCGCCCGGTACCACCGTGGCTCCGCAGGGCACCCAGCCGGGCATCGCGGTCGCGCCTCCGCAGCCGGGTGCGCCGGGCACCGCGCCGCCTGCGGCCAATGCGCTGCCGGGCCAGCCGCCAGGTGCTCGCCAGCCGAAGGGACCGGTGCCGCCGGCCTCGGCCAGCCTGCAGCCGGGCGATGAGGTGGTCAGCGAGCCGCCCGCACAGAAGATCACCAACAAGAAGGCGAGCTTCTCCGGCCTCGACAAGATCACCGGCCGCATCATCAATTTCGACGAGGACATCGGCGAGACCGTGCAGTTCGGCGCGCTGCGCGTGAAGACGTCCGCCTGCTACACCCGCCCCTCCACCGAAGCCGCCAACACCGATGCCTTTGTCGAGGTCGACGAGATCACGCTGCAGGGCGAGGTGAAGCGGATCTTTTCGGGCTGGATGTACGCCGCAAGCCCCGGGCTGCACGGCGTCGAGCACCCAGTCTACGACATCTGGCTGACCGACTGCAAAGGCCCCGACCAGACCATCGTCAGCGCGCAGCCTGAATTGCCGAAGCCGGCTCCGCCGCCCGCCGCCAAGCGCCCGCCGGCGCCGAAGCAGGCCGCGCCGCGTCCGCCGCCGTCGGGCCTGCCGCCGCAACCGCAGTTCCAGCAGCAACCGCCGCCACAGCCGCAGCAGCAGCGGCCTGGTGGGCTGTTCGGTGGATTGTTCGGGAACTAGGCCACCGTCCTCATAGCTGGATGAATTGGTGTGGCATGCCCAAAACAGCCACACGTGGGCCTCATTGCGGAGCCCCCTGATACGTCGTCCGCGTCGCCTGCAGTGCGGGCGGGGCTGTAGCGGCCTTGGCGGCAGAAGCGGATGGCGCCGGCGTGGCACTCGCCACCGGCTTCGGCGGCGGCGGCGTAAAGATCGACGTCACCACACGCTCGCGCAGCAGCTCGCTCTGTTCGGGAAACCACATGCCCGAGGGGCTTGCCGCGTTGGCGCGCTCGGCAAAGGCGTGGCTGAGGCCGAATTTCTGCAAGCGCGCTTGCTCGCGGGCAATCACGACGCGCTGTTCGTTCGCAGTCATGCCGCGGAAATAAGGCTGGTGGAAGCCAAGCCTTGCGCTCGCGTGCAGATGGCGTTGCTTGCCGCCGAGGAACATGATGGTGCAGGCGGAGGCGCATTGCTGGGTGACGTAGGTAGAGAGGCCTCGCGCCTTGATCAGGTCGGCGATCTTTTGCGCCTCCGCGATCCGCCCGCCGTTCGAGTTCAGCCGCACCGTGCGCACGTTGTCCATCGCTTTCAGCATGGTCTCGAACTCCTTCGCCGTGCCGAACGAGATGCCGCCGGAGAAATCCAGCATCGTGCCGTTGTTCAGCACCTTGAACTGGTGCGACGCGAGGCGCGTGTCGCCCGCTACGATCTCGTAGATGCCGAGGCTTTGCGGGATCGCGACGAACAGGAGACTGTAGACGAGGTGGAGCGCGCCAAGCCCGATTATCACCTTGGCGGCAACGCCCCAGAAGCGCTTTCCCGCGCGGCGGTAGGCCGTCGCCGCGCGCCAGACGCCAACCCCGCCCCAGATCGTGAACAGGCTGATTACGCCCCAGGTCAGGCCGAGCGATATCAGCCAGTATACCGGCTGCTCGATGGCACGCAGGTCGACCGCCGCGCTCAGCGCACCAAGCGCAAGGCCGACGCCGATGCCGAGCAGCAGATAATTGATCCAGTACGACCGGGGCAGCGAGAGCTCGCCGCGCCAATGCCGCGCCATGAAGTTCTGCGCCGGCTGCCTGGGCAGCGGCGGCGGCAGGGGAGCAATGAAGGTAAGCGGCGGCGGCGCGTTGCCAACAATCTGGTCGGCGCCGTGGTTCGCGGCGGACGTTTCGAGGGGGCCGGCCGCTAGTGTCAGCGCATTGCTCATCGGAGCGATCCCTGTCGTTGCCGGAGGCGGAGCATTTCCACCAGCCGTGAGAACAGGGATAGGAGAGGGCGCGGGAAGGTGCTGTGACTGATGTCACAATCCAGAACAGGGACAAGGTCCTCAGCCGCGCGCCGCGATGATCGCGAGTGCGTCGGCGCCGCTGACAGGGCGGTCGGACGGCAGTTTCAGGAAATTCGCCGGCTCGCCCGCCATCGCTCTGTCCAGCATGGTGCGATAGCGGCGCCTGGAAATTTCGACGGCGCCGAAACTGCGCAGATGTTCGGTGACGTATTGCGTGTCGAGCAGCTCGAACCCGCCTTCGATCAGCCGCGCCACCAGATGCACCAGCGCCACCTTCGAGGCGTCGCGGGCAGTATGGAACATGCTCTCGCCGAAGAAGGCGCGGCCGAGGCTGACGCCATATAATCCGCCCACCAGATCGTCGTTCTGCCAGACCTCGACGCTGTGGCAGTGCCCGATCTGGTACAGCCCGACATAGAGATCGCGGATCCGCTTGTTGATCCAGGTGTCGTCGCGTCCCGCCTGCGGCGCCGCGCAGCCTGCAATGACCGCCTTGAAGGCGGTGTCGACGGTGACGGTGAAGGCGTCCGAGCGCACGGTGCGCGCCAGCCGCGAGGCGATGCGAAAGCCGCCGAGCGGGATCAGCCCGCGCATTTCCGGCTCGACCCAGAACAGCGTGGGATCGTCGGCGCTTTCGGCCATTGGGAAGATGCCGCAGGCATAGGCGCGCAGCAGCACCTCGGGCGTGATTTCGGAAGCAGCAGAGTCGCGCGATGTCATGGCGGCAGAATAGCAGGGAGCCGGTCCTCTATGCTATGCCTTGAAAAAAGCGGTCGCACAGCCTGGATACCAGGAAAGGACAAGTACGGCCGCCGGGAGGACTATCTGGAGGAAACAAAATGAACCGACGACGCTTCCTGCAAACCTCGATTTCAACCGCTGCAGCCGCCATATTGCCTACCGCCTCGCGCGCACAGCAGTACCCAAGCAAAATCATCCGTTTTCTTGTCGGATTCCCTCCGGGCGGCTCAGCCGATTTGACGATGCGTCACTTTGCACATCGGCTCGATGCAGTGCTGGGCGCCAAGCACTTGATCGAGAACGTTGCCGGCGCATCTTCGACACTCGCGGCGGTGCAGACCCTGCGCGCCGAACCGGATGGACATACGCTGTTTCTCGGCTCGAACGTCTCCCAGGTGATCGCGCCGACGATGCTGAAATTATCGTATGATCCGCTGACGGCGCTTGCGCCGATTTCCCAGGTTACAACGAGTTCGAGTCTGGTCGCCGTATCAGCCGGGTATGGCGTGAAGAACTGGGCAGAATTTTTGGCGAAAGCAAAAGGTGAGCGTGACGGCGTGTTCTACGGTACTTCCAACGTCGGCTTCCAGATACCGGCCGTCCAGATCTCCAAAATCGCCGGGATCAAGCTTGTCAATATTCCCTTCAAGGGCGGCGCTGAAACCGTTACCGCTGTTCTGGGTGGCAACATTCCGATGATCATCGGAACGCCTCCAACGATCCTGCCGCATGTCAACTCCGGTGCACTTGTAGCGTTGTGCGCAACGAGCGCGGAGCGCTCCTCCGTGATGCCGGATATTCCGGGGGCCAACGAGATTGGCCTCAAGGGAATGAATTCGGTTGGATGGTTTGGCCTCTTCGCACCTGCGAAAACCCCTGTAGCCGCCGTGACGAAGCTGCACGCGGCAAACCAGTCGGTGATAGGCGACAAGTCGCTGCAACAGGCCCTCGGCAAGGACGGTTTGGAGCTCCGGGGCTCCGCGAGTCCGGAGGGCTTTGCGAGCTTCCAGAAAAAAGAATTTGAAGAGAACGCAGCGATTATACGCGAGGCCGGACTTGCGCCGAGCTAGGCGCGGCGGGGGCGCTCTTCTAGCGGGTCGCGATTCAAATTCCGCAAAAGGCATACGACCCTTCGGCGGCTTCATTCGGCTACGGCTTTCGGCTTGGGCACGGGCGCGTTGACGCGGCGGAAGCGGACTATGATGCGGGTCCCGGCATGGTCAGGATCGCGCGCGACGTCGGCTTCGAGTTTGGACGCCATGGCCGAGACGATACGCTGTCCCATGCCGGTGGAACGAGGGTCGGCCTTGGCGTTGAGGCCGACGCCGTCGTCGGCGATCGAGAGCAGGAGATGGTCGCTGGAGGCCTTGAGCTCGACATGGATCGGGCCGGCGCCGTCGGGATAGGCATATTTGACGGCGTTCATGATCAGCTCGTTGACGATGATGCCGATCGCGACCGCGCGGTCGGGATCGATCTCGATCGGTTCGGCCTTCAGCGTCAGCCGCGACATCCGGTTGCCCTCGGCGGAGCGCCGGAGGTCTTCCAGCAGCGCGTCGAGATACTGGTTCAGCAGCACGCTCTTCAAATCGTGCGAAGTGTAGAGCCGGCGATGGACCTGGGCGACCGCGGCGACGCGCCCCATCGCATTGGTGAGCGCCGCCTTGACGTCTTCCTGGGTGGCGGAATTGGCCTGCAGGTGCAACAGCGAGGCGATGATCTGCAGAGAGTTGCCGACGCGGTGGTTGACTTCGCGAAGCAGCACCTCGCGCTCGGCCGCCAGCGCCGCGTAGCGGTCGCGCGAGGCGTGGACTTCGGCCTCGGCCTCGTCGCGGGCTCGTTGAATCTCGGCCCGCCGCAACGCGCCGGTGACCGCGACCTGGAGCAGGGGAATGAAATCGCCCTTCACATCCTTGACCAGATAATCGGCCGCTCCCGCCTTCAGCGCGGTGACTGCGATCGCCGAATCCTGCGAGGCCGTGACGAACACCACCGGCGGCGCGCCCGGGATCGCCAGGATCCGCTCCAGCGTTTCGAGCCCGTCGAGACCGGGCATGTACTGGTCGAGCGCGATGGCATCGATGCCGCCCTGCGCCAGCCGGTCGAGGCCGTGCTGGCCGTCGGCGGCATGCACGACCTTGAAGCCGAGCCGCGTCAGGCCGCGATCGACCAGCCGCGCCAGTGCGGCGTCGTCGTCAATGTAAAGCAGTGTCGGCGTGGCTGTTGTCATGTGGCGGCCGGCGGTACCTGGATGACGGAGAAGAACAGGCCAAGCTGGCGAATGGCGTTGGCGAAGCTTTCGTAATTCACCGGTTTGGTGATGTAGACGTTGCAGCCGAGGTCGTAGCAACGCTTTATTTCATGGGAATCGTCGGTGGTGGTCAGCACCACGACCGGGGTCGCTTTCAGATATTTGTTGTCCTTGACCTGGCGCAGGATATCGATGCCCGACGCGTCCGGCAGGTTGAGATCGAGCAGGATCAGCAGCGCGTTGCCCTTGTGAACGAGGCCGGTTCCATCCTTGCCGAACAGGTAGTTCAGCGCAGCTGTACCGCTGGTGAAGGGGATGATCTCGTTGTTGACGCCGGAACGGCGGATGTTCCGCTCGATCAGGCGGGCGTGCCCCTCGTCGTCCTCGATCATGATGATGGTGACTGGATTACTCATGACTGTAGGTTCCGGTTACGAATGGTCCAATTGATCGGCAGTGTAATCGTGAATGTGCTGCCATGATGAAGTTCCGAGGCGACCGACATGGTTCCACCGAGCCGCCGCACCAGCGCGCGGACATGCGCAAGCCCGATGCCTTGCCCGGGTTTGTCCTGGGTTCCGGCGCGGCGGAACAGCTCGAAAATGCGCTGATGATCCTTGGGATCGATGCCGCGGCCGTTGTCAGTGATCTCGAAAATCGCAAAACCGAGCTTGGTGCGGCCGCGCACCTGGATGTCGCCGGGAACGCCGGGCTTGAGATATTTCAACGCGTTGTCGATCAGATTGGAGAAAATCTGCTCCAGCGCGAGGCGGTCGCTGACGATATTCGGTAGCGGTTCGATCCGGAACTGCGCCTCGGCTTCCGCGGCCTGATGCGCCACCGTTGCGACAATGCCCTCGATCAGTTCGCGGGTCTCGATCGGCACCGGCTCGAATTCGCGCCGGCCTTCGCGGGTGAGGTTTAGGATGGCCGAGATCAGCCGGTCCATCTTGGCGATCGAGGATTTGATGAATTCCAATGCCTCGGAGAAATCTTCCGAGAGTTGCTTGTCGGGTCCTTCGAGAACGGGCTCGGCGCGATCGGCGGCGTTATCCGCCGTCGCCGGCGCGGGGGATTGCTCGCGCACGAGGGCTGCCATCCGTTTGAAGATGTCGCTACGCAGTTCCTCGAGTTCGCTGGTGAAGCCCATGATGTTGACCAGCGGCGAGCGCAGGTCGTGGCTGACGATATAGGCGAAGCGCTGGATCTCATCATTGGCTTCGCGCAGATCGGCGGTGCGCTCGTCGACCGTTGTCTCGAGGTTGATGTAATTGTCGCGCAATTGCGTTTCGGCGTCGTCGCGGGCACGCGAGGAGCGGCGTACCTGGAAAATCGCGATGCCGGCGAGCGCGATCACGAGGCCGGAGCCCGCCACCGTCACCGCCGAGGCCAGCTGCTGCGTCCAATCCGCGGTCGCGGTGCGCTGAGCGAACAGCCGGTCCTCCTCGGCGCGCATCGAATTGCTGAGGTCGCCGATTTTCTGGACAGCGTTGCTGGCGCCGGTCTCGCGCAGCATCGCGATGCCGCCGGCGAGATCGTTGCGTTTAACGAATTCGATGGCCTTGGCAAATTCGGCAAGCCGGGCTTCGACCGGCGCGCGCAACTGTCGGGCGTTCTCGGCCTGGACCGGATTGTCTGATGTTAACCGGGCCAGCTTGTCGACATCGGGAAGGATGGTCGCGGTGGCGGACTCGTGCTCGATCAGGAAGCGCGGCTCCGAGGTCAGGAGATAGCCGCG
The DNA here is from genome assembly GCF_964252915.1 of Bradyrhizobium sp. LjRoot220. Lineage (NCBI taxonomy): Bacteria > Pseudomonadati > Pseudomonadota > Alphaproteobacteria > Hyphomicrobiales > Nitrobacteraceae > Bradyrhizobium > Bradyrhizobium sp. LjRoot220. The sequence goes on from NZ_CAXUPS020000001.1 coordinate 1,539,802, forward strand.
TGCCGAGCTTTCGGCGCGGCGAATCTGCAATAGCAGGGTCGAGAGCTGGTTCACGACTTCGACCGTTTTCACGACCTTGCCGCTGTCCTTCCGGGCCTCGTGAACCAGGATGACGGATAAGGCGCTGATCGCCACCAGCACCAAAAATCCCGCCGCAAGCAGCAGGATTTGGCCAATGGCGCGCCGCCGCTGGGCATCAGCCGTCACAATGATCTCGCGTCATACCGAATGCAGGCCGCCCTGGCAAAAAGACCCCAATATGTGCCAACGCCCCGGGAACCGGCGGGTTCCTTGCGTGGCCGGAGTATTTTTCAGCAGGGCGCCATTCGGGAAGGCCTCCATTCAGGAGGCTTTGGTCTCCGCCGCCTGGCCGGCGAGGTACTGCTCGAGCCAGTGGATATGGTAGTCGCCGTCGATGATGCCGGGTTCGCGGACCAGGGCACGGAACAGCGGCAGCGTGGTCTCGATACCTTCGACCACCATCTCGTCCAGCGCGCGGCGCAGCCGCATCAGGCATTCGCCGCGGGTCTTGCCGTGAACGATCAGCTTGCCGACCAGCGAGTCGTAATAAGGCGGGATCACATAGCCCTGATAGACGGCGGAATCGATCCGGACGCCGAGGCCGCCGGGGGGATGGAATTGCGTGATCTTGCCCGGCGAGGGACGAAACGTCTGCGGGTTTTCCGCGTTGATGCGGCACTCGATGGCGTGTCCGATGATGGCGATCTCGTCCTGCGCCGCCGGCAGGTCGCCGCCGGCGGCGATACGGATCTGCTCCAGCACGAGGTCGATATCGGTGATGCTTTCGGTGACGGGATGTTCGACCTGGATGCGGGTGTTCATTTCGATGAAATAGAACTCGCCGTCCTCGTACAGAAACTCGATGGTGCCGACACCGAGATATTTCATGTCCTGCATCGCCTTGGCGCAGGTGGCGCCGATCCTGGCGCGCGCGGCGGCGGAGAGCACCGGCGAGGGGCCTTCTTCCCAGACCTTCTGGTGGCGGCGCTGCAGCGAACAGTCGCGCTCGCCGAGATGGATCGCGCCGCCGCGGCCGTCGCCCAGCACCTGGATTTCGATGTGGCGCGGTTTGGTCAGGTATTTCTCCAGATAGACCGAAGCGTCGCCGAACGCGGACTTGGCCTCGTTGGAGGCGGTCGACAGCGCCATCAACAGCTCATCAGCGCTGCGCGCGACCTTCATGCCGCGTCCGCCGCCGCCGGCGGCCGCCTTCACCAGCACCGGAAAGCCGATCGCCTTGCCGATCGCCATCGCGTCGTCGTCGGGGCCGACCGCGCCCTCGGATCCCGGCACCACGGGAATGCCGAGCTTCTTGGCGGTCTTCTTGGCTTCGATCTTGTCGCCCATCAGGCGGATGTGCTCGGCCTTCGGGCCGATGAAATGCAGATTGTGCTCGGCGAGGATTTCGGCGAAGCGGGCGTTTTCGGACAAAAAGCCGTAGCCGGGATGCACGGCGTCCGCGCCGGTGATCTCGCAGGCCGCCAGCAGCGAGGGGATGTTGAGATAGCTGTCCTTGGACGGTGGCGGCCCGATGCAGACGCTCTCGTCGGCAAGCCGCACATGCATCGCGTCGGCGTCGGCGGTGGAATGCACCGCGACGGTGGAGATGCCGAGCTCCTTGCATGCGCGCAGCACGCGAAGGGCGATCTCGCCGCGGTTGGCTATGAGGATTTTGTCGAACATCGTTCCCGCTTTGCTCCGTCATCCTGAGGAGCGCGCTCTTTCTTGCGCGCCTCGAAGGATGGGCTACGTGCACCGTCCTCTGTCATCCTTCGAGGCTCGCCGAAGAGGGCTCGCACCTCAGGATGACGTCGCGTTGTTATTCAATAATTACCAGCGGTTCGCCGAATTCGACCGGCTGGCCGTCCTCGACGAGAATCTGCGTCACGGTGCCCGCGCGCGGCGATGGAATTTGGTTCATCGTCTTCATTGCTTCGATGATCAGCAGGGTCTGTCCCACCGACACCTTGGTGCCGACCTCGATGAACGGCTTGGCGCCGGGTTCGGGCGACGAATAGGCGGTGCCAACCATCGGCGAGGGGACCGCGCCCGGATGCTTGGCGAGATCGGCGATCGCTGCCGGCGTCACGCTCGCGGCCGATGCCGCGTGCGCCGACGGGGCCTGCTGGTAACTCGCCGGCATCGAAGCCGTGACGGTGATGTTGCGCGCCACGCGTACCCGCAGGCCGGCGCGCTCGATCTCGATTTCGCTGAGGCTGGTTTCATCCAGCAGCAACGCCAGTTCGCGGATCAGCGCACTGTCGTCGCTCTTGAAGTTTGCGGCTGATTTGGTGTCAGGCTTGCTCGCCATATGCGGGATCCGAAATGCTCTGGGTGATGACGGCTGAAGCGCCAGGCTCTTGATGTCAGGACTTTGATGTCAGGATTTGGCCTGGGCGCCGATTTTGGCGGCAAGGCCGTTGATGGCGAGCCGGTAGCCGTCGATGCCGAAGCCGCACAGGGAAGCAAAGGCGGCCTTGGCCGTAAACGAATGATGCCGGAAACTCTCGCGGGCGTGGATATTGCTGATGTGCACTTCAACGGTCGGGATCTTCACCCCGACCAGCGCGTCGTGCAGCGCGATCGAGGTGTGGGAATAGCCGCCGGCATTGATGATGATGCCGGCCATTTGCTTGACGCGGGCCTCGTGGATGAAATCGATCAACTCGCCTTCGCGGTTCGACTGCCGGCAATCGGCGTGCAGGCCAAATTGCGCCGCCGTTTCAGCGCACAGTTTCTCGACATCGGCCAGCGTCGCGTGGCCGTAAGTCTCCGGCTCCCGCGTCCCCAACAGATTGAGGTTCGGGCCGTTGAGCACAAGGATTGTCGGAGCTGAGGCCTGGGCCATCCGGATTCCAGCAAAAGGGGGCGGTAGGTCGCGGGGTTATAGGTAACAACGCGGCCAAGGGGAAGCCTGATAGGGGTTTTGAACACCCTTCAAAGGCCTCATCCGATTCATAAAAAGCTCGGTGGAACCTACGGAAATCGCTTCGTTAACCAAGGTTGAAGGCAGCTGCCTTGGCCGTCGCCTGGCCATCGGCCGATCACCAGCGGTTCTGCAGCCGCAGGCTTTCGGCGAGGTCGCCGCGGAAATTGTGCTGGCCGAGATGCTGCAGCTTGCATTGCAGGTCGACCCAGACCTTGCCGCCGATGTCGATCCAGCGGCGGCAGAACGCGTAATCCTCCGACAAATAGCGGCCGGAATCCGGATCGACCATGCAGTCGAAGAACAGCCAGTGCAGATGCGCCTCCGGATGGCCCGGCGGCCCGTCCGGCGTGTATTTGAGCTCGGGATATCTCTCCATCATGCGCGTGAAGACCTCGCGCTTGATGCACATGAAGCCGGTCGGCGCTTCCGCGACCTCGACGAAACCGTCGGCGTCGGCATAGGAACTGACCTTCTCGGTGCCATGGCCGATCGGATTGAACGGATATTCGGTGTAGCGGTCCTCGAACTGCCCCCGCGTGGTGCCGGCCGGCAGGCCGGCGGCGGGCCAATTGAAATTCTTCATCGGATAGACGCCGGCGGTGACGTCGCGGTCGATCAAGAGCAGCCGACACACCGATTGCGGCGTGAAAGTGATGTCGGAGTCGATCCAGAACAGATGGGTCAGCGTCTCGTCGGACAGGAACTTGCGCACCATGTTGTTGCGCGAGCGGGTAATCAGGCTTTCCGAATGCATGTGCAGCATGCAGCGCAGCCCGAACCGGTTGCAGTGATGGGTGAGCTCGAAGATGCTGGTGACGTAGTGCATGCTGACCGCCGAGATGTAGCAGGGCGTCGCGAACATCACGTTCATCGATTTCAGGGCTTCGTCGGGTAGCATGCTCGGTCACTCACTCGCTTCGGGCGGTCTATTTGGGTTGCTGGCTCTCGGTTGGCTTGTTCTCCGGCGCGAGCTTGATCGCGGGGGCGGGCTTTGCCGGCGCGGGCGGCTTGGCGGCGTTTGCAGGCGACTGCTTGGCGGTATTTGGGGCAGGCTGCTTTTGCGCAACCGGCGGTGAGGGTGGTTCGGGTGCCGCAGGTCCGCTTTGTCCGATCGACACGGAGATGCCGAACAATCTCCATTGCCCGTTCACCGGCGCGAATGCCAGATCGAAATTGACCTGGGTTGGCACCGAGGGAAAGAATCCGGCCATGCGCATCAGGCCGTTGGCCTCGATCTGCGGCAGCAGATTGAGCTGCGGATCGATCACGGCGACGCCGGAGAGGTCGAGATTGTCGTTGCGCAGCTTGGCGAAGATTTCGCCGAGCCGCGCCGCGCTGTTGGACTGAAATCCCGGCGCGCCGATATCGCGCAGCACGGTGTAATTGCCGGTCTTGTTGGCGTGGTCGAGCGCGAGCAGTGATGACCTGACCAGGATCAGCACGCCGTTGCGGTCGATCTGCGCAGGTTTCGGCGCCGATGCAGGGGCGGGCGTCTGCGCGTAGCTTGCAGACGCGGTCGAGACAATGACAGTCGCAACCATCAGAACCCGCCAGCCGCCTCGCATTCCCATTACCACTCTGCCGTCATCACGCGCTGGTCAGGCCAGCGCGTCCGCCAACACCGCCTGCCGCATTTGGGTCTGCAGCATCGCGACGTAGCCCGCCGGCGTGTTCACCCGCAATTGCATCAGAATTCTCCGGCGATGCCAACCCGCCCGCCATGGCTATCTCCGCCGCCATAGGCATAACCGAAATTGGCCGCCACCGGGCGGGCAGTGTTGAAGCGGTACGCGAACGAAACACCGCCAGCGGTTTCCGATTTGAAGAAGCCGGTATTGACAGCGTAGGTCACCTTGCCCGGAGCCGATGGCATCGGCGCGCTGGTCAACGCGAACGCCGCGGCGATGCCCTGGCGCGCTTCGCGTCGGCTGTCGGTCGCATACTGATTGAGGCTGGAGAGCCCCGCCACCGCGCTACTGAGCTGGCTCATATTGACGGCATCGGTCGGATTGATGCCGGCTGCCACGTTGGTCAGCCGCCGCTCGTTGCCCACGGTGCCGAACGAAACGGTATTCGGAGCGCTCGCTACCGAACCGCTGCCGATCGCGACCGAATTGGCCAGGGTAGCCGTGGCGCCGGTGCCAAAGGCGGCCGAATTCGTGCCCGTCGCCGTCGTGGCGTCGCCGAACGCGGCGCCGCCGTTGGACGCCAGCGCCCCGGCGCCGACCGCGATCGAACCGGTGGCGGTGGCGCCGTTGCCGATCGCGATCGAATTGACGCCGCTGGCTGTGGAGTTTTGTCCGACGGCGACGGCACCGGTGGCCATTGCCCGTGCGGTGAAGCCGACGGCGGTGGCGCCGGTGGCGCTGGCGGTGCTCGCCTGGCCGATGGCGGTGGTGGCGTCGCCGGTGGCGTTGCTGCTCTGGCCGTAGGCGGTCGCGGTGGCGCCGTTCGCGATGCTGTTCTGGCCCGTCGCGGTCGCGTTTGCGCCGGTGGCGTTGCTGAGACTGCCGGTCGCAGTCGCGTTTACGCCGATCGCGTTGCTGCTCCTGCCGGTGGCGGTGGCTAAGGCGCCGATCGCGTCGGCGCTGAAGCCCGTCGCGGTTGCGCTGCCACCGTTGGCAACGCTGAACTGGCCTGTCGCGGTTGCGTTGACGCCGTTCGCCAAGCTGAACTGGCCGGTCGCGGTCGCGTTGCCGCCGTTCGCTCGGGCGAACTGGCCGGTCGCGGTGGCGTTCTCGCCGTTCGCGGTACTGTCTTGGCCGGTCGCGGTCGCGAAGTTGCCGTTCGCGAAGGTGCCTTGGCCGGTCGCGGTGGCACTGCTGCCGTTAGCGAAGCTGTTCATGCCGCTAACGGTGGCGTTGGCGCCGTTCGCGAGGCTGAAGGCGCCGGTTGTGGTGGCACTGATGCCGTTCGCAAAGCTCGCCATACCTGTTGCGGTCGCGTTGATGCCGTTCGCGTTTGCGCCAAGTCCGATGGCCGTGGCAAAAGGACCGGTAGGAACCACGGCCGTGCAATCTCCCGCAAACCCTGCCGCTGTGGAGTAACATTGCGCAAAGGCCGGCGAGATGCCGAGCATCGTCATCATTCCGGCCGCCGCCGCCAGGCTGCGCAGGGTACCGCCGGAAAGTAGGGTGGTCGCGAGCAGGTGTGCCCGGCGGTCAGATGGAAGAGACAGATCGAGAGCGAAAGCCAGATCCGTTGTGCTCGCCGCAGAAACCGTCTGCATGATGCCCGCCCTTGATCCAAAAATTCACGTGAAAGTCTTGAGATTAACGTGCGCCTGGACTCATCCTCGCGGCCGATGACCGAGATCACTGAACCTTGACGGAACAAAAGGCGTGCACAACCGTAGGTGTGAATTTTTTCTGGTCATTGGACGCGATTGCCGTGTGACGTTGCCGTTGAGCAACAAATGCTGCTGACATCCGCTTAAAGAAAAGGCAGGCTGCGAGCTTGGCGGGCACGGAAATGGCATCCGTGGCGGCCGAAGCTGGCGACCGTCATTATTCGCCGCCGAGACCAACATAGGACGTATGTTGAGTGCCGCCGCCGTTGCCGTAGCGATACTGAGCGGTACGCCGGTGTCGAGGCGATGAGCAACAAGGTAAATCGAGAGCGAGCACTGTCGCCAAATCTGCTGCCGTCATAACGCCCGCCGGTGGCCTTGCATCGGAATATGTTCCTATTTGGCTCCGCGCGCAAGCCGCATCGGTGCTGCCAGCCGTGGGCCGTTCCTTTCTTTGCATGGGGTTGTTTTCGAGATTTTGTGCCTGGGCGGTGCGGTGTACCGCCGAACTGGCGCCTCGCTGCGCGTGGGACATGAGATCGCTGGTGCTTTGCGCTCACGTCAGCTCCAATTCTTCATGCTCTGGACGCGCAAAAAAGGGCGGGCATTGCTGCCCGCCCTGATGCTTGCGAGAAGCCCGCTGTTAGGCTTCCAGAACTGCCACGATCTCGTAGGTGTTCGGGTCCACGATCACGATCTGCTCCTTGACGAGGATGTACTTATACCTGCGCCATTCCGGATAGATCGTCACCACTCGCTCCGGCAATGTGTGGAAGGTTACATCGCGCGGTACGCGGGTGCCGACCGAAATCGAGAAGTTCACGTTCGTCACCGGCGCAACGCGCTGTTCCCTGATCACACTGGTGATCTGGGTGCGCTGCTCGGTCGAGAGCTTCGCGGCCGCGCCGGCCTGGCCCGTAGTGGTCGTGGTCTGGCCCGCCGCGCCGCCCTGAGTCTGGGTCTGCATGCGATCCTTCTGACCCTGGACCTTCTGGTCACGACCCGGGGTCGTCGTCTGATCACGTTGGGTCGTGCTTTGATCACGCTGCATCGTGCCCTGGCCGGTCGTCTGCCCCTTTTGGCCGCGGTCTTCCTTGCCTTCGGCCTTCATGTCCTTGCGGCCCTTGGTCTCCGTCTCCGAGCGCATGCTCTTCGACTTCTCACCGGCCGGCGACTTGGTGTCCTGCGCGCTCTTGCCGGATGGCATCTTCTCGGATTCCGATGCCTTCATGCCTTTTGAATCCCGCCCCTTCGTCCCATCTTCCGCACCCTTCATGCCGGCACCGCCGCCACTATCGCGCTGCATCGTGCCGGGCTGGCCGCCGCGCTCCGAAGACGGCGCGCCCTGCTGCGCCGCGGAACCCGCCGACGGCGACTCCTTGCCCATGCCGGTGCCTTGCGCGTTCGCAAAACCTGTCCCGGCGATCAACGCCGCCACTGCGGCCGAGATCAGTAGACGATTAGACATAGAACTTCTCCTCAGGTGTGTGCATTGCCCGCATGACAACGAAAGGAATTCTGCGATGTTCCTGCCCATGCGCGGTTCCGCCAAATTTGTTTGATGAATGCGCGATGAACGACGTGCGGAGTGGAGTGCGGGCGGGGCTTTGTTAAAGCCGCAATATTGAACCGGCCTTTGCACTCCGAAACCGAGCGCAGCGTCGAAGCTGACAGATGTTGGTCTCAGCTGCCACGCAATGCGAGGCAACAAGCCGGTCGCGCGAGGCGTTCAGCATGCTATTGTCGATGTTGCGTCGCATGGGCGGCAAATGAACGGACGGCAAGTGAAATGGGTGTTTCGGAATGCTAAAGTTTTTCACGAAGGCTCGGAATATAGAGCCAGGCAATGCCGATCCTGCCTTGCCCGAAGCGATTACGTGGACCGGTGACTATGAGAGCTTCGATGCGGCCCTTGCGGCCTGCACCGGGGATTCCGGCTACCATGGCAGTATTGCTACCGACCGCTATGTCAGGCGTTACGAGGAGGTCCGCGCGAACCCGGCGCAATACTATACCAGCAACAACCAGCACCTCATTCGTTACATGGCGGCGCTTAGTTCTGCCGCACCGGTCGATGGGCGAATCCGCGTCCTGGATTTCGGCGGCGGCTACGGCTCGCTCTACGAAATCATCCGTGGGCTGTTGCCGCAGCACGATTTCGACTGGACCATTGTCGAGGTGCCGGAACTGGTGGCGCGTGGCAACGAAATGGGGGCATCGGACCGCAAGCGTTTTGCGGTTGAGATCCCGCGCCAGCGCTATTCACTCGTCATCGCGAGCGGGGTGCTTCAATGTGTGCGGGATCCCGAGGGCAAGCTGAGCGAACTTTTGTCGCTGGACTGCAAGTCGTTCTTGATCGGTCGGGTGCCGATTTGTCCATTCATCGAACGGGACCGGATCACCGTCCAAAGCGTGCCGCCGTCGATGTTCGCCGCGAAATTCCCTTCCTGGATTTTTTCGCCGCGTTGGCGGGAGCTTCTGATCCGAAGCGGCGAAAGAGTGATGGTATGGGAATCGCCGGGAGACACCCCGGTGCTGGACGGCGTCCAATTCCAGGCCGACGCATTTCTGATCCAGAGATGAGCGGCGGCCAATTCGGCCACCGCCACCGGCAATCCATTGCTTATTCGCTTTGCTGCCGTAGGCCAGCTTCGGCGCCGGGCTTCTCATTTGGCGCTGAGCCTGTCATCCGCAGGCCCAGTCGAATTCCATCGTCGCGAGATCGAGCTGAGCGTTGCCGCCGCCGAAATTGAAGCCGCCGAAGTGCTCTTCGATTTCGAGATAGGTCGCGCTGTATTTCGGCGTCCACTGGCAGGGAAACATCGTGCCGCCGAGATGATTGCGCCCAGACAAACGCTCCAGCTCGAACGCCTCGGCCTCCTTGCTGTAGGGCGGCACATAGGCGCCGAGTTCGTCCTTGTGCAGAAGCTTGTCGCGTGGCGGCCGGCCGACATTGGGATCGCCGTCGCGCTTCGACATGGCGATGCCGTAGGCGTGGTGGCCGATCTCAGGCACGCACCCGAACAGCCGGTACCAGTACTTGTTGACGATCTCGTCGACGCTGTCGTAGCTGCCGACGTGAAGATCGAATACGGCGCGCGCCGAACCTTTTTCCAGCCAGGGTGGAGGCGGATTCGCCTGCAGCAGCGCGTTGCCGGCGAGGCGAGGCGGTTGGCACAGGGGGCCCGTGAACTCGGCCGCCGTCAGCCAGATCGCCGCGAAATTGTGGTCGATGATGTCCTTCATCCGGAATTCCATCGGATGCCTGTTCTGCTTGTAGGTCCAGAACGGCAGGAGATCGGGATTGGCCGGACGCTCCAATGTTTCCGAGGCCAGATATTCCGCGATCGTCTCGATCTCGCCCGGCTCGTCATGCTGCTGGTCGGCGAACATCGTGAGCGCGACATAGTCGGCGCCCTTGGTGCGATACTGCTCGGGCAGCTTCAGCGTGAAGCAGGGCTGCATCGGAAAGCCGTCATAGGGGCTAAGCGGCCATTGGCTTTCGGCAATTCCGGGCGGCAGGCCGTAGCACCAGCCGTGATCGCGATCGGTCCCGCGCGCGGGCGAGGTCTTGAGGAGTTCGAGGTCGTAGGCGGTGGTCGGCGGCGCCAGGCTCATGCGGGGGGTCCTGTTGGTTTCGAGCCTTCCTTAGTGGCTGGCGGCCTCGCCGCGGTTCAGTCGCGGCACGCGTCCAGGCACAAAAAATCCGGCTGCGATGCAGCCGGATTTTCTTCCGTCGAACGATGCGCGTGGCCGGGCCTCAGCAGGTCGCCTTGCCGCAGCGGGCGATGCCGATCTTTTCCTTGAGGGTCTCGACGCCGACCGCGCCGATCACGACCTGCTTGCCGATCACGTAGCTTGGGGTGCCGTTCATGCCCATGGCTTCGGCGAGCTTCATGTTCTCCTCGAGCGTGGCGCGGATTTCGGGGCTCGCCAGATCCTTATCCAGCCGGGACATGTCGAGGCCGACTTCCTTGGCGACCGCCATGGCCCGGGCCTTGTCGGCGGCGCCGCGGCCGGTGAGCAGCTTCTGGTGGAAGTCGAGGTATTTCTTGCCGGTCGGGTCCTGCATGCGCACGGCGACGCCGACCTGGGCGGCCTCGACCGAACCTGCGCTCAGCACCGGGAATTCCTTGAGCACGACCTTCAGCTTGGGATCGCCCTTCATCAGCTCCATCATGTCGAGCATCGCGCGCTTGCAGTAGCCGCAATTGTAATCGAAGAACTCGACGAAGGTGACGTCGCCGTCCTTGTTGCCGACAGTTACGTTGCGCGGCGAGTTGAAGATCGCGTTGGCATGCTTGGCGATGCCGGCCTGATGCTTCTCGGCTTCGGCGGCGGACTGGCGCTTGGTCAGTTCGGCCATCGCCTCTTCGAGCACCTCGGGGTGGGCGATCAGGTAATCCCGGACGATGGTCTCGATGTCTTTGCGCTGGACGTCGGAGAAGCTCTGCGCGGAAGCCGGCAGCGGCGCGCCGCCAAGGGTGATCGCAAACATGGCGATCGCGAAAGCGGAAGCAAGGTAACGGAGCGAAGGCATCGGCAAATCCTCAGGTGGCGAGTTTCCGGGCCGTCTCGTGAAGGCCGGCTCTTTGAATACGTTCGGTACTGGGCTTCGTTTCTAGTGCAACTCAGTTTATTTCCGGTAGCCGCGCTAGTTGCTTCTTTGGCCTGGAAGCGGTTTGGCGCTCACAATATCGTCAGCTTTGACCCATCCCGGCGTCCCGATCGCGAACCGGGTCTTGGCCCGGGAGGCAAGATCGCGCGCGGTTTTGTTGTCGCCGCGCAGGTAGGCGGCCTGAGCCGATGCCAGATCGGCCTGCGCGTAGTCGCCCTTGCGGCCATAAGCCATGGCGAGCTGCATGTAGCCGAGCGGGGCTTCGGTCTCGCGCGCCGTTGCCGCGCGCAGGATGGCGATCGCCTCATCGGTGTAGGCCTTGTTGTCGGATGCCACCAGCGCCTGACCGAGCAACATTTCGATGAGCGGGGCGTTATTGGAAAGCTGTACGGCCTTGCGCAGCGGCGCGATTGCCTCGGCCGGCTTGCCGCCTTCCAGCAAGGCCTGACCGCGCAATTCGTGGAAATAGGGATTGGCGGGTTGCAGCTGGATCAGGCCGTCGATCTGGGCCAGCGCGCTGCGCAGGTCGCCGTGCAGATAGGTGGTGATGGCGCGGGCATAACGCGCGGGCAGGCTGGTGTTGGACAGCGGATAGCGCCGGTGGACGGTGTCCTGCCGCTCCATGAAGCCGGAGATCTTGGCGCGCACCATGTCGTGGCGCATCTGCAGGGCCGGATCGTCCTTCTTGTCCCAATAGGGGCTCGAACGGGCGAGTTCTTCCAGCGCGCGGACGCGCTCGGCCGGCATCGGGTGCGACTGCACGTAGGGGTCGGCGCCGCGCGCCGCGAACAGGCTCTCGTCGGTGAAGCGCTTGAAGGTCTCGTACATGCCGCGGGCCGATTGCCCGGTGGCGTTGAGGAATTTCACGCCGGCCTTGTCGGCGTTTTCTTCCTGCTGCCGCACGTAAGAAAGCAGGGTCCGGCGGATCACCTCGTGCGGCGCCGACATCGCGGCGGCGCCGGCATTGGCAAGGCCGCTGCTGCCGCCGCCGCGCGAGCCCGCCACCATCGCGCCGGCGCCGAGCAGCATGGCGATGATCATCTGGGTCTGCGCTTCCGCCAGCCGCTCGCGCAGTTTCGAAAGGTGACCGCCGGCCAGATGGCCGGTTTCGTGCGCCAGCACGCCGATGATCTGGTTCGGCGTCTCCGATTGCATCACCGCGCCGTAATTGACGAAGATGCGGCGGCCGTCGGCAACGAACGCGTTGAAAACGCTTTCGTTGATGATCACCATCTGGATGTTCTGCTTCTCCATGCCGGCGGCGCGCAGGATCGGCCGCGTATAGTCGCGCAGCAATTGCTCCGACTCGGTATCGCGCAGCACCGGAGGGCCCTTGTTCTGGGCCGCCGCGAGCGTCGGCGTCATGACAAGCGCGGCCGCCGTGGCGAGGGCGGTCAATTTCAGCGACGTTTTGCGGTGCGCAATGCGGAACAACATGAAGCGATCTTATTGGGCGTTGGCGGCGGAACTGGCGGTCAATCGGCGTCGAGCCTGATAGCCCTGATTAGATCAGAACAGAACGCCAGTCTCTTGTTTTGACGCTTTTTTCTTGTCGCAGACCGGTATCCACTTGGCTTGAAAACGCTATAAGGAGCCACCGAATACGGCCAGTCTGGGGCGGTACCCGGTGCTGGAACCCGAAATCGGCGTGGTCCGATCAAATTGCAGATAGCGATGCTCGAATCGACTCTCAGGGACGCTGCGAAAACGCTGTTGACGGCTTCCAGCCGGAGCGATGTTCCACCCTTCATGGTGATGGACGTGATGGCCGCGGCAGCCCGCATCGAGGCGGCCGGCGGCCACGTCATTCACATGGAGGTCGGCCAGCCGGCGGCGTCAGCCCCGACGACCGCGCTCGCGGCCGCGCGTGCCGCGCTCGACGATGGCCGGATCGATTACACATCCGCGCTCGGCATCCCCTCGCTGCGGGCCCGCATCGCCAGGCACTACCGCGATACTTACCGATGCAACGTTGATCCGGAACGGATTGTGGTCACCACGGGCTCGTCGGGCGGCTTCATCCTGGCCTTCCTTGCGATGTTCGAACCGGGCGACCGGGTCGCGGTCACCGTGCCCGGCTATCCGCCGTACCGCCATATCCTCACCGCGCTCGGCTGCGAGCCGGTGCTGATCGAGACGTTGAGCGAGACGCGCCATGCGCTGACCGGCGAAGCCCTGCTGGCGGCGCATCGCAAGGCGCCGCTCCAGGGCGTGCTGGTCGGCAGCCCCGCCAATCCAACGGGAACCATGATGTCCCGCGAAGCGCTCACCGGCCTGATGGCGGCGGCCGAGAGCGCCAGCATTCGTTTCATCTCGGACGAAATCTATCACGGCCTCGATTATGCTTTTCCGGCGGTATCCGCCGCCGAGCTGTCGCCGCAGGCGCTGGTGATCAATTCGTTCTCGAAATATTTCTGTATGACCGGCTGGCGCGTTGGCTGGATGGTGGTGCCGGAGCCGCTGGTGCGGCCGATCGAACGGTTGCAGCAAAATCTGTCGATCTCGGTGCCGACGCTGTCGCAGATCGCCGCGGAGGCCGCGTTCGAGGGATCAGCGGAAATGGAAGCGATCAAGCGCGGCTATCAGGAGAACCGCCGCATCCTGATCGATGGATTGCCGAAGGCCGGACTGACGAATTTCGTCCCCGCCGATGGCGCGTTCTATCTCTATGCCGATGTCTCGCAATTCACGTCCGACAGCTTCGAGTTCGCCAACCGGATGCTGGAGCAGGCGCATGTCGCGGCCACGCCGGGCGTCGATTTCGATCCGATTCACGGCCGCGCCTATGTGCGCTTCTCCTACGCACGCTCTTCCGACGAAATGCGCGAAGCCGTGACGCGCATCGCGCGCTGGCTCGGCTAAGCCCGCTCACCGTTCGGCGCCGGCGCAATGCCACAGGATTTCCGCTGGCCGAATAATTTGGCTGTGCTAGCGGGCGCTGGTGTGGCAGAACGCCGCGGGGCCCGGAAGGGAGTATAACGTCATGGCGGCAACGATTGCGGCTGAAGCTGAAGCGCCGGTGAGCGCGGCAAAGCCCTGGTATAAAATTCTCTACGTTCAGGTGTTGATCGCCATCGTGCTCGGCGCGCTGGTCGGCTGGCTGTGGCCGGCGCTCGCGACCAACGACTGGATCAAGGCGCTCGGTGACGGCTTCATCAAGCTGATCAAGATGGTGATCGCGCCGATCATCTTCTGCACCGTGGTGTCGGGTATCGCGCATATTCAGGACGCCAAGAAGGTCGGCCGCATCGGCGTCAAGGCGCTGATCTATTTCGAAGTCGTCTCGACCTTCGCGCTGGTGATCGGGCTGATCGTCGGCAATGTCGTCAAGCCGGGCGCGGGCTTCGGCGGCGCGATGGCTGACTAAGGCCAAGGTCGCCGGCTTCGCCAAACAGGCCGAGGCCCAGAAAAGCGTCGACTTCTTCCTGCACATCATTCCGGACACCGTCGTCGGCGCCTTTGCGCAAGGCGAGATCCTGCAAGTCCTGCTGTTCTCGATCCTGTTCGGCTTTGCGCTGATGGCGCTCGGCGAGCGCGGCCATACCTTGCGTTCCTTCATCGACGACTCCGCGCACGCGGTGTTCGGCGTGATCTCGATCGTGATGAGGGCCGCCCCGATCGGCGCGTTCGGCGCCATGGCCTATACCATCGGCAAGTTCGGCACCGGCGCCATCCTGAACCTGATCGGGCTGATCGCGACTTTCTATGTCACGGCGGCGCTGTTCGTCTTCGTCGTACTCGGCATTATCGCGCGGATGGTCGGGTTCTCGATCTTCAAGTTCCTGTCGTACATCAAGGATGAACTGTTGATCGTGCTCGGCACCTCGTCGTCCGAAAGCGCGCTGCCTTCCCTGATGGAAAAACTGGAACGGCTCGGCTGTTCCAAGTCGGTGGTCGGTCTCGTGGTGCCGACCGGTTACTCGTTCAACCTCGACGGCACCAACATCTACATGACGCTGGCGACGCTGTTCATCGCCCAGGCGCTCGGTTTCGAACTCACGATGAGCCAGCAGATCACCATCCTGTTGGTAGCGATGCTGACCTCGAAGGGCGCCTCGGGCATAACAGGTGCCGGCTTCATCACCCTGGCGGCGACGCTCGCCGTGGTCGATCCGCGGCTGGTGCCAGGCATGGCGATCGTGCTCGGCATCGATTCATGAGCGAGTGCCGCGCCCTGACCAACCTCTGCGGCAACGGCGTCGCCTGTGTGGTGGTGTCGTGGTGGGAGGGCGAACTCGACACCGAGAAGCTGCACGCCAACCTCAACAAGCAGATCGATCCGACCGACATGGAGACGGCGCTCACGACCGATTGACGGTCATATTTGAGGTGCGCGCTGCTGCAATAAAAAACCGCCCGGTTTTGCCGGGCGGTTTTTCTGTTCGGGATTGAAACTTATTCGCCGCTGCCAAAACGCCGTGACCACCAGCCAGCCTTGCGCGGCGCGGCTTCACCGGTCGCGGCGGGCGCAGGTTCAGCGGGCGCGGGAGCAGGGGCCGTTGCCGGCTCGGCTTCGCCGTGGCTGACGGCCGGCGCCGGATCGGATTGGCTGCTGGTCATGAACGAGACTTTCTCGCGCACGGTTGAACGCCGCCGCGCGGCGGCCCGGTCGGCCTCCTGCGCGGTTTCTTCCGCGGTGGGGGCGCTGCTGACAGTCTCCGGCGAAACATGTTCCTCGGGCTGCCACTGCGGTTGCGGTGCCTGCGAAACGGGCTCGGGTTCAACCAGCGACGGCGCGGGCTCAGACGAGCGGCCGTCAAAATCGGCAACCGCGCTGGTGACTTCCGAAACCGGGGTCGGTCCGAGTTCGTCCGAGATCGATCCGGCAAGACCGTCTTCCGGTCCAGTGCCACGCCGGCGGCGTCCGCCCCGACGTCCGCGACGGCGCGGACGCCGCTCGCCGTTTGGTCCCTGTTCGCCGCGTGCAACCCCGGGCTGTTCGTCGCCCTCGTCGTCGTCGGCTTCGCTGTCGTCGGCAACCGCGACCGCGCCATCAACGCTTTCGGCGGCAATGTGCACGGCCTCACTGTCGTCGCGCGGGGCTGCGCCCTCACGCGGCTCACCACGACCGCGGCGGCGCCGCCGCCGCTTGCGGCGATGGCCGTCAGCTTCGCTTTCACCGGCAACCGCTTCTTCGCCGCCGGCGGCTTCCTCGGTCAGGCCTTCGGTCTCTTCGGTTTCGACCTCAGCCTCGACGTCGAACGGTTCTTCGTCGTCATAGGCTTCCTCGACCAGGGACGGGAAGGCCGCAGCCTGCGCCACCAGCAGGGCCTTGGCCGCTTCCAGCGTGTGCACCTGTTCGCCGCGGTCGATGACGAACGACTGCTGGCCGCTGACGGTCGCGTCGGCGACCACCGCCAGCGTGACCTTGAAGGCGTTTTCGAGATCGCGCAGATGGCCGCGCTTGTGGTTGAGGACGTAGAGCGCGACGTCGGTGCGGGTGCGGACCACGAGATTGTGGGTCGCGCCTTTCATCAGGATTTCTTCGATGCCGCGCAGCAATTGCAGCGCCACCGACGACACCGAGCGGACATGGCCGCTGCCGCCGCATTGCGAACAGGGCTCGGTCGAACTCTCCAGCACGCTGGCGCGGATGCGCTGGCGCGACATTTCCAGGAGGCCGAAATGCGAGATGCGGCCGACCTGGATGCGGGCGCGGTCCTGCCGCAGGCAGTCGCTCAGCTTGCGCTCGACCGCCCGGTTGTTGCGCTTCTCGTCCATGTCGATGAAGTCGATGACGATCAGGCCTGCGAGATCGCGCAGACGCAGCTGACGGGCGACTTCCTCGGAGGCTTCTAGGTTGGTCTTGAGCGCGGTGTCCTCGATGTGATGCTCGCGGGTCGAACGGCCGGAGTTGACGTCGATCGAGACCAGCGCTTCGGTCTGGTTGATGACGATGTAGCCGCCGGAGCGCAATTGTACGGTCGGCGAGAACATCGCATCGAGCTGGCTCTCGACGCCCATCCGCGAGAACAGCGGCTGGCCGTCGCGATATTGCCGGACCGCCCGCACGTTCGAGGGCATCAGCATCTTCATGAAGTCGCGGGCTTCCTGGTAACCGGCTTCGCCGGCGACCTGGATTTCGTCGATTTCCTTGTTGTAGAGGTCGCGCAGCGAGCGCTTGATCAGCGAGCCTTCCTCGTAGACCAGCGTCGGGGCCTGCGACTTCAGCGTCATGTCGCGTACGGTTTCCCACATCCGGATCAGGTATTCGAAGTCGCGCTTGATTTCGGGCTTGGTGCGCGAGGCACCGGCGGTACGCAGGATGATGCCCATTCCCTCGGGCACGTCGAGATCCTGCACCACTTCCTTCAGGCGCGAACGGTCCTGCGCCGAGGTGATCTTGCGGCTGATGCCGCCGCCGCGCGCGGTGTTGGGCATCAGCACGGCGTAACGGCCGGCCAATGACAAATACGTGGTCAGCGCCGCACCCTTGTTGCCGCGCTCTTCCTTGACGACCTGCACCAGCATGACCTGGCGGCGCTTGATGACTTCCTGGATCTTGTACTGGCGGCGCGGACGGAAGGCGCGCTCCGGGACTTCCTCGAGCACGTCGTCGCCGCCGACGGATTCGACGACTTCCTCTTCGGCGTCGTCGCCATCGTCTTCATCGTCTTGCGCTTCATCGTCCTGCTCGTCGCCTTCCGGCGCAGGGCCGCGATTCTCCTCGTGGGAGACGGCGGGGTATTCCTCGCCGGCGTGCTCGGCCCGCGGGGCATCATCGGCGTGGGCGGCGTTTTCGAGCGCGTGCTCCTCATCGTGCCGCGCGTCATGCGCAGGCTCGTCGTGATGGGCGTCGTCGTGGCTTTCGGCGCTGGCCGGAGCCTCGGATGCCGCGGCGACGGCCTCAACCGGTGCCGTGTCGGGTTGGGATTCAGCTACCGTGGCTTCGGCCGCGGCATGATCATGGGCGTGATCGTCATGGGGATGACCATGCTCATGCGAATGGTCGTGATCATGCGCCACGGGGCCATGATCGTGGTCGGCTGCGTCGGCGGGATGATGATCGGCATCATGCGCCTGGGCTTCGTCGGCAGGCGCGCCGTCATGCAAGCGTTGCGCCTCGCCCTCATAGGGCTGAGCAGCCTGCGCGGGATCGAGCGCTACGTTCTCGACGACGTCGCTCTGGACCCGCTCGCCATGGCCGCGACGGCGGGCGTTGCGGTGGCGCGACCGGCCGCGGTGACGGTTGGAGGAGCGATTCTCGCTCTCTTCCTCGGCTTCGCGATGGGCGCGTTCATCGGCCTCGATCAGCGCCTGCCGGTCGGCGACCGGGATCTGGTAATAGTCAGGATGGATTTCGCTGAAGGCCAGGAAGCCGTGGCGGTTGCCGCCATATTCGATGAAGGCCGCCTGCAGCGACGGCTCTACGCGCGTGACCTTGGCGAGGTAGATATTGCCGCGCAGTTGTTTGCGCTGGGCGGTCTCGAAATCAAATTCTTCGACGCGATTGCCGCGGACCACAACGACCCGTGTCTCTTCCGGGTGGGTGGCATCGATCAACATCTTGTTGGGCATTTTGGAGCTCTTGACGGCGGCGGGCGCGGTGCAAGGCGCGCGCATGGTGCGCGGCCTGGTGACGCGACGGTCCACCTGATTCGGGGGTGAGGGGAAGGCCGAAACGCAAACCTTGGCGCCGCGCCGAACGGGGACCCACCGGAACAAAGCGACGCGCGAGGCTTTCGCTTCGCGTCGGCGCGATCGATCCGTGGATCCTGGTCGGCAACACAGTCTGGCGCATCAAGCGTCGGCCCGTCTGAACATGGTGGCGGCAAAATTGACCGCCGTGTCTATCGCTGAAGGCCCGGCGCGGCGCCAAAGCGCTCGCCGGCCATCGCATATCGGACCGTTTGGGGTCCGGATAATCGGTTCTGCCGTGTCTTGAACCGTCCCTAGAGCAAGATAGTACCTTGCAAGATAGCACCTGGGACCGGACGCCGCTCGGGCTCGAAACCGCCACTCCTGGTCAGCCGCGCGCAGCGCTGGCTGTGGAGGGATCGGGAAAGACGCAGGAAACTTCGGCTTCGAAGGTTCCAGCGCTGCACCGGGAGGCTGAACGCGACACAACCGGGAGTATTAGCCGTCAGCCCCTCGTACATACGTGGATTGCCCGCCCGGTGCAAGGGAAGCGTCAGGGAAGCGTCACAGCACGGCAACACTCGCCGCTTTTCGCCGTTAGAGCCTTAAGGTCCGATTAACCCTGTGGTTTTAATGCGGTAAGAGAACTGCTCGGAGGCACCGAATCGTTGGCTAGCCGCGCAAATTACCGGGTTTTGCTGGCGCGGGGCCTGTTGTGCGCCGCAGCATTGCTGTGTGTCCAAATCATCACTCCGAGCGTCGCCCAAGGGCCATCGCCGGGCGCGGCTGCGCCAAACCCCGCTCCAAGCCCGCTGGCCGCCTCGAATATTCCGATCGCCTCCGACGCCCGGCTGGCCGGAGATAGCAAACAGACCCGCTTCGTGCTCGATCTCGACAGACCGATTCAGTTTCGCGCCTTTGCGCTGGCCGATCCCTATCGCGTGGTGGTCGATATTCCCCAGATCAGCTTCAAGCTGGCTGCGGGCACCGGCAGCGCGGGACGCGGGCTGGTCAAGGCGTTCCGCTATGGCCTTGTGATGCCGGGCGGTTCACGAATCGTATTCGACCTGACAGGACCGGCCAAAGTCGCCAAATCCTATGTGCTGGAAGCTGCCAACGGCCAACCGCCGCGGCTGGTGCTGGAACTGGAAGAGGTGGACCGGACCGCCTTCGTGCAGTTGCTGGCGCCCGAGAATCGCCCCGAACTGAGGCCCGCGATTGCTACTGCCAACGCTGCGGTTGGGCCGGACGACGCATTGGCGGCGGCAAAGCCGGCGCCGGATCCGCGTCCCCTGATCGTGATCGACCCCGGCCATGGCGGCATCGACAACGGCACCCAGGCCGGCGGCGAGATGGAAAAGAACCTGGTGCTGGGATTTGGCCTCGCGCTGCGCGATCGGATCGAGAAATCGGGCAAATATCGCGTGGTCATGACCCGGACGGACGATACGTTCGTTCCGTTGAACGACCGCGTGAAGGTCGCGCGCACCCAGTCGGCTGCGCTGTTTGTCTCGATCCATGCCGACGCCCTGCCGCGGCGGGAGGGCGATGCCCACGGCGCCACCATCTACACCTTGTCTGACAAGGCCTCCGACGCCGAAGCCGAGCGGCTGGCCGAGGTCGAGAACAAGTCGGATGCGATCGGCGGCGTCAACCTCACGGACGAACCGACCGAAGTCGCCGACATCCTGATCGACCTGGCGCAGCGTGAGACCCGAACGTTTTCAAACCGGTTCGCCCGCCTGTTGATGGGCGAGATGAAGACCACGGTGCGGATGCACAAGCATCCGTTAAAGTCCGCCGGCTTCCGGGTGTTGAAGGCACCCGACGTGCCTTCGGTGCTGATCGAACTTGGCTATGTCTCGAACAAGGGCGACCTCGAACTCCTGATGTCGGAGAACTGGCGGAACAAGACCGTCGGATCGATGGCCCAGGCGATTGATGCATTTTTCGCCAAACGGCTGGCAACCGCCGGGGCGGGCAAATGAAAAGCCGTATGAAAATGCAGAATAAATGCACGCTGCGCTGTAGCGGAAGCCCTAGTTTGGCCACAGCGGCAACGGTATAGAAAACTACCGCAGGGTCTTCGGAGTCGGCCACTATTGGTCCGTCGGCCCTTTTATTATTGTACGCGCGACGGCGGTCCGTTGGGCGGGGCTCGAGCGCCGGGTCTTATTGACAAGGCAGACGCCGACAGTCACGGCGCAAGGGTTGGAACGGAACTTCGATCATGCGCTTGCTGGTGCGGTTTTTGGGTTTCTTGTTCGCCGCCGGAACCGTGGTGTTCCTTGTGGGCGTTGCCGGCGTGGCGGGCGCGATCTGGCATTTCTCCAAGGACTTGCCGGATTATTCGCAGCTCCAGGATTATGAGCCGCCGGTCATGACGCGCGTGCACGCCTCCGACGGCGCGCTGCTTGGCGAGTATTCCAAGGAGCGTCGACTCTATTTGCCGATCCAGGCGGTGCCGAAACTCGTCATCAATGCGTTCCTCGCCGCCGAGGACAAGAACTTCTACGAGCATGGCGGCATCGACTTCCAGGGCATGGCGCGCGCCGCCGTGGTCTACGCGCAGAATTACGGCTCCAACCGCCGGCCGCAGGGGGCCTCGACGATCACCCAGCAGGTCGCAAAAAACTTCCTGCTGACCAACGAGGTCTCCTTCGCCCGCAAGATCAAGGAAGCCTTGCTGGCGATGCGCATCGAGCGCGCCTATTCGAAGGACCGCATCCTCGAACTCTATCTCAATGAAATCTATCTCGGCCTCGGCGCCTATGGCATCGCGGCGGCGTCGCTGGTCTATTTCGACAAGTCGGTGAACGAACTCACGATCGCGGAAGCATCCTACCTGGCGGCGCTACCGAAAGCGCCGGCGGCGCTGCATCCGGTGCGCAACCGCGACCGGGCGATCGAACGCCGCAACTACGTCGTCGATCGTCTCGTCGAAAACGGCTGGATCAAGCAGGCTGACGCCGAAAAGGCGCGCAAGGAACAGCTCATCGTCACCAGCCGTGGCAATGGCGCGCATATCTTCGCCGGCGAATACTTCGCCGAGGAAGTCCGCCGCGACATCTTCGAACGCTACGGCGAAAAGAAGCTCTATGAAGGCGGTCTCTCGGTCCGGGCGACGCTCGATCCGA
Organism: Bradyrhizobium sp. LjRoot220; assembly: GCF_964252915.1. Classification (NCBI taxonomy): domain Bacteria; kingdom Pseudomonadati; phylum Pseudomonadota; class Alphaproteobacteria; order Hyphomicrobiales; family Nitrobacteraceae; genus Bradyrhizobium; species Bradyrhizobium sp. LjRoot220. The sequence continues at coordinate 1,561,374 of NZ_CAXUPS020000001.1, forward strand.
AGATGCAGGTGATGGCGCGCAAGACCATGGCGGCCGGCATGGTCAACTACGATGAGGCACAAGGCTGGCGCGGCGCGCCAAGCAAGCTCGATATCTCCGGCGACTGGGGTGTGAAACTGGCCGACGTCAAAGCGCTGGGCGACATCGCACCCTGGCGGATGGCCGTGGTGCTGGAGACCAGCGACCAGTCGGCCCGGGTCGGTTTCCAGCCGAGCCGCGAACTTGGCGGCGCCGTCTCCAAGCAACGGCAGACCGGCATCATTACGATCGATGGCGTCAAATGGGCCAAGGCGGCGTCGGGACCGACCAGGGGCAAGACGCCGACATCGGTCGCGCAAGTGCTGGCGCCGGGCGATGTGATCTATGTCGATCCGCTGTTCGGCAAGGACGGCAATCCGGTCGAGGGGCAGTACCGGCTGCGCCAATTGCCTGAAGTGTCAGGCGCGATGGTGGCGATGGATCCATGGACCGGCCGCGTGCTGGCCATGGTCGGCGGGTTCTCGTTCGACCAGAGCCAATTCAACCGCGCGACGCAAGCGTACCGGCAGCCGGGCTCGTCGTTCAAGCCGCTGGTCTATTCGGCGGCGATGGACAATGGCTATACGCCATCGACCGTGGTGATCGACGCACCGATCGAAATCGATCAGGGGCAGGGCGCCGGCGTCTGGCGCCCGGAAAACTATTCGTCCGGCAAGTACCAGGGCGCGGTGACACTGCGCAACGCGCTGCGGCAGTCGCTCAACACGGTGACGGTGCGGCTGGCGCAGGACATCGGCATGCCCCTGATCGGCGAATATTCCCGCCGCTTTGGCGTTTACGACGAACTGCCGAACTATCTGTCCTATGCGCTCGGCGCCGGCGAAACCACGGTCATGCGAATGGTCACGGCCTATTCGATGTTCGCCAATGGCGGCCGCCGCGTGAAGCCGACCTTGATCGATCGCATCCAGGACCGTTACGGCCACACCATCTTCAAGCATGACGCACGTGAATGCCGTGGGTGCGACGCGCCCGGCGGCTGGAAGAATCAGCCCGAACCGCAACTGGTCGACCGTCGCGAGCAGGTGCTCGACCCGATGACGGCCTATCAGATCACCTCGATGATGGAATATGTCGTGCAGGCTGGCACCGCGACGGTGGTGAAGGAAGTCGGCAAGCCGATCGCCGGCAAGACCGGAACCACCAACGACGCGAAGGATGCCTGGTTCATCGGGTTCTCGCCGGACCTCGTGGTCGGCATCTATTTGGGCTACGACAAGCCGCGTACCCTCGGTGGCAAGGCGACCGGCGGTGCGCTGGCGGCGCCGATCGCGCGCGACTTCCTCAAGCTTGCGTTGGCCGACAAGGCCGCGATCCCGTTCAAGGTGCCGGCCGGCATCAAGCTGGTTCGCGTCGATGCCAAGAGCGGCATGCGCGCAGGTCCCGGCGAAGGCGGCCGGACCATCCTGGAGGCCTTCAAGCCGGGCACCGCGCCGCCGGACAATTATTCCGTCATTGGCGTGGCCGATGCCGATGGGCGCGCCCCGCAGGGATATCAGGGCGGATATCAGTCGCCTGACTCCGGCAACATCATGCGGCCCGGCGGGCTGTACTAGGCTTGTTGGTGCGAAGAAACCGCTTGGGACCAAACCCCAGGCGGATTGCGCTTTGTGAGAGACATCGCTACATCCGGGACCTTACAGATATTGGCGGTTTGCACCGCAGATCAGAGACACCATGCGCGCCGAAGTCGAACGCCTCGTTGAAGAGATCAAGCAGTCAGTCGGGCTGCTGAGGAGGCATCTTTGACGTCGAACAGTCCACGGCCCGGCTAGCCGAGCTGAACAAGCTCGCCGAAGATCCCACTCTCTGGAACGATCCGCAGAAGGCCCAGAAGCTGATGCAGGAGCGCACCTCGCTGGAGGATGCGCTGCAGGGCATCGGCAAGGTCGAGCGCGAGCTCAGCGACAATGTCGAGATGATTGAACTCGGCGAAGCCGAGAACGATGCCGGCGTCGTCACCGAAGCCGAGAACGCCCTGAAGGCCCTGAAAAAGGAAGTGGCGCGGCGCGAACTCGAAGCGCTGCTGTCGGGCGAGGCCGACCGGTTCGATTCGTATCTCGAGGTCCATGCCGGCGCGGGCGGTACCGAAAGCCAGGACTGGGCCGAGATGCTGCTGCGCATGTATACGCGCTGGGCCGAGAAGCACGGCTTCAAGATCGAGTATCTGGAAGAAACCCAGGGCGAAGAAGCCGGCATCAAATCCGCCACCATCCAGATCTCCGGCCACAATGCCTATGGCTGGCTCAAGACCGAAGCCGGCGTGCACCGGCTGGTGCGGATATCGCCATACGATTCCAACGCGCGCCGCCATACGTCCTTCTCGTCGGTCGCGATCTTTCCCGTGGTCGACAACAGCATCAAGATCGACATCGCCGAGTCCGACGTGCGCACCGACACCATGCGCTCCGGCGGCGCCGGCGGGCAGCACGTCAACAAGACCGAATCCGCGGTTCGACTGACGCATATCCCGACCGGCGTCGCGGTGGTCTGTCAGGCCGGCCGTTCGCAGCACAAGAACAAGGCGCAGGCCTGGGACATGTTGCGCGCGCGGCTCTACGAAATCGAGCTGAAGAAGCGCGAGGAGCAGGCCGCCGCCGACCAGGCCGCCAAGACCGATATCGGCTGGGGTCACCAGATCCGCTCCTACGTGTTGCAGCCCTACCAGATGGTCAAGGATCTGCGCACCGGCGTGCAGACTTCGGACACATCGGGCGTGCTCGACGGCGATCTCGATGAATTCATGGCCGCGACCTTGGCGCAGCGAGCGTTCGGCACCGGTCCCGGATCGGTCGAGGATGTGGATTAGCCCATGACGACAGTCGCTTTCATCGGCCTTGGTCGAATGGGCCATGGCATGGCGGGCCGCTATCTCGATGCCGGTTTTTCGGTAGCGATCTGGAATCGCAGCAAGGCGAAAGCCGAGGATTTGATCACGCGTGGCGCGCGCTGGGCCGCTTCGCCGGCGGATGCGGCCGATGGCGCCGATGCCGTCGTCACCATGGTCGCCGATGACGGGGCGTCTCGCGCCGTGTGGCTCGGCAACGATGGCGCTGCCACGACGATGAAGTCCGGAACGCTGGCGATCGAATGCTCCACGGTGTCGTACCAGCACGCGCTTGAGCTTTCGCGCGAACTGCGCGGGCGCGGTTTTGTCTATGTCGACAGCCCCGTCACCGGCCTGCCGGACGCGGCGGCCGCGGGAAGACTGACCTTGCTGGTCGGCGCGGAGCCGGCCGACCTCGAGCAGGCGCGGCCCTATCTGGCACCGCTCTCGACCACCATCCGCCATTTCGGCGCGGTGGGATCAGGCACGGTCTACAAGCTGATCAACAATCTGATGGGTGCGATTCAGATCGCGGGCATTGCCGAGGGACTGGCGATTGCCGAGCAGGCCGGGCTCGACATGAAGCTGGTGCTGGAAGCGATTGAAACCGGCGTCGCGGCGAGCCCGCAGGTGATCCGGCATTCCAAGCGGATGGCGGAGCGCAATTTTGCCGATGCGACCTTCACCGCAGCCCTGCGCCAGAAGGATGCGGCTTACGCCGTCGCTTTGGCCGAGAGCCTGTTGTCGGCGCCGCCGATCATGGGACGCGCCGCCGTGCAATCCTACGACCGCGCCAAGGCCTACGCGCCCGACGACGACGAAGGCAAGATGATCGAGATCGTGTCGCGGCCGAAATAGGCGCGCACGTATTCGGAAATCGGGTGGGAACGGCACGCGCGCCGGAATAGATCTGCGTCAAACGCAGACATGAGCCGCAATGCCCGCCCATGACAACCGAATCGACGCCCGCGACTGGTCGCTGCTTGGCCTGCTTTCGATCCTGTGGGGCGGCTCGTTCTTTTTCAATGGCCTGGTGCTGCGCGAACTGCCGCCGCTGACACTGGTATTCCTGCGCGTGGCGCTGGCGTCGATCATCCTGCTGCCGTTGCTGTGGGTCTACCGGATTGATTTTCCAAAGGGGGTTTCCGGCTGGAAGCCGTTTTTTGCGATCGGGCTTTTCAACAACGTATTGCCGTTCTCGCTGATCGTGCTGGGACAGATGAGCGTCCCGAGCGGGCTCGCCTCGATCCTGAACGCCACCACGCCGCTGTTCACGGTTGTCGTGATGGCGTTGGCCGGCGAGGAGAAGCTGCAGACGCGACGTATCGCGGGCGTCATCGTCGGGCTGATCGGGGTCGTCATCCTGCGCGGCTGGAATTTTGACGGCGAGGGGTTTTGGAGCGCCCAGGGCATCGGCATCCTGCTCTGCCTCGCCGGCGCGTTCAGCTACGGCCTTTCGGCGCTGCTGGCGCGACGGCTGCTGTCAAACTCGCCGCCGCTGGGAACGGCAACGTTCCAGTTGCTGGCTTCCAGCGTGATGATGATGGTTGTCGCCGGCGTCATCGAACGCCCCAGGCAATTGCCGATGCCGGGGCCTGCGACGTGGGGCGCGGTGATCGGTCTGGCGGTCCTGTCGACGGCGCTGGCCTATATCGTGTTCTTCCAGATCCTGCGGCGCTCCGGCGCGACCAACGTCATGCTGGTGACACTGTTGATTCCGGTGACCGCCATCGTGCTCGGCTATCTCGTGCTGGGCGAGCAGATATCGCCGCGCGAAATCGCGGGAGCGCTGGTGATCGGCAGCGCGCTGCTCTTGATCGACGGGCGGGTGCTTGAGCTGTTTCGAGGACCCGCTGTCGTGCGATAGTCTAGCCGGCGTATTCGGTGAACTTCTTGTAAATCCAGCGCCGGCCGTCGTGACGCCGCCAGACCTGGCCGGTCAGCAATCGTCCGGTGATGGATCGCCGCGGAATGAAAATCTTCCGGACGTGCCAGACTTCGGCCCAGGCGGGCTTCGCACTGAGGCTCAATATTCGTAACCGCTCCTGGCTTCCGGCATGCATGGCGCGCGCTCACGATTTAACGAGGCCGCCGGGCGGAATATGATCGCCCGACGGCGAAGTTAACAGGGGTTGGGACGGATCAAATCGTCCACTGCATGGATGATAGCGCGCGGCGGTCGCAGCGCAATCGCAGTCGCTGGTTAAGCTAACCTGTCAACCTTACCCGCGGTGTTGCCGACGGTCTTGCCATTGCGCGAACCAGCCGGAAAATCGTCCGCTGTCGCGCTCGCCGCCATGCCAGGCGGCATAGACCGCGCCGTCATCGGCCACCAGCACGACAACGTCGAGGCCCTTGGAGCGCCGCAGCGTGTCGATGGCCTGTTGCGGCGTCTGCGCGATCGGACCGGCGACATTGAACGACGTGTTGACGGATATCTCGACGCCGATGTGCCGGCCGAGCGCCTTCAAATAAGCGTAGGTGAGGGGATCGTCCTTCGCGTTGACGATCTGGATGCGGCCAGTGCCGTCGGCATGAACGACCGCTGGAATTTTGTCACGCGCGCTCGGTTTCGATTGCGCCGTCAGCACCATGTAATTGTAGGCATTGTAGCCGGCATCGGAGGCGCCCGGCAGCAGATTGAAATATTGCTGGGCGGCTTCGAGCGTGGCCATCGGCGCCAGCGGGCGGATCGCCTCGCGGTATTTGACGCGTTCGTTGAGCCGCTCGCGCGCCTCGGGATTGCAGGGATTGGCGAGGATCGAACGGTGGCCGAGCGCGCGCGGTCCGGTCTCGGCGGCGCCCTGATAGAGCGCGATCACACCGTTCTGCGCAACCATGAACGCCATCAGGTCGGCGACGGCGTCGCGGCTAGCGGCTGTCGAGATATCGCCGATGCGTTGCGAACTGATGTCGCCAGTATCAAGCGCATTAGCGATCTCATCGTTCGACGGCGGCAGGCCGCAATAGAACGCGTGCGTCATCGGCGCGCCGCGCGGGGCGTCGGCCAGATGCGCGAACATCCAGGCGGCGCCGATGGTGACGCCGGGATCGCCGGGCACCGGCGGCACCCACAGATGCAGGCGCTCCTTGCGTTGCTGCGCGCGGACAAACCAGGCTTCATCGAAATGTTCGAGGAGCCGCATGTTGCCGATTGCGTTGAGCGCCACGCCGCCGGTCAGCACCAGCCGGCTCGCACTTGTGATACGCAAGAGATGATCCACGACATGGATCATGGCATCCTCGAACACCAGTTGCGTTGCGGCGGCCTTGTCGAGGCGATCCTTGGTGTCGGGACGATGATGGATGTCCTCGACGCGGAGGAGCGCGTCGGGATTCCAGAGCTGGTCGGGCTTGATTGATGGTCCAAGGATGTCGGTGAGGGGTGTCTTGTATGGGTTATCGAACGGATCGCAATACCAGTTGGCCATGGCGCGATTGATCATGACCTCGCCGGCCTCGCCGAAATGCAGGACCTGTCGCAGCCGCGCGTAATAGGGATTGCTGGCGCGGTTCATGTCGCCCCAGGCGGCCGCGCCCATGTAGCGGCCTTCGCTGGAGAGCCAGGTCCAGCCGCCCTGCGTTGAAGAAATCACGCTGTAGAACGCGCCCAGTGAATCGAACATGCTGTCGTTGCAATAGAGCCGGCGCATCTTGCCGTTCTCGACCACATAGAGCGATATCGATCCCTGATCGCCGGTGCCATCCAGCACCGCGACCGCAACCGGCTCACCATCGTCGGCAAAGGGCGAGGCGGCAAAGGAAAACCAGGCGTGGTTGTCGTGATGCGGCAGGCAGATCAGCGGCACGCGCTCCGCAAGTCCCAATTGCCTGGCAAGGATCTTCGGCGTCCGCGTCATCTGGTCGAGACGTCGTCCGTCGAAGCCGGCGGCCTCGGTGGTGCGCAGCAGCTTCAGGCTTTGCGGCATTTCCTCCAGCACCGAGCGAGCCAGCGTTCCCGCCAGCGTCGGGTAATCCCAGCTGGTAAGCCAGGCGTCGACATCGCCGATGTCGCGCCCGATGCCGCGCAAGGTCGCAACCATCGCGTCAACAGAGGCGCGCGGATATTCTGTGGTGTGCTTGTTGCCGGAAAAGCGTTCTTCCTCGTTGTTGAGGATCAGACGGGGGCCGTGGGCCTGCGTGACCTCAACCAGCGCCACGCCTGAATTGTGCGTGCCGGGCGCGCCGAGGCCGGCGAGATAAACCGTTTCTCCGCGCGCGAGCTTGTCGCGGACCTGCGCGATCCGCGCATCGGCAAATTTTGAACCGAGCTGATGAAAACCGGCCGCGCCAAATGTTTTCGCAGCCAGCCATCGCGCGGCACGGAAACCGGCTGCGGCGAGCTTCGGATGGCGGGGACCAATTCGTGTATCTGGGTTCAATTCGCGGGGCCTTGCAGGGGATATGTGTCGCCGCCTGCATCAATCATAAAAGGCGGCGCGCAACAATGCCGTTTCATCCTGCGGAATAAGCCGCGCCTTGCCAGCCCGCGCGCGGCTTGCGACACTTTGGCAAAACAATAAACGACATGGGAGAGAACGATGACGGCTCGAATCCGAACCCTGGTTGCGATGACGGCGATCGCCGCGATGACTGCGACCGCAGCCAGCGCGCAGAAGAAATACGATCCGGGCGCGTCCGATACCGAAATCAAGATCGGCAACATCATGCCCTATAGCGGCCCGGCCTCCGCCTACGGCACCATCGGCAAGGCCCAGGCCGCCTATTTCAACAAGATCAACGCCGAAGGCGGCATCAACGGCCGCAAGATCAACTTCGTCAGCTATGACGATGCCTATAGTCCGCCGAAGGCCGTCGAGCAGGCACGCAAGTTGGTGGAGAGCGACGAGGTTCTGCTGATCTTCCAGCCGCTCGGCACGCCGTCGAACTCGGCGATCCAGAAATACATGAACCTGAAGAAAGTCCCGCAACTTTTCGTGGCGACCGGGGCGACTAAATTTGGCGATCCGCAGAATTTTCCGTGGACCATGGGCTGGCAGCCGAACTATCAGAGCGAGGGTCGGATCTACGCGGCCTACATCCTGAAGAATTATCCGAACGGCAAGATCGCTGCGATCTGGCAGAATGACGATGCCGGGCGTGATCAGATGAAGGGATTGCGCGACGGCCTCGGCGTCAAGGCCAACATGATCATCGCGGATAAATCATACGAGGTTGCCGATCCCACGCTCGATTCGCAGATCGTGGCGCTGAAGGACTCCGGCGCCGATATCTTCATGACCTGGGCGGCGCCCAAGGGCGCGGCGCAGGCGATCCGCAAGGTCGCGGAGCTCGGCTGGAAGCCGGTCTATTTCCTCGGCAACGTCTCGACGTCGGTGGCCACCGTGCTCAAGCCGGCCGGGCTCGACAACGCCAAGGGCATCATCTCGACAGCTTACATCAAGGATCCGACCGATCCCGTGTGGAAGGACGACGCGGGCATCAAGGCGTGGGCCGCCTTCATGGACAAATATTTCTCGGATGGCGACAAGACCAACAACAACAATGTCTATGGCTACGCGACCGCGCAAACCATGGTCCAGGTGTTGAAACAGTGCGGCGACAACCTCACGCGGGAGAACGTGACGAAGCAGGCCGCCAGCCTGAAAGGCTTTACCAGCGATGTGCTGCTGCCCGGCATCCAGATCAACACCGGCCCGAACGATTTCTTTCCGATCGAACAGATGCAATTGATGAAATTCAACGGCCAAAGCTGGGAGCTGTTCGGCGACATCATCGCAGGCGAGGTTGGGCACTAAGTAGCGCCCGGATTGATTCAGCTCATCCTGCGCAGGGTCGAGGACGGCGTTTCGCCGAATTTTTTGCCGTAGGCGTAGGCCATGCGGCTGAGATGCGTAAAGCCAAGTTCGAAGGCGATCTCCGTGATGCGCTCACCGGGGCGGGCGCTGTTCAGCCGGGCATTGAGGTGGGCCAGCCGGATATCGAGCAGCATCTGTGAAATGGAGGTGCCGAAATGGCGCCGGAAGCCGATTTGCAGCGCGCGGATGCCGATGCCGGTGACTTCCGCGAGTTGGGCAAGATCGAGCGGCTCGGCCGCATGAGCATGCAGACAATCCCGCGCCCGCCGCAACGGTCGCGGCAGGGTTTCGGCGCGGCCGCCGAACACCTGCATCGCGTCGCTCAGGCTGTGGCGGTGACCATGGAGCAGGGCGCCGAGCAGCGTCTCGCGCAGTTCGGCCGCCGCGATCGGCGGCAGGCGGCGGCTCGGTCCGAGATGCTCGGCCAGATCGACCAGATCGGCGGCCCGTGACTGCAGTTCACGCCCGCAGGCCTGGTTGAGATCGATCGCCGGCGCAAACTCGACCGCGCCGGCCGGCTTTCCCGAAAGGGCTGCGGCCCGCTGTTCGACCAGGCGGCGGTCAACCAGAAGGATCAGTTGGGCGCAATCGCCGTCCCATGTCATCTGCGTCGGGACCGTCGGCGACAGCAGCGAGGCGAGCGTGCCGGGATGGCTCTCAACCTCGCAAGCCGCGGTTGCGATCCGCGCCGATCCGCGAAGCGGAATCTGCAGCAGAAAGAAGCGGTCGAGGCAGCCGGGATCGATCGATACCGACCCGCCATAGGCGACGTAGTTGATGGAGAACCCGTCGAAGGCGGCACAATTGTGCAGGGCGTAAAAACCTGGCGCCGACGGGCGAGACGGCGTCAGCTCATGGGGGCAGAAGATGCGGCCGATCGCCTCGGCGGCGGCATCGACGCTGTCGGTCGATACGCGATTGAACGCGGCCAGCCTGGCGTCTCGAACCTGTTCCGCAACGGCTGCGCCCATCGTCCTCACACGGCCTTCGGGTTGTTTCAATCCTATAATATCTTCGGGGCGGATGCTTGGAAAGGCGATTTGGCAGGGCACGATTGCCCGATCGTCGCGCAGCCGGCGGCGACCCGCGCCGCGACGATCGTGCGCCGCAAGATCGGCCAGGCCAGGCCAAAAGGAATTCCTGGCGTCGCCGGTGGCGGATTCGTTTTGCGGCTAGACGGCCGGGCGGGATCGCCGCAGCCTGTGCCGACACGACGGATTTATCCGACCGATAAACCATCCAGCAGGAGACGGCACATGGCAGCGCTCGAAAAAGGTATCACCGCTGATGGCACCGGCTACGGCGGTGTCACCTGGAATATCCTCGGTCAGGTCTATTTCCCGAAGGCGGTGACCGATTCCACCTTCGCCTTCGAGACCAACAGCGATCCCGGCCAGTTCGTGCCGGTTCATATCCATCCGACCCAGGACGAATTCATCCTGGTGCAGGAAGGCGAACTCGATCTCAAGCTCGACGGCGTCTGGGTGAAGGCGAAGGCCGGCGACCTGGTGCGGCTGCCGCGCGGCATTCCGCACGGATACTTCAACAAGTCCGACAAGCCGGCGCGTGCGCTGTTCTGGGTATCGCCGATGCAGAAGCTCGAAGCGCTGTTCAACCGGCTGCACAACATGACCGATCCCGCGGAGGTGGTCCGGGTTTCCGCCGAGCACGAGGTGAACTTCCTGCCACCCGAGGCCAACGAATAGCGGCGCGCGCGTTTTCAGCTTCACGACGGAGACAACCATGGTCAAGCAAAAGCGGGTCTGCATCATCGGCGCCGGCGTGTCCGGGCTTGCCGCGGCCAAGGCATTTTCGGCGCGCGGGCACCACGTCACCATTGTCGAGCGCAGCGGCGACCTCGGCGGCGTCTGGGAGCCGGCCAGATCCTATCCCGACGTGCAGACCCAAAGCCCGAAGGAGCTTTACCGCTACACCGACAAGGCCATGCCGGCGTCCTATCCGGAGTGGCCGAAAGGTCCGCAGGTCCATGCCTATCTTGCCGAATACGCCTGCGATCATGGCTTCGATCGATTGATCCGCTTCAATACCGAAGTTATGCAGATGAATAGCCGCCCGGACTTAAAGCCGGGCTGGCGGCTCGATCTACGCAGCGCCGATGGCAGCACCCAGGAGGATTTTGACTTCGTCGCGGTCTGCATCGGGCAGTTCAACGAACCGCAGACCCTCAGCCTTCGCGGCGAGGACACGTTCAAGGCGCAGGGCGGGCGCGTCCTGCACTCCTCGCAATACAACGATGCCGGGCTTGCCAAGGGGAAGAAGGTGGTCGTGCTGGGCGGCTCGAAATCGGCCACCGACATCGCCGTCAACGCCGTCAATTCCGGCGCCAGCGAAGTCACGCTGGTGTACCGCGAACCGGTGTGGCGGATTCCCTACTTCATCGGCGGACTGATCAACTTCAAGCGCATCCTCTACATCCGCGCGCAGGAGGAGATGTTCAAATGCTGGGGCATCGGGGCGCTGTCGCGATTCAAGCACGCGGTGGCGAAGCCATTCATCTGGGCCAACTGGCGCGGCCTGGAAAGCATGCTGAAGCTGCAGCTCAAGCTGAAAAAGTGCGACATGGTCCCCGACCAGCGCATCGAGGACGGCGTCAACTGCTCGGTGCCGATCGCCACGCCGGACTTCTTTCCGATGGTGGCCGATGGCCGGATCAAGGCGATCCGCGGCAGCTTCGACCACTATGACGGCAGCAGCGTCGTGATGACCGGCGGCGAGCGCGTCGCAGCGGATCTCGCCATCCTCGCCATCGGCTACAAGCTCGGCGTGCCGTTCCTGCCGCAGGCGCTTCGTGACCGGCTGGTTGACCCCGACGGCCAGTACAGGCTCTACCGGCTGATTGCCAACCCGGATCTGCCGGACATGGGTTTCGTCGGCTTCAACTCCAGCTTCTGCACGGTGCTGTGCGCCGATTTGGCGGCAAACTGGCTGGTCCGTTACGCCGACGGCCAGCTGGCGCAGCAGCCGAGCCCCGCCGAGATGCGCGACAACATCGAAATGATGCTCAACTTCAGGCGCGTGGAGCGGCCGGCGGCCGGTGTTTATGGCGGGCTGTGCGTGGCCCCCTACCACTTCAAGCATTTCGACGAGTTGCTCGCCGATATCGGGACAATGAAACGCCGGCGCGGCGCGCTGGTGGAGAAATTCACCCCGCCGGACGCCGATGCCTATGCGCGGTTTCTCGCTTCTGCACCGGATTATAAGGTGTTGGCTTGAAGTCGGATCTGATCGGAAGGCAAAGAAAAGGCGAACTATCCCGAGCTGAGGCGCACGCCGGCGCGCAAAAACTTCTGCGGGTCGACTGCGTCGCCGTCGATCCGGGTTTCGTAATGCAGATGCGGCCCGGTCGAGCGGCCGGTCGAACCGACCGCGCCGATCACCTGTCCGATCCTGACGACGTCGCCGACCCTGACGTGAATCTCCGAAAGGTGGCCGTAGCGGGTCGACAGTCCATTGCCGTGATCGATTTCGACCATGCGGCCATAGCCGCCCATCCATCCCGACGTGGCCACTTTGCCGTTCGCGGTCGCGCGCACCGGATCGCCGGTTGCGGCGCGGAAATCGAGACCGGTATGCATCGCCGGCCGGCCGAGGAAGGGATCGCTGCGGACGCCGAAGCCGGATGTGAATTCGACCTCGCCGACGACGGGTTTGCGGTAGGGCACCAGTGCCAGCGTCCGGTTCAGCCGCTCGACCTGGGCGCGGGTGGCGTTGATCCGGTTGAGCTGGCGCTCGAACGGCCCAGCATCTGCGGCAAGTTTGACGGGGACGAAGGGGCCGCCGACGCCCGAACGCGGGGTCGCGGCTTCGAGTTGCGCCATGTCAAGGCCGAGATCGGTGAACACGCCGCGCATCCGGCGAACGCGCGATTCCATACTGTCTTCGACCGAGCTCAGCGCCGCCAGCTGGCGCCGCTCGACCTGGTCGAGTGAGGTTTGCAGGCGGACCAGGACATTGTCGACGCCCTGAACCTTGGCGTACTGGCTGGCTTGCGGCTTGACCACAACGGGCGCGCGCGATTCCAGCCGCGCTTCACGATCCGGCGGCGCCACGAAGATCACGGTGTCGCTGATCGGGCTGGGTTTCGGGATGCCGGAAGCCGGCGTCTCGACGGCGGCGCCGCGTGCCGGCGGCCGGATCGATCCGGTCGCCGCGGTGTCCGGAATGGCGCCGAGCGCGGTGGCGCGGGATTCCAGCGCGGTCTGGCGCTTCATGATCTGGTCGAGCTTCTGGTCGAACTGTTCCTGATCGAGCAACTGGCGGCTGGTGGTGCGGTCGACCTTGGCGCGCAGTTCGGCGATGCGGTCTTCATAGGCGTATTGCATCTCGGCCTGGCGGGCGATCAGCCGGGTCAGGACGTCGTCGCGAAAGGCGAAATAGGTGGCGGTCGCCGCCGACCACATTCCGAGCACGACGACCGTGCCGACGACGATCCAGAACACCACGGGCCCGAACCGCACCTGCTTGCCGGCGTGAACGATGGCATAGCCGTCATTGGCCGCGGGCAGTGCCGCGACTTGCGCCACGGGACGGCGCGCCCGGCTCTCGTGGGGATGATGGTGCTGTTGCTGGTGGTGATCGGAATGCTGACCGGAACGGTACGACATCGGCTCTCCCGCGCCGGTCGGACAGGGTTCCGTACGGCTCATTTGCGAGGCCGATTTGACCCACTCATGGTTAATTTTTGGGAAATGGAACCGGGAAAGTCATAGCGTTTTTGTGCGAAGCCTGCCCCGGACTCGATCCGGGGCTGCGGTTCGCGTGAAGAAACGCGTCGATAAAAGGATTTAGATGGCTTGCGCCGCAGCCAGGACCTCGTCGGCGTGGCCATCGACCCGGACATTGCGCCAGATTTTGGCGATCCTGCCGTCGGCCCCGATCAGAACGGTGGTGCGAAGAATCCCGAGGAAGGTCCTGCCATACATGGATTTTTCGCCCCAGGCGCCATAGGCCTCCAGCATCTCATGTTTCTCATCCGAGATCAGAGGAATCGAGAGCTGGTGCTTGTTCCGAAAGGACTCCTGGGCCTTCACGGTGTCGGCGGAGATACCCAGCACGGCCGTTCCGCTCGCTGCGAAGGCGTCCTTCAAGCGGGTGAAGTCGATCGCTTCCCGGGTGCAGCCGGGGGTGTCGGCGCGTGGATAGAAGAACAGCACCAGTTTCTGGCCGGCAAAATCGGCCAGCGAAATGCTGTCGCCGCCATCGCGCGGCAACTGGAAGCTGGGCGCCTTGGCGCCTTCGACCCGCCCGGATGCCGGGGCCGGCTTGGTGTCCGGCTTCGCAGCCGGCTTGGGAATGGGCTTCAAATCCGGCATCGGCGCCGTCAATGGCTTGGATTTTAACGATTTCGATGCGGGCTTGTGGGATTCTTTGGTTACAGCGCTTCGGGTTGCCGTGTCCGGCTTCTTGGAGACCGCCTTGCGGGCCTTGGTCACGGGCGTTTTGACGGCGGCTTTTGCGGCGCCGCGGGTCGCCTTCGCGGTGGTCTTTTTTTGGGCGGATGTCTTTGCAGGCGTCTTGGCAGGTGTCTTGGCGAGTGTCTTTGCGAGTGCCTTGGAGGATCCCTTGGAGGATTTCTTACGCGTTTTCTTGGACATACGCCTTCCTTTCGTCGCTTTCGGCGGATCAACCAATAGGGTATTGCGGGTCTCACCCCGGCCTATCGGATTCGCTCCGGCCGCTGGGCAAGTTTGATGACCTCGGAGTATGGTTACAAGGAATTCGACGCACCACCCGTCCGCTCGTTGAAGGCCCGTTTGATTCAGTCGATTTTTGAGTCCTTGGGTCGGGCTACGAGTAACAGTATTAATCGAGGATTGGCAGCGATGCCGGCACGGGAGCGCTCGATACAAATCGATGGGCGCGCCTGCGGCGGCGATCAATCTCAGCGCCAGCACCGAGAGGCAATGGCTAGGAATAGTTCGCCCCCAAGTCTTGGGCCCCAGAGTCCTCGGCCCCAAGCGTCGAATCCGCGTGCCGAGGCCCAGCTCTCGCAGTGGGATGAGGCCGGCTGGGATTCCGACCAGGACGAGGCGGCGGGCCACCGCGCACGGCGGCTGTTGGCGCGTTCCAATTCCCGTTTTCACCGGCTGAGCGACAATGTTTCCGCGCTGAACCGATGGGTCACCGGCGAACGCTGGGTCAAGCGCCTTGCGGTCGTGATCGCCGTGTTGGCCGCGATTTTTGCGAGCTGTTTCGGCGGGCTTTGGTGGCGGCTCGGCGCCGGGCCGATCAATCTCGACCTGGCGACGCCCTGGCTTGCGGCGGCGATCGAGGAAAATATCGGGCACGGCAATACGGTCGAGGTCGGTGGCACGCAGATCGAGCGCGCCGGCAGGATTCGTATCGCGGTGCGGATCCGCGACATCGTGGTCAGGGATCGCGACCAGGCCATTGTGGCAAGCGCGCCAAAGGCCGAAGTGAGATTATCGGGCACTGCGCTACTGATGGGGCGGCTTCGCGCCGAGAGCCTCAATCTGGTCGATGCCGAACTCGCGGTCCGAATCACGCCCGATGGCCAGGTGACGGTCTCCGCCGGCGACACTTCAAAACCGCTGGCGACCGGCGTGGCCTCGAAGCGCGATGCGGGCCTTGCGGCGACATTCCCGCGGCCGGCGCCACCGGCTGGCACACCGGCGCCCGAGACGGCACAGAACGGACTGCTGGCCGGCCTCGATTGGCTCGACAGCCTGAGCCTGACCGGTCTCGATGGACAAAACCTCAACGAAATCGGCTTGAAGAACGGCAATCTGGTCGTCGACGACCAGCAGCGCGGCAACAAATGGACGTTCGACAATATCAGCATGAGCCTGCGCCGGCCGAGTGCCGGCGGGGTGGCGCTGAGCGTTGGCGAGGAGGGCGCCCGACCATGGTCGCTGCGGGCGGTGATCGGGCCGCAGGCCAACGGCGTGCGCTCGGTCGATCTGCGCGCCGACAAGGTGCCGACGGCCAATATCCTGCTGGCGATGCGGGTGAAGGATCTCACCTACAGCGCGAACCTGCCGCTGTCGGGCGAATTGAAGGGCGAACTCGGCCGCGACGGCCTGCCGACCTACTTCCGCGGCAAGCTTACCGCCGGTGCCGGCCACA
The DNA here is from genome assembly GCF_964252915.1 of Bradyrhizobium sp. LjRoot220. NCBI lineage: Bacteria > Pseudomonadati > Pseudomonadota > Alphaproteobacteria > Hyphomicrobiales > Nitrobacteraceae > Bradyrhizobium > Bradyrhizobium sp. LjRoot220. The sequence goes on from NZ_CAXUPS020000001.1 coordinate 1,577,166, forward strand.
TCATCGACAGCGATACGCCCGATTATCCGATGCCGATCGATGCGGCGGAAATGAACGTCGAATGGGATTCCGCGCGGCGCGTGCTGGTCGCCCCGTTCAAGATCGTGTCCGGCGCCAACCGGGTCACGCTGCTCGGCCATCTGGAGCCGCCGAATGGCGCGACCACCGACTGGCAGGCCGGCCTGAGCGGCGGCACCATCGTGCTCGCCGGCAATGACGGCGAACAACCGCTGATCTTCAACCGCATCGCGATCGGCCTGCGCTTCGACACCGACCGCAAGCGCGTGGTGCTGACGCAAGCCGATATCAGCAACGGCGAGATCGGCGTCGCCGGAACCGGCAGCGTCGATTATTCCGGCGAGGCGCGGCTCCAGCTCGGTTTTGCCGGCACGCCGATGTCGGCCGCCGCGCTGAAGCGGATGTGGCCGATCCTGATCGTGCCGGAAGTGCGCGAATGGGTGATCGAGCGGATCGAACGCGGCACGCTCCAGCGTATCGAGGTCGGCGTCAATTCGCCGGTACGAAATTTGTCGCGCAAAGGCCCGCCGATTCCCGACGACGGCCTCGCGGTCAACATCACGGCGACCGGCGTGACGGTGCGGCCGGTCGATGACATGCCGGTCGTGCGCGATGCCGACCTGAAGGCGCGGGTGACGGGCCGCACCGCCACCGTCAACATCGGCCAGGGGATCGCCGATACGCCGTCCGGCCGCAAGGTCACCATTTCGGATTTCGTCTTCGAGGTGCCGGACATGGCACCGAAGCCATCGCCGTCAAAGGTCAAATTCCGGATCGATGGAACCATTCCGGCGGCGGCCGAGATTCTGGCATCCGACCGCCTCAGCGACGTATCCGCCACCTTCGTCGATCCGAACGCCAGCAAGGGAACGGTGACGGCCACCGTCATGCTCGGCATGCCGGTCAAGGGCGTGCTGACCAAGGCCGATACCACTTATTCCGTAACCGCCGATCTCGGCGGCGTGTCCATCGACAAGCTGGTGATGAACCAGAAGCTGGAAGCCAACACGCTGAAGGTGGTGGCCAACAATAACGGCTATCAGGTCAGGGGCGACGTCAAGATCAACGGCCAGCCGGCGTCGCTGGACTATCGCAAGCCGAACGAGGGCGACGCCGATATCAAGCTGTCGGCGACGCTGGATGACGCCAGCCGCGCGCGGCTTGGGCTGGATCTTGGTCCGGCCGTCAGCGGCGCGATCCCGATCAAGGTGATCGGCAAGATCGGCGACAACGACACCCGCGTCGGCATCGAGGCCGATCTCACTTCGCTGCGGCTCGACAACATCCTGCCGGGCTGGGTCAAGGTGCCGGGCAGGTCCGGCAAGGCGACCTTCAGCGTCGTGAAAAAGGAGCAGTCGACGCTGTTCCAGGACATCGTCGTCGACGGCGGCGGCGTCTCGATCAAGGGCTCGCTGGAAGTCGACGCGAACGGCGATTTGATGAGCGCGAACTTCCCGACCTACTCCCCCTCGGAAGGCGACAAGACCTCGCTGAAGGCCGAACGCAATGCCGATGGCGTCGTCAAGGTGACGATGCGCGGCGACGTGTTCGACGGCCGCGGCTTCCTCAAATCGGCGATCTCGGGCCGTGAAGCCGACGCCAAGAGCAAGACCAAGCACATCGATATGGACATCGACGTCAAGCTCGGCGCCGTCGCTGGCCACAATGGCGAAGCGCTGCGCAGCGTCGACGCCAAGATGTCCCGACGCAATGGCGTCGTCCGGACGTTTGCGATGACGGGCAAGGTTGGACGCGATACGCCGGTCAGCGCCGATTTGCGTGGCCGCGCACAAGGGCAGGCCCGCGACCTGATCATCCTGCAAACCAACGACGCCGGCGCATTATTTCGTTTCACCGACAGCTATTCCAAGATGATCGGCGGTCAGCTCTCGCTCGCGATGGAGCCGCCGACGGTCGAGCCTTCGGCGAAGGAGGGTCTGATCAATGTTCGCGACTTCACCATCAAAGGCGAGGCCGCGCTCGAGCGTGCCGCCGCCGGTGGCCCGGTCGGCACCCAGAACGGCATTGGCTTCTCGGGCCTGCGCGCCGAATTCACCCGGCAGAGCGGACACCTCACGATCCGGGAAGGCGTCGTGAAAGGCCCGACGATCGGCGCCACCATCGAGGGCACCCTCGACTATATCGGCAACTCGGTCCGCATGAGCGGTACCTTCGTTCCGATGTACGGGCTCAATAATATGTTCGGCCAGCTTCCCGTGATCGGCCTGTTCCTTGGCGGCGGCAGCAATGAAGGCCTGATCGGCGTCACCTATGAAGTAGTCGGTACGCCGGGTGCGCCGGTGCTGCGCGTCAATCCGATTTCAGCGATGGCGCCCGGCGTGCTGCGCAAGATCTTCGAGTTCAACACCGGCAAGCAAAACAACCCGATCGAATTACCGCCGGCCAATAATTAGGGCGCGATCCTTTTTGAGGGCTTGGCCGTCAGCGATCGATCTGGCCAATCGGCATAGTCCCGCGCTAGTCTTCGAAAAACAGGGAGGCTGGCGTCATGCTGATCACCAACATCCGTGCGCATCATATCCGCATTCCCTATGACGCCGGCGTGGCGAGCTTCAAGCAGGGCGCTTCGGCGATATCGGCGCTCGAAATCGTTCTCGTCGAAGTGTCGACAGACGCCGGCCTGACAGGTTGGGGGGACGCCTTCAGCTATGTGTGTCCGCGGTCCGTCGCCACCGCGATCGATGAAATGATCGCGCCGCAGGCAACGGGTCTCGAAGTCCCCGACGCCGCCGGCATTCCGGCCTTCATGGAGAGCATCCAGCGCAATCTGCATCTGTTCGGCCGCTACGGCATCACGATGTTTGCGATCTCCGCCCTCGATATCGCGTTGTGGGACCTTGCAGCACGCGCGCAAGGCGTCCCGCTGCACAGCTTGTTAGGCGTGCGCAAGCGGGCGCGGATTCCGGCCTATGCCAGCCTGCTGCGGATCGGCACGCCCGATCTCGTCGCCGGCGAATGTGAGACCGCGCTGCGGCGCGGTTACACGGCCGTCAAGCTTCATGAGACGACGGCGCCCGCCGTATTCGCCGCACGGCGCGCGATCGGTGCTGGCATCCCGCTGATGGTCGATATGAATTGCCCCCTGACGTCGGCGGAGGCCATCGCCTTCGCGCATCAATGCAAGGAAGCCGCGCCGATGTTCCTGGAGGAGCCGGTGTGGCCGCCGGAGGATTTCGCGGCGCTGGCGGAAACGCGCACCAAGGGAGGGCTCGATATCGCCGCCGGCGAAAACGCCTGCACGGTCCATCAATTCCGCCAGATGATGGACGCGGGCGCGGTGAGCTACGCGCAGCCCTCGGTCACCAAGGTCGGCGGCATCACCGAGTATCTGAAGGTGGTTGATCTGGCCGATCAAATGGGCGTCCGGCTGGCGCCGCATTCGCCCTATTTCGGTCCGGGCTTTTTGGCGACGCTGCAATTGATGTCGCTCCGCGACGACCGCACCTTCGTCGAAGTGTTTTACATGCACCAGGCCGCGAGCCTGTGGCGCGGCGCCATCGATGTCGGCGCCGATGGTGCGGTCGCGGTGCCGGAAGGGCCGGGGCTCGGTTATGAACCGGACCGCGAAGTCATGGAGCGGTTTCGCGTCTAGAAAAAATTGCGAAAACAACCCCATGCAAAGATAGCAAATGGGCCTTGGCTCGAGGCGCTAACGGTATTATGGTATGGCTCGCAACTTCCGGACAAGGCAGCGCTGCTCACCGCCGCAGCGCCGGCACCACCAGGAACGGGATTAGCCCCAGCACCACATTGACCAGCGCGAACACGAACAGCGCGTTGTAGCTGTGGGTCCAGTCATGGATCAGGCCGCCGGCCCACGAGCCCAGTCCTGATCCAAGGCCGCTGCCGATCGAAATCGTGCCGAAGATAGTGCCGACCCGCTTGCCGCGAAAGATATTCAGCGCGGTTGCGGTGATCAGCGGCCCGCGCGAACCGATCATGCTGCCGAAAGTGAGGATGAAGCCGGTCAGCAGCCAGTAGTTCGGATAATATTGCAGCAGCCAGAGCAGGATGATGCCGAGGATCGAAACGCCGTAGCTGAACAGCACCGACGGCCGGCGGCCGATGATGCCGTCGAGCGTCGAGATCCCGAGCATGCCGAACAGCAGCACGACGCCGGAAAAGCCCCAGGCGGTGGCCGCCTCCAAAGGCGGGAAGCCGGCATCGATCAGATACGCCACGATCTGCGCGGTGATGGCGTACATCGCCACCGCGGTGAAAAAGAAGGTCGAGAACAACGCCCAGAACACGTGGTGGAGCATCGCGCCCTTCAGCGTCCAGCCATCGTCGACGATGCCGTCGTCGGCCTTCCTGACGACGTGCGGCGAGCCGGTCGCGAACAGCCGCCACGGCAGCAGCAGCAGCGGCACCAGGAGACACAGCGCGGCGATGCCGAACCATTGATAGGCGTCGCGCCAGCCGATGCGGTCGATCAGCACCTGCGAGACCGGCAGCAGCACCAGGATGCCCGCACCGGTCGCGGAATAGAGGATCGCCATCGCGGTCGGCAATCGCGGGCCGAACCAGCGGCCGAGCAGGATCGAGTTAGGCACGACGCCGATCAGCGCGATGCCGATGCCGACGCACAATCCGGTCGAGAGCTGGAACTGCCACAGCGCCTGCGCGCGCGAGGCGATCAGGAACGAGCCGCCGAGCAGCAGCAATCCGAGCGAATAGACGAGGCGCGGCCCGGAGCGATCGAACAGCCGGCCGACCAGCGGCGCCATCAGTCCGCCCGCGAGCCAGGTCAGCGAATAGACCGAGACCACTTCGGCGCGGTCCCAGGCGAAACTCTCCGCGATCGGTTTCAGGAAGACCGTAAAGCTTTCGCCGAGGCCGCGGCCGACCACCGACAGCGCAAAGCAAAGCGCCAGCACGTTGAGTGCCGTGCGCGCCGGCTTCAGCGGCCGCGTTAACGCATCTGTCGCTTGCGTCCTCTCATCCATGGCGAGCATGGGAGCGCGCTTCCGCATGCCCTAGCAAGCGTCAAAAGCGAATGCACCTATGCAGGCTTGAGCAGGACGTGCTTCTTCTTGCCCATCGACAGCTTGATGACGCCTTCCTGCGTGAGATTTCCCGCATTCAGCACCATCTTCTCGTCGGTCACCGCAGCATCGTTGACGCGAAGGCCGCCGCCCTTGATCTGGCGGCGCGCCTCGCCGTTCGACGCGACGAGTCCGGCCTTGACGAACAGCCCCAGCACGCCGGCGCCGGCATCAAGTTCGCCGCGCGGAATTTCCACCGTCGGCAGGCTTTCCGCGATCGCGCCTTCCTCAAAGGTTTGCCGCGCGGTCTCCGAAGCCGTGGTGGCGGCATCGCGGCCGTGCAGCAGCGCGGTCGCTTCCGTCGCCAGCACTTTCTTGGCCTCGTTGATCTCGCCGCCCTGCAGCGCCGCGAGCTTGTTGATCTCGCTCATCGGCAGGATCGTAAACAGCTTCAGGAATTTGACGACGTCGGCGTCCTCGACGTTGCGCCAGTATTGCCAGAAATCGTAGGGCGAGAATTGGTCCGCGTTGAGCCACACCGCGCCTTGCGCCGTCTTGCCCATCTTGGCGCCTGACGCCGTGGTCAGCAGCGGCGTCGTCAGCGCGTATAATTGCTCCGTGCCCATGCGGCGGCCGAGATCGACGCCGTTGACGATGTTGCCCCATTGATCGGAGCCGCCCATCTGCAGCCGGCAGCCGGTGCGCCGCGCCAGCTCGACGAAGTCGTAGGCCTGGCAGACCATGTAGTTGAATTCGATGAAGCTCATCTCCTGCTCGCGTTCGAGCCGCAAGCGCACCGAGTCCATCGTCAGCATGCGGTTGACCGAGAAATGCCGGCCGACGTCGCGCAGCATCTCGATATAGTTCAGCTTCGTCAGCCATTCGGCGTTGTCGAGCATGATGGCGTCGCTGGCGCCATTGCCGTAGCGCAGCACCTTGGAGAATACGCCGCGGATCGAGGCCTTGTTGGCCTCGATTTCCTCGATCGAGCGGATCGCGCGGGATTCGTCCTTGCCGGAGGGATCGCCGACCATGGTGGTGCCGCCGCCCATCAGGGTGATCGGCTTGTTGCCGCTCTCCTGCAGCCAGTGCAGCATCATCATGGTGAGGTAATTGCCGATATGCAGCGACGGCGCGGTGCAGTCATAGCCGACATAGGCGATGGCCCGGCCCTTCGCGGCCAGCGCGTCGAGGCCATCGAAATCGGAACATTGGTGGATGAAGCCGCGTTCCTGTAAAATGTTCAGGAAATCTGATTTAAATGCGGTCATTGGTCTGCGACTCTGATCATTCTATTTTCACGGTAATTGTAACGAGTTGCGGAACCATAGCGGAATAGGTCGCCGCAAGCGCGTGCGGTGTGGCATTATAAGATGTCCGTGTTTGGCACAAGCTGGTCGTCGTCGGCGGGACGATTCGAGCAGGGCGTGGCGAAGGCATGACGACGATGATGTTGACGGCGGTCGGTCTGATGAGCGGCACCTCGCTCGACGGGGTCGATATCGCCATGATCGAAACCGATGGCCGCAAGGTCCGGGCGTTCGGGCCATCCGGATATCGGCCCTATAGCGAAATGGAACGCCGCCTGTTGCGACAGGCGCTGTATGAGGCCGTTAACCTGCCGCAGCGCGATGCGCGCCCCGGTATCCTGCGGGAGGCCGAGCAGGCCGTCACTTTGGCCCATGCCGAGGCGGTCGCCGCCTTTACCGCGCAACACCGCATTTCCGCCCAGGACATCGACATCGTCGGCTTTCACGGCCAGACCGTATTGCACCGCCCGGAGCGCGGATTGACGGTGCAGATCGGCGATGCCGCGGCCCTCGCCAAGGCGATCCATATTCCCGTGATGCATGATTTCCGCGCTGCCGACGTCGCCGCCGGCGGGCAGGGCGCGCCGTTCGTGCCGGTCTATCACCGCGCGCTGGCGCAATCGCTGGAGCGCGAGGGGCCGATCGTCGTGGTTAATATCGGCGGGGTCTCCAACATCACCTATATCGACGGGCCAGACACCCTGATCGCTTGCGACACCGGGCCCGGCAACGCGCTGCTCGACGACCACATGTACCGTGTCCTGAACCAGCGCTTCGACAATGCAGGCCAGACCGCAGCCCAAGGCAAGGTCGATGACGCCTGGATCGCCCGCGCGCTGGCGCTGCCATTCTTTGCCAAGCCGCCGCCGAAATCGCTCGACCGCAACGATTTTGCGGCGCTGAAGGTCGACGGGATGTCGCCCGCGGACGGCGCGGCGACCCTGACCGCGTTCACGGCCGCGTCGATCGCCCGGATTGTGCCGTTGCTGCCGAAAGCGCCGAAGAGCTGGATCGTGGCCGGCGGCGGCGCCCGCAACCTGACCATGCTGCGGATGCTGCGCGACCTGCTGGCGCCTGCAACCGTCGAGGCCGCCGATGGGCTCGGCTGGGCGTCGGATGCGATCGAGGCGCAAGCGTTTGGCTTCCTGGCGGCGCGAGGCCTGAAGGGCCTGCCGCTGAGCTATCCGGCCACCACGGGGGTGCCGATCCCGATGACCGGGGGGCTCATGGCCCGGCCGTGAACGGGCTTCCGGATCACCATCTGTTGATGCAACTGCATCGACCTTGACGACTACATGCAAGTGCATCTATTTTGGATGCAGGTGCATGAAGCGAGACTTTGTTGGCTCGCGCTGGAGGTCGTCATGACGGCAAAACTCACTCTGATCAGCCACACGCTTTGTCCCTATGTGCAGCGCGCCGTGATCGCGCTGAACGAGAAGGGCGTCCCGTTCGAACGCATCGACATCGACCTCGCCAACAAGCCGGACTGGTTCTTGAAGCTTTCGCCGCTCGGCAAAGTGCCGGTGCTGGTGGTGCGCAATGATGACGGCGAGGTGGCGCTGTTCGAGAGCAACGTGATCTGTGAATATATCGAGGACACGCAAGGCGGCGCCAAACTGCATCCGCAGGATGCGTTGCAACGGGCACAGCACCGGGCCTGGATGGAATTCGGCTCGACTATTTTGAGCGAGCTGTGGGGGCTTGAGACTACCGGCGATGCCGCGGTCTTTGAAGACAAGCGCGTCGCGGTGGCCGCGAAGTTTGAGCGCGTCGAAGAGGCGCTGGGTTCGGGTCCGTTTTTTGCCGGCGAACAATTCAGCCTCGTCGACGCGGTGTTCGCGCCGATCTTCCGCTATTTCGACGTGTTCGATGAATTGATCGATCTCTCCATCTTCGTGCAGACGCCGAAGGTGCGTGCGTGGCGAACGGAACTAGCGAAGCGGAAAAGTGTTCGCAACGCCGTCGGTGCCGACTATCCGCAATTGCTGCACGCGTTCCTGGTTCGGCATAATGCGCATATGCTGAAACTGGCCGCGTAGCGGCCTGAGCGGGGTTTGTAGTTTGTAGGGCGGATTAGCGTAGCGTAATCCGCCGTCTTTGCGAGCGGTGCCGTCAATGGCGGATTACGCCCATCGGGCCGCGCTTCGCGCGGACCCGTTGGGCTCCAATCCGCCCTACAAATCCGTCGCCATCTTCGCGAGAGTCGCGATCGTATTCATGTTGCGCGCCGTTCCTGCCTTGGCGGCGGGAATCGCCAGTTTCGATTGTCCCATGCCGTCGCCGTAGTGGACATAGATTTCGCGTGCGCCCAATCCGATTTCCTCGTCCTTGCGGCCTTTGACCGCGGCAAGCGTATCCGCCGGCGGCTTGGCGTCGAGAAAGATCGCAACGGTACGGTTGCCCGGCGCCTTTGGAAATGGATTGGCCTTCAGCACGGCCTGCATCTCGGCGGCCGTACGCACCATGACGCCGACCGGTTTGCCGGCATAGGCTTTCAGCCGCGCTTCGAGTGCCTTTTTCACCGCGGATTCGGATTTGCGGCTGGTGAAGACGACATTGCCGCTGGCGATGTAGGTGCGGACGCCTTCGAAGCCGAGCGCCTCGCACATCGCCTTCAGCTCGCTCATCGGCAGCTTGCCGGTGCCGCCGACATTGACGGCACGGAGCAGGGCGACGAAGGCGGTCATCGCTAACCGGGATTCTTGTTTTGACGCGTTTTCTTCACGCGAACCGGTGTCCACTTCGCTTGAAAACGCTCTGGTTACCGGACGTTGGCGAGCCGCATGTCGAGATAGCCGGTCACCGTCTCCATCAGCGGCTGCAATTTGCCGTCGAAGAAATGGTTGGCGCCGGGGATGACCTGCTGGTCGATCACGATGCCCTTTTGCGTCTTGAGCTTTTCGACCAGCGTGTTGACGTCTTTCGGCGGCACCACCGCATCCTTCTCGCCATGCACGATCAGGCCGGACGACGGGCAGGGCGCGAGGAACGAGAAGTCATAGAGGTTGGCGGGCGGCGCGATCGAAATAAAACCTTCGACCTCGGGCCGGCGCATCAAAAGCTGCATGCCGATCCAGGCGCCGAACGAAAAGCCCGCGACCCAGCAGGCGCGCGCCTCGGGGTTGATGGTCTGCGCCCAGTCGAGCGCGGACGCCGCATCCGACAATTCGCCGGTGCCGTGATCGAACGCGCCCTGGCTGCGGCCGACGCCGCGGAAATTGAATCGCAGCACCGAAAAGCCGCGATGCGCGAACGCGTAGTAGCACTGGTAGACGATTTGGTGATTCATCGTGCCGTGAAACTGCGGATGCGGATGCAGGATCATTGCGATCGGTGCGTTCTTCTGCTTTGCCGGATGGTAACGGCCTTCGAGGCGGCCCGCGGGACCGGTGAAAATGACTTCAGGCATGGATGATCCTTGGAAGTGTCGCTTGAAGTGTCTCTTGGCGACGGAATTGATCCGGCGGCGAAACGTCAATCAGGCGTCGTTGGGAGATGCGCGCGGCGCTCCGTGAACTGTCGGCCGCGTTCTAGCATGAGGCGAGGGGCAAAAAGCAAGCATCTTGAACATCTCGAAGCGTGTTCAAGGCGTTAGCTTGCGATTGCCTGCAGACGTCGCGATCACCAACTGCGATAAGGCGGCGAGATCGTGGAAAGCGACCGACATGGTGGCTCGCAGCTCATCTAAGGTAATATAGTACTTCTATGCCTGATCGGGTCTATCTGGACTGGAATGCGACCACGCCGCTGCGCCCCGAAGCGAAGGCGGCGATGGCGGCTGCCTGGGACCTCTCCGGCAACCCGTCGTCGGTTCACACCGAGGGCCGCCAGGCGCGGCGGCTGGTCGAGGACGCACGGGTCGTGGTGGCGGCGGCGGTCGGCGTCCGGCCGCAGGACGTGGTCTTCTCGTCCGGCGGAACCGAGGCCAACGCGCTGGCGCTGACGCCGGGATTGCGGCGGGGCGCGGGACAGCCGGTGCAGCGGTTGCTGGTGTCGGCCATCGAACATGCCTCGGTGCTGTCGGGCGGACGGTTTCCACCCGGTGCTATCAAGGCCATCAATGTAACGGCCTCGGGCCTGATCGACCTCGATCATCTGCGCGCATTGCTCAGCGAAGGCGCGCCCGCGCTGGTGTCGGTGATGCTGGCCAATAACGAGACCGGCGTCATCCAGCCGGTGGCGGAGGTGGCCCGGATCGTCCACGAGGCCGGCGGGCTGCTGCATGTCGATTCGATCCAGGCGTTCGGGAAAATTCCGTTTGATGTCAAATCGATCGGGGCCGATCTTGTCACGCTGTCGGCGCACAAGATCGGCGGACCCAAGGGCGTCGGTGCGGTGGTTCTGGCCGAGGATGTGCAGGGGCTGGAGCCGCTGGTGCGCGGTGGCGGGCAGGAACTGGGACGGCGGGCCGGCACCGAGAACGTGGCGGGGATTTCGGCGTTCGGCGCGGCTGCCAGGGCGGCGATGGCAGCCCTGGAAGTGGACGCCGGGCGGCTGCAGAGCCTCCAGCAGCGCCTTGAGGAGGGCCTGAAGCAGACCCCCGGGATGATCGTGTTCTCGGAAACCGCGCCAAGGTTGCCCAATACGACGCTATTCACGGCTCCAGGCCTTAAGGCAGAAACCGCCGTGATCGGCTTCGATCTCGCCGGTATTGCGGTATCGTCGGGATCGGCCTGCTCGTCTGGCAAGGTCCAGCCGTCGCATGTGCTGGGCGCCATGGGACAGGGCCGGGAACTGGCTCAGGGAGCCGTGCGGCTCAGTCTGGGGTGGTCTACGTCACAGACAGACATTGAATTGGCCCTCAAGGCTTGGCGAACGCTTGCCAATACCTTACTTAAGGAACGACGAAACACAGGTTGAACGGTTCTAAGCAATCGGTTCTGAACCAATCAGGATCGATCAGGCGCCAGAACCGCCGGATTGATCCACCGCGGTCCTTGAAACCGCGAGCGGAGGATGAAATGGCTGCCGTACAAGAGACGGTCGATCGCGTCAGGCAGATCGACGTCGACCAATATCGATATGGATTTGAGACGCTTATCGAGTCTGACAAGGCTCCAAAAGGGCTGTCGGAAGATACCGTCCGCTTCATTTCCGCGAAAAAGAACGAGCCGGCCTGGATGCTGGAATGGCGGCTGGAGGCCTATCGCCGCTGGCTGACCATGACCGAGCCGCAATGGGCCCGCGTCAACTACCCCAAGATCGACTACCAGGACCTCTATTACTATTCGGCGCCGAAGCCGAAGAAGACGATCGGTTCGCTCGACGAGATCGATCCCGACATCCTGAAGACCTACGAGAAGCTCGGCATTCCCCTGCGCGAAGTCGAGGTGCTGGAAGGCGTCGTGCGACCCGAGGGCGAGCGCCGGATCGCGGTCGACGCGGTGTTCGATTCGGTTTCGGTCGCGACCACGTTCCAGAAGGAGTTGAAGCAGGCCGGCGTGATCTTCATGCCGATCTCCGAAGCGATCCGCGAGCATCCCGAATTGGTGAAGAAGTACCTCGGCACGGTCGTGCCGACCTCGGACAATTATTTCGCGACGCTGAATTCGGCGGTGTTTTCCGACGGCTCGTTCGTCTACGTGCCGCCGGGCGTGCGCTGTCCGATGGAGCTGTCGACTTACTTCCGCATCAACGAGCGCAACACCGGCCAGTTCGAGCGCACGCTGATCATCGCCGACAAGGGCTCGTACGTCAGCTACCTCGAAGGCTGCACCGCGCCGCAGCGCGACGAGAACCAGTTGCATGCCGCGGTCGTCGAACTCGTCACGCTCGACGATGCCGAGATCAAATATTCGACGGTGCAGAACTGGTACCCCGGCAACTCCGAGGGCAAGGGCGGCATCTACAATTTCGTCACCAAGCGTGGTGACTGCCGCGGCAATAATTCCAAGATCTCCTGGACCCAGGTCGAGACGGGATCGGCGATCACCTGGAAATATCCGAGCTGCATCCTGCGCGGCGACAACTCGCGAGGCGAGTTCTATTCGATCGCGATTTCGAACGGTCACCAGCAGGTCGATTCCGGCACCAAGATGATTCATCTCGGCAAGAACACGACCAGCCGGATCATCTCCAAGGGCATCGCGGCCGGCGTCTCGCAAAACACCTATCGCGGCCTCGTCACCGCCCACCGCAAGGCCACCGGCGCGCGCAATTTTACCGCCTGCGATTCGCTCCTGATCGGCGACAAATGCGGCGCGCACACCGTGCCTTATGTTGAAGCGAAGAACTCCTCGGCGCTGTTCGAGCACGAAGCCACCACGTCGAAGATCTCGGAAGACGTGCTGTTCTACTGCGTGCAGCGCGGGCTCAGCCAGGAAGAGGCCGTCGGCCTCGTGGTCAACGGATTTGTGAAAGACGTGCTGCAGCAACTGCCGATGGAATTCGCGGTGGAAGCGCAGAAGCTGATCTCGATCTCGCTGGAGGGCAGCGTCGGGTAACCCAGATGATTCGAAACATCTTCGGCTTCATACGGCTCGCGCCGCTTGCGCTGTTTTTGGTGATTGCAATCGTCGGATTGTTTGCCGTGTTAATCGGCAGTTTGGCGGGATCGGTTGAGGTTACCGAATTCGGCAAACTGGCTGCAGGTGGTGGAGCCCTGGGGTTTTTTGGCTGGCTTTGTTTGCCGGTTCTAGTTCGAGCGTTTTAGGCCAGAAGGAAAGAATATGACTGCGTTACTTGAAGTCAAAGACCTGAAAGTTCGTGTCGAGGATAACGAAATTCTCCACGGGCTGTCGCTCACGGTGAACCCGGGCGAGGTGCACGCGATCATGGGGCCGAACGGCTCCGGCAAATCGACGCTGTCGCACGTCATCGCCGGCAAGCCCGGCTATGAAGTCACCGGCGGCGAGATCCTGTTCAGGGGTGAAGACCTCCTGGAAATGTCGCCGGACGAGCGCGCCGCCAAGGGCGTGTTCCTGGCGTTCCAGTATCCGGTCGAGATTCCCGGCGTCGCCACCATGAACTTCCTGCACGTGGCGCTGAACGCGCAGCGCAAGGCGCGCGGCGAAAGCCAGCTGACGACACCCGAGTTTTTGAAAAAGGCCTACGCGGCGGCGGCCAGTCTGAATATTCCGCGCGACATGCTCAAGCGCGGCGTCAATGTCGGGTTTTCCGGCGGCGAAAAGAAGCGCAACGAGATCTTGCAGATGGCGCTGTTCGAGCCGGCCGTCTGCATCCTCGATGAAATGGATTCCGGTCTCGATATCGACGCGCTTCGGGTCGCGGCCGACGGCGTCAATGCGTTGCGTTCGCAGGGCAGGGCCATGGTCGTCATCACGCACTACCAGCGGCTGCTCAACTACATCGTGCCTGACTTCGTGCACGTGATGTCCAAGGGACGCGTCGTCAAAAGCGGCGGCAAGGAACTGGCGCTGGAGCTCGAGGCTTCCGGCTACACCCAGTTCGACGACGCGGCTTAAGGGCGGGATACGGATTTTGTGATGAATGTAGTACTAGCCAAAACCGAAACCGGGCGCGCGTTGAGCGATATCTTCGCGGTCGCGCGTGGCCGGTTGCCGGGCACATCCGACGTCGCCGACCTCAGGCGGCAGGCGTCCGAGGCTTACGAGCGCGCCGGCCTGCCGCACCGCCGGATCGAGGACTGGAAATACACCGATCTGCGCGCGCTGATGCGCGAGGTGCTGCCGCTGGCACCGGCGCCGGATACGGCGGAAGTTTCGCGCGCTGCGGCCGCGGTGAAGCTGCATGCGATCGACGGCGTGCGCCGGCTGGTGCTGGTCGACGGCGTGTTTGTGCCAAAGCTGTCCGAACTCGGTGTTCTGGAGAACGGCCTCAGCATCCGGACCTTGCGGGAGGTGCTGGAGGCCGGCGACGCCGCGCTGCAGGCCCAGTTGTTTGCACCCGACAGTTCCAATCCGATGGTCGCGCTCAACAGCGCGATGATGACCGACGGCATCGTGATCGAGATCGCCGACGGCGTCGTGCTGACCCAGCCGCTGCAGATCGTCCATATCGCCAGCGGAAGCGTGCCGGCGGCGATGTTCACGCGCTCGCTTCTGCGGCTCGGCAAGGATGCCGGCGCGACGCTGGTCGAAAGCTATATCGCGGCCGAGGGCGCCAAAGCCTATCAGGTCCATGACTCCCTGATCATTTCGATCGGTGACAATTCGCGCCTCGACCACGTCCGCCTCAACGAAGACGGACGCGACGCCTTCAACATTTCCTCGGCCGTGGTGAGCCTCGGCGCCCATGCGCATTTCAACACGTTTGGCATGATGTCGGGCGCCGGCGTCAGCCGCTACCAGGCGATCATCGCGTTTGCCGGCGAGGGCTCCAAGGTCGAGACCAACGGCGTCAACCTGCTCAATGGCAAGCAGCACGCCGATACCACGCTGTTCATGGACCACGCGGTGCCGCACTGCGACAGCCGTGAAATCTTCCGTGCGGTCGTCGACGATCGCGGCCATTCGGTGTTCCAGGGCCGCATCATCGTGCGCCCGCATGCGCAGAAGACCGATGCCAAGATGATGACGCGGGCGCTGCTGCTGTCCGACGACGCCGAGGCCGTCAACAAGCCGGAACTCGAAATCTTCGCCGACGACGTCACCTGCGGCCATGGCGCCACCACCGGCGCGCTCGACGAGAGCCTGCTGTTTTACCTGCGCGCCCGCGGCCTGTCCGAAAAGGAAGCCCAGGCGCTGCTGATCCAGGCCTTCGTCGGCGAGGCGATTGAGTCCATTGTGAACGACGGCCTGCGCGAGCTTGCGATCGCGGCGGCGCAGCGCTGGCTGGCGGCGAGAGGTTGACCATGCATCCGGCGGTGAAAAATGGCGCCTATGACGTGGCGCGGGTGCGGGAGGATTTTCCGGCGCTGGCGATGAAGGTCTATGGCAAGCCGCTGGTCTACCTCGACAATGCCGCCTCCGCCCAGAAGCCGACCGCGGTGCTTGACCGCATGACGGAAGCCTACAAAAGCGAATACGCCAACGTGCATCGCGGGCTGCATTACCTCGCCAATGCCGCCACCGAGGCCTATGAGGGCGGCCGCGCCAAGGTCGCAAAATTCCTCAACGCCGCGCGCACCGAGGAAATCATCTTCACCCGCAACGCCACCGAGGCGATCAACCTCGTGGCGTCGTCTTGGGGCGAGCCCAACATCAAGCCGGGCGACGAGATCATCATCTCGATCATGGAGCACCATTCCAACATCGTGCCCTGGCACTTCCTCAGGGAACGCCATGGCGCCGTCATCAAGTGGGCGCCGGTCGATGACGAAGGCAATTTCCTGATCGAGGAATTCGAGAAGCTGCTGACCGACCGCACCAGGCTGGTCGCGGTCACGCAGATGTCGAACGCGCTCGGCACCATCGTGCCGGTCAAGGACGTCGTGAAACTGGCGCATGCCCGCGGCATCCCGGTGCTGATCGACGGCAGCCAGGCCGCCGTGCATCTGGCGATCGACGTGCAGGACATCGACGCGGATTTCTACGTATTCACCGGCCACAAGCTGTACGGCCCGACCGGGATCGGCGTGCTCTATGCCAAGCACGAGCACCTGGTTGCGATGCGGCCCTTCAACGGCGGCGGCGAGATGATCCGCGAAGTCGCGCGGGACTGGATCACCTATGGCGATCCCCCGCATAAATTCGAGGCCGGCACGCCCGCGATCGTGGAATCGATCGGCCTCGGGGCTGCGATCGACTACGTCAATTCGATCGGCAAGGAACGCATCGCCGCCCACGAGCACGATTTGCTGACCTATGCCCAGGATCGGCTGCGCGAAATCAACTCGCTGCGGCTGATCGGTACCGCACGCGGCAAGGGGCCGGTGATCTCGTTCGAGATGAAGGGCGCGCATCCCCACGATGTCGCCACCGTGATCGACCGGCAGGGCATCGCGGTCCGCGCCGGCACCCATTGCGTGATGCCGCTTTTAGAGCGGTTCAATGTCACAGCCACCTGCCGCGCGTCATTTGGGATGTATAATACAAGAGAAGAAGTCGACCACCTGGCACAGGCGCTGATCAAGGCGCGGGAATTGTTTGCATGACCGACACAGCCGAAGTCAAAACCGCCAATATGGAAACCCAGTCGGCGCTGCCGCCGGAGGAGACCGAACGTCTCGGCGGCGAGATCGTGGCGGCGCTGAAGACGGTGTTCGACCCGGAAATTCCGGCCGATATCTACGAACTCGGCCTGATCTACAAGGTCGATTTCAAGGACGACCGCAGCGTCGACGTGATGATGACGCTGACCACGCCGAACTGCCCGGCGGCGGGCGAACTGCCGACCATGGTGGAGAACGCGGTTGCCAGCGTTCCCGGCGTCGGAATCGTCAATGTCAATCTGGTGTGGGAGCCGGCCTGGACGCCGGACCGGATGTCCGACGAGGCGCGCCTCGTCCTCAATATGTGGTGAAGGGTTTTGGTGCCGAAGCTATCCGGCGTTATCGAGACCGCACTTTATGTCGATGACCTCGACCGCGCCCGAGCCTTCTACGAAGACGTGCTGGGGCTTGCGGCGCTGACGCGCGATTCGCGGTTTTTTGCTTTCGACGTCGGCGGCCGCAACGTGCTTCTGCTGTTTCGTCGCGGTGCGACCCTCGAAACGGTCCATTTGCCCGGCGGGACCATTCCGCCGCATGACGGCAACGGCCCGATTCACGTGGCGTTTGCCATCGCGGCGGCCGACCTGGCGGCTTGGGAAACGCGACTCGGCGAGCACAAGGTCGCCATCGAAGGCAGGACCGATTGGCCGCGCGGCGGCAAGAGCATCTACTTTCGCGACCCGGACCGCCACCTGCTGGAACTGGTGACGCCGGGAGTTTGGCCGATCTATTAGGAGCGATCTACCGGGCGAAAGACGGCTCGTTCGGACAGGTTCTAACCGAATCTGGGATATGAGACCTTCACAGCAGGAATTTCGTTGTTATTTTAACGGTATAAGATTTTCGTCGCCCAGCGCGACGTCAGGAGATCCACTGCAATGGACACCACCGCACCCGTCTCCAAGCCGAAACCGCGGCCGCGGCCGCAGGTCATGAAGCTGACGGAAGCTGCCGCGCAGCGCATCACCGAACTGACCAGGCGCGCCGATTCCGAGATCGTCGGCTTGCGCGTCGGCATCAAGAACGGCGGCTGCGCCGGGCAGTCCTACACGGTCGAATATGCCCACGACGTCCGTCCGACCGACGAGGTGGTCGAAGACCGCGGCGTCAAGATTCTGGTCGATCCCAAGGCCGTGCTGTTCCTGCTCGGCACCGAGATGGACTACAAGGCCGACAAGATGCAGGCCCAGTTCATCTTCAACAACCCGAACCAGGTCTCGGCCTGCGGCTGCGGCGAGTCGGTGCAACTGACGGCCGCGAAGGTGTAAGTTCACCACACACGACCTCATCCCCGCGTGAGCGTAAGCTCGTCGCTGGAGGAGCCGCGCGTTGCGCGGCGTCTCGAAGGATGGCCGCGGGCAAGATCGGGGCCGCATGGTTCGAGACGCGCAAGATGCGCTCCTCACCATGAGGGGTGAAGTCGAGGGCTGGTGGGCAACATGGATCGCGATTTCCTGATCGACCTGTTTGCCGATTTCGGTCCCGTGACCATTCGCCGGATGTTTTCCGGCTACGGGATTTCCGCCGACGGCACCAACTTCGCGCTCGCGTTGCGCGCCGGGCTGTATTTCAGGGCGGACGAGACGACGATTCCGCAGTTCGAGGCGGAGGGATCGCAGCCGTTTTCGTATCAGACGAGCACCAAGACCGTGACCGTGAATTCGTATTGGCAATTGCCCGCGCGGCTGTTCGACGATTCGGAGGAATTGAGCCATTGGGCGAGGGCGGCGCTGGCGGCAGCCCAGCGCGCCGCGTTGCGCAAACGTCCGAAGGCGCGCAAGGCGGCGAAGAAGGCCGTCGCGAAGGCCGCGAAAAAGGTCGCCGCGAAAAAGCCGGTGGCAAAGAAGAAGTCAGTTCGTAGGGTGGGCAAAGCGAAGCGTGCCCACCATTCAAGATAACGAACCGGAGGTTGGTGGGCACGGCGCAAGCGCGCCTTTGCCCACCCTACGGTCTCACCATAAATGTTGGCATCAAGCCACCTGGCTGCGCTGGTCGGCGGCGTATTCGGGATCGACTTCGCAGATCACGCGGTTGCGGCCGTTGCGCTTGGCGGCGTAGAGGCAGGCATCGGCGCGTTCGATCAGCGAATCCGTGTCGTCGCCCGCCTTCAGCATCGACACGCCGACCGAGATGGTGACGCGGCCGAGGATTTCACCGGTGGATTTCTTCTTCAATTCCTTCGCCATCACGGCGCGGCGGATGTGATCGGCAACCGTCAGCGCCTGGCGCAGCGCGGTGTTGGGCAGCACGACCGCAAATTCCTCGCCGCCATAGCGCGCGGTGATGTCCTGGCCCTTGATGGTCTGCTTCAAGGACATGCCGACCAGCCGCAACACCTGATCGCCGGTGAGGTGGCCGTAGGAATCGTTGAACGATTTGAAATGGTCGATGTCGAACATCAATAGCGACAGCGGTTCGCCGTTGGCCAGCGCCGTCTGCACCGCCAGCTCGATCGAGCGGTCGAAATATTTGCGGTTGCCGAGGCCGGTGAGCGGATCGGTCAGGCTCTCGGCGCGGATGGCCTCCAGGCTGTGCTGGAGATTGCTGATCTCGCTCTTCGACAGCGACAGCCGGTTTTCCAGCGCCTTGTTGGTGTCACGCATCTCGCGGGTGGACTTCACCAGCTGCTCGACGACTGCCTTGACCTGGTCGTGGTTCACTGCTGTCGACAGTTTCTGGCTGGCGCCGCTCAGGCTGGCGTCGTAGCTCGCCGACATGCCCAGCGCCTCGGTGATCAGCGTCATCACATCGTCGATCTCGCCGATCACGCGCGCGCCGACCTTGTCGATGCGCTCGGAGGTCTTGATGTGGGAGAGATAGGTTTCGTAGATCTGTTCGAGGTCGGCTTCGCTCAGTTTGCCGTTGCGTGCCAGCGTCTCGTTGATGATCTTGTTGAGGGGGGCGTTGTAACCGGTGGCGTAGACGTACCAGATTTCATAATTGCGGGGGACAGCGGTCTGCCGAAGCGACTTGATCTGGCCCATCGCGACTTCGGCGAAGGCCATCGTGCGTTCGTGTTCGTCCAGCAGTTTCACCACTGATCCGTCCCCAATAGCGAGCAACGCTCCGCGCCGCCCAGCAGGCAATGACTTTAAAAAATCAGCGTCAAGTTAAGGGAGGAGGATGAACGCCCGGTAAACAGTGCCTCACGTGCCCCGTTCACCGTCTGGACAGCGTCCTTGCCGGTTGGCGTCAAGCCAGGCGGCGATCAAAGCAAAATTCTGGAGGCCCGGTTCTGATTCAATCAGAACCGATCATGCTCTAGCTAGACGCGGGCGCGAACGGGCCGCAGCAGAAATGCCGGAAGATGCGAATGATCGGCAGGCTCGGATTCGACCTCGCGTTGGGTGCGCCGCGGTTCGGCACGGCCGATCGAGGGCACGCGCGAGGCCGGTGCGGGCGCCGGCGGCGTGAACGCTTCGGTCGCTGCCTGCGGCTGCGGGCCGGAATTGCGCTCGCCACCCTTGGCATGGCGCGCTTCGCGCTCACCGTGGCGCGGCTCGCGCTCACGTCGCGGCTTGCGTCCGCCGCGTGAACCTTCCCGCGAACCTTCTCTCGCGCCTTCCTTCAGACCTTCCCTGGAGCCTTCTCTGGCACCGTGGCGAGAGCCTCCGCGAGAGCCTTCTCTGCTGCGCGCCTCGCGCGGCTGGTCGGTATCGCCCGCCGCTTCCGATCGCACTGAATAATCGCCTTCCGCGCGCGGAATGGATTGTCCGATCAACCGTTCGATCGCGGCGATCGATTTGTTGTCCAGCGATGTGACGATCGAGATCGCGGTGCCGGCGCGTCCGGCGCGTCCGGTACGGCCGATACGGTGGACGTAGTCGTCGGCATGATGCGGCACGTCGAAATTGAAGACATGGCTGACGGTGGGAATATCGAGGCCGCGGGCGGCGACATCGGAGGCCACCAGTATCGGGATGGCGCCAGTGCGGAACTGCTCGAGGGCGGCGGTGCGAGCCGACTGATCCATATCGCCATGGAGGGCACCGACGTTGAAGCCGTGCTTCTGAAGCGATTTGGCAACGACGGCGACTTCACGCTTGCGATTGCAGAAAATGAGTGCGTTCTGCAGATCCTTGGCGCCGCGCAGCAGTTGGCGCAGGATCTCGCGCTTCTCGTGGACTTCGCGCCCGCAGGGGACCTGGAACTGAGACACGCCCACCGCGGTGGTCGCGGGCTTGGAGACTTCGATGCGTTCGGGATTGTGCAGGAAGGCTTCACTGATGCGGCTGATTTCGGGCGGCATCGTCGCGGTGAAGAACAGGGTCTGCCGCGTGAACGGGACCAGCTTGCAGACCCGTTCGATATCGGGAATGAAGCCCATGTCCAGCATGCGGTCGGCTTCGTCGATGACCAGGAGTTCGACGCCGGTGAGCAACAGCCCGCCGCGCTCGGTATGGTCGAGCAGCCGGCCGGGGGTCGCGATCAAGACATCGACGCCGCGGGTCAATTTGGTGTCCTGATCGCCGAACGAGACGCCGCCGATCAGCAGAGCAACATTGAGCTTCTGGCCGATGCCGTACTTGTCGAAGTTTTCTTTGACCTGGGCCGCGAGTTCGCGGGTCGGCTCCAGGATCAGGGTGCGGGGCATCCGTGCCCGGGCGCGGCCCTTTTCCAGCATCGTGAGCATGGGCAGGACGAAGGCAGCGGTCTTGCCGGTGCCGGTCTGGGCGATGCCGAGAACGTCGCGGCGGGCCAGAACGTGGGGGATCGCCTGTTCCTGAATGGGCGTAGGGGTGGTGTAGCCGGTGGCCGCAACAGCGGCGAGAACCTTGTCGGAAAGTCCGAGATGGGAAAAAGACATTGAGCCTCTAGTCGACACCGCCGTTCGGAATCGAGGGTAATAAGGCTGTCGCGTTCAACCCCGAAACGGCGCGCTTTGAAAAGCTGGGGGCTCTGACTTACGCAGACGAGCGGCTAACCCAGGGGAATCGCGTGTCGATCCAGGGCCGCGTTGAGCCGGAACATAGGCGCGAAACGGCCAAAGTCAATCTGGGAACCGGCCAAATGGCCGAAAAAGCTTAATGTTTTCGCACAAATAACCTCCAAACCGTCATTTGGCGGTCAAATGGTGTGGGGGCTACCGAGCTCGCTGCCACGGGATCGCTCGCCCGCTCAGGCCATATTCCTCCTCATCGCCGCTTCCCTGAAGTCACCGGGCGTGATGCCCTGTGCCGCGCGGAAGATACGATAAAACGTCGCGAGGCTGTCAAAGCCGCTGGCAAAAGCAGTCTCGGCAACGGTCATCGCCGGCGCTTCGCGCAACAGGCGGCGGCTTCGCTCGATGCGCAGCGCGGTGACGGTTTGCGAAAAGCTCATGCTGGTTTCTTCAAACAGCACGTGCAGGTGGCGAACCGAAATCGCAAGCTGACTGGCGATGAATGCCGGCGACAGCTGCGGCTCCGCGATGTGGCGGGCCATCAATCGCCGTGCGAGGGACAGGCGGCCGGCTCGAACCGCGTACTGCGCAACCCGGCTGGTCGGCCGGACAACGCCGCGCTCGATCAACGCCAGGTGCGTGAGCGCCTGCACCAGCGCCTTCGTCGCCGCCGGATCGCTGTCGTCATCCGCTTCGGTCAGGTCGGTGAAGCAGGATTCCAGCAACGGGGTGAGGGCGGGGTGATCGCCGAACGGTTTCAGGACGAGGTCGTGCAGGCGGCTTTCCGGCACCCCGATATCGGCCGCGGGCACCTTCAGGATGCGCAGATCGAAGCCTTCGGCGGCGATCGGGACCGTGTGATAGGGCAGATCCGAATAGCTCGTTCCAAAGCTGCCGCCGACGATGTGGAAGTCATCGACGGTGCGGACCCTGAACCAGCCGCCGCCGCCAAGCTGCTGGCAGATGCAAAGGCTGTTGCTCGGGGCATTGGCGATGTCGCTCGCGCTGCGTTCGACGTGGTAGCTCGAGGCGCGCAGCCCGATCAGTCCTGCGGACCCGATCTTTCGCAGCGAGAATTTCCCTGAAAACCTTGGGCGGTGCTCCCGATCGAGCTCGGCGGTGGCCCCAAAGAGCCCCTTGGAGCGCACCTCGCGCCAATAGTCGAACCGGTCCTTCGGATCGACCTGATCGGTGGTCCACCTCAAGACAGAGGTACCCTGATCTTCGGGAGGGGCCCAGGCGACCGGACGTGCCGCTCCTCTTAACCCTGAAATAGCCACCCAGCACTCCTCCCAAGGATATGCCGCAGTGCGGCAAATCACTCAGGGAATCATGCCACGGTGGCGGTGACCCGGTCCTGACGCGACGGCGGTGACTTTCTGAAATTTGTCTGATATTCGCTCTGCGCAGCACAGACCCGACAAAATTGCGGAGAGCAGGTGCTCTTTTTCGCTGGATTTGAACTCGATCCCGATCGCGCGAGGTTGCGCGGGCCGGATGGCGACGCGATTCGGCTGCGGCCGAAATCCTTCGACATGCTGCAGCTGTTTGTGGCCAACGCCGGCCGCGTCCTCAGCAAGCAGGACCTGATCGACGCGATCTGGCCGAATATCCATGTCGGCGACGACAGCCTTTTCCAATGCATCCGCGAAATCCGCACTGCGCTCGGTGACGACCAGCGCCAGTTGATCAAGCTGGTTTCCGGCCGCGGCTATCTGTTCGAGGCCGAAGTGTCGGACACGCCGGGCCCGGGCGGCTTTTCGGGTGGGCCCGGCGCCGGTATCGAAACAAGCACTGCCGCTGCCGAGACTGTCGGCAAAGCTGATATCGCGGCCGCGCCACCTGCCGTTGTCGTGCCTGCCGTCAAGCAGCCTCGTTTCGCAATCCGTGGCGCGACAGCGTTTGCCGTCGTGGCCGGATTGGGTGTGGTCCTCGGCCTCGCCGTCTCGCTCCTGGCGCCCGATTACATTTTCGCGCGAAAGCCCCCGAGCGTCGCGGCGGATGACCAGAAAATTGCGGAGATCGCGGTGAAGGTGGCCGACCGCCTGAGCGCGGCCTTCAACCCTGCCGCTGCTGCACCGGCCGCACCCGATGTCAATGTGGCGGGCAAGCCGCTGACCATCGCCGTGATGCCGGTCCTCGCCGCCGGCAACGACCCGCAAATTGCCGAGATGGCGGCTGGCGTGACCGACCGCCTCACCGACGGGCTGGCGAAGATCGACCGGATTCGCGTGCTGTCGCCGCGAGCGGACACGGTGCTGATTTCGTCTCAGGCCACAGCCACGCGCATCGATGCTGATTTCGTGGTGCGTGGCGAACTGCGGCTGGAGGGCGAGGCCTGGACGCTGCAGGCGCGCATGAGCAATGGCACGACAGGCGAGGTACGGTGGGCGGACGCGGTTTCGGTCAGCACCGAAAACGCCAGCGTATCGCTGCTTCAGACCCGGCTCACCGCGGGTGTCGGCCATCCGCTGGCGCTTCGAATCAATGCGATGTTCAACGCCGGTCCGGGCGCGACCGACCGTGACCTGGCTGGCGGCAACGCCAAGGTCGTGATCGAGCAGGCGATGGCCTCGATCAACCGGACGACGCCGGAGCGTTTCAAGGCCGCGCAAACCATGCTGGAGAACGCCATCGCGGCCGAACCTGGCAATGTCGACCTCGAAGCCGCGTTGGCCGCGCACCTGCTCCGCGGCATCCAGATGGTCTGGTACCGGGACGATGTTGCCGCGACCGAAGCTGCTGCGCAGTCGTTGCTCGAGCGCGCGCTACGCGCGAAGCCAACATACATCCCCGTGCTGGAGGCCTATTGCCGCTTGCTCAACGCGACCAACCAGTTCATCGAAAGCCTGGTGGCTTGCGGCAGGGTGTTGACCTTCGATCCTTGGGACGGCCTTGCGATCTACAATCTGGGCCTCGGGCAACTTCGGCTCGGACGGTTCGAGGACGCGCTGGCGACGTTCAAGCAAGCCGAACAATTCGACACGCCGCGAACGGCGCGCTGGACCTGGCTGCTGGGGGCAGGGCTGACCCTGGTGGTGATGGAGCGCGACGAAGAGGCAATCCCTTATCTGATGAGATCGATTGCCATCACGCCGGCCACCGGACGATCGCATGCGGTGCTGGCGACGGCCTACCAGCGCTTGGGGCGCACCGCCGAGGCCAAGGTTGCCCTGGCCAAGACCATGGAGCTGCGGCCGGGTTCGACCGCCGTCAACATCGCGCTCGATCCCAAAAATGCCAGCCCGCTCTATACCGAAGCCTCCCAGCGTGTGGCCGAAGTGCTGATAGGGCTTGGCTTGCCGGAAAAATAGCAGCGCCCACTCGCAACGGGGAACCGGGACAACAATCCTGTCGGGGGGCTGGATTGAACCGTCGGCACGAATTTGCCGACTATGGCATGAGGCAATCGCAGGCGATTGCGGCGATTTCGTTAGCTGGGGAATTCCAAATGAGGCGCTGGTATTCGAGGTTTTTGGCGGTGACGGGCGTTGCCGCCGCTTTGGCTGTTTTTGCCGCGCCGGCCCATGCCGAAAAGCGCGTCGCGCTGGTGATCGGCAATAACGACTACCGCAACGTTCCCAAACTGCAGAAAGCGGTCAACGATGCCCGCACCATGGCCGATACGCTGAAGCAGCTCGGCTTCACCGTGATGGTCGCCGAAAATCAGACCCGCCAGGCATTCAGCCAGAGCTTGCTTGCGTTCGACAAGGCGGTCGACAAGGGCGACACCGCGTTCTTCTTCTACGCGGGCCACGGCTTTGAAATCGCCGGCCAGAACTTCCTGCTGCCGACCGACGTGCCCGCGGCGACCGAAGGTCAGGAAGAACTGGTGCGCGATGCGTCCATTCTCGCCGACCGCATCATCGAGCGGCTGCAGAACAAGGGCGCGCGAACCGCCATTCTGGTGTTCGACGCCTGCCGCAACAATCCGTTCGAGCGCGCCGGGACCCGCGCGGTCTCCGGTGGCGGCGGTCTTGCGCCGATGACGCAGTTGCCGGAAGGCGTGTTCTCGATCTTCTCGGCCGGCCCTCGCCAGACCGCGCTCGATCGCCTGTCGAACAATGACGACAATCCCAATTCGGTGTTCACGCGAACCTTTACCAAGGAACTGACGCAACCCGGCGTCAACCTCGTGCAGGTCGCGCAGCGCACGCGGCGACTGGTCGCCGACCTCGCGAAGACCGTCAGGCACACGCAGATCCCGGTCTATTTCGACCAGATGGTCGACGACGTGTTTTTGAGCGGCACGGCGAAGGCGGCGCCCGAAATCGCAGCTACCAAACCTGCCGAGCCGCTGCAGAAAGTTGCAGCCCTGCCGCCGGTGCACCGGCTCGCGCCGTCGAACGATTCCGTCAACGCACCGATCGCGATGTTCTCGCGTCACAATGGCGGCTGGACCGTGGTGTTCTCGATTGCCGATCCGACGCTCGGGATTTCCTGGCGGATGGACGAGGCCGGCGATTTCCGCGAGACCGGCTTCATCGACACGCTCGATCCGCGCACGCGCAAGCGGATGCCGAACCCGTCGATCGAGCTTCCCGCCGATGCGCCGGCGTCCACTATCCACGTGCGCTATGTCGACACCAATGGCGAAACACAGGGGCCGTTTCCGATCCGCTTCGATCCCGAGGCCGCGCTGGTCCGGGACCAGCGCAAGATCCTCGACATGACCGCGACCAGCTGGCTGTCGTTTCGCGAATTCAACGGCCTCTTGGTCTATTACACCCATCTGATGTCGTACCGCTGCGCGATCCGCGAGGTGCGCGTCGGCATCGACAGCGCCGTGCCCGACAAGGTTCTGAAAATGCCGCCGTGCGATCCCCGGGATCCCAGCGTCATCCCGCGCGAGGCGCAGCCCTATCTCAAGCTCGCGCCGGCGACCAAGTCGGTTTCGGTCGAGTTGGTCTACCGTGACGGCAGCGTGTCCGAGATCAAGAGTTTTCGCCGGTAATCCAACCGGCGTCATCGGATTGAGCTACAGTCCGGCTCGGAGGCAATCATGGACGCAGGCAGCTCTTCCCGGCAGCCCCCAGGGCGCACGATGACGGTCCGCTGCTGCATCGTCGGCGGCGGCCCCGCCGGCATGATGCTGGGATATCTCCTGGGCCGCGCCGGGATCGATGTCGTGGTGCTGGAAAAACACGGCGACTTCTTTCGGGATTTTCGCGGCGACACCGTGCATCCCTCGACCCTGCAGGTGATGGACGAACTCGGGCTGATCGACGGATTCCTGAAACTGCCGCATCAGCGGTTGCAGAAGATGGACGGGATGTTCGGCGGTGCATCGGTGCGGATCGCCGATCTCAGCCGGCTCAAGGTGAAATACCCCTTCATTGCCTTCATGCCGCAGTGGGATTTCCTGAATTTCCTGCGCGAAAGCGGCAAGCGGTTTGCCTCGCTCAAGGTGATGATGAGCACCGAGGCGACCGATCTCATTCAAGATGGCGGCCGCATCGCGGGCGTGCGCGCGATGACGCCGGAGGGCGTGGTCGACATCCTGGCCGACCTCACCATCGCCTGCGACGGCCGCCACTCGCTGGTGCGCGAGCGGGCCGGTCTTGCGGCCGAGGAAATCGGCGCGCCGATGGACGTGCTGTGGTTTCGTGCCGGAAAGCGCGACCACGAAACCGAGAGCGTGTTCGCGCGCGTTGAGCCCGGCAAGATGATGGTCACGTTCGATCGCGGCGATTACTGGCAATGCGCTTACATCATCGCCAAGGGCCACTACGACGCGGTCAAGGCGAGGGGTCTGCCGGCACTGCTGGATGACGTCGCGCGCATGGCGCCGATCCTCAAGCCCGGCCTTTCGAACCTGAAGAGCTGGGACGACGTCAAGTTGCTCACAGTTGCGATCAACCGCCTGCCGCGCTGGACGCGGCCGGGCCTGCTGTGCATCGGCGATGCCGCGCACGCGATGTCTCCGATGGGGGGCGTCGGCGTCAATCTGGCGGTGCAGGACGCCGTCGCGACCGCCAACCTGCTGGCGGCCAAGCTGGTGAACGGTTGCCCGTCCGAGGATGAACTGGATGCGGTGCGCCGGCGCCGCGAATTCCCGGTGCGGATGACGCAGCGGATGCAGGTCGTGGCGCAAAACAACATCGTCAGCGCGGCATTGAAGCCGGGCGGTGCGCCGCTAAAGGCGCCGCTGGCCATGCGGCTGATCACGGCGGTGCCGTGGCTGCAGGGCATCACGGCGCGCTTCATCGGGCTCGGTGTGCGGCCCGAGCATGTGCAGTCGGCTTTGTCCGCGGGCAACTGAAGGAATAGTTGTGGCTGCGAATGAATGTCCAACAAAAAAAGCCCCGGGAAATCGCCGGGGCTCTTGAGATCGTAAGGCTTGGAGGAGATCAGTACTTCGCGACCACCGCGCCCGCGCCGAAGCGATAGTTGAAGGTGGCGCGCACGATATCGCCGGCAGTGCGTTGGGTTGCCGTAAGGCTGGCTCCCGGGAACGCTCCGCCTGGAGGGGCTGGCAGTGCAGTCACCGACGAACGTCCAAGGTCGTAGTGCAGGTATTCGACACCGAACGACCAGGGACCGATGCCGTATTCACCGCCGACGCCGGCGGCCCAGCCCGAGCGCCACTCGGTAGACGTGCCGGTGAAGAAGGCCGGCGCACCCACGTCGAAGGTCATGCTGCTCTTGACGCGACCATAGGCATAGCCGCCGGTGCCATAGAGCATCACGTTATTGAAGGCTACGCCTGCCTTGCCGCGGACGGTACCCAGGAAATCGAGCCGCTCGGAGAGCGTCTGGAAAGATGTTACTCCGACAATGGGGGGACCGGCGACGGCCGTGACGGAGGAGCCAATGCTCGAACCCTGGAAGTCAGCCACCGCGCCCAGTACGAACTGATTGATCTGCCAGTTGTAGCCGATCTGGCCACCGCCAATGACTCCATCGGGCCTCAAGTTCGGGAACATATTGCCGCCGGCCGCGAAGTAACCGCCGAATCCAACCGCTCCCCCCGGGTCAACGAAGGAAACGAATGGATCGGTATTTTGACCCCATCCGTAACCGATGTTGCCGCCGATGTAGAAGCCGGTCCAGTTATACACTGCCGCCATAGGCGCGGGCGACCTTGCCTTCACCGCCATGTCGGCGGCTGAGGCGCCAACAGTTCCTGAAAGCAACAGCGCCGTCGCAGCCAAAAGCTTTTTCATTGGATACTTCCTAAAACAGTTTCATAGGGTGGCGCGAGTCGATCGCCGAGTCTGTAGCGATCCCGCCACAGTAAGAGAAAATCCGTCCGGCTCGCGGACGTTGTAGCCCCTGACATTGCCCCACGGCGACAAGCCCTGACGCCAGTGGGGGCTTATTTGTCTGGGGCTTTTTTCGTTGCGGAAGCGCGCAGCGTGACGTCGGCATCATCCCATGACCGAGAAACCGCCATCGACGGGAATCGCGGTACCGGTGACGAAGTCGGACGCGGACGAAGACAGAAACACCGCAATCCCGGCGAAATCGCCGATATCGCCCCAGCGCGCCGCCGGCGTGCGCGCCAGCACCTTGTCGTGCAGCCCGTCGATCTGCGCGCGAGCACCCCTGGTGAGATCGGTGTCGATCCAGCCCGGAAGCACCGCATTGACCTGGATGTTGTCCGGAGCCCAGGCCACCGCGCAGGCGCGCGTGAACTGCACGATGCCGCCTTTGCTCGCCGCATAGGCCGAGGCAAAGCTGGCGCCGAAGATCGACATCATCGAACCGATGTTGATGACCTTGCCGCCGCCGGCTTGCTTCATCGCAGGGTAGACCGCCTGCGAGACCAGGAAGGCGCTGGTGAGGTTGGTCTGGATCACGCTGTTCCACTCGGCGAGATCGAGCACGTGCGGCGGTTTGCGAATGCTGATGCCGGCGTTGTTGACGAGGATGTCAATCCGTCCGAGTTCGCGCGCGACTCGCGCAGCCATTGCGTCGACGGCGGCCTTGTCGGTCACGTCGGCGACGACCGAGATCGCCCTGGCGCCGCCGCGCTCGAGTTCGGCGGCTGCGGCGACCGATTTGGCCTCATTGCGTCCGACGATCGCGACCGCCGCGCCGGCTTCCGCCAACCCGCGCGCCATGCCGAGCCCGATGCCGCCGTTGCCGCCGGTGACGATGGCCACCCTGCCGCCGAGATTGAAATGGTTGGTTGCCATAGTGGTCCCTTCCTTGGTCACGGCCGGGTTGATCCCGACCGTCCAGTTCATTGGCTTCGAATTTGGTTCAAGATCGGGACGCCCGCAACAAGACGGGGCATGACCTTATGCCTGGCCCTGCCAGATCAGGATCAGGCCGATGGCCGCCGACGTGGCGCCGTAGCCGGCCCACTGCAATTGACCGATCATGAAGCTCGATGGTGGCCAGCCGATCACGCCGGTGCCCTGACCGATCCAGAGCAGGCCGATGGCGAGCGCGAGAAACCCAACGGTCAACAGCAATTTGCGCATGGGTTTTCCCCATTCGATCTCTCCCCCAACGACTGCCAGAGTGGCGCGCTCGCGCAGGCGGAGCAAGGGCCGGCGATGGCGCGTGACGGCAGAGCAGCGTCCATATTTCGCCGAGGCACAAAAAACCCCGGACGGTGCCGGGGCTTTTGAGCTGCTGATTTAGCAGAGATCAGTGCGTCGATCAGTACTTGTCGATCAGTACTTGGCGACGACCGGCCCACCCCAGTTGAAGCGGTAGACCAGCTCGGAGCGCACGGTGTGGGTATACTTGTGCGAGTCTTCCGAGCCGCCGGCAACGGCGGCGAGGACAGGGATGAACGGGTTGTTTTTGGTGCCGAAATCCGAGAAGCGGTATTCCGTCTTCCAGAACAGGCCCGGCAGGAAGTTCAGTGCATATTCGGCGCCGGAGCCGAGGAAGTAGCCATCATAAGTCTGCGCTCCGATGTAGAGGCGAGTCACAGAAAGAAACGGGAAGTAGGCCAGGTTGACTCGATCGAACTTCGCCTCGGTGTAACCAGCCGAGAAGTAGGTCAGCAGGTTCGGTGTCACCAGCGCGCCGATACGGCCGCCGACCGACCACTGCGAACTCAACTTTTCCTGACCGCGCAGATCGTCGAGGTAGATCGGGTTGCCCTTCATGCTGGCGAAATCGTAATCACCGAAGGCACCGACCACCAGGTTCCAGGTGCCAAGCCCGAATTGATAGTCGCAGCCGCCGCCAACCGTGCCGAAGTAGCCGCGGCCACCCGCAGTCATGGTGGCCGTTAACTGAGTGCGAGGCACCGTTCTGTCGTCATAGCCGGTGTTCTCCTGATTCCAGAGACCATAGCCGCCGCCGCCAGCAACGTAGCAGCCGGTCCAGTTCACCGTTGCCGCCACCGGCGGGGGAGCCTTGGAATAGGTCCGGGCGGGAAGGTCGGCCGCGAAAGCCGGGGCGGCGAATGCCGCAACCGCGGACAGGGCGAGCAACAATTTCTTCATGTGCAATTCCCTCAAAGGGTTCGGACGAAACGACCTGAGAGGGCTGCAATGCTCGATTCCCAACCAGTATCGGAACCATAACCGGTTCCATGCAAAATGCTGTTGCCATACGGGCACATGCGAAACAATTGCGCGGCGGTCGGTTGCGATCAGAAAGCGCTTCGCGTGCCCCGGGCAACAAGCCCAAGGCAACAAAAAAGCCCCGGACGATGCCGGGGCTTTTGAGTTGGTGTGATCTAGCGGAGATCAATACTTGGCGACGACCGGGCCACCCCAGTTGAAGCGGTAGACCAGCTCGCTGCGAATGGTGTGGACGTACTTGTGCGAGTCGAGCGAGGCACCAATCAGGGCGTTGCCGGCAGTGAAGCGGATCGGGTTGTTCTTGGTGTCGAGATCCGAGAAGCGATACTCGGTCTTCCAGAAGAGGCCGGGCAGGAAGCTCAGCGCGTACTCGTCGCCGGCGCCGAGGAAGTAGCCGCTGTAGCTGCGCGACCCGAAATAGGTGCCGGCGGGAGTGCCGATCGCACCGAAGGCGTTGAGCAGGTTGACCTGGTCGAACTCGGCTTCGGTGTAACCGGCCGAGAAGTAGGTCAGCAGGTTCGGGGTGACCAGCGCGCCGATGCGGCCACCGACCGACCACTGCGAGCTCAGCTTTTCCTCGCCGTAAAGTCCGCCCGTGAAGTTCGGGTGGCCCTTCATGCTGGCGAAGTCATAGTCGCCGAAGGCGCCGACCACCACGTTCCAGGTGCCGAGTCCGAATTGATAGTCGCAACCGCCGCCGACGGTGCCGAAGTAGCCGCGACCACCGCCCGTCGTTCCGGCGCTGAGCTGGGTGCGCGGAAGGGTCGTGTCATCAAACAGGGTGTTTTCCTGGTTCCACATGCCGAAACCACCACCGCCACCGATGTAGCAGCCGGTCCAGGACGGCGCATACGCAACCGGGGCTGCCCGCAGCGGCGCCTTGGCGGCCATGTCGGCGGCGAGCGCCGGGCCGGTGAATGCCGCCATCGCGGTCAGTGCGAGCACCAATTTCTTCATTGTCCAAACCCTCAATCGATGGCGTCGTAACCGACCGCCCAATGGTGCGCTTGCACCGATTCCCGAAACCCAGTGTCAGGACTATACGCAGTTCCATCCAAAAAGCTGTTGCGGGGACAACACACCCGACCGAAAACGAATTGGGGGAAAGCCTGCAAAACGGGGGCGATCAGGCGCACTTGGGGGTGAAACAGGGCGGAAATGGCCTGCAATCGCATGAATCCGCGATTCCACGGGACCGGCCAGGATCGACCCTAAGGTCGGTCCCGAGGTCGGTCCCGAGGTCAGACGTCCAGCAGGTCGTCGCTGGCGAACTCCGCCTTATCGGTGATGAAGGCGAATCGGGCCTCGGCCTTGGTGCCCATCAGCCGTTCGACCGAATCGGCGGTGCCGTCGCGGTCGTCGGCCAGCAGCACCACGCGCAGCAGCGTGCGCTTGGCCGGGTCCATCGTGGTTTCCTTGAGCTGCGCCGACATCATCTCGCCGAGCCCTTTGAAGCGGCTGACGTCGACCTTGGCGTTGGCGTTGAACTCGCTCTTGAGCAGCGCGTCCTTGTGCTCGTCGTTGCGGGCGTAAATCGTCTTGCTGCCATGGGTCAGCTTGTAGAGCGGCGGCACCGCCAGATAGAGGTGCCCCTCATCGATCAGCCGCGGCGTCAGCCGGTAGAAGAACGTGATCAGCAGCGATGCGATATGCGCGCCGTCGACGTCGGCGTCGGTCATGATGATGATGCGCGAGTACCGCAGATCCTCCTCGCGGTAATGGGCGAGCGTGCCGCAGCCGAGCGCCTGCATCAGGTCGGAGAGTTGGGCGTTGGCGGTAAGCTTGTCCTTGCCGGCGGAGGCGACGTTGAGAATCTTGCCGCGCAGCGGCAGGATCGCCTGGGTCTTGCGGTCGCGCGCGTGTTTGGCGGTGCCGCCGGCCGAGTCGCCCTCGACGATGAACAGCTCGGAGCCTTCCGCGGCGGTATTGGTGCAATCCGTCAGCTTGCCGGGAAGGCGCAGCTTCTTGGTCGCGGTCTTGCGCGAGATTTCCTTCTCGGCGCGGCGGCGCAGCCGCTCGTCGGCGCGGTCGACGACGAAATCCAGGAGCTTATTGGCCTGCAGCGGATTGCCCGACAGCCAGTGATCGAACGGGTCCTTGATCGCCTGTTCGACGATCTTCTGGGCTTCGGCGGTGGCCAGCCGGTCCTTGGTCTGGCCCTGAAATTCGGGCTCACGCACGAACACCGAGAGCATCACGGCCGCGCCCACCATGACGTCTTCCGAGGTAATGGGGGCGGCGCGCTTGCCCTGGCCGATGCGCTCGGCGTGATCCTTGAGGCCGCGCAGCATCGCGCTGCGCATGCCGGATTCGTGGGTGCCGCCGTCCGGCGTCGGCACGGTGTTGCAATAGGAGGAGAGGAAGCCGTCGGCGTCCGCCGTCCACGCCACAGCCCATTCGCAGGCGCCATGGGCGCCGTTACGCCCCGATTTGCCGGAGAAGATATCCGGGTGCACCAGGGTGTCGGCATGGATCGCGGCGGCCAGATAGTCCTTCAGGCCGCCCGGAAAATGGAAGCTGTCTTCGGCGGGCACATCCTCGATGCCCTTCAAGAGCTCCGGATCGCAGCGCCAGCGAATCTCGACGCCGCCGAACAGGTAGGCCTTGGAACGCGTCATCTTGAACAGGCGCTGCGGCTTGAAGGTCGCCTTGGCGCCGAAAATGTCGCCGTCCGGCTTGAAGCGGATGCGGGTGCCGCGGCGGTTGTTGATCTTGCCGAGATCCTCGAGCTTGCCTTTGGGGTGGCCGCGCTCAAAGCTCATCCGGTACAGCTTCTGGCTGCGCGCGACCTCGACCTCCAGCCGCGAGGAGAGGGCGTTGACGACGGAAACGCCGACGCCGTGCAGGCCGCCCGAGGTCTCGTAGACCTTGGAATCGAATTTGCCGCCGGAATGCAGCGTGCACATGATGACTTCGAGCGCGGACTTCTTCGGAAATTTCGGATGCGGATCGACCGGAATGCCGCGGCCATTGTCGGTCACCGTCAAAAAGCCGTCGGCGCCCAGTTCGACCTCGATGAAGGAGGCGTGGCCGGCCAGCGCCTCGTCCATGGCGTTGTCGATGACTTCGGCGAACAGATGGTGCAGCGCCTTTTCATCGGTGCCGCCGATATACATGCCGGGCCGGCGGCGGACCGGCTCCAGTCCCTCCAGCACCTCGATATCGGCCGCGGTGTAACCGGCCTCGGCGCTGTTGGACCTGGCGGCGACCTTCAGCGGGGCGCGGCCCTTGGCTTCATCGGTTCCGAAAAGGTCTTTATCGGATTTAGTTTTTGCGGATGATTTCAATGATTTGGACATGGTTCTTCATGTAATGCGCGCGAGATCGCGCGGCGAATCGGTCTGTCTGACTATGCCACGGATGGGCTTAAAAAGTGACGGCCGGACCGGCAGAGCGCTCCTGTCGGGCGCAGCAATGACCGGAACTTTCTCGGTTAACAATACCTAAGCGCGATACGAAGGTCGGCTTGCCTTCAGCCCAAGGTTGCGTGATGGTCGCCACGGGCTTGGGGAAATAATCAATGATAAGGCTGCTTTTGGCCGCGGCAATCGCGCTGCCGTGTGTTGGCTGTGCGTCGGTAACGCGTGGAACGACCGAGAACATTTCAATTTCGAGCACGCCGGCAGGGGCGACCGCCGAGATATCGGGGCTGGATATTCCCACCGCCTGCCTGACACCGTGCGTGGTCCAGGCCAAGCGCAGCGCCGACATTATCGTGACCGTGAACAAAGAGGGGTATGAGCCGCAGATCATTCCCCTTACCAAGGAGGTTCCCGGCACCGGCGCGGCAGGCTTCGCCGGCAACCTGCTGCTGGGCGGGGTGGTCGGCATGGGGGTGGATGCTGCCACCGGCGCCGCGCTGGATCATAAGCCAAACCCGGTCATTGTGACCCTGCAACCGCTCTCGCCGGCGCAACCGCGTCCTGCAAAGCCGCGACCGCCGAGACGGCCTCCGCCGCCGCAGAGCTGAGCGCGAGCGTCCCGTCTGTGCGCAAGGGCCGAAATCACGCCCCATGTCCGCCTTTGTGACTTGAAGTCACGCAAGCGGCTGGCGTACCTGTTCCCGGGGCATGGACCCCGCGGCAAGTTCATCGGCGGGTTGGGGCTGGAAGGCGTTCAAGGAATGCAAGAGTTTGCGCGCGCCCTGGCTGATTTCGTGCGCGATCATCAGTCCTGGGCGGCACCGGTTGTGCTGCTGCTGGCGTTCGGCGAATCGCTGGCGTTCATCTCACTGGTCGTTCCGGCCTGGGGTGCTCTGGTCGCAATCGGCGCGCTGATCGGCGTCAGCGGCATCAACTTCTGGCCGATCTGGATCGCCGGCGGCGTTGGGGCGGCGCTGGGCGACTGGGTCTCCTACTGGTTCGGCTTTAAATACAAGGAACAGGTGGCCCAGATCTGGCCGCTGTCGCGCTATCCGGAAATCCTGCCGCGCGGCGAGGCCTTTGTAAAAAAATGGGGCGTGCCCTCGATTTTCATCGGGCGATTCTTCGGACCGTTGCGGGCGTCGGTGCCGCTCGCCGCCGGCATTTTCGAGATGCCGTATTGGCCGTTTCAGATCGCCAATTTCGTCTCCGCGCTGGTCTGGTCGGCGGCGCTGCTGCTGTTCGGCGACGTGATCGCGCACATCATCGAATGGCTGTGGCGGGCGGTGTGATGCAGGCGTTCGCCGTTCCGGAATAAGCCGCCGGGGCGGGGGTTAGCTCCCAAAGATAGGCAAGGTAGGTAGACACGGCTCGGCCGTCGCACCGCCGTCATCGCGTTGGCACTGGAACGCCGGTAGAAGCGGCGGCAAGCAGGGCAAGGAAACGTCAAAGCGGGAAATCCCGCCACTGCATTCATCGTTTCACTGGGAGGACATCACATGGAAATCACACGACGTCACGCACTTGCCGGAGCCGCGGCCCTTGCCGCATTGCCCCTGTTGCCCAATGCATCGGCCAAGGCCGCAGCACCGGCCGCCGAAAAGCAGGCGCCGAGTTTCTATCGCTACAAGGTCGGCGACGCCCAGGTGAACGTCATCTCCGACGGCATCAACAATTTCGCGCTGGGCGATACGTTCGTGCTCAACGCCAAGAAGGACGAAGTCAACGCGGCGCTCGAAAGGGCGTTCATGCCGAAAGACAAGATGAGCATCCAGTTCGCGCCGCTCGTCATCAATACCGGCGGCAAGCTGGTCGTTGTCGACACCGGCAACGGCCCGGGCGCTTTCGCTTCGAGCAAGGGCAATGTCGGGCAATTCGCCAGCAATATGGCTGCCGCCGGGGTCGACCCCAAGGCCGTCGACATGGTGGTGATCTCGCACTTCCACGCCGACCACATCAACGGCCTGCTGACCGCCGACAACGTGCTGGCATTCCCGAATGCCGAGGTGCTGGTGCCGGCCGCCGAGTGGAAATACTTCATGGACGACGGCGAGATGGGCAAGCAGACATCGGACCGGATGAAGGGCGTGTTCGCCAATGCGCGTCGCGTGTTTGACGCCGGGCTGAAGAAGAAAGTCACGCCCTACGAGATGGGCAAGGACGTCGCCCCCGGGCTGCAGGCGGTGGCTTCCCACGGTCACACGCCGGGCCACACCTCGTATGTCCTGTCGTCCGGTTCCGACAAGGTCTTCATCCAGTCCGACGTCACCAACCTGCCGGCGCTGTTCGTCACCAATCCGGGCTGGCATCTGATGTTCGATCAGGACCCGGCGATGGCGGAAGCCACCCGGCGCAAAGTCTATGACATGCTGGTGGCCGACAAGATGCGTGTCCAGGGCTTCCATTATCCGTTCCCGGCCAATGGCTTTGTCGAGAAGGACGGTACCGGCTACCGGCTGGTGCCGGCGCCGTGGAATCCGGTGATCTAACGCATCGGTCACCATCGTCGACACCGAGCAAAGGCCGCCCATTCGGGGCGGCTTTTGTGTTCTGGCCCGGTGTTTCGGCTTGACGGTGGAACCGTGCGGCCTTATAGCCCCGCTTATGATCCACGCTTCGACCATCCTGATCGCTCGCCGCCGCCGCACCATCGCGGTACGGGCGGTTGTCTGCGTTTAAGATCATCGCCTCTGCCGCCGGATACGATCCGCGGCTCTTCCCCTTCAAGACACGCGGTTTGATCTGGCGGCTCCTACGTCAAGCAGGAGTTTGAAATGTATACGCCACCTCCGTTCAAGCCCGACCGTTCCGCGTGCCTCGCGTTTGCGGAAGCGCGCGGCTTTGGCCTCGTCTGCGCGTGGGATGGCGCCAAGCCGATTGCCTCGCCGCTGCCGTTCTATCTCGGCTTTGCCGATGACGGCACGCCGCGCGCGCTGTTTCATGTTGCCCGTCACAATCCGCTGCTAAAGCTCGCCGGCGGGACGTCGTCCTGGCTGCTGGCCGTTGGCGGCGCGGATGCCTATGTGTCGCCCGACTGGTACGTCTCGCCGGATCAAGTGCCGACCTGGCTCTATCAGGCCGGGCATCTGGCGGGCACGGTGCGCATATTGTCCGACGACGAATTGGCCGAGCAGATCGATACGCTCAGCGCCAAGTTCGAAAACCGGCTGTTGCCGAAGAAGCCCTGGGTGTCGTCGAAGATGACGGCCGGGCGGCTCGATGCGATGAAGAAGGCGATCGTCGGTCTGGTGATGACGGTGGAGGAGGTCGAAGGCAGCTTCAAGCTGAACCAGCACAAGTCCGAGACCGACTATACCGCCATCAGCAACGCGCTTGCGTTACAAGGCGACGCTGATGCAGCCGAGATCGCAGGCCTGATGCGCGCGGCGCGTCCCCAGGCTTTTATGACCGACACAGCAGCAACCAACGAAGCGACGACGCTTGAAAGGAACGTGTGATGAGCACGAAAAAGAAAATCGGCATTCTGGGCGCGTCCGGCTACACCGGCGCCGACGCGGTGCGCCTGCTGGCGCGGCATCCCCATGCCGAAATCACCGCACTCACGGCCAACACCCATGCCGGCAAGTCCATGAACGACGTGTTTCCGCATTTCTTCATGCTGGATCTGCCGAGACTCGTGGAATGGGAAAAGGTCGACTGGAGCCAGCTCGACGCGGTGCTCTGCGGGCTGCCGCACGGCACCACGCAGGAGATCATCGCTGCGGTGCTGAAGGCGAACCCGAAAATCAAGGTCCTCGACATGTCGGCCGACTTCCGGCTGCGCAACAAGGAGACTTATGCGCAATGGTACGGCCATGAGCACCGGGCACTCGAATTGCAAGGCGAAGCCGTCTACGGCCTCACTGAATTCTACCGCGAGAAGATCACCTCGGCGCGGCTGGTCGCTTGTCCCGGCTGCTATCCGACCGCGGCGCTTTTGGCGCTGGTGCCGCTCGCGAAAGCCAAATTGATCGACGTCGATGACATCATCATCGATGCCAAGTCGGGCGTCACCGGTGCCGGGCGCGGACTCAAGCAGAACACGTTGTTCAGCGAGGCCGGCGAGGGGCTGTCGCCCTATTCGGTCGGTACGCACCGGCATGCGCCAGAGATCGAGCAGGAGATCGGTGTTGCCGCCGGTTCGACGGTGACGATCAACTTCACGCCGCATCTCATTCCGATGGCGCGGGGCGAACTCTGCACCTCCTATGTCAAGCTCAACGGCGCGACGCCGGACGATTTGCGGGGCGCGCTCGAAAAAGCCTATCAGAACGAACCGTTCGTGCATGTGGTCAAGAAGGGCGTGCTGCCGCAGACCCAGAACGTGCGCGGTTCGAACTACGTCCAGATCGGCGTGATAGCCGACCGGATCAAGAACCGCGCCATCGTGATCTCGACCCTCGACAATCTGGTCAAGGGCTCGGCCGGTCAGGCGATCCAGAACATGAATCTGATGTTCGGGTTTCCCGAGACCGCCGGGCTGGAGCAAATCGCGCTGTTTCCGTAACCGGAGCGAACGTCGTGGACGAGGATACGCTGCGCTTCTACCGCGACAACGCATCCGCCTATGCCGGGCGCGAGATCACCTCGCGTCAGGCGAGGTTGACCGCGTTCCTGGCGCTGCTGCGGCCCGATGCGAGCATCCTCGAACTCGGATGCGGCGCCGGCGGCGACACCGCGGAGATACTGGCAAGAGGCTTCAATGTCGTGCCAACGGACGGGTCGCCGGAAATGGCCGAGGTCGCCTCGCGCCGACTCGGCCGCCCCGTCGGGACGCTGCTGTTCCACGACCTCGACGCGGTCGAGACTTATGACGGCGTATGGGCCAATGCCTGCCTGCTTCACGTTCCCAGAGACGAACTCGCGCCAATCCTGAAACGGATCTGGCGCGCGCTGAAACCCGGCGGCATTTTCTACGCCAGTTTCAAGACCGGCGACGCCGAAGGCCGCGACACGCTCAACCGCTACTATAATTATCCGTCGCCGGATTGGCTGCGCGAAACCTACGCCAGCGCGGGTGACTGGCATTCACTGAACATCGAAACCGGCGAAGTGATCGGCTTCGACAACAAGTGGGCGCCGATGCTGTTCGTCGTGGCCCGGAAAATCCCTTGAAGCGATGCAGGTCCTCAAGTCCGGCAAGACACTTTTCCGCGTCCTGATTGTCCTTGCGATTGGCCAGATCATTGGATGGGGCACGATCGGACTGCTTACGGTCGTCGGAGGGCAGGTCGCGGCTGATCTTCACATGGACCTCTCCGCGGTCTTCGCCGGCAACTCGATCTTCTACGTCCTGATGGGCCTGTGCGCGCCGATCCTGGCAAAGCCCTTCACGCGGTTTGGCGCACGGCGGGTGATGATCGCGGGGACCATCATCGGTGCGCCGGGCTTCGTTCTGCTGGCGCTGGCATCCGGTCCGACACAGTTCTTCGCGGCGTGGGTGATCCTCGGCGCGGCGGGCAGTGCCACGCTGGCGACAGCCGCCTACATCCTGCTCAACGAGGTCGCCGGCCGGGGTGCAAGACGCGGCATCGGCGCCATGATGCTGGTGACCGGGCTTGCCAGCAGCATCTTCTGGCCCACCACGTCATTCCTGTCGCACGCCGTGGGCTGGCGCGGAACATGTATCGTCTATGCCGCGATGCTGCTCCTCGTGTCGCTCCCGCTGATTTATTTCGGATTGCCGCGTCGCGCCCAACCGGCGCAGGAAACGGTTTCCGCGGCGCAGGCGGCGAGCGCGTCGCCCATCGTGCGGAAGAGTACGTTCCTGCTGATCCTGTCTGCGCTCGCGCTCAACGCCTTCGTCGCCTTCGGATTGGGCGCCGTCTTCATCGAGCTTCTGAAAGCCGAGGGGTTGTCGCCGACACAGGCCGTTACCTTCGGCTCGATGCTGGGCGTCATTCAGGTCAGCGCCCGGGGCCTCGACTTCCTCGGCGGCGGACGGTGGGACGGCATCACGACCGGTATCTTCGCCGGCGCGGCCATTCCGGTCGGGATGCTTCTCCTGATGTTCGGTGGTGGTTCGCACTGGATGATCGCAGCCTTCATTCTGCTCTATGGCATGGGCAGCGGCGCCTTCGCGGTGGCCCGCGCGACCATACCCCTGGTGTTCTACGACCAGGCCGAATTCGCCAAAGCAACCTCGCGGCTTGCGCTGCCGCTCAATCTCATTTCCGGAGCTGCGCCGCCGGTTCTGGTCGGCCTGCTGACGAATTTCGGCAGCAGCGCGCTGCTCGGCGTTGCCATGGCATGTTCGTGCGGTGCCCTGCTGATCCTGCTCTGGCTCAGGGGGCGTCGGCCGACGGGCGGAGCGATGGCCGCGAACTGATCAGCCGTAGCGGCATCAGGCTGTATTAGCAGCAACCTGCAACCATTTGAAAATAGTGTCTTAAGCAATGTGACGCATCATGCGCACACGTAACAGGCCTGTGGAAGGTAAGCGCATGAATCTCCTTTTGGATTTTTTGGAGAACGAGGCCGACACGGAAAAAATGCGCGAGCGGGCGCACAGCGCGGATCGTCCCTGCGCGCTGCTGACCCCTATTGTCCCGATACGTTTCGACGAGGCGGATAGCTGGTTCGGGGGCAAGCCGAAATTGCCGAAGGGTATTTCCTGGCCGGAAAAGCAAGGAATTCCGCTGCATTTCGCCTGTCAGATCAATCTTTCGCATCTTCCGGCGGGCATATGGTCAGGGGCGGGGCCACGCGACGGCTGGCTGGCCGTGTTCCTGCATCCTGAAGTAAATCGTGCGGAAGTCCTCCACGTTCGAGGCGAGATCGAAGAACGTGATGGGCCAGGGCAAATGGCAGCGCAATGGGCAAGGACATACGCGTCCCAAGCCAAGGAAACCGATTTCCTTCCGCGCTGGCCGGTCAAGATCGACGAAGCGCGTCATGCGCGTTCGATCGACACGGTGAGCCGCAAGCGTTCCGAAACAGCGTGGAAGAACGAAAGGCCCGACCTGGCAAACCCCGCCATCCACCCCTTCGACACCAAGACACTCGTCGTTCTGCTCGATAGTCTGGAAGAATTCTTCATCGCGCAGATGAAGCAAATGTGTCGCTTTCCGGCGATGAAGAAGGTCCGCGAAAATGACCTTCAATGGCTACACGAAGCCAAGGCGTCGGCGTTCCGGAGCCTGGAGGAATTCTACAAAGTCGAGAGTGCTCTTGGGTCGAGCAGGTACCGCTTCGACCTGAACGAGGTTGCTGCGCAGCTTCCGAAAATCGCTAACCTTTCGACTTACGAGTTCAATTATCTCAAGGACGACGACGATGGCTATTGCTGTTTGGAGTACCGCCATTCGTCGCTTTGCGAACTACCGGTTATCTCCCGGAGCCTGCCGATATGGTGGAGCTGGTATACTTCCCAGCTTTATTGGCATGGCATCAACGCCTACACGAAAGACCCCGCAAGCCTGCATCCGGCGCTGCGCGAGCAGATGGAGCGAATCTGGCTTGGCGAAACGCTGGGGCATCATGGTGCCATGGGACATGCCCCACGGGGGCACATCTACACGCCGCACGGTCCGGAGACCGATACCGAGGTGTTGCTGGAGCTCCCCACCAGCAAAATGCAGGGTTGGATTTGGGGAGATGTCTATTCGATTGTGCTGCTGATCAAACGCAAGGCCCTGTCGCAGGGC
This sequence comes from Bradyrhizobium sp. LjRoot220, assembly GCF_964252915.1. Taxonomy (NCBI): domain Bacteria; kingdom Pseudomonadati; phylum Pseudomonadota; class Alphaproteobacteria; order Hyphomicrobiales; family Nitrobacteraceae; genus Bradyrhizobium; species Bradyrhizobium sp. LjRoot220. The sequence continues at coordinate 1,618,959 of NZ_CAXUPS020000001.1, forward strand.
AACTTTGCCGATATCGCCGTGGATACCACAAACTGAACCTGGCTCGCGGCGGCAACGAGGTCGACCGATCCGTCGACCTCATCACCCTGTCGCGTTCAATTCCGTCGCTCAAAGCACCTGGAAGACCGCCAGCGCCAGCACCACCTGCGCGAAGAAGCCGACGGTGAAGGCCAGCGTGCGGAATACCGGCAGGCCGATCGTGTAGACGATCAGATGCGCGACGCGCGACCAGAAATACACCGCGCAGGCCATCACGGTCCATTTGGTGGAATAGTCGGCCGCGTTGAGGATCAGCACCAGCGGGGCGAAGATGATGAGGTTCTCGACCGCATTGTCATGCGCGAACATCAGCCGGTTGGCCCATTCCGAATGCGGCTTGTCGTTGCGCGAGGGATTGGCCATGGCGCCGGAGAGGCCGCGCACCTGACAGCGATTGATGATGTAGGGGATCCACAGCAGACCGGTCAAAATCACCGTCAGCGTCAGCCAGAACAATTCACGCGTCATTGTTTCGCCCTCACTCGATCATCGAATCCGTCACCGGATCAGCTTATAGCCAACCGCGCGGGCTTGCGCTACGCGCGGACGCGAACGTAGCTGCCGGGCGCATCCTCGATCGGCGGCATCGTCTCGCAGCCGACCGCGCGCGCGGGGACCATCTCGGCGTCGAGGGTCTCCAGCCATTGGCGCCAGTCCGGCCACCACGATCCCTTGTGTTCGGTGGCGTTCTTGAGCCATTCCGCGAGCGTGACGTCCTTGATGTTGTCGTTGGTCCAGTACTGGTATTTACCCGAGGCCGGCGGATTGACCACGCCGGCGATGTGGCCGGATCCGGACAGCACGTATTTGACTGGGCCGCCGAAGAACTGCGAGCCGTACAGCACCGAATCCGCCGGCGCGATGTGATCCTCGCGCGTCGCCAGATTGTAGACCGGCACCTTCACCTTCGACAGGTCGAGCAGCGTATTGTCGAGCACCATGCTGCCGGCGGAGAGCCGGTTCTCCAGATAGCAGTTGCGCAAATAAAAGGAATGGTTGGCCGCCGGCATCCGCGTCGCGTCGGAATTCCAGTGCAGCAGGTCGAACGAGGAGGGCGGTTGTCCCTTCAGATAGTTGCTGACGACGTAGGACCAGATCAGGTCGTTCGAGCGCAGCATGTTGAAGGCCATCGCCATCTTGCTGCCTTCGAGCACGCCGGCGGCCTCCATGTCGCGTTCGAGTGCCGAGATCTGGTCTTCGTCGACGAACACCATCAGATCGCCGGCATGGGTGAAGTCGACCTGCGCCGCAAAGAACGTCGCCGAGGTGACGCGCACGCGGCGTTTTTCGGCGAGCCACGCCAGCGTCGAGGCGAGCAGGGTGCCGCCGACGCAATAGCCCGCGGTGTGAACCTTCATCTCGCCGGTGACCTTCTCGATGACGTCCATCGCGGTCAGCGGTCCCTGCCGCATATAGTCGTCAAACGTCTTCTTGCCGAGCTCCTTGTCCGGATTGACCCAGGAGATCACGAACACGGTGATGCCCTGATCGACGCACCATTTGATGTAGGATTTTTCCGGCTTGAGATCGAGGATATAGAACTTGTTGATCCATGGCGGCACGATCAGGAGCGGCGTGCGCAGCACGGTCTCAGTGGTCGGCGTGTACTGGATCAGCTGCATCAGCTCGTTCTGGAAGATCACCTTGCCCGGCGTCGTCGCCAGGTTGACGCCGACGACGAGGTTGGAGGGATCGGACTGGCGGATGCGCAGCGTGCCGCGTCCGGCTTCGATGTCCTCGGCCAGCATCTTCATGCCGCGCACCAGATTGTCGCCGCTCGACGCCAGCGTCTCGCGCAGCACTTCGGGATTGGTGAAGACGAAATTCGACGGCGAGATCGCATTGGTGATCTGCTGGACGTAGAATTCGGCCTTCTTGCGCGTGTGCGGATCGATTCCGTCGGCGTTCTGCACCAGTTCCTGCGCCCATCGCGTCGTGAGCAGATAGAGCTGCATCACGAAGTCGAAGAACTGGTTGGTCCTCCACTCCGGGTCCTTGAAGCGCTTGTCGCGCGGCGACGGCTCGATCGCGGGCGGCACCTGTTCGCCGGCCATGCGCCGCACCGCCGAGCCCCAAAGATCGAGATAGGCCTTGGCCAACTTGACCTGCAGGTCGGACGCGCGATCCTTGTCGGACAGCCAATATTCGGCGACCGTACTGAAGGTCTTGATGACCTCGCCGATCTCGCTGGGCGGCTTGTCTTTCAGCTCACCGCTTTCGCGCGGTTTGAGGTAGGCCGCGAGCGCCTGGCCGCTGGTCTCCAGCGCCTTGGCGATATTCATGGCGAAGGCTTCGGCGTTGAAGGATTTCGCAGTCGGGGGTTCGGTGCTTACGTCAGTCATCTCGGGACACTATAACTTCGTTTCGGGTTCGTCACCGCGCCTGACGGCAGCGATGGTTTTGGGTTAATCCTGTTGCACTGCGACAAAATTTCTCCGTTCGGACACATTGAAGCCGCACCGTTTGAGTTTGTTGGTCTGGCTTTAATCGTTTCGGGCGACAATGGTTTGAACATCTGGGGTTTAAACAATTGGGTTTGAACGGTTGCGAAACTGACGCAGCCACCCGATTTGGCGTGCAAGGCGCATACCAAAAGCCCTTGTCAGCACGCGCCATGCGAGCGATCTAAAGCGACGGGACAGGTTGTTGGGGACTTCCGGACGGATGCCGGTGGATCGGATGATAAGGCTGTGGTCGATGGCCGCGCTGTTCGCAGCTGCGCTCGCGGTCAGCGGCTGCTCGACGTCGATTGCGGATTTGCCCGGTGTCGGCGTGCCCGGCGATGCGCCGGCGCGTCCGAAGGAAGCCGGGGGCTATCTGCCGGTCCATGACCTGCCGCCGGAGCGCGACGAGGCGGTGATCAAGCCGGCGGAGCAGGCCAAGATCGAGGCCGAACTGCTTGCCGCGCGGGACCGCCAGGCGTCCTCGGCGACGTCGGCCAAAACCGGTGCCAAGTGACCCTAATCAGGCGCCAGGTGACGCTGGTTAAGTGACGCCAATCAGGTGAATCCAATCAAGTGACCTGTCTAATCCAGCGACCTATTCTCTGGCGCTGCGGGGCGCCCGTGCTAAAAGAGCCTTAATTCAACCGCATCACGGTCCGGCACTCAGGATCCGGCGCCTGAATTCGCTCTAAATCATTGATTGAGCGCGAGTTTTGGACGAAGCCAGCTACGGCTTCGAAAACCGCAGATTCTACCGATTCTGTCCCGCTGGCCGTCGGAGCAAGGGTCCCATGGAAGATTTCTACCGCATCCGCCGTCTGCCGCCTTACGTGTTCGAACAGGTCAACCGGGCCAAGGCGGCCGCGCGCAACGCCGGCGCCGACATCATCGACCTCGGCATGGGCAACCCGGATTTGCCGACCCCGGCCCATGTGATCGAGAAACTGAAGGATACGCTGGGCAAGCCGCGCACCGATCGCTATTCGGCCTCGCGCGGCATCACCGGGCTGCGCAAGGCGCAGGCTGCCTATTACGCGCGGCGGTTCGGCGTGAAACTCAATCCGGACACCCAGGTGGTTGCGACGCTGGGCTCCAAGGAAGGTTTTGCCAATGTGGCGCAGGCGATCACCGCGCCCGGCGACGTCGTGCTGTGCCCCAATCCGAGCTATCCGATTCACGCCTTCGGCTTCCTGATGGCGGGCGGTGTGATCCGCTCGGTGCCCTCGGAGCCGACGCCGCAATTCTTCGAAGCGGTGGAGCGCGCGATCATCCATTCGATCCCGAAGCCGATCGCGCTGATCGTCTGCTATCCCTCCAATCCGACCGCCTATGTCGCCGACCTCGATTTTTACAAGGATCTGGTGGCGTTCGCGAAGAAACACGAGATCTTCATCCTGTCGGACCTGGCCTACGCCGAAGTCTATTTCGACGACAAGAACCCGCCGCCCTCGGTGCTGCAGGTTCCCGGCGCGATCGACGTCACCGTTGAATTCACCTCGATGTCGAAGACGTTTTCGATGGCGGGCTGGCGCATGGGGTTTGCGGTCGGCAACGACCGGATCATCGCCGCGTTGGCGCGGGTAAAATCCTATCTCGATTACGGCGCGTTCACGCCGGTCCAGGTCGCGGCCACCGCGGCCCTGAACGGACCGGACGACTGCATTCGCGAGATGCGCGACACCTACCGCAAGCGCCGCGACGCGCTGGTCGAGTCGTTCGGCCGCGCCGGATGGGAGATTCCGCCGCCGGCCGCCTCGATGTTCGCCTGGGCGCCGCTGCCAAAGGACTTCCAGGGCGTCGGCAGCATGCAGTTCGCGACGTTGATGGTGGAAAAATCGGGCGTGGTGGTGTCGCCGGGCGTCGCCTTTGGCGAGCACGGCGAGGGTTATGTGCGCATCGCCATGGTGGAAAACGAGCAGCGTATCCGTCAGGCTGCGCGCGGCGTGCGCCGCTTCCTTGAAAGCGGCCTTGAAACGTTGCACAACGTGGTTCCTCTCGCCAACCGGCGGTAGGCATGATCCCGAAAAGCGGACTTCCGGTTTTCGGAACTGGATCATGCTTGGTTAAGTCTCTTCGGCAGGTTTTTTGGTCATGGTCGCACCCCTGAGAGTGGGCATCGCGGGGCTCGGCACTGTTGGCGCCGAAGTCGTCCGCCTCATCGAAGCGCAGGCGCGCATCTTGTCGGCACGCTCCGGCCGCGGCATACGCGTCGTTGCCGTCACCGCTCGCTCCAGGGTGAAGAAGCGCAAGCTCGATCTGCGCGGCATCGAATGGGTCAAAAGCCCGCTGGCGCTGGCCAATCACCCCGGCATCGATTGCTTCGTCGAACTGATGGGCGGTTCCGGCGATCCGGCGCTGTCGGCGATCGAAGCCGCGCTCAAATCAGGCAAGTCGGTGGTATCAGCCAACAAGGCGCTGATCGCCAAGCATGGCGTGCGGCTGGCGAAGGCCGCCGAGAAGCATGGCGGCGCGCTGAATTACGAGGCGGCGGTGGGGGCGGCGATCCCCGTCATCAAGACGCTGCGCGAGGGGCTGGCTGGAACCGGCGTCAATCGCGTGTACGGTATCCTCAACGGCACCTGCAATTACATCCTGACCCGGATGGAGCAGGAGGGCCTGTCATTCGCCGAATGCCTCAAGGATGCGCAGCGGCTCGGCTATGCCGAGGCCAATCCGTCGTTCGATGTCGATGGCCACGATACCGCCCAGAAGCTTGCGATCCTGGCCAGCCTCGCGTTCGGCACGAAGGTTGCACAGAGCGCGGTGTACGTCGAAGGAATCTCCTCGATCGCGCCGGAAGATCTGCGCGCCGCGGAGGAACTCGGCTATCGGGTCAAATTGCTTGGGGTCGCGGTTCGGACGGCGAAGGGTATCGAACAGCGCGTGCATCCGACCATGGTGCCGAAATCTTCCTCGATTGCGCAAGTGATGGGCGTCACCAACGCCGTCACCATCGACGGCGAGGGCATCCCGCCGATCACGCTGGTCGGCCCCGGCGCCGGCGGTGCGGCAACTGCCTCCGCCGTCGTCGCCGATATCGCCGATGTCGCGCGCGGCATTCGCGCCAAGCCGTTCGGCCTGCCGGTGGAACGGCTGCGCGCCACCACAAAAGCGCCGATGGAGCGCCATGAAGGCGGCTACTATATCCGCTTGATGGCGCGGGATCTGGCGGGCACCGCCGCCACCATTGCCACGCGCCTGGCGGAACAGAAGATTTCGCTGGAATCGATCGTGCAACGCCATCCCGACGGCGTTGACGCCAACGGCTCAGCGAAAAAACCGTCACCGGTTCCAGTTATCCTGATTACCTATGCAACGTCCGAAGATGCGGTCTATCGTGCGCTGGAGGCGGTGCAGCGCGACAAGGTCATCAGCGGCCGACCGCAGGTGATACGGATCGAGAAGAACTAGCGCGATTACTTTTCTCGCGCGGCAAGAAACGAAGACGTGGACCGCAGGGTCCGCTGTGAAGACTCAAAGGAGTGCTTGGTATGTCGACCCATATTTCCGTTCCGCCGCAGCTGTTGCTCGAGCGCATTCTCACGCTTGAAATCGTGCGAGTGACGGAACGTGCCGCGGTATCGGCCGCGCGGCTGCGCGGCCACGGCCAGGAAAAGGCGGCCGACCAGGCTGCGGTCGACGCGATGCGCCGCGAACTCAACAAGCTGCCGATCGAAGGCACCATCGTGATCGGCGAAGGCGAGCGCGATGAGGCGCCGATGCTGTTCATCGGCGAGAAGGTCGGCCTCAACGCCGGCCCGAAGGTCGATATCGCGGTCGATCCGCTCGAAGGCACCACGCTGTGCGCCAAGAACATGCCGGGCGCGATCGCGACCATGGCGATGGCCGATGGCGGCACGCTGTTGCACGCCCCCGACGTCTACATGCAGAAGCTCGCGGTCGGTCCCGGCTACAAGAAGGGCGTGGTCGAACTCGACGCGTCGCCGGCCGACAATGTGCGCCGGCTCGCCAAGGCAAAAGGCGTCGAGCCCGCGGCGATCACGGTGCTGGTGCTCGACCGTCCGCGCCACGCCGACATCATTGCCGGCGTTCGCAGCACCGGCGCTGCGGTGCGCCTGATCACCGACGGCGACGTCGCCGGCGTGATCCACTGCGCCGATCCCGACAACACCGGCGTCGATATGTATATCGGCACCGGCGGCGCGCCCGAGGGCGTGCTGGCCGCAGCAGCGTTGCGCTGCATCGGCGGCCAGATGCAGTGCCGGCTGATCCTCGACTCCGAGGAAAAGCGCGAGCGCGCCCACAAGATGGGCGTCACGGACCCAAAGATGATCTACGGCATCGAGGATATGGCGCGCGGCGACTGCCTGTTCGCGGCGACCGGCGTCACTACCGGTTCCCTGCTGTCCGGCGTCAAGTTCCGCAAGGACGTCATCGAAACCGAAACCGTCGTGATGCGTTCCGTTACAGGTACAGTCCGCTACATCAAGGCCGAGCACCGGCAGCTGGACAAGTTCCACCTCGATTAGAGCATTGGCTCTGATTGAACTCAGAGCCAAGGCTCCAATCTCTTGATTGTTTGAGGCGTCTTCTTGACGCAAACCGGTGCCCACTTCGCTTGAAAATGCTTTGTGAGGGCCCTGAAAAATGGCTGGAGCAATCATCGTCCGGCCGATCGGCGACGACGAACGCGCGGCATGGAATCCGCTGTGGGACAGCTATCTCGCCTTCTACAAGACGGCACTGACCCAGGACGTCAGCGATCTCGCATGGTCGCGGTTTCACGATCCCGACGAAACGATGTTTGCGCTCGGCGGCTATGTCGATGGCCGGCTCGCCGGCTTCGCGCATTACCTGTTCCACCGCTCGACCTGGGCGCCGAAGCGGTACTGCTATCTCGAGGACCTGTTCGTCGCCGAGGACGCGCGCGGCCATGGGCTCGGGCGCGCGCTGATCGAGGCGGTGTACCAAAAGGCCGAGGCGGCGGGCGCGAGCCGGGTGTATTGGCTGACGCAATCGAACAACGCGCAGGCGCGCGCGCTCTACGACAAGGTTGCCGACAATCTCGGATTCATCCAATACCGTAAGGTGATTTGATCACCGTCGTTCCGGGGCGCGCGCAATTGCGCACCTGAGGTCTGATGCTTGGGCACCATCCCGGAACGACGAAGAACAACAAATGCAAAAGCAGGGGAGCAAGCATGTCCGATATTTCCGCCGTCAAGGCCCTGGTGTTCGACGTGTTCGGCACCGTCGTCGACTGGCGCACCAGCCTGATTGCGGATTTTACAAAGTGGTCGCAGAAGCGCGGCATCAAGGCGGACTGGGCCGCGCTCGTCGATGGCTGGCGTGCGGTCTATTCGGCCTCGATGGATGAAGTGAGAAAGCATCCCGAACGCGGCTACATGATTCTCGACACGCTGCACCGGCAGTCGCTGGAGAAGCTGGTCGCGCAGCTCGGAATATCAGGACTCGACGACGCCGATTTGCATTACCTGACCATGGGCTGGCACCGCCTGCACGCCTGGCCGGACAGTGTCGCCGGCCTGACGCGACTGAAGAGAAAATACATCATCTCGCCGCTCTCCAACGGCAACGTCGCGCTGCTGACCAACATGGCGAAGTTCGCCGGCCTGCCGTGGGACCTCATCATGTCGGCCGAATTGTTCGAGCACTACAAGCCCGATCCGGAAACCTATCTCGGCGCCGCCAGGCTACTGTGCCTGCCGCCGGAGCAGGTGATGATGGTCGCCGCGCATAACGGGGATCTCAAGGCCGCGCAAAACCTCGGCCTGAAAACCGCCTTCGTCGCCCGCCCGACCGAATACGGCCCGTTGCAGAAATACGATTTCGAAGCCACCGGCGACTGGGACATCGTCGCCAAGGATTTCGGCGGGATCGCCGACCGGATGGGGTGTTAGTGCTTCGGCGCCGCATCCTCTGCCGTCATCCCCGCGCAACGGCTTCGCCGTTGTCGCTGGAGGTGCGCTCGGCGGCGCAATTGCGCCGCTGGCTTGCGCGCCTCGAAGGATGGCCGCGAGCACCGAACCAGTCATCCTTCGAGGCTCGCCGAAGGGGCTCGCACCTCCAGCGACAACGGCGAAGCCGTTGCGCGGGGATGACGTCCGTCTATCGACTTCCACAGTTACCCCGCACCGCTCAGTATCACCCCGTACCAGCCGAGCCCCCGATACGTCTCGTAACCCGGTGTGGCATGAAACGCGACCAGCATGCCGGAGCGATCCTGATAAAAACCGCTGCGGCGGCCATCCAGTGAAAGCTGCAGGCGTTCGGTGAGGATGCCCTGGCCGTCGGAGGCGGCGATCACGCGCAAATGCGAATCGACCAGCAACACGCGGGCCTTGTCGGCGGCGCTGACGCGCACGCCCTGGACGATGGCGCGGGCCTGCGCTTCCCAGTCGAAATGGATCGCCAAAATGCCGGTCGCGGCGGCGTTCGCCTTGCCGCCGGCGCGCACGCTGGCGCAATAGGTTGCGACCTGGGCATTGCCGAGCAGCGGCTGGCTCTCGACGTCGCCCGCGACATAGTCGTCGCCCGAGCGTAAGGCCCGCGCATCGCGAAACCACTTGGTGGACGCCACGTTCTGGCCGACGACGCCGTAGCGATCGGCGCGGCCGTTGGCCAGCACGTTGCCGTCGAGATCGCACAGCCACAGATCGAGATAAACCGTGTAGGCGCCGAGGATCACGGCGAGCCGCTCCGACACATGGGCGACGGCCGCGGCGTTCGGGGCGGCGGCGCAATCGACCACGGCGGAATCCGTGGCCCACCAGCGCACGTCGCAGGTGCGCTCATAGAGGTTGCGGTCGATCAGCTCGATGGCGTTGAGCGACAGATCCACCATGCGCTCGCCGCGCGAGCGGTCGCTCATCCGCGCGATCGAATTCATCAGGTTGCCGGTGCGGTTGGTGAGCTGGCTTTCGAGTTCGCGCGCGATGGTCTCGACCTGCTGGCCGACGTTGCGGACTTCCTGGGCGACCACGGCAAAGCCGGCGCCCTGCGCGCCAGCGCGCGAGCTTTCGATCAGCGCGTTCAGCGCCAGCATCTTCATCTGGTTGGTGATCTTCTGGATCGATTTGGTCTTGTCGCAGGCGACCTGGTTGACCTCGGCGGTGAGCCGCGAGATCAGCGCCGAGATGTCCGATTCATCCTCGTCGTTCGCCGAATTGGCCGCGGGTTTTGCGGTCGATCTTGCTAGCGCGACGGACATGGCCGGTACTTCCTCTGCCTTCGCCCCCTCGACCGATCTCCTGCAGATCGAATCGGGATGTGGATGGGCGCACGTTCCCTCGACTGTCGCGAATCTTGCCTAATAGCGGGTTTAGATTTGGGAACTGTCCGGGTAATTGTACGGAGGTTGATTGCGCGTTGTTTGTGCAGGTTATTTTTTAGGCAGGGCGGGGCCAACAGCGCAACCGACGAACCTCCGACGTTTCGTTCGTGCGTTCCATTGGTGCTTCTCCTGTTGCTGTCCCGCTGCAACATTGCATCGGCACGGTCAGGAGAATGGCGGATCGGCGACGGCGGCACTGTTCGCTGGGTGACAACGAACCGGGAGGCGCAATCCGCGCATTGCGCGTTCCTGCTGGATCACACGGCCGAGCAGGGTTGTTGCATAGTTTTGCCCGGGTTTCGGGCTTCGCTCAGGCCGGGTAACGTGACAGCATCTGAGTTCCTTCTCAGCCGTTGCCGGAGGAGTAAAGTGGGCGTCATCTCCAACATGCTTGACCGACGGCGGGTATGGAAATCGCTGGCTGCATATCCTGTCTATTCTCCACCGTTCCACGATTCCGAGATGGCCTTGTCGAAGAAGGAGATCAGGGCCAACTACGACTATTTTCTGGAGCAGAAAGCAAAGCGGCTGGAATATCTGGCGAGCTATCTGCGTTCGTTTTCAGTGGAGCTGTCACGAGAGGCGCTACCCGCACTCGACAGCTGGCTGCTTCGCTACGGCGGGCACCTGATCCCCGACGGCGGCGCAGCCATTGCCGCGATGCGTGATTACGCGCCGGCGTGGGTCGGCGAATATCACGGCATCAATGTCGTGCACGATATCTCGATCTTCGCCGGTGACTACATCGTCTCGAAAAACAGCGGCGTCCGCTGGGATGCCTACTATGGCGACGGCACCAAACGCGACTACGAGGAAATCGGGTTTGGCCAGCCATGTCTCGTTGGGCTGAGCCATTTTGCCTCGACCGGCCACTATTCCATCTTTCATGGGATTTACGATTTTTGCGATGCCGGGCGCCTGAGACTTAAAGAGGGCGATCGAGCGTCGAAGTCGAAATCATACGTTTCCGGAGAGCTGCTGAAGCGTCTCGAAGATCTCGCCAATTCAAACCCGCCAACGATACCGGTTTCCCAGCAAGCGTAGATGGGTAATGGGCCCCGGATGAGCCGACGGGTCGCGCGAGTGCGCTGTGATTCCCGCAGAGACGCATTCGAGGCGGATGCGGGCCGCGCTGTGCCGGCCGTTTGTCTCCATCCGTCCCACGGGCTTCAGGATTCAAATATCTACTCGCGACCCATCCAGATCGTGCGCCCGGCGCGGGCCTCGGGGATATCCAGTTCGATAAAGCCAACCCGATGCCAGAAGCCGCGTGCGCGCGCATTTAGCCTGTTCACGCCGACATGCAGGGGACCGATCCCGCAGATGGCCGCCTTGGAGAGCCAGGCGGCAAACATGCGCGAGCCGGTCCCTCGTCCCTGCAGGCGTGGCAACAGGTTCATATGAAGGTGGGAAGGATAGGATTGGACGACGGCGGCTGGTACCGGCTTCGGGTGGTGGATCATGAAGACGCGCCGTTGATCGTGAGTCCATTCAGCCATGCGCGCCGCATCCGGCGCGGGATATTGCCGGCGCAGAAGTGGCCACCACTCCTGTTCGAGCCGTCGCTCCCAGGTCCGGGTATCGGCGGTGCCGACGACGAAACCCGCCACACCGGCCTCGTCCTCCGCCACGAGACAGAGGTCCGGTTGCAGGCTTGCATAGGGCGCGGAATAGATGTGGCCCATCAGCTTCCGGTCACGGTAGAGCAGGGATGCATCGCCTCCCGTCAAACCTGTCGCAAGCGAAATCGCATAGAGCGCATCGACGTCGCATGGTCGAAGCGGGCGAACGTTCACCATGAGTTACCGGCTATTGCGCCTTCAGCTCGTGCGTCTTCAGCTTGTAGGACGGGTAGAGCGCAGCGAAACCCATCATGGTCCAGCAACGAAGGCGGTTGAGGGGTATCGCTAGCTCCGGAGAGAAGCCGGCTTGGCGGCAATCTCCTGTTAGGGAGGTTTGCGTACAATTTTCCCCTATTGCACGGACTGATTGTGTCATTGCCCCAGCTGAACCGGAGACCGCAGAGTCGGCTTTCAAGCAGGTGGCGCACCATGCTTGTTCATTTCGTTACGGATGAACCGCGAAAATTCCAGCCATCCGCGCGATGCTGGAGCCGCAATATGACGTTCAGTCCCAACTGCTGGGGAGCGGCAAATGCGAAAATCAGTTCCATTGGCGTATTGATGGTTGACGCCGACCTGCGCAAGCCGGTCCCAGTAGAACAGATCAAGTGCGTCCTGCGGGACTCTGCGTTGCGTTTCTGAAAAGTTGTTTGTCGTTCCTGCGACCATCTGCACCATGGTTGCTCAGGCGTATGCTCTTGGCGCGACCGCCGGTTTCGCGTCCAAAAGAAATCGGCATCGAAACTGGAGTAAATCGAGGTCGCCCAGAAGGCGGCGCAGACCGGCATTGCCGTTGCATCGAACGAGATCACCAGCGGGTGCGGTAGCCAAACAAGCCGGAAGAGATGGGAAGACAAACCGTTCATGCTTTCGAGTGCCGAGAACGCCACGTCGGAGATCATCAACGTATCGAGCAAACGGACTTGGCGTCTGGCTTGACGACGTGCGATTACTAAGGCACGTTCAGCACTGCCTGCTGGTGACAGGAGTGGCGGTCGGCTTCGCCCTGAATATCGTTTCCAATGCAGACGTAAAGCGGCTCGGATTGGCCGCCACTCTGCACGCTGTCGGCGTTCGCATTCCGCTGGCCATTCTCGACAAGCCCGCACGCCTTGACCCGGGCGAAGAAGCAGATCATGAAACGCCATCCAATTATCGGATACGAATTGTTGAAGGATCTGCCGGGAATTAGCCGGGAGACCTCGCGGATGGCGGAGGCATCACCACAGTTTCTGGATACGGTCTTCCGGGTTATCCCGATGCGCTGGACGGCGCCGGAGATTTCCGACCTCGTACGATTGCTAACGATATCCGACATTTTCGCCGCGCTCATCGAGTCGAGGCCGTACCGACCGCCAATGTCCCGCAGGATGCACACAAGATCCTGTGCGTCATGGATGGAAAGCTCGAACGGTCGCTCGTGGCGTTTCAGAACGTGGCGCTAACGGTATGATCCAAAGCTGCGGAATGAGGTTTGCGCCGTTTCTGCAAGGTAATTTCAGCCTGACTTCCTTATGGAGCTAGACTAGCCATGGTGGCCGCAGCATCGCCGGATTCAATCGCGGAACTGACCGGCGCCGCAAAGGATGAGTTTGCCCAAAGGGAAGCCCGAATTCTGAAGCAGGTGGCGGCCTGTTTTGTCCATGTTGATCGCCTCCGTGAATCCCAGATCAGTGCGTTCGATGGCGTCCTTAGTGCCGCTGATCGGGCGGATCGAGGCAGGGAACCTGGTCCATCTTAGTTGAGGCCCTGTCCACGATGCCAGATCTCGCGCCATGCGAGACGATCCGTAAGCTCGCGTTTCACGATGACCCTTTGGTAGCCGCGCCCGTTCTGCGAAAACTCCAATCGTCTGACATTAAACTGACCGTTGAAATCGCCAAGACCCGCAGCCAGCGACATTTGTTGGCAATCTCCGGTAGAAAATAATCTCAGCGAAACGTTGACCGATACGCTGATGAGGCTTGGCGACGTCAACGTCTCCAGCGCGCTCGCCCGAAATGTGATAATGGCTCCTCCGAATGCGGTTACGGCACGCTTGTCGGCAGGTAGAGCGTGACGAAACGCCTCACTGAAAAGCTCGGCTTGCCCAGCATTCGCGAAATTCCGGCGTGCGAGCTGCTTACAAAGGCGACCGACATCGTGCGGGCGCGCGATTTCTGACGGCACCGCGACCGGCTATGCAGGCTCGCATGACGCTTGAACAGGTCCGCGCGTAAGCCCGCGAAAAAAGATTGACTACACACAGGCGCAGAGCGAGGTCCTCGCGCTTAATCGCGCCGGGAAGCTCAACGATCCAACGGTGAACCCGGTTCGCGGTCAGGAGCGAGTACACCAACGTAGGCAGCGCTCTCATTGTTGTCGGATGTGAAGATCGAGGCAATTGAGCCGTTGATCGACCCGGTACGGTTGTACGGACTGGATCGTGGCAGAGCCAGCAGGTTGGTTAGTCTATAATGACGATGATCATCCGCAACGCTCCTGGCTGTCGTCGCCGACCTACACCGAACTCGATCAAGCTTCACGAGGCATTTGACGCCTTATTGCTAACAGTGGCGCAATGGACGGCCAGGTTCGAGCTGATCGAATGGCGGCCAAAAAGATTTCGATTGTGCAGTTGCTGCACGGCAGCAGCGTAGCCTGGATGAGCCAATGGTCGCGCGAATGCGCGCCCGATGGATCAACTCCGCGGATATCCGGGGCTCTTCTTGCCGTCATCCTGCAGGACGCTTCGCTCATGCGGGTCGCCGCCGCCTATTGCGCCTCCAGTGTAAAGCCGATTTTGAGGGTCACCTGATAGTGAGCGATCTTGCCGTCCTTGATGTGGCCTCGGGTTTCGACGACTTCAAACCAGTCCATGTTTCGAATCGTCTTGCTGGCCAGTTCGACCGCGGTGTTGATCGCGTCCTCGATGCTGGTCTGAGACGAGCCGACGATTTCGAGAATCTTGTAGACGTGATTTTTCATTTCTGGTCCTCCAGGCCGGTTGCGTCCCCGATGCACTAACCAAATGCGCCCGAACTGGTTCCTGATGACCCGACGGGCAAATCACTTCGGAATTACAGAAACCAAAAGTCAAGCCTCAAAATAAAAAATATTTCTCTTTTCCAGAATCAAAAATCGGTTTATATCTTCGCCCATCCCGTCCCGCCAGAGGGGCGTATCATGATCGTCACGATCGTCGGGACGGGTCGCGGTGGACGCTGCTAGTGCCGATAACGAACGGCACGAGAGCGTACGGCAAAGACGTGTGGTCCTGACGTCGCGGTGCTGGCGTCAATGCACCTGGAGGCAATTGCTTCTCAGGGCGCAACGGAGGCAAAAGAGCCGTTCTCCGGGGAGAGCTCGCTATAAGCCGTAAAGCCATTGCGCAGAGAATGTCGGATGTTCTCCGCTGCCCTGTATGCTCGTGTGCGCACTTTCTTGTGCACATTGCACACGAGATCGCGGGTGCAGCGCGCATCCGGCATTCCCTGCGCCCTCTGTTTTCCGGGGGCGAAAACTTCCTGCAAGCCTCGGACGCATGGCGCCGCGAGCTGTTGACGCACGGCTGCTTTGCTTTGACATTGATTCGGGAAGTGCGCAGAGATGACGGCATGGCCCCGATTGAACGCAACAGACCGAACGAAACATGACGCCTCCCGTAACCGCCTTGCCCGTCGAACTGCCTCCGGCGTTCCTCGGCGTGTCGCAATCGGCGACCGGCAAATTGTGGCGCGACCGGCTCGATGCAAGGGGGGCGGCGCGGGCGCTGGCGATCGTGCAGCGCTACCAGCTTCCGGAGATGCTGGCGCGGGTGATCGCGGGCCGCGATGTCGAGATCGACGCGGTCGAGGATTTTCTTGACCCCACCATCCGCAAATTGATGCCCGATCCCCACACCGTGACGCAAATGGAAACCGCGGCCAAACGCATCGCGGACGCGGCCGTGCGCGGCGAACAGGTCGCCATCTTCGGCGATTACGACGTCGACGGCGCGACCTCCGCGGCGCTGCTGACCTGGCATTTGCGCCACTGCGGGCTCGACCCGCTGATCCATATCCCCGACCGCATTTTTGAGGGCTACGGACCCAATGTCGAGGCGGTGCGGATGCTCGCGGGCAAGGGCGCGACGCTGCTGGTGACAGTCGATTGCGGCACCACCAGCATCGAGCCGCTGGCGGAAGCCCGAAAGCTCGGCATGTCCGTCGTCGTGATCGATCACCATCAGACCGGCGACGACTTGCCCGAGGTCGACGCGCTGGTGAATCCGAACCGGGCCGATGACCTTTCCGGCCTTGGTTATCTCGCTGCCGTCGGCCTCGTGCTGGTGACGCTGGTCGCTGTTAACAGGGAGCTGCGAAACCGCGGTTTTTGGAACAGCGAGCGGCCGGAGCCGGATCTGCTGGGTATGCTGCATCATGTCGCGCTCGGCACGGTGGCCGATGTCGCATCCTTGACCGGACTCAACCGTGCGTTCGTCGCAAAAGGCCTGATCGCGATGCGGCGCCGCGACCATGTCGGGCATACCGCGCTGATGGACGTCTCGCGGCTCAACGGCCCGCCCGAAGCCTGGCATCTCGGCTTCATGCTGGGCCCGCGCATCAACGCCGGCGGCCGCATCGGCCGTGCTGATTTGGGCGTGCGGCTGTTGCTGGAAGGCGACATTTCCGAAGCCGCGCGGATCGCCGCCGAACTCGATCGGCTCAACTCCGAGCGCCGTATCATCGAGCAGGCGGCGGAAGCGCAGGCCGAAGCCGAGGCGCTGGCTTCGCTCGGGCTCGAGGACAAGGGATCCGTCATCGTCACGGCCTCCGAAGGCTGGCATCCCGGCGTGGTCGGCCTCGTCGCCTCACGGCTGAAGGAGAAATTCGCGCGGCCGGCGTTTGCGATCGCGCTGGAGCCGGGCGGCATCGGCACCGGTTCGGGCCGCTCGATCTCTGGCGTCGATCTCGGCAAGGCAGTGCGGCAGGCGGTGAAGGAAAAACTGCTGATGAAGGGCGGCGGTCACGCCATGGCCGCGGGCGTGACGCTGCGCAAGGAGAAGCTCGCCGAGTTTCGCGCCTATATGGAAAGCGCGCTCGCTGAAGATGTCGCGAAATCCCGTCACGAAAACGAACTGTTCATCGACGGCGCGGTCAGCGCGCGTAGCGTGACGCCGGAATTTGCCGGCATGCTCAATCGCGCCGGGCCGTTCGGCGCGGGCAATCCGGAGCCCGTCATCGCACTGCCGGCGCATCAGCTGGTCTATGCCGACGAGGTCGGCCAGGCGCATCTGCGCGTGCGCTTCAAGTCCGGCGACGGCGTTATCGTCAACGGCATCGCGTTCCGGTCCGTCGGCCAAAAGCTCGGCCACGCGCTGACGCAAAACCGTGGCCAGCCCCTGCATGTCGCAGGATCGCTCGCGGTCGATCGCTACCAAGGCACTGAACGCGTGCAATTGCGCGTGATCGATGTCGCGGTACCGGACCAGGGACCGGCCGTGATCAGGTAAGTTCATCCACCAGACGACAAGACCAACAACAGAAAAACGGGAGCGGAAATGGCAGGACAGGTTCAGGGCAAGGTCGCACTGGTGACGGGCGGCGCATCCGGCATTGGCGCTGCGTGCAGCGAACTGCTGGCGCGCGAAGGGGCGTCCGTGGCGGTCACCGACGTCGACGAGCTCAGGGGGCCGGAAGTCGTGGCCGGCATCAAGCAAGCCGGTGGTGAAGCGGCATTCTGGCATCATGACGTCACCAGCGAGCCGCGCTGGGTCGAAGTCGTGGCCGATGTCATGAAGCGCTACGGCCGGCTCGACGTGCTGGTGTCCAACGCCGGCATCGGCATTGGGGTGCCGTCGATCACGGAGATGTCGCTGGAGGATTGGCGGCGGCAGACCGCGATCAATCTCGACGGCGTGTTCCTGTCGGTGAAACATTGCCTGCCGGCGATGCGCAAGACCGACGGTGGCTCCGTCATCATGATGTCGTCGCTGGCGGGCCTGCGCGGCTCGGCCAACCTTTCCGGCTACTGCGCGACCAAGGGCGGAGTCCGGCTGTTCGCCAAGGCGATCGCACTGGAGTGCGCGACGTTCGGCGACGGCATCCGGGTCAACTCGGTGCATCCGGGCATCATCGACACGCCGATCTGGGGCAAGATTCCGACCGACGCCGCGCGCACGCGAAACGCGCCGCTCGATCCTGGCGAACTCGCCAAACTTGCGACGCCGCTCGCTCGCGCCGGCCATGCCATGGATATCGCAAAAGGCGTTCTGTACCTTGCGTCCGATGCGTCGAGCTACGTGACGGGTACGGAACTCGTCATCGACGGCGGCATGAATGCCGGTAGCGTTGCGCGGCCGGCGCAGGCCGGCTAACCGCCTTGCCGCAGCCGCGCCAGCACCTTGAGCCCGCCGTAGCCGTCGGCGGGCAACAGGCCCATCTTGGCCTGATAGTCCTTCACCGCCTTCATGGTGTCGTTGCCGACGCGGCCGTCGGTGCCGCCGGTGTCAAAACCGGCCTTTGTCAGCCGCGTCTGCATCTCCTGTATCTCGGCCAGCGTCAACGCACGCTCGGAGCCCGGGAACGGGTGAATGAAGGGCGGCGCTCCCAAAATGCGGTCGCCGAGATGGCAGATCGCCAGCGCGTAGTTCATCGACGGATTGTAGCTGCGCACCGCGTAGAAATTGGGTCCCAGCAGGAATGCGGGTCCGCCGGCGACCGGCACCCACAGCTGCGCGGATGCATTCGGTTGCGGGAACGGCTTGCCGTCGGCGCGGGTGACGCCGGCGCTGGCCCACGCCGCATAGGTCCGCTTGCCGCTAGCGGAGGCGCCGCCGGCGCGGACTTCATAACCCCAATGCTCGCCGCGGTGATACTTGCCGCGATTGACCAGGTAACGCGCGCTGGAGCCCAGTGCATCGTCGGGCCTGCCGAACGGCGAGACGCGGCCGTCCTTGTCGTAGTCCATCCCGACATTGAGCCAGACTTCCGGCATCCACTGGGTATGCCCCATCGCGCCGGCCCAGGATCCCCACATTTCCTCCGGCGTGCCCCAGCCGCGGTCGACGATCCTGAGCGCGTTGATCAGTTCGGTTTCCCAATAGGCGCGGCGGCGCGGCTCGTTCCAGGCCAGCGCCGCCAGCGAGGGAAAAATGGGTCGCATATGGTTCTGCTGCACCAAGGGATCGCCATAGGCGGATTCAACGCCCCACAGCGCCAGCAGCGTGCCGCGCTCGACGCCAAAATCCTGCTCGATCCGCGCGAACAGCGCCTCGTGCTTCCGCAGCGCTTCCTTGCCCGCCGTGATGCGCCAGTCCGAGGCGCGGCGATTGACGTATTGCCAGATCTGCTCGTGGAACTCCGGCTGCTTCTGCATCTGCCGGAACACCGACATATCAGGCTCGATGCGGCCCATCACGCGGCTCCAGGTCGCATCCGAGATGCCTTTTGCGGATGCGCGCGCGCGAAAGTTGTCGCGCCACGCGTCGAAGCCGGGCGGCGCCGCGGCCAACGCGGCAAGCGGATTGGCGAGGGCAGCAGCGGCGCCGATACCGGTCTGCAGCAGGGCGCGGCGGGTCGGCGAACTCAGGGAATCGAACGGGTTCATGGTCGTATTCTAGGGGGCAGGGCGCGCGCGCCAAAGCGCATTTGCGTGGCGCCGTCGTCGCAGGCAGGGGACGGAACTCGGGAGGACGGGAAGGCTGCCCTAAGCCTGCTGAAAGTCCGCGGCGATCCGTGCCAGCCAGCGCCGCACCGCCGCCTGCGCGGCTGCGGAAAGCCCGGCCGCCAGCCGCCGTTCCACGGCCTGGACGTGACGGCGGCATTTGTCGAGCAGGATCTTGCCGCGCCGGGTCAGCGTCCACTGCAGCACCCGGCCATGGATCGGGTGCGGAGTCTTCCGGATCGCGCCGTCGCGCTCCAGGTTGCGGATGATGACGCCGACGGTTTGCGGGGTCAGCAGCGCGACCCGCGCCAGATCAGCGCCGGACAGGCCCGGATAGGCCCGCAGCATCGTCAGCACCGCAAACTGCGGCGTGGTGACGCCGAGTTCGGCCAGCGCCCGCTCCAGCGTCAGGCGGGTCGCGGCCTGGGCCTGCCGCAGCAAATAGGCGAGGTGGCCGAACTCGCCGCGTTTGCCTTCGCCCGGCGGCGGCGGACGGATCATCGCGAGCACGGGATTGGCAACGGATTTTTTCTGGCGCCGGCGAGGTTTCTCGCGGGAGGATTTCCGGCGCGAAGGTTTTTTTGCCGCGGCGGATTTTCTGGATTTTTTCGACGTCGCATTTTGCGACCGGCGCGGTTTGGATTTTACAGAAGCTCTGACCTTGCGCGCCATATAAGGGCTCTTATAATAAATCAGTGCACTGATAACATAAGGCCAATAAACATGTCACATGCCCGCAAGGAATATAAGGACTTCATGGCGCTGGCGCCCGACGCCTACGAAGTCGTGCTGGCGCTCGGCAAGGTCGCAGCCGCGGCGGGCATCGACAAGCAACTGCTCGAACTGATCAAGCTGCGCGCCTCGCAGATCAACGGCTGCGCGTTTTGCGTGCAGTATCACATCCTGCAAAGCGAGAGCCTCGGCATATCCGCCGACAAGCTCAATCTGGTCGTGGTGTGGCGCGAGGCGCCGCAATTCTCAGCCCGCGAACGCGCGGCATTGGCCTGGACCGAAGCGCTGACATTGCTCGCATCAGGCGTCAGTGACGAGGTCTATGCGCAGGCGAGCGCCGAATTTTCGGAAAAGGAGCTAGCCTATCTCACGTCGGCGGTCGCCTCGATCAACGTCTGGAACAGGTTCGGCGCTGCGTTTCGCTGGACACCGCCGGCGCGGCAAAAGGCCGTTGGCGCACCGAAGTAACCTGGCTGTCGGTGCGATCGGCTGCCCGGCTCTAATTGTCTTCGCCTTCGCTGCCTTCCCGCGGGTCGGGACGGAAGACATCCTCTGGCCGGGCATGGGCGACGGCGGCCGGCGCGGCGGGGTCGGTGCCGAGTTCGCGGCCGCGGCCGCGGAGCAGGCGTTCATAGGCCGCGATCAGCGTGGTGTAGGGATTGACCCAGATCCAGCCGTCGCGCGTGAACACCTGCACATCGAAATGCAGATGCAGCGAGGTGCCGTTGGGATAGTCGAGGTAATTCGAGGCCACGCCGATTTTTTCGCCTTCGGCGACCTGCCGGCCGTTGAGAATGCCGTCCGCGTCCATGCGCGACGGGTTCATGTGCATGTAGCGGAAGCGGATATGTTCGCTACGGGTGTTGATCTGCAGCGTCGCCGCCTGCTGTTTCGGCGAACGGATCAGGATGCCGTCACGGACCGCGACGACCGCCTGCTGCTTCGGATCGCAACTGCCCGGGCTCTCGCTGTTTTGCGCCGCGCACGGACCGGGACGGATGTCCTGCCCCTGATGGCCGAAACCGGCGGCGCACTGGCCGACCTCGAAACTGCGCGCCTCGCAGAAATTGTCCTGCCAGGGATATCCGCGTTCGTCGGGCTTGCGCTTGCCGAACGACTGCGAGCGGACGAACGCGGGCGCCTTCTCCAGTGGAAACCGGATCTGCGAATAGACGGTGAGATCGGCGCGGCCGCCGCGCCTGCGCGCGCCGCTGTTGGCGACGATGTCGCCGCTCGGACGATAGGTGAAATCGGGCGAGCGTGCGATCGGCCGCTCGGCGAGCTCGGAGGCGATGTCCCGGCGCGGCCGCGAGGGCTGACCGCCGGCGATGTGCAGCGCCTTGAGGAATCGTTCCGCAACCGGATAGGCCTCGCGGCAGGCCAGCCGCCGCGGCCGCGGCGTCGAATCGAGGCACTGGATCGACACCACATAGGGCACGCCGAAGCGCGTGAAGGCATAGCGCACATAGCCTTCGCGGATGAAGCGCCGCAGGTCCGGAAATTGCGCCGCCAGCGCCTTGACTGGCTCGCCCTTGCCGTCGAGGGGGTCGGCGAGGTCGTAGGTCAGGATCGAGCCGGTGATCTGCACTTCGACCGGCTTGGCGTAGGTTCGTTGCGGCATGCCGTCGCCCGCACCCGGCTCGAACGAAAATATCGCGTCGTAACCGGCGGCGCCGGCGTGGAACAGATCGGCGGGGCGGAAGTCGGCTTGATAGCGCGATACCGAGATGGTGTCGGGGACGCCGCTCTGCCGGGCATCGAGATAGCCTGCGGTGTCGAACGGCAACAGCACCGGCACCGGGCTGCGTCCGATGCCGGGGAATATGGGCGAGGTGATGGCGTTCAGTTGCACCAGCGCCGGCATCGAGCGCGGATCCCAGCGCGGCGCCCGCCGCTGGCTGGCAAAGGTGAAGGCGGATGCGATCGCCGGCTGGGTGTTGATCTCGGAGCGGAGCTGATCCAGCACCGCGCGCCATTCGACCCGGATCGCCGAGATCGAAGGCGTCCGGAACGGGTCGGCGGCAGCGCCGCTGGCGCAGGCGGGCAGCAGACAGAGCGCTGCCAGCCAACGCGTCAGCAAGCGGACGGCCTTCCTACCCAATGCATCGCCCCCCGGCGCATGCTCCGATGTCTAGCTTTGGCGCTTAATCCTTGGCGCGCTCGACGTAGGAGCCGTCCTCGGTCATGACCACGATCCGCGTTCCCGTTCCGACGTGCGGCGGCACGTTGGTGCGTACGCCGTTGGAAAGGATAGCAGGTTTGTAGGACGACGACGCGGTCTGGCCCTTGGTGACGGGCTCGGTTTCGACAACTTCCAGCGTGGCGCGCTGCGGCAACGTGATGGCGACCGGTACCATGTCATGCAGCGACAGCTTCACCGTCATGTTCTCCTGCAGGTAGGGCGCTGCGGAACCGACGATGTCCTTGGGCACCTGGACCTGGTCGTAATTCTCGTTGTTCATGAAATGGAAGCCGTCGGCGTCCTCGTAGAGGTAGTTGAAATTGTGATCCTCGATCGTCGCCTTTTCGACCTGGTCGGTGGTCTTGTAGCGCTCCGAAATCTTCACGCCGTCGCCGATCCGGCGCATTTCGATCTGGCTGACCGGGGTTCCCTTGCCGGGATGGATGTTTTCGGCGGTCAGTACCACATAGAGCTTGCCGTCTTGCTCGATGACGTTGCCCTTGCGAATAGAACTGGCGATGACTTTCAAAGCTGTTTTCCTGAATTTCTGGCCCCCGACCAGTCAGGACAATTGTGTCCCGCGGCCGTCGAGGCGGTTTCGGGCTGCAACATACTGATTTGCCCCCCAGATACCAGCCTTTTGCGGCCTGTTCTCGCAGGTTACGAACCGGCCGGTGGCGAGCCTGCGCCCTGGCTATTTCCGCTTGGGGCGAGGGGGCATGAACGCCTCGGCGTTGTGCCTGGCAAACGCGGCGGGCACCGAAAATGCTCCCGTTTTGAGGTCATAGACGCAATGCCAGTCCTCGATATAGGGCCGCGGCTTGTCTTCGCCCTGGGCGTCGAAGGACAGGCTGATCACGACGTAACGGCTATCTGGCCAATCCAGCCCCAACGAGGCGTAATTGTCGTCCATCCCCTGGACGAGGGCGGCGAAAACGTGACCGAGCGCCTCGCGGTCCTTGCGGTTGCGGTGCAGCCTTTTTGTTGCCGGCAAGGCCCAGAAGTAATCCCAGGCCATCTCGCTCAGCGGCTTCGGCGTGGCGGAAGCAAATTCAAATCCGTTCCGCCGGTACAGAAACAGATCCTGAAAACCCGCGCCCGTTTTCTGGGATCGCACCAGCCACTGGCTGTCGGCGCTGAACCGAAAGCCTGCGCGGTAGCCCGCAAGATCAATGCCTTCGCCGGGGTTCAGCAGCGAGGCGTGTTGACGTGTGCTATCGAAGGTCCAGAACTGGAACAGGAAACCTTCGTCGCCCTTGTCCGCGCCGTACTGCTCGACCCGAATTTGCCGATCGGGTGAAGTGAAGATGTCATCCACATCCGTTCGCAGTTTGAACTCAGGCCCAGGGCCAGCCGCGCCGGCAGGGGCGAGACCAAGCAGCAGCAGAGCTGACAGCAGCCACCCCGTTCGTCGTAACCAGCCGCCAGACATGCGCGCCTTCCGTTCCAATTTGCTGTCCATTGGACGCGCCGGTGGTCGCGAGGTTCAGGGCGGCGTAATCAGTGCGGGGCGCCGGTCGCGCATGGACAAGGCGAGTGGCTTTCGACATGACAGGCGGGTCGGAGCCGGTGGCATCCGGCGCAGCTGGGAATTTGCGGCGTAACTGCAGAGAAAGTTGAATATATTCAATGATATCCGGTGGCATCCTGAACGTTTTGATCGGCTTGTTCGACGCCGTACCGCCGCACGGTCGGGCTGGTTGCCGATGACCGGGATCGAACAGCCGTCGCCATGGTGGTCGCCGCCCCGGCACGCCGACCGGAAGCCGTTCCTGATGGCGCGGGCCGCGATCACGAAGGGCTTGCGGGCGTGGTTCGACGAGCAGGGGTTTGCGGAGGTCGAGACCGGTATCCTGCAGATTTCACCCGGCAATGAAACTCACCTGCATGCCCCCCGCACCGAATTGATTCGCGCCGACGGCAGCCGCGCGCCGCGCTATTTGCGGACCTCGCCGGAATTCGCGGCGAAGAAACTGCTCGCCGCCGGCGAAGCAAAGGTATTCGAGTTCGCACGCGTGTTCCGTGACCGCGAGCGCGGCGATCTGCATTTGCCTGAATTCACGATGCTGGAATGGTACCGGGCTAATTCGGCGTATGACGCCATTATGGCCGACACCGTCGTCGTCATCGCCCATGCGGCGCAGGCCACCGGCATCGGGCAGTTCTCGTTCCGCGGCCGCATCGCCGATCCCTTCGCCGAGCCTGAATTGCTGACGGTTGCGGCCGCGTTCGAGCGGTTCGCCGGGATCGATTTGCTGGCGACGATCACGGATGGCGAAGGAGATCGAGCGGCGCTCGCCGAGGCCGCAAAATCGCGGGCGCGGGTTGCGGACGATGACACATGGTCCGATATCTTCAGCAAGGTCCTGGTCGAGCATGTCGAGCCAAATCTCGGGCAGGGGCGTTTGACTGTTTTGTTTGAATATCCGGTGCCGGAGGCAGCGCTGGCGCGGGCGAAGACGTCCGATCCGCGCGTGGCCGAGCGGTTTGAGATCTACGCCTGCGGGGTCGAACTGGCGAACGGCTTTGGCGAATTGACCGATGCTGGCGAACAGCGCCGTCGTTTCACGCAGGCGATGGACGAGAAGGCTCGGCGCTACGGCGAGCGCTATCCGCTCGACGAGGATTTTCTGCAGGCGGTCGCTGTGATGCCGGAAGCCAGCGGCGTCGCGCTCGGCTTTGACCGGCTGGTGATGCTGGCAAGCGGTGCGCTCAGGGTGGATCAGGTGGTATGGACACCACCGGCGGGAGAGCCATGAACAGGATCGATCCGAAATTGGCGGCGACGTTGCGGCAACCGGCGGAACTGGTCGATTGCGGGCTGGCGCCGGCGGCTGAACTGGCCGATCTCGAGCGGGTTGCCGCGCGCTACGCCATTGCGGTGACGCCTGAGATCGCCGCGCTGATCGATACCGAGGATGCCGACGATCCGATCGCGCGGCAGTTCATCCCGAATGCGCAGGAACTGGTGCAGGAGGCCGGCGAGCGCGCCGATCCGATCGGCGATGACGCCCATTCGCCGGTCGCCGGCATCGTTCATCGCTATCCGGATCGCGTGCTGTTCAAACTGGTGCATGTCTGCGCGGTCTATTGCCGCTTCTGCTTCCGCCGCGAGATGGTGGGGCCCGGCAAGGCGACCGCACTGTCGGAGGGTGCCTATCGCGACGCGCTCGATTATATCGGCGCGCATCCCGAGATCTGGGAAGTCATCCTGACCGGCGGCGATCCCCTGATGCTGTCGCCGCGGCGGTTGGCCGAAATCATGGCCGAGCTCGCCGCCATCGATCATGTCAAGATCATCCGCATCCACACCCGTGTGCCGGTTGCCGCGCCCGCGCGCATCGGCAGTGAGATGGTCGCGGCATTGAGAGTCGAAGGAGCTGCGACCTGGGTCGCGGTGCACGCCAACCATCCGCGCGAACTGGCGGCGGAGGCCCGCGAGGCCTGCGCCCGGATGGTCGACGCCGGCATTCCGCTGGTCAGCCAGTCGGTGCTGCTTCGCGGCGTCAATGACGATGCGGCAACACTGGAAGCCCTGATGCGGGCGTTCGTCGAATGCCGGATCAAGCCCTATTACCTGCACCATGGCGATCTTGCGCCGGGAACTGCGCATTTGCGCACGACAATCGAGCAGGGGCAGGAATTAATGCGCGGCTTGCGCGGACGCGTTTCCGGGCTTTGCCAGCCGGATTACGTGCTCGACATTCCCGGCGGCCACGGCAAGTCGCCGATCGGCCCGCATTATTTGTCGCATCCGAGTTCCCGGGAATATGAACTATCCTCGGAAACGCGTTATCGTATTGTCGATTATTGCGGTGACGTTCATCTCTACCCGCCGCCCAAGCCGTGAACCGGCGATGACGGATGGAGGTGAGGGAGGGCAGAAGCCGCCGGAGGACGAGGGCCATCGCGCGATCGAAAACGCGGTAATGCTGGCTTGCTTCGCGGTGCTGGTAGTGGCCGGAATCTGGTTGCTCAGCACCATGGCCGATGTAAGAAAGGCGCAGGATTGCGCGGCCCAGGGGCGTCGCAATTGTGGAACGATCGACGCTCCGGCGCGATAACCAGAAATGAGAACAGGAGAACCAAAAATGCGAAAAATACTTCTGTCAGTGGCGCTCCTGATTCTGGCCGGGTGCCCGGAGGTGTTCGCACAGGCTTCCACCATGCCGAAAAATTCTGACAAGCCGCTGCCCCAGGCGCCGGTCGGTCATCGCCAGCCGCGCGCCAGCGACGTGCCCGATACGAAGAACATGAACGATCCTAACGATCCCCTGAGCAAGGAAAATGCTTTGCTGGATCGCAAGATCAAGAGCATCTGTCGCGGCTGCTAGGCCACAGGACCAGATGCTGCCCGACGATCGGCGTTACCGGCCGGAGTCTGCTTCATCGACTTGAGCAGACTCCGGCCGTAACATTTTGTCCGGACATGATTTCCTAAGCGGACCGTTCATTGAAGGGCCGTTGCGCCAAACTCCGTCTTGCCGCGACGGCGTCGGCCAGAACGTCGAGCGCCTGCACGGTGGTCTCCCAGCCGATGCAGCCGTCGGTGATGCTCTGGCCGTAGGTGAGCGGCTTGCCCGGCACGACATCCTGGCGGCCTGCGACCAGATTGCTCTCCATCATCACGCCGCTGATGCGGGTTTCACCGGCGGATATCTGCCGCGCGATATCGGCTGCGACCGACGGCTGGTTCTCCGGCTGCTTGCTGCTGTTGGCGTGACTGGTGTCGATCATGATTCGTGGCGCCACGCCGGCACGGGTGAGTTCGACCGATGCGGCATCGACGCTGTCAGCGTCAAAGTTCGGCCTGGCTCCGCCACGCAGGATGATGTGGCAGTCGTCATTGCCGGTCGTGGCCGCGATCGCCGAACGTCCACCCTTGGTGACCGCCATGAAATGGTGCGGATGCGATGCCGACTTCACGGCCTCGGCCGCGATGCGCACATTGCCGTCGGTTCCGTTCTTGAAGCCAACCGCGCAGGAAAGTCCGGACGCAAGCTCGCGATGGATCTGGCTTTCCGTGGTTCGCGCACCGATCGCTGCCCACGCCACCAAATCGGCGATGTATTGCGGCGTCGTCATGTCGAGGAATTCGGTGCCGGCCGGCAGACCAAGATTGTTCACCGCCGAAAGCACGTTGCGCGCGAGACGCAAGCCGCGGTTGATGTCGAAGCTGCCATCGAGGCCGGGATCGTTGATCAATCCCTTCCAACCGACGGTGGTGCGCGGCTTCTCGAAATAGACCCGCATCACGATCTCGAGGCGGTCGGCCAGCCGCTCGCGCAAGGCGACGAGGCGCTCGGCGTATTCCACGGCGGCGGCGGGATCGTGCACCGAACAGGGGCCGACGACGACCAGAAGCCGGTCATCGGTTCCGTTCAGGATCGCATGGATGGCGTTGCGCGCCGCCATCACGATGCGCGTGGCGGTCAAGGTGCGCGGGATCTCGCGCATGACCTCTTGCGGCGTCGTCAGCTCTTTCAGTTCGCTTATTCGTAGATCGTCAGTGGTGCTCAACACGGCTTTGGCTCCTGTTTTGAAGAACCTGCCGGCCAATAAAAAAGCCGCCAGGAGTTGGCGGCTGTTCGGACTTCCTGCTGCAATTAATTAGATTGCGCGTGATCCTCCCACCGCCAGCGAGCTGTCGAAGCTAAAATACCAATAGTTGCTGGCGGCGATCACGATCATGGCGGGCTCTATAGCTCACGCATTGGGTCTTGTCATCCCCCAAATCAGGGCGGAAGCCTCGCGTCTCGCCTCAGCCCTTGCGTGCGGCGAGCGCCATGCCGACCAGGGATGCGCCGCCAAGCACCAGATTGATCCCGACCAGGAGACCGATCGCCCATTCCGCTGAACCCGGAAGGCCCGCGATGATCAGGAACGAGATCAGGATGTCGAGCAGTCCGGAAACCAGCAGCCAGGACCACCGCGCGGACAACTTGCGGCGGTGCTCCAGTGCATACATGATGGTGGTGACGCCTTCGATCAGAAAATAGGCGCCGACAACAATGGTCAGGGTCAGCACGCCCTGCATCGGTCGCGCCAGCAGCACGAGGCCGGCAAGCACGGCCAGCGCCGCCGAAAACAGCGACCACCAGAAGCCCGGCATCTGCCGCGCCCAGTAGGTGATGACCAGTCCGGCTATACCGCAAATCAGGAACATCCAGCCGAGGAAAATGGTCACCGCCAGACTTGCCAGCGGCGGCACAATCATCGCGGCGAGGCCGAGCACCGCCAGCAGAATGCCTTCGATCAGGAAGGCCTTCCAGTGCGTCTTTACGGCGGCGCTCATTTCGGACTGCAATTTGCCGATGTCTTTGGGAAGCATATCCTGGGGAAGGGTCATCACAGCTCTCCCGCTACGCGCGGGCCGAGACTAGAGCATTTTCGATCCAGGTGGAAACGCCTTCGCGCTGTGCTAACCTGCTTCGGGTGCCGACGAAAAGCCTTCAGACGTGGTGCGCATTCGGTTGCGGCCTAAAACGTAGACAGCTGTGGTCGCGACCAATAATGCGAGGCCGATCAGGATCGACGTAAAGCCGATCGGAATCAGCACCAGCGACGCGTTGCGTTCCGGGTTGATGAACCAGTGATGCAGCGAGGTCAGCAGGAACGACACGCCTGCAAAACCGGCGCCGCCGCCCACGACCAGCAACGCCCACATCCGCCGCAACTGGCTCAGCCGTTCGCGCGCAACCTCGGTGCGCGGCGCGTGGTGGCGACCGACGCGCCGCACCAGCCGGGCGGCAAATCCGATCGAACTGAAGCCGATCACCAGGCTTGCCGTTCCAAGCAACATCCGCGTGGTGGGGCCGAGATCAGGATGTTTCTGCAGCGTCAGCAGCGGAAAATCGAACGCCGCATGCAATGCGACCGGTGCAAACAAGGCCAGCATCCAGCTCGAGATGCGGGCGAGGTCGCGATTGTGCCTGTTGGCACCGAGCGCCGTGCCGGCACGCGCGATCGCAATGTACGCGCCAGCGATGATGCCAAGTGCGCCGTGGAACGGCACGGTGAGGACGCTGCGCAACGCCGCCAGCGATCGCCACATGTCGGCATGCTGCACCAGGTAAGCGAGATTTTCGTAGGCCGCGAATCCGAGGCCCGCGGCCGCGCCGTAGACGACGGTGTCCATCGGATCGGCATAGGTGCGGCGCTTCCACGACACCGCGAAGATCACGAGCACCTTGACGATCTCCTCCGGCGCGGCGACGCCGAACACCGAGCGGAGCCCCTGGGTCATCCAGGGATTTCCGGGGACGGCGAGAATCGCGGCAAACGGTGCACGTGCGATTCCCAAAAGCGAAATACTGGCCGCCCCAAGCACGAACGCGATCCACACCTGTGCGGGCGGGCCGGGGCGCTCGTCAGCGGCGATGACCAGCCACAGCAAAAGCAACGCGGGCGCGATCGCGGCCACGCCGATGACGGTGGGGAGAGATTGAAGCAGCAACATTCAGGGAACTTCGCCTCGCGCGCCTCAGAAATGGCCGTAAATTCAGCAGTTTGCAAGAAAGTCAAACGCGACTTGTTGTCGCCAAGGCGGCGTCGGCCTGCAAATGGGTCGGCGGGTCTCTCGGCCAGCCCACGACGGTGTTGTTTGCAACCCGCCGGTTTGATTTTTTCGCGATCACTGTGACCGCCGCGCCACAGGATTTCGTGCCCATTTCCTCTACAAGGGAAGCTGCAATTTTGAGCTTAAAGGGGAACCAACATGAACAAATTTGCACTCGGAATGCTGGCGGTGGTTGCGATGACCGGTACTGCGTCTGCTGCCGATCTTGCCGCTCGTCCCTACACCAAGGCGCCGCCGCCGCCGATCGCCGCTGTGTACGACTGGACCGGATTTTACATTGGTGCCAACGCCGGCGGCGGTTGGAGCCACAAGTGCTGGGATATCGTGGACCCCATCGGCGGCGCGCTCATCGGCCCCGAAGGTTGCCATGACGCAAGCGGCGCCGTTGCCGGTGGCCAGATCGGTTATCGCTGGCAGGCGGCTACATGGGTATTCGGCCTCGAAGCACAGGGCAACTGGGCCGATCTGACCGGTTCGCGCGTAAGCCAGCAGTTCATCCTGGTTCCGGGCGATGCGGTTAGTCACTCCAACGTCCGAGCCTTTGGCCTGTTCACGGGTCAGATCGGTTACGCCTGGAACAACGCTTTGCTCTATGTGAAGGGCGGCGCTGCGGTCACCGAAGATCGCTATGAGCACCGCTTCACGGGAACCAACGTGATTTTCGACTCGGCCAAGGAAACCCGTTGGGGCGGCGTCGTCGGCGTTGGCCTCGAATACGGCTTCGCCCCGAACTGGTCGGTCGGCGTCGAATACGATCACCTGTTCATGGGCGATCGCACTCTAACCTTCACGACACCCGCCGGCGTGCCCGCCGTGTTCGATACTCGCATCAGCCAGGACGTCGATATCGTGACCGCTCGCATCAACTATCGCTTTGGTGGCCCGGTCGTCGCCAGGTACTGAGCTTCCAGTCACTGAGGCTTCAAGGACTGAGGTTTTCCCGAGCCCATTAAAAGCTCCGGCATCGTCCGGGGCTTTTTTGTGTCCGGGCAGATGTCGGTCGCGAACCGCTGGCGCGCAGCTGGGCCATTTCGACCTGCAAGGCGCAATGAACGTCAGCGCGCTTATCCCGCCAGCAAGCGCCGGCAGGCGTCGACGAAGACCTCGGCGCCGGTGACGATGTCAGCATCCGCCGTGTTCTCGGTCCAGTGATGGCTGATGCCGCCGATCGAGGGCACGAACAGCATGCCTGCGGGCATGATGGTGGAGAGAAATTGGGCGTCGTGACCGGCGGCGCTCGGCATGCGGATCGACCTGGCACCGGCAAACTCCTTGCTCGCATCTTCGATCGCCTGTTGGAACGAGGCGTCCATCATCGCCGGCGCGCCGGTGCGAATGCGCTCCACCGCAACCGTGCAAGGGCCCCGGGCGCTGACGTCGGCGGCCATGCTTCGCAGCAAATCCTCCAGGCGATCGATCACAGCGGGGTCGTCGTCGCGAATCTGGAACAGCATTTCCGCGGCTCCCGGGATGATGCTCGGGGCACCCGGATCGAGCCTGATCGAGCCGGTCGTCCATACCGTGCGCTGCCCGCCGGCTTTCGGAAATCGCCCGTCGATGTCGACGCAGAATTTCGCCAGCGCGAGGCCGGCGTCCTTGCGAACCTCCATCCGCGTCGTGCCGGCATGGTTTTGCTCTCCGGTGAAGGTGATTCGGTATTGCCAGATGCCGACGATGGAGGTGACGATGCCAATGCTGAGCGCGCCGCTCTCGAGGGTCTGGCCCTGTTCAATGTGGGCCTCGAGATATCCGATGTGGCGCCCGCGCTCGGCGGTGGCACGCGGGCGGCCGGCGAGGCCGACCTCGCGCAAGGCCTCGCGCATGGTGCGATCGCTGTTGCGGTCGCGCGCGGCGTCGACGTCAGCCTCGGTCAGAGCACCGACATAGGAGCGGCTGCCAAGGAAGTTGCCGAAATGGCCTTCCTCGTCGCACCAGGATGCGACCTCGACGGCGCCTTTGACGTTCGGATCCGGATTGATGACGCGGGCGGCTTCCAGCGCATAGACGACGCCGAGCGGGCCGTCGAGCCAGCCAGCGTAGTTCTGGCTTTCGAGATGCGAGCCCGCCAACAGTTTTGGGCCCGGTTTCGCGCTGGTGCCGAGCACGTTACCGATGCCGTCGATCTCGGCCGCCAATCCCGCCTCGGGAAGCCGTTGCACCAGCCACTCCAGCGAGCGCATGTGCGGTTCGGAAAAGGTCGGCCTGTGGACGCCGGTCTTGTAGGCGCCGATGGCGCGCAGCGCATAGAGGTCGGCGAGGACGCGGGCGCCATCGAAACGGGAGAGTTGGTCAGGCATGAAAGGCGATTTCCTGTGATTGCGGATCAGGGCGCGATCGGTTTGCGATAGACATCCTTGGTCGCGAGCTTTCCATCCCTGAACGTATAGCATTCGACGCCGCGCTGTTCGCGCGTCTCGCCGGTGGCGTGCACGGTCTCGCTGACCCGGAACGTCATGAAGGTCAGATCGCCTGAATGATGATAGGTCACGTCATGGAAGCGCTGCGCCGAGAACAGCGCCTTTTGTTCGGTGAGGTGGGCGGCAATGGCAGCGGGGGCGGCGAGGGATTTTGTCACCGCGATGCCGTCGTGGAAGGTCCAGAGAAAATCAGGCGTCACCACGGAATAGAGCGCGTCGATGTCGCCCTTGAACAGGGCGCGTGCGAAGCCTTGGAACAGCAAGTCGCGTTCGGCGGAAGAGGGCTGCGCCATGATTTTGTTCACGCTCGAGCAATCGCGGGCGGAAAGCATACCGGTTGATGAACTTTTTTCAATCACGTGCGGCAGCAGAGCGAACCGGCGCGAACGAGTCAAATCTCTAACATGTTGAGGCGGTTGTCCCGCACCGACGCGGCGGAATGCTCCAGCAAGCGAGATGTCGTTCAGAAAATTGTTTGTTCCGATCTCTTGACGAATTTTAAATCTCCTGCGCATACCAACGGCCCTTCGCCGGAATTCGCCGGCGCTCGTAAGGACTGAAGCCATGTTGAGCCTACGCTCACATATCGTCGCGAAAGCCGCCGCCGCGCTGCCGTTTATTCGGCCGTGCGATTGGGCGCGCATGGGCGTGGCGAAGCAAGGTCCGAACTATCTGGCATCCGGTAATCTCGGAACGACCAGGATAGCAAGAGCGTAAACCGGCAGCGGGAATCCACCCTCTGCCTCAAGGCAGAGAGCGAAGATGACCCGCGACAGCACCACCAGACTCGAGAACCGTGACCGCCAGAGGATTTTATCCTCGCCGGTGGCGCATGCCTTCGTGCGCATCGTGACGCAGCGCCGCGGCCTCTCCGAGGCTCAGGCCGAGCAGGTTTATCTCGATTACATCAACCGGGCGCAGCCGGCGGACAATTGCCGGCGTCGTGAGGACGCTTGACTACGTGAAGCGATTTCGAATTCAGGATGGCCGTCCCTGCAAGGACATAAGATGGCCCGCTGATCCGGTACTGGTCCCCTTTGGTGGGGCGGCAAACGGTGGTTTCAGGCAGCGCAGGAATTTCTATTGGCCGGGTTGTCTCGGCCGTTTGTAGATTTATAGCGCTGGCGTAGCTCAGTGGTGAGTAGCGGTTTTGTAAACCGAAGCCTCCGTCAGCACCAACCGTCGAGTGTGATCTTCAATACCTAACGCGAGCGTGGCGAAACTGGTAGACGCACCGCACTCAGACTGCGACGGGCTTGCCCGTGGGGGTTCAATTCCCTCCGCTCGCACCATCCCGCTCCCGTAGCCAAGCGGTAAGGCATCGGTTTTACGCACCGACATGCGCTCGTTCGATCCGAGCCGGGGGTACCAATCCTGCGCTTTTAGCTCAGAGGCAGAGTCCCGCCGCGACATGGCGGTTGTCCG
This sequence comes from Bradyrhizobium sp. LjRoot220, assembly GCF_964252915.1. NCBI lineage: Bacteria > Pseudomonadati > Pseudomonadota > Alphaproteobacteria > Hyphomicrobiales > Nitrobacteraceae > Bradyrhizobium > Bradyrhizobium sp. LjRoot220. Next base: position 1,652,340 of record NZ_CAXUPS020000001.1, read on the forward strand.
CGGTTCGATTCCGCGAAAGCGCACCAATTCACGCTCTTGTAGCACAATGGCAGTGCGACCGCTCGATAAGCGGTTGATGCAGGTTCGATTCCTGACTGGAGTACCAACCGAAGGAGGTCGACATGACCGTCGCTTTCACGATCCCAACTAAACCGGCGCGGCTTACCGCAGCTAACCATCGAGACGATGGATCCGGAGCGTTAAACCTGACTGGAGATGGAGCGGCCTTTTAACCCGTGCGCAAGTGGTTCGAAACCACCCGGATCCTCCAATCACGGACCAGTGCCCCCAGCGGCCAAGGGAGCGGATTCTTAATCCGTCGACGCAAGTCACCGTCGGTTCGAGTCCGACCTGGTCCTCCATTTCGAGTGACTCCGCGTGGGTCAGTCACGGACGATCAACTTGAGGGGCGCGCGCCCTGTGCATCCGAGTTCGAGTCTCGGCGGCCGCACCACTTTGCAGAATGCAATTGCGCTTCAAACTGCTCCTGGACCCAGCTGCTGACGGGGCTCGACTGTCGATCGAGTTGCGGCGAGTTCGATTCTCGTCAGGGGCGCCACCGCGAATTCACATTGAACGAATTCCGCCGTTAGCATCAACAGCATCGTCAGCATCAACGCGAGGAGGTCGTCATGTTTCAGAACTGCCCCGCGCTGGTGCTCAACGCGGATTTCCAGCCGCTCAGTTGTTTTCCGCTCAGCCTGTTCGGCTGGGAAGACGCCATCAAGGCGATCGTCAAGGGATCGCACGTCGTCGTCGCTGAATATGACGAGGTCGCGTGCAGTCCGTCGATCGAGATGAAGCTGCCGTCGGTGATTGCGCTGCGAGAATATGTGCGGCCGCCGAACCGGGTCGCCTTCACGCGGTTCAACGTCTTCCTGCGCGATCACTTCGTGTGCCAGTATTGCGCGGTCCAGCACCGCCCGAACGATCTCACCTTTGACCACGTCCTGCCGCGCGCCGCCGGGGGCGTGACGTCATGGGAGAACATCGCAACGGCATGCAGTCCCTGCAATATGCGCAAGGACACGCGGCTGGTGAAGCCTCGCCGGAAGCCGTTCGAGCCCACGGTGCATCAGCTGATGGCTGCGCAGCGGCACTTCCCGCCAAACTGCCTGCACGAGACCTGGCGTGACTTCCTGTACTGGGATGTCGAACTCGACAAATAAGCCGCCGGCCTCGGCCGGCGGCTTTCAAGGCATCTGGGGTAACGCCAAGTCTGGTGACTGAGCGGGCCTGTAAAGCCTGCGCCTTTGCGCATGCGCGGTTCAATTCCGCGGTTACCCACCATCGTCGGCAATCGCCGTCTAAACTCGCGGACCTGGTATATTGGGAGTGCCATGCGCTGCCCGCGCATTGATAGCGGTTCGATTCCGCTGGTCCGCGCCATCTTGTGAAACTGCGCGCGTTAGCGCAATTCGCGGTCCAGAAAGCTAATCCAGTGAAAGCATCGGTTTGAAATGCCGAGGAGGTCAGGGCGGCACTGACTCTGGACACCATCACGGGGAGTGCACAAGGGTGCATTTGATCCTTGCAAGATCGAAGCGGCCGGGGCGGTACCGGCACTCTCCACCATCGCATTCCCGTCGAGCCATCTCGGTGAGGGCACCCGGCTGTTAACCGGGGCAGCGCGGTTCGAAACCGTGGGCGGGAGCCAAAATTTGTTGTCGGCCGATTGTCATCAGCGACCTGTAGCTCAGCTGGATTCAGAGCGCCGCGCTACGAACGCGGAGGGCGGGGGTTCGAGTCCCTCCAGGTCGGCCAAAATCCACAGTCTGTAGGGGAGCCTGGTCGTCCCTGCCTGCCTTGGAAGCAGGGGATCGCTGGTTCGAATCCAGCCGGACTGGACACATCATCGCCGCCGAGAGAGTGCGCGATCGACCGATTCAAGGACCAAGCAGGGTGTTCGCGCTTCACTTGGCTTTGCGCAGTTTTGGCCTCTTAGCTCCGTTGGTAGAGCGCCCGGTTCTGATCCGGGATGTCCGTGGTTAGAATCCACGAGAGGCTGCCAGGATTCCCAGTGGCGAAACATGAACGCGATCGTCTGCAAAACGGTTATGAGCGGGGGGAGCACCTGTCCGGGAATCCACTTCGCAAAATTCCGGCGTCGCTCGACGTCTCATTCGCGCGCTCGTGGACCACCTGGATGGTCAACGAATCTCTACTTCGTCCTTTGCGGGTTCGAGTCCGGCAGCCCGCACCAATCACAGGTCAGCCGCCTTTCTGGCTGCCGCGACGCACTCCTTGATACTATTCGAGTTGAGGATCCCATCTTCGAATGCGCTTCGAGCTGCGATGATCCTGTTGGCCAGTTTCAATTTGGGTCCGCCTCCAAATTTCCGGTCGATCTCCGAGGTTATCTCGCGCATTTGCTCGGCGGCTTGACGGGTGACACCAAGCTCGTCAAGCCGTGCAGCGATCGACATTTCCCGTTGCGTCAGCGGTCGTTTCTTTATCGTTTTCGGTTTCCACTTTTTCGCGGTTACCCCTTTTGCCTTCTTCGCTTTCTTTATCACTGCCATCGCTCCCTTCGTCTAGCGGTCTAAGATAACACCCTTTCAAGGTGAAAATCACGAGTTCGAATCCCGTAGGGAGCGCCATTATGGGCGCGTCGCCAAGTTGGTCTAAGGCGCCGGATTTTGATTCCGGCCACCGCTGGGTCAAATCCAGCCGCGCTTACCAAATCCACCGCTCGGCCTCTCGGGAGGGTTTGCTGCCCATAACGGCGAACGGGACGGTTCGAAACCGTTACGAGCGACCATTTCCTTCCGACCTCGTCTATCGGCCAGGACGCTTGCTTGTGGGGCAGGAAAACACGGGGAGCAAACACGGCCAGCATCGTGGGTCGGGACCAATCCAGGGAGTGAAGCTCAAGTGGACGAGCGCTGGTCTCCAAAACCAGAGGCTCCAGGTTCGAGGCCTGGTTCTCCCGCCATTTTCTGCGGCCATGCGGAGTGATTGCCGTACCCGAAATCAACGACCTCGGCCTCGCCATTGGCCGCCGCAGCCAACCGACATGGCGCACGTCACCCCAGAACAGACGTTCCAGAAGGGCGTTAACGGGCGACGAATGATTTCAATGGCCGAAAAACCGGATGGCGCTCCCTAGCGGAATCGAACCGCTCTCTCCACCGTGAAAGGGTGGCGTCCTAACCGATAGACGAAGGGAGCAAAACAACTGGAAAATCAGTGCTTTATGCACGTGATCCCCCGTGTTGGTCGCCAATGATCGAGTCCGATCAGGGCAGCGACGGGCGAACGTATAGTGGCGTTTGGCCGGGCGGGCAAGCCGCCCGAAAACCCCTTTTTGTGGGCATTTGGCGCGTGGCCGGGAGGGTTGGCGGATCGCCCGAAACCTCAGTTAGTTTGCAACGGTTTTTAAAGCCGCATGGCGTAGGGCTGGTGCAGGGGACTCTGAGATGGCCTTGGGCATCAAAAAGCGCGAGTCGCGCAAATCGCTGCGTCAATCCGGGTGGCTCACGCTGGACGGCGGCTTCGCGGCACGCCCATGCGTGGTGCAGGACATGTCGACGACGGGCGCCAAGATCACGATCGATGATCCCAATACGCTGCCGGCCAAATTGAAACTGGCGTTTTCGCGCGATGCCCGGACCGGGCGAAACTGCGAAGTGGTCTGGCGCCGCGGCAAGTCGGTCGGCATCAAGTTCGTCCGCTAGCGCCCGATGGCGCGGGACGGTAAAAGGCGGCATGCGAAAATCTCTCCTTGCGATCCCGGTCCTGGTGCTGACGGGCGTGGCGGCGTTGGCCGCCGAACCATCCGGCCATCGGAAATCCGGCAAAACCGCGCCTTCGGGCAAGCTGCTTCCGCTCAAGGGAGCAACATCAGATAACTCATGCGCGGCGTATGGGGCAGGGTTCGTCAAGGTCGAGGGCACCGGAACCTGCGCGAAGATCGGTGGTGCCATCAGTATCGGCGCCGGCACATCGGCGGGATCGCGCTGAACCTCACGTCATCGGCGGCGCGATGAACTGGACAAATCCGGGGCGCTCCGAGATCCGTGCGAACCAGCGCTCGAGGTTCGGCAGTTTCGGCTTGGTGACGCCTTCGACGCCGAGCCAGCGCCGCGCAAAAGCGCCGAGCGCGATATCGGCGACCGTGAACTGATCGCCTTCGACGTAGCGGCGCGCAGCCACTTGTGCGTCGACGATCCTCCATTGCACCGCGGCGGCGTCGGCGTCCTTCTGGACCTGGACCATGTCGCGTTTTTCCGGCGGTGTGCGCACCAGCGCCCAGAACACCGGCCGGTCGACCGGTTGCAGGGTCGACAGCGTCCAGTCCAGCCAGCGGTCGACGGCCGCGCGCGCCTGCGGACCTTGCGGATAGATCGGTGAATTCTGGCCGTAGGCAAGGCAAAGATAACGCATCACCGAATTGGATTCCCACAGCACGAAGTCGCCGTCGATCAGTGTCGGCACGCGGCCGTTGGGATTCATCGCGAGGTACGGCGCTTCATTGTTCTTGCCGAACTGCATGCCGGCGTCGATGCGATCATAGCCAAGATCGAGCTCACGCAGGCACCACAGCACTTTTTGAACATTGACCGAATTGGCCCGGCCCCAGATGGTAAGTTGTTGTTGCTTGTCGTCAGCCACGTGTTTTCGCTCCAGCGATTTTCCTGCGATGATCTTCTTGCACCCGCCTCATAGCGGAAGATCAGCAAAAATGCGCGGTCGCCCTTGGCCTGGACCAAACAAAAAAGCAGGACCCGTCGCGTCGAGGGAGCCTGATTTCACGTGTGCCCCGAAGTCAACGGCCGAAGAACAACCATAACAGAATGATCACCGGAATCGGCACGCCCAATAGCCACAACAAAATGCCTCGTCCCATCCTCGCATCCTCCATCAATCGAAGGAGGAACGTGGCAGCGGGTGGCTTGTTCCTTCATGCGCTAGAAACTGCGCGCCGTCGGCAGCGTTATGATTTTGGAATCTCGGACGGCGACAGCCCGATTCGAAACAGCGAATAGCCGTCTCGATCGGCGGCTTCGCGCACCTCGGCGTTGACGTCGCCGGCCTCGCTGCGGCGCGTCAGCTTCCATTCGCCTTGCGAGGTGCCTGAGGGAAATGGCACGTCCGCTTTGGCCACCAGCCGGTAGCTGGGATGGCGGACGTGCACGATGGATCTATACAACGCCTACCAGTGGCCTGTGTTCGGCATCGAGGTCCACGGTTCGGCCGGCGGCTTCGGGTCGCCCTTCTGCAGGAGTTCGATCGAATGCAGATCCGGCGAGCGGACGAACGCCATGTTGCCGTCGCGCGGCGGGCGGTTGATGGTGATGCCCATCTTCATCAGACGATCGCAGGTGGCGTAGATGTCGTCGACCTCATAGGCGAGGTGACCGAAATAGCGGTCTTCGCCGTACTTCTCCTCGTCCCAATTGTAGGTGAGTTCGACCAGCGGCGCGCCCCGGCTGGCGGGCAGGGCCTTGAGCACGCCTTCGTCTTCGGGCGCGCACAGGAACACCAGCGTAAAGCGGCCCTTGTCATTGTCGATCCGGCGCACTTCCTTCAACCCAAGCGCATCACGATAGAATTTCATCGCGGCATCGAGATTGCGGACGCGCAGCATGGTGTGGAGAAAACGCATGTTTCTTGGCTCCCTTTGCGAGGCTTGGTTTTTGGTTCGAGGCTTCCATAGCAGCAAAATGCGCCACGGGGCAGAGGGGAGGCGCGCCGTATGGGCGCCAACCCGGTTCTTTGCGTTCGCAATTGTGTGAGTGTTTAGCCGCAAATCGCGACGCGGCGCGCGGCTCTCCCTTGAGCACTTTCAGCGGCGAGCATAAAGCCGTATGGCGGCGCGTCGGAACTGTGGGTAATTCGCCGACGGGCTGGACAGAGAAGCCTGTCCGCACATGATGCGCCGCGAGACGGAATCTCTGGAGGGCCTAGGGGGACAGTCTCGGTGAAGGCCACGCGGCGTAACGCCCGCGTGGCCTTTTTTGTTGTCCAATTATTTACGTTTGCGTGACCGTAAAATTGCGGACTCTGTTCGTTCTCCGAGAACAAAGCGGAGCCAACGTCTTCCTTTGAGAGTTGAGCGCGGGTGAGACCGCGATACGAAAAGCTCTCCGCGATGGTAGCGCCGATCTAGATTTCGCTTTCGCGGTGGACCACGAACTCGGGAAACTGGATCGTGCGCCACGTTCGTGGCCAGCCGCACAGTTTCCCCAACATAATCCCCGTAGGATTCAGCAGTTCACCACGGGAGTTCGAAATGCTGGCCCAGGTTATTTTGATTGCGAGCTTGCCCTCGATGTTCTGCGCGGGCTGTACGGCCTTTCTTGCCTACAAGGAACGCAAGCAATGGGTCTGGTTCGCAGGCTTGTCGGTCCTGGCCGGCATCGGCGGCATCAGCGCCCTCAACATTGGGCTATGGCGGCTGGGGGGCCTCCATTGAGTGGCCGGCGCCTTCGCCGCCGACCGCCATCGCTGGTTCACACAAGCGAAAGCCCCGCTCGGGGGAAGCGGGGCTTTCTGATGGGGTTGAGTGTCTGAGGGACTACTCATCCCATAAGTCGCGGCCGCGCGTGATTGGTTCATCCGATTTTTGGCGCGCGACGCTAGCCACAGCGGGGCTTGCGAAATCGTTCTTGGTATGTTCTGTTCGGTCATTCCCTGGAGGTTGATTCATGGACATCGAGAAACAACGCGAAATCATCCGGCTCTGGAACCGCATGCGCCGGGTCGAAGGCCCGATCGCCGAGGAAATCCGCATTCAGATCCTCGAATATTTTTCGCAGCAGGATCGCGCAAAACGCGCCGCGTGATGCGGCTTGCTCTCACCTGCCGCTGCGACGACCGCGTTGAAACGCGGGCGTTCGAACGCGTCACCTCGCACACATAATCGAGCGGCTTCTTCCGTTTCCGCTCGGCTAAACCTTGACGTCGACCAATGCGGTTGGCTCGGCTTGGGTGTGCTGGTCGATTTGGGCTTGCTGGGCCTGCGCCTTGGCGTCGTAGACGGCCTTCAGATCTTCATTGATTGTTTTGGGTGGCGCCTTGGCGGTCTGGTCGACAAGGAGCTGGATTCTGGCCTGCGTCACTTCAACAGGTACGGGATAAACGAGCATGAGATTATCCTCCTGCCCCGAGGCTGTCAGGCGCTCGTTTACACTTTGTAAAGAGATTGGGTTAACGGCGAAGTGGGTTAATGGCCGACCGGACCAACGCGTACGGGCAGGGCCCGCGCGGAATCACTTGCGAGATAATCTTGCGACGGTGTCGCGGCTTGCAAACCTCGATTGCGCGCATGCCTGGAGCAGGGATTGGGCATTCAGGTTTCCGCAGCATCATCATGAGGAGGAGGCAGTCACCGTCAGGCGCTGGCAGGCGCGATGTGCGTCACCTCAAAGAGAGGAGCGAGGCGGGGACGCCCACGCCCACGCGTCTTCCTGACCTGCGGACCTCAAAGCACGGTCCTCGACTTCGGCGAGGAGCCGCTCCAAGCACCGCTAAGGCCAAGTCGCGCACGCGGCTCCCAAGCTTCCAAGTCTATCGACAATTGCCCGGATCAGATCCCCGCTTGGTGATGGCTCGTGTCTTCGCGGCGCACCATACGTCGTTGCGACCGGCCCGGGACCAGTGTGCCCGCTGCGGACGTAGATCGAATTGGGCGAGGCCGCAGTTTCCATCTGCCAAGCGCATTTTTTTTGACAGCTGTGGTCCTTCATGCCACGTTGCTGGCAATGGGGTGAGACAACGTCCGTCCCGGCACCTTCCAAGGCCAAAAAGAAAACGTAGCCACCTCATCGAACGTACCGTCGAACAACCATCGCAGCCGCGTGAGCTGCGGGCGTCGGTATTGCGCGTAACCAGGGGAGGAGCTGCAAGATGATGAAATCCACATTGTTAATGGGATTGGCGGGGCTATCCGCTTTGGCCCTCACGGCGGTGACCACAGACGCGAACGCGCAGGAAAAAGTCCGCTGGAAGATGCAGAGCGCGTTCGGCGGCCAGCTGCCACATCTCGGCACCTCGGGCGTACGCTTCACGAAGAATGTCGAGCGGTTGTCGGGCGGCAAGTTGGAGATAAAGTTCTTCGAGCCCGGCGCGCTGATCCCGCCGCTCGAGTGCTTCGACGCGGTGTCCAAGGGCTCGGTCGACGCGTGCTGGACGACGCCAGGTTACCACACCGGCAAGTACCCCGCGCTCGCCTTCTTCACCACCGTGCCGTTTGGCCCGCCCGTCGGCGAATTCCTCGGCTGGAAGTGGTTCGGCGGCGGCAACCAGTTGCGCAATGAGATCTACGCCAAGCACGGCCTGATTGCGATCGACTCCTTCGCCATCGCGCCCGAAACCTCCGGCTGGTTCCGCAACGAGATCAAGTCGGTTGAGGAGCTGAAGGGGTTGAAGATGCGGTTCTTCGGCCTTGGCGCGCAGGTGATGCAGAAGCTCGGCGTCTCCACTCAGTTGCTGGCAGCGGCCGACATCTATCCTGCGCTGGAACGCGGCGTGATCGACGCGACCGAGTTCTCGATGCCGACGATGGACACCAAGTTGGGCTTCCATCAGATCGCCAAGTTCAACTACTTCCCGGGCTGGCATCAGCAGACCTCGGTGAGCGAGCTTCTGATGAACAAGGCGGCGTGGGACGCGCTGTCGGATCAGAACAAGGCGATCATCGAGATCGCGCTCGGCGAATCCGTCATGCACACCTACGTCGAGAGTGACCACTCCCAGTTCGCGGCGATGGCCGAGATGCGCGACAAACACAAGGTTCAGGTCAAGCGCTGGAGCGACCAGGACCTGGCGGCGCTGGAGAAAGCCTGGCTGGAAGTGCTGGCGGAGGAATCGGCCAAGGACCCGCTGTTCAAGAAGGTCGCCGACCACTACTTGGACTACCGCAAGAAGTTCGCGGTTTGGGGTGTGTCGCAGACCATGAAAGCCACCTACCAGAAGGATTGAGCAGCGGGCCGGCGCAGCGCGCGGCTGCGCCGGCTCCTGACAGGGAAGTTGCCTCACCGGCCGGTGACGAACGGTAGCGCACGGTGCGCTGCCGCGGGTTGCGCCACAGCAGGATTTCGCCGCGATGCATGCGTTGCTGAAGCTGGCCGAGGGTATGCGGCGGGCGCTCGAGGTTGTCGCTCTGACGTCCGGTTGGTTGCTCGTTGTCATGGCGTGCGTCACCACGTTCGATGTCGTCGCGCGCAAGTTTGGCCTACAGCTGCCGTATACCAAGCTGCAAGAGCTGGAATGGCACTTCCACGCCGCGATCTTCTCGCTTTGGATGGGCTACTGCTACACGATCAACGCACATCCGCGCGTCGATACCTTCACCGAGATGATGTCGTATCGCCGCAGGGCATGGATCGAACTCGCCGGCTGCCTCCTGCTGGCGCTGCCCTACATCGCGCTGGTCTCCTACTACAGCCTGGATTTCGTTGCGCAGTCCTATCGGCTCGGCGAGCAATCCGACAGCACGGTCGGGTTGACCCATCGCTGGATCATCAAAGGCATCTACGCTGCCGGCCTGTGGATGGTGGTGCTCGGCATCCTCAGCGTACTGCTTCGCGTGATTGTCTTCTTGTTCGGTGAAAAGTCGGAGCGGGAAGTCAATCTGCAAATCGGACATGTGATTACGGACGTCTAACCCGACCGGGGGACTTTAGCGTGCTCGACTGGCTGGCCGACAATCTCGCTCTGATCATGTTCGTGTCGATGTTCTTCTTCATTTTCATCGGCTACCCCGTCGCTTTCATCATGGGCGGACTGGCGTTCGCCTTTGCGATCCTGGGCGCCTGGCTCGGCGTCTTCAAGCTGATCGGCCTGTCCGATATCGTGTTGCGCATGTGGGGCGGGGTCGCCAACGATCCGGTCCTGGCGTCGATCCCGATGTTCATCTTCATGGGCGCGATTCTGGAGCGGTCGGGCTCCGCCAAGGACATGCTGGACGCAACCGAGGTGTTGCTCAAGCGGTGCCCCGGTGCGCTGGCGGTCTCTGTGATGGTGATGGGAACGATCCTGGCGGCGCCGATCGGCGTGGTCGGCGCAGCGGTGATCACGCTCTCGGTGATCGCCCTGCCGCAGATGATCGCGGCAGGCTACGACAAGCGGCTTGCCATCGGCACCATCGCCTCGGCCGGAACGCTCGGCATCCTGATTCCGCCGGCCATCATGCTGGTGGTGATGGCGGAGATGCTGCAGACCTCGGCCGGCAATTTGTTTCTTGCCGCCATCATGCCGGGCTTCCTGCTCTCCGGCCTCTACCTCGCCTATATCGTGGTCGTCGCCATCCTCAGGCCGGGCGCCGCGCCCAAGCTGCCGCCGGGCTACGGGCCGCAGACCCGCCGTGCATTCTGGTACGCGCTCTGGCGGGGCCTGTTCCCGATGACGGCGCTGCTGGTGATCGTGCTCGGCTCGATCTTCGCCGGCTGGGCCACCCCCACGGAGAGCGGCGCCGTCGGCGTGCTCGGCTCCATGTTCATCGCCGCACTGAACGGGCGCATGAAGTTCAAGATGATCAACGAGGCGATCTATTCCTCCTGCCGCGCCAACGGCCTGGTGTTCCTGATCTTCCTCGGCGCGACCGGCTTTTCCTATGTGTTCCGCGTACTCGGCGGCGACGACCTGATGATCTCGACGCTCACCCATTTCGGCATCGACACCAAGTGGGAAATGCTCGGCTTTGTCATGGTTCTGATCTTCCTGCTCGGCTTCCCGTTTGAGTGGATCGAAATTTGCCTGATCGTGCTGCCCGTATTCGGGCCGATCCTGTCGAAGTTCGACTTCTCGGATCACATCGGCAACAACACCGCCCTGATGACCTGGTTCGGCACGCTGGTTGCGGTCAATCTGCAGACCGCGTTCATGACGCCGCCGTTCGGGGCGACGCTGTTCTACATGAAAGGTACGGCGCCGCCGGGCGTCACCATGAACGACGTGTTCACGGCCATGTACCCGTTCGTCACGCTGCAGGCGCTCGGCCTGATGCTGTGCATTTATTTCCCGAGCATCAGTCTGTGGCTGCCGAGACTGGCCGGCTTCATCGAATAGCCGCCAGTTCGTTGGGAACGGAGGTTCGGCTGCGCGAAGGGCTCGCCGTCCCGGCCCAGACTAGATGGTCTTGTCCAAGCGTTCCGCGTAGAGCCGGAATTCCTCGGCCATCTCGAAAAGCTTCTTCGAAGCCTCCGGATCCCTGACGGCGCGGGCCAATCGCGTGGCTCGGATGGATTGGTCGCGGTAGTGGTCGGCTTGGGTCATGTCGGCACCTTTTCGGATAGGTTCGGATCGCGGCCAAAAGGTTCGATCACGACGATGCGAACGGCCGATCGGGCTCGGTACGACCGGGCTCATGGCCCGTTAGAAGAGGCGGCGACGAAGGCCTTGCGGTGCAATTCGCTGTCGCGGGGCGCGGGGACGCGAAAGTAACCTTATCTTAAGCGGCGGACCGGCGAGAAAACCCGCCCCCTGTTCGTTCTCCTGAGAACAAAAGGAGTCTCGGTCCACTGCACGAAAACCGGTTGCGCGTACACGAGTGGGTCTGTGGGCGGGTGCGCAGCAAGTATTGGCCGGGACAGCTGAAAACCCGATTGGCGCCCTGTGATCTTGCTGTGGATTTGCTGCGGATAAGTCCACGACCCCGACGGTGAAACGGGGGCGATCGGGGTCAACGATCCCTTTCAGTCAACGACGCTTTTCCTGACAGCCAATAACCCTATTCGGTTAGGTTAAAACCGGGATTGCGTTGCGCTTGTCAGGGGGTGCGCTAGGGATTGGCTGGAGGAAACAGCCATGGTCCCTTCGTTTCACAACGCCGACAGGCCGACCCACCGACGCGTGATGGTGGTCGGGCTGCTGTTTTGCCTGGCCTTCCTCGGCATCAGTTTCTCGCTGCGGCCGCAATCGGAAACCGGGCAAGTACTGGTGAAGGCTGACCGGCTGGTCCGGACGGCGGGCGAGCCGCACAGGGCGAACTGACGTCTCACCTAGCGGTCCGGCAGTTTTTCGCTGCGCGGCTTGTGGTATTTGGCAATGGCGATGAAGCCGGCAAACGCGAGCACGTTCAGCAGAACTTCCAGCCAGGCGGGCATCAGCGCACCTCTTTCGGGAACAAATCCCCAAGGCCGCAATTGGTTCCTTCGCGCGTGGCTCGGCGTCGATGAGCCGTACTACCGGCATCCCTTACTAGCGCCATAGGTGGCCGGGAAATAAAAACCCGGAACAACGCTCCGGGCTTTTTGCTGATCGGATTTTGGCGCTAGGTCCAGAACGATGGGCGGTTAAATCCGCTCCAGGCATTGCCGAGTGTGGTGGCGTAATATTCCTCGCGCTCGCGTTCGAATTTTTCCTGTGTGGCCTTGAAGCTCGCGACCCGTGCTGCGATTTCCTCGCGCTCACGCGCAAGCCTGTCTTCCTGTTCGTTCATTGCCCATCCTGTTTTTTGGAGTCGTCTTATTGAGTCGTCCCGCGGGCTATTGGGGAGCGCGATTGGGGCGCCAATTGGGAAGCCGCGTTGCGGGATTGTGGTCGTCTGTTTGCAAGGCGAAGGCGGTGGATAAGGCGCGCACGCTGCTTGTCGCCCGCGCACCATCCCGGTAGCGACAAGCAAACGGGAGGTTCCAATGGCAAAGATCGATCTGGATACGCTGAGCATCGAAGAACTCGCGGCACTGCGCGAGCACGCCACCGACAAGCTGTTCGAGAAGGTCGCCGCGCGCCGCGCCGAACTCGAGGCCGAGCTGGAAAAGCTCGCGCAGTACGGCAAGCCGGTCAGGAAGGTCGAAGGCGCGCCGGTTGCCAAAGTCAAAAGGACCGAAGAGGCGAGGGAACCGAAGGAACCAATCGCCAAGGCTGCCTAGCAGGGCTGCGTCCAGCATCACCCGTCGGTGGGCCGGCGCCGCGGCCTGTCAATCCGACTGGACGTGCTATAGTCGGCGCCAAGAAAACGTCGGATGTTTTCCGTGATCGCACCGGACCTTAGCAGCGGCGTCGAGCAACTCGGCAACATGATTGCCGAGGCATCGTCCATCGTTCCCTTTACCGGCGCCGGCATCTCGACCGAATGCGGCATTCCCGATTTTCGCTCGCCCGGCGGATTGTGGACTCGCAATCGTCCGATACCCTTCGATGAATTCGTCGCCAGTGCCGCTGCGCGTGACGAAGCCTGGCGGCGGCGTTTTGCAATGGAGCCGACCTTTGCTGCGGCGAAGCCGGGCCGCGGACATCGGGCGCTGGCCTCGCTCTACAAGGCCGGCAAGATCCCCGCGATCATCACCCAGAATATCGACAATCTGCACCAGACGTCCGGTTTCAAGGCCGATGACGTCGTCGAACTTCACGGCAACACGACCTACGCCCGCTGCATCGGCTGCGGGCAGGCCTACGATCTGCCCTGGGTCAAAGCCCGCTTCGACGAGACCGGCGGCGCGCCCGATTGCACCGCCTGCGACGGTCCGGTGAAGACCGCGACCATTTCCTTTGGTCAGGCCATGCCGGAAGATGCGATGCGCCGCGCCACGGAACTTGTCCAGCGTTGCGACCTGTTCCTCGCCATCGGATCCTCGTTAGTGGTTTGGCCCGCCGCGGGTTTTCCGCTGATGGCCAAGGACTGCGGCGCCAAACTGGTCATCATCAATAACGAGCCGACCGAACAGGACGATGTCGCCGATCTTGTGATCAGGCACGACATCGGGGAAACGCTCGGACCGTTTGTAGGCAATTGATCTGCAATTGATTCGAAGCTGTGCAAGCCTGTTCATAGTTCCCGCCCGAATTGTTTTTTAGCTATGCGCGGCAGGCGGGAGTGTTATCTTTTGAGTCGAGAGATTCGCGCGGCGTTATCATGAGTGGTCATGGATGGGCGCGTGTTCCGGTCCGTTACGGCGGTAGCGGTCCGCAATGAATGTGTGAGGTCCGGGGTCATGGGGTCGGACGGATTTGAGTCCAAGAAGCTCGGGGGGCCGCCATCTGGCGGGACAGGGCAGAACAGAGTTGGACCAGGTGAATTCTCTGCCGGCGCGGAGCGCGATCCGGCGATGGATGCGCTGTCGAGCCTTGGTGATGCCGCTGCAAATCTCGTCGAGATTTCCGGCGTCATCAAATGGTTTGACGCGTCGAAAGGCTACGGCTTCATCGTTCCCGACAATGGCTGGCCCGACGTGCTGCTGCACGTCACGGTGCTGCGCCGCGACGGCTATCAGACCGCGTATGAAGGCGCGCGACTGGTCGTCGAATGCGTGCAGCGCGCCAAGGGCTATCAGGCATTCCGCATCGTCTCGATGGATGAGTCCACGGCGGTCCATCCGGCGCAGATGCTGCCGCCGCGGACCCATGTCAGCGTCACGCCGACCAGTGGTCTGGAGCGAGCGCAGGTCAAGTGGTTCAACCGGCTGCGGGGCTTTGGCTTCCTGACCTGCGGGGAAGGGACGCCTGACATCTTCGTGCACATGGAAACGCTGCGCCGCTTCGGCATGACCGAGCTTCGGCCCGGCCAGTACGTGCTGGTCCGCTTCGGGCCCGGTTCCAAGGGCATGATGGCCGCGGAGATCCACCCTGAGACCGGACCGTCGGCGCTGTCGTCGCACTAATTGCTTCGGCCGGCGGACGCTGCCAGCTGACGGAATCGTGAGCCGGACGCCATGCGTGCACACGCGGGGCTCTGGCCTTTGCCGCAATCATCGGGTTAGGGTTTAGCTGCAATGGCCTCCTGAATCCCAGAGATTGGCCCGGTGTCCGGCGTGAGTGTTTTGATGAATTTCGTTTCGATGGTTGCGCGGCCTGGCTCGCGCGGACGGTTGGTCATGTCGCTGCTGGCGGCGCTCGGCCTGGTCGGCAGCCTTTGCGCAAGCCCAATCGCCCGGGCCGCGAGCATTCAGCCGCTCGAGATAGCCACCAAATCCGGCGTCCAGGTGTTCTCGGTCGAGATGGCGACCACCGAGGAGGAGAAGACCACCGGGCTGATGTACCGCAAGGAACTGCCCGACGGCAAAGGCATGTTGTTCGACTTCTCGCCGGAACAGCAGATCTCAATGTGGATGAAGAACACCTACATCTCGCTCGACATGATCTTCATCCGCGCCGACGGCCGGATCCTGCGGATCGCGGAAAATACCGAGCCGCATTCGACCAAGATCATATCCTCGGGCGGCCTTGCCAAGGGGGTGCTGGAAGTGATCGCCGGCACGGCGCAGAAATACGGGATCAGGCCCGGCGACCGGGTGGCGCACCCCCTGTTCAACAGCCGCTAAAGCATTTTCGAGGGAAGGGTCGCCTCGGACCGATCCGGGGATGGATCGCGTTCCGGATGCCGCTCAGCGCCTGCGCCAGCCAGTTCACGCGCGTGTCGACGCTGTGGGCAGGTCCACGGGGGGCGCGGACACAAGATTGCGAAAACAACCCCATGCAAAGATAGAATGGCCCTCGGCGCGTGGGGTTGTGCGGCGTTGCGTCCGGGCATCAGGCGGTGCCTCCGGGCAAGCCTGATCTCGTCTCGCGCGGCCTGCCGGACCGCTCCCGGACGCCTTGCTGGCGGGCCCCCAAGCGTGTATCGACGTCCATTCCCAAGCATCAATCGGGGTATAGCGCAGCCTGGTAGCGCGGCAGTTTTGGGTACTGCAGGTCGTTGGTTCGAATCCAGCTGCCCCGACCAACAAATTCAATCACTTAAGAGGCGGTCAGGCAGCCGTGCTTCCCAGAACTGCGAGTTTGGAAGCGTATGGAAGCAGTTTGTGACCGGTAAGGGGCTATTCGTTCGGATGCGGCTGCTGGTTTTGCTTGGCATGACGCTTTGTCTTTGTGGGCCGGTCTTTGGCCAGTCGCCCCCTTCCAATCCCGCCTCGATGATCTCTGACTTTCGCAAGCAGCACGGGGAGGGGCGGGTGACCCTGGACGCCACCCTGACGCGGATTGCGCACGATCAGGCCGCGGCGATGGCAGCAAAGGACCGGCTCGACCACGATGTCCTCGGTCACTTCAACAAGCGCGTCAGCCCGGCCGGCGCCGGCCGCGCGGCCGAGAACATCGCGTACGGCTATGACAGCTTCCCGAAAACCCTCGACCAGTGGATCAACTCATCGGGACACCGGCGCAATCTGCTGTTGCGCAATGCGTCGCGCGTCGGCGTCGCCAGTGTGAAGAGTTCGGCAACCGGCCGTACCTATTGGGCGATGGTGATCGCGGGCGATTATGAAGCCCGCAAGCAAACCCCAAAGACGTCGAAAACTTCAAAGCAAGCGACGGTTACCCCGCCCAAACCTCGCGCCGCGGAGACGTGTCGATTGAAAATACTGAGCCTCTGCCTCTGATGCTCATGCGGCCACCATCGTGAATCTGTTCCAGGTGTGCCTGAAGTGCAGCGCTTGGGGCACGCACCAATTCGGGCAATAATGAACCGTGACCGATTTCATCCATCAGCTGTTTCGCGACTGGGGTGAACTGACCCTCGGCTCCGGCTTTGCGCTGGCGGCGATGTTTGCGATCGCGGCTTTCGTGATTTTCCCCCGAACCATTCTGATCCTGACCGCCGCGGCGACGTTCGGCTTCAAGGTGTTTCCCTTCGTCCTGCTGGGGAGCGTCACCGGCTCGATCCTGGCCTTTCTGCTGGCGCGCCACATTGCGGCGGACTGGGTGCAGTCCAGGATCGCGCGCCATCCACTGTTGCACACGGTGGCCAACGTGATCGACGAGGAAGGCTGGCGCATCATCGCGCTGCTGCGGCTCGGCGCGCCGATCCCGAGTTCGCTGCAGAACTACGCGCTCGGGCTGACGCGCATCGACCTGAAGACCTATTCGCTGGCGACGGCGTTCTTCAGCATCCCGCAGATCGCGTTGTTCAGCTTCATGGGCGCCAGCGGCCGCGCCTCCGTGCTGGAAGACGGCTCGTCCACGGCATCGCGGATCTTCCTGCTGGTCGGGATCGCACTCGCCGCGGGCCTGATCTGGTTGATCGGGGTGCGGGTTCGTCAGGCGTTGCAGCGCCTCGCCGATCGAACGCCATGATCGAGGAGTAGCGGCGCGTCGAAGGTCAAAATTGTGTATCCTGACGAACCGGCCGAACGGCAAGGCCGCTCCGACCACGCCACAAGAAGCCCTCAAAACAGCGAGGAAACGCCATGGCGCGTAAGTTGATCGACATCTCCGTTCCCCTGCAAAACGACGTGCCCGCCGATCCGCCGGGCGGTCATCCGACGATCCAGTACATCGACCACCAGCAGGGCCTGCCGCGCATGCTGCAGTTCTTTGACGGGCTGAAGGCCGAAGACCTGCCGGACGGGCAGGGCTGGGCGGTCGAGCAGGTGCAGCTCTCGACCCACAACGGCACGCATCTGGATGCGCCCTGGCACTTCCATCCCACCATGAACCGGGGCGAGCGGTCATGGACCATCGACGAAGTGCCGCTGGAATGGTGTTTGCAGCCCGGCGTGAAGCTCGACTTCCGGCATTTTGCCGACGGCTATGTCGCGACCGCCAAGGACGTCGAGAATGAACTCAAACGTATCGGCCATACGCTGTCGCCGCTGGAAATCGTGGTGGTCAATACCAGTGCCGGAGTCAAATACGGCCGGCAGGATTACGTCACCTCCGGTTGCGGCATGGGCTATGAAGCGACCATGTATCTCCTGGAGCGCGGCGTGCGGCTGACCGGCATCGACGGCTGGAGCTGGGATGCGCCGTTCGTCTACACCGCAAAGAAGTATGCCGAGACCAAGGATGCCAGCCTGATCTGGGAAGGTCACAAGGCCGGCCGTCACATCGGCTATTGCCACATCGAGAAGTTGCACAACCTCGAGCAGCTGCCCTCGACCGGATTCATGGTGTCGTGCTTCCCCGTGAAGATCGAACGCGCCTCGGCGGGCTGGACCCGGGCCGTCGCCATTCTCGACGGATAGAAGCCATCGCCAACGAGCAAAGCCGGGAGCAATTTCATGATGGGATTGCGTACATCCCGTTGCGGGATGCCTCGGTTGTGGCGAGGTCGCCTCGTCGATCTCAATGCCAAGCCGCCGTCGCTTCGGCGCTGGCGTTGACGACAGATACCGAGGCTATCAAGCTACACGCGTCGCGCGGTGGACGTTCAAATTTACGGCAAAAGAAACAAATTTGCGGCAAAGAAAAAGGTGTGCCGGTTGTCCGGCACACCCAATTCTTGTATTCGATCGTGCGTAAATTTGCGCCGATCAATCCGGTATCAGTAATACCTGCAGACGCGAACGCCGTAGGCATTCCACCAGCAACGCGGTCCGCCGCGAACGACCACGGGGCCGCCGTAGAAGCCATAGCCTCGTCCGTAACCCCGGCCATAACCACGACCGTACCCGCCGCCGCGATAGAAACCACGACCACCGCCGCGGCCCCAGCCGCCGCCACGTCCTCGGCCACCGCGGGCTTCCGCCGACGTGGTCGATGCACCTACCAGAATGGCAGACGTGCTGACGACGTAGACGAACAACAAAGCGAGCGCTGCGAGACAGCGCGTCAGGATATTGTAGCGTTTAGCCATTCTAGAATCTCCCGGTCACTTTCAATAACCACCTGGACTTCCGCACTATCTATCTTAGACGTTCGAAAATGCTTTCGGTTCAGATGAGCTAAGATAATATTTTTACTAAGGTTCTTCCGGCAATTCGGGACTTTATTAAGAAGGAAAGATAAGGTCAAGATACGGTCCGGCTCGCGACGAATTCTCGCGCGCGCCGTTCATCTTCGTTCATCTTCGTTCATCTTTCGGTGGCGATGGTGCACTGCAGAATTGCCGAAATGAAAAACCACGGCGAGAAAGCCCGGCAAGAATCTGGGCAAGCCCACGCCAACAACTTGAAGTCGACACGATCTCGCGCACACGACGGCCTCCCGCCTTTAAAGAGTATCCATGCCCAAACAGCACACCTATGTCCTCGGCCTGAACACCTACGACCATGATGTGAGCGCCTGCCTGCTGCGCGACGGCGCCATCGCATTTGCGATCGCCAAGGAGCGGATCACGCGGATGAAGCATGCGTCGGGATTCTACAAGGAGGTGATCGACTATTGCCTCGAGGCCGAAGGCATCACGCTGGATGACGTCGATCTGATCGTTCGCAATTGCTACATCCTTCCGGTCGGCGAAATGGAAGAGCGGTTGGTGTATTTCGACGCCCCGGGATTCCTTCCCGAATTCGAACGGGACGACGCGTCCAAGCACCCGTTGTATCTTTCGCGTCAGGACAAGGTGGTGACGATCTCCCACCATCTGGCGCACGCCTACAGCGCGTTCGCGGCGTCGCCGTTCGAGGAAGGCGTGGTGATGATCGTCGACGGCGTCGGCAGCTATCAATCCGACGTTATGGAATCCTATCCCGCCGGTGACACCGCGACGCCGCTCGCGCGTGAATCGGAGAGCTATTACAAATTCAAGGGATCGACGCTCGAGTGCCTGAAGAAGGTTTTCATGGAGCCGGACCGCGGCTTCCTCAGCGATGAGTTCTACAATATGCCGGGGCTGGGCGCGCTCTACAGCCGGGCCTCGACCTACATCTTTGGCGACTGGAATAAATGCGGCGAGCTGATGGGGCTCGCGCCCTATGGCCGTCACAACCAGGTCAAGAACCTGCTCGAACTGACCGACGGCGAGCTGCACGTGCCGCATTGGACCACCGAACTCAAGCAACCCTACATCCAGGACGGCAGCAACTGGGAGAAGAGCCCGGCGATGCGGCATTGGGAGGATCTGGCCTGGCGGGTGCAGGACGATACCGAAAACGTTCTGCTGGCCCGCGCCCGCTGGCTGCGTGAAACGACCGGCGCCAAGAACCTGACGATGGCCGGCGGCGTTGCCCTGAATTGCGTGGCCAATGGCCGGCTCGCCCGTGAAGCCGGCTTCGACAATATCTGGATCCAGCCGGCGACCGGCGATGACGGTATTGCGATCGGCTGCGCCTATTACGGCTGGCTCGAGATCCTGAAGCAGCGCCGCAACTTCGTCATGGAGCATTCCTATGTCGGCAAGCCGTACAGCGATCAGGAAGTCGCGGCCGCGCTGCAGCGGTTTCTGGTGCGCATCCAGATCGACGCCAAGCGTAGCGACAATGTTTGTCGCGATACCGCGAAACTGCTGGCCGATCAGCGCGTGATCGGCTGGTTTCAGGGCGGCTCCGAATTCGGTCCGCGGGCGCTCGGCAACCGCAGCCTGCTGGGCGACCCCCGCAAGCCCGAGATGAAGGATATCCTCAACAGCCGCGTCAAGCATCGCCAGGCGTTCCGCCCGTTCGCGCCGATCGTATTGGCCGAGCGGATGAAGAACATTTTCGAGGGTGATCACGATTCCCCATTCATGCTGATTGCGAAACCGGTTCGCCCCGAATGGCGCGACAAGATTCCGGCGATCGTGCATGTCGACGGCACGGCGCGCGTCCAGACCGTGAGCGAAGCGACCAATCCGATGCTCTATCGGTTGCTGAAGGAGTTCGACGCGCTGACCGGCGTTCCCGTGCTGATCAACACCTCATTCAACATCAAGGGCGAGCCCATCGTCGAAACGCCTCGCGATGCTGTGGCCTGCTTCCTGACCACGGGGGTCGACCATCTGATCATGCACGACACGGTGGTGTCGAAGACCGCCATGCACAGGATCGTTGGACCGCTGGTCGATACCTACTCCGACGTGGCGAACCTGGTATCGGCGACTACCCGACCGGCCTGATTGCTGGCGATTGCAGCGTTGAGGCGCGTGATCAGCGGCCTTGATCAGGCGGCCTTGGGCGCCGCCGGTTTGGGCAGTGGCTTGTCTTGCCGTTTCGACCAGGAAATGTAGTAGGCGACGATGGTCATGATCGCGATGCCGGTCACGCTGACGAAGATCTGCGCGAACAGCGAGCCGGAGCTCAACGACAGCTGGAAGTGTCCGACGAACGACAGGAACACGCCGACGCAGAACACGGCGAGCGACTGCTGACCGCAGACGATCAGAGGATCGAATATCCTCCATTCCAGCGCCGGCCAATCCTTCGGGATGAAACGGATCACCATGATCACGATCACCACGAAATGAATGAAGCGATAGGGCGCCAGATTGGTCTTGTCGTTCGGATTGAAGGTCGAATAGAGCCAGTGCGGGAACAGGTTTCCGAAATCCGGAAACTTGCCGGCCATCGTCATGATTAGGCCCAGCACCAGATAGGCGATGCAGAAGTACAGCGTCGCCGGGTGATTGATGATGGCGGCCGACCTGCGCGCGCCGCCGAGCGCGCACCACGAGCCGAACACGAACAGCACCTGCCAGGCGAACGGATTGAAATACCAGGTTCCGGCGGGATAGGCCGCCAGGTTCCAGCCGGTCTGGCGCGACACCAGCCACAGCGCGATCGCGGCGACCATGGTCCAGTTGGGTTGGCGCAGCATCATCCACAGCACCGGCGGGAACAGCCCCATCAGCACGATATAGAGCGGCAGCACGTCGAGATTGACCGGCTTGAACTTCAGGAACAGGCCCTGCCGCAACGTTTCCGTCGCATTGTCGATCAGGCCGACGACGTTGAACTCGTTGACGAGTTCGGAATCGCCAAACCGCAGCGCAAGGTAGCTGATCGAGGCTATATAGATCACGAACAGGATGATATGGGCGACGTAGAGCTGCCAGACCCGCTTGGTCAGCCGCGTCGCGCCGACGATGAAACCGCGGTCCAGCATCATCCGGGCATAGACAAAGGAGGCGGTATAGCCGGAAATGAAGACGAACAGGTCCGCCGCGTCGCTGAAACCGTAATTGCGGGTCGTGATCCAGTTCACGACGTTGTCGGGGATGTGATCCAGATAGATCGCCCAGTTCGCAACCCCGCGAAACAGGTCGAGCCGGAGGTCGCGTCCTTTTTCGGGCAGGGTGGCGTTGATTTTCATGGGTGCCGCTTCGATGTGATGCTGTCGGGACGATCGCGCCGCCGGACCAGGCCTTGAATCAAGCCTCGAACCATAGCCTGACCGCAGGGCGGCCGAAGATTGTCACAGTGCAGCATAATGACTATACCGGTCCGGAAATGGTACATCCGGGGTTATGGAATCACCGATCAAATCCCTGAAAGGTGTCTCTATACTATCCCGGCTGCTTCCACCAAACGTCGCCATGTCGCACATCTGACGTCGCATATCCGATGTCGCATATCGCTGAGGGTCCGACCATCCATGACCGCACGCATTTTTAAGCCCGCCAAAAACGCGATGCAATCGGGGAGGGCCATGACCCGGGAGTGGCAGCTTGATTACGAGCCCGAACAACCCCGGGCGATCGAACCGTTGATGGGGTGGACCTCATCCGGGGACATGAAGCAGCAGCTCACGCTGCGCTTCGATACCAAGGAAGACGCGGTGGCCTATTGCGAGCGCAACGGCATTGCCTACCAGGTGATCGAGCCCAAGGACTCCGGGCCCCGGCAGGTCGCCTATGCCGACAATTTCGCGTTCCGGCGCGGCGAGCCCTGGACCCACTAGGCTTTACGGAAGCGCTGGGGATCGGTTCAGGGACCATTTGCGGGCTTTGGATCTCCGGGCATCGGCAATGGCGCATCCTTCGCGACGCCGAGCACCGGCAAGCTTCTGATGGTTCGGACCTCTGGCATAGCGGCAAACTGCCGAAGTTGCTGATGCATTCCCTCGACATCAGGCGCGACGCATTTGAGTAAAAAGTCCGCTTCTCCCGAAATGCGCCAGCTCTGCAGCACCAGCGGCAACGCCGCAATCGAGGCTTCGAACGCTTCCAGCGTCGCCTTGGCCTGGCTTGCCAGCTGTATGGAAACGAACGACACGACCTCGTAACCGAGGATCTTTTCGTCGATGGTGGCGCGGATCGCCTTGATGACGCCGCGGGCGCGCAGGGACCGCACCCGGCGCAGGCATGGCGGAAGCGAGAGGCCGACCCGACTGGCCAGTTCGTTGATCCGGATGCGTCCATCGTTCTGAAGCTCGGACAATATCTTCAGGTCGATGGCGTCGAGTTCGTGATGGGCTGTCATGGCTGCTCGTCCGGGCTCGAGGGGCCGCCGCCGCTAGACGGATGCGACGCGCCGCGGCTTGCGGGTGCTGCGGGCAGGGGCGCTCGCGGCCTGCGGCGTCACGCCCGAGAGCACCAGCTTTTCGTGCGCGGCGACGATCGCTTCCCTGGTGAGGCGTCCGCCCGGCCGGTACCAGTTGCAGATCCCGGTCAGGAGCGCCAGGATCGCAAACGTCGCCACCTTGATATCGACGACTTCGAAGGCGCCTTCGGCAACGCCCTCGCTAAGGATACGCGCCAGCCGCGCCTCATAGGCGCTACGCAGCGCTACAATCGCCTCACAGTTCTTCGGCTCCAGGCTGCGCAGTTCGGAATTGGCGATGAAGACCTCGCGCTTTCGGCTCATATGGTAGGTGACGTGGAACGCGACGAAGGCGCGGAGCTTTTCCTCGGGGCCTTGCTTTCCTTCCAGCGCGAGATCGAGCTGACGAATGAGCTCGTTGACGTGGTCCTGTACCAGCTCGAACAGCAACTCCTGCTTGGTGCTGATATGATTGTAGAGCGACCCCACCTGGATCCCGACCTCGGCCGCAAGGTCGCGCAGGCTCATCGCGGCGTAACCCTGTTCGAAGATCAGGCGCAGCCCGGCCTTGCGGATCGCTTCCAGCGTCTTGGGGCCATAGGAGCCGATCGTGCGTGCCATCTGGTCTCCGGGGCTGGCGATGGAGCCACTTCATTGATGCATAAAGATACAAACGATCGTATGTTTATTGCACGAGAGGCGAGGAATTTCAATGGCATAAGGTGCCGTCTCGGTCGAAAATCGGAAAAGACAGCCATCCCCTTGCGGCTTCATTAAAAAAACGTATGATCGTTTTTAATTCGGAGGAAATTCGATCCCAACTGGTCCGGTCATCGGGGCCTGCCGGGACAGTTCGCCGCAAAGATGGTACAGCCTGTCGCGCCGTTTCGCGAGATGGCTTATTCCCAACAGTCTTGAAGGCCACGCAGCAACAGCCAGCCCCTATAGAAACGATAGGCCATGTCGCTTCATTCCACGATCGATCCCACATCTGCCGATTTTGCCCGCAACGCAGAAGCGATGCGCGGCCTCGTCGCCGACCTTCGCGAAAAACTCAAGGTGGTTGCCGGCGGCGGCGGTGAAACCTCGCGCGCCCGGCATACCTCGCGCGGGAAAATGCTGGCGCGCCAGCGTGTCGACCTGCTGGTCGATCCCGGCACCGCATTCCTTGAATTGTCGCCGCTGGCCGCGCACGGCCTCTATGGCGGCGACGTCCATTCCGCCAGCGTCATCACCGGGGTGGGGCGCATCTCGGGCCGCGAATGCGTCATCGTCGCCAACGACGCCACCATCAAGGGCGGCACTTACTATCCGATGACCGTGAAGAAGCATCTGCGCGCGCAGGACATCGCGCGGCAGAACAATCTGCCCTGTGTCTACATGGTCGATTCCGGCGGCGCGTTCCTGCCGCTGCAGGACGAGATCTTTCCGGACGAGCGGCATTTCGGCCGCATCTTCTACAACCAGGCCCAGATGTCGGCGCAAGGCATTCCGCAGATCGCCATCGTGATGGGCTCCTGCACCGCCGGCGGCGCCTATGTGCCCGCGATGTCCGACGAGAGCATCATCGTGCGCAACCAGGGCACGATCTTCCTCGGCGGCCCGCCGCTGGTGAAGGCCGCGACCGGCGAGGTGGTCACGGCCGAGGAACTCGGCGGCGCCGACGTGCATTCGCGGCAATCCGGCGTCACGGATCACTATGCGCAGAACGACGCCCATGCGATCGGGATCGCGCGGCGCATCGTTGCCACGCTGAAGCCGGCAACGCGCGCGGTGCTCAACATGCGCGAACCGCGCGAGCCGCTGTTTCCAGCGGAAGAAATCTACGGCGTGGTTTCCGCCGACGGCCGCAAGCCGTTCGACGTCCACGACATCATCGCGCGGCTGGTCGACGGCTCCGAGTTCGACGAGTTCAAGAAACTCTACGGCCAGACGCTGATCTGCGGCTTCGCCCATATCTGGGGCTATCCGGTCGGCATCATCGCCAACAACGGCATCCTGTTCAGCGAGAGTTCGCTCAAGGGTGCGCACTTCATCGAATTGTGCTGCCAGCGCAATATCCCGCTGGTGTTCCTGCAGAACATCACCGGTTTCATGGTCGGCAAGAAATACGAGGCCGGCGGCATCGCGCGCGACGGCGCCAAGCTGGTGACGGCGGTGGCAACCGCCGGCGTGCCGAAATTCACGGTCGTGATCGGCGGCTCCTATGGGGCCGGCAATTACGGCATGTCGGGCCGCGCCTACAGCCCGCGCTTCCTCTGGATGTGGCCGAACGCCCGCATTTCGGTGATGGGCGGCGAACAGGCGTCGATGGTGCTGGCGCAGGTGCGGCGCGACGGTATCGAGGCCAAGGGCGACACCTGGTCTGCCGAAGAGGACGAGAAGTTTCGTGCGCCGATCCGCGCCCAGTATGAAAGCCAGGGCAACCCCTATTACGCCACCGCGCGGCTGTGGGACGACGGCGTGATCGACCCCGCCGATACAAGGCTGGTGCTCGGCCTCGGGCTGTCGGCTGCCGCCAATGCACCGATCGAACCGACGAAGTTCGGCCTGTTCAGAATGTGATGCAGGATTTGATAATGGATCGCTCGAGATTATACCGGCGTTTTCGCACGCTTCTGAT
Source organism: Bradyrhizobium sp. LjRoot220 (assembly GCF_964252915.1). Classification (NCBI taxonomy): domain Bacteria; kingdom Pseudomonadati; phylum Pseudomonadota; class Alphaproteobacteria; order Hyphomicrobiales; family Nitrobacteraceae; genus Bradyrhizobium; species Bradyrhizobium sp. LjRoot220. The sequence continues at coordinate 1,677,960 of NZ_CAXUPS020000001.1, forward strand.
CGCCAACCGCGGCGAGATCGCCTGCCGCGTGATCCGCTCCGCCCGCGCCATGGGGCTGCGCACCGTCGCGGTCTATTCCGAGGCCGACCGCGACGCCATGCACGTCGCCATGGCCGACGAGGCCGTCCTGCTGGGACCCGCACGGGCCCGCGACAGCTATCTCAACATCGAACGGGTCATTGAAGCGGCGCGCCAGACGGGGGCCGAAGCGATACATCCGGGCTACGGGTTCCTGTCTGAAAATGCCGAGTTCGCGCAAGCGTGCCTCGATGCCGGGCTGGTGTTCGTCGGTCCGACCGCCGCGATGATGACGGCGATGGGATCCAAATCCGGCTCCAAGGCGCTGATGGAAAAGGCCGGCGTGCCGCTGGTGCCGGGCTATCACGGTGAGGCCCAGGACGAGGCTGTTCTGGCCAATGCGGCCGACAAGATCGGCTTCCCGGTACTGGTCAAGGCCTCCGCCGGTGGCGGCGGGCGCGGCATGCGCGTGGTCAATTCGGCCGGTGAACTGGCGGCTGCCATCGTCAGCGCCAAGCGCGAGGCAAAAGCGGCGTTCGGCGACGACCGCATGCTGATCGAAAAGTTCGTACTCAACCCGCGCCACATCGAGGTGCAGATCATCGGCGACAGCCACGGCAATCTATTGTCGCTGTACGAGCGCGAATGCACGCTGCAACGGCGGCACCAGAAGGTGATCGAGGAAGCGCCGTCGCCGACGCTGGACGCCACCCAGCGCGAGGCGGTCTGCGCCGCCGCGCGCAAAGCGGCCGCGGCGGTCAATTATGTCGGCGCCGGCACCATCGAATTCGTCTCCGACGGCAAGGAGGTGTTCTTCATCGAGATGAATACCCGCCTGCAGGTCGAGCATCCCGTGACCGAACTGATCACCGGGGTCGACCTCGTCGAATGGCAGCTGCGGGTGGCATTCGGCGAAAAACTGCCGCTGGCGCAGGACGAAATCAAACTGAACGGCCACGCCATCGAAGCGCGGGTCTATGCGGAAAATCCGCAGAAGAATTTTATGCCGTCGGTCGGCCGGATCAAGACCTGGCGCACGCCTGACGCCGTTGACGGCCTGCGCATCGACGCCGGCTATCGCAGCGGCGATGCGGTGTCGCCCTATTACGACGCCATGCTGGCGAAAGTGATCGCGTGGGCGCCGACCCGGCAGGCCGCGATCGAACGGCTCAACCGCGGGCTGGAAGAAACCGACGTTCGCGGCATCGTCACCAACATCCCGTTCCTGTCGGCGCTGGTGACGCATCCGGACGTGCGTGCCAACACGATCGACACCAGTTTTATCGAACGCGAACTCAAGGGCCTGACGGACCCGAAATATGCTTGCGGCGATCTCGAACTCTGTGCGGCCGTGGCCGCCATCGTCGCCGGCGAACGCATGGCCGCGGCCAAAGAGGCGCATTCGCCGTGGCAGGCCTTTGGCTGGCAGCCGATCGGCCAGCGGCAGCGGGTGTTCGCGTTCCGCCACGGACAGGGCGCCGAGCAGCAAGTCGCGCTAGACTACGGCAACGGGCCGTCGACGCTGTCGATCGGCGAACGTCAATTCACCTTCACGACGTCGCCAACCGATGATGGCGGTTTTGATCTCACGCTCGACGGCGTGAAATCCCGCGTGGTGGCCGTGATCGAAGGTCACGAACTCTATCTGCGCACCCGCAACGGCCGTTTCGACCTCCACTGGGTCGACCCGTTCGGCGGCGAGACCGAGGAACACGTCGGCGAGGACAAGATCGTCGCGCCGCTGCCGGGCACCGTGGTGGCGCTGCTGGCCGAGGAGGGCGCAACCCTGGAAAAGGGCGCTGCGATCCTGACGCTGGAAGTCATGAAGATGGAGCAGACCCTGCGCGCGCCGTTTGCCGGCGTGTTGAAGAAGCTCAAATGCAAGGTCGGCGATATCGTCGGCGAGGGTGTCGAACTCGCCGAAGTCGAACCGGCTGCTTCGTGAGGCCGCGATGAGTGACGCCGTCCGTATCGTCGAAGTCGGCCCGCGCGACGGGCTGCAGAATGAGAAAACCCCGATCAGCGTTGCGGATCGCATCGCGTTCATCGAGGCGCTGATCGGCGCTGGCCTGCATACTGTCGAGGTCGGCGCCTTCGTTTCGCCCAAGGCGATCCCGCAGATGGTGGGCTCGGACCAGGTGTTGCGCGGCGTCAGCCATATCGCAGGCGGCGAATTCCACGTGCTGGTGCCGAACGAAAAGGGCTATGAGGCGTCGCAAGCCGCGGGCGCCAGGGTGATCGCGGTGTTCGCCTCGGCCTCGGAAGGATTTTCGCGCGCCAACATCAATTGCTCGGTCGCGGAATCGATCGAGCGCTTCAAGCCGGTGGTCGCCCGCGCCAAGGCCGACGGCATCAAAGTGCGCGGCTATATTTCCTGCGTGCTCGGCTGTCCCTTCGACGGCGAGGTGAAGCCGCAGGCCGTGGTGGACGTCGCCAAAGCGCTGTGGGACCTCGGCTGCTACGAGGTCTCGCTCGGCGACACCATCGGTGTCGGTACGCCGCTGAAGGCGCGGCAGCTGCTGCGGGCGGTGGCCGGCAGCGTGCCGATGGAAAGGCTTGCGATGCATTTCCATGACACCTACGGGCAGGCGCTGGCCAATCTCTATGCGGGGATGGAAGAGGGCGCCCGCGTGATCGATTCCGCGGCCGGTGGCCTTGGTGGCTGCCCCTACGCGCCAGGCGCCACCGGCAATGTTGCGACCGAGGATGTGGTCTACATACTCGAGGGCCTGGGAATCAAAACCGGCGTCGACATGACCAAGCTGCTCGCGGCGACCAATGAGGTGAGCCGCCTGATTGGCAGGCCTCCGGTCAGCCGCGTCGCGTCTGCGCTGAACGCAAAGATGCGGGCCGCGAAATAGCGCTTACGCAGCCTTCAAGCCGACATTCGGCAGCATTGGCCGATTCTTCAGCGCCTTGGCCATGATGGCTTCGACCTCCGCTTTCTCATGCGGCAGCAGGGCCAGCCGCGGCGGACGGGTCAGCGCGGTGCCGCGGCCGATAAGGTGCTCGCAAAGCTTGATGCACTGAACGAGGTCCGGGCGCGCATCGAGATGCAGCAGCGGCATGAACCATTCGTAGAGCGGCATCGCCTCGGCGAAGCGTCCGGCCTTGGCGAGCCGGAACAAGGTCTCGCCCTCGCGCGGGAAGGCGTTCGACATGCCGGATACCCAGCCGACCGCGCCCATGGCCACGCTCTCGACGATGACGTCGTCGAGCCCGGCAAACAGCACGAAGCGATCGCCGACCATGTTGCGGGTGTCGATGAAGCGCCTGGTATCGCCGGACGAATCCTTGAAGCACACCACCGTCTCGACGTCGGCAAGGGTGGCGAGAATATCCGGCGTCACGTCGTTCTTATAGATCGGCGGGTTGTTGTAGAGCATCACGGGCAGGTCGGTCGCGGTTGCGACCGAGCGGAAATGCGCAGCCGTCTCGTGCGGCTTGGACGAATAGACCAGCGCCGGCATCACCATGATGCCGTCGATCCCGACCCGCGCGGCTTCCTTGGCGGTTTCCACCGCAAAGGCCGTCGTGAATTCGGCGATGCCGCACAGCACAGGAACGCGGCCGGCCGCGACCGACTTTGCCGCTTCCATGATGGCGATCTTTTCCTTGCGCTCGAGCGAGGTGTTCTCGCCGACCGAGCCGCAGATGATCAGTCCGGATACGCCGTCGCGGATCAGGCCGTCCATCACCTTGGCCGTCGCGTGGATGTCGAGCGACAGGTCGTGATGGAATTGCGTGGTAACGGCCGGGAAGACACCTTCCCAGGAAATGCGTGGGCGGCTCATAGTTTGGCTCCGATTGGATTTTTCCGGCGGATTCCCTGAATCCGCCGGGTTTTGACTGGAAGAACGATGGAAAGGGTCAGAGCGTCGCGCCGACCTTGCGCAGCTCGGCGAGAACCGGCGCCTTCGGCAGCCAGATCTTGTCGAACTCGGCAATGACAGCCTCGGTATCCGCCGTCGCAACCTGCCGGATCGGGATCGGGGCGTTACGGAAATTCTCGATCAGCTTGGGCTCGTTGCCCGCAAGCTCGTCGATCTGCGCGTCGAGGGTGGATTTGACCGTCTTGGCGATCAGCTCCCTGTCGGCTGCCGGCAGCGACTGCCACACGCGGCCGGAAACTACCGCCGCCATTGGCATGAAGACGGCGTTCATCTGCAGGATGACCTTGGCGACCTTGTCGAAACGCTGGTTCCAGGAAAACTCCAGGTCCGCCTCGAGCCCATCGACCTGACCGTTCGACATGGCATCGAACACCTGCGGCGTCGGGATCGGCGTCGGCGCCGCGCCGAGCGAAGAATAGAAGTCGCGATAGACCGGCGTCGGATTGATACGCAGCTTCATGCCCTTGATATCGGCCAGACCAGTGAGATCCTTGGCCGAGAAGATCGCGCGCATGCCGGTGATGCCCCAGCCCAGGCCGATTGTTCCGGTTTCCTGCGGCAGCACGTCGAACAGTTTGACCGCCGCGGGATGGCGGACGAACTTGGCCACCGACGGCGTCGAGCGCACGATGTAGGGCGCGTTGATCGCGGCGATATGCGGCACCCGCGAACCGAGTTCGGCGGCCTGGATGAAGCCCATGTCGAGCGCGCCGGATTGCAGCTGCTGCATCATGGCCGGCTCGTTACCGAGCTGGCCGGAGTGAAACACGGTCATGGTCAGGCGGCCGCTGGTGGCGGCCTTCAGGTCCTCGCCGAGCTTGAGCGCGGCCTTGTTCCAGGAATGACCGTTGGGCGTGATGAGGCCGAGGCGAAACTCCTTGGCCTGGGCCAGCGCGAGCGAGGGCGCGAACAACGGCACGGCCGCGCTGGCGGCAAGAAATCGGCGACGTGAGATAGTCATGACGGGGCTCCGTTGAGTTGGGCGATTCACTTGATGAGGACGAGGGACAGGGACGGGTAGAGCGAGAGCAGCACCAGCAGGACGCAGGAGATCCCGAACAAGGGCAGCGTCACGATGAACATCTTTCCCGGCTTGGCGCCGGTGACGGCGGCGGCGACGAAGAAGCAAAGGCCCACCGGAGGCGACAGCAGGCCAAGCACCAGATTGATCACCACCACCACGCCGAAATGCCGGGGATCGATGTGATAGATCTCGGTCGCGACCGGCAGCAGGATCGGCACCGTCATGATCAGGCCGGGAATTCCGTCGATCACCGTGCCGATCACCAGCAGAATCACGTTACAAAGCAGCATGAAGCTGACCGGGTCCTTTGCCACCGACTGGATCCACGCCGCGGTTTCCTGTGGTACCTTGCCGAAGATCAGCACCCAGGAGAACACGGCGGCGGCCGCGACCAGAAACAGCACGATGGCAGCGTAGATGCCGGAGCGCAGCATCATCTGTGGCAGCTGCGAGAATTTGAACTCCCTGGTCCAGTACCTTCCGATCAGGGCTGCCGCGACCGCGCCGACGGCCGCGGACTCCGTCGCATTCGCTAGCCCGCCCAGGATCGAGCCGACGATGACGATCGGAATCAGCAACGTCGGACAGGTGCGCAGGATCGTCGCCACGCGCTGTCGCGGCGTCTGATATTCGGCGCGCGGGTAGTTGTAGACGTAGCCCATCAGCGCGATGACGAGGCAGAACATCACCGTGAGGATCACGCCGGGCACGATGCCGGCGATCAGCATGTCGCTGACCGAGACCTGCGCCAGCACGCTGTAGACGACGAACATCACGGATGGCGGAATGATCGGCCCGAGCATGCCGCCATACGCGGTCAGGCCTGCCGCAAACGTCTTGTCATAACCCTTCTTCTCCATTTCCGGGACCATGATCTGCGCCATGATCGCGACCTGCGCGGTCGCCGAACCGAGGATGGAGGAGATGAACATGTTGGCGAGGATGTTGACGTAGGCGAGCCCGCCCTTCAGCGAGCCGACAAACGCCATCGCCATGTCGACGATGCGCCGGGTAATGCCGCCGCCGTTCATGATCTCGCCGATCAGGATGAACAGCGGTATCGCGATCAGTCCGTAACTGTCGACGCCGCCGAACAATTGCAGCGGATAGGATTGAAACAGCACCGGATTGCCCGACGCGATGATATAGACGAAGCCGGCAAGGCAGAGACAAAGACCGATCGGCACGCCGACCAGCATGATCGCCATGAAGGCCGCCGAGGTGATCATCAGTTGACCCCGTCGAGATCGGAGAGCTGGAAGCCCTTCAACGCCGTTCGTGGAACGAGATCGAGATCCTCGAGGAGATTTGCGATGCCATGGATCGTGATCGACACGGCAAAGATCGGCAGGGTCAGATACACCACCCAGGTCGGCCAATTGAGCGTCTGGGTGCGCTCGGTGTAGAGGAAATTGAAGGTCTCACCGGCAAATTTGCGGGCGTCGAACCCGGCGCGGGCGAGCCCGACCGGATCCATCCAGAGCCAGCAGGTGGCGATCAGCGACACGCCGAACACCACCACCATGCCGGTCGCGACCACCTTGGCAAGCTTCCGGGTTCGCGCCGAAAGCCGTTCGGTCAGCATCGTGACGGCGAAATCGAGTCTGAGCCGGGTCATCGCGGAGGCGCCGACAAAGGTCAGCCAGACCACGCAATAGACCGCCGATTCATCGATCCAGTAGATCGGAAAATGCGAATAGCGGGTGACGACGTTCACCAGGATCAGGCCCGTCAGCAGATACATCAAGCCCATCAGGGCAAGACGCTCGCATGCGAGCAGGGCGCCGGACGCCCTGATCACGACGCTGCGGGCGCTGAACGCCGGCGCATCGCAAGCCGCTTGTTCGATCATGGGGAGCCCCGCAGCCCGCGAAATTTACCGTGCATTCCAAAAATGTATAATTTATACAATCTTGCTGTCAATGGAGATTGCAGGGCCAATCGTGGCCTTCCACCGGCTTGGTGCGGTGGCGGACCACTTCAACGTGCGAAGCAACACCGCCTCGACTGGAGGGGCCGGCGATGAAGACGGAAGATCAAATGAAAGTCCCGCTCAAGCACCGGACCTTGTCGGCTGCGATCGTCGACCAGCTCAGGCAGTCGATACTCGACGGGACTTATCCGGCGGGATCCCAGCTGCGGCAGGACGCGCTGGGCGATGCCTATGGCGTGAGCCGCATCCCGGTTCGTGAAGCGCTGTTTCAGCTCGAAGCCGAAGGCCTGGTGCGGATCGTGCCGCAAAAGGGGGCGATCGTTTCGGAACTGTCGCTCGAAGAAATCAACGACGTGTTTGATCTCCGCCGGATCCTGGAGCCGCGGCTACTGGCGCAATCCGCACCTGGCTTTGCCGCCAGGGACCTCGACGGGTTGGACGATATTCAGAAGCGGTTCGAAAAGGCGATCAAGGCGCGCAACGTCAGCGAATGGGGGCAGCTCAATGCCGAGTTTCACATGGCGCTCTACGCGCAGGCACGCCAGCCCCGAACCAAGGCGATCGTCGTGGCGCTGCTGCAAACCAGCGACCGCTACACGCGCCTGCAACTATCCAACACCAAGGCGATGGGCATCGCCGAAAAGGAGCACGCCCATCTGATCGCGCTGTGCCGGGCACGAGAGATCAACGAGGCGTGCCGGTTTCTGGAGCAGCATATCGAATCCGTGAGGGCGGATCTGTTGCACGTCGTCGGCGGCAGCTCGATCGCAGTTCGTTCCAAACGAGCAACGCGGGCAGGCGAGTAATGCGAGCGCGTCAGGCGGCGACGTCGATTGCGAGCTTCAGCAGGTTGGCCGACGTCGCCGTCTTGGCGCTGTAGTCCTTCCACGCCGTGTCGCGTGCGATGTCGCGCCATTTGGCGACGGTCGCCGTATCCAGCGTGCTGACCTTGGCGCCGGCCTTCTCATAGACCTTTGCGACCTCGATATCGTCGTCCTGCGCGCCCTGCTTGCCGAAGGATTCCAGTTCGGCGCCGACGGTCAAGACGATGTCCTGCTGGTTCTTCGGCAGCTTGTCGAAGATCGCCTTCGACATCATCAGGGGTTCCAGCATGAACCAGTAGGAGGTGCCCGCACCCGAGGTCAGCGATTTTGCGACCTGCTCCAGACGGAACGAGATCAGGCTGGTGGAGGAGGTGATCCCGGCATCGCAGGCGCCGGTCTGCATCGCCGCATAGAGTTCGTTGGACGGTACCGAGTGCACCGCTGCGCCTGCGGTCAGCAGCACCATGTCCATCTCGCGCGAACCACCGCGAACCTTGAGGCCCCTGGCATCTTCCGGCGCGACGATCGGCCTGGATCGGCTGGCGACGCCGCCGGCCTGCCAGACCCAGCTCAAGAGGATGATGCCCTTGTCGGCCAGGAAATCGGTCAGCGCCTTGCCGACGGGCTGCGTCTTCCAGCGCAGGCCCTGATCGTAGGTCGATACCAGCCCTGGCATCAGGCCGATATTGGTTTCCGGCAATTCGCCGCCGGCATAGGGAAGGGGATAGAGGCTGATGTCGAGCGTGCCTTTGCGCATCGCCGCGAATTGCGCGTTGGTCTTGACCAGCGAGGCGTTCGGATGAACCTCGGCTGCAATCTCGCCGCCGCTGCGCCTGGCGACCTCGGCGGCGAAGGTCCGGCACAGGCGGTCGCGGAAATCGCCCTTGTCGATGGTGCCGCCCGGAAACTGATGCGAAATCTTCAGCGTCGTTGCGGCGTGTGCGGTGCCCGTGCCGAAGCGAAGAATGGCGGGCGCGGCAAGGGCGGATGCGAGGACATGGCGGCGCGTGAGCATGGTACTCCCCTGAAGGCAATTCTAACCGGCGTGAGCAGGCCGGGGGTGGTCCGAGCGTTCGAGGCCGTCTGATAGGTCGGGGCAGTGCGCGGCAGCAAGTCGGAGTTCCGGGCCTGAATTCACGTTCCGACATTGCTGTAGCGCACACCCAAGCGAGAAAGCTTCGCGGAAGAGTCCGTCAACAATACGCCAACCCGGTTGCCGCAAGATCGTTCGCAGGCCTCAGCCGGACCGCTTCAGTCGATGTCCGGGGATGCCATGAAGAAAGGGGGTGCATGAAGAGGATGAAGGACCACGAGGTAATAAAGGACGGCATGAAAAGGACGACGGCATGACGAAAAACCAAAGCCGTCATTCGGCATTCCCGAAGGCTCGCCTCGTGAAGAGGCGCGCCTGTATTGTCATTATTCCGGTCGCGGCAAGGCCGGGCCGCGATCGATCGCGTTATCTCTTCTTGCCCTTGCCGCCCTTGCGGGCTGCATAGCGCGCATCGCGCTTGGCCTTCGCTTCGGCTTCCAGGGCTGCCTGTCGGGCCGCCTCTTCTTCCTTTTCGCGGGCGAGCTGGGCCGCGGCCGCGGCTGCCGCTTCCTCCTCGCGCGCCCTTGCTTCGGCCTTGGCGGCTTCGCGGGCCTCCTTGGCCTTGGTGCGGGCGGCTGCCTGCGCTTCGCGCTCGGCCTGACGCTGCTTCACCTCGGGATCGTCAGGGCCGGGCTGGGCCTTGAACTTGTTCAGGATATTCTGCCTCGCTTGCTGGGCGGCCTTCTGGCGGTCGGCGAAGCTGGGTTCCTTGAATCCACTCATAAAAGGGGCCTTGTCGCTTTCTTATTAGCTGTGAAACGCAGGGATTGATGATTTGCGCTTCAGTAGGTGAACCGGCGGCAAAATGCCAGCGCCGAACGCGGCAAACAGGGAGATTTCCGCGAACGGCAGGCGATTCACCGGTGCCAATGAACGCGCCGCCGGCGGCCTGGCCGGATCCTGGGGCGCTCGCCTCGAAACAAAACGATAGCGCCGCTGGCTGACCTCGGTTCCAAGCTCCAGAATACGCTGTCCTAATCGACCCTGTCGCGGCGACCGCCCGGGCCGAGGATTTTCGCAACCGTCACGGCCGTCATCGCCACGCGATCGGACGTGCGCTGGGCTTCCAGCCTGTCCCGCGCTCCCTCCTTGATCATGAGATCGATGAGTTCCAGCCGCTTGGCATCGTCGGTCGCTTCAGCCAGTAGCCTTCGATAGCGATGGTAGTCGTAGCCTGCTTCCTGCTCACTCATGGCACGCCCCGCATACGCGCTTTCTCCGATACGACAGTGTTGATCAACGTCTGCAGGTGCGCAACGGATTTGCAACGAGTTACACCAGCACCGCGCATCTTGGCGTGCGAGTGTTGCAGAATTGATCCGCCAGGCAGCGCTGAGGTTGTGGCGCACGATTGGTGGCGCCAGCCCAAATGCGAGCCGGAACCCGGTGCAATCGGTCGCATCCGAAAAATCGAAACCTGTGAATTCGCTCACATCGGGGCAGTCGGCGCGAGCCTATGTTGCGACACGTCCTGAAACAGGAGTGATCGCCATGTTCCACAATTGGTGGACCCCCAAGAGCCTGGTCCTCGCCCTGGCGATTGTCGTATTGGCCTGCGTTGCAGGTGCTCTCGCAACCGCGGTGGTGCAACCGGAGCCGGTATCCCGAGCCGCGCTCGGGCCGGATTGGCAGTGCAGCCGGGTGGCGTTCGTCTGGACCACCTGCAGGCGGATGTCCCACGTCCAGCCGCCGTCAGTTCGCTTGGCCAGCGAAACGGCATGTAAGCGAATCCGGACGTAGGTGAAGGTCGGGGTACGTCGCGTTCGGTTGTCGTGCTGGCTAGACGGCGGTCGTGACCACGAACGAGTGCCACGCACCCCATTCGGTTCCGTCGAAAGCCCGCAAGTACATCGTGTCGGAACCACCCGCCGTACCACCTTGCACCCAAAGGCTGGTCAGATCGGCCGCCGCGACGTCAATGGCGATGCCGGCCGCCCAATGCGAATTGGTCGGTGTCCAGAAATAGGCGCTGTTGGCTCCCGCGTTGCCGTCCCAGAACTGGTACTTTGTGATCGCATCGCCGTCGGCGTCGGATGCGGCCGTCCAGTTGACGAGCTGAGCCCATTGCGCGGCGTTCAATGTCTGATTGCTGATCGTAGCAACCGGGGCCGTATTCGTCGACGTCAACGCGAAACTGTCCCAGTTACCCCACGCCGTGCCATCGTAAGCGCGCACATACATGGTGTCGGAACCTTCCGCCGCACCGGCGTGGAGCCAGAAATTACCGAGATCGGCGGCCGAAACATCGATCGCTATGCCGGAGGCCCAATGCGCGTTGCTCGAGGACCAATAGTAGGCGCTGTTGGCAGCCGCGTTGCCGTCCCAGAATTGGTATTGCGTGATCGTATCGCCTTCCGGGTCAGTGGCGCTGAGCCAGCTGCCCGGCTTGACCCATTGGTTAACGTGCAGCGACTGGTCATTGATGGTCGCAACGGGAGCGGTATTTATCGTCGTCGTCAGCGCGAACGTATCCCAATCCCCCCATTCGGTGCCGTCGAATGCACGGACCCACAGCGTTTCGGTGCCGGTCGCCGCGCCGCCCTGGATCCAGACATTGCCGATATCGGAGGCAGAAACCTCGATGGTGGTGTTGGCAGCCCAATGCGAGTTGGTAGGAGTCCAGAAATAGGCGCTGGTTGCAGCCGTACCGCCGTCCCAGAACTGGTATTTGGTGATGGTGTCGCTGTTCGCGTCGGACACGTTCATCCAGCTGCCGACCCTGGTCCATTGGTTGACGTGCAGCGAGTGATCGGCGACGGCGACGACGGGCTTTGCGTTCGTCGACGCCACCGTGAAGGTGTCCCAGGCACCCCAGTTGAATCCATCGAACGCGCGCACCCAGAGCGTCTCGGAGCCGGTCGTCGAGCCGCCCTGGATCCAGACATTGGCAAGGTCGGCGGCCGAAACTTCGATCGTCGTGTTGGGAGCCCAATGCGAATTGGTGGGAGTCCAAAAATGGGCGCTGGTTGCAGCCGTACCGCTGTCCCAGAACTGGTACTTGGTGGCGGCATCTCCGTTGGCATCGGAGTAGCTCAACAGGGTCGAGACCCTTGCCCATTGATTGACATGCAGCGATTGGTCTTCGACGGTGGCAACCGGAAGGCTGTTTGGAATGGTGGTGAAGGTAAACGTAGCCCAACCGCTCCAATCCGTTCCGTCGAAGCCGCGTATCCACAACGTCTCTGAGCCGCCAGCTGAACCAGAGCGCAGCCACACGTTGGAGATATCCGATGCTGCTACATCAATGGTGGTGTTGGCAGGCCAGTGGGCGTTGGTCGGAGTCCAGAAATATCCGCTGGTTGCGGTCGCACCGCTGTCCCAGAGCTGGTACCGGACCGCGGGATTGCCGTCGGCGTCGAAATAAGAGAACCATGGCTGCAGTAGTTGCCACTGATCGTGCAACAGGCTCTTATTGCTGACCGTTATAACGGGGGCTGCCATGGCTTGCATTCCTGTGTTGGCCGGTCGGGAGAACCAGCACATATCAAAGATGCAACGATCACGGTCGCCTTCGAAGCGAAGGCCGCCAGCTTCAGTCCTGCATCATCTAAACAAACCGGGCGTCCTGGGAAATCATCATATCGAAACGGCAGGCCGAAATGATCGTCTGATAGATCATGATTGCAATTCTGATGCCGCTTGTCTGTGATTCAGGTCACGCAAATAATGCTGGTGTCGAAAAAAAATGAAAGTCGATGAAGCAATTCTCGAAAGTGATGTGCACACCGGCGACCGCCACTTTCATGCGCGAATTGTTCAGCATCGCGGCAGATGAGGCGCACTCAGCGCTGCGTATTCGGTTTTGAGAGCGCCCGGTCGACTGCAAGCACAGCCTCGATAACGGCCGCGCTGCACGTCCTGGCTTCCCCTGTTTTCGTGGGGAGGTCGGCAAGCGTCACGACTGATTCAATAATGCCTGTCGGGGGCGTCCGACGCTAAAGCGCTTCGTTCAGTATGGAATGAGACGCGGGTTTTGATCAAGCCGCGTATCGCATTGAAAATGGAGCCGGTTGCCGTTGCGGCCGGGTTGGTCGATCCGGAGCGCTTGGCGGCTGATGAGATTGTGTAAAAGAGCGGCAATGGGTAGCAGGCGCGCGTCCTTCAGTTCCATTGATCCGACCTTCCTACGTGTTGACAATCGCGATCGGGACGAGTGGTACTGCCGGCCTACAGAGGTCAGGTCAAACAATGGTCGTGAAGCGTCTTCTCAAGAAGATTTTGCCGCAAGCCGCCATCGATTTTGCGCGGCGACAGATCAACAGCCGCAACGCCGGTCGGGCAAATGACGTTGCTTCGGTAACGGACGGCATTTGTACGTCATGGGATGAGGCAGTGACGAGCGCGGCCAAATACTCCGATACGGACCTCACGCTGTTCAAGATCAAGCGGGGTGAGGGCCGAATCGCAGACGGATCGTTGCTTGCCGCGTGCCCATTGAAATCGGTCATTCCTGAGGATGGTTATACCATAACTGATTTCGGCGGCTCTATTGGCGATCTTGGGCTGGACGTTTTGGCGGCGTTTCCCCGGAGCAGGTATATCGTCGTCGAGAACGAGACGATGGTTGAGATGATGCGCGGTCGAAACGCCGTTCAGTTTACGACGTCCATTCCGGATCAATGCGATATCTTTTACACCAGCGGAACGCTGCAATACGTCTCCCACCCGATGGAAGTATTCGAAGCGGGGGTCAGATCGGCGCGGCGTGCCGTTGTTCTCGCGCGCAATTCGTTTTGCAAAAACGAAATCTTCCGCGTGCAGCGGTCTCGACTGTTTGAAAATGGCAGTGGTCCGATACCTGAAGGTTTCACGGATCGCGTGATTACCTATCCCCATCGAACCATCAACGAGGACGCCGTGCACGCCATTGCCGAAAAGCACGGCTTCAAATGCCTGGAGAGACAAGAGGCAACCAGCGGTGTGCTTCGTCACAAGGACGAAGTCTATGGCGTCGACTTGGTGTTCACCAGAGCCTAGAGCCTTTTTCGTTCCGATTGAATCGGTACGGGACTCAAGATTCTTGATTTGACGCGTTTTCTTGACGCGAACCGGTATCCACGTCGATAGCGCAGGAGGCCCGCCAACTGAGGCGGCCTCTAAAAATGAACATCACATTCTTCGTATGATGCTCATCTTGAGTTCGTGGCGCTTCTTGATGATACTGGAAATGGGAGCTGACTCTGCCGACATGTCGAGCATTGTCCGAAATACGGCCGTGCTTACTTGTCCACCCGAGACCTGATTGAGTTCTTCGTCGGTGAGGATTGCGTTCTGGATGTTCGTTTTTCCCGCCCCGTGTTGTGACGCGATGCGCCGTTGCCGAGGCCTGTCAGGCTATGCCGCTACGATGAAAACGGGGGAATACAATCGGCGGGAGCGGCTGGGGTTTGAGGATGACCACGGGGGTTTGGCCGCCAACACGAATGATGCCGCCGGAAACACGATCGAGTTCATCGGAAGTCAGTTCGATGGTTTTTGCTGAGTTGGTCATGAAATCGTCCCTCGATTGGCGCGGCACCAATGCCTGCGGGGGAACGTTTGCCATTTTCGCGCCGGCGCGTTCGTGATCCATGTCACACACGTTTACCGCTGCCTGTTACGCTGCCGGCGGCCCTTCCAAACGGGGTCCATTAATAACCCCCTCCACCCCATTGGCCCCGCCCTCACCGGTGGGGCGTTTTCTTTGTGACGCACGTCACGGTAAGCCCGATCGCCGCCAGGCATACTCGCACCAGATCAAAGGCGAACATTCGCCAACACGGAGCGGGAAAATGATGAGCAAGCAGGTTCAATCGAGCGACAAAATCTCCGACGCCGAACTCGATAAGGTCACCGGAGGACGCAAGTCCGGCGAGGGACAGAAGGAGTTCCTCGTAGTGAAGATGAAAGAGGCCTTTGTGGCGAGCTATAGCCTTTGATTCCGAAGCCGCCGGTTCGCGGGTTTCGACCGTCGGCGCCACAACGCCGACTGACGATCAGCCAAAAGCAGCACGGCGAACGTGACGACCATCAGCCCGGGGCCACCGCCAGCAGAATGATTGGCCGGGAGGGGGATTACGAGCCGACGCTAGGAGTGGGCTATCAGCCGCGGACCTTGAGGAAGCCTGCGACGATGAAGGGTTCGCTGCCTGAATCACCGCCGGGTTTACGCCTGCGGCGGGCCCCACTTAGGGCCAGAGCCGTACACCGCCCTCGGTCGGGTCAAAGCGTCCTTCGAGATCGTCACGGAACGCCACTAGGCTGATCTCCGACTTAATTCGCGTTTTGATCTCAGTCTTCCATTCGTCGACCATGAACACGTAATCGCCAAACGCCCAATCGTGATTTCCTTTCTTGGGCTGCAGCTCCAGCGCTATGTCGAAGTCGCTGTCTGGCCGGTGATCGCCGCGGGCGCGGCTGCCGAATAGCCACAGAGCCGCCACGGCGTTCTTTGAACGCGCCCAATTTCTAAGTTGGACTTTTGTTTCCTCGGTGATTGCGGTGCTCATTCGGTCGCTTCTTGAGAACGAAAACCGAAACCTCGGTGTACCGTTCGTGTACCACTGACTGTCCGGTACGAAACGGGAAAGCTTGATACCAAGGGTTTTCATCACGACGCGGCGGTACGCAGATTTCGGGCCAGCCTTTTGCGTATCACATTGAAATAATTGGCGATCCCAGCAGGATTCGAACCTGCAACCCACGGAGTAGAAATCCGTTACTCTATCCAGTTGAGCTATGGGACCGTCGGGGTCTTCTAGCACTGCCAATATGAAAAATCCGCTCCCGAGCCAAGTCCGTTCCGAACCGATTTCCTTGCGGCTGCGACAAAGCCAGAAGGCGGGCCATTGCTTTCGGCCTGCCCCTCACTCCATGCTGCGCCGGTAACCCCGCCGGTGCGGTCCGGGATCGTGGACTGCCAGAGCCATGCCGCATGCGACTTTTTCGCAAGCCTGTTCCATCGCCATCAGTCCGTCACCTTTTCGCGCATTTTTCGTTCGTTACGAGGCGGTCGTCCGCCCAGGGAGCTCCATCATGATCGGTCTGGTTCGCGCCGCAGTAATTTGCGCCACGATGGCGCTTGGCCTGGTTACGGCGCAGGCCGCGGATAAGGCCTTCAAACGCGACGATCTTGCCGATTCGGCGGTCAAGCTGGAAGCCCAGATCAAGAGCGAGGCGGGGCCGGTCGCCAAATCCAGCGCGACGCTGCGAACCGACGCCGATACCGCCTTCAAGCGCGCCGACTTCCGCACCGGGCTGCAAATCCTCGGACAGATCGCGGCCACCACGCCGGAGGACAGCAGCAACTGGCTGAAACTTGCCAAGACCATCTTCCAGATCCGCTCGGCGAGCTCGAGCGAGCAAACCTTCCTGCTGGAGCGCGCCTCGACCGCGGCCTACATCGCCTATCAGCGCGCCGGCAACCCGGCCGAGGAAGCCGAGGCGCTGGCGGTGCTGGGCCGGGCGATGTCCGACCGCAAGCTCTGGCGTCCGGCACTGGATGCGCTGCGGCTGTCGCTCGACATGCGCGAGGTCGCCGAGGTGCGCGGTCAATATGAAAAGATGCGCGACCAGCACGGTTTTCGTCTTTTGGATTATACCGTGGACTCCGACGGCGCGTCACCGCGGGCGTGCTTCCAGTTCTCTGAAGATCTGGCGAAACGGGTCGATTTTGCGCCGTTCCTGGCGCTGGCCGGTACCGACAAGCCGGCGCTGTCGGCCGAGGGCAAGCAGCTTTGCGTCGACGGCCTGAAGCACGGCGAGCGCTACAACATCAATCTGCGCGCCGGCCTGCCGTCCACGGTCAAGGAAACCCTGCCGAAATCGGCCGAATTCAACGTCTACGTCCGCGACCGCAAGCCGTTCGTGCGTTTTACCGGGCGCGCCTATGTGCTGCCGCGCACCGGCCAGCGCGGCATCCCGCTGGTCAGCGTCAACACCCCGGCCGTGAACATCAACGTGTTCCGGATCGGCGATCGCAATTTGATCAACACGGTGATCGACAGCGACTTCCAAAGGACGCTGTCGAGCTATCAATTGAGCGATCTCGGCGACGAGAGGGGCGTCAAGGTCTGGACCGGCGAACTTGCCACTGCCACCACGCTCAACCAGGACGTCATTACCGCGTTCCCGGTTGACCAGGCGCTCGGCGACCTGCAGCCCGGCGTGTACGTGATGACGGCAACCGCCAAGGGCCCCGGCAGCGACGACGACGGCAGGCTGGCGACGCAATGGTTCATCGTCTCCGACATGGGACTGTCGGCCTTTTCAGGCAATGACGGCATCCACGTCTTCGTCAACTCGCTGGCGTCGACCGAGGCCGTCGGCAAGGCCGAGGTGCGGCTGGTCGCGCGCAACAACGAGATTTTGGCGACCCGCAAGACCGATGATTCCGGCCACGTGCTGTTCGAGGCAGGATTGGCGCGCGGCGAGGGCGGGCTGTCGCCGGCCCTGCTGACGGTCACGAGCGAGAAGGCGGACTACGCGTTCTTGAGCCTCAAGACCAACGCGTTCGACCTCACCGATCGCGGCGTGGCCGGCCGGGTGGTGCCTGCGGGCGCCGACGCCTTCGTCTATGCCGAGCGCGGGGTCTACCGCTCTACCGAGACCGTCTACCTGACCGCGCTGCTGCGCGACGGGCAGGGCAACGCCATGACGGGCGGGCCGCTGACCCTCGTCATTGAGCGTCCGGACGGCGTCGAATTCCGCCGCGCCGTGCTGCCCGACCAGGGCGCCGGCGGCCGGAGCATGGCGGTACCGCTCAATTCGGCGGTCCCGACCGGGACCTGGCGGGTCCGCGCCTTCACCGATCCCAAGGGCTCGTCGGTCGGCGAAACCACGTTCATGGTCGAGGACTACATCCCCGAACGGATCGAATTCAATATCTCCAGCAAAGAGAAGATGATCAAAGCTGAAGTTCCAGTTGAGCTTAAGGTCGATGGTCGTTTCCTCTACGGCGCGCCGGCCTCCGGCCTACAGCTGGAGGGCGACATGCTGGTCACCTCTGCCGCTTCCGGTCGGCCCGGCTATCCCGGCTACCAGTTTGGCGTCGCCGACGAAGAGACCGCCAGCCACGAGCGCACCCCGATCGAGAACCTGCCCGAGGCCGATGCCAACGGCGTGGCGACCTTCCCGGTCTCGCTGGCCAAGGCGCCCACCTCGACCCGCCCGCAGGAGGCGCAGATCTTCATCCGCATGGCGGAAGCGGGTGGCCGCGCCGTCGAGCGCAAACATGTGCTGCCGGTGGCGCCCGCCACCGCGCTGATCGGCATCAAGCCGCTGTTCGGCGACAAGAGCGTCGCCGAGGGCGACAGGGCCGAATTCGACGTGGTGTTCGTCGCCCCCGACGGCAAGCAATTGCCGCGCGACGGCCTGCGTTACGAACTCCTGAAGATGGAATCCCGTTACCAGTGGTACCGGCAGAATTCGTCTTGGGAATATGAGCCGGTCAAATCGACTAGCCGCGTATTCGATGGCGACCTGACGCTCACGGCCGACAAGGCGGCGCGGGTGTCGCTGGCGCCGCAGCCCGGCCGCTATCGACTCGACGTCAAATCGACCGAAGCGGACGGGCCGGTCACCTCGGTCCAGTTCGATGTCGGCTGGTATTCCGACGGCAGCGCCGACACCCCGGACCTGCTCGAAACCTCGATCGACAAGCCGGAATACGCCTCCGGCGATACCATGGTGGTGTCGGTCAACGCGCGTTCGGCCGGCAAGCTGACCATCAACGTCCTCGGCGACCGCCTGCTGACCACCCAGACGGTGGACGTCAAGGAAGGCACCCAGCAGGTCAAGCTATCAGTCGGCAAGGATTGGGGCACCGGCGCCTATGTGCTGGCGACGCTGCGCCGTCCGCTCGACGCCGCGGCGCTGCGGATGCCTGGACGGGCGATCGGCCTGAAATGGTTCGGCATCGACAAGAAGGCCCGCACCCTGCAGGTGGACCTCGCGCCGCCGCCGCTGGTCCGTCCCGGAACCGCCCTGAAGATTCCCGTAAAACTCGGCGGGCTCAACCCCGGCGAAGACGCCAAGATCGTGGTCGCCGCGGTCGATGTCGGCATTCTCAACCTGACCAATTACAAGCCGCCGGCGCCGGATGATTTCTATCTCGGCCAGCGCCGCCTGACGTCCGAAATCCGCGATCTCTATGGGCAATTGATCGACGGCATGCAGGGCACCCGCGGCCAGCTCAAGACGGGCGGTGACGGTGCCGGCGCCGAGCTGCAGGGCAGTCCGCCCACCCAGAAACCGCTCGCGCTCTATTCGGGCATCGTCACGGTCGGCCCCGACGGGTCCGCCGAGATCAGCTTCGACATTCCGGAGTTCGCCGGCACCGCGCGGGTGATGGCCGTGGCGTGGAGTTCGACCAGGCTCGGCCGCGCCACCGTCGACGTGACCGTGCGCGATCCCGTGGTGCTGACGGCAACGCTGCCGCGCTTCCTGCTCAATGGCGACCGCGGCACCATGAGTTTTGATCTGGACAACGTCGAAGGCGCGCCCGGCGACTACACCATCAACGTCAAGACGACGGGGCCGGTGAAGGTGACCGGTAATCCCACGACCACAGTAAAACTCGCCGCCAAGCAGCGGACTTCGATGTCGCTGGCGATCGACGGCGGCGGTGCTGGAACCGCCAATCTCGACGTCGACATCAAGGGGCCCAACGGCCTGTCGCTGGCGCGGCACTATGCGCTCGACGTCAAGGCGGCGACGCAGGTCCTGGCGCGTCGTTCGATCCGCACCCTGGCCAAGGGCGAGAGCCTGACGCTGACGTCGGACATGTTCTCCGACCTGGTGTCGGGAACGGGCAGCGTTTCGCTCTCCGTTAGCCTGTCCACTGCACTCGATGCGGCGACCATCCTCAAAGCGCTCGATCGCTATCCGCACGGCTGTTCCGAACAGATCACCAGCCGCGCCATGCCGCTGCTCTATGTCAACGATCTCGCGGCGGGCGCCCATCTGGCGATGGACACCGCCGTCGACCAGCGCATCCGCGATGCGATTGAGCGGCTGCTGGCCCGCCAAGGCTCGAACGGTTCGTTCGGCCTGTGGTCGGCGGGCGGCGACGACGCCTGGCTCGACGCCTACGTGACCGACTTCCTGACCCGCGCCCGCGAGAAGGGGTTTGCGGTGCCGGATGTGCTGTTCAAGAGCGCGCTCGACCGTATCCGCAACTCGGTGGTCAACGCCAACGAACCGGAAAAGGACGGCGGCCGCGATCTGGCCTACGGCCTCTACGTGCTCGCCCGCAATGGCGCCGCCCCGATCGGCGACCTGCGCTATCTCGCCGACACCAAGCTGAACAATCTGGCGACGCCGATTGCAAAATCGCAACTGGCGGCGGCATTGGCGTTGGTCGGCGACAAGGCGAGGGCGGAACGCGTCTATGGCGCTGCGCTCGATGCACTGGCGCCAAAGCCCGCGATCGAGTTCGGCCGGGTCGACTATGGCTCAGCCTTGCGCGACGCCGCAGCGCTGGTCTCGCTCGCCAGCGAAGGCAACGCCCCGCGGGCGACCCTGACGCAGGCGGTACAGCGGGTCGAAGTGGCGCGGGGACTGACGCCCTACACCTCGACCCAGGAAAATGCCTGGCTGGTGTTGGCCTCGCGCGCGCTGTCGAAGGAGACGATGGCGCTCGATATCGACGGTTCGCCGATCAAGACGGCGGCCTATCGCAGCTACAAGGCCGAGCAGATGACGGGCAAGCCGGTCAAGATCACCAACACCGGCGACGCACCGGTCCAGGCGGTGGTCTCGGTCAGTGGTTCACCGACCACGCCTGAGCCCGCGGCCTCGAACGGCTTCAAGATCGAGCGCAATTATTTCACGCTCGACGGCAAGCCGGCCGACATCTCCAGGGCCAAGCAGAACGATCGTTTCGCGGTGGTCTTGAAGATCACCGAGGCCAAGCCGGAATACGGGCACATCATGGTGGCCGACTATCTCCCGGCGGGCCTCGAGATCGACAATCCGCGGCTGGTCTCCTCCGGCGACAAGGGCACGCTGGACTGGATCGAGGACGGCGAGGAGCCGGAGAATACCGAGTTTCGCGATGACCGGTTCACCGCGGCCATCGATCGCGCCAGCGATGACAGCGCGATCTTCACCGTCGCCTATGTCGTGCGCGCGGTATCGCCCGGCAAATACGTGCTGCCGCAGGCCTATGTCGAGGACATGTACAACCCCTCGCGCTATGGACGCACCGGCACCGGTACTGTGGAGGTGCGTCCGGCCAAATGAGCGAGACGGGAGCCATAGCACCGGCGAGCCCTCCCAAGGGACGCTGGCGGCGTATCAGGATGGCGGCGGCGATATCGGCCGTTGCCAGTCTGATGGCGGCTGGCGCGTTCGCCGGCTGGATCGCCTCGCTCGGCCCACTGCCGCTGGAGCAAGCGCACAAGGTCTCGACCTCGATCGTCGACCGTAACGGCAAATTGCTGCGCGCCTATGCGATGGCGGACGGCCGCTGGCGGCTGCCGCTAGATGCCAGGGCCGGCGTCGATCCCGGCTACCTCAAGTTGCTGCTGGCGTATGAAGACCGCCGCTTTTATTCGCATCGCGGCGTCGATCCGCTGGCGCTCGGCCGCGCCGCGCTTCAGCTGGTGACGCGCGGCCACATCGTCTCCGGCGGCTCGACGATCACGATGCAACTGGCGCGGCTGATGGAGCCGCGGCGCGAGCGCTCGGTCTACGCCAAACTGCGCCAGATGGTGCGGGCGATCCAGATCGAAGGGCAGTTGAACAAGGACCAGATCCTCGATCTCTATCTGGCGCTGGCGCCGTTCGGCGGCAATCTCGAGGGTATCCGCGCCGCGTCGATCGCCTATTTCGGCAAGGAGCCGAAGCGGTTGTCGCTGGCGGAATCGGCGCTGCTGGTTGCGCTGCCGCAATCGCCGGAGACGCGCCGCCTCGACCGCCATCCCGATGTCGCCCGCTCCGCGCGCGACCGCGTGCTCGAACGCATGGTGACGGAGCATCGTGTATCCCAGGAGGATGCGGTTCAGGCCAAAGCCGTCACCGTGCCGCGGCTGCGCAAGCCGATGCCGATCCTGGCGCCGCATTCCTCCGATCAGGCGGTCGCGACCGTGAAGGATGCGCCGGTCATCAAGCTGACGCTGGATGCGAGCCTGCAGAAAACGCTCGAAGCGCTGGCCCGTGATCGCGCAATTGCGCAGGGGCCGAACATTTCGGTGGCGATGATCGCGGTCGACAATGAAAGCGGCGACGTGCTGGCGCGGGTCGGCTCGTCCGATTATTTCGACGAACGGCGCGCCGGGCAGGTCGACATGACCCGCGCGGTTCGCTCGCCCGGATCGACGCTGAAACCCTTCATCTATGGTCTCGCCTTTGAAGACGGATTTGTGCATCCGGAGAGCCTGATCGACGATCGTCCGATCCGGTTCGGGTCCTACGCGCCTGAAAATTTCGACATGACGTTCCAGGGCACGGTTCCGGTGCGTAAGGCGCTGCAGTTATCCCTGAACGTGCCGGCGATCGCGCTGCTCGACCGCGTCGGCTCCAGCCGGCTGTCGTCGCGGCTGAAACAGGCCGGCGGCAATCTGGTGCTGCCAAAGGATGAAGCGCCCGGTCTTGCCATGGGCCTCGGCGGCGTCGGTGTGACCCTGCAGGACCTGGCACAGCTCTATGCGGGGCTGGCGCGGCTCGGCACTACAAAGCCCTTGCGCGAAATCATGATCGCCAAAGACGTGCGCGATCCGATGCGGCTGATGGATCAGGCCGCAGCCTGGCAAGTCGGCAACGTCCTGATCGGCACGCCGCCGCCGGAAAATGGCGTGCACAACCGGATCGCGTTCAAGACCGGCACCAGCTACGGCTATCGCGACGCCTGGTCGGTCGGCTTCGATGGCCGCATCACCATCGGCGTATGGGTCGGGCGTCCCGACGGCGCGCCGGTGGCCGGGCTGGTCGGCCGTACCGCCGCGGCTCCGATTCTGTTCGATGCGTTCGCTCGCACCGGAAAAATCCCGGCGGTGTTGCCGAAGCCGCCCAAGGGCGCGCTGATCGCGAGCAATGCCAAGCTTCCGGTGCCGCTCCGGCGTTTCCGCCCCGTCGGCGAACTGGTCCGCACCGGCAGCGATCAGGCGCCGCGCATTCAATTTCCGCTGAATGGTTCACGGATCGACGTCGACCGTTCCAACGACGGGCAATTCTCGGCGATGCCGGTCAAGGTCGCCGGTGGCGTGCTGCCGCTGACGATGCTGGTGAACGGTATTGCGGTCGGCGAGATCGGCAGCCGGCGACAGCGGCTGGTGGACCCACCCGGGCCCGGTTTTGCGCGCCTCACGGTCATCGACGCCACCGGCGCGGCCGACACCGTGGTGATCCGGGTGCAGTAATCAGGTACAATTTGACGGATCAGGCGGCCGGGGACAGCACCGGATAGAAGTGTTGTTTGCAGTGCGGTTTCATCGTATGCGAACAAGATGGTTGAAACCGTGCAACCCCGGCGATTTGGAGCAGGCCAACAGTCTGTGAAACCTGCGAATTCCAGCCGCAGGCTGCTCGCCGCGTTTGACTTCGCCACGGCAAGCCATTTCCGTGCGATCATCTTCCTGACGCTGTGCGCCATCGTGCTTTTCGTGCCCGGTTTCTTCACGATTCCGGCGATCGACCGCGACGAGGCGCGGTTTGCGCAGGCGACCAAGCAGATGGTCGAAAGCGACGAATATGTTGATATTCGCTTTCAGGATGACGTCCGTTACAAGAAGCCGGTCGGCATCTACTGGATGCAGGCCGCGGTCGTTGAAACCGCCTCAAAACTCGGCCTGCCGCGGGCGGAGTTGCGCATCTGGCTCTATCGCGTTCCGTCCCTGATCGGTGCGATTGGCGCAGTCCTGCTGACCTACTGGGCGGCGCTCGCGTTCGTGACCCGGAGCGGCGCCGCGCTGGCTGCGCTGATGATGTGCAGCTGCGTCTTGCTCGGCGCGGAAGCGCGGCTCGCCAAAACCGATGCGATGCTGCTGCTAACTGTCGTCGCCGCGATGGGGGCGATGGCGCGGGTCTATCTGTCGTGGCAACGCGGCGAGGATCCGGCGCGTCCGCCGTGGACCTCACCCGCGATTTTCTGGACCGCGCTGGCCGGCGGCATCCTGCTCAAGGGCCCGCTGATCCTGATGTTCGTGGGATTGACCATCGCGGCGCTGGCGATCCTCGACCGCTCGGCGGTCTGGCTCTGGCGCATGCGCCCGGTCTGGGGCCTGATGTGGACGCTGGTTCTGGTGCTGCCGTGGTTCGTCGCGATTTTCTGGCGCGCGGGGGATGCATTCTTCACCAATTCGCTCGGCGGCGACATGCTGAGCAAGCTGGCCGCACAGGAGTCCCATGGCGCGCCGCCGGGCCTGTATTTGCTGCTGTTCTGGGTCACGTTCTGGCCCGGGGCGCCGCTGGC
The DNA here is from genome assembly GCF_964252915.1 of Bradyrhizobium sp. LjRoot220. NCBI lineage: Bacteria > Pseudomonadati > Pseudomonadota > Alphaproteobacteria > Hyphomicrobiales > Nitrobacteraceae > Bradyrhizobium > Bradyrhizobium sp. LjRoot220. Next base: position 1,702,136 of record NZ_CAXUPS020000001.1, read on the forward strand.
GGGGATGGCCGCTCCGGCGGTGTGGCGGGCCCGGCGCGAGCCCGGCGCGCAGTACCTGCTGGCGTGGCTGGTGCCGTCATGGATCGTGTTCGAACTCGTGCTGACCAAGCTTCCGCACTACGTGCTGCCACTCTATCCAGCCATCGCCATCCTGACCGTCGGCGCGCTGGAGCGCCGCGTGTTGTCGCGCTCCTGGCTGAGGCGCGGCGCGGCCTGGTGGTTCGCGGTCCCTGCGATTACGGCGGTGATCATGATCGTCGCAGCCATCAAGCTGACGCATCACCCGGTATTTCCGGCGTGGCCGGTGCTGGCGGCGGCGATGATCTTCGGCCTGATCGCCTGGTGGCTGTTCGAGGAAAGCCGCGCCGAGCGCTCGCTGTTGAATGCCGTGATTGCAGCGATGTGTCTGGCGATCGCCGTCTATGGCATCGTGTTGCCGTCGCTGACGACGCTGTTTCCGAGCGCCGGGATCGCGCGCGCGCTGCGCAACGTCGTCTGCGTCGGACCGAAGGCCGCGGCTGCCGGCTTCCACGAACCCAGTCTCGTCTTCATGACGGGAACCGGTACGCTGTTGACCGACGGATCGGGGGCTGCGGATTTCCTGGGGCAGGGCACCTGCCGCTTTGCGTTGGTGGAATCGCGCTCGGAGCGCGGTTTTGTCCAGCGCGCCGAAGCGATCGGGCTGCGCTATAACGTGGCGAGCCGTGTCGAGGGGTATAACATCTCGCAGGGCAAGGCGGTTTCGATCGCAATCTTCCGCTCCGAAGGCACCGAGTAAGATGGCAGCGCCGCCCGTCATCGCCGAATCCGGCAATTATTTTTCCCGTTTTCTGGTGCTGGGATGGCGTTCCCTGGCCCAGCTCGTCCGTACACCGTCGCATTCGCGGCGGGCCGAGGCGGGCCGCCGGGCGGCGCGTCACGCGCTGCTGCTTTCGGCCGGCCTTGGCGCTGCAGCCATCGCGTTGATGTTGGTGCTCGACGCCTGGGAGATCGGCCAGATGCCGAAGCGGGGCACGCCCTCGCTGTGGTGGATGCGCATCCTTACCGATTTCGGCAAGGATGAATATGTGCTGGCGGCGCTGGGCGGGCTACTGATTGCGATTGCCATCATCTCGCCGGCGTTGAGAGGAGTTCAGCGATCGCTGTTGCTCGGGCTCGGCACGCGTTTACAGTTTGTGTTCTGCGCGGTGATAGTGTCCGCACTGGTTTGCGAAGTGATCAAATGGAGCGTCGGCCGTGGCCGGCCGTTCGTCGGCGGCGAAGGCAACGTCTTCCATTTCTCGCACTTCGCGGGATCGGGGGCCTATTCCAGCTTTCCCTCCGGCCATGCGACCTGCGCTTTCGCACTCGCCTTCGCGGTCTCGGCGTTGTGGCCGCGGGCACGCACCGCGATGCTGGTCTATGCCCTCGTCATCTGTGCGACCCGTCTGGTGTTGCTGGCGCATCATCCGAGCGACGTGGTCGCAGGCGCGCTGGTAGGCGTGATCGGCGCGATGTTCGTGCGCTACTGGTTTGCGGCCCGCAGGCTGGGATTTGCGATCCAGCGCGACGGCACCATTGTGCCGCTGGTTGGGCCCTCGCCGGGACGCCTCAAAAGGGTTGCCCGGGGCGCATTCGCCCCATAAAAGCGGACGTCGCGAGGCGCCTGACGGGACCGGTTCCGGCTTCAGGTCCATGCAAGCCGATCCACCCCCAGCCCAACCGATGAGTGCCGATTTGCCTTCTTCCGACCAAGCTTCGGTCGCCGTTTCCATCGTTGTGCCCGTGCGCAACGAGGCCGACAACGTCGCGCCGCTGATTGCCGAAATCACGGCCGCGCTGGGCGGCCGCTGGGCTTATGAAATCATTTATGTCAATGACGGCTCGACGGATGCCACCGCCGAGCGGCTCACCGCACTGATGAAGGTGCACGGCAATCTCCGGCAGCTCCGGCATGAAAAATCCTCCGGGCAATCGGCGGCGGTGCGCAGCGGCGTTCGAGCGGCGCGCGGCGCCATCGTGGCGACGCTTGACGGCGACGGGCAGAACAATCCGGCGTTTCTGCCCGATCTGGTCGCTGCGGTCGAAAGTGGCAACGGCCGCGTCGGCCTTGCCGCGGGTCAGCGGGTCGGTCGCAAGGACACCGGCTTCAAGAAAATGCAGTCGCGAATCGCCAATGCCGTGCGCAATGGAATTTTGCGCGACGGCACCCGCGACACCGGCTGCGGGCTGAAGGCATTTCCGCGCGAGGTGTTCCTGTCGATGCCTTACTTCGACGGACTGCATCGGTTCCTGCCGGCGCTGGTGCGCCGCGAGGGTTTTGACATCGCCTATGTCGACGTGATCGACCGGCCGCGCCATTCCGGGGTGTCAAATTACGGCTTCTTTGATCGGCTGTGGATCGGGATCATGGATCTGGCCGGCGTCTGGTGGCTGATCCGCCGCAAGAAGCCGACACCCGTTGCGACCGAGGTGAGCTGATGCTGATTCAGTACGGGCAGGCGCTCGGCGATTATCTCTACGACGTGTTCGTCGCCAAGTTCGATTTCTGGCTGGCGTTCGGCCTGGTCGCGCAATTGCTGTTCACGGCGCGCTTCCTGGTGCAGTGGATATCGAGCGAGCGCGCCGGACAGAGCGTGGTTCCGATGGCGTTCTGGTTCTTCTCGATGGGCGGCGGGATGATGACGCTGGTCTACGGCATCGCCAAACGCGAGCCCGTCATCATCATCGGGCAGTCGCTGGCCACCATCATCTACATCCGAAACATCATGTTGATCGTGAAGAACCGCGGCAGCGCGTCGCAGACGCTGGATCGCTAGCTAGAGCCTTTTCCGTTCCGATTGAATCGGAACGGGACTCTATCCTTTTTGTTTTGACGCGTTTTCTTCACGCGAACCGGTATCCACCCCGGATCAAGTCCGGGGCAGGCTTTCGCTCGAAAACGCTCTAACCGCTGTGGCCCGTGGCCGGTGCGGGCAGCGCCGCTATATCGCTTTCAGCAGAGCGATAGGCTGCGAGTTCACCGGCGGCATCGAGCACGGGGTAGGCGACCGAACAGATGTGGGAATGAATCCGCCGGAGATCGCGCAGCACGTCGAGGTGCAGCGAGGTGGTTTCGATGGTTTCGGGCCGGCCCTCGCGCAGCCGGTCGAGATGCCGCTCGGTGGCGGCAAGCTCGGTGTTGCGCAGCGCCGCCTTCTCGACCAGCAGTTTGCGCGCCTCGTTGACGTCGCCGGACATGAAGACGCCGAACGCGATCCGCAGCGAATCCATCGTGCGCTTATGGAAGGCCGAGAGTTCTTCGGCGCCCTCGGCCGAGAACTGGAACCGGCGCTTGATCTTCTTGGTCGCAAGCTCGCTCAGATTCTTGTCGATGATGTCGCCGATATGCTCGAGGTTGATGGCGAAGGAGACGATCTCCATCGCCCGCTGTCCCTCGCGTTCGTCGAGGCTGCCGCGGGTGAGCTTGGTGACATAGAGCTTGATCGCCTCGTCGAGACTGTCGACGCTGTTGTCCATCTGCGAGACCTGATCGACCAGCGCGCGGTCGTTGGTCATCATCGCCGCCATCACCTTGCGCAGCATGACCTCGACATGGTCGCCCATATGCAGCGTTTCGCGCGCCGCGTCGGCCAGCGCCAGAGAAGGGGTCTCCAGCGCGCTCTCGTCGAGATAGCGCGGCCGCAACGGGTCGGTCTCGCGGACGCGCGTCGGCAGCAGCTTTTTCAACAGCCGCGCCATGCCATCGAGCAGGCCGATGAAAAGCAGCGCCATGACGACGTTGAACGCGATGTGGAATTGGGCCGTGGCCTTGGCGGGGTCCGGCTGCCATGACTGCAGCAGTTCCGCGATCGGGTTCAGGAATGGCGCCACCAGTACGATCCCGATCACCCGGTTGGCGAGATTGCCCAGCGGCAGACGGTAGCTGGCGGGGTTGTCGCGGCGGGCGCCTTCGAAGATCGGATTGATCGCGCTGCCGAGATTCGCGCCGAGCACCAGCGCCAGTGCGGCTGCCGGTGTGATGAAATGCGCAAACGCCAGCGACATTACCAAGAGCACGCTGGCGACGCTGGAATGCACCACCCAGGTCACGACGGCACCGAAGACGATGCAGAGCACGGGATCGCCGGTGATGGCATTCATGAACACGCGCATGCCCGGGGCGTTTTCCGCCGGCGCCAGCGTGTCGAGCAGGATGTGCAGCGCCAGCAGCATCAGCCCAAGCCCGATCGAGACGCGCCCGATATCCTTGATCCGCGAGCGCGGCCCGGCGCGGAAAGCGACCAGGCCGATGATGAACAGGACGGGGGCGACGGCCGCGATCTTGAACGACAGGATCTGCACGATCAGCGTGGTGCCGACATTGGCGCCGAGCATGATGGCGAGCGCCGGCACCAGGCTGACCAGGCCTTCCGACGTGAACGAACTCGTGATCAGCGCCGTCGCGGTGCTGCTCTGGAGCAGCGCCGTCAGACCGAGCCCGGCCGCAAAAGCGGTGAAGCGGTTGCTGAGCCCCTTTGCAAGCAATTGACGCAGGTCAGGGCCGAACGCGCGCAGGATTCCGCTGTGGACCATGTGCAGGCCCCACAGCAGCAGCGCGACGCCACCCATCAGGTCGAGAAGAACTACGCTTCCCATGCTCGTCAGCTTCCAGCAATGCGAGTCGAAGGGTCAGGCTATCGCCAAAAGGCCGTGGATCAACCTTTTAATTTGCCGAAAATTGCCGGTGTTGCCGCGGGGGCGGGGAACGGGTCGGCGGGCGCCAGCGGTTGCCAATCGACGGACGCTGCGATCGCAGGACGTCGAGCCAACGCGCGCATTGGCAGCGGCGCAGGGTAAGCAGAGCTGAAAGGCAACCGGTCCATTTCGATTACATTGTGACCAATTCCGCTAGGCTAATTCCAACAATTCTTCTGTAAACCCAACACACCACAACATACCACCGGATGAATTTTCTCGATCAGGGCCAGGGGCAGAGATGTTAGCGAACCGCCGCAGAAGCGAACGTCGTGTGTGCAGAAACTTTGCGAAGATACAGTTCGGGACCGGCGGATTGCCGCGCGACTGCATGATTACGGACGTATCGGATGGCGGGGTGAAGATCATCGCCGAGTATCCGGAGATTCCAACGGAATTCACGGTGATTTTCTCGACTGGCCAACGGCCGCGCCAGTGCAAGCTGGCATGGCGCATCGGCTGCGAAGTCGGCGCTCAATTCGTCGACTAGCGCGAAAGTGCGGCGAGGCCGGGATTTGAGCCCGGCAGCCAATGGGGCGATGCCCACAGGGGCTATGGCCGCCCGTTACCGCGAATGCGGCTCGCTTAACCCGAATTTAGGGTTAAGCTGTGAGCATTCTGGACAGTCGCCGACGCGGGTCCAGTAAATGTTCCAGAAATTGCTCCAACCATCTGAATTTGCGCGACTTCTTGCGTGTACGTCATCCGCGGTGATTCTCGCGCTGGGGCTTTCCGGCTGCCAGACTGCGGTTACTTCGTCCGATGTCACGGGCTCGCTTGGTGAGAAGGCCGAAACCAGCCGCGCCGCCGACCCGCGCCGCGACGTCGAGGTTTTCGAGGCGCGTTATCGCGCCAACCCGAAGGATGCCGAGGCGGCCCTGCAATACGGCAAGGCGCTACGCGCCACCGGACAGAAGTCCCAGGCGGTCGCGGTGCTGGAGCAGGCAACGATCGCCCATTCCAGCAACAAGGCGCTGCTTGCCGGCTACGGCCGCGCGCTGGCTGACAACGGCAACTTCCAGCAGGCCTTCGACGTGCTCGGCCGCGCCCACACCCCCGACAATCCCGATTGGCGGATACTCTCGGCGCAAGGTGCGGTGCTCGATCAGCTCGGCCGGTTCGAGGAAGCGCGGCAGTATTATTCGAGCGCTCTGAAGATCACGCCCGACCAACCGTCGGTGCTGTCCAATCTCGGCCTGTCCTACGTGCTTTCAAAAGACCTGCCCAAGGCTGAGGAGACGTTGCGCCGTGCCCATAGCCGTGCCGGCAACGATGCACGCGTGCGGGCCAATCTGGCGGTGGTGGTCGGTCTGCGGGGCAACATGGCCGAAGCTGAAAAGATCGCAAGGGCCGACCTTCCGCCCGAGGAAGCGGCCGCCAACGTCGCGCAGTTGAAGCTGGTGCTGTCGCGCAAAGAGAATGCGCGCGCCGAGATCGGCAACAAGATGCCGGTCGCCAGGTCTGGAAGCGCGGATTGATCGCCGACGAACGGGCGAGGGCCCACGTCGTAGTCCACCGCGCCCTACGAGCGGCCGCCGCCGCCGGCGCGCAGCTTGTTGATGATCGGCATGATCGGCGCCAGCAACGCACTGCGTGATCTCTTGGTCACCGCGTGACCCGTCAGGCGTTGCGCCATCTGCAGGAACATCGTCGTGGTACGATGACCGGCGGAGATTTGCTGGATCATCTGGCCGTTATTGGCCGCCGTGCCGAACATCTTTGAATCGAACGGGATGGTCGCGATAGGCTGGCTCTCGATCGCCTTGGCGAATTCGCGCGGGGTGATCTCCGGGCGCTTGTGCATCCCGACCTGGTTGAGACAATAGAGCGGCGGACGGTCGTTGGGCCGGGCGGCCTTGAGCACGCTCAACATGTTCTTGGCGTTGCGCATGTTGGCCAGATCAGGCTCTGCGACGATCAGAATATCGTCCGCGCCGACCAGTGCGCGCTTGGTCCACGCCGACCATTGATGCGGGACGTCGAGCACGATGCAGGGCGTGGTCATGCGCAGCGTATCGAAGATCGCATCGAAGGCGTCCGCGCCAAAATCATAGACCTGTTCGAGCGTCGCCGGCGCTGCCAGCAGGCTGAGGCGGTCGGAGCATTTCGCGAGCAGGCGCTCCATCAGCGCGCTGTCGGGCCGATCCTGCTGGAACAGCGCGTTGGCGATGCCCTGGATCGGGTCCTGGTTGTAGTCGAGGCCGGCGGTGCCGAACGCCAGATCGAGGTCGATCACGACGGAATCCAGCGCAAGATCGCGGGCAATGGCCCAGGCTACATTGTGCGCGACGGTGGATGAACCGACGCCGCCCTTGGCGCCAACGACGGCGACGATGCGGCCGACCGCGACGGCTTCGGACGAGGAGAACAGGCTGCAGATCGCGCGCACCACGTCGAGGGTTTCGACCGGCCCGACGACGTAGTCGCTGACGCCGCGACGCACCAGTTCGCGATATGGCGTGACATCGCTGGCGCTGCCGATCACGACCACCCTTGTGCCGGCGTCGCAGACGGTGGCCAGTTCATCGAGGCCGTCGAGCATGTCGCTGGAGCCTTCGGTTTCCAGCATGATCACGTTCGGCGTTGGGGCCTTGTGATAAGTGTCGATGGCGGCGGCGATACCGCCCATGTGAACCGACAAATGGACCTTGCCGAGGCGGCGGTCTTCGCTGGCCGACCGCACCGTTGTGGCGGTGGCAACCGTTGCACAAAAGGCCTGCACCGATACGCGCGGCGCCGGCGAAATGTACTCATCGGCGGGCGGCGCAAGGTCGTGCTCCTGTTCGGAGTCTTTTCGGGTCCGGCTGATCATTTACCTGTATCGCTCAGTTTGGCCTTGTCGGCTTCTGGATAGGTGGTCGTGGTCGTTACGCCCTTGCGGTATTTCTCGAACGCCGCGTTGCGGCGCATCGTATAGGCGGGAGTTTCGGGGCGCGGCTGCTCGAGGTCCGCCGGATTGTCGATCATGGCGGCGAGGTTGCGCTGGGTGGCGCAGCCGAAATTGTGGTACGGCCGGTTTTCATTGTAACCGGTGTCGTAAATGTTGGGCCCGAGATCCTCCGGCCACAGGCCGCAGGGGCCGGCCACCGCTGAAATCTTCGGATAGGTCAGCTTGATGGTCGGAAGCGTTTGAGGGCTGTCCGGTTGATACTGACGCAGCGTGATGGCGCTTGACGGCACGCCGCCCGCGGCCAGCATCGAGCGGATTTCCCGGTAGGTCGCCGCGGCCGCGCGGGCATTGGCGGTGTTGATCGGTACGTCGGCGATGATCGCGCCGGTGCCTTCGCGGACCCAGGTTTGCGCCAGTCCCATGACGTCGCTGCGCTGCGGGCCGGAGAGGCCGCCGCGGGATTGACCGACGAAAATGACGATGGAGCGGTTACCTTCCTGAACGGCGATCGGATGCCGCAAGCGGTAATCGGTGGGAACGGTCGCGGTCACGATCTCGCCGGTCTGCTGGCATGCACCCAGCGCAGCCGACAGGCCGACCAGCGCACCGACCAGTCGCCACTTGTGACGGCGATCGACCTTTGGTTGGGTTGTCATCGTTCTGTCCTCATCCCCGTCAGTGAGCCGTGCCGTATCAATCGATGATGAAGCCGAAATTGCCCTCGTAGGCGCCGATCGGCCCGACGCGGGCAACAAGGCCATAGATCCGGTTGATGCGGGCCAGCAGCGTCGATTGGGAATCAGACGCCGGTGCAAATCCGTCATCGGGCCGCGACAGTTCTTTCTGGGCAACCGCCCGGACCACGTAGGGCGTGACGAGGACCATCAATTCGGTCTCGTTGTTGACGAAGTCCTGGCTACGGAAGAGGGCGCCCAGTACCGGGATCTGGTTCACACCCGGTAGTCCGTTGACCGCCTGCTTGGTCTGCTGCTGGATGAGGCCTGCCATCGCCATCGAACCGCCCGACGGGATTTCGAGCGTGGTCTCGGCGCGGCGGGTCCTGATCGAGGGAATCGTCAGCGCGGAGCCGTTCTGGTTCAGGGTAATGCTTTGGTCGGTCGACAGTTCGGAGACTTCGGTCATCACCCGCAGGCTGATCCGTCCTTCGCTCAGCACGACCGGCGTGAAGTTCAGCGAGATGCCGAATTTCTTGTACAGGATCTGGGTCGTGCAGAGGTGCGTGACGGGATCGCAGGAATAACCGGCGGGGATCGGAAACTCGCCGCCGGCGATGAAGGTCGCGGATTCGCCGGAGATGGCCGTCAGGTTTGGCTCGGCCAGCGTGCGGACCACGCCGGCGCTTTCCATCGCGCGCATGGTCGCGGTGACCGTCGGCAGACCCTTGAGGATGCTCGAGGCGGCAAGACCATTGTCGGCCAGCGGGCGGCCGTAGGCGGTGAAGGGATTGCTGTTGTTGAAGTTCACCACCGCGGTGCCGTAGTTCATGCTGGCGCTGAGGTCGACGCCCATCTGCTTGATGATGTCGCGCCGCACTTCGGAAACGTTGACCTTCAGCATCACCTGGTCGCGGCCGCGGACGGCGATGGAATTGACGACTTTGTCGGAACCGCCGACCAGGCGCGCGGCGAGGTCGCCGGCCTGCTGGGCCTCGATCGGGCTCGATACCGAGCCGGTCAGGATGACGCCGTCGCCAACGCCTTCGATATTGATTCCGGGCAGCGTTTGCCGGAGGGCCGCACGCACGCCGTTGAGGTCGCGTTTGACCGCGATGTCATAGGAGCCGACCTGCTGGCCGTCGGCATCGAAGAACACCACGTTGGTCTGGCCGATCGCGGCGCCGATGATGTAGGCGCGCTGCGCCGAGCGAATGACGGCGTTGGCGATCTTGGGATCGGCCACCAGCACATCCTTGACGTCGCGCGGCAGGTCGACGACCACGGACTTGCCGACACCGAGCGAGAGGAAGCGTTGCCTGGCGGAGCCGCTGGCCGATGTCGTCACCGGATCCTTGAGGGAATCCTTCGACAACTCCCTGGCCAGATCCTTGTCGATCTCGGCCGCCACGACAGATACCAACGGGCTCAGCGTCAGCGTGGCGCTGGCCGAAAGCAGCAAGGCCCCGACTGCAGCCATTCGCATTGCTGACTGCTTTGCCCCAAACCTCATTCCCCAAGTCCTTTCGGTCACTTCTGTGCCGTCGGCGCCGTCATCTGCATGGCGTTGACGGCCGTCCCCACACGACATGACTAGAGGGCCAATGGTATAAGGGAACTTGAGGGGTGAACTATTTGGGTTCGAGAACGGCGGGATTCGTGGTCATGGTGAACGGGCAGTTAGTGTCGGGGCCCGCAAAATCCGTGATTGTACGGACGAGACCGTCGCGTCATGCACCAGTCATCCGCCGCTCGCCTGGCGCCCATTGGGGCGCGGCGCGATCGCTATCGGGATCGATCAAGCGATCCAAATAGGTGATCTCAATTCGTAACGGGCGAGCATGCCGTTGCAGAAACTGCGCGACGGCCGGTAGACGTTGTCGCCGGCCAGCAGATGGTTGTCGGCCTTCAGCACCAAGGGCAGGGCGTGGCGATGGCGGCAAATCCGGGCGGCGCGAGCGGGCCGCCTTGCGTCCTGCGGCGTCCGCTCGTCGGAGCACCACGGCGGCCACACATGAACTCGCCGCGGTATGCGTGCAGGTCTCCGGCAAGCAGGAACCATGAAGGACCGTGGGTTGACGAAGGGCCCCTTGGGCTCTGGCGGCGCAGCTGAGGTGACCAGTCTGGTTTCGGATTTTCGCGGGTTGGAAGGCCCGTCGTGCGAAAAACGCAGGCGTTTGCGCCACCAAAGACGTTTTGCCGCAGCGAAAACCGTGCCGGACGGTGGGGCCGGGGCCAGTTTAATTGCGCACAGGACACCGAAGACGGCCGTCAACCCCTTGACCCGGCTCGCCAGTCGGATTGTGATGCAACGCAACTACCAGTCGCCGCACGTTGAGGGGCCTGCCGCGACCTTCGATACTTTGTCCGACCATATTGCGTGTCAAACTGCCAAGTCAGATTGGCGCTTTTTTGGGCGGGGGATCATCGGGTTGGCCCAGTAATGTTCGACGACGACAAGCCAACGTTCCCGCACGACCCCTGAAAGGCCTTGCCCATGAAACGCGTCTCCCTGGTTCTCACTCTTGCCGTTGCCGCCGGCCTTTCGGTCCAGACGGCCGCGGCGCAAACCCTCAAAACGGTCAAGGACCGTGGCATGCTCTCGTGCGGCGTCAGCCAGGGATTGCCGGGATTCTCGTCTCCGGACGACAAGGGCAACTGGACCGGGCTCGACGTCGATGTCTGCCGGGCGATTGCCGCCGCGATCTTCAATGATGCGAGCAAGATCAAGTTCGTGCCGCTGTCGGCCAAGGACCGCTTCACCGCACTGCAATCCGGCGAAATCGACGTGCTGTCACGCAACACCACCTGGACACTGTCGCGCGATACATCGCTCGGCGCCAATTTCACCGGCGTGACCTATTATGACGGTCAGGGCTTCATGGTGAAGAAGGCGCTGAAGGTGAATTCCGCGCTGGAATTGAACAGCGCGTCGGTCTGCGTGCAGCAAGGCACTACCACCGAGCAGAATCTGGCCGACTACTTCAAGGGCAACAACATGAAGTACGAGGTGATCGCTTTCGGCACCAACGACGAAGCCGTCAAGGCCTATGAGTCCGGACGCTGTGACGTCTTCACCACCGATGTGTCCGGGCTTTATGCCGATCGTTTGAAGCTTGCGAACCCGGCCGATCATGTCGTGCTGCCGGAAGTGATTTCGAAGGAGCCGCTCGGCCCGATGGTGCGCCATGGCGATGACCAGTGGGCAGACGTCGTGAAATGGACGCTTTACGCGATGATCACCGCGGAAGAACTGGGCATCACCCAGAAGAACGCCGATGAGATGGCGAAATCGGATAAGCCGGAGCTGAAACGGGTATTCGGCACCGATGGCAATCTTGGCGAACAACTCGGCCTGACCAAGGATTGGGTCTCGCGTATCGTAAAGTCCGTCGGCAATTACGGCGAATCCTTCGAGCGCAATGTCGGCGCCGGGTCCAAGCTTGGAATCGCCCGCGGCATCAACGCGCTCTGGAGCAAGGGGGGTATCCAGTACGCGCCGCCGATCCGCTGAACCCTAGCGGAGGGCTGCGGCGATGGCCATCGAACCCCGACAACCACCGTCGCAGTTGCTCCCGAAACTGCAGAGGGCGCTCGGTGGCAGCGCGGGCTGGAGCGGCTTTGTCGTCCAGCTCGTGTTCGTCGCCGTACTGGCCTGGATCGCCTACGAGATCGTCGCCAACGCCCGCGCCAATCTGCAGGCGCAGCGGATCACCGCGGGCTTCGGCTTCATGGTGAACACAGCAGGTTTTGACGTCAGTCAGAACCTGATTGCGTATTCGGGCTCCGACAACTACATCCGCGTTTTCCTGGTCGGCCTGCTCAATACGCTGCTGGTCTCGGTGATCGGAATCTTCTTCGCCACCCTGATCGGATTTTTGGTGGCGCTCGGCCGGTTGTCGCCGAACTGGCTGTTGTCGCGCATATCCGGTGGCTATGTCGAATTGATCCGCAACCTGCCGCTGCTGTTCCAGATCCTGTTCTGGTACCTCGCGGTGCTCGCCGCGCTGCCTAATCCGAGGCAGAGCATCTCGGTGCTCGACATCTTCTTTCTCAGCAATCGCGGATTGGTGATCCCCAAGCCGCTCGGCGAGCCTGGTTTCGAACCGTTCGTTATCGCACTACTTATCGCCATCGTCGCCGCGATCGCGCTGTGGCGCTATTCCAGGCAGCAATTGTTCCAAAGCGGCAAGGTGATCAAGGTCTGGCCTTACGCGCTGGGGCTGGTGATCATGCTTCCGCTCCTCGCGACCCTTATCTTCGGCGCACCCGTAAAATTTGAAATTCCGGCACTGAAGGGTTTTAACTTCGCCGGCGGCTCGCGGGTCATTCCGGAATTCGTCGCCCTGACACTGGCGCTGTCGACCTACACTGCGGCGTTCATCGCCGAGATCGTGCGTGCCGGCATCTTGTCCGTACACAAGGGCCAGATGGAAGCCGGCTCCTCGCTCGGGCTGCAGCGCGGCTCGGTGCTGCGGCTGATCGTGATCCCGCAGGCCTTGCGCGTGATCCTGCCGCCGCTGACCAACCAGTATTTGAATTTGACCAAAAACTCGACGCTGGCGGTGGCGATCGGCTATCCCGATCTGGTCTCGGTGTTTGCCGGAACGACGCTGAGTCAGACCGGACAGGCGATCGAAATCATCGGCATCACCATGGGCGTCTATCTGGTGATTTCGCTGGTCACGAGCGCGATCATGAGCTTCTACGGATGGCGTATCGGCCGGAGTATGGGGTGATGAGCGAGACCACACCATCCATCTTCGTCCGCCACGAACTCGTCGGCGAGCGTCCGGCACCGATAAAGACCACCGGCCTTGTCGGCTTCCTGCGCACGCGGCTGTTCAATTCGCCGACCAACGTCTTGATCACGATCGTCAGCGTGCTGCTGCTCTGGTTCATCGCCGTTCCGGCGCTGAGATTCGTGCTGATCGATGCGGTATGGAAGGGCAACGACCGCACCGCATGCCTCGCCAAGAACGCCGGGGATGTCGTTGGCGCCTGCTGGCCGTTCGTTCAGGCGAAATTCAGTCAGTTCATCTACGGCTTCTATCCGGAGCCGGAGCGCTGGCGGGTCAATCTGGTCTTCCTGATGGCCACGATCCTGCTGCTGCCGCTGCTGATACCAAGGGCGCCGGCCAAGGGCCTCAACGCCGGACTGTTCTTCATCGCATTGCCCGTCATCGCCTTCTTCCTGCTGCATGGCGGTGGCTTGGGCGGCCTCGGTGTCAGCTGGACCGCCGGGCTTTTGTCGGGGTTCAACGACAGCATCGGTGACAGCGGACGAAAGCTGGCGGCCGCGGGCGAGAGCACCGCCGTGATCGGACCGCTGCTTTGGCTGCTCGGTCAACTGATCGTGCTGCTCTCGACGATGGTTTCCTGGCTGCTGTTGCCGCTGACCTGGCTGCACGACAAGGTTCAGGCTTCCGCCAGTCCGCTGTGGGCGGACTTCGCATTGACGACCCTGATCGTCTCCGCCCTGGTGTTCTGGCTCGGCGGAGGCTTGCGCGCTGGCTGGCGTCCGCTGATCACCTGCCTTGCGATCTTCGCCGGCATTGGCCTCGTCATCGCGGTGATGGGGCTCGACCAGGGTGGTCTGCCCGTGGTCGATACGCGGCTGTGGGGCGGGTTGCTGGTCACGCTGGTGGTGGCGGTAACCGGCATTGTCGCATCGATGCCGATCGGCGTTGCGCTCGCGCTCGGCCGGCGTTCGTCGATTCCGCTGATCCGGATTTTCTCGATCGCCTTCATCGAGTTCTGGCGCGGCGTTCCGCTGATCACGGTGCTGTTCTTCGCAACCTACATGTTGCCGCTGTTCGTTCCGACGGGGTTCACCATCGACGGATTGGTGCGCGCCCTGATCGGCATCGCGCTGTTTACCGGCGCCTACCAGGCGGAAAACATCCGTGGCGGCCTGGCGGCGATCCCGCGCGGGCAGGGCGAGGCGGCCAGCGCACTCGGGCTGTCCTGGGCCAAGACCACCGGACTGATCGTGATGCCGCAGGCGTTGCGCCACGTCATCCCCAGCCTCGTCAACAGTTTCATCGGCCTGTTCAAGGACACCTCGCTGGTTTCGATCGTCGCGCTGTTCGATCTCTTGGGATCGTTGCGGGCGTCGTTTTCCGATCCAAACTGGTCGACGCCGACCACGTTGTTCACCGGCTTTGCGTTCACCGGGATGATCTACTTCGCCTTCTGCTTTGGCATGTCGCGCTACTCGCTGTTCGTCGAGAACAGGTTGAACGCGCATCGCCGCAACTGAGTAAACGACCATGAGCACAGATCAGATCGTTGGCATCAAGGCTCTCAACAAATGGTACGGGGACTTCCACGTCCTGCGTGACATCAACCTCGGCGTCGCCAAAGGGGAGCGCATCGTCATTTGCGGTCCCTCCGGTTCGGGCAAGTCGACGCTGATCCGCTGCATCAATGCGCTGGAGGAATTCCAGGAAGGCGAGATCGTGGTCGAGGGCATCGAACTCGGCCCCAATCTGCGGCGGGTCGACGAAGTGCGCCGCGAAGTCGGCATGGTGTTCCAGAGCTTCAACCTGTTTCCGCATCTGACCGTGCTGGAGAACTGCACGCTGGCGCCGATCTGGGTGCGCAATATCCCCAAGAAGGACGCCGAGGAGACCGCGATGAAATTCCTGGAGCGGGTCAAGATCCCGCATCAGGCCAACAAATATCCGGGGCAGATGTCAGGCGGCCAGCAGCAGCGCGTGGCGATCGCCCGCGCGCTGACCATGAATCCCAAGGTCATGCTGTTCGACGAGCCGACCTCGGCGCTCGACCCGGAAATGGTCAAGGAAGTGCTCGACACCATGGTCGATCTTGCCAATGAAGGCATGACCATGCTGGTCGTCACCCATGAGATGGGATTTGCGCGCGAAGTCGCCAATCGCGTCGTGTTCATGGACGCCGGCCAGGTGATCGAGTCCAACACGCCGGAAAACTTCTTCGCCAACCCGCAGCACACCCGGACGAAGTTGTTCCTTAGCCAGATCTTGCGGCATTGACTTCGTAGGGTGGGCAAAGCCACCGGGTCGCGCGAATGCGCGCCCGATGAGAGGCTCCGCGTGCCCACCAACTGTTTGCGATATCTGGATAGCTGGTGGGCACGGCGCAAATGCGCCTTTGCCCACCCTACAAAACTGTCCCCACCCTCACACCTTCTCGAACGGCAGATCGACCTTGGGGCGCTTCTCCAGCCATTCCGGCACCGGCAGATTCTTGCTGCGCATGAAAGCCGGATTGAACAGCTTTGACTGATAGCGGCCGCCGGAATCGGCCAGGACCGTGACGATCGTCTTGCCCGGCCCGAGCTGCTTGGCGAGCCGGATCGCGCCCGCGACGTTGATGCCGGTCGAGCCGCCTAGACAAAGGCCCTCGTGCTGGAGCAGGTCGTAGATCACCTTGATGGCTTCCTCGTCCGAGACCAGGAAGGCGTCGTCGACCTTCGCGGTCTCAATGACCGGCGTGACGCGGCCGAGCCCGATGCCTTCGGTGATCGAGTCTCCCGGTGTCGATTTGGCCGTGCCGTTCTTGAACAGCTCGTACATCGCAAAGCCATGCGGATCGGCGCAGGCATTGACGATGCCCGGATGCTTTTCCTTCAGATAGCGGCTGACGCCGGCCAGCGTGCCGCCGGTGCCGACCGAACAGATGAAGCCGTCGATCTTGCCGCCGGTCTGCTGCCAGATCTCGGGGCCGGTCGATTCATAGTGCGCCTTGGCGTTATCGAGGTTGTTCCACTGATCGGCGAACAGCACGCCGTTCGGCTCGCTCTTGCGCAGCTGCGCCGCAAGCCGCCGTCCGAGATGCTGGTAGTTGTTCGGGTTGGCGTAGGGCAGCTGCGGCACTTCGATCAGTTCCGCGCCGCACAGCCGCAGCATGTCCTTTTTTTCCTGGCTCTGGGTCTCCGGGATCAGGATCATCGTCCGGTAGCCACGCGCGCTCGCGACGACCGCAAGGCCGATGCCGGTATTGCCCGCGGTCGCTTCCAGAACCAGACCGCCGGGCTTGAGGTCGCCGCGCTTCTCGGCTTCCAGGATCATCCATTTGCCGGCACGGTCCTTGACCGACTGGCCGGGATTCATGAATTCGGCCTTGCCGAGAATGGTGCAGCCGGTCGCTTCGGAAGCGTGCTTGAGCTTGATGAGCGGCGTGTTGCCGATCGCTTCGACGACGTCTTGGTTGATGGTCATTTGCAATTGCCGGTTTGCTTGCCTGATCGTTGGGCGAACCCTAAAGGACCGCCGCGGGGCATACAAGCCAGCGCTGGGTCGCAACCGGCGGACCGGATTTTGCGAGCGCCACCCGACGCACCTCGGCACTTCCCGAACGGCGCCGGTTCAAGCGGGCCGCGCGGAAATTGCTTCGCCGGATCGCGAGCGGCATGGCAAAATCTTGCTCGAAAACGCGCTCGCGGATAACGGCGACACCGAACCGTTCGTTCAGCCTCGCGGGTCTTCCCGTGTTCGATGACGACGATGTGACTTTGTCCGCCGGGCGGAAGTTCGCGATCAAGGACGGCTGAGTGGACAATGTTTTCGACAGAATCCAGGCCGCGGCCTTCGGCAATTCCCGTTCGGCAGTCCCAACTCGTATTTTGTCCCCGCCGCGCAAGCCAATCCGGGTTCCCGAACTTCGAATCGGCCACAGGTGTCTTGCCCGCGCAGCGACGGATTGGGCCGCGGGAATAAGGGAAAAAGCCCCGTGAAATCTTCGTAAGGTTCGACTGTCCGTCGTCAGATTGACCGCGTTCCAAGGCCGATGAAATAAGGCTAACTTGCATTTTTGATCGCCGATTGGCTCGCTGGCGCGAGGCATGGTTGTAATGGTCCCGGGACTGTCCGCGCTCTGATCGCAAGGCTAGTATGGCGGCTCGGTTCCAACGGAAGCATCACCGCGGTGAACGTGTCGCAGACCACCCAAACAAGCGTTCATCGCGGGCCACGCCGGAAGTTGCCCGGTGGAGAATGGGTGTGACCCAGCGAATACCGGGGGCTGTGGCTGAAGACTGGCGCGCGCGGTTTCCAGGTGCAAGTCGCCTTGCAAGCCGCTTTGCGCGGTCGGTCGCGGTGCTGGGGCTGGTCGCCGCTTCCTCCGGCTGCATCCTGACCAAGGATCTGCCCGATCCCGCGCTCGACATCCCCGAAGGCTACAAGGCCGCCCGCCTGACCAAGCCGCAGGACGCGCCGCCGACGCTTGACTGGTGGCGCGGTTTCCGCGCGCGGGAACTGACGGCGCTGATGGAAGAGGCCCAGGCCGTCAATCTGGATATCGCCGCCGCCACCGCCCGCTTCGTGCAGGCCGACGCGCAGGCGCGGATCACCGGCGCGGCGCTGTTGCCGACCCTGAACGGCTCCGGTTCGGAGACTTATTCCCGCACATCCGGCGCGAGCGCCAGCGGCCTGACCAATGGCGGGCGCGAGATCGTCAATTATTCGTCCTCGCTCAGCGCCAGCTACGAGCTGGATTTCTGGGGCAAGAACCGCGACGCCGCGCAGGCGGCGGAAGAAACTGCCGTGGCCACCCGTTTTGACCGCGACGTTGTCGCGCTGACAACGCTGACGACGGTCGCCAACGCCTATTTCCAGGTGCTCGCCGCGCAGGACCGGATTCGTACCGCGCAGCGCAATATCGCCAGCGCCGTAAGCATCCTGGACGCCATCAAGCAGCGCCTGCAGGCCGGCACCGGGACCGATCTCGACGTCGCCCAGCAAGAAACCGTGGTCGCCAACCAGCGCGCGCTGGTGCCGCCGCTTCGGCAAACGCTCGACCAGAACATCAACGCGCTGGCCACGCTGGTGTCGCGGCCGCCGGAAGCGGTGCGCGTCGTTGGAGGCACGCTCAATCAGATCGCCATTCCCCGAGTCACGCCCGGCTTGCCCTCGGAACTGCTGACACAGCGACCGGACATCAGGCGTCAGGAAGCTCAATTGGCTTCCGCGACGGCCAACGTCGGCAGCGCGCGCGCGCAATTCTTCCCGAGCATTCAATTGACCGGGCAGGGTGGCTATCAGAGCTCGGCGTTATCGGCGCTGTTCCAGCCGCATGCCGCCTTCTTCAGCATGGTCGGCAGCGCAACCCAGCCGATCTTCGATGGCGGAAGGATCCTCGGCAATTTCGAATACACCAAAGCCAGGCAGGATGAGTTGCTGCAGGCCTATCGCAAGAGCGTCGTCCAATCGTTTGCCGACGTCGACAATGCGTTGATGTCGATCCGACAGACGACGGAGAGGCTGCGGCTGCAGCGCGAGGTGGTGGCGGCCTCGCGGCGGGCGTTTCGACTGCTCGAACAGCAATTGCGCGCCGGAACTGTCGACATCGTAAGTGTGCTAAACACGCAATTGACGTTATTCCAGGCGGAGGATTCGCTGTCGCAGGCCCAACTGGCCCGGCTGCTCGCGATCGTCAGCCTGTATCAGGCGCTGGGGGGCGGCTGGGAGCCTAGGATGGAAAGGCCGGTCGATGCTCTTTAAGCCGGAGTCGGAGGAAGACACCAAAACCCCCGAGGTGCGCAAGCCGGGTTTCTGGTCACGCGTGCTCAAGCGCATGGTCTCGTTGGCCGTGACGCTCGTGATCCTCGGCGGCCTCGGTTACATCGGCTGGTACGCATTTCAGCCGAAGCCGGATGGCGGCGGCGGCGGTGGTCGCGCTGGCGCGCGGCTCGACCTTCCGGTGCCGGTGCTGGCGGCGACGCCGCGCACCCAGGATGTGCCGGTTTATCTCGACGGCGTCGGCGCGGTGCGTGCGCTGAATAATGTTCTCGTTCGCGCCCAGGTCGACGGCAAGTTGATCGCGGTGAATTTCACCGAAGGCCAGGACGTCAAGAAGGGCGACGTGCTTGGCGAAATCGATCCGGTGATATACCAGGCGCAGTACGATCAGGCGGTCGCCAAGAAGGCGCAGGACGAAGCGCAGCTCGCCAACCAGAAACTCGATCTGGCGCGCTACCAGCAGCTCGCCGCGTCCAACGCCGGATCGAAGCAGCAGGCCGATACGCAGCGCGCTTTGGTCGCCCAGCAGGAAGCGCTGGTCAAAGCCGACCAGGCCGCGATCGACAATGCGGCGGCGACGCTCGGCTATACCAAGATCATCGCGCCGTTGTCGGGACGCGCCGGCCTGCGCCAGGTCGACCAGGGCAACATCATCAAGGCTTCGGATGTGACCGGTCTCGTCATCATCACCCAGCTGCAGCCGATCGCGGTGCAGTTCAGCCTGCCGCAGCAGCAGATCGTGCGGGTCAATGCCGCCGCCGCCAAGGGCGCACTCGCCGTCGATGTGTTCGGCAATGACGGCGTCACGGTGGTCGACACCGGTACGCTGAAAGGCATCGACAACCAGGTCGACCCGACCACCGGAACGTTGAAACTCAAGGCGGAATTTCCCAACGCCAGGTTCCAGCTCTGGCCCGGACAATTCGTCAATGTGCGGCTGAAGGTCGAAACGCTCGACAAGGCGATCGTGGTGCCGACGTCGGCGGTCCAGCGCGGTCCTGCCGGGACGTTCAGCTACGTGATCGGCGCGGGCAATATCGCGACCGCCAA
Organism: Bradyrhizobium sp. LjRoot220; assembly: GCF_964252915.1. NCBI lineage: Bacteria > Pseudomonadati > Pseudomonadota > Alphaproteobacteria > Hyphomicrobiales > Nitrobacteraceae > Bradyrhizobium > Bradyrhizobium sp. LjRoot220. The sequence goes on from NZ_CAXUPS020000001.1 coordinate 1,721,968, forward strand.
GCCGGTCGTGGTAACGCAGCAGAATGAGCACGATGCCGTGATCGCGAGCGGGCTTTCGACCTCCGACCGCGTGGTGACCACGGGTTTTGCCAATCTGTCCGACGGCGCCAGGGTTCTGATCGGCACCGATGATCGCGCGCCGACCGCCGACCTCGCGCCGCGCAAGCGCAGCCGCAGCCCCGACGGCAAGGCCGGCCAGACCAAAGAAGGGCAAGAAGGACAGGCCAAGGAAGGCGAACACCGCGGCAAGCGCGAGCGCGGCGAGGGCGATCAAAAAGGACAGACCGGGCCGGCACCGGCGGGCCAACAGTCGGGCGGGCCTGCGAAATCGCAGCCATGAGGACGCAACCATGAGCGTCTCCGAACCGTTCATCCGCCGGCCAATCGCGACCTCGTTGCTCGGGATCGCGCTGTTGATCGGCGGCGCGCTGGGCTACTGGGCGCTGCCGGTGTCGGCACTGCCGCAGGTCGATTTCCCAACCGTGCAGGTCACGACCCAACTGCCCGGCGCCAGCCCCGAAGTGGTGGCGTCGCTGATCACGGCGCCGCTGGAGCGTCAGCTCGGCCAGATCCCGTCGCTGTCGTCGATGCAATCGACGAGTTCGTTCGGCGTCAGCCAGATATCGCTTCAATTCGATCTCAACCGCGACATCGACGGCGCCACCCAGGACGTCCAGGCCGCGATCAACGCGGCTGCCGGCATCCTGCCCAGAAACCTGCCGTATCCGCCGACCTACGCCAAGGTCAACCCGGCCGATGCACCGGTCATCACGCTGGCGCTGACGTCGGAAACGATCTCGCTGCGCGCGATGAGCGATATCGCCGACACGATCCTGGGGCAGCGGCTTAGCCAGATTTCCGGCGTCGGCCGCGTCGCCGTGCTGGGCGGATTAAAGCCTGCGGTGCGGGTGCAGGCTGATCTGGCTCGGCTCGCCGCCTACGGCATTTCGATGGAGGATCTGCGCGCCGCCATCGCAGGGGCCAATGTTTCCGGTCCGAAGGGATCGCTCGACGGCGCGCAGCAATCCTACACCATCGCCGCCAACGACCAGATCGCGGCGGCGGAAGCCTACAAGCCGATCATCATCGCCTATCGCAACGGCGCACCGGTCACGATCGGCGACGTCGCCATCATCATTGACGGGCTGGAGAACAACCGCACCGGCGGCTGGTACCAGGGCACGCCGGCCGTGATCATCGACATCCAGCGGCAGCCCGGCGCCAATGTGATCGACGTCGTGCGCCAGATACGCGAGGAAATTCCAAAGGTGCAGCGCGCGATCCCCGCGGGCGTCAAACTGACCATCGTCAGCGACCGCACCGTCACCATCCGCGCTTCCGTCCACGACGTGCAGTTCACGCTGATCCTGAGCGTGGTGCTGGTGACGCTGGTGGTGCTGTTGTTCCTGCGCTCGCTGCGCGCCACGCTGATTGCGGGCGTGGCGCTGCCGCTGTCGCTGATCACGAGCTTCGGGATCATGTATTTCGCGGGCTTCAGCCTCGACAATCTTTCACTGATGGCGCTGACAATCGGCACCGGCTTCGTGGTCGACGACGCCATCGTGATGATCGAGAACATCGTCCGCCACATGGAGGACGGCGAGTCCGTGATGGAGGCCTCGCTGAAGGGCGCCAAGGAAATCGGATTCACCGTGATTTCGCTGACGGTGTCGCTGATCGCGGTGTTCATTCCGCTCTTGTTCATGTCCGGCCTGGTCGGCCGCATGTTCCGCGAGTTCGCGCTGACGCTGACGATTGCCGTTGTGACGTCGGCGGTCGTCTCGCTGACGCTGACGCCGATGATGTGCTCGCGGCTGCTGAAGCATGTTGGCGAAGAGATGACGGTGCCGGGGCTCGCCGCCGTCAGCCGCTTCATCGATCGCACGGTCGAACTGTATCACCGCTCGCTGCTGTGGGTGCTGCAGCGCCAGCGCGCCACGCTGGTGGTGACGTTCCTCACCATCGTCGCGACCCTGGTCATGTACGTGGTCGCGCCAAAAGGCTTTTTGCCGCTGCAGGATACCGGATCGATCACGGCGGTGACCGAGGCCGGGCCCGACGTGTCGTTTGCGGAGATGCAAAGCCGTCAGATGGCGGCGGCGGCCGCGATCCAGGCCGATCCGGATGTGGTCGGCGTGGTCTCGGTGATCGGCGCGGGGTCGGTCAACCCGACCACCAATGTCGGCCGCCTGGTGATGACGCTGAAGCCGCGCGGCGAGCGGCGCGACGATGTTTCGGCTGTGATCGTGCGGCTGAAGCAGCGCACGGCATCGATCCCCGGCATGACCATCTATTTCCAGCCGGTGCAGGATGTGCAGATCTCGACGCAGTCGAGCCGTTCGCAATACCAGTACACGCTGACCGGCACCGATTCCGCCGAGGTGACGAAGTGGGCCAACAGGCTCGTCGCGGAAATGCGGCGGGATCCGTTGTTCCGGGACGTCTCGTCGGAAGCTCAGGAGGGCGGCTTGCGTGCCGCGCTCGACATCGACCGGCAGCGCGCCGGCCAACTCGGCGTCAGCCTGCAGGTTGTCACCGACACGTTGAACGACGCCTTTGCGCAGCGGCAGATCTCGACCATTTACGGGCAGGCCAACCAGTATCGCGTGGTGCTGGAAGCCATGCCGATGTACCAGCGCGACCCTTCGATCCTTTCGAAGCTGTACGTGCCGGGCGTCGCGGCGACGCCGGGAAGTCCGGCCGGGCAGGTGCCGATCTCGGCGATCGCTACGCTGACGCGCACCACCGCGCCGCTGGCGATTTCGCATCACGCTCAGTTCCCCGCCATCTCGCTCAGTTTCAACTTGGCGCCGGGCGCAGCGCTCGGCGACGCCGTCGAGGCGGTCAAGTCGATCGAAACCCGGATCGGCATGCCCGGCAGCATCGTCGGCGTCTATGCCGGTGACGCGGCCGAATTCGCGAAATCGCTCGCCGGGCAGCCATGGCTGATACTTGCCGCGCTGGTCACCATCTACATCGTGCTCGGCGTGCTCTATGAGAGCTACATCCACCCGATCACCATTTTGTCGACGCTGCCGTCGGCCGGCATCGGTGCCATCCTGGCGCTGATGCTGTGCGGGCAGGACCTGTCGGTCATCGGCCTGATCGGCATCATTCTGTTGATGGGTATCGTCAAAAAGAACGCGATCATGATGATCGACTTCGCCCTCGAGGCGGAGCGGCATAAGGGCATGTCCGCGAACGAAGCGATCGTGCAGGCCTGCTTGCTACGCTTCCGCCCGATCATGATGACGACCTTGGCCGCCCTGTTCGGCGCGCTGCCGCTGGCGCTGGAAAGTGGCACCGGCGCGGAATTGCGGTTCCCGCTCGGCGTCTCGATCATCGGCGGCTTGCTGCTGAGCCAGTTGCTGACGCTCTACACCACGCCGGTGATCTATCTGGCGCTCGACCGGCTCAACCGCAAAATCGAGAAGGCGGTGCCGGAGCCGGGGCCTGCCGGGCCGCCGGTCGCCGGCGCCACCGAGGGGATGCAGTAATGGCATCGATCTCGATCTCGGAACCCTTCATCCGCAGGCCCGTGGGCACCACGCTGCTGGCGATCGGGCTCTTTCTGGTCGGGGTCGTCGCCTACGTGTTCCTCCCGGTCTCGGCGGTCCCCAACGTCGATTTTCCGATGATCCGGGTTTCCGCCACACGCCCGGGCGCCGACCCCTCGATCATGGCATCGACGGTTGCTGCCCCGCTGGAGCGGCGGCTCGGACAGATTTCCGGCGTCGATCAGATCACCTCGACCAGTTCACTCGGCACCACCAGCATTCAGCTGCAGTTCGCGATCGGCCGCAACATCGATCGCGCCGCGCGCGACGTGCAGGCGGCGATCAACGCCTCGCTGGCGGATTTGCCGACCGACCTGCCGTCACTGCCACGCTTCCGCAAGGCCAATCCGTCGGCGGCTCCGGTATTCGTGCTGGCGCTGACGTCGAAGACGCTGACGACGAGCGCGATGTACGACGTCGCCGATACCGTGATCGCGCAGCGCATCTCGCAGGTCCCGGGGGTGGGCGAAGTGACCGTCAGTGGCGCGGACCAGCCCGCGGTACGGATCGCGCTCAACCCGGTCGCGCTCTCGAACGCCGGTATCGCCACCGACGACGTCAGGCTTGCGATCGTCAACTCCAATCCGCTCGGCCCGGTCGGGATTTTCAATGGCGGCCGCCAGAGCGAGACAATCTCGACCAACAAGCAGATGCGCACGGCGGCTGAATTCCGCGACATCATCGTCAAGAGTTCCGGCGGCAATTTTGTCCGCCTCTCCGATGTGGCTGACGTCGAAGACTCCGTGCGCAACAGCCGCTCGATCGCCTGGTTCAACAAGCAGCCGGCGGTGCTGATCCAGATCACCAAGCAGGGCGACGCCAACGTCATCGATACCGTCGACCGGGTGAGGGCGCTGCTGCCGGATTTGAAGCAGTGGCTGCCCGGCGGCGTCGAGATTTCGACGCTGGTCGACCGCACCGGCACCATCCGCGCCAGCGTGCTCGACATGCAATATACCCTGCTGGCGACCGCGTTCCTGGTCATGGTGGTGGTGTTCGCCTTCCTGCGGCGGTTGACGCCGACGATTGCCGCCGGCGTCTCGGTGCCGCTGGCGCTGGCCGGCACCTGTGCCGGGATGTGGCTGGCCGGTTTCTCGATCGACAATCTGTCGCTGATGGCGCTGGCGATTTCGGTCGGATTCGTGGTCGACGACGCCATCGTGATGATCGAGAACATGTACCGCAATCTCGAGCAAGGCATGGCGCCGCTTGCCGCGGCGATGGAAGGCGCCAGGCAGATCGGTTTTACGGTGCTGTCGATCAGCCTGTCGCTGATCGCGGCCTTTACGCCGCTGATCTTCATGGATGGCATCGTCGGGCGATTGCTGCGCGAGTTCTCGCTGACGCTGACCTTCGCCATCGTGGTGTCGACCGTGGTGTCGCTCACGGTCACCCCGATGATCTGCGCGCATTTCATCAAGCAGGCGACATCCGATCGTGCCACCTGGTTCGACCGGCTGGTCGAGGGCACGCTGTCGCGCACCGTGTCGTTCTACACCTGGACGCTGCGGCGCGTGCTGGAGTTTCCGTATCTCACCTTGGTCGTGTTCTTCGCGACCATCGCGCTGACGGTGGTCCTCTATATCAAGACGCCCAAGGGATATTTCCCAACCGACGACAGCGGCTTCGTGATCGGCGCCACGCGCGCGTCCCCCGACACTTCATTTCAGGCCATGCTCGGCCTGCAGCAACAACTCGCCGACATCGTCATGGCTGACCCTGCGGTTGCGGGAATCGGCTCCTCGCTCGGCAGCGGCGGCGGTCCCGGGGGCGGCGGCTCCAACCGCGGCAGCATGTTCATCAGCCTGAAGCCGCCGGAGGAACGGGCGGGGCAGTCGACTGCCCAGGTGATCGATCGCCTGCGCCGGGCGCTCTATCGCGTCGCGGGCATCCGCCTGTTCATGTTTGCGGCTCAGGATATAAGGACCGGCGGACGGCAGAGCGATTCCGATTATCAATATACGTTGTCGAGCACTGACCTCGATCTGCTGCAGAAATGGGCCCCGCTCGTCGGCAAGCGCATGGAAACCGTCGAGGGCATTACCGACGTCTCCAGCGACCGCGATCCCGGCGGGCTGCAATTGCAATTGGTGATTGACCGCAAGACGGCCTCGAGCCTCGGCGTTCGCGTCCAGGACATCGACAACGCCTTGAATAACGCGTTCGCGCAGCGGCAAATTTCGATCATCTATACCCAGCGCAACCAGTACATGGTGGTGCTGGAGATCGATCCGAAATTCCAGGCCGACCCGTCGAACCTGGAACGCATCTTCGTCGCCGGCGCCAACGACGCACAGGTGCCGTTATCGGCCGTGGTGCGCTACCAACGCGGCCTGTCGCCGCTGGCGGTTTATCACTCGCAGTCGTTCCCCTCGACGACGGTGTCGTTCAACCTGCTGCCTGGCGTGCCGCTCGAGGTCGCGACCACCAACATCCAGCGGGCGGTCGACGAATTGCACATGCCGGAGGGCATCCGCGGCAGCTTCGACGGCAATGCCGGCGACTTCAACAAGACCAGCGGCCGGCAGCCGCTGCTGATCCTCGGCGCGCTGGTGGCGATGTATATCGTGCTCGGCGTGCTCTACGAGAGTCTGGCGCATCCCCTGACCATCATCTCGACACTGCCGTCGGCGGGCCTCGGCGCGCTGCTCGCGTTGCAGCTGACCAACACGCCGCTGACCGTGATCGCCTTTGTCGGCATCATTCTTCTGATCGGCATCGTCAAGAAGAACGGGATCATGATGGTGGATTTCGCGCTTGACGCCGAACGCCACCGCGGCCTGTCGTCGGCTGACGCGATCTTCGAGGCCTGCACCGCCCGGTTCCGGCCGATCCTGATGACGACGCTGGCGGCGTTGTTCGCCGGCATTCCCCTGGTGATCGCGACCGGCCCGGGCACTGAACTGCGCCGGCCGCTCGGAATCACCATCATCGGCGGATTGTTCGTGTCCCAGATCCTCACCCTGTACACGACACCCGTGATCTATCTGCTGATCGACCGGTTGCGGCGGCGCTGGTCCGAACCGGCCGTAATCCAGGCGCCGGCGGAATAATTGCCGGATCGGCCCTGAATTGTTGATGGGGTGGGCGGCGAAGCGTATAGCGGGCGGATGTCAAAGAATCCCCAATCCAAGGCCGATGCCGACGAAGACATGGTGCCGGAATGCCCGGACTGCGGCAAAGCGCTGCCGCTGTGCATCTGCGAGAGCATCACGCCGATCGAGAACAAGGTTTCGCTCCTGATCCTGCAGCATCCGCAGGAACAGGACCGCAACCTCGGCACCGCGCGTCTGACCGCGCTGCATTTTGGCGATGCGGTGCTCAAGATCGGATTGTCCTGGCCAAGCCTCTCCAAGGCACTGGGACGGCCGGTTGACGATCCCTCGCGCTGGGCGGTGCTGTATCTCGGTTCCGCCAAGGTCAGCGATCTCGACACCGAAAGCGAAATCGTTGCGATCAACCGCAAGGGCGAGATCGAGCCGCATCAGCGCGCCATCCTCAGCGATATCGAGGGCATCGTGCTGCTCGACGGCACCTGGAGCCAGGCCAAGGCGCTGTGGTGGCGCAACGCGTGGATGCTGAAATGCCAGCGGGTGATTCTCGGGCCCAAGCGCCCGTCGCGCTATGGAAAGCTCCGCAAGGAGCCGCGTGCCGACGGACTGGCCACGATCGAGGCCGCGGCGATGTTGCTGGCAGGGCTGGAAAAGCGGCCCGACATCGCCGAGACGCTCAACGGCTGTTTCGAACGGCTGCTGGCGCGCTACCGCGAGGTGCAGACCAGCATGCCGGAACTGGCGCCGAAGCCGAAGAAGCGCGATTGGCGTCGCAAGGGGGTTAAAGCCCGTGCCAAATAGTGCTAGCGAAGGGTAGAGGAACGATCCGTAAAGCCGCCATGTTGCCTGCCACCAAAGCCGACGAGAGCACCAGAATGTCCGATGCAATCGCTTGAGTCACAACATGACGAGGTTGTCGTCGGGCCAAGCGACCGCAATTTCGGGTTCACGATGGCCGTGGTCCTTGCACTGATCGGCGGTTACGGTCTCTACAAGGGGTCGTCTTATGCGCCGTTCTGGCTGAGCGGCGCCGCGGTGTTCGCAGGCTTGACCCTGTGGCGCCCGCAAACGCTGAATCCGGCAAACCGGGCCTGGCTGAAGCTCGGGTTGCTGATGTACCGCGTGGTCAACCCCGTCATCATGGCCTTGCTTTTCTTTGGCACGATCCTGCCCATTGGGCTGGCCATGCGCCTGTTCGGCAAGGATTTCCTCAAACTCGCAAGGGATCGTTCGTCGCCGACCTATTGGTTACCACGCTCCGATCCGAGACCACCATCTGAATCCATGCGGCAGCAGTTCTAGGGTCGTCCAATGTCGTGCTGGCGCGAGCCATTTGCCTTGATCCGGGACCGCTTTTTGGTTCGCGCGATGCCTGCATTAGGGGACTGCCGGCCGTGACCCAGGGCTTAACGCTGGCGCCGTTCGTCCGCACCGTGTTTTGAGTGGCGACGTGCGCATCCTCGGGCTCTCGGCATTTTACCACGACAGCGCCGCAGCTTTGCTGGTGGACGGCAAGATCGTCGCCGCCGCTCAGGAAGAGCGGTTCTCGCGCAGGAAGCACGATCCGAACTTTCCGGCTGCCGCGATCCGCTATTGCCTGTCGGCGGCCAACATCAACGCCAGCGAACTCGACCATGTCGTGTTCTACGAAAAGCCGTTCCTCAAATTCGAACGCCTGCTCGAGACTTACCTCGCATTCGCGCCGCGTGGCTTTCAGTCGTTCCGGAAGGCAATCCCGGTCTGGCTGAAAGAGAAGCTGTTCCAAAAACGCCTGCTCCGCGACCAGCTCCTCGAGATCGACGACAGCGTCGACTGGGAAGCAAAACTGCTGTTCGCCGATCATCATCAGAGCCACGCGGCGTCGGCGTTCTTTGCCTCGCCGTTTGCCGAGTCCGCGATCCTGACGCTCGATGGCGTCGGCGAGTGGACGACGACGTCGGCCGGCTACGGCAAGGACAATGCCCTCGACCTGACGCGCGAGATCAACTTCCCGCATTCCGTCGGGCTGCTTTATTCGGCCTTCACCTACTACACCGGCTTTCGGGTCAATTCCGGCGAGTACAAGGTGATGGGCCTGGCGCCCTACGGCGAGCCGAAATATGCGAAAATGATCCTCGACCATGTCGTCGACCTCAAGGATGACGGCAGCTTCCGGCTCGATTTGCAATATTTCGATTATTGCACCGGGCTGACCATGACCAACGGGCGGTTCGACAAGCTGTTCGGCGGCAAGCCGCGCGATCCGTCCGAGCGCCTCGACCAGCGCCACATGGATCTGGCCGCATCCGTGCAGCAGGTGACGGAAGAGATCGTACTGCGGCTGACCCGCAGTCTGGCGCGCGAGGGGCAATCGGAGAATCTGTGTCTGGCCGGCGGTGTGGCGCTGAACTGCGTCGCCAACGGAAAAATCCTGCGCGAGCGCACCTTCAAGAACATATGGGTGCAGCCCGCGGCGGGTGACGCCGGCGGCGCGGTCGGCGCGGCGCTGGCGGCGTACTATCAGTTTGCCGGCAAGCCGCGCGCGGCGCCCGCCGGCGATGCCATGGCGGGTAGCTATCTCGGGCCGTCCTTCGCGCAGGCAGAGATCGAGCAGCGCCTGGCGCAGGCGGGGGCGGTATTCTCAACGCTCTCCGATCAGGCGCTCATCGATGGCACCGTCAGGGCGCTGGTAGCGGAGAAGGCGGTCGGCTGGTTCCAGGGGCGGATGGAATTCGGCCCGCGCGCGCTGGGGGCGCGCTCGATCCTCGGCGATCCCCGGTCGCCGCGCATGCAGAGTTCGCTCAATCTGCGGGTCAAGTTCCGCGAAAGTTTTCGTCCCTTCGCGCCGGCCGTGCTGCGCGAGGACGTCGCGGAATGGTTCGAACTCGACGGCGACAGTCCGTACATGCAGATCGTTGCCGACGTGCAGCCGAAACATCGTCGGTCCGCCAATGCCGGGGACGAAAAGCTGTTCGGTATCGAGCGGCTCAATATTCCGCGGTCCGATATCCCGGCCGTGACCCATGTGGACTATTCGGCGCGGATACAGACCGTTCACGCTGACACCAATGCGCGATTTCACGCGCTGCTGACCGCCTTCAAGGCCGAGACGGGGTGTCCGGTGCTGGTCAACACCAGCTTCAACGTTCGCGGCGAGCCGATCGTGTGCACGCCGGAAGACGCGTTCCGCTGCTTCATGGGCAGCGACATCGAGGTGCTGGTGGTCGGCAATTGCTTCCTGAACAAGGAGGACCAGCCGGAATCGCTGAAGCTTGATTACAAGAACGCGTTCGAGCTCGACTGATCGGACGGTGAGGCGGCGCGCACGGCAGAAACAATCAGACCGTGTCGATTTGGTAACCAGCACGCACAAGGTTGACGCGGCTTGGTTGCCTATCCCCTGCAGGGCGTATATGAGTGCGCCCCGATGGGGCCACGTGGCGGAGTGGTTACGCAACGGTCTGCAAAACCGTGTACACCAGTTCAATTCTGGTCGTGGCCTCCATCCATATAATCAATAACTTAGGTCGATTATATCAGAAGCCGGTCGAACTTCAGGCCGTTGCCCTGTTCGATCGCTTAGCAGGACGCGTACCAGCCTTCAGGAAACGGAACCAGCGGCCAGGGGGCGCTGTTGTCGTTGGCAGGGCGCGGCGATTGATAAAAGGGCAGGGTCTGGGCCAAGAAATCATCCTCCGGTATCGGCGCAATGGCCGTTTTCACGGCGTCCAGCAATACATCGAACTCAACTTCGCTCATCGCACTCTCCGGGGTTCCAGAGCGCACGATCTCAAAACTGATTTGTTTCCGGATTGAGCGGATCGATTCAATTTTATCGATCGGCCAACCGCGGCAAACGTAGTTACTAAATTATTGACTTCCCCGGAGGCACGGTAGACGCGCGCGTCTCGCATTCAGTGTGCGAAAAATCACATTCCACGAAAATTAATCCGCGTATTCGGTCTGATGACGCCCGTGCTGTCAAGCCGGGCCCCGACCAGGGAGATGCGGCCATGAAGACGCACTTGGCGCGAGTTGGAGCGGTACGCAGCCGGATCCGCCGTGCTTCGAGGGTCGGTCTGTTCCTCGCGCTCTTCGCAGCTGGGTCGGCTCACGCCCAGCAGGGCACACCCGAACAGCGCCGCGCCTGCACGCCCGACGTCTACCGGCTTTGCGCCGCCGAAATCCCCAACGCCCGCGCCATCACCACCTGCCTGCGCCGGCAAAAGGGCAGCCTGAGCCCGGCATGCGCGGCGGTGTTCGAGCAGTAAGAATCACATCTCCAGCGCCGCCAGATTCTTCGGCAGCATCTGCTTGAACAGCGTCAGCATACGCGCGGCTTGCTTTGGCTCCAGCGCGATCGCGTGGCGCACGGCGGCTGCGATCAGCGTCATGATCAGTTGCGAAAACGACGCCAGCGCAGGCGAGGGCGCGTTCGGCGCAATACGCCGCAGCGCCTCCTCGAGCAGGCCGGCGAGATAGGCGCCGTCTTCCTCGTCGAGTTTTTGCAGCGCCCGGTCGGCCTGGGTGGCCTGCCAGATGTCGCGCATCACGGGTTCGTCGTTGAACATCCGGTAATAGCTGTCGACCATACGACAGAGCGCCGGATGGAGGTCCCGGGTACCCTTCACCGCCGCCAGGTCGCGGCGGACGCAATCGCGGCCGATCGCATTGTAGCGCTCCGCCAGTGTGCCGATGATCGCCGTCTTGTCCGGAAAATATTGATAGAGCGAGCCGAAGGCGACGCCGGTCCGCTCGACAATGTCGCTCATCCGGAACGCTTCGCTGCCTTTCTCGGCCATGACTTCCGCCGCACTTTCAAGGATGCGCTCGAACCGCTCGCGGCTGCGCTGCTGCGTCGGAACCAGCCGCGCCAGCCCGCCTGGCGCGCCGGCCCCAGCCAGGCCCGCTCCGGTTTTTTTCTTCGCCGCCATCCGCCCCTCCAAAAACGCCTTGACGAACTCAATACGAGAGTTTATCGCATTTTACAAATGCGATATATCCTCGTGTTTAACGGAAGGAGAATTCCGATGTCGCCACTCCCGATCCTGATCATTGGCGCTACGGGCAAGACCGGCGCGCGCGTCAACGCGCTGCTGCAGGCGCAAGGCGTCGCCACCCGTCCGGTTTCACGCTCCACGGCCACGCCGTTCGACTGGAATAATCCGCAGAGCTGGCCGGCCGTGCTGGAGGGGGTATCCAGCGCCTATGTTACCTATCAGCCGGATCTGGCGGTCGAGGGAGCGACCGAGGCGATCACCGAGCTCAGCCGGCTGGCGCGCGAGCAGGGGCTACGGCGCGTCGTGCTGCTGTCGGGCCGCGGCGAGCCCGGCGCGCAACGCGCCGAAGCGGCGTTGCAGGCCTCCGGCGTGCCATGGACCGTTGTTCGCGCCAGCTGGTTCAACCAGAATTTCTCGGAAGGCTATCTGCTCGACGGCGTCAAGGCAGGCGAGGTCGCGCTGCCGGCGGGCGCGGTGCTTGAACCCTTCATCGACGCCGACGATATCGCCGACGTGGTGGTGGCGGCACTCAACGACGAGCGTCACGCCGGCAAGCTCTACGAAGTGACGGGTCCGCGCGCGCTCTCCTTTGCGCAGGCCGTGGCTGAGATATCGGCCGCCGCCGGCCGGCCGATCGCCTACCGGCAGGTTGCGCCGGAGGCGTTTGCCGCCGGCATGCGGCCGTTTGTGCCCGAACAGACCATCGCCCTCATGGACGAACTCTTCACCGTCGTGCTCGACGGGCGCAACAGCAGCATTGCCGATGGCGTCGAGCAGGCGCTCGGCCGTCCCGCCCGCGATTTTTCCGAGTATGCCCGCAGGACCGCGGCGACCGGCATCTGGAGGGCCTGACCATGCTTCAATCGCTCATCACAGGACTGCTGTGGTTTTCTGCGATCGGTTGCGGTTTGCTGGCGGGACTCTACTTCGCCTTCTCGACGTTCATCATGACCGCGCTCGGCCGCATCGGCCAGGCGCCGGGCATCATGGCCATGAACGCGATCAACGCCGTGATCGTGCAGTCGCTGTTCATGCCGGTCTTCCTCGGGACGACGCTGGCGAGCGTCTTGCTCGCGATCGCAGGCTTGGTTCGCTGGGGCGAGCCTGGCGCCGCGGCGATGCTGGCCGGCGGCATACTTTATGTGATCGGCATGTTCGTGTGCACGATCGTCTTCAACGTGCCCTTGAACAACGCGCTGGCTGCCGTCGATCCCGCCAGTCCCGAGGCCGCACCGCTATGGGCGCGCTATCTGACCGATTGGACGCTGTGGAACCACGTCCGCACGATTTCATCCACGCTGGCGTGCGCGCTGTTCATCTGGGCGATTGCGGTGAGATAGGGGTGAGGGTGGCGGTAACTGGCTCCCCGGGCTGGATTGAGGGTACCGCCTTAAGCTACTGAAATATCCTCATATTTCGAAAGGCTGTCCGGCGAAAGGCCCACAAATAGGCCCACAGCGACTCGCCCGAAACGGCCACGCCGCCGATGAAAATATTTTTCGTCCCGGGCGGGCAGGGCCTTCGCCGCGCACTCGCCACCCCTTCCGATACCGCGCAGCGCTTGATCGGCCGTGCGCTTGTCGTCCTCGGTTGAGCGGGAAATTGGGTACCCCTGATGGGTCACCAAAGGTTCCTTGCCGGGAACCAAGGGCGTTATAAAGTTCCGTCGTCGGTGGACCTCTCAGCAGAGCTGCCAGATGGGTGAATATCAAGCCTACGTCACGGGCGACGATGGCCAAATCGAGCGGCGCATCGATCTAGCCTGTGCCGACGATGACGCAGCTAAGGAACGGGCTGAAGCGCTGGTAGACGGTCACGCCATCGAGCTATGGCAAGGGGACCGCAAGATAGCGACGTTCGAACCCGATCCCCTGAAAACTGGAAAGGCTACCGGCTGGATCAAGAGCGAGCTACGGCCGCCGGACTAAGGGCCCCCTCAGTTGGTGCCCCTTAACTCACCGTTAATTCCATGGCGCGACGATCCTCGCATGCGAGTGTTAGCAGCCACGATAGTTGCTCTCCTGGCTCTCAATTTTGTGGATGAGCATTTTAACAACGCCCACTTCACCAAGGCGGCGAAGGTCTTTGCTTATCAGATTGCCAGATCGTTCGGCTAACGGCCGCCTCAGTTGGCGGCTCGCCAAATTTGATTTTGGCAGTGGCCTAGGTTTTCGACGGTGGATGGGTACTGGCCGCTTTCCCTCTCACCGGTCCATTTTGAGTGATCCGGATCACGGACCGGGCCCGTCGGATTGAACTACCCCTCATCGGCTCGGGGCATTGATGCTCCGGGCAACAAACCGGAGGGATACGCTGTGGAACACACCATCGAATTGAACGGGCAGACCGAGGCGCTGACCGACAAGGAGCTTTCCCTCGTACAGGGCGGCGGCATCGGCAGCTTCCTCACGCAGTTAGGCCAGGACATCAAGGATATGCTGTCCACCGGCCACAGCGGCGGCGGCCGCCGCGACGGCCATCGCAATTCCGGCATAGCCGCTGGTACTAGTTGATCGCCACATCAAGCAGCCTAGAGGCCGCCTCAGTTGGCGGCCTCTTTCAATTCCCAAGCCGCTGAGAAGAAGCGGCCCCAGCACGGGGCCGGGGGGCTGAAGCTGGGACCGCCATTCCAACCGCTAGCGACGCAGTAACGAGCGACCAACGGTCTTTGCCAAGTTACCGCAACTCGGCTGATCGTTCCGAACTAGGTTGGAGTACCTCGCAGCCTCTTTCGCAAGCGCCTCACGGTGGCGCGCATGGTCAGAGTCTCGTGATGGCCCGCATTGCCAGTTTGAAGGCACTGCACCGGCACGGGCCGAAGTCGCCAGCGCCGCGCCGGAAGCGGGTCAAGGCTACCGAATCGTGCGATAATCGAGAGACGACTGGCTGGATTAGATTTTAGGTATACTGATTGAATGGTCCACGGTCACGATGTGTTCCTATAGATCGTGGGGTACTGGCCTGTTTTAGCCCTTAGTGGCCTAAGTTGAATTTGGTAGTGGCCGGTTTTGAAAACCAACTCGCATCCGGTAGTTCTACGGTTGATTTAGATCAACGCCACAATCGAAACGGGTGTATAAGAGTTTATTGCGAGCACGTTCCCGATTCCCAAGAGTCATTTCCGCGCAGCTGCAAAGCATTACGCACGGTCAGAATAGCAGCAATCGAAGATGGCGAAGGAGACCAAATGGTCCTTCCCGAAGAAATGCCGGCGAGCCGATCTCAAATTTTCGACGACAAAGATCGAATGAAAGTGGCGATGGAATCTCTTGAGAAGGAGAATCGCTCGCTGAAAGACCTTGTTATTCAGCTTTCAACGCTCGTTATTCGAAGAGTTACCGGCAAGAAGTAAGGCCGCCTCAGTCCAAGGCCTACAACGAAGACGGCTCGCTTAAAGTTTCGATCGTCCAGCAGGTTTGAACCGCCGCCTGTCGAGAAGCCCCGCGCGCGTGCAGCATCGCAACGCGAATAGAACACTTTTACGGGCTCGCGCCGCCCGCGCGCTGCGGCTGCATGCGTTCGCTTGAGTTGCCCGCTATATGCCCGCCCCCGCAGCCATAGCGCCCCTGCGGGCTTCCCTGCCGTACTTAGGCGGGCTTCACATTGTCCGCGCGGGCGTCCCGGCGCTGCGGGTTCTTAGCTTCCGATGAAGGCGCCGCCACCGCCAACGCTTGGCGGGGTGATGGTGATGCCGCTATTGTGCCCAAGGTCGAACGAGTTCGTCGCTGCGAATGTCGCGCCGCCCGCGCCAGTAATATCGCGGATTCCCGCCCAAGTGATCGTCGGTGCGCCGGACGCGATGGACAACGTCGCCGTGGCACCGTCGACTGCAGATTTAAGCGTGATGGGTTGTGAGCCAGAACTACCGTTCGCGGTGAGCGACGCCAGCACGGTCGTCTGGCTTTGTCCGAACTGAATGTAGTTTGGTGCAGCGACAGTCAGATTTCCATACGTTGTAGCCACGCCGTTAAACTGGAACACGCCGCCAGAAGTGTTCGCCGAGATGGTGATGTTATTATACGACAAGGCACCGCCCGTGATGTTTCGGCTGGTCGTGGTCGTTGCGGTCGCGCGCGGTGCGCGGATATTGAACGGCACTTTCCTAAAGCCGGACATCCGTCCCAAGATCGTCTGCGGACGCAGAAATTCAACGAAGGCGCTGGAAATCGGCTGGAGCTGTGCGAGCGGCGCGGCCCAAGTCGTGTCGGTTGTCGTGCCAGCGGAAACGACTGATCGGCGAACGACATCGATAAACCGCGAGAGCGGCTGTCGCGCTTCGAAGATTTTCACCGCGTGGAATGGATCGCCCTTTGCCAGCATCAGGCTTGCCGCGTAGTGCGCGAACGCCAGCGCCTTGCCCGCAGTTTCGGCGCGCCCGGCGGTTTGGGCCGGCGGCGGCCACGTTTCCAGCTTCGAATGGCCGTGGGATGCCGCCACCTTCGATCGCCCCGCCTATGAACGATTCTTTTCGGGCAAGCGCTTGGTGCAGCAATGACTGTGCAAACCGGCGTGATCAAAGTCTGGCGCGATGATCGCGGCTTCGGGTTTATTACGCGGGACGACGGCGAGCGCGATCTCTTCTGTCACTTCAGCAATTGCGTCGACGGGTTTCAGCCAGCCCGCTCCTGTGCGGCAGCCGTCGTCGGTTTATCCACATATGTAGGTGTTCTCTTTTAGACACCTGCACCTTTTCGGGCGGGTGCATTGATCGGCACCACGTTGTTCCCGACCCATGTGTCGATGCGGTCGGCCCAGTGCTGCAACAGCTTGGCGCGTGCCCCGATCAACGCTAACGGACCGGCGCGGTTATAGATCGCCCGGACGCTGCTCTCATCGAGATGGGCGAGCTGCAGTTCGATCAGGTCGCCGTCCCACATCTTGTTTTCGTCGCGGTCGACTTCGGCGTTGCACAGCGTCGAGAGCGACGTTCGGAAACCATGGGCGCAGTGCTGCTCGCTGGTGTCATAGCCGAGATCGCGCAGCCGCTTGCAGAGCGTGTTGTCGGAGATCGGGGCGTCACGGCTGCACGAGAACACAAACTGGCGTTGTCCGGTCAGCCGCTTCATCTGTTCGAGGATAGCGAGTGCCGCCGCGATAACGGCACGACATGCTCCTTTTCCATTTTCATTTTCTCGGCCGGGATGATCCAGCGCGCTTGGCTAAAATCGAAGTCGCTCCAGTCGGCGCTCGCGATCTCGCCGGGCCGCACCACGGTCAGCGAGATGAAGCGCAGCGCATGCCCGACCACGTCATTGAACCGGGCGCGCGCGAATGGCACGGCCATGGTCTGGAACAGGATCGCCACGGCCTTGGGATCGGTGAGGCCGGGGCGTGGCTCCGACACGTTCGCTATCAACTACTTGCTCAAGTTGCGGAACGGGTTGTAGTCGGTGCCTTCGACATCGGCGTAGACGCAGATTTGCTCGCCGGTCGAACGGATGCGGTCGCGCTTTTCCAGTGTCCCGGCCCGCTCGATCTTCTTGAGGTAGAGCAGAACGTCGGGCCGCTTGACGGCGGGGATCAGCCGGGTGCCGAACTCGGCCTTGAGATAGCCGACGTTGCGCGCCTTGCCGTCTATGGTCTTTTGGTCCCAGAGCTGGCGCTCTTTCTCCAGCCATGCATCGGCCCATTCGCCGAAGGTGAGGGCGGCGGCATGCGCCCGCTTGGCTTCCTGCCTTGTGACCCCGGGATCGATTCCGCCTGCAAGCTGCACCTTGGCCGCGTCGCGCTTGGTGCGGGCCTCGGCGAGCGTCAGCGCCGGGTAGGCCCCAAAGGAAAGCTTCTTGGACTTGCCCGCGAACCGGTAGGCCATGTTCCAGAGCTTGGCGGGCGGCGTCACCACAAGGCGCAGCCCGCCGCCGTCGCTCATCTTATAGGGCCTGGCGTTCCGGCAAGCGGTGTCGGTCAGCATGGCGGTCCCCTTCCGTTCCAGAAGGCCCACACAAAGGCCCACAAAAAATCCGGCTGCCCTCGCACGCGCGCGGACAGGCTCGAACGAAAGAGTATTGAGAAGTGCCTGATTTACAAGGGTAAGTGGGCGTTCCGCGCGTCCGACGTTGTTCGGAACTGTGCGGCCAAAACCGCTAACTGGCTCCCCGGGCTGGATTCGAACCAGCGACCATTCGATTAACAGTCGAATGCTCTACCGCTGAGCTACCGAGGAATAGGCGAAACGAACGTTCGCGAGCGGGCAGCGTATAACAAAGCCTTCCGGGCTTGCAAAGGACCAAATGACCTTCTCCGGCGCGATGGCAGATCGGACCTAAAATCCACGGCGGCTCAACGATGTGCCGCCGTTTCCGGTCCGGTGAGGGACATCGCCCGCAACCCGCCCGCGCAAAGCCGGCATCCGCGCGGGGTACGGCGCAGGCCGCCAATTCGACTCAATCCGCCCTGAGCTTTGAAGCTGCCGGGTTTAACAGGAGCCGATTCGATGCCAACCATTGCCGCCGACCTGAAAGCCGTGCCGTCAATCGTGCCGAGCGATGTTCCCAGCCTGAGCGACGACGAATGCCTGTTCCGGCTCGCGCGGGCGCTTCAGGAGCAGGATTCCGAGCATCTGGACGAGGTGGCGCAGCTGATCGGCCGGCTTGCCGTCACGATCGAGTAGGCGCGCTTTTCTGCCGAATCCTGCGCTGGATTGGCGTGCGCGCCCGGCGTGTTGCGTTTTGCCGGAGCTTGTACCAAAGATGACCCGGTTTCAGCTCTCCCGGCGCCACCGCCGCTTGCTCTCAGGGTCCTGCCAATGTCCGGTTTTTCGACCGCGCGCCAGAAAATGGTCGATGGTCAGGTGCGTCCGAGCGACGTCACCGATTTCCGCATCATCGACGCCATGTTGGCGGTGCCGCGCGAGACCTTTGTCCCCGAAAACAAGCGCGCCTTGGCCTATCTGGACCTCGATCTGGAGGTCGGCGAGGGCGGTTCGCAAAAGCAGTTCCTGATCAAGCCCGCGGTGCTGGCGAAGATGCTGCAGGCCGCCGAAATCAAGGACACCGACAGTGTCCTGGTGGTCGGCCGCGATGGTGGATATGCCGCCGCCGTGATCGGCAAATTCGCCGGACAGATCCATAGCGCGACAGGCGCGGACGGGAATCCCGCGAAAGCCCCCTTCGACGTCATCGTCCTGAATGGCGCGACCGAGATCGTGCCGGAAAAGCTCTATGGGCAACTCCGCGACGGCGGCCGTCTGGTCGGGGTTTTCGCAATGTCGCTGCCACAGCGGGCTACCATCGTGACCCGTTCCCATGACGATTTCGGGAACCGGGCGCTGTTCGACGCCGCCGCGCCCGTGCTGCCCGGCATGGAACGGCTCCCCGCGTTCGTTTTTTAGGCGCATTTTGCGAAAGCCTGCCCCGGGACGTGATCCGGGGCGGTCCCCGGTTCGCCTGAAGATAACGCGTCACAGCCGAAACACGCCCATTCCGGGCGTTAAAATCCCGTTCTGAATCAGAAGTGTGGCCCGTTTGCCCCACGTGAAGAGTTTCGTTCGCATTTGCTTGCTGGGTGGTTCCGTCCGGCTTAGGTGCGGAATAAGGTGAGCCGGGACTCACTTCGACTGAAGCGGCGTCCGGTTCTTGTATTGGGGCCGGCGAACTAGATGAATGGATTACCAGGGATGCGTGGGGTGAAGGTTTTCACTGGAGCTGCGGCTTCGGTCCTTCTGTTAGCTTTGACGGGCCCGATGCCCGCCCTGGCCGAAACGATCGAGGCCGCGCTGGTGCGCGCCTATCAGAACAACCCGCAGCTCAACGCACAGCGCGCCCAGGTGCGCTCCATCGACGAAGGCGTGCCGCAGGCATTATCGGGCTATCGCCCGAGGGTCGCCGTCACCGCCAGTGCCGGTTACCAATATACCGACACGCTTCTCAATTCTGGCGGTACCACCGCGGAGGGCCTGCCCCTCGTGGTTTCCCAGCAGTCTCACGGCACCAATGCCCCGCGCAGCATCGGCGCTACCGTCACGCAGAACCTGTTCAACGGCCAGCAGACCGCCAACCGGACCCGCGCTGCCGAAAGCCAGGTTTCCTCATCCCGCGAAGGCCTGCGTGTGATCGAGCAGGCGGTACTGTTGTCGGCCGCCACCATCTATATGGACTATCTCCGTGACTCCGCGATCGTCGAGGTTCAGAAGAGCAACGTTCGTGTGCTCGAGCAGACGCTGAAGCAGACCAAGGACCGCTTCAACGTCGGCGAAGTAACCCGCACCGACGTCGCGCAATCGGAAGCCCAACTTGCCGCCGGCAGGACCCAGCAGCTCACCGCCGAGTCGAACCTGAACGCCACGCGATCGAATTACCGCCGCATCATCGGCGACGAGCCTGTAGCGCTGGCCCCGGGCTCTCCAGTCGATCGGTATTTGCCGCCCACGCTGGCCGGCGCGGTCGAACTCGGCCTGACGCAGAACCCGAACGTTACCGCTGCCATGTTCGGCATCGACGTCAACTATCTCCAGGTCAAGGTCAACGAAGGTGCATTGTTGCCGACCGTGAACCTGGTGGCATCAGTGCAGCAATCCTACGAACAGACCTTGAGCTTCTACCGCCAGTTCGGCGCGTCGGCGGTCGCACAGTTGAACGTGCCGGTCTACAATGGTGGCGCCGAATATGCGCTGATCCGCCAATCCAAGGAAACACTGGCGCAGCAGCGCCTCGTTCTCGAACAGCAGCGGGATCAGGCCCGCGCCAACGTCGTCACCGCCTGGGGCCAACTGGTCGCCGGCAAGGCGCAGGTGCAGTCCGCCCAATCGCAGGTGACGGCGTCCGAGATCGCGCTCAACGGCGTTCGCGAGGAAGCCAAGGCCGGACAGCGCACCACGCTCGACGTGCTGAACGCGCAGCAGGCGCTGGTCAACGCGCGCGTCGCGCTGGTCACCGCCCAGCACGACCGCGTTGTTGCGTCCTACTCCGTGCTCGACAAGGTCGGGCGTTTGTCACCGATCGTGCTCAAGCTGCCGACCACGACCTATGATCCGAGCGTGCATTATCATCAGGTGCGCGACAGCTGGGCCGGTGTTCGCACGCCCGACGGCCGCTGATTTTTCCCGGCTATCCGCATGCGTGCGGGGATGACAACATCAACGATGTCGCCACCCGACGGGGAGTACGCGGGGTGCGTTGTTGCAATCACTTGTTGCCGTGACATACCTTTCTAGGAGGTAACCGGGCGATTCGTGCCGCTTTTTCGTATCTATGGCCGCGCGCCAGGTTGCCTTGAAGGGGGAGCGGAACCCCGCGCGATGCATCGGGCGGGGTTGATCTGGGGACAAGTCTGGCCTGTGCGATGAAAATCCCGGCCTGCATATCCGGAACCGGCAAACCCCGAGTGGCTTGGTGTAAAATGGTTTCGATGTGGAGTCGGCGATGACGCAACCTGCAAAGGTCCAAGAGCCCTCGATGGAGGAGATTCTGGCGTCGATCCGTCGCATCATTGCCGACGACGAAGCCAAGCCTGGTGACGCCAAACCAGCTGAAGCGAAGCCGGCTGCCGAGAAGCCCGCAAGCCCGCCGCCAGCCGCAAAGCCCGAGCCGCTGGCCGCCAAGGCGCCGGCGATGAAGGATATTCCGCCGTCGGCGATCGCGCCAAAGCCGGCGGCGCCCAAACCGGCTCCGCCGCCTGCGCCGGAGCCCGCCGCCAGCAACAACCAGGACGACATCGACGCGATGTTGGCGAGCCTCGATGCGGCGACGCCCGAGGCCGACATCCGGCCGGCGCAGCCCGAGGCCGACGTGTTCGAACTGACCGATGAGATGGCGATGCCGGATCCGCAGCCGGCGGCATCCGCATTCCACAAGATCGAGCCGCAGGACGACATCGAGTTTACCGAGACCGCCGCCGTCAGGGCGCTGCACCGGCAGCCGGCCTATGAGCCGCCGCCGTTTGAAAGTGCCGCAGCTGCGCCGGGGCCGCAGATCTTGTCGCGCTCGACCGTATCCGCGGTCGAATCCGCCTTCAATTCGCTGGCCAATACCGTACTGAGCAACAACGCCCGGACGCTGGAAGACCTGGTCAAGGAAATGTTGAGGCCGATGCTGAAATCCTGGCTCGACGACAATCTGCCGGGATTAGTCGAAAAGCTCGTCAAGGCCGAAATCGAGCGGGTTTCGCGCGGGCGCTGAGCCCTGTACGACGCCCCTCAGGACCCTTGGCAGGCCCGTTCCGGCCCTCATTCAGCCACCCAAAACGGGCCTAATCGCGCTTTCGGCGGCCGTCAGGTTGACTTGACGCCCTCCGGCGGCTTTCTAGCCTCCTCAACACCCCCAATTGCACTGTCCAATTGCATTGTCATGATTGAAAAAAACTACCAGCCCGCCGATATCGAAAGCCGCATGAGCAGCCTTTGGGAGGCGAGCGGCGCGTTCAAGGCCGGCCGCCCCGAGCGCAAGGACGCCGAGCCCTTCACCATCGTGATCCCGCCGCCGAACGTCACGGGATCGCTGCATATGGGCCACGCGCTCAACAACACCTTGCAGGACATCCTCTGCCGCTTCGAGCGGATGCGCGGCCGTGACGTGCTGTGGCAGCCCGGCACCGATCACGCCGGCATCGCGACCCAGATGGTGGTCGAGCGGCAGTTGATGGAGCGCCAGGAGCCGGGCCGGCGCGAGCTCGGCCGAGCCAAATTCCTCGAGCGCGTCTGGCAGTGGAAGGCCGAAAGCGGCGGCGTCATCGTCAACCAGCTGAAGCGGCTCGGCGCCTCCTGCGACTGGTCGCGCGAGCGTTTCACGATGGACGAAGGCCTGTCGCGCGCCGTCGCCAAGGTGTTCGTCGAACTGCATCGCGCCGGCCTGATCTACAAGGACAAGCGGCTGGTCAATTGGGACCCCAAGCTGCTCACCGCGATCTCCGATCTCGAGGTGCAGCAGGTCGAGGTCAAGGGCAGTCTTTGGTACCTGCGCTATCCGATCGAAGGCAAGACCTTCAATCCCGACGATCCCACGACCTTCATCGTGGTCGCGACCACGCGGCCCGAGACGATGCTGGGCGACACGGCTGTTGCCGTGCATCCGGACAACGAACGGCTCGGACATCTGATCGGCCAGCACGTCATCCTTCCGCTGGTCGGCCGCCGCATCCCTGTTGTCGGCGACGATTACGCCGATCCGGAAAAAGGATCGGGCGCGGTCAAGATCACGCCGGCGCACGACTTCAACGACTTCGAAGTCGGCAAGCGCCATGGCCTGGCGCAGATCAGCGTGTTGGACCAGGAGGGCTGCATGGCCCTCGTTGGCAACGAGGACTATCTGCGCGGCTTGCCGGAAGGCGCGTCGCAGTTCGCGGAAGAATTCCACCATGTCGAGCGCTTCGCCGCCCGCAAGCGCATCGTCACACGCCTGGAGGAATTCGGCTTCCTCGAAAAGATCGAGCCGAACACCCACGCGGTGCCGCACGGCGATCGTTCCGGTGTGGTGCTCGAGCCCTATCTCACCGACCAATGGTACGTCGACGCCAAGACGATGGCGCAGCCCGCGATGGCGGCGGTGCGCTCGGGCGCGACCACCTTCGTACCGAAGAACTGGGAAAAGACCTATTTCGAATGGATGGAGAACATCCAGCCCTGGTGCATTTCCCGCCAGCTCTGGTGGGGTCATCAGATCCCGGCCTGGTACGGCCCGGACGGCAAGGTGTTCGTCGCCGAGACCGAAGAGGAAGCCGTCGGCAATGCGCTCGGCTATTACGTCGAGCAGGAAGTCATCACGCCGGAGCAGGGACAGGCGATGGCGGAGGATCCCGCCAAGCGCGAGGGTTTTATCGTCAGAGACGAGGACGTGCTCGACACCTGGTTCTCCTCAGGCCTGTGGCCGTTCTCGACGCTTGGCTGGCCGGATGAGACGCCGGAGCTCGCGCGCTACTACCCGACCAATGTGCTGGTGACGGGTTGGGACATCATCTTCTTCTGGGTCGCCCGGATGATGATGATGGGCCTTCACTTCAAGCAGGAAGTGCCGTTCTCGACCGTCTACATCCACCGCCTGGTTCGCGACGAGAAGGGCGCGAAGATGTCGAAGTCGAAAGGCAACGTCATCGATCCCCTCGGCGTCATCGACGATTTCGGCGCCGACGCGCTGCGCTTTGCATTGGCGCGCGGGGCCGCGCACAGCCACGACATCAAGTTGTCGTCGCAACTCGTTGAAACCAATCGTAATTTCGCGACCAAGCTGTGGAATTCCTGCCGCTTTGCCGAAATGAATGGCTGTGTGATGCCGGCGGGTTTCGATCCGACGGGTGCGAACGAGACACTGAACCGCTGGATCGCGCACGAGACCTCGCGCGCTACGCGCGAAGTCACCGAGGCGATCGAGGCCTATCGCTTCAACGACGCCGCGAACGCTATCTATCGCTTCGTCTGGAACGTTTATTGCGACTGGTACATCGAACTCGCAAAACCGATGTTGCTGGGCGAGGAGGGCGCGGCAAAGACCGAGACGCGCGCCATGGTGGCCTGGGCGCGGGACGAGATTCTGAAACTCTTGCATCCGTTCATGCCCTTCATCACCGAGGAACTGTGGGCCGTCACGGCCAAGCGCGACGGTCTGCTGGTACTGGCCGAATGGCCGCGCAAGGCGGGCGCGATGACGGCTGAGCACTTGGCGTCGGCGGCAATGGCGGGCCCGAACGATCCGTTGATCCCGTCGGTCCTTGCTTTGCTCGACGCCGGTGAGTTCAGCGATCCCGCGGCCGAGGCTGAAATCGGTTGGGTGGTCGATCTCGTCACCGCGATCCGATCGGTGCGCGCGGAAATGAACATTGCGCCAGCGACGCTGACGCCGCTGGTGCTGTCGGGCGCGTCCGCTGAAACCAGGGACCGCGCGCGACGCTGGAGCGATACCGTCAAGCGCATGGCGCGGCTCGCCGAGATTTCCTTTGCTGACCGGCCGCCGGAAGGCGCAGTGCAATTATTGGTGCGCGGCGAAGTCGTGGCGCTACCGCTCAAGGGCGTGATCGATCTGGCGGCCGAAAAAGCCCGGCTCGACAAGGAAATCGCCAAGGCCGACGCCGATATCAAGCGGGTCGATGCCAAGCTCGGCAACGAGAAATTCGTCGCCAATGCGCCCGAAGAGATCGTCGAGGAAGAGAAAGAGAAGCGCGAAGCGGCCGTGGCGCGAAAAGAGAAGGTTCTCGAAGCACTGGAGCGGCTGAAGAACGCGTCGTAGACGAAGGGGATACCTGACGTTAGTTCCGTCATCCCCGCGCAACGGCCGCGCCGTTGTCGCTGGAGGTGCGAGCGCAGCGAGCCTCGAAGGATGTGCGGCCACAGATCGGGCCGTCGCCCTTCGAGGCGCGCAAGAGCGCGCACCTCAGGGTGACGGATTACGATAAGTGCGGAGCTAGCTTGTATGCTGGACCACGTCTCCATCACGGTCTCCGACATCGCCGCCGCCGAGCGGTTCTACGACGCCATCATGAAAGCGCTCGGCGTCGTCAAGGTCGGCCGCCGCGACGACTGGCTCGGTTATGGCGAGCGGGCGCGCCCGGCCTATCCGGACCGGGTCTATCTCACCATCCGCAAAGGCCCGAAACCAGAGGACGCCTTCGGCCGCCATTGGTGCTTCAAGGCCCGCTGGCAAACCCAGGTCGACGCGTTCTGGGACGCCGGCATCGCGGCGGGCGGCACCGACGACGGCCCGCCGGGCTTGCGCGACTATCACGCGTCGTACTACGCCGCGTTCCTGCGCGACCCCGACGGCAACCGCATCGAGGCAGTCTGCCATCACGCGCTGTGAAAACCGAGGTAGCCGCGACGGGTTGACCGGACGGCCGCGCCCGGCGCAGGCCGGCTAAGTTACTTCTGCTATTCGGAAATCTTGTCAAGCCCCAAAATAAAAAATATTTCGCTTTTACAGAAAGTAAAATCAGGGGTATATCTTTGGCCATCCCGTCCTACTCAGAAGGGCGTCGGCCGTCGTCACGGACGTTGGATGGGTTGCGGTGGACGCTGATGTTGCGATGGACGATCGTAACAAAGGCGTACGGCAAAGACGTGTGGTCCTGACGTCGCGGTGCTGGCGTCAATGCACCTGGAGGCAATAGCTTCCAGGGCGCAACGGAGGCAAAAGAGCCGTTCTCCGGGGAGAGCCCGTTATAAGCCGTAAAGCCATTGCGCAGGGAAGGCCGGGTGTTCACCGCTGCCCTGTATGCTCGTGTGCACTTTATTTTGTGCAAACCGCACACGAGACCGCGGGTGCAGCGCGCACCCGGTCTTCCCTGCGCCCTCTGATTGGAGAGGGCGGGAAGTTTCCAGCAAGCCTCGGGCGCATTGCGTCGCGAGAACGCGAAGCTATTTCCTCGTCATTGCGAGCGAAGCGAAGCAATCCATGTCGCCGCGTAAAGAAAGAATGGATTGCTTCGCTTCGCTCGCAATGACGGCTGAGATAGCTCGACCATCAAAACCCCTTGCTCAAAAACCGCGATCCCTTCAGCCCGTACCGCCACGGCAAATCCACCGCCTTGGTGATGCCGATGCGAATGCCGGAGACGATCTCCGCGTCACCAGCCCGCGCATGCAAGCTGATCGGCGGCACATCCAGCGGATGTCCGCTGTGCTTGATCGTGATGCCAAGCGCTTCGCACAATTTGCCGGGCCCCGAGCACAGCGCGCGCTCGTCATGCAAGCCGCGGCGGCGGCGCATCGCCGGAATGCCATGGGTCGGTTGCAGCGCGCGGATCAGCACCGCGCTGGCCGAACCTTCCTTCTCGCAAACGAAATTGGCACACCAGTGGATGCCGTAGGAGCGATAGACGTAAGCGAAGCCGGGCGGGCCGAACATCACGAGGTTGCGCGGCGTCGGCCCCCGGAACGAATGCGCGGCCGGATCGGTGTGGTGATAGGCCTCGACCTCGACAATGATGCCGCCGACGCCGTCAACCAGCAGCGTGGCGCCGATCAGGTCGGGCGCAACCTCATGCACGCTGCGGGCAAAAAACGCGCGTTTCAGCGGCTTGCCGAGGCGGGGGACCTTTGCGTCGGCCGTTTTGGAGATTTGAACCATTTTGAAGTGGGAATCAGCGGAACAGGTGGAAAGCTCCCAATATGTTGCATGTTTCTGCTAGGTTTCCGCAACAGTTGCGGGCTTGGCGCTGCAACGAGGTTGCGGCGCACCGCGACACGGATTAGCTAAGGTTTCCAGGAATACTCGGGCATATTCGGGCTTAACATGGTCGTTCTCGTCGATACCGTTTCATCCAACCCGGTGCGCCCGCGTCATCCTGAAAAGGTGAACCGGCCGGATGCGCTGTCGCCGCCAAAGCCGGACTGGATCCGGGTCCGCGCGCCGAATACCCGCGGCTACGCCGATACCCGCAAAATCGTCAAGGAGAACGGCCTCGTCACGGTGTGCGAGGAGGCCGGCTGCCCGAATATCGGCGAGTGCTGGGACAAGAAACACGCCACCTTCATGATCATGGGGGACACCTGCACCCGCGCCTGCGCGTTCTGCAACGTCAAGACGGGGATGCCCGGCGCGCTCGATGCGTCAGAACCGGAGCATGTCGCGGTAGCGACCTCAAAGCTCGGGCTCGCCCACATCGTCGTGACCTCGGTGGATCGCGACGATCTCGCCGATGGCGGCGCCGAGCATTTTGCGCAGACTATTCGTGCGATCCGCGCCCGCTGCCCGACCACGACGATCGAAATCCTGACGCCGGATTTCCTGCGCAAGGAAGGCGCGCTGGAGATCGTCGCGGCCGCAAAGCCCGACGTGTTCAACCACAATCTGGAAACCGTGCCGTCGCGTTATCTTACGGTGCGTCCGGGCGCGCGCTATTTCCATTCGATCCGGCTGTTGCAGCGGGTCAAGGAAATCGATCCGACCATCTTCACCAAATCCGGCATCATGGTGGGCCTCGGCGAGGAGCGCCATGAGGTGCTGCAGGTGATGGACGATCTGCGCTCGGCCGACGTCGATTTCCTCACCATCGGGCAATATCTGCAGCCGACCCGCAAGCATCACGCCGTGATGCGCTACGTCACGCCGGACGAGTTCGCAGGCTACGAGAAGGTGGCCTACACCAAGGGCTTCCTGATGGTGTCGGCAAGCCCGCTGACCCGCTCCTCGCATCACGCCGGCGATGATTTCGCCAAGCTGCAGGCGGCGCGCGCGGCGCGATCGCGCTGAGATCTGCCGATGCCGAGGTTTTCCAGCAAGCGGCGGGCCCATCACTCCGCCCAGCAGATGTTCGATCTGGTCGCCGACATCGAGCGCTATCCGGAATTCGTGCCGTTGTGCCATTCGCTGAAAATTCGCCAGCGCACGCCAAAACCAGACGGCACCGAGGTCGTGGTCGCCGACATGACGGTGTCGTTCAAGCTGGTGCGGGAATCCTTCACCAGCCGGGTGACGCTCGATCGTCCCAATCTGAAGATCATGGTGGAATATCTGAAGGGCCCGTTCAGCAATCTGGAAAACCGCTGGAGCTTCGAGCCCAGATCCGAAACCGACTGCGATGTCGGGTTTTTCCTGTCCTACGAATTCAAGAGCCGGATGCTCGCGATGCTGATGGGCACGATGTTCGACGCCGCGTTCCAGCGCTTTGCCGCGGCGTTCGAGAGGCGGGCGGATGTCGTTTATGGAAGGCGGGCGTGACATGACGGCATTGGAACGCGTGGGATTCATCGGCCTGGGCGGAATGGGGCGCGGGCTGGTCAAGAACCTCCTCGCCAAGGGCGTAGCCGTCACGGCTTTCGACATCAACCCTGAGGCGGTCGCGATCGCCAAATCCCAGGGAGCAACGGAAGCGAGCGGTCTGCGCGACATCCGCGATTGCCGCATTATCATGATTTGCGTCAATGCGGCCGAGGACGTCGAGGCCCTGCTGTCGGGGCCCGACGGATTGCTCGCAAGGCCAGTTCCGAACTTCATCGTCGTCGACCACACCACCGGCAGCCCGCAAATGGTCGACAAGCTCGATCGGCTGGTTTGCGCAGCCGGCGGGCGCTATGCCGAAGCGCCGATGACACGCACGCCGAAACACGCCGACGCCGGCCAGGTCAATGTGCTCTACGGCGGAGATGCGGGCTTGCTGGAGGAGTTGCGGCCTTACTTCCAACGCTATGCGGAGAACATCTTCCATATCGGGCCGCTCGGCCACGCCATCCGCCTCAAGTTGATCCACAACTACATCGCCTTCGCCAATGTCGCGGCATGGTGCGAAGGGTTTGCCCTGGCGGCAAAAGACGGCCTCGATCTCAAGCAACTGATCACCATCATCTCGGCCGCGGGCGGCAAGAGCGGCATGCTCGACCTCTATGGCCAGGCCACGCTCGACGGCGACTTCACCCCGCTGATGTCGCTGGCGAACGCGCGCAAGGACGTGCGCTATTACGCGCGCTGGCTGGAAGACGCCGGATTGCCGGGCTTCATGGCGGAAGCCGTGCATCAGACCTACCGGCAGGCCGCCTTGCTCGGTCATGACGGCGAATCCTGCACCGCCGTGATCAAGGCTTACGAGGCTGTCACCGGCGTCGAGGCCCGCGTGCGGCCGCACGATCGAAATGAAAGCAACTGAAATGCGACACGATTTGCGGAACGGAAGGACCATGTGATGGACATCAAGGCACCAATGCGATCCGGCGGGCATATCCTGATCGATCAACTGGCCCTGCACGGCGCCGACACCGTGTTCGGGGTGCCCGGTGAAAGTTTTCTGGCCGCACTCGACGGTATGTATCAGAACCAGCGGGTCCGCTTCGTCAATTCGCGGCATGAGGGCGGCGCGGCCATGATGGCGGACGCCTATGGCAAGCTCACCGGAAAGCCCGGCATTGCCTTTGCGACGCGCGGCCCCGGCGCAACCAATGCTTCCGCCGGCGTTCATGTCGCGTTTCAGGATTCGACGCCGATGATCCTGCTGCTCGGCCAGGTCGGGCGCGACATGATGGAACGCGAGGCATTCCAGGAAATCGACTACCGGCAGATGTTTGGGCCGATGACCAAATGGGTCGCCCAGATCGACGACGCGCGGCGAATTCCGGAATTCATCTCGCGGGCGTTTTATACAGCGACCTCCGGCCGGCCCGGTCCGGTGGTGCTGGCGCTGCCCGAGGATATGCTGACCGACGAGGCGGACGTTCCGGATGCGCAGCCCTACAAGCCGCAAACTGTTGCGCCCGGCGAGGAGAGCCTGCGGCAGTTTGAGGCGCTGCTGGCCGCGGCACGAAAACCGTTGCTGATCGTCGGCGGCGGTGGCTGGAGCGATAAAGCGCGCCGCGACCTCGAAGCTTTCGCGAGCGCGCATGAAGTGCCGGTCAGCGCCTCGTTCCGGTGCCAGGATTATTTCGACAATTTGCATCCCGCTTATGCCGGCCATGTCGGCATCGGCATCTCGCCGAAATTCGCCGAGCGGATTCGTGACAGCGATCTGATCATCGCGCTCGGTGCCCGGCTCGGGGAAATCACGACGTCGGGCTACAGCCTGTTCGACATCCCGCAGCCGAAGCAGCCGCTGGTTCACATCTATCCGGATCCCGAGGAGATCGGCCGCGTCTATGCGCCGACGCTGGGCATCGTGTCGGGGAGCGCGGCGTTCACGGCCGCGATCAGCAAGCTGCAACCGAAACATCGTTCGCGCGCCGACGAGCTCAAGGCGGCGCACGCGGACTATCTCGCCTTTGCCGAGCCGACCCAATCGCCCGGCGATGTTCAGCTCTCGCGGATCGTGCGCGATCTCAGCGAGCGCCTGCCGGAGGATTCGATCATCTGCAACGGCGCCGGCAACTATGCCGTCTGGGTGCATCGCTTCTGGCGTTATCGGCAATTCCGGACCGAGCTGGCGCCGACGTCAGGATCGATGGGATACGGATTGCCGGCGGCGGTAGCGGCCAAGCATCTGCATCCGAATCGGCCAGTGATCGCGTTCGCCGGCGACGGTTGCTTCCAGATGACCGGGAACGAGTTCATGACCGCGGTTGAAAACCGGCTGCCGATCATCGTGGTCGTCTGCAACAACGGCATGTACGGCACCATCCGTATGCATCAGGAGCGGCATTATCCGGGCCGGGTGTCTGGCACCAATCTGGCCAACCCTGACTTCGCCGCGCTCGCGCGCGCCTGCGGCGGCTTCGGCGCCCGGATCGATCGCACCGAGGATTTTGCAAAAACCTTCGATGAAGCCGTGGCCTCACGCCTGCCATCGATTATTGAACTGACGATCAGTCCGGAGGCGCTGACGCCGGCGGCCTCGCTCAGTGAAACCCGTGCCAAGGCGCTGGCCGCGGCAAAATGATGGGGCGGATGATCCTTAGGCCCGCGGTGGCCGCCGCCGCTTGACGGCGCTGCCCCGGGTCGATCGCGCGACGCGCGGTCGCAGCCGGCTTGCGGCTTCGCGGCGCGGCTTGACGGCGGCCTGCGGGCCGCGCGCCAGTTCCATCAGCATGCGCAGCGCCTCGACCACCGAGCGCTGGCGCACGGTGGTGCGGCCGATGGCGCCGAAGCGATGTTCGCGGTGCAGGATCCGCCCGTCGCGCGAGGCGACCGCGAAATGCACCAGCCCGACCGGCTTGCCCGGCGTGGCGCCGCCCGGACCGGCAATGCCGGTAATGGAGACGGCCAGATCGACGCCGGCCTTCTCCAGCGCACCGACCGCCATGGCCGTTGCGGTTTCCTTGCTGACCGCGCCAAAGGTCGCCAGCGTCGTCACCTTGACGCCGAGCATCGTGCGCTTGGCATCGTTGGAGTACGTGACAAAGCCGCGGTCGATGACATCTGAGGAGCCGGGGATATCCGTGAGCGCGCCGGCGACCAGGCCACCGGTGCAGGATTCCGCGGTCGCGATCGTCAGCTTGCGCATCCGGCACAGATCGAGCAGCGAGCGGGAGAGGGCGCGGGCGTCGCTGCCGCTCATGTTACTCGCTCCGACCCTGATCGTCCCAGGGCAGCCGGATGGTGGCGCACGCGGTCGCGGCGATGCCTTCCTCGCGGCCGGTAAAGCCCAGCCGTTCGCTGGTCGTCGCCTTGACGGCGACGCGCGAGATGTCGAGCCCGGTGATCTCGGCGATACGTGCGCGCATGGTATCGCGCAGCGGTCCGATCTTGGGACGCTCGCAGATCAGCGTGACCTCGAGATTGGCAATACGGCCGCCATGCGCGGCGACGCGATCGACCGCATATTTCAGGAACCGGTCGGAGGCCGCGCCCTTCCATTTGGGATCGCTGGGCGGAAAGTGCGAACCAATATCACCGTCTGCCAGCGCGCCAAGAATTGCATCGACCATGGCGTGCAGGCCGACGTCGCCGTCGGAATGGGCGAGAAAGCCGCGTGTGTGCGGCACCCGGACGCCGCAGATCATCAGATGGTCGCCGTCGCCGAAGGCGTGCACGTCATATCCGGTGCCGGTCCTGATGTCGCCGAGCATGGCGCCGAGGCGGGCTTCCTCGCGGACGAAATCTTGGGGGGTCGTGAGCTTCATGTTCGCAGGATCGCCTTCAAAGGTCGCCACCGTCAATCCCGCCCATTCGGCGAGCGCGGCATCATCGGTGAAATCGCTGCGACCCTCGCGCGCCGCGCGGCGATGCGCTTCGAGGATCACGTCGAAACGAAAGGCCTGTGGCGTTTGCGCGATGCGCAAGCGCGCGCGGTCCGGCGTGGCTTCGACATCGCCGGCTTCGCCGACCTGTTTGATCGTATCGGTGACGGCAATCGCAGGCACCGCAGCGCCGGTGCGGCCGGCGGCTTCGATCGCGCGCGAAATCACCGCCGGTGTCACGAACGGGCGCGCGGCGTCGTGGATCAGAACGATGTCGGGTCTCTCGCTGGCCAGCGCCTCGAGTCCGGCGTGCACCGAGGCCTGGCGCGTCGCGCCGCCATTGGTTGGCGGCTGATGGCGCAAACCAACGACGGCTGCGTTGAAGATCGCGACGTCGTCGGGATTCACAACCGGCTGCACGGCAAACACATCGCTGTGGCGGCAGAACGCTTCCATCGCCCGGAAGATCACGGTCTGGCCGCCGATCGTCCGATATTGCTTCGGCCCTCCGGCGCCGGCGCGAAGCCCGCGCCCGGCTGCGACGAGGATGGCTGCTGTACGCTCAGATTTCGGCATTTGATTCTATTATGGATGGATCGGGCGATTGAAGGGGATCGGTACCTTGCGGCGCACAGCCCTTACCATGCCGAATGCGTAAAAGCAGAGCCTTTCCCGACGGCTGTGGGAAATGCAGTTCTTGTTGCAGTGCACTTGCACAAATGATAGAACTGTCTAAAGTGTAGGCATGAAGCTTGACTGCCCAAGATTTGTGCTCACAATATGCGTCGACAGTAGCAATGCCGCTATTGCCACACCAATGAGAACACCGTGACCGGCCTGGACTCGCCACGCCCTAAGATGTTGAAGATAGGTGATATTTCGGTCGAAAACCGGGTTCTCCTCGCACCAATGTCCGGCGTCACAGATGCCCCGTTTCGACGCCTTGCCGCCGCCCTTGGGGCGGGACTCGTCGTCTCAGAGATGACGGCAAGCGACGACCTCGTGCATGGCCGCCCGATGTCGGTGTTGCGCTGCGAGGCGTCCGGAATCGGCCCGCACGTCGTTCAGCTTGCTGGTTGCCAAACCCATTGGATGGCGGAGGGGGCAAAGGTCGCGGAGGCCGCCGGCGCCGACATCATCGACATCAATATGGGTTGCCCAGCGCGTCACGTCACCGGCGGCCAGTCCGGCTCTGCGCTGATGCGCGATCTCGATCATGCGCTGAAACTGATCGAGGCGACGATCGCCGCCGTCACGGTTCCGGTGACGCTGAAGATGCGGCTCGGCTGGGATCACCACTCGCTCAATGCCCCCGAACTCGCGCGCCGTGCGGAAGCCGCAGGTGTGCAGATGATCACGGTGCACGGGCGCACCCGCTGCCAGTTCTACAAGGGCGAGGCGGATTGGAGCGCGGTGCGCGCGGTCCGGGATGCGATCTCGGTTCCGCTCGTCGTCAATGGCGACATCACTTCGTTCGAGAAGGCGGTCAGCGCGCTCGACATGTCGGGTGCCGATGCCGTCATGATCGGCCGCGGCGCGCAGGGACAGCCCTGGCTGCCGGGCCAGATCGGACGCCAGCTCGAAACCGGCAAGTCCGAAGCCGCCCCCTCGCTGTCCGAACAGCTCGCACACATCCGCGCCCTCTATGACGAAGTCTGCCGCCTTTACGGTTTGCGCATCGGCCTCAAGCACGCGCGCAAGCACCTCGGCTGGGCGCTTGAGTTCGCTGCCGCATGCAGCCGCGCGCCGGCGGCGACACTCAAGAGCTGGCGGCAAGAGATTCTGACGGCGGAGGATCCTCGCCGGGTACATCGATCGCTGCAGGACGCCTACGACGATTTTGCATGGAGTGCTGCTGCATGAATTCAGCCGCAGAACAACGCCGGCGCGCGCCCTCCGAGGCCGAGGCGATTCTCAATGCGCTGCCGAATCCGGTGCTGCTGATCGCGCCGGATGGCCGCATCGTCGATGCCAACATCGCCGCCGAATCCTTCTTCGAGATTTCGACCCAGTTCCTGCAACGGCAGTCGCTGAAAGAGCTGGTGCCGTTCGGCAGTCCGCTGCTGGCGCTGATCGATCAGGTGCGATCGAGCGGCTCGCCGGTCAACGAGTACAAAGTCGATCTCGGCACGCCCAGGATCGGCGGCGACCGCCAGGTCGATCTTCACGTAGCCCCGCTGACGGAGCGGCCGGGCCACATCGTCGTGATGCTCCAGGAGCGCACCATCGCCGACAAGATGGACCGGCAATTGACGCACCGAAGTGCGGCGCGTTCGGTGATCGCGCTGGCGGCGATGCTGGCGCATGAAATCAAGAATCCGCTGTCCGGCATTCGCGGCGCGGCGCAATTGCTGGAACAGGCGGCCTCGTCCGAGGACCGCATGCTGACGCGGCTGATCTGCGACGAGGCCGACCGCATCGTCACGCTGGTCGACCGCATGGAAGTGTTCGGCGACGACCGGCCGGTGGCGCGCGGTCCCGTCAACATTCATTCCGTGCTCGACCACGTCAAACGGCTGGCGCAATCGGGTTTTGCCCGCAACGTCCGCTTCGTCGAGGAATACGATCCATCGCTGCCGCCGGTGCTGGCCAATCAGGACCAGCTCATTCAGGTCTTCCTCAATCTGGTGAAGAACGCCGCCGAGGCGGTCGCCGATCTCGGCAGCGACGCCGAAATCCAGCTCACCACCGCGTTCCGCCCGGGGGTCCGCCTGTCGGTACCGGGCAAGAAGTCGCGGGTATCGCTACCGCTCGAATTCTGCGTCAAGGACAACGGCTCCGGCGTGCCGGAAGACCTGCTGCCGAACCTGTTCGATCCCTTCGTGACCACCAAGCAAACCGGCAGCGGGCTTGGTCTCGCGCTGGTTGCAAAAATCGTCGGCGATCACGGCGGCATCATCGAATGCGAATCCCAGCCGCGGAAGACCACGTTCCGCGTCCTGCTGCCGATGTTCAACCCCACCAAGCACTTCGACCACAGCAATCGCGATGACGTTTCGGGTACGCCGTCGCCTGCCGCACAGGCCGCAAGATGAGGAATAACAATGCCCGCAGGTAGTATACTTGTCGCTGATGACGACACCGCCATCCGCACGGTTCTGAACCAAGCTCTCTCGCGCGCCGGATATGAGGTGCGCCTGACTGGAAACGCGGCGACGCTGTGGCGTTGGGTCAGTCAGGGCGAGGGCGATCTCGTGATCACCGACGTCGTTATGCCCGACGAGAACGCGTTCGACCTGCTGCCGCGGATCAAGAAGATGCGGCCGAACCTTCCCGTGATCGTCATGAGCGCGCAGAACACCTTCATGACGGCGATCCGGGCCTCGGAGCGCGGCGCCTATGAATATCTGCCGAAGCCGTTCGACCTGAAGGAACTGATCACGATCGTCGGCCGCGCGTTGGCGGAGCCGAAGGAGCGGGTGGCGAGTTCAGCGGACGAAGGCGAATTCGATTCGATCCCGCTGGTCGGCCGATCGCCGGCGATGCAGGAAATCTATCGCGTGCTGGCGCGACTGATGCAAACCGACCTCACCGTGATGATCTCCGGCGAGTCCGGTACCGGCAAGGAACTGGTCGCGCGCGCGCTGCACGACTACGGCAAGCGGCGCAATGGCCCCTTCGTTGCGGTCAATATGGCGGCAATCCCGCGCGATCTGATCGAGTCCGAGCTGTTCGGCCATGAACGCGGCGCGTTCACCGGCGCCAATACGCGGGCCTCCGGCCGGTTCGAACAGGCCGAGGGCGGTACGCTGTTCCTCGACGAAATCGGCGACATGCCGATGGAAGCGCAAACCAGATTGCTGCGGGTACTGCAGCAGGGCGAATACACCACCGTGGGCGGGCGAACCCCGATCAAGACCGACGTGCGGATCGTGGCGGCGAGCAACAAGGATCTGCGTATCCTGATTCAGCAGGGTCTGTTCCGGGAAGACCTGTTCTTCCGCCTGAACGTGGTGCCGCTGCGGCTGCCGCCGCTGCGCGAGCGCATCGAGGATCTGCCCGACCTGATCCGGCATTTCTTCTCGCTCGCCGAAAAAGATGGGCTGCCGCCCAAGAAGCTGGACGTGCTGGCGCTGGACCGGCTCAAGCAGCACCGCTGGCCCGGCAACGTGCGCGAGCTCGAAAATCTCGCACGCCGGCTCGCAGCACTGTATCCGCAGGACGTCATCACGGGTTCAGTGATCGACGGCGAGTTGGCGCCGCCGGCGGTGGCCTCCGGCGTCAATGCGCCGCTCGGCGTCGAGAATCTCGGCGGCGCGGTCGAGGCCTACCTGTCGTCGCACTTCTCCGGGTTCCCGAACGGCGTGCCGCCGCCGGGCCTCTATCATCGCATCCTCAAGGAAATCGAGGTGCCGCTGCTCACGGCGGCGCTCGCGGCAACGCGCGGCAATCAAATCCGCGCCGCCGACTTGCTTGGCCTCAACCGCAACACGCTGCGGAAGAAGATTCGCGACCTCGATATTCAGGTCTACCGCAGCGGCGGATAACCGCGTAGATCACGTCGAAATGCTGTTATCGAACGCTTTCGCGGCGGGGTGCGCCGCGGAATTGTCGCAATTTGGCAACATTGTGATATGAATGCATCAGTCCGCGGCAGGCGGACACAAAGCCTTTCAGCTCACCGATTGCCGGAATGACCACCGCAGAGACCTCGGCGCCCACGTTTGACCCGTCGCTTGCCGAATCCACAGGAGGAATCCTGCGGAAGTGGGTGGCGCCGTTTGCGGTCGGGATCGCGCTGCTGTCGGCGTTCCTGACCTTTGTCGTGCTCAGCGGCCTGACGCCGATCGAACCCTCGCGCAACGTCGTCTATTCCTTCCTGCTGATCAATGCGGCGACCATCCTGCTGCTGGTGGCCATTATCATCCGCGAAGTCTGGCTGGTCGTGCAGGCGCGGCGCCGTGGCAAGGCCGCGGCAAGGCTGCACGTCCAGATCGTGGGTCTGTTCTCGGTGATCGCCGTGCTGCCGGCGGTGCTGGTGGCGATCGTCGCC
The DNA here is from genome assembly GCF_964252915.1 of Bradyrhizobium sp. LjRoot220. Classification (NCBI taxonomy): domain Bacteria; kingdom Pseudomonadati; phylum Pseudomonadota; class Alphaproteobacteria; order Hyphomicrobiales; family Nitrobacteraceae; genus Bradyrhizobium; species Bradyrhizobium sp. LjRoot220. The sequence continues at coordinate 1,759,008 of NZ_CAXUPS020000001.1, forward strand.
AACGTCACCATCGATCGCGGACTCGACCGGCTGTTTTCGGGCCCGACGCGGGAGGTGATCCAGAATTCGCTGATCATCGCGCGGGCTTACACTTACGAGCACGCCCAGCTCATCAACGGTGACATCCTGGGTATGGCCGATGACATCGCCAACGCGCGGCCGTTGTTCGTCCAGGACCGGCGTACGTTTCTGGAATTGCTGACGGCAAGTGCCTCCAAGCGCAACTTGCCGGGCACCATGCTGCTCGACAAGGACGGCAACGTGGTGGTGTCGGCGCAAACCGGCATCAGGCAGGCCTTTGCGACGCCGCCAAAGGAATTGCTCGACAATGTCGGCGAGGACAAACCTGAGATCTCGGTTTTTCCGGAGGAGAACTACGTCGCGGCGGTCGTCCGCCTGCGCGCCTTCGACGATACCTTTCTCTACGTCGCGCGACTGCTGGATCCGCGGGTGGTTGGCCAGTTGCGGCAGACCCAGGCCAGCGTCGCCGAATATGCCCAGATCGAAGCACGCCGGCTCGGCATCCAGGTCGCCTTCGCGCTGATGTTCGCGGTGATCGCGCTGACGATTCTGATGGCGTCGGTGCTGATCGGGCTCAACTTTGCAAACTGGCTGGTGGCTCCCATCCGCAATTTGATGAGCGCGGCCAACACCGTCTCCACCGGCGATCTGCACGTCCGGGTGCCGGTTCATAAATCGGAAGGCGATCTGGCCCAATTGGGCGAGACCTTCAACAAGATGACGCAGGAATTGCGCACCCAGCGCGACGAGCTGGTCAACGCCAGCGACCTGATCGACAGCCGTCGCCGCTTCATCGAGGCGGTGCTGTCCTCGGCCAGTGCCGGCATCATCGGCGTCGATGCCTCCGGCAGCGTCGGCATCCTGAACCGTTCGGCGGAAAAACTCATCGGTCACGTCGAATCAGAAACGCTCGATCATCCGCTGTCGGATGTGCTGCCGGAGCTCGACGACATGATGAAAGCCGCGCGCGAGGGGACGCAGAAGCTGGTGCAGGGCCAGATCACCATCACCCGCGACGGCCATGAGAGCAACTTGTCGGTCCGCGTCAGCGCCGAACAGACCGGGCAATCGCGCGACAGCTACATCATCACGCTCGACGACATTACGGATCTGGTTTCCGCGCAGCGCACCTCGGCCTGGGGCGACGTGGCGCGCCGCATCGCTCACGAAATCAAGAATCCGCTGACGCCGATCCAGCTTTCGGCTGAGCGTATCCGCCGCAAGTTCGGCAAGGTCATCATCGAGGACAAGGGCATCTTCGAGCAGTGCACCGACACCATCGTGCGCCAGGTCGACGACATCAGGCGGATGGTCGACGAGTTCTCCCGCTTTGCCCGGATGCCGAAACCGGTGATGGAAGGCGAGGACGTCGCCGATACGGTGCGCCAGGCGGTATTCCTGATGAAAGTCGGGCATCCCGACCTCGATATCGTGACCGAAATCAAGCACGACCCGATGCGGGCGCAGTTCGACCGCCGGCTGATTTCGCAGGCTTTGACCAACATCATCAAGAACGCGACCGAAGCGATCGAGCAGGTTCCGCCGGAGGAGCTGGGCAAGGGTCGTATCGATGTCGTTGCCGCGCAAGAGGACGACGACATCGTGATCGACGTGATCGACAACGGTATCGGCCTGCCGAAGACGGCTCGCTCGCGCCTGCTAGAGCCCTATGTGACGACGCGGCAGAAGGGCACCGGCCTTGGGCTTGCGATCGTCGGGCGGGTGCTGGAAGACCATGGCGGCCGCATCGAGCTCAAGGATGCGTCTGACTTCCGGCCCGGGCAGCGCGGGGCGTGGATGCGGTTGCGCTTTGCCGTCTCCGGCCATGCGCCGAAGGTCGAAGTGAAAGAACCGGCTGCGGCCGCAAAAGAGCAGGGCGACGAAACAAAAGCGCCGTCCTCCGAAACCAATGAGGCGGCAAACGCGACCAATGATGAACCAAAAATCAAAGCCGCAACAGGCAACTGACAACACAGGTGTAACCCATGGCCAGTGACATTCTGATTGTCGACGACGAAGCAGATATCCGGGACCTTGTTGCGGGGATCCTCGACGACGAGGGCTTCAGCACCAGGACCGCGCGCGACAGCGATTCGGCGCTCGCCGAGATCGCCAACCGCCGCCCGAATCTGGTGTTCCTCGATATCTGGCTGCAGGGCTCCAAGCTCGATGGACTGCAATTGCTCGAGCAGATCAAGAAGGACCATGCCGATGTGCCCGTGGTGATGATCTCCGGCCACGGCAACATCGAAACCGCGGTCGCGGCAATCAAGCGCGGCGCCTATGACTTCATCGAAAAGCCCTTCAAGTCGGACCGGCTGATCCTGGTAGCGACGCGGGCGCTGGAAACGTCGCGCCTCAAGCGCGAGGTAAAGGAACTCAAACAACTGGCTCCGGCCGCTAGCGTTCTGACCGGGCGCTCCGCCTGCATGAACCAGCTGCGCCAGACCATTGAGCGGGCCGCCAAGGCCAACAGCCGGATCCTGATCGTCGGTCCTCCTGGCTCGGGCAAGGAATTGGCGGCGCGGACGTTGCATCACGCCTCGAGCCGCGCCGAGGGGCCGTTTGTCGTGATCAACGCGGCCGCGATCACGCCAGAGCGGATGGAAGTCGAAATGTTCGGGGTCGAGCAGACCAACGGCGAACAGGCGCGCAAGGCCGGCGCGCTGGAAGAGGCCCATGGCGGCACGCTGTTCATCGACGAAATCGCCGACATGCCGCGTGAAACCCAGAACAAGATCCTGCGCGTGCTGGTCGATCAGACCTTCCAGCGCTCCGGCGGCACCGCCAAGGTGCATGTCGACGTGCGCATCATCTCCTCGACCGCGCGCAATCTGGAAGAAGAAATCGCTGAAGGGCGATTCCGCGAGGACCTTTATCACCGGCTATCGGTGGTGCCGATCCGGGTGCCGCCGCTGTCGGAACGCCGTGAGGACATTCCCGAACTGATCGACTACTTCATGGATCAGATCTCGATCGCGACCGGCCTGCCGAAGCGCCAGATCGGCCAGGATGCGATGGCGGTGCTGCAATCGCATGTCTGGCCCGGCAACGTTCGCCAGCTCCGCAACAACGTCGAGCGCGTGATGATCCTGGCCGGCGGCGGTCCGGAAGCGATCGTCACCGCGGACATGCTGCCTCAGGATGTCGGTTCGATGGTGCCGGCAATGCCGACCAGCAATAATGGCGAGCACATCATGGGACTGCCGCTGCGCGAGGCGCGGGAAGTGTTCGAGCGTGACTATCTGATCGCCCAGATCAGCCGGTTCTCCGGCAACATCTCTCGCACAGCGGAATTCGTCGGCATGGAGCGTTCGGCCCTGCATCGCAAGCTCAAAGCGCTCGGGGTTGGTTGAAATTTACCCGATCGGCCTTCGGCGGGCGGCCGCGTCGATCCATGCACTTGCTTGAGAATATTCGTCTCTTTCCGGAGTTTTACGGAGAATGGTCACTGGGTTCCGCGTGGGTGGCGCGTGAACTGGCTTGCCTAAAAAGCGCGCCTGCCTTCTAATCATTCCGCCGAGCCGACCGGAGGGGGATCTCAGGGGAAGCCGGCGACCGGGGCAGGCTCCGTTAGAGAGCAACAACCGGTTAAATAAAAAGAAGCACAAGACTGCGGGATAAAAACAATGGCGGCAGACCGCGCACAAAACCTACAAGACACCTTCCTAAATCACGTTCGCAAAACCAAAACGCCACTAACGATCTTTCTGGTCAATGGAGTAAAACTGCAGGGGATTGTCACCTGGTTCGACAATTTCTGCCTGTTGCTTCGGCGCGACGGTCACTCGCAGCTTGTATACAAGCACGCGATCTCGACCATCATGCCGGGCGCTCCGATCCAGTTGTTCGAAGGTGGCGAGGATGCGCCGGCTTGAGAGTGACCTGATTGGAACCCCTCAATCGTGAAGGGGGCGCCGACCGTCCGCGGTCGGCAGGGGGCGGACAGACCGGACGGGTGATCGTCATCGGTCCTTATTTGCGTATGCGCCGCGGCGATGCCGATGCGCAGGCGAGCGAGGCCGTGCGCGATTCCGAGGCCCGGCTGGAGGAAGCCGCAGGTCTGGCGCGCGCCATCGACCTGACCGTTGCCGACGCTCTGCTCGCTCCGATCAGCCAGATCAGGCCTGCGACCTATCTGGGCAAGGGCAAGGTCGAGGAGATCCTCGGCCTCATCAAAGGTCATGACATCGAGCTTGTCGTGATGGATTGCGCACTCTCGCCGATCCAGCAGCGCAATCTCGAGAAGGCCTGGGACACCAAGGTGCTCGACCGCACCGGGCTGATTCTGGAAATCTTCGGCCGTCGCGCCAAGACCAAGGAAGGCTCGCTGCAGGTCGAGCTTGCGCATCTGAACTACCAGCGCAGCCGCTTGGTGCGGTCATGGACGCATCTGGAGCGCCAGCGCGGCGGCTTCGGCTTCATGGGCGGCCCCGGCGAGACCCAGATCGAGGCCGACCGCCGCCTGATCGGCGACCGCATCACGCGCCTAGAGAACGAAATCAAGAAGGTGCAGGCGACGCGGCGGCTGCATCGCGCCGGCCGGCAGCGGGTACCTTATCGCGTGGTCGCGCTGGTCGGTTACACCAACGCCGGCAAGTCGACGCTGTTCAACCGCCTGACCCGCGCCGACGTCCAGGCCGCCGACATGCTGTTTGCAACGCTCGACCCGACCCTGCGCGCGCTGAGCCTGCCGCATGGCGGCAAGGCGATGCTGTCGGATACGGTGGGATTCATCTCCAACCTGCCGACGCAACTGGTCGCGGCGTTTCGCGCGACGCTCGAAGAGGTGCTCGAAGCGGATATCATCCTGCACGTCCGCGACATTTCGCACGAGGACGCCGAGGCACAGGAACGCGACGTCGACGCCGTGCTGCGCCAACTCGGAATCGATCCGGAAGCCGGCGCGCGCATCCTCGAAGTCTGGAACAAGATCGATCGCTTCGATCCCGAAGAGCGCGACAATCTGCGCAACATTGCCGCACGCCGGCCGCCAGAGCGGCCATGCTTTCTGGTTTCCGCCGAAACCGGCGAGGGGATTGAAACGCTGCTCACCGCCATCGAGGAACGGCTGGCGGCAACGCGAACCACGCTTGATCTTTCCATCGACGCCGCCGATGGCGCCGGAATCAGCTGGCTGCATCGCAATTCGGAAGTGCTCACCAAGCAGCTTCACGATGGGCGCTTCGACATGACGGTTCGTGTCGACGAGACCAAACGCGATATTGTGGTGTCGCGGTTCGGCGCCGTGCCCCACGCGGCGTGACTGCGCACTTGTTTCAGCCCCGTCCATCTTGCGCTTTGGTTGACGTCGGCGCCGCCGGTCGCTCTTCACCCTTCGCCTCGTTCCACAACGCATCCATTTCACCGAGCGAGGCGCCCTCGAGCGAACGGCCTTTGGCCGCCAGCGCGCGCTCGATATAGGCAAAGCGGCGCTCGAATTTCGCGTTGGTGCCGCGCAGCGCGGTTTCGGGATCGGCGCCGACATGGCGCGCCAGATTGACCAGCGCAAACAACAGATCGCCGGTCTCGCTTGCGAGTTCCTCCGCGTCGCCCTTGTCGAGCGCCGCCTCGATCTCGTCGGCCTCCTCGCGGATCTTGTGCAGCACGGCGCGGGGATCGTTCCAATCGAAGCCGACGGTCGAGGCCTTGCGCTGCAATTCCATCGCACGTGTCAGCGCGGGCTGGCCGGCCTTGACGCTGGACAGCAACGATTTGGGTCCGGCCGGTTCCGGCGGACGGCGCGCGGCGCGTTCGGCTTTTTCCTCGGCCTTGATACGATCCCAGTTTTCCTTGACGTGGCCGGGCGTCAGTCGCCCTTCGCTGTCGGCAAAGACGTGCGGGTGGCGCCGGATCATCTTGCGCGTGATGGCCTCGACAACATCACCAAAGGCGAAGACGTTCCGTTCTTCCGCCATGCGGGCGTGAAACACTACTTGCAACAGGAGATCGCCGAGTTCCTCGCGCAGATCGTCGAGATCGCCACGGGTAATGGCGTCGACGACCTCGTAAGCCTCCTCGATGGTGTACGGCGCGATCGTCGCAAAGTTCTGTTCGAGGTCCCACGGGCAGCCGGTGACGGGCGTGCGCAGTGCCGCCATGATTTCGAGCAGCTGAGAAATATCGCGGGAAGGGGTCATGGATCTACCGGTCGGGGGAGCGAAATTGCGGTCCCTGGCTTTATGCCGCAAGCGGCCTGTGGATCCCAGTGGAACGCGGAGAAACCGTCCCGATTTCCACCGATTGGCCTCGGCGGCGAGGAATGCTAATGCCGCTCCATGAGCGACCCGTTGCAACCCGAAACCGCGCTGGTGCTGTTCTCCGGCGGGCAGGATTCGACCACCTGCCTGGCCTGGGCCCTGCAGCGTTTTGCGCGCGTCGAAATGCTGGGTTTCAGCTACGGCCAGCGCCACGCCATCGAGCTCGATTGCCGGGATCGGTTGCTTTCGGGCATCAGATCATTGCGGCCAGAATGGGCTTCAAGGATCGGCGAGAGCCATACGCTTGATGTCCCGACGCTGGCGGATATCTCGGATACCGCGCTGACGCGCGACGTCGCGATCGCGATGGGCGCGGACGGCTTACCCAACACGTTCGTGCCCGGCCGCAATCTCGTGTTCCTCACCTTCGCAGCGGCGCTGGCGTACCGGCGCGGCATCCGCCACATCATCGGCGGCATGTGCGAGACCGATTATTCCGGCTACCCGGATTGCCGCGACGAGACTATCAAGGCGCTGCAGTCCGCGCTCAATCTCGGCATGGCCAAACAATTCGAACTGCACACGCCGCTGATGTGGCTGGACAAGGCCTCGACCTGGAAGCTCGCGCACGAGCTCGGCGGGGCCGGGCTGGTCGACCTGATCCGCGAACACTCCCACACCTGTTACCTCGGCGAGCGCGGCGACCAGCACGATTGGGGCTACGGCTGCGGCGAATGCCCGGCCTGCGCGCTGCGCGCCAAGGGCTGGCGCGAATATGCGGCTCGCACCAGCTAGTGGAATCCGAACGAGTGCGGCAACCACAACGAAACCGCGGGGATGTAGGTCACGATCATCAGCACCGCGAACATCACGTAGTAGAACGGCCAGATTTCGCGCATGATATCGTCCACAGACACCTTGCCGATCGCGCAACCGACGAACAGCGTCGTGCCCACCGGCGGCGTCAACAGGCCGATGCCCAAATTAAGCAGCATGACGATGCCGAAATGTACGGGATCGATGCCAAAGCTCTTGACCACCGGCAGCAGGATCGGCGTGCAGATCAGCAAGAGCGGCGCCAGATCGAGCGCGGTGCCCAGCACCAGCAGCATGATGTTGAGCCACATCAGCAGCACGTATTTGTTCGCTGAAATCGCGACGAAGAATTCCGTCATCTTGGCGGGCATCTGCATCACGGCTGCGATGTAGCCGAAGCAGGAGGCGGTTGCGACCAGCGTCAGGACCATGGCCACGGTCTGCAGCGTCCGGTAGACAAGCTGCGGCAGTTCCGACCATTTGTAGTCCCGGTAGATGAACATGGTGACGAAGAACGCCCAGACGCAGGCCACGGCTCCGGCTTCGATCGGCGTAAAGACGCCGGTGAGAATGCCGCCGAGCACGATCGCAAGCGTCACGATGCCCCACAGCGCTTCGACCAGCATTTTGGCGGCCTGCCGGATCGGCACCGGCTCGCCCTTCGGATGCTTGTCGCGATAGGCATAGAAGAAACACAGCAGCATCAGCGAAAAGCCGAGCAGCAATCCGGGTAGGATTCCCGCCAGGAACAGGCTCGTGATCGAAACCACCCCGCCGGTCGCGAGCGAATAGATCACGGCGTTATGGCTCGGCGGAACGACGATCGCCTGCAGCGAGGCGCTGATGGTGACGTTGGTCGCAAAGACCCGCGGATAGCCTTTCTCGGCCATTTGCGGAATCATGACCGAGCCGATCGCGGACGTATCGGCGACGGAAGAGCCGGAGATGCCGCTCATGATCGTCGTGGCAAGAATGTTCACTTGCGACAGCCCGCCGCGCATGCGCGTGAAGCCGACGATGACGGCGGCAAAGTCCACCAGCCGCCGTGCCATGCCGCCCTCGGCCATGATCGCGCCGGCCAGAACGAAAAATGGAATGGTCAGCATCGACACCTTGCCGACGCCGCTGGCCAGTTGCTGCATGACCGCGGCAACCGGAAGGTCGATCCACAGCGCGCCGACCAGTGCCGACAGCGCCATCGCAAAGGCGATCGGCATGCCGATGGCAAAGAACAGACACATGCTGAGAAGGAGAACTGCGATATCCATCGGACGTCCGTGCTGGAAGAGAAACGCTATTCGAAGGGGACGTGGGGATCCCCGCCGCTCGGCGGCGGAGGCCCGATGGTCAGCCGCTCGATCACGAACAGCAGCATCATGGCGCCACTGATCGCGATCGGCAGGTAGGTGACGCCGACGGAAAGCCAGGGAAACTCATCGACCGAATTGCCCCAGGTCGCCAGCGCGAGCTTCATGCCCCACACCAGCATGAAAACCGCCACGGCACCCATCAGCAGTTCGCTGATCACGGCAGCTGCCGCGCGCAGGCGAGGGGGCAGGCGATCGGTGCCCACCGTCATGTTCATATGGATGCGCTGGCGATAGCAATTCGCGGCGCCGATGAAGGTGATGCCGACCGTCAGCAACACTGCCAGCGGCTCCGGCCAGGACGAGGCGCTGTTCAGGACATAGCGGGTGTAAACCGCCCAGGGAATGATCGCGGAGACCAGGACGAGCGCCGCGCACGCGATCACGGCACCGGTCCAGTAGACCGCATTCATGGCGCGGCGGAATAGCCCGGCTCCGGGATCGCCGACCGCTCCGGTCTGCGTACTCATCCGCCGGTCCTACTTCACGGCGTCGATGCGCTTGACCATCTCGGCATATTTGGCGCCGTATTTGTCCCACACCGGCTTGACCGCGTCGCGCCAAGGTTTCTTGTCGACGTTCATGATCATCTCGGTGCCGGCGGCCTTCATCTTGTCGAGCGCGACTTTCTCCGCCTCGTACCACAGCACGCGCTGTTCGGCCTGGCATTCCTTCGACAGCTTCCTGATCAACGCCTGATCCGCCGGCGTCAGTTTCTGCCACGAGATCTTCGAGAACACGAGCAGTTCGGGAATGATCAGGTGCTCGGTCATCGTGAAGTATTTTGCGACTTGATTGTGGTTCTGGGCGATGAAGGAGGGCGGGTTGTTCTCCGCGCCGTCGATGACGCCGGTCTGCATCGAACTGAAGACCTGGTCGAAACCCAAGGCGACGCCGTTGCCGCCTAGCGCGTTCATCGTGTCGACGAACAGCGGGTTGCCCATCATGCGGACCTTGAGGCCCTTCAAATCCGCCATCGTCTTGATCGGCCGCTTGCTGTTGTAGATGTTGCGCGAGCCGGCATTCATCCAGCACAGTGCAATCAGATTGGTCTTCTCATTGGCCGAAATCTTTGCCAGCAGCTCGTCGCCGATCTCGCCATCGATCACCGCTTCCATGTGCTTGGACTCGCGGAAGACGAACGGCATGTTGAAGACGTTGACGTCATCAACGACAGGACCAACGGCGCCGACGGAAATCCGGGCCATCTGCAGCGCGCCGAGCTGGGCCTGCTCGATCATCTCCTTTTCACCGCCAAGCTGCATCGACGGGAACATCTGAATGGTAAGGCGGCCGTCGGTGGCAGCTTCCAGCTTCTTGCCCATGCGCACCACGGCCTCGACCGTCGGATAGCCGAGCGGATGAACATCCGACGCCCTGATGACCATCTTGGTTTGGGCGAACGCGCTTCCCGCGCTACCGATGCCGCCGGTCGCAGCTAATGCAAACGTCGCGGCACCCGCTCCGAGAAAATCTCTTCGCTTCATGATTGTCCTCCCTCGATGTTTTATTTGTCGTTGCCGGCATTTTAGCCGACATCCGTATTTTCCCGAACAGGATAGGCAGTCCGGATTGGCCAAGTAAACAGAATAAAACCGGGGACCGATGGCACGGCATACCAATTACTGGATCGAACGATCCATTGATTGGATGGTTCGGACGCTGCCGGCCAAATCGCGGGCGATTGACGCGCACCAAGTCGTGAAAACAACGGGCCTCATAGGGCGCACACGCAGGCTAGCCGAAATCGCCCGGCGTCAGCTCGATCGGCGCACCATGCGGGGTGCGGTCGGCGGCGTGATCCCAGGCGTCGCGATAGCGGTGCAGCACATCCGACGTCGTGACGCCCTTGGCGGCGACAAGCGTCTCCAGCGTCGCCAGCCAGTGCTGGTAATAGGTCTCGCCGGTGTCGGGGTCGCCGGCGGCCTGGGCGCGCTTGATCTCTTCGGCGAGGGCTGCCGCCCATTCGTTCCAAGTGAACAATCCACGCTCATGCAGAGCGAGCGCCATCGCGAAGGCGTGCGCTTCCCACGGCTCACGAAACACCGGGCCGTCATCATCGCGGGGAATACCCGGTACGGCTCCGGTCGCGCGGGCGCTAGCGACGTCCATCATGCGGCCTCCCGCTCCAGATACGGCTCGAACGCGTCGATCGAAACCTTTACCGTCGGGTCGGCATCCGGGCCCCAGAGTTCGGCGCCGTTAAACACCACGGTATAGAGCCATTGCGGATTCTCCCCGGCCTCCATCGCGGCCGAGTCGGGGAATACATGACAGCCGTGGTCGCGCTCGACCACACCGACATGGCCGCGTACGTAGCGCGGCAACCTTGTGTGCGTGACCGGGTGAATATTCTTCGCCCGTACCCGGTCGCCCGGCTTGAATTTTGCTGGCGCGGGCGCGGCGCGGCCGAAGTTGCCGCGCACCATGACGCGTTCAACGTCACTGAGGGTAAACTTGCCGCGCTTCAGCGGTTTCGGCGGCTGCACCGCGTGCCCGGCAGCAACGTCCTCGGCGGCGACGAATCCCTTGTCGACCAGGAGGTCCTCGAGCCCGAGAAGCCATTTCCTGTAGTAGGAGCTGGCAAGATAGACGTGCGGCGGTAAGGCCTCCCGATAGAAGCGCGACATGTCGATGTTGAAGGCGCCGGCGGCGCCCATCGCGCGCACCATGGCCAGCACGCGCGCTTCCCATTCGGTGTGAAACATCGGCTCGTTCGGTTCAGGCTCAACTTTACCGAAGCCGTCCATGCCGCCCATGTCGTGCACGCCGTTCATGATGGCGCGCCCGGCGTTTTTGGGAATCCGGTGCCGATCATCGAGTCGCGCGTTACGAGCGCAGCGAGCTGCTGCTCGCTCCACCCTTCGGTGCCTTCGGGGCGCATCGGCAGAACGAGGAAGCGCGTCTCGGCGGTCGAATCCCAAACGCGGATTTCGGTGTCCTTCGGCAGGCTGACGCCGAAATCGGCGAGTACGCCGCGGGGATCTTTCACCGCGCGGGAGCGATAGGGCGCCGCCTTGTACCAGACCGGAGGAAGCCCCAGCATTTCCCAAGGATAACAGGAGCACAGGGTGCACACGATCACGTTATGGCGCTGCGGGGTGTTTTCAACCGCGACGAGGTGGTCGCCGACCCGGCTGACATGGCCGAGCGTCCTTACCGCCCTGGTGGCGTCCTCCAGCAGCGCCTGCTTGAACACGGGATCGGTCCAGGCCTTGGCAACGACCTGCGCGCCATTATGCGGGCCGATCTTGGTTTCATAGGCCTGGATGATGGCATCGAGGGCTGCGGGTTCGATATAGCCCTTCTCGGTCAAGATCGACTCGAGCGCGCGCACGCGCAGCTCGGTCTCCGACAATTCCGAATGGTCGTGATCGTGGTGATGATGATGGTCGTGGTGATCGTGGTCATGGCCTGTCATGCGGCCAAGATAGTCGCAAAATCCGGGCTATGTCGAGGCGAAGACTCTGCTAGCATTTAGCCATGGGGATTGGGGCAGGGCGCATCGCGATCGCGGCGGCGGCCATTTCGGCATGGCTTCCGATTTGGCTGCCGGCCAGAGAGGCGCGCGCTGCCAACGGCGCCTACGCGGTCGACGCCGCAGATATCGCCGAGATCGGGTCCTGCAAGGTCGAGAGCTGGCTGCAGGCGGCGACCAACACGGATTTTACCGCCGTGGCCAATCCATCCTGCGCGGTGAATGTTTTCAGGCCGGTGGAATTGAGCATGCAGACCGTTCGCTCGCGCAGCGACGGTGACTGGAGCAACAGCCTCGCGCCCAAGGCCAAGTGGAACTTCGTTCCGACCGGCGTTGGAAGGTTTGGCCTGTCGTTTTATGCAAGTGGATCATTCGACGCGGTGACCGGAGAACACCGCACCGCACTCGCGGTGGTGCCGGTGACGTACAGACTGTCCGAGACGGTGCGGATCAATCTCAATGGCGGCTGGATGTGGGACCGCATGGCCGACCGGCATTACCTGGCCTATGGCGCCGGCCTCGACTGGAAACTCACCGAAACCTTGCAGTGGACCATCGAGGCGTTCGGCCAGGCCGGCCAGTCGGACGAGCCAAGTGCGATCCGGCCCCGGTTCCAGACCGGCATGCGCTACCGGCCCAACGAGATTTTCTCGGTCGACCTGATCTACGGCCATAACATCACGGGCGAGAACGCCAACTGGATCACGCTCGGCACCACGATCCGCTTTCCGGTGCCGGGCGGTAAACCCGACCACCATCGCACCGGCCATTTGTAAAGTGTCACGCGGCCCGTGGCACCGCCGGGCAGGAGGGGTCGGCATGCAAACAGCGCGGGCCGACCGCGCACTTCTGCGCTAGTCTCTTCAAAAATAACGCGCAGGGAGACGCCGCTTGACCAAGTTTGTCAGCATTGAAAAAGGCCTTGGGCCCGATGGCCGCATTGCGGTGGTGCGCTTCGATCGCGGCGACGGCATCAACGCGATGTCGCCGGAGGCGATGCGCCAGCTTACCGACGCCGCCCGCAGTTTTGAGGATGACGGCGCGACCTCGGTCGTGGTGCTGACCGGCGCCGCCAAGGCATTCACGGCCGGCTTTGATCTGAAGGACCCGGAGGGCCGGGCGCGGAAGACCATGGACCTCGGCACCCTGCGCCGGCATCTGAAGCTCGGGCCGCGGCTGACGCGGGCCTGGCAGGACATGGAACAGATCACGATCGGCGCTATCGAGGGCTTCTGCGTCGGCGGCGGCGTCGCACTGGCGGTGGCGCTGGATTTCCGCGTCATGGCCCGCGACGCCCATCTACGCGTGCCCGAGATCGGCCTCGGCATGAATATGAGCTGGCAGAGCGTGCCGAGGATGCTGCACCTGATGGGACCGGCCCGCACCAAGCAAGCCGTCATCCTGGCCGACCACCGCATCACGGCGGCCGAGGCGTATGAGTGGCGGCTGGTGGAGGAGGTTGCCGAACCCGGCCAGGCGTTCGACGCCGCGATGGCGCTCGCCGCCAAGGTCGCTGCCCAGCCGCCGCTGTCGGTCGCCATGACCAAGCTGACGGTCAACCGGCTCACCCACGCGCTCGACGATCTCACCAGCCACATGGACGTCGACCAGTTCGCATTGGCGAGCCTGAGCGAGGATCACAAGGAAGGCGTGGCCGCGTTCCTGGAGCGGCGCAAGCCACGGTTCAGGGGGCGGTAGCACCGCGCGCGCAGGGGCCGGGCACAAAAATCTCGAAAACAACCCCATGCAAAGAAAGGCGTGAGCCCTAAGCCCAACTGCGAGTCTTTCTGGACAGAAAGCCTAATAATATCAATTCACTATGTAATCGTAATCTGAGTCCAGTTTAAGTAAATTTGCAGTCCCGGGCCTTTCGCCTCGTCGAAATCCGAGTCCCGTCGGAGGTAGCCGACGCAGCGTGGCCGGACGCGCCGACCTCACCGGCGAACAGCGCGCCCAGGACACGTTCCAAGGCTGGCAGCGACGGCGCGGAGCATCGCCACCTAATCCGTTTTGGCCCGGTCCGGCCCGCGGCTGTACCGGGCAAAGTGTGTGAGCCGCCCCTGCCACTGACATTGATCGAGCACCACAGGAAGAACGCTAATATGCTCCAAAGATGGGAGCTGGCTTGTGCGGGTTTCTGGAGGACTAGGGCGTGAACCCATAACTTGAGAGTGGTCGGCCGACGCCCGCTTTGGCGCGCATTTCGGACTCAAGTCGGACGTCACGTAGGCACGAAAAGCACCTAACAGCCGACATGTGAGCAACGGCAGCTGTTGGCGCCAAGCGGTCGTTCGACGCATAAAGTCTCTCCTGACTGATGAGGAATGGGCATATCCAGTCTCGAACTGAGAGGATAGACGTCAAATCATTTAAGGAGGGCAGGGCATCCCCGGCTACGTTCGGGGAATGAACGGTTACGGTTGTTAGCTATAGAATATCCCGCCATCCACGTTGAGTGCCTGACCGGTTACAAATGCCGAGTCATCCGAAGCAAAGAATGCGACGGGACCAACAACGTCTTCCGGCTCGCCGAGTCGATGCAGGTCGGTGATCTTTTCGAAATACGTCACGCGATCCGGATCACGTAAATTGTTTCGACCCATCTCCGTCAGGATGATGCCGGGACATACGGCGTTGACGGTTATTCCGTAGCCGCCAAACTCCATGGACGTGACGCGCGTAAAGCCGACCACGGCGGATTTTGATGCGGCATAGTGTGACTGCCCTGGCGCGCCTGTGCGTGCGGCGAGGGATGCTATGTTGACGATGCGTCCATAGCGACGTTCCTTCATATGTGCCACGACGGCCTGGGTCATCTGGAAGACGCCGCGAACGTTGACGGCAAAGGTCTGATCCCAGATCTCCGGTGTCAATTCGTCGATCATTGCCAATTTCAGGATCCCCGCATTGTTGACGAGAACGTCGATATGTCCAAGGCCCTGTACGGCCTCGGACACCGCGCGCTGACAGTCTCCGATATTGCTGACATCGGCCAGGACGGGGATGCATTGTCCGCCCAGTTTCTTCACCTCGGCGATGGTCTCCAGCAGAACCGCCTCTTGGGCCGGGATGTCGTTCAACGCGAGGCTATAGCCCCGGTTGGCTAATCCGATGGCAATCGCGCGCCCGATGCCGCGGCTGGCCCCTGTCACGATGGCATGTCTGGTCATGTTGTGCTCCTGTTTCGATAAACGTGATGCGATCGACTAAGATCGAGCGGCGCCTCGGACGGGCAGGGTATTCATCGCGTGGATGGTGTCTTCGAACGACACGAGATTGGCACCGGAGCCCAGGCCCGTTGCGACGATGGCAGCTGTTGCCGTCGCCAGCTTTGCGCAGTCGAGCAGATCCCAGTCGCGGACCAGGCCGGCGATGAAGCCGCCGGTGTAAGAGTCGCCGCAGCCGGAGGTGTCGCGCACCGCCACCTCGAACGCCGGCAATGTGAACCGCCGCCCTTCGCGGTTCATGACGAAGGATCCGTTCTCTCCCAACGAGATGGCACAGGCGCTGGCGCCCTTGTCGATGAAGAATCGCGCACAAGCCGCAGGATCGTTGGTTCCGACCATGGCGTGGGTCTCGTCGATGCTCGGCATGAAGAAGTCCACATAGGGCAGCAGCGGTTCGACCAGCGCCAGCGTCTCGCTCCGTGCCTGGATCAGGTCGAGCGTGGTGATGCAGCCGGCCGCCTTGGCGTCCCGCAGCAGCACTACCGACGGAGCGCCGTCCATTGCCAGCAGGGAGCCAACGCCGCCAAGATGCAGCACCTTGCTCTGGCAGGCGGCCTTCTGCGTCTCGGGCGAGATGCGCCAGCGAGCAGAAGCGCCCCTCGCATGCAAGACCGGACGCGATCCGTCGGGACGGATGGGCAGGATCGTCGCTGACGTCGGCACGCCGGGCATCCGCTCCATGACGGAGATATCGATGCCCTCGCGTTCCATTGCATTCAGCACCCAATCGGCCTTCTCGTCGGTGCCCACCGCGCCGACCGCGCGAGCCTTCAGGCCAAGCCGTGCGCAAGGCACGACCGTTCCACCGGCGGTGCCGGCGACGGTCAGTCGTATTTCATCGATCAGCGCCCGACCGCCGCCAGCCGGGATTTCCGTGACCGGAACGCCCAGAATATCGAGAATGTAGGTGCCGCAGACGCTGACGTCGTGTGGATGTGCCATGAGGCATGTCTCGCAGTTGTTGGTGCCGGGTTATTAATTTGAATGCGCCGAGGTCTTCTGCGTGCCGTCGCTGTCACGCAAACCATATTGTCCCCATCGCCTGAGGATGCTGTCGATCTCTTCGTCCGGCAGCAGCGGCGGCGTGCCGAGCTGCAGGCAGCCGTGATATTGCTTGGCGAGCACTTCGACCTCCACCGCGAGCCACAGGGCCTTGCGCAGGTTCGGGCCGATCGCGATCAGTCCATGATGGGCCAACAGGCAGGCGCGGCGATAACGAAGCGCTTCCAGGGCCGCGCGTGACAGCTCCTCGGTACCGTATTGGGCATATGGCGCGCATGGGATGTCGTTGCCGCCGGCCGCCGCGATCATGTAGTGGATGGCCGGAATCGAACGGTTCATGATCGCGATCATCGTGCAGAAGATCGGATGCGCGTGGACGACGGCGTTGGCTTCGGGCTTCGACTTGAGGATGTCGAGGTGAAAGCGCCACTCCGTCGAGGGCACGTGGCCCGCCGACGCTGTCCACGAACCGTCCCATCTCATGGCGACGATGTCCTCTGGTCGCATGCGGTCATAAGGAACACCCGACGGAGTGAGCAGGATGCCGTCCTCAGTCCGAACGCTGATATTTCCAGACGTGCCCTGGTTGATGCCTTGAGCCGACATCTCGCGACACGCGTCGATGATGGATTGTCGAATTTCGACGTCTGAGCCGTGGGATTTCACCATGGTATTTCCTCGAGATGCATCACCGTGGCTCTTCTGGTCACCGGGAGTTGTCGCCTCATGCCGATCGAAGCGCTTCAGCGCCCCATGGCAAAGAACTCGTCATTCGGCCGCATGCTGGTAACGTTCGCCAGCCGGTTGGACATACCGAAGAAGGCGGCGATGGCGGCGATGTCCCACGCATCCTCCTCGGTAAAGTCATGGCGCTTCAGCGTTTCGATGTCGGCATCGCCGACCTCGTAGGCCTGCATCGAAACTTTCATGGCAAAGTCGAGCATCGCCTTCTGCCGCACGGTGATGTCGGCCTTGCGGTAGTTGACCGCCACCTGATCCGCGATCTGCGCGTTCTTCGCGCGGATACGCAGGATGGCGCCATGGGCCACCACACAATACTGGCATTGGTTGGCATTGCTGGTGGCAACCACGATCATCTCGCGTTCAGCTTTCGAGATCGGACCCGGCTTGTCCATCAAGGCGTCGTGATAGGCGAAGAAGGCCCGAAACTCCTCAGGCCGATGCGCAAGCGTCAGAAAGACGTTGGGCACGAAGCCCGATTTTTCCTGCACCGCCAGAATGCGGGTACGAATATCGTCCGGCAGTTCCGAAATTACGGGGACAGGAAAGCGGCTGATGGCGGGCTTGGTCATGTTTTTGGATTTCCTTCAGGCGGTGGCGCCGGGTCGTGTTCGAATGGCTCAACGCCCACGATCTGATCATCCAGCGCGAGAATGGTGTAGGCGTCCCAATGGCTGCAGTGCGGTATCCGCCTGACCTTACTCGTGCGCCATCTCGATGGGCTCGCCCGCGCTGCTGCAAATCAGGACACATGTGACGGGGCGCGCTCGATTTCGCGCAGCTCGCGCCGCATCTGTGCGGCGAAGTCGGGATAGGTCTCGGCCACTTCGTCGAAGACGCGACCGCGCAGCAGATCCAAAGTCTGTCGGTCGGGCAGTGCGGTCTGTTCCGGTTGGCTATCATGGGTGAATTGAAAGCCGGTGGCGTCCTTGATTGCGGTGAGGTCGTATCCGGGGTGAATGCTCTGAAGCTCGAAGCCGCGGCGGGTCTTGTCGAAGCGGAACAGCGCTTTGCTGGTCAGCAGCGCGATCGGGCCGCCGCTCCGGAACACGCCGTCATCGCTGACGCCCGGCGCGCTGATGAAGTCCACTTTCTCGACAAGGGCACGGGGCGTATGCTCCTCGCGGAACAGGATGACCCGCGGCACGACGTAATAAAGATAGGCCGATCCGAACGAGCCGGGCCATCTCACTTGCGACTGTGGATAGTCGCCGGTCCCCACCAGGTTGACGTTGCCGCGGCCGTCGATCTGTCCTCCGCCGAGGAAAAAGGCGTCGATACGGCCTTGTCCCGCGCAGTCGAATAGTTCGGCCGAGCCATTGGTGAAGAAGTTGTGCTCCACGGATCCCAGAATCGAAATGCGTGGGCCGGCAGCGCCCACTGCTTGCTGCAGGGCTCGAAGCAGCATGGCGCCGGCGGCAGGAATGGGGGAGGAGGCACCGACAGCGACGTGCCTCACGCCATCAAGCAGCCGCGCAATCGTGCAGATCAATACCTCTCGCGGGTGAACCTCGGTCATCACGCGGGCTCCATCCGGGCGTGCGCCATATAGTCGGAGAAGCCCTCGGCCGTCCGCGCCGCCTTCGCGTAGCGCACGATCTCCGCCGTATCGGTCGGATACTCGCCCCACAGGCCGTAGGGCCACGCGCCTCTCGGGGCGAGGCCGACTTCGGTGACGTAGAGGGATGGCAGAACGCCGGCGGCGCTCATCTCATTCGCGAGCAGGCTGTCGTCGACGATTCGCTCCACGGTGACGAGAACCGTCACCGATGCATAGGCCATGGCCGCGAGTTCGCGGCGCCGTCCGATCCAGACATTGCCGAAGCGATCGGCCATCGGGGCGTGGAAAATCGTGACATCCGGCCGGATGGCTGGAATGAGGACGATCGGATCGCCGCCGTCAGCGAGGGGATTGTCGATCACACGCCAATCCTCGCGGTGGCGGAGCAGGTCACTGCCAATCAGTCCGCGGAGCGGCAGAAACGGGCTGCCCTTCTGCCCCGCCATCAAGCCGGCATGGATGGCGGGACATGTCGCGTCCTTCAATTTGATCGCCCCGTCCTTGACGGCAGCGTTGAAGCGGGGAGCGCCGCCAGCCTCGCCAAGCGAGACTGCACTCGTCTCCACCGATCGGACCAGACCTGCTCCCACGAGTTGATCGACCTGAAGTCCGCCGGTCGGGACGCAGACGAGATCGAGATTGTTGGTGCCGCGCTCGATAATCGGGTGGGTCATGGCCATGGATACGCCGGCATAGTCGACCGGCAGCGCCAGGCGAATGCCCGGCTCGACATACTTCGCCATTGCGCGAAGATCGCTCAGTACCATTTTCTCCCCTTGTTCTATATTATAGAACACAGTTCTAAAATCTAAGATAGCCGTACCGTCCTCTCTTGACAAGCCAGAGCCCCAAGCCAACAATAATTCAGAATAGCGTTCTACAATATAGAACAAGGGGAGGAGCGAATGGGTGAGCCGCTGGCACTGCGCGCCGGGCGTTCCGGAGATCCGACCGCTCTCGCTTCGCAGAGCGGCGGCCTTCGGGAGCGGAGCGTGATTGGATCGAGCATCGCCGTCCGCGAGGCCGTGAAGAACTACGGGCACTTCATCGCGGTCGACCGCATCAGTCTCGACATCGAGCCTGGCGAATTCATCACGCTGCTCGGGCCGTCGGGCAGCGGCAAGACGACGCTGCTCAATCTGCTGGCGGGATTCCAGAAGCTCGATGGCGGCGAGATTCTCGTCGATGGCAAGCCGATCGATCACGTTCCGACGCACAAGCGCGGTTTCGGCATGGTGTTCCAGAGCTATGCTCTCTTTCCGAACATGACGGTGACGCAGAACGTCGCGTTTCCGCTGCATATGGCGGGAGTCGATCGTGCGACCATCGACCGTCGCGTTGCGGAAACGCTGGAGATCATGCGGCTCTCCGAGCATGCGAGGAAGTCTCCTTCACAGATGTCCGGCGGACAACAGCAGCGGGTGGCGATTGCGCGCGCCATCGTCATGAGGCCAAAGGTGGTCCTGATGGATGAACCTCTCAGCGCGCTCGACAGGCGGCTGCGCGAGTCGATCCAGATCGAGATTCGCGATCTTCACCAGACGATCGGCAGTACGATTCTCTTTGTCACGCACGACCAGGGCGAGGCGCTGACGATGAGCGACCGCATCGCGGTGCTGGATGCCGGCAAGATCGTCCAAGTCGGTCGTCCTCTGGAACTCTACCGTCATCCCGTCAATCGTTTCGTCGCCTCTTTCGTCGGGGAGAGCAATCTGATCGAGGCAGAGATCGTGCAGAAGCGCGGATCCACGATGACGCTGAAGAACCGCGCGGGATACGTGTTCAACGCCGAGAGCCGCGACGCGATCGACGTCGGCCGGGCAACTGTGCTGGTCCGCCCGGAGCGCATCGCGGTTTCAAACGAGGCGACTGCCAGCTCGGCGCCGGTCACCGTCACGTCGGCAATTTTCCTCGGCGAGATCCTGCGCATCGAGGCGCGCATGGAGGGCGGAGAAGCGCTGCTGATCCGCTGCACCGACACGGCGAACCGGCCGCTGCCGGCCGTCGGCGACCGCCTCAATGTCGGCTGGGGCGCCGAAGACTGCTGGGTGTTGGCATGACCGCGGCGTCGATCGGTCTGCAACCGGCCCGCTTCGTGGTCTCGGGCCTTGCCGGGCGATTGAAGGGCTCGACGCTCCTGCTGCTCCCGGCTGCGGCGTTTCTTGCATTCATCTACCTGCTGCCGCTGATCGATCTGGTCCGGATCAGCCTGAGCGGGCCGACCTGGTCGGTTTATTTCGAGCGAGTCTTCGCCATTCCGCTCTACTGGGATTCACTCGTGCGCACGATGCAGATCTCGGTCACCGTCGCACTTCTCTGTCTGCTGTTCGGCTATCCCACTGCACTCCTCATTCATCGTAGCCGCGGCATCACCCAGGTGCTGATCGCCACCGCGATCGTGCTGCCCTATTTTATTGCCATCCTGATCCGCACCTATGCCTGGATGGTCCTTCTCGGCCGCAACGGCCCGGTCAACAAGCTGTTGATCTCGGTAGGCATCTTCAGCGAGCCCGCGCAGCTTCTCTTCACCCGCGGTACCGTGCTGCTGTGCATGACGGCGGTGCTGCTGCCGCTCATGGTACTCAGTATCTATTCCAGCGTGGCGCGGCTCGACCAAAATCTCACGCGCGCCGCGCTGGCAAGCGGTGCCGGGCCGATCGCGGTGTTCTGGCGGGTTCTGCTCCCGCTGACCCTGCCGGGCATCGGCGCGGGCTTCCTGCTGGTCTTCGTCACCGCACTCGGTTTCTTCATCACGCCGACGCTCCTCGGGGGGCCGGGCGACCAGATGTTTGCCATGCACATCACGCAGCAGGCCGATTCGGTCACCTCGGAGGGCTTTCTCCAGGCGCTCGGAGTCGTTCTGCTCGCCATCACCTTGGCGGTTGTCGCCGTGGCCGGCCGTTTCCTCGGCTTCGAGTTCATCTGGGGCGGCAGCAAGCTGTCAGAGGCGGCTCCGGCAAAGGCAGGGACAACCGAAGGCGGGACAGGGACCTACCGGCGCACACTCGGCACCTTGCTCGCCGATGTGGTTGGTTGGCCCTTGTTGAGGCTGTTGGGGCGTTTGCCGGCCGGTTGCGGCGTCTGGACGGTGCGCGGGATGGGCGGCCTGGTGATCGCCGTTCTCGTCCTGCCGATCGTCGTCGTGATGATCATCTCGTTCAGCAGCGCGAGCTATCTGACCTTCCCGCCGCCGGGCTTGTCACTTCGCTGGTACGAGAAGTTCTTCTCTGATTCGAATTGGATGCTGGCGTTCTCGAACTCGTTGATGGTCGCTGCGATGTCGGCCTGCATTGCCGTGACACTCGGCACGTCGGCGGCCATGGGCATCGTCAGGAGCAGCATTCGCGGCAAATCCGCCATCATGCTCCTGCTCGTGAGCCCGGTCATTGTCCCACCGGTCGTGCTTGGACTCTCGCTCTACACTCTCTTCCTGCGTTTCGATCTTGTCGGTTCCATATTCGGTCTGGCGGCGGCGCACGCGATCGGCGGGCTGCCGATCGTCGTGGTCATCCTGTCCGCCGCGCTTCAGGCTGTCGATCCGAAGCTCGAACAAGCTGCAGCCGTTCATGGCGCATCGTCGCTGACGGTTTTCCGCACAGTCATCCTTCCGGCGATCGCGCCGGGGCTCGCGGCGGCGACGTTTTTCGCGTTCCTGCATTCGTTCGATGAACTCGTGCTGTCGCTGTTCCTGTCGAGCGCACAACTCAAGACGCTTCCGCTCATGCTCTGGGCGGACGTCAACTATCGGCTCAATCCGGTGCTGGCCGTGGTCTCGACGCTCGAGGTGCTGCTGGTAGTGGGAGGAATCGTTCTTGCGCGACCCGTGTTGGCAAAGTCGCGCGCGGCAGTGTGAAACAAGCGAACTGGAGGAAAAGGAATATGCAGGGAATAACTTACCTCGGACGATCGGCATCGCTATTGGCCTCGGCCATGCTGGTCCTGGCGGGCACGGGCTTTGCGGCCGCACAGGGCAATGTTGTGATCATGCAGGATCCCGGCGGCGGCTACGGCGAGGCGCTGCGCAAGGTGATGTATGACACGTTCGAGAAGGACACCGGAATCAAGGTCGTTACCGTCCAGGAAGCGCGCAGCGGCCCACGCATTAAGGTTCAGGCTGAAGCGGGCAAGGCCCAGTGGGATCTCACCTTCATCTTCGACCAGGAAACCAAGCTGCTCGGCGATTGCTGCCTCGAAAAGATCGATTATTCGAAGTTGTCGGAGCCCGCCCAGAAGACCCTTGCGGCCATGCCCGACAACCTCAAGCGACCAAGGGGCGTCGCGCTCCAGGTGATCGGGGTCGGTCTCGTTTACAACAAGGAGAAGTACAAGGGCGACAATGTTCCGAAGAGCTGGGCTGATTTCTGGGACGTGAAGAAGTTTCCAGGCCGGCGCTGCATGCCCGCGTGGCCGCGGTTCGTCTTCGAGGCGGCTCTGATGGCGGACGGAGTGGAGAAGAACAAGCTCTATCCCCTGGACATGGAGCGCGCCTTGAAGAAGGTCAAGGAGATCAAGCCCTCGATCGCGAAGTGGTGGACGACGTCCGCCCAACCGCCGCAGCTCATGCTCGACGGCGAAGCCGACATGTGCATGGCCTATACCGGCTCCATGAGCAAGCTCGCTCTCGAGGGGGCGCCGGTCGAACTGGAGTGGAATCAGGGCTTCATCTACTACGACTTCTTTTCGATCCCGAAGGGCGCGCCGCATTATGACAATGCGCTGAAGCTGCTTTCCTGGCGTCTCGACCCCCAACGCGCCGCGCAACTGACCTCGACATTCCCTGTGGCGCTCCCGTCCCCTGTCGTTTTCGAGGCAGCGGACCGGAAGATCAGTCGTTACTGGGCCAATAATCCCGCGAACGTTTCAAAGGCGATCGAGTGGAGCCCGGACTACTGGGGCGCGGCGTCGCCGTCGGGCAAGTCGACCAACGAGGAGTATGGCCAGGAGAAGCTGAACGCGCTGCTTGCCCAGTAGGAATGGCTCGTCAAAGTCGGGTGACCGCGTGCGGAAGACCGCGGTCACCCGTTGGCTATGGCTTCACTTCCGGCCATGCTAGAGCGAGTGAACAGATTCGGTTTCGGTCATTGAATGGACAAGGCATTTATCAAGGGACTTCGTCTGCTCGAGACGCTTGCATTGAGCGAGCAGCCTCGCGGCATTACCGACCTTGCGACCGAACTGAAGTTTACCAAGAGCAACGTCCACCGCCTGCTGGCAACGTTGCAGTCGCAGGGCTACGCGCGGCAAATTCCGCAGCACAGCACTTATGAACTCACGACCAAGATCTGGGCGCTCGGAAGCCACGTCATTCACCGAATGGACCTCATCAAGGCCGCGCACCCGGCGATGGCGAAGCTCGCCCAGATAACCGGCGAGACCATCCACCTTTCGGTTCTGGAAGATACCGACGTCGTCTACGTCGACAAGATCGAAAGCGCTCACCACATCCGCGCCCATACGAGCGTAGGCATGCGCGCGCCGGCGTTCACCATGGCGACCGGGAAGGCCATGCTTGCATATATGCCCGATGACTATCTCGAAAAGTTCCGTCCGCACCTCCGGCGCTATACGGATGCGACGCGCACCACCATCAAGGACCTACGCAAGGATATCGAGCAGGCAAGGGCGCAGGGCTTTTCTTCCGTGTTGCATGGCGAATGGCGCGAGGGCATCGCGGCCTGCGCCTGCGCGATTCTCGGCCGGTCTGGCGAGCTTGTCGGGGCTATCGGCATGTCCGGCCCCGACTCGCGCGTCAAGCGCAAGCAGATCAAGGAATACTCCGTCCATGTGATGGAGGCGGCCCGGACCATCGGCGCCGCCCTCGGCTATTCGCCGCGCGAGTGACGTGTCTTTCTCTATTATCGCAAACGGCGTGGGTGGGCAGCTGCACGCGAGGTTTGAAATGACCACTGATCGGGTTCTCCCTTGGCTTATAACGCGATGAAGTCAGTCGAACCCAACCCAACCTTGTCGCCTTCTGAAGGCACCCACCAGGGACTGCTTGATCGGCTATCGAGCGCATTGCCGCGTAACGCCCTTCTGGTCGGGGATGCAATCGATGCGCGTTATCAGGAGGACCGAAGGGGCAAGTTTTCAGCGCCACCGCGTTTCGTGATGCGGCCAGGCTCGACCGCGGAAGTCTCCGGTTGCCTTGCCGCTTGCAATGATTTTTCGCAACCTCTCGCCGTACATGGCGGGCGCACCGGTCTGTCGGGCGGCCATCGCGTCGTCGAGGGCGAGGCGGTGCTGTCGTTGGAGCGAATGACCGATCTCGACGAAGTGCACGGCGACAGCACCACGATCATGGCATCCGCCGGCACGCCGCTGCAGGCCGTGCAGGAGGCGGCTGAGCAGGCCGGCTATCTGTTCGGCGTTGATATCGGATCCAGAGGCACCGCGACGATCGGGGGCAACATTGCAACCAATGCCGGCGGCATCCGCGTGCTGCGCTACGGCATGTTCCGCGCCCAGGTGGCGGGTCTGGAGACTGTGCTGGCCGACGGTACGATCCTCTCTTCGCTGCGCGGCCTCGACAAGGATAACACCGGTTACGACCTGAACCAGCTGTTCGTCGGCAGCGAGGGTACGCTCGGCGTAGTCACGCGCGCACGGCTGCGCCTGCACCCCAAACCGGTTGCCGAGGCGAACGCCTTTCTGGCCGTGTCGTCGCTTGAGGCGGCGCTGAAGCTCCTCAAGAGGCTCCGGGGAACGCTGGGATCTTCGCTGTCGGCCTTCGAACTGATGTTCCCCGAAGCCTTCGAGGGCGTCGTCGCATTTCTCGGCATGGCGCGGCCGCTCGATACGAAGGCACCTGTCTACGTCCTCACCGAGGTGCAGGCGTTGAGGGACGACGCCACGCTAGAGACGTTCGCCTCCTGCCTGATGCAGGCGCTGGAGGACGGTGTTGCGCTCGACGCCGTCGTCTCGCAGTCGCCGCGCGAATTCCACGCGCTTTGGACCATGCGCGATACCTGCGCCGACTATGTTCGCAGCCGTGATCATGTCACCGGATGCGACATCAGTGTCCCTATGCACCGGATGGCTGCATTTCTCGAGGCCAGCCAGACAGCGCTCCGGGCCGTTGACCCTTCGACCGAGTTCATCGTGTTTGGCCACCTGGGTGACGGCAATCTCCATTATGTGATCCGGACGCCGAAGCGCGAAGAGGCAGCCGACAAGGTCTATCTGCTGGTTGCCAACCACGGCGGTTCGATCTCGGCCGAGCATGGCATCGGCTTCGACAAGAAGCCGTGGCTGCGGCTCTGCCGCAGCGAGGCTGAGATCGCGACCATGCGCCGGCTGAAGGCTGCCCTGGATCCTAAGGCCATCCTCAATCGCGGCCGCATCTTTGATTAACACATGAATCAGAAGTTGGTACCGGTGCGCCGATCGGCATCCCATGACACACCGCAATGCGACCGGACGTCCGTTGGGGGGCCAGCCTCACTGACGACCCGCGACGTAGGGGCCGCGATAGCCCGCGGCACAGGATACTGGGTTTGGGCGGCAATACGGTTCGGTAGCGCTAGGGGTACTCGCTCGAATTCCAGGGAACGGCGCGAAGCGGTCATTGACCTGTGGATGTTCGATTTCGCCAACTCACGCTTGATGAATCCAGAACCAGCTTGCTCATGATAGCTGGGACAAGTCAGCGAGCAAGCGTGCGTATCTCAGCCTCAATGCGCATTGCCGCGTGCAGCAACATCCGGTCCCGTCTCCTTCGCGCGATGATCTGAATTCCGAACGGAAGGCCGCTCGCATTACGGCCGCAGGGGATTGAAATTGCGGGCAAGCGCGCGTGATTGACGAATGGGGTGAAGGCAGCGTGAGCCCGAGGGCTTACTTCTTTGCCACCGATCATTTTGGGGCCCAGTTGTACCAGTGGCCAGGCTACACAGGGAGCGGTCGGCGCCAGCAAAAGGTCGAACTCGAAAAAGAAGTCAGCGAACGCGGCTCTGATTGCGGCACTTGCGCCGAGGGCGGCGGTTACCTCCACTCCGCGCAAGGAGAGACCGCGTTCGATCTGCCTGGCCACGTCGGGGTCGAATTGCGCCGGATCTTTTTGGAAGGCCGCGCCGTAGAGCCCGGCAAGTCCCACATGCTGCAGAGGCATCAGCGCCTCCTCGGTTGCGCCTTGCGGCCAGACTGGGTCTCGACGGACAATTCGCAGTCCCTTTTCGCCGAGATGCTCGACGATGGCCTCGAGCCTTTCGGTGATGACGGGATCGACGGGGATATCCAGCGCAAGCTTCGGCGAGAATGCGATGCGTAGCTCCGACGATTCGGCATCTGCGGACTCAACCAGCGCGGAATCAGAATCGCGGACATCGGGGCCGGCCATCACCTCGAATGCGAGCGCTATGTCCGCGACGTTGCAAGCGATCGGTGCGATCACGGATATGTCGAAAAACGGCTCGGCGAACCCCGGGCCATATGGAATGGCACCATATGATGGCTTGAAGCCGACAACACCGACATGGGCCGGAGGACGCCGGCTCGAGCCGCCGGCGTCGGTGCCGATTGCCAGCGGTACAAGGTCGGCTGCGACAGCCGTTGCCGGACCGCCCGACGAGCCACCGGGTGTCAATTCCGGATTGAGCGGATGCCGTGTTGGCCCGAACAGCAACGACGTCGTCACGCCTTTGCAGGCGAATTCAGACGTGGCGCCCATGCCCACGACGATAGCTCCTGCCTTCTTCAATCGCTCGACGGCAATGGCGTCGCAGGGCGCCACAAAGTCGGCAAAAAGCTGAGACCCCTGCGTCACCCGCCAGCCGTCGACCCAGATATTGTCCTTGATGACAACGGGGACGCCGGCAAGAGGCATGCTTTCACCGAGCTGCAGGCGACGATCTATCGTGGCCGCGTCCGAAAGCGACCGCTCGGTGTCCACGGTCACGACAGCGTTGAGCGCTTTGGCGGCAACGATGCGATCCAGCGCAGCGCGAACGATTTCGACGGCTGAGGCGCGCTTGCTCGAGACTGTGGCGACGATTTCGTGCGCATTCATCGTGCGCCTCCCCGGATGAGCGCTGCCGTCCCACCAAACGCGAGGATCGCGAGGCCGACGAACGCGCTGGCAAGGCCGGCGAAGGCCTCAACGGCTGACATCAGGACCGGCGTCACCAACAAGCCGGCATACGAAGCTGTCAGCACAGCTCCAGTCGTCTCGCCGATGCGGTCTTGCGGTGCAAGCCGGGCGACCTCCGCGAGAAAGATGCCGTTCCAGCCGCTGGCCGTAAGACCGAAGGCAGCGGCGAGCACATATTGTCCCGATTTGCCGAGCATATCGCCCCATAGCCCGAATACGGCTGCACAAACGGCCATTCCCAGCCCGAGGCTGATCAGTACCCATCGCACAGAGCTGACACGCATCGCGAGGAAGCCCCACCCGAGGCGTCCCAACAAGCCGCCTGCTTGCGCGCAGGCAAGCGCGGCCCCCGCTTCGAGATGGCTGAGCCCGAGTTCGCGTACACAGAGCGAGACAAAGTAGGTGTTGAGGGCAAGCTGCATTCCGCTAAAGGGCATCGAAGCCGCCGCGAGCGCTGCGATACGCCGGTCAGAGCTTACCAACGCCAGCCGTGCACGCATGCCGAGCTGCGGAGGCGCTTGGGCCAGGCCTTCATATCGGGGGCGCAGCCACTCGAATAGGATAATCCCGCCGACAGCGCAGGTCCCCACCGCTGCGTAAGACCATTGCGGCGCAAGCCAGATAGCGATAGCCGGCAACGTAAGCGAGCCGCAGACAGCACCAATCTGATTGCCGGTCTGGCGCACCGAGAAAACCAGGGGACGCCGCTCATCGGTAACCAGTTTGCCCAGCAGTGCCGTACTGGCGGGGGTCTCCGGGCCAAAGGCGAGGCCAAGGCAAAGTCCCGCCACAAGCAGTGCGGGACCTGTTCCTAGCGCCGCGAGTGCCATGCTGGCGAGCACCGCGCCGGCGCAGAGGCTTGCCATGCGAAGAGATCCGATGCGGTTGATCAGGCCGCCCGTCCAAAAAGATGTGACGACGCCGACGGCGAAAACCGCCGTAGAGAACATCGAAAGGCTGGGAATATCGAGATGGGCGGAAGGGGCGACAGCTCCCGGTGCAAACAGCGCGAGCGCCACGAGCGCCTGGAGCCACGTCATGGCCGCGAGTGCCGGCAGGAGTGCTGGCCGACCTGCCAATGGTGCGTGTATCATGCGCCCGGGCCTGGCAGACAGGGGACCAAGGGGCAGGAGCGAAAATGGCCGGCGGAATATCCATTCATGCAGTCGACGTCGCAAGCGGGCGTCCGGCCCAGGGCCTGCGTGTCGAGATATGGCGCATTGACCCCTCGCCCACGCGAGTAGCGGAAGGCCGGCTTGGCTCGAATGGCCAGCTCGATCACCCAATCGTAGGCGGATCGGGAATCGAGGTCGGCGAATACGAAGTTCGCTTTCACCTCGGCGAATTCTTCGCGGGTAGCGCCGGCGCCAGTTTCCTCACCATCGCGCCTTTCCGTTTCAGGATTGAGGAGGTGGATGAGCATTTTCATCTGCCAATGAAGTTCACCCGCTGGGGCTATTCCCTGTTTCGGGGAGCGTGAGGCGCGCGTCA
This sequence comes from Bradyrhizobium sp. LjRoot220, assembly GCF_964252915.1. NCBI lineage: Bacteria > Pseudomonadati > Pseudomonadota > Alphaproteobacteria > Hyphomicrobiales > Nitrobacteraceae > Bradyrhizobium > Bradyrhizobium sp. LjRoot220. Next base: position 1,788,000 of record NZ_CAXUPS020000001.1, read on the forward strand.
GCTGGTCAATCGCTTCGACAGGCCGGTGACACGCTCCATGATCGCCATGAGCGCCACCGTAGCTATGATCAGAACCCCCGACAATGCAGCGATCGTCACGTCGAGTTTGCCTTCAAGGTCCTGCCACATCCGGATCGGCAGCATGTCGGTCGCGGCATCGCGCAGGAACAGCGAGACAGGCACATTGTCGAACGAGGACATGAAAGCGATGAACGCGCCTGCAATAACCCCGGGGCGGATCAGCGGCAATACGACCCTTCGAAAGGTGTAAAAGCGGCTGGCGCCGAGAATTGCCGAACTTTCCAGCAAGGTCGTCTCCAGTTGGGCGAGCGCCGCCACCGTGTTGCGCACCACATAGGGAACGCAGACAACGGTGTGGCCGATGACCAGCGTGAGCGGGGATACGGGCAGGCCTACCAGCGAGAACAGCATTAAGGCGGAGAGTCCGAAAGCGAGCGCCGGAAGCACCAGCGGAGACATGAACAACGAGTCTAGTACGCGTGCCGACAGCGTAGGCGAGCGTGCAATGGCCAGTGCTGCGGCAACACCGAGCACGATGGACAGGCCAGTCGACCACATTGCGACGACAAAGCTGTTCTTTGCGGCAAAATGCAATTGCCATGCGTTCCACAGCTCGCCGTACCATCGCGCCGAATAGCCCGGCGGCGGGAATTTGAGCGAGAATCCGTTGGTGAACGAGACGATCAGGACGACAAGCGACGGCGCGATGATGACGATCAGTGCGACCAGCGCGACCGCCGTCATCACGACTTCGAAGCTGACAGCCTCCCATGTGCGTTTTCGGCCGCCCATCGGTCAGGCTCCACCATATCCGCGCGACAACCGGCCGAGCATACCGAACACAGTCACGACGGCGAGAACTGCGAGAAGAAAGATGATCGAGATCGCGGACGCAAATGGCCAGTTCTGTAATGTTGAGGCCTGTTGGTAGAGATACATCGGCATGAAGAGCATTTGTCCACCGCCGACGAGGGACTGCGTGATGAAGGCTGTGATGGCGGCGGCATAGGTCAGCGTGCAACCGGCGATAACGCCTGGCAGCGACAACGGCAGAACCACCTTCCAGAAGGTGCGCCAGCTCCCTGCGCCGAGCGAGCAGGATGCGTCCTCGAGGTTCATGTCAATACGCCCGAGCGCCGTAATGAGCGGCAATGTCATCAGCGGCATCTGCACCTGGGCGAGGGCAAGGACCACGCCGGCCTGGGTGTAGAGAAGGCGCATTGGGGTGTCGATTGCACCGATCGAAAGGAGCGTCGAGTTGATGATGCCCTGACGGCCCAGAATGACGATCCACGCAAAGGTACGTACGACGACGCTCGTCAAGAGGGGCAGCAAGACGATGAGGATGATGAGCGTTTGGGCGCGCGATCCGACCCGGTGGTAGAGCCACGCGATCGGGAAACCCAGCACCAGGCACAAGGCGGTCACTTCCGCGCCGAGGAGCAGCGTAGAGCCGAGTACGCTCAGGCTGAATGGATCGGTCAGGAAATGGGCGTATTGGCCGATGCCCCAGACGACACCGGCCGTATCGTTATGCAGCGACAGAACGAACAGCTGCACCAATGGCGCGACGAAGAAGAACAGGAAGAATAGCGCCAGCGGTGCGGCCAGCCCTATGCCGTATGATGTGACGTCGCGCGGCGCCGATGCGGCAGCCATCGTGGGTGGTCCTCAGAGTTTGATTTCGCGGTTGAACCGTTCGATCCAGGCGGAACGCTGCTCGTTGATCTTCTTCCAGTCCTGGAAGACAAATTTCTTCTTCAATTCCGCCGTGTCTTTCGCCAGCACGCGGGCGATCGCGCCGCCCATCGGGACCTTTGAGTTCGTCGGCACGATCAGATACGGCGAATTCATCAGGGTCGTCTGTACCTCCGGCGAGAGGGAGGCTTCGATGAGCTTGAAGGCGAGTGCCTTGTTCGGCGAGTTCTTGACGACATGGATCGTGGTCTTGAAGGCAATCGCGCCTTCCTTGGGCGCCACGAATTCAACGGGCACACCGCGTGCTTTCAGAATCTGGATGGCGTTGAAGTTGCCTGGCGAGATGTCGATCTGTCCCTGCTGAAACAGAGTGGCCAGTGCGCCCGGATTTGCTGCGACCGCAGCCAGATTCGGCTTGAGCTTTTCCAGTGCCTTGAAGCCCGGATCGACATTGGCTTCCGAGCCGCCATGCATCTTGGCGATCTCGACAAGCCATCCGGTGCCAAGCGTCGAATTGAGATTGGTGATGCCGACTTTTCCCTTGAATTCCGGCCTCCACAGGTCGGCCCACGAGGTAGGCGGAGTCTTGATTGTGTCGGGATTGTAGGTAAGCCCGACGACCTGGAAAAACGGTGCCGGCCCCATCGGTTCCTGTGCTTCGGTAATAAGGTCCTTGTAATAGGTGCTCTTTTCGACCGGGAACGCTTCGACGAGGTCCTGCCCGATGGCAACGAGCGCCGGACCGGGATCGTGCAGCATCACGTCGATCGGCGGATTGGCACGCGCTGCGTTCACCTTTGCGATCTGGTCGACCGACAGCATGGGGTCGAGCACGATCGCCGCATCGGCATTCGCCTTGCGGAACGCCGGAACCAGCACCGCCTTGTGGGCTTCCTCCCAGCTTCCCGTGAAGGTGGCAAAGACGAGCGGGCGAGCCTGGGCATAGCTCAACCCGGGGAATGCCTTCATAGCACCGAGTGTCAATGCGGTCGTTAGAAGTGTTCTGCGATTGATCATGAGGCTTTACTCCCGTTGTATGCTGACGCAGTGCTCAAAGTGTTGCAGGAAAAACCGTGGCGAGGGCAGGCGCGAGCGGTGCAATGCGCACCGCGACACCACTCTCCAGCAGACGTGTGTCGCCGAAGCGCGCCTGGGATATCTTCACGCCCGATCCGTCGGCGGTAGTGACTTCATGCACGACGGTCGCGCCGAGGGGCAGGGCCATTCCGACCACGCCGGCGAAGCCGGAATCGTCGGTAACGAACTGCAAATGTTCCGGACGAATACAGACGGTGACGCGACCGCCTTCTGCCATCGACTTCGATGCCGGCCGCGCGATGATGTCGGCTCCGGCGTCGAGGCGAACCTTCGCGCCGGTTGGATCGGCCGACACCAGTGTGCCTGGCATGCGATTGGTAGAGCCGACGAACGTATTTACGAACAGGGTCTGCGGGCGGTCATAGACGTCGGACGGCGATCCGAATTGTTCGAGCCGGCCATGGCTGAGAACTGCGACGCGGTCGGCCATCGACAGCGCTTCCTCCTGGTCGTGAGTGACGATGACCGTCGTAATTCCTGAAACGCGCTGCAGGCGCTTGACTTCGATCTGCATGTCGAGCCGCAGGTTTTTGTCCAGCGCGGCAAAGGGCTCGTCGAGCAGCAGGATTGACGGCTTGATCGCCAGCGCGCGCGCCAGCGCGACGCGCTGCTGCTGGCCGCCGGAGAGCTGGCGCGGCAGGCGCTCGCCCATCGAGGGAAGCTGGACTAGTTCGAGCAGGCGCTGTGCCTCTTGCCTGCGTGTCGCCGTGTCGACGCCGCGGGCGGCGAGGCCATAGGCGACGTTTTCGGCGATCGTCAGGTGCGGAAACAGGGCATAGTTCTGGAAGACGATGCCGACGGCGCGCTTGTTGGGCGGAAGCATATCGACGATCTCATCGCCGATGATGATCCGTCCCTGGGTCTGGGCGATAAAGCCGGCGACGATGCGCAGCAGTGTGGTCTTGCCGCAGCCGGACGGGCCGAGCAATGCGATGATTTCGCCACCCTTCACGTCGAGATTGATATTTTCCACCGCGATCGCGCCACCGGGATAGCGGTGCGTGATTGCATCTAGTACGAGCGAACGACCGCCCTTTGCTTCAGCCATGGAGCATTCCTCCTGACATCTGAGGGAAAGCAAATCCCATGCCTGCGCTATCGTCATTTCCGCGGAGTTCGTGCATTCTTGCTCCATGTCGATTGAAGCTGATCCTTGCGAATTGACGGCCGCTGTTCTGGCCAAGGCTTTGGCACGGCGTGCGATATCTGCGCGTGCCGTGCTTGAGGCCCATCTCGCGCGCATCACCGCGCGCGACGGAGAACTTGCGGCTTTCATTACCGTCGATGCCGACGGTGCACGCCGTCAGGCCGATGCATGCGACGCGGCACGCGCGCCGGTGGGGCCGCTGCATGGCCTGCCAATCGCCGTGAAGGATCTGACGAACACTAGGGGATTGCGCACGACGTCCGGATCGCTGCTGTTTCAAAACCACGTGCCGGATCAGGACGAACTCGTCGTGGCGCGGCTTCGGCAGGCCGGCGCTGTGATTATCGGCAAGACCAACACGCCGGAGTTCGGCTTCGGCGCGGTATGTACAAATCGCCTGTGCGGGCCAACGCGGAATCCGTTCGACGTTGCGCTGACTTCCGGTGGCTCCTCGGGTGGTTCTGCCGTCGCCGTCGCAACGGGAATGGTTCCTCTCGCTCACGGCACCGATTTTGGAGGCTCGGTGCGAACGCCGGCAAGTTTCTGCGATGTGGCCTCGATCCGTCCGACACCTGGTCGGATACCGGTTCCGGCGCGCGCCCTGGGTTGGGACATGCTTGCTACGCACGGTCTGCTGGCGCGCAGCGTCGACGATCTCGAACTTGGGCTCTCCGCCTGTGTCGGGCCCGACATTCTTGATCCGTTGTCTGTAGGCGCTGAGCCTCGCATCGAAGCGGGCACAGGACGGCCGCGCCTTGCGGTGACGCCCGACTTCGGCGTTGCTCCGGTTGCGAAGGAAGTTCGCGCGCGCTTTGCTACGGCTTGCGATGCGCTGTCGCGGGTCGCCGATCTCGAAAAGATCTCTCCCGACTGCGGCGGCGCCATCGAGGCATTCCGTACGCTGCGCGCCGCCCATATAGCGGATAGTTATGGCGCGCTGCTGCGGGACCGGCGGGCCGAACTCACGCCCACGGTCATTTGGAACATCGAGGCGGGCGGTCAGCTTACGGCGCAGGATTATCTCGCCGCGGAGCGGCGGCGCACCGCGATCTACCGCAGCTTTCGAGAACTGATGGCACGCAAGGATTTTCTCGTCGTGCCAGCCGCGTCGGTCTTCCCGTGGAACAATGACATAGCCGATGTAACGCGGATCGACGATATCGCCCTCGAAACGCCAACCGACTACCTCGCGGTCACCTTTATCGTCTCGTTGGTCGGCTTTCCCGTGCTCACCTTGCCGACGCCGCGACAGCGGGATCAGGCGCCGTTCGGCGTCCAGATCATTGCGTCCCCGGGGCAGGAGTCCAAACTGTTCGCATTCGGCCGGCGGATCGAAGAGCAACTGGGATTTGGTCATCGTCGGCCACCCATCTGATCACGCGTCGCGATGTTCAAGGCGGGCGGCGAGCGCAGCTTCGAGCCCGCTCGACGGTTTCGCGTCGGGCCGGCGAAATGTCCCCGCGCTCGCTTTGCGCAGCCGGAGAGCATGCAAGGCTTCGATCTGCTTTACGGCGGCCACAACCTGATCGATGACAGGCACCGGAATTCGGTCGGCGACCCGCTCGGCCAGCCCCGACAATGGCGCGCCGGCCAGAATAAGGACATCGGCATCATCCTCCTCCACGGCTCGCTTTGCGAGTTCAACCAGAAGGTCTTCCTTTTCGGCCCCCACCTCGGCGATCTCACGGAACGGGCCATCGAGCATGCGGATGCCCGCACATCGTTCCCAGAGCCCGTGGGAACGAACGCACTCCTCGAACCAGGGGCCCAGCGCCCGGGCGAATGTCACAAGGCCAAATCGACGCCCAGCCATACATGCCGTGAGCATCGCGGCCTCGGCCATGCCGACGACGGGAATGTCGAACAGTTCCCTGGCTGCAAACAGTCCGGGGTCGCCGAAGGCAGCGATGATCGCACCGTCAAATTCCCGGTGGCGTTCCGCGAGCATTTCCAGCGCTACGGCTCCGCCGATCTGAGCTTCGGCGCGCGTCGATATGTAGGGCACGCCGCGCGGCGCGGTGAGGGGTATCAACGATGTTCCCCGCGCAGCGGCACGCTGTCCGACCTTCAGCATGAGGTCGGTGATATCTGCGCGTGTGTTCGGATTGAGCAGCAGGATTTTCATCGTCAGGCCGCCGGTCTGCTGATCGGGGTTTTGGGCAGAACCTCCAATAGCGCCGTGCCAGTGCGTTGCACATGCGCCGAGAGGAGGCGCCCTGCCGCTTCGCCATCGCGAGCCTCGAGTGCCGCAAGAATGGCCGCATGTTCCTCAACGGAATTGCTCCAGCGCCGCTCCGCACCGAGCGCCAGATAGCGGGCGCGCTCTGCCCTCGACAGCAATGTCTCGTGCGCCTCGCGCAGCGGCGCATTCCGTGCTGCACGAACGATCAGGCCGTGTATCTCGCCATTGATGGCGAAATAATCGTCGAGCTTGCCATCCCGGTGATAGTTCTCCATGCGCGTCTGCAGGAGGCGCAGACGTTGCAAGTCGCGCTCGGTGGCGCGTTGGGCCGCAAGTTCAGCCGCGAGCCGCTCGATGCCGGCGAGCGCTTCGAACAGCTCGAGTATGCGATCTCTCTCGATCTCGGCGATCCGCGGGCTGCGGTTCGGTCTTAATTCCACCAGGCCTTCGGCGGCCAACAGCTTCATGGCTTCACGCAACGGCGTTCGGGAAACGCCAAGCGCCTCTGACAGCCTGGTTTCCTGCATCGACGATCCGGGCTCCAATTCTCCGCGGATGATCATGTCGCGCATCCGCGCCGCGGCGCGCTCATGCAGGCCTGTCCGCTTGAGCTTGAGTGACTTTCGTCCGGCAACGTCGTCCCTTTTCTTTCGCACGCTCCGCCTCGCTGGACTGCTGTTCTAGCCGCAATTGGTCTCGGGAGGTGCCTAAATTAGTTCCTTATCTAGATGAAAACAATGGCATATTGGATAAATTGTATGCAGTGTGCAGAAATTCGTTGCGGGAGCCTATATTGGGAAGGATGATCGAAACAACGGCGTCGTTGCGCCGCAAATATCGGCCAGCCGAAAAATGGTCCTCATGAATGCAATGCGAACGCGCCTTGGGATGCTCACGCCATCGTCGAATTCGGTTCTCGAACCGGTGACCTGCGCCATGCTCGCTGGAGCCCCCGGGATCAGCGCGCACTTCTCCCGCTTCCGGGTGACCGAGATCGCGTTGGATGCCCAGGCGCTCGATCAGTTCGATCCATCCAGGATGTTGCCGGCGGTGGATTTGCTTGCCGACGCCAAGGTCGATGCCATGGCCTGGAACGGCACTTCGGCCAGCTGGGTTGGAATCGAGCGCGACCGGAGCCTTTGCGAAGCGATCGGTGCCCGCACTGGAAAGCCTGCCACGACGTCGACGCTGGCCTGCATCGATGCGGTGCGGTCGAGTGGCGCGCAAAGTGTTGGCTTCGTGACGCCCTATACCGACGATGTGCAACTGCGCATCGGCAAGGTTTGGGCGGGTGAAGGTATTGCCTGTCATGCCGAGCGACATCTCAGCCTGCGCGATAATTTCTCGTTCGGAGAGGTAACTCCTGCCGAGATAGCTGACATGATCCGTGCCGTTGCTGCGGAGGGCTGCGACGCGATCGTCGTCCTGTGCACGAACATGGACGGGGCAGCCATTACGGAGGCCCTGGAGCGTGAACTGAATGTCTTGATTCTCGATTCCGTCGCCGTCACGCTGTGGCGAACGATGTTGCTTGCCAATGCAGACCCGAGAATATTGTCAGGGTGGGGACGGGTATTTCAGTTCCCATCCCCCTAAGCGACCGGAGGCATTTCACTTGGTACAGCTTGACCTCGCCATCCGCGGCGGCACCATCGTAACGGCCAGCGACGAATTCCGGGCTGATATCGGCGTTCGTGATGGCCGCATCGTAAGCATCGCGGACCGTATTGAGGGGGCATCGCGGGAGATCGATGCAACGGGCTTGCTGGCTTTGCCCGGTGGCATCGACAGCCACGTCCACATTTCGCAACCGTCAGGCCCTGACGTCGTGATGGCCGACGATTTTGCCTCGGCTACTCGCGCCGCCGCGGCCGGCGGCAATACCACGATCCTGCCATTCGCATTGCAAATCAAAGGTTCATCGCTGCGTGCATGCGTCGAGGAATACCGAAAACTCGCCGAAGGCGAATGCTACATCGACACATCGTTTCATCTGATCATATCTGACCCGACGGCGGTCGTTCTCGGTCAGGAACTGCCGGCACTCGTCAAGGATGGTTACACGTCCTTCAAAGTCTTCATGACTTATGAAGACCTTGTTCTAAGCGACAAGCAGTTGCTCGAGGTTTTCGAGGTGGCCCGCCGCGAGCAGGCGCTCGTAATGGTGCATTGTGAAGGGTACGATGCCATCCGTCACCTGACCGAAAGACTGGAACGTGAAGGGCATATCGCGCCATATTTTCACGGAACTTCGCGGCCTCAGATTGTTGAAAGGGAAGCGACGCACCGCGCGATCAGTCATGCCGAGATTGTTGGCGTCCCGATCATGATCGTTCACGTGTCGGGCAGGGAGGCCATGGAGCAGGTACGCTGGGCTCAGCAGCGGGGCTTGCCCGTGCACGCGGAGACCTGCCCGCAATATATCACCCTGACCGCCGACGATATGAAGGGCCTGAATATGGACATGAGCGGTGCGAAATATGTGTGCTCGCCGCCGCCGCGCGACAAGGAGAGCCAGGACGCGATCTGGGAAGGTATCACCGGGGGTGTCTTTCAGACCTTTTCATCCGATCATTGCCCGTTTCGCTATGACGATCCCAAGGGGAAGCTGACACCGAATTCGCGTACATCGTTTCGCTGGGTACCAAACGGAATCCCCGGAGTGGAAACGCGTCTGCCGATCTTCTTCTCGGAAGGGGTGTCGAAGGGACGGATCGGTCTTCAGAAATTTGTGGAACTGACGTCGACCAATCATGCGCGGATCTATGGCCTTTATCCGCGCAAGGGCTCGATTGGCGTCGGCTTCGACGCTGATATCGTCCTGTGGGACCCGAAGCTCAAGAAAACGATCCGGCAGTCCGATCTGCATCACGGCTCTGATTATACGCCGTGGGAAGGATTTGAAGTGACAGGCTGGCCGGTCATGACCATCGCCCGGGGGCAGGTCGTTGCGGACAATGGAAAGATCGTCGGGACCAAAGGCGCCGGCGAAGTGCTGAGCCGCGGCAAGTCGAGCCTGGTCTGAACTGCCGCCCCTCTAGCTCTAACGGGTAGCAAGGGTAAAATGTCGTCAGTACTTCTCTCCGTTTTGAATGCTTGCAGCAGGGACGAGTTCGTCGCGGCTCTCGGCAATGTCTTCGAGTATTCGCCGTGGATCGCGGAACACGCTGCTCTCGCAAGGCCCTTTGCGGGCGTGCAGCAACTGTTCGAGGCGATGAAGACTGTCGTCGGCCAAACAGCACCGGACCGCCGGCTTGCCCTCATCAGGGGTCATCCAGATCTCGCCAACAAGACGCAATGTGCCGCCGGCCTCACCGCGGAGTCTGGCGCTGAACAGAACGGCGCTGGACTCGATCGGTTGTCGGATGCCGAGTTCAAGGCATTTGAGCGGGTCAACAGCGCCTACCGGACCAAGTTTGGTTTTCCGTACATTGTATGCGCACGTCGCCACACCAAGGGTTCCATCCTGCGTGACTTCGAGCGCCGCCTGCCGAACGATACCGCGACCGAGGTACAGAACGCGATCAACGAAATATACCGGATTGCGGCGCTGCGTGTTGCCGAGCTTGTGGTGTCAGACGATCGGCTCGGGGTGTACGGGCGTTTGTCGACCCATGTACTCGACGCTCACAGCGGCAGGCCAGCAGAGGGCGTTGCGGTCGAACTGATTGAGTTGTCGGACCTCGGCGCAAGCCGCGTCGTGACCCGTACGATCACGAACGCGGACGGCCGAACCGATCAACCGCTGATTTACCACCGGCCGGTCCCGATCGGCTGTTACGAATTGACGTTCAGCGTGGGGGACTATTTTGCCGGACGACAAGTAGCGACATCCGATCCGCCGTTTCTTGACCAAATTCCCGTGCGCTTTTCCGTGAGCGAGCCGGAAAGCCACCTCCACGTGCCGCTCCTGGTGACGCCCTGGAGTTACACGACCTATCACGGTAGCTGAGCGGGTCATCCCGATCGCGCCGCGCAGATGAGGGCGCGCTCGAGCGGCGTCGAACCGGACGGATGTGCGCACCAGGCGGCGTGCCAAAGCTATTGAGGCGGATTTAACTGAGGGCTCAATTGGGGAGATGAGCGGCTATCGAATGACCGCTTGTGGGGGCGGTCAATCGTAATTCGGACGAAAGACGTCCGAAGAGTTTTGCCGGCCTATGAATGCAACACGTCTGCAACACGACGAACTTAAGCGATTGAGATTATTGAGCCAGAAAAGTTTCCTAAATCGGATGCTAACTGCCGCCTCTTTGGTGCAACTTGTCAACCAACTGTGTGACTGATCCGCGCGGGTTGTCCTCGTAGAAAACGTGCGCGCTGCCTTACCTGCGCGAGCAGGGCACATCATCCGGATTCCTCGATCGCCGGGTTCATCGCAATGCCACTTGGCGGCGCTTACCACGCCTCCAAATGGTCCCTCGAAGTCCTGAATGACACCGTTGCCCTGGAAGTGGCCGACTTCGGCATCAAGGCGATCTTGGGCGAGCCCGCCGGCTTCGCCACCCGGTCCGGCAAGAACCCCGATCCACTAGCCAACGGTCGCATGGCCGAAGCTAGACTAACTAACTAACCCGCTCTACGACGGACTCCGCCAGCGCGTCGCCGGGGTCATGAGAAAGCAGCCCGCCGACGATCCGGCCGCCGCCGCTCAGACACTACTCAAGACCGTCCGGCGGAAGTCGCCTTGCCAAGGACGGCCTCGGCTCGGCCGATCCTCAGGCCAAAGCCGCGGGCGCCTTGGGATCGAAGACTGACCCCAAGGCCGACCCTTGATGCCAGAAATCTCGAAGTGGTCGCCCGCCTGCAGAGCGAAATCCGGGTCCTGAAGATAATCCTGCAATCCGAGCGGAGGGCGCGCGCCGACGATGCGGCCCGCCACTTTGAAACCCTCGAGGCGCTTCAGAGCGAAATCGAGACATACCGGGCCACACCGCGAGGCCGCTCTTGACGGGCCCGGACGTCAGAACGGCGTCCTACCTCGGCAGCCGGGTTGTCGCAATTTGCTTGATTCGCATAAGGTATATTATGGAATATTTATATCTCCAATTAGATCAAATATTTAGGGCGTCTTCCTTCCAGCTCAGATCAACCCCGAGCCAGTTTTGGCTGGTTTTTTCGACCCGCAGCGCCAAAACGGCAGCCAACGCCTGATCGCTCGCAGCTGCGTCCCGAAAACCGATATTGCCGCCGCTGGCGGACGCTGCAATAAGCCGCCCGGGCGCGATCGTCATGACCACGCTGCATCCGGTCCGCACGGGATTGGGTCTCAAGAACAACAACCCTCAAGGGAGAAACAGATGAGCTTTTCACGACGCACGCTTCTCAAGGCATCCGCTGCGTCAGCGGTTTTGGGTGGCATCGGCGCCCCGTGGGTGGCGCGCGCCCAGACCGCCGAATTCACCTACAAATACGCCAACAACCTGCCGGACGGCCATCCGTTGAACGCCCGCGCCAAGGAGATGGCGGCGGCGATCAAGGCCGAGACCAATGGCCGGTTCGACCTGCAGATTTTCCCGAACAACCAGCTCGGTTCCGACACCGACATGCTGAGCCAGATTCGCTCCGGCGGCGTCGAGTTCTTCACGCTGTCGGGCCTGATCCTGGCGACGCTGGTGCCGGCGGCTTCGATCAGCGGCATCGGCTTCGCTTTTCCGGACTACGACACGGTCTGGAAGGCCATGGATGGCGGCCTGGGCGCGCATGTCCGCGGCGAGATCACCAAGGCCAACCTCGTGGTCATGGACAAGATCTGGGACAACGGGTTCCGCCAGACCACGTCGTCAAGCAAGCCGATCAACGGCCCGGACGACCTCAAGGGCTTCAAGATCCGGGTGCCGGTTTCGCCGCTCTGGACCTCCATGTTCAAGGCATTCGATGCGGCGCCCGCCTCGATCAATTTCAGCGAGGTTTACTCCGCGCTGCAGACCAAGATCGTCGAAGGCCAGGAAAACCCCCTGGCGATCATCTCGACCGCCAAACTCTACGAAGTGCAAAAGTTCTGTTCGCTGACCAACCACATGTGGGACGGCTTCTGGTTCCTGGCCAACCGCCGCGCGTGGGAGAAGCTGCCTGCGGATGTTCGCACCATCGTCGCCAAAAACATCAACGCCGCCGGCGTCAAGGAACGCGAAGACGTCGCCAAATTGAACGCCGGGCTGCAGCAGGAACTGGCCGGCAAGGGCCTTGCTTTCAACCAGCCCAATGTCACGCCGTTCCGGGAAAAACTCCGCTCGGCCGGCTTCTACGCGGAATGGAAGGGCAAATACGGCGACCAGGCCTGGGAGCTGCTCGAAAAGTCCGTCGGCAAGCTGTCGTGACTCATAGCGTTTTCGAGCGAAGTGGATACCGGTTCGCGTGAAGAAAACGCGTCAAAAAAAGAGCCTTAGCGCAGGGGGCCGCTACATGGCTCACGCCGAACTGACCGAGATCGTGACCGGCGAGGTGGCAGAGCCCCCTCGCCGCCGCTCCGTGTTGGCGTCCATTGAAAACTTCCTCGGGATGCTGGTCGAGATTCCGGCGGCGCTCCTGGTCCTCACCGAGATCGTCATCCTGTTCGCCGGCGTGGTGGCGCGTTACGGCATGCACCGGCCGCTGATCTGGTCGGACGAACTGGCGTCGATCCTGTTCCTGTGGCTGGCGATGCTGGGGGCTGCCGTGGCGTTCCGGCGCGCCGAGCACATGCGGATGACGGCCGTGGTCGCGAGCGCCAAGCCCGCGATGCGCGCTTATCTCGATCTGGTCGCGACCTGCGCCGCGCTGGCGTTTCTTCTGATGATTGCCTGGCCGGCCTTTGAATACGCCTACGAGGAAAGCTACATCACCACGCCGGCGCTGCAGATCACCAATATCTGGCGGGCCGCGGCGCTGCCGGTCGGCATTGCTCTGATGGCGCTGTTCGCGCTGCTGCGACTGGCCCGCGCCGGCAATGTCCGCACCGTGCTCGGCGCCTTGCTGTCGGTTGCGATTGTCATCGCAGTATTCTGGCTGCTGAGGGGCGCGCTGCGGCCGCTCGGCAATCTCAACCTGATTATCTTCTTCGTCGGCGTGGCCGGTTTTTGCGTGTTCGCCGGCGTTCCAATTGCGTTCGGCTTTGGACTGGCGACCTATGGCTATCTGGCGCTGACGACGAGTACGCCGCTGATGGTGCTGGTCGGCCGGATGGACGAGGGCATGAGCCACCTCATCCTGCTGTCGGTGCCGCTGTTCGTGTTCCTAGGGCTCCTGATCGAGATGACCGGCATGGCGCGCGCCATGGTGGCGTTCCTGGCAAGCCTGCTGGGCCATGTCCGGGGCGGGCTGCATTACGTGCTGGTCGGCGCGATGTATCTGGTCTCGGGCATCTCCGGCTCCAAGGCCGCCGACATGGCGGCCGTGGCGCCCGTGCTGTTTCCGGAAATGAAGGCGCGCGGCGCCAAGCCGGGCGATCTGGTCGCCCTGCTCTCGGCCACCGGCGCCCAGACCGAAACCATCCCGCCGAGCCTGGTGCTGATCACGATCGGGTCGGTCACCGGGGTATCGATTGCGGCGCTGTTCACCGGCGGGCTGCTGCCGGGCTTGGTGCTGGCAATCACGCTGTCGGCGCTGGTGTGGTGGCGCTACCGCGACGAGGACCTCACTCATGTTGCACGGGCCAGCGGCGGCGAGATCGTCCGCGCGTTCATCATCGCCCTGCCCGCCGTGGCGCTGCCGTTCGTGATCCGTTACGCCGTGGTCGAGGGCATCGCGACCGCGACCGAGGTGTCCACCATCGGTATCGTCTATGCCTTCGTCGTCGGCTACCTGATCTACGGGCTTTTGATCTACCGCAATTTCGACTGGCGCCGGATCATGCCCATGCTGGTCGAGACCGCCTGCCTGTCGGGCGCGATCCTGCTGATCATCGGCTGCGCCACCGGAATGGCCTGGGGCCTGACCCAGTCCGGCTTCTCGCGGACGCTGGCGGCGGCCATGACCGGTCTGCCGGGCGGTTCGGCGACCTTCATCGCGGTGTCGATCGTGGCCTTCGTGATCCTCGGCAGCGTGCTCGAGGGCATTCCGGCGATCGTGCTGTTCGGGCCGCTGTTGTTTCCGATCGCCCGCGCGGTCGGCGTGCACGAGGTCCATTATGCCATGATCGTTATCCTGGCGATGGGTATCGGGCTATTCGCGCCGCCGTTCGGAGTGGGCTATTATGCCGCCTGCGCCATCGGACGCGTCGATCCGGCTGAAGGGATCAGGCCGATCTGGGGTTATCTGCTGGCGCTGATGGTTGGACTTATTATTGTGGCGATCTTCCCGTGGATTTCGATCGGGTTCTTGTAGGTTCAATTTTACTGACGGGACAAAGCCGATGAGCGCAGCCCCTAATCAAGGTCAAGGTCAATACAGCATCGGACTGGACAAGACGCCGGCGAACTACGTGCCGCTGACGCCGCTGAGCTTCCTCGCCCGCAGCGCCGCCGTGTATCCCGACGCCGTCAGCACGGTCTACGAAGGCCGCATCTTCACCTGGTCGCAGACCTATGAGCGCTGCCGGCGCTTTGCCTCGTACCTCGCCGGCCGCGGCATCGGCCACGGCGATACGGTGGCGGCGATGCTGCCGAATATCCCGGCGATGAACGAGTTGCATTTCGCCGTGCCCATGGCGGGCGCGGTGCTGAATGCACTCAATATTCGGCTCGATGCACCCTCGATCGCGTTCCAGCTCGATCATGGCGGCGCCAAGATCATTCTGGTCGACCCGGAATTTTCCGCCGTGATCGCCGAAGCGCTGACGCTGATGAAGGGACAAAGGCCTGATGTCATCGACGTCGACGATGCGGCGTTTGCCGGGGGCAAACGGATCGGCGAACTCGAATATGAGGCGGCGGTGGCGCAGGGCGATCCAGGTTTCTTGGCGCGCCTGCCCGGCGACGAATGGGACGCGATCGCGCTGAGCTATACGTCGGGCACCACGGGTAACCCGAAGGGCGTCGTGACCCATCACCGCGGCGCCTATCTCAATGCGGTGAGCAATATCCTCGCCGGCAATCTCGGCCAGCATCCGGTCTATCTCTGGACGCTGCCGATGTTCCATTGCAACGGCTGGTGCTTTCCGTGGACGGTCGCGGCCGCCGCCGGCGTCAATGTCTGCCTGCGCAAGGTCGACCCATCGAAGATTTTTGAGCTGATCGCCAAACATGGCGTCACCCACATGTGCGGCGCGCCGATCGTCTACAACACGCTGATCAACGCGCCAGACGCACCTGATGGCGCCAAGGCGCGCGCCGTGGTCGGATTGATCGCGGGCGCGGCACCGCCGGTTGCCGTGCTCGAAGGCGCCGAAAGCATCGGCATCAAGCTGACGCATGTCTATGGGCTGACCGAGGTCTATGGTCCCGCTTCCGTGTGCGCCGAGCAGCCGGGCTGGGATGAATTGCCGGCCGATCAACGCGCCCAGCTCAAGCGCCGGCAGGGCGTGCCCTACCCGCTGCAGGAAGGCGTCACCGTGCTCGATCCCGAAACCATGCGCGAAGTGCCGCGCGACGGCGAAACCATCGGCGAGGTGATGTTCCGCGGCAATATCGTGATGAAGGGCTACCTGAAGAACGAGAAGGCCACCCAGGAAGCCTTTGCCGGCGGCTGGTTTCACACCGGCGATCTCGGCGTGCTCGATGCGAGCGGCTACGTCATCATCAAGGACCGCTCCAAGGACATCATCATTTCCGGCGGCGAGAACATTTCATCCGTCGAGGTCGAGGACATCCTGTACAAGCACCCCGCCGTGCTGTTCGCGGCTGTGGTCGCAAAACCCGATCCGAAATGGGGCGAAGTGCCCTGCGCCTTCGTCGAACTGAAGCAAGGCGCGCAAGCGACCGAAGCCGACATCATCGCGTTCTGCCGCGGCCACATGTCCGGCTTCAAGACGCCGAAGGCCGTGGTGTTCGGCGTCATTCCGAAAACGTCGACCGGGAAGATTCAAAAATTCCTGCTGCGCAACCAGGTGGATTCGGCGAAGGCGATTTCGGCGTGAGTTCGTAGACCGTAGGGTGGGCAAAGGCGCGTAGGCGCCGTGCCCACCATCGTTCGTCAAATCCCTCGAGAGTGGTGGGCACGCTTCCGCTTTGCCCACCCTAGACGCCGGCTTGTTGGTCCGGCAAATCGATCAAATGCGCGAAGTACCCATCACGATAGACGCTCGCGAACGCGCCATGATGCCATTCGGTTTCCACGGGAAGCGTCGCGCTCCTCGATTCCGAGGCGAGAACGTAAGTTGCCGGACGTCTTGCAGGGTCGTTGTAGGGCGTACGCCGCTCGGGCTGCCAGACCGGCTGTCCCGGCTTTGCTTCGTGAATGACCTGGGCGACGCGAATACGATAGTCCGAGAAAACTTTCTCGCGGCCGATCGTCTGGACCTTGTGATGATGGGCATGGGCCCGCCAGGCCGTCAGCGCGCCCTCGTCCTGCCATATCTGGTAGGACAGCAGCAGGTTTTCTTGTGTCAAACTCTTGAAGCGATCGATGAACAGGCAGCCACCGATAGCCTCAAGCTCGGGCTTCAACGAAGCGGCGAGATCGAGATATTGATTCCGGTGCCCGGGCTTTGTTTGAACTTCGAAGAACAGACCAATCATCAAAAACCCTTTGCGCTCGCGCTCAGCATAACCGCTTTAATCCCCTCGCTCCAGCGTGCACGATCTAGCTCTTTCCGTTTGTTGGCGACTGCTCGACGAACGCAACCGGCGTGCCCTTCTTGATGCTCCTGCCCAGCAAGCCGGCGTCCCAATTGGTCAGTCGAATGCAACCGTGCGATTCAGACTTGCTGATCTTCGAGGGGTTGGAGGTGCCATGGATGCCATATCCCTGCGCTGAAAGCCCGATCCAGAAAGATCCGACCGGGTTGTTCGGGCCGGGCTTGATGGTGAAAACCTTCCGTGATTTCACATCCTTGAACTTGTAGTCGGGGTTATAGCGATAGTGCGGGTTGACATCGCTCGACACCACCTTGAGCGTCCCGCTCGGGGTCGGCTTTTCCTCGCTTCCAACGGTCGCCGGAAAGAACGCGACGAGTTCACCGGACGGCCCGAAGGCCTTTACCGTCTGGCGCGATTTGTCGACCTCGACCCTGTCAACCCTGAGCTTGGTATCGCTTCTGGGCACGTCGGTGACCAAAACGATTTCGCCGACGTGACTGAATTTCTTTCCGGGGTTGAGCGCTTCCAGCACCCCTTCACTCATGTGAAATTTCTCGGCGATGGCTTCGCGCGGGCTGCTGTAGCTGAGGGCTCTGAGGTGACGCATATTCTCCATTCTGGAGGGAAGCTTTTCCAGGAATGGACCCTTGATATCGTCACTCAAGATCTTGTACTCGACGATAATGGCGTCCGCGTTGGTCCCGGCCAGTGCCTGCCATACCTCCGGCGTCAGTGGCTGGTTCGGCTGCAAACCTTTCGCCTCGGCGAAAGCCTTCAAGGCCTTCTGCGCGTTCTCGCCGAGCTTGCCGTCGATTTCTCCCGGAGAAAATCGCGCGCGATCCAGCAGAACCTGGACCTTGATGACGAGCGGATCGACTTTCCTTGGTGCTGGAGGCTTTGCGGACTCGAATTGTGCATTGTTGATCGCTGCGGCATCCAGTCCGGCCGCCGGCAGTACCAGGCAGACCCAGAGAACCGGTGCGGCGGCCAACGAGCGGCGGATCATCTCGGCTCTCCTGACAAGCGGAGTCCAAGTGATAATCAATTCGTGCCGACGAAGTTCCGCCGCGCCGCCTGAAGCCTCAGCCCGCCCGCTCCAGGGTCAGCCGCATGCCGTCATAGGCCGGGATCACGCCAGGCGGCAGGCTCTGGCGCAGCACCTCGTAATCGAGGTCGGAATGCAGGTTGGTGATGACGGCACGGCGCGGCTTGAAGCGCTCGATCCAGGACAGCGCATCGTTGATGCTGAAATGGCTGGGATGCCCGGCATAGCGCAGCCCGTCGATGATCCAGAGGTCGAGGTTGGCGAGCGCATGCCAGCTCTCGACCGGAATGTCGTTGACGTCGGGTGTGTAGACAGCATCGCCGATGCGATAGCCGAGCGCGGGGATCAAACCGTGCTGCATGCCGAACGCCGACAGTGTCACCGGACCGCCCTTCCCCTCGATGGTGCGGCTTTCGCCGGCTTCGATCGAATGCCCGTCAAGGATCGGCGGATAATCGCTGCCCTCGGGCGAGACGAAGCAATAGGAAAACCGCGACATGATGTGGTTGGCGGTCGACTGGTTGAGATAGAGCGGAATGCGCCGCCGCTGATGCAGCACGACCGAACGCAGATCGTCGATGCCATGGGTCTGGTCGGCATGCTCATGGGTCAGGAACACTGCCTCGATGTGATCGACATTGGCATCGATCAGTTGCTCGCGCAGGTCGGGCGAGGTGTCGATCACGATCCGCGTGGTGCCATGGGCGCCTGTGCGCTCGACCAGGAGCGAGCAGCGGCGGCGGCGGTTTTTCGGATTGTTGGGATCGCAGGCGCCCCAGCCGAGCGCGGGACGCGGCACGCCGGCGGAAGAACCACAGCCGAGGATCGTCAGCGTCAGCGTCATGCGGCCGCCTTCGGTGCGGGCACTTTCGAAAACAGGCGGAAGAAGTTCTCCGTTGTCTGCCGAGAGATCTCCTCGAGTGAAACCCCGCGCGTTTCCGCCAGCACCTTTGCCACCTCGACCACGTAGGAAGGCTCGTTGCGCTTGCCGCGGAATTTGCCGGGCGCCAGATATGGCGCGTCGGTCTCGACCATGATGCGGTCGGCCGGCAGTTCGGCCGCAAGTTCGCGCAAGGCTTCCGATTTCTTGAACGTCAGGATGCCGGTGAACGAAATCGATAGCCCGAGCGAGATCGCTTTCATCGCCAGCTCGCGCCCGCCGGTGTAGCAATGCAGCACGGCGCGGAACGGTCCTTTGGCCATTTCTTCTTCGAGGATACGCGCGCAACCTTCGTCGGCGTCGCGGGTGTGAATGACCAGCGGCAGGCCAGTTGCACGCGCGGCGGCGATGTGGGCGCGAAAGCCACGCTCCTGCGCCTCCGGCGAGCCGTCGTCGTAGAAATTATCCAGCCCGGCTTCACCCAGCGCCACGACCTTCGGATGCCTGGTCAGTTCGATCAATTCGTCCGCGGGAATGCCGTCTTCCTCATCGGCGTGATGCGGATGGGTTCCGACCGAGCAATAGACATTCGGAAACCGCTCGGCGATCTGAATGAGCCCGCCGAGCCGCCTCACCCGCGTCGAGATGGTGACGATGCGGCCGATCCCCGCGCTCTCGGCGCGCGCGACGATGCCGTCGAGATCTTCGGCGAAATCGGGAAAGTCGAGATGGCAGTGGCTGTCGACGAGCATGGCGTTCGAACCGATCAATCTGCCTTTGGTTCGACGTAGCGCGGAAACACCCCGACCGGCGCCGGCAACTGGACGCCTGGCGCAATACGCTTCGTCGCGCCTAATGCCGCAAAGTTACGCGCATCCGTGGGGATTTCGAGGCTATCCAACAGCTTCGCCGAAGCTTCCGGCATTGCGGGTTGAGCTAATATGGCGATCTGGCGAACTACTTCGGCCGTCACGTACAGTACGGTTTTCTGCCGTGCCGGATCGGTCTTCGCTAGCGCCCAGGGCGCCTCGCCCGCAAAGTAGCGGTTGGCCTCGGCCACCACGGCCCACACCGTGTTCAACCATTGATGAATCTGCTGGCTCGCCATTGCGGTCCGCGACGGCTCCAGCATGGCATCGGCTTGGGCCAGGATCGCTCTGTCGCTCTCGCTGAATTCGCCGGGCTCCGGCAGGACGCCATCGAGCTGCTTTGCGATCATCGACAGCGAACGCTGCGCCAGATTGCCGAGATCGTTGGCGAGATCGGCATTGATGCGCGCGACGATGGCTTCATGGTTGTAGTTGCCGTCCTGTCCGAACGGTACCTCGCGTAGGAAGAAATAGCGCATCTGATCGACGCCGTATTGGTCGGCCAGATTGAAGGGGTCGACGACGTTGCCGACCGATTTCGACATCTTCTCGCCCCTGTTGAACAGGAAGCCGTGGGCATAGACGCGCTTCTGCACGGGAATGCCTGCCGACATCAGGAAAGCAGGCCAGTATACTGCGTGAAAGCGGATGATGTCCTTGCCAATGATATGCACGTCGGCCGGCCAGTAGCGCCAGTTGGCGCTGCTCTCGTCCGGGAAGCCGACGCCGGTAATGTAATTGGTCAACGCATCGACCCAGACATACATCACATGCTCGGGGTCGTTCGGAACCTTGACGCCCCAGTCGAACGTGGTGCGTGAGATCGACAGGTCCTTCAGGCCACCCTTGACGAAACTGATGACTTCGTTGCGGCGAGAATCCGGTCCGATGAAATCGGGCTGGCTTTCATAAAGTGCCAGCAGCCTGTCCTGATAGGCTGACAGTTTGAAGAAGTAACTCTTCTCCTCAACCCATTCGACCGGCGAGCCCTGCGGGCCGCGGCGCACATTATCTTCGCCGACGACGGTTTCCTCCTCGGCGTAATAGGCTTCGTCGCGCACCGAATACCAACCGGAATAGGCGTCGATGTAGATGTCGCCATTCTGCTGCATCCGGTTCCAAACTACCTGGACTGAATGATGATGCTCCGGCTCCGTCGTGCGGATGAAGCGGTCGAACGAAACGTTCAGCCGCTCGTCCATCTCCCTGAACCGCCCGGCATTGCGCGCAGCGAGTTCGGCGACGCCGAGGCCTTCGCTCTCCGCGGTCTGGATCATCTTCAGTCCGTGCTCGTCGGTTCCGGTGAGGAAAAACACATCCTTGCCGTCGAGCCGCTGAAAGCGCGCCAGTGCATCGGTCGCGATCGCTTCATAGGCGTGGCCAATATGCGGGAGTCCGTTTGGATAAGCGATCGCTGTCGTGATGTAGAAGATATTTTCGCGCGACGGGACCGGCGCGGGCGTTGCTACCGGAGCAGCTTTTGCTTTCCTGGCCTTTGGTCTTGTAATCGTCTTTTCGACAATGACTGTTGGCTCTGGCGGAGAGACAACGTCTTTTGATTTAGCTTTCTTTGTGGACTTCTTTACGGATTTTTCTTCGGCCTTTTGCGGAACCGACTGCTCTCCAGTTTTCTTGGTGGATTTTTTCTTCCCTGCAGCATTTCGCTTAGTTTCAGACTCGCTTGCCTTCGCGCGCGTCTTCGGTGCAACGTCTCTGGTTGTCTTCGCTGTCGTGGTGCTGGCCTTAGGCTTCGCGGCCGTCTTTACAACTCCCGTTGGCCTCGGCGTAGAGATGACATCTTTTGACGTCGCATTCTTCGCTGCCTTCTTGACGGACTTTTTTGCGGACTGTTGCGGAGCGGGCTTTACGTCAGCCTTCCCTGCTGGCTTTTTTTTCTTTGCGGCTTTCTTGGCTTTCTTTGCGGCAGGCGCCTTTTTCCTCACGCGCCTTTTCGGCGCAGCCGCCTCGGTGGCCTTCTTAGCTTTTGTCTTCTTTTTCTTCTTGGCCTTCGCCACGACGAATTTCCTTTGGACGTTCAAATCAGATTGTCGGGATTGATCTCAGGCGGAGCGTTACCGCGTGGCTTCCGCGAGCATCCCGAATACCGAGAAAACCAGCGGTTTTCGTTCCAGATTGTACGATTCGGTATCGCGCGCGGCACGGATGATCTTTTCCCATACCTCCGCCAGCCGTGCAAGGCGCGGCAGGTTGGCGTTGGCATCGTCCGCGCGCAGCTTTTCGCCGATCCAGCGATCGACACCGTCGATGAAGGCGGCGAGTGCGACGCGGTCGGTGCCGCCGAGCGCGTCACCGAGCGCGTGCAGCTCGCGAGGATCGACCTGCGGCAGGGTCGCCAGCAATGCCGCGGTCCGTTGCTGCAGCTTGAGCGCATCGCCGCCGAGCAATGTGACCGCGCGGGCCACGCTGCCCTCCGCCGCCTCGGCAGCTTCCGCAAGCGCGGGATCATCGGCCGCCCGGTTCGCGGCCTGCGTGGCGGCGCGGATCACGTCGTCGGTGGCGAGCGGACGCAGCGGCAGTTTGCGGCAGCGGGACAGAATGGTCGGCAGCGCCCGCGCCGGCGAATGGCTGACGAGCAGGAACAGCGATCGCTGCGGCGGCTCCTCGAGAATCTTGAGCAGCGCGTTGGCGGCGTTCGGATTGAGTTCGTCGACAGTATCGACGATGCAGACCCGCCAGCCATCGACCGCCGCGGTCGAGCCGAAGAACGAGATCGTCTCGCGCGTCTCATCCACGGTGATGACCGTGCGCATCACGCCGCGGTCGTTCAGGCTGCGCTCCAGCACCAGCAGCCCGCCATGGGCGCCATTGGTGACCTGCCGGGCAACGGGATCGGCGGAATCGACGGCCAGCGTCTCCGCGCGCTGCACCGATGGCGACAGCGGATTGGGATGCGTCAGCACGAACCGCGCCATCCGATAGGCCAGCGTCGCCTTGCCGATGCCCTGCGCGCCGCCGATCAGCCATGCGTGCGGGATGCGGCCGCTGCGGTAGGCATTCAGCAGCGCCGTCTCCGCCTCGCGATGCCCGAACAGATCAGGCGTTTCGCGGGGATGCCGGACCGTGGTCTCCTGCTCGATCTTGCGGGCGCTCATGCGGAACTCACCGTCGAGGGAATGGCAAACAGATGATCGCGTAGCGCCTTCCAGACCCGGTCGCCAACCGTGTCGGCATCGGCATTGGCGTCGATCAGCACGCAGCGCTGCGGATCTTCGGCGGCGATCTGCCTGTAGGCATCGCGCAGGTCCTGATGGAATTTGACATCCTCCGCCTCGAAACGGTCGGGCGCGCCGGTGCCGCGGCGGGCGGCGGCGCGCTTGAGGCCGACTTCAACGGGAATATCGAGGATGATGGTCATGTCCGGCTTGAGGTCGCCGATGGTGACGCGCTGCATGGCGTTGAGCACGGCGGGCGAAACCTGCCCCAGCCGGCCCTGATAGGCCCGCGTCGAATCCGAGAACCGGTCGCACAGCACCCAGAGCCCCTGACTGAGCGCGGGCTGAATGACCGTGCGCACATGGTCGTCGCGGGCAGCGGCGAACAGCAGCGTTTCCGCCTCCGGCCCCAGCAGCTTGCCCATGCCTGACAGCACAAGATGACGGATGATCTCGGCGCCCGGCGATCCGCCGGGCTCGCGGGTGACGATGGCGCGCAGTTTTGCGGTAGCAAGGCGGTCGGCGAGCTTCTTGATCTGCGTGGACTTGCCGGAGCCCTCGCCGCCTTCGAACGAAATGAATTTTCCGCGTCCCGAAGGCCGGCTAATCGTTGCGTCCGCCATGGTCAGAGCTTCTCTGCGCTCGCGCGGAACATGCCGATGACGAGTTCGCTGACGCCGTCGACCGCGCGGCGCATCGTCGAGCCGGTCGCGATCGCCTCCGCGGCATAGACCGGCGCTTCCATCGCGACGTTGGCGCCGCGCCAGACCCGCACCACGCCGACCGGCTGGCCTTCGGCCACCGGCGCCCGCACCGGTCCGCTATAGACGATGCGCGCGATCAGCTTTTCGTTGCCCTGTTTCGGCATCATCACCTTGATCGGCGCGGGGCTCGCGAGCTTGACCGAGCGGCTTTCACCGCCGAACACCTTGGCGTATCCGACCGGCTGGTTGGCCGCGAACAGCGTCCGCGCCTCGAAATTGCGAAAGCCCCATTCCAGCATTTTCTTGGCTTCGGACGCGCGATCATCGGGATCGTCGAGCCCGTTGATCACGACGATCAGCCTGGTGTCGTTCTGCACCGCGGAGCCGACCATGCCGTAGCCGCCGTCCTTGGTGTAGCCGGTCTTGAGGCCGTCGGCGCCATTGAGCGAGTTCAACAGCGGATTGCGGTTCTGCTGCCGGATCTTGTTCCAGGTAAATTCCTTCTCGGCGAACAGTTTGTACATGTCCGGATAGGTCAGGATGATATGGCGCGAGAGGTTGGCCAGCTCCCGGACCGTCATGCGGTTGGCGGGATCGGGCAGCCCGTTGGAATTGCCGAAGGTCGATCTGGTCATGCCGAGCTCGCGCGCCCGCTTGGTCATGAATTCGGCGGCAAAGATCTTCTCGTTTCCCGCCATCCCCTCGGCGAGCGCGATGCAGGAATCATTGCCGCTCTGGATGATCGCGCCCTTGAGGAGGTCCTCGACCGAAACCTTGCTGTTGAGGATGGCAAACATGGTCGAGCCGCCCGCCGGCGCGCCGCCCTTGCGCCAGGCGTTTTCACTGATGCGGTATTCGTCGGTGAGTTTGACCTTGCCGGTCTTGACGGCGTTGAACACCACCTCGGTCGTCATCAGCTTCAGCATGCTGGACGGTGCCCGCAGCTCGTCGGCGTTCTTTTCGAACAGCACGCTGCCGCTACCGGCCTCGATCAGGATCGCGGTCGGGGCGTCGCCGTCAAAGCCGCCTTCCACCTCCTTCTTGCCACCCTGCACGCTGTTGTTGGCGGCATAGACCATCCCGCCCCAGCCGACGGCCAGTGCCAGCGCGACCGCGATCAGGCCGCGCCACAAGTGAGCGGCCGCGGCGTCGGATTTGCGGGAAACGGGTTTCTCGGCAGCCATCGGCAATGTCCTGAATCCCGGCCTTCTAACAGTTGGAAGTATCGCAAACAACACAGGTTTTCGGGCTTATGGAGCAGCCGATTGCGGGGGCAAACGAACGACCGTATCCTGCGCACGCTGCAATTTCCCCGACAGGATACGAAAAACAGGGCGGAAACGCGATGCCATCCTCACGCACCATTTCCGCCAACGGGATTGAACTGTTTGTGCTTGAGCAAGGCCAGGGTCCGCTGGTGCTGCTCTGTCATGGCTGGCCGGAACTGTCGTATTCGTGGCGGCACCAGATTCCTGCGCTCGCGGCTGCCGGCTTCCATGTCGTGGCGCCCGATATGCGCGGGTTTGGTCGCAGCAGCGCGCCCGCCGATGTTGCCGCCTACAGCATCTTCGACCATGTCGGCGACATGGTCGCACTGGTGTCGGCGCTTGGCGAAACGCAGGCGGTCATTGTCGGCCATGACTGGGGCGCGCCGGTCGCCTGGCATGCGGCGCTGTTCCGCCCCGACATCTTCACGAAGGTGGCCGGCCTCAGCGTGCCGCCACCGTTCCGCGGCCGCAGCCGGCCGCTGGAGAGCCTGCGCGAAGGTGGAATCACCAATTTCTACTGGCAGTACTTTCAAACCCCCGGCGTTGCCGAAGCCGAGTTCGAGCGGGATGTCGCCTTGACCATGCGCCTGGTGCTTGGGCGCGGCGTCTCCGATCCGGCCGCGCTCTACATCACCGAGGGCAAGGGCTTTCTCGGCAATATCAGCCCCGTCGAGCAGCTGCCGGATTGGCTCGATGAGGCCGACATCGCCTATTTTGCCAAGATCTATCGGGAATCCGGCTTTCGCGGCGGACTGAACTGGTACCGCAATCTCGACCGCAACTGGGAACTGACCGCCCCCTGGCAGGGCGCCCAGATCCATCAGCCGTCCTTATTCGTTGCGGGATCGAAAGATTCCGTCATCACCGGCCTGATCGGCGCCAAGCGCGTCCCCGAACTGGAGCGGATACTGCCGAACCTGCGGCAGAAGCTGATCATCGAGGGCGCCGGTCACTGGGTCCAGCAGGAACGCCCCGACGCGGTCAACGCCGCCTTGATCGCCTTCTTGAAGAATCAGTAGAGCCCGCGCCCGCTCAGGACCTCGCTCGGCCCCCGCGGATCAATCGGCAGATAGGCCGCGCGCGGCGCGGCCGCATAGCCCGGCTCGTTCTCGTACGACACCGCACGTGGATTTTCCAAAGCCCGGCCGCGGGAACGGCTGGAGGCCGACAGTTCCGAGGTCGCATTGCTTGAGGCGTAATCGGCCGAGCTGTTGCCGAGGCTGTAGGGCCGCCCTTCCGGCATCGGAACCTCGCCCCGGATCCGGCCCGCGGATGACGGCATTTCGGGGACGAACGGCCGCGCAGAAGCCACCCGCACCGTGGACGGCGACGGTGCCGGAACACCGGTCCGCAGGGTCGCCATCAGCTGGCGGTCGTCGGAACCCTCCAAGGGAGCCCGCCCGACATATTCGACGCGGACCTTGGCGACGCCATTGCTTTTGAAATCAAGTAGTTCGGCGGCCTTGTTCGAGACGTCTATGAGGCGGTTGCCATGATAGGGACCACGGTCATTGACGCGAACGACCAGGGATTTGCCGTTCCGCAGATTGGTGACGCGCGCGTAGCTCGGGATTGGCAGCGTCGGATGGGCTGCGGTCAGCGACAGCATATCGAACACTTCGCCATTGGCGGTCAGCCGGCCATGGAAATCATCGCCGTACCAGGAGGCCATGCCTTCCGCGCGATAGTCAGGGTCTTCCTCGGGTACGTAGACCCGGCCGGCCACCGTGTAGGGTTTACCGATACGGTAGGTCCCGCCGCCCTTCGGCACGGGCTCGCCCATCGCCACCACCCGGGGGCTGGAGGAAACGCCGTATTTGGGATCGACGCGGCTGGCGAACTTGCCCGACGAGCCGCAGTTGGCGAGGACGAGGCAGGCACCCACCGCAGCGGCGCTGCGCACCACCCGGACCATCGAAGTTGACTGTCGGATCCCCATTCGCCCCAATTACCATTCCAGCGGCCTGCGTGCCTACGTTGCGACTCGCACGGCCTGATTCCTTGATACGGCCCACCTCCGCACCAAGTCGTGAAGATATCGCAACCCGAACGCGGCGAAAATGGGGTGCACGCCGCCGTGGTGAATCAATGGTTGCTAACTCCAATGGCCGCGCTGGATCTCCCTGTGTATCCGGCGATTTACGGGCTTCATTGTGACGTTCGCCCGCAGACTATGGCCGAGGCATCCCTGCCCTGTCCCGCTTTCAGACAATCTGTTGCAGCAAATCATCACTCGTCCCGGATCTGTCGTTTCGGCCGCTGAATCTTTTTGACTGTGCAACGGCGCAGTCGTTCTGTGGGTGCAGGGGCGCAAAGGATTTGTGCGATGATTGAGACGGTTACAGCGGTAATGGGCCTGGTGAGCGTGGGGATTTTCCTGGCCCATGCGTTTGAAGGTTATCGTTCCCGGGCCTGAGTTTCGGGCCCTGCCTGTGGCTTGGCCTCGGGCGGAAAGACGCATCACCTCTTTCGAGGCGGGAGATTCGGAAAGGTTTAATAAATTCGGACGAGCATCCAGAGTGGCAGGTGTATCATGCGCAACCACGATTTGGTCTCTAACGGATTCCTCGCACTGACCACAGCCAGCCTGGTGCTGCTGTGCTCGAGCTTGCTGGCTTTTGCGCTCGGTTAAGAACGCAAGCCTTTTGCACCCCTGAGCAGGCCGGGAGCCTTGCCGCGCGAATTGACACTTTCCCCGGCCGCAAGCCCCTAAGTGATCTGAAGAAGCTGGGCCGCAGCATCGTAACTCAGCAAAGCGAGCGGGTCTCGTCTTCCACGGCTTCCAGGAAATGGCGCGCGACCGCCGTTTGAACCACTCGTCCGCGCCTTCCTCAGACCCCATCTTGCGATGACGCCCTTGCGCCGCGCTCATCCTTCGCTGCCTTCAGGCTGGCCAGCGCACCTTCACCTCCAGGCCGCCGTTCATACTCGGCACACAACAAAAAAGCCCCGGTCGGTGCCGGGGCTTTTGATTGATCGCGGAAGAACTCAGTACTTAACTCAGTACTTGGCGACGACCGGGCCACCGAAGTTGAACTTGTAGTTCACACCTGCCAGGAACTGCGTAACCTCGAGCTTGCTGCTGACGACATCCGTGCCGAAGGGGCCTGGGACCGCGTCCCGACCGATTGCGTAGACCGAGGTCTTGGTGCCAAAATCCATATAGTTGAATTCGCCGAACACCGACCAGCCGGGAGCGAACATCCATTCGAGACCGCCACCGACAGTCCAGCCGGAACGATTCACGCCGAACGCGTTTTCAGCGTTGAAGGCAACGGGGAATGTGCCATTGATTACATAATCGACTGACGTCCAGGCGCCGCCACCCTTCACATAGCCCAGCAGCTGTGGCGTGAAGAGATAACCGAGGCGGCCGGTCACGGTATACATGTCCTTGACGCGGACGTTCGAGTTGAACAGCGGGAAAAAAGCCGGAATGACGTGCGTGCTGTCAATCCTGGCGTAATCGTACATGCCCTGGATGCCGATCACCCAGTTGTTGGCGAACTGATAGTCGCAACCGATCTGGCCACCGCCGACGAAGTCGCTGCCATCGCTGGAGCCGAAATCAGCCGGCAACGCGGTGAACACACCAGCGGCGGTCTGCTGACCAGTCCGGGTTTGCCGGGTGCGTTCCCAGCCCCCGCCGATGTTGCCGCCGATGTAGCAACCAGTCCAGTTGTAGACAACGGGAGCCGGGGCCGGAGCTTTCACGTAACGGGGGGCCATATCGGCCGCGACCGCAGGTGCAGACAATGCAACTACTGCCGCAGCTGCAATGAGAAGTTTCTTCATAATGAGCACCTTTCGTGAAATTACTGGGGAACATGGTAGCCGGAATTGAGAACGATACTGTTCCCCAAAGGGCACACCCTTCGACCAACTGCGAAAGGTGATTTACGGGGAATCCTGATTTTTTAACGCGCGAAAGACAAAGGCATATCTCAGTTTGCGCACGTTAGGCGAAGCGCGATCACCTCTCGCGCATGGCCTCGGACGCGATTTGCGTCAGCGGAGAAAACACGTATTCGAGGATGCGGCGATCGCCGGTGCGGATCTCCGCCGTCACCGCCATGCCGGCTCCGAGCGGCGCCAGCACCCCGTCCACATTGATCGTTCTGGATTCCGGCTGCAGCGTCACCGGAAACACCAGATTCTGCGTGCGCTGCGCGCCGGCCTGACCGCCGCTTCGCCCCGACTTGGTCGGGTTGGCTTCCTGCTGCGCCGCATCAGGCTCGGGAATGGCGTCGCGCGCAACCCGGGTGACGCGGGCCTTGATGGTGCCATAGCGGGTGAACGGGAAGGAATCGATCTTGATGATCGCTTCCTGCCCTTCCTTTACGAAGCCGATGTCCTTGTTTGGCAGATAGCACTCGATCTCCAGGATCGCGTCAGCCGGCACAACGCGCATCAGTTCTTCACCCGACCCCACGACCTGTCCAACGGTGGTCAGGGTCGAGGCCTGGATCACGCCGTCGATCGGACTCTGCAGGATCGAATGGCTGAGGCGCGCCTTGGCCTTGACGAGCTTTTCAGCGAGATCGCCGGCCTGGCGTTCCGACTCGGCCAGCCGCTGCGCATTTTCAGCGACGAATATCTCGA
The DNA here is from genome assembly GCF_964252915.1 of Bradyrhizobium sp. LjRoot220. NCBI lineage: Bacteria > Pseudomonadati > Pseudomonadota > Alphaproteobacteria > Hyphomicrobiales > Nitrobacteraceae > Bradyrhizobium > Bradyrhizobium sp. LjRoot220. Next base: position 1,817,342 of record NZ_CAXUPS020000001.1, read on the forward strand.
ACGTCTTCTGGAGCTCCTTGGCGATGACATCCAGGTTTGCCTCGGCTTCGGCCAGCTGCCCGACCTGCTGCGCCAGCGTGGTGCGTTGCGATTGCAGGGATTCCAGGGCATCCATCACGTTGGATTTGGAGCCGGCATCCCGCGCCACCAGTTCCAGCTTCATGTTGACCCGCTGCTGAAGGGTATCGAGCAGCTCTTTCTGCTGGACGATCATCGTCGCGATCCGTTGCCGCTCGGCGCGTTTTTGTTCGGATTGCGCACCAAAGCTGGCGACCTGCGCATTGAGGCGCACCAGGTCCGCCACGAGGACCCGCTCCTCCCGCAATCTGATGCTCGCCGGGATCTCGGCGGGCCAGGCGATTGACGGCGACGTCTCGATCCGGTTGGCACGCGCGGCGCCGATCGAGGCTTCCCGGCGAAGCACGTCGGCGCGGTACGACCACAGGTCAGCGGAAAAGGCCGCAACATCGGCGCTGGCTTCTCGTGCATCGAGCTCGACCAGCACGTCGCCCTCTCTGACCTGCAAACCGTTCTGGCCGCGGATCGCCAGCACGCGGCTGGTCTCGAAAGGCTGGATAACCTTGACGCGGCCGGTCGGCTGCAACTTGCCTTGAGCGATCGCGATGATGTCGATACGGCCGAAGAACGCCCACAACAGCGCAATGGTGAAGAAGCCGCAGATAATGAGGATGAGCGACATTTGAACCGGCGACGGCGGGGTATCGAGAATCTCCAGCGCGGCCGGCAGGAATTCCCGGTCCGTCATCGCGGCGGAGCGTCGTTTGAAGAACCCGGTGAATTTCTGCTTCATGACACGGTATGACCGGATTGGATGGCCCAAAGACGCGCGTACAGGCCGCCTGGAAGCGCCAGCAATTGATCGTGGGAGCCGACCTCGACGACACGGCCTTCGGAAAGCCCCACGATGCGATTGCAGCCGCGGACCGCGGCGAGCCGGTGCGCGATGATGATCACCGTTCGCCCCTTGACGATCTGGGCCATGTTGGCCTGAATGATCTGCTCGCTCTCGTAATCCAGTGCGCTCGTCGCTTCATCGAAGATCAGGATCGGCGGATTGGTCGCAAGCGCGCGCGCGATCGCAATGCGCTGGCGCTGCCCGCCGGAAAGATTTGCTCCGCGCTCCTCGATGACCGTGTCGTAGCCCTGCTGCATCTTCGAGATGAATTCATGGGCGCCGGTCAGCCGGGCGATCCGCATGACTTCCGAACGTGACAGCGCCGGATCGGCGAACGCGATGTTCTCGTGCACGGTACGATTGAACAGGATGTTTTCCTGCATCACGACGCCGATGTTGGAACGCAGCCAGGATGGATCGAGATTGCTGAGGTCGTTTCCGTCAAGCAGGATCGTGCCTTCGGTCGGGACGTACAGGCGCTGGACCAGCTTGGTCAGGGTCGATTTGCCGGAGCCGGAGGGGCCAACGATGCCCACGACCTCGCCGGAACGTATCTCGAGCGAGACGTCGCGCAGCACGTCGGGCGTGCCAGGCCGGTAGTGGAACTTGATGCGCTTCAGCTCGATGGCGCCATGAGGCCTCGGCGGAAGGAAGGTGTTCCCCGCGCTGCTTTCGGCGGGATAGTTGAGGATGTCGCCAAGCCGCTCGACGGAGATCTGGACCTGCTGGAAATCCTGCCAGAGCTGGGACAAGCGAAGGATCGGCTGGATGGTCTGGCCGGCGATCATGTTGAAGGCCACCAGGGCGCCGACGGTCAGCTCGCCGTTCATCACGGCCTGGGCCCCGAACAGCAGGGTCAGCGCCGTGGTCAGCCGGCTCGCATACTGGATCGCGTTCTGGCCACCGGCGCTCAGCATGGTGGCGTCGAACGAGGTCTTGACGTACGTCGCCAGCCGATCTTCCCACTGCGCCTGCATGATCGGCTCGACGGCACTGCCCTTGATCGTCGACATGCCGACGATGGTCTCGACCAGGAATTGCTGACTGACCGCGCCCTTGTTGAACTTTTCGTTGATCTTGTCGCGCAAGAACGGCCGCAGCACGATCCCGATCAAGGCGTAGACCGGTATGGTCGCCAACACGATCAGCGCCAGCGACCAGGAATAGACGAACAGCACCGCGATAAAGACGAACGCGAAGATGAGATCGAGGCCGGAGAACAGCGCCTGCCCGGTCAGGAAGGAGCGAATGTTCTCGAGCTCGCGAACCCGCGCCACGGTTTGGCCCGCCGGCCGGGTCTCGAAATAGTGCAGCGGCAGCCGCATCAGATGCGCGAACATGCGGCGGCCGAGTTCGACATCGATCCGATTCGACGAATGCGACAGCGCATAGGTGCGCAGATATTGCAGGATGGTGTCGAATATCCCGATCAGCGCCAGGCCCGCCACCAGGACATAGAGCGTCGAGTAAGCGCGATGGGTCAGCACCTTGTCGATGATCACCTGAAAGAACAGCGGTGTCACCAGCGCGAATATCTGAACGAACAGCGAGGCGAGCAGCACGTGCGCGATCGGCCGCCGGTAGCGCCAGATCGAGGGAATGAACCAGCTGAACCCGAAAGCCAGGGGATCGATGCCCTCACCCCGAAAACGGCGCGCCACCAGCACCATATGCGGCTTGATGGCTTCAAACAGATCGGCAACCGTCAGCTCACGTACCATCTTGGTGACGGGATCGACCAGCCGGCACGTTCCGCCTTCGGTTCGCGCGACGAACACGACGAAATTGCCGGCGCGCAACTGGACCACTGCCGGCAGCGGCGCGCGGCGCAGCCGGTCGGCGGTGATCTTCTCGGCCACGCGCGCCTTCAGGCCGATGATCCTGGCAGCCCGCACCAGATCGTCTGGTGCGGATTCCTGGTCCAGCAGTGCCAGTTCGCGCTTGAGATGGGCCGCGTCGCTTGCGATCCGAAAAAAGGACGCAATACCGCATAGCGCCATCAATCCGCTGTCGAGCTTCTGAGCCGACGGTTTATCGATTGCTATGGTCACCGCAACCTCTTCGAACGGGCGGACAGGGCAGATGCTCCCGGGTTCGGGCGTTGACACCTGCCACCCGGTTCTTTGCAGTACGACAACACCAGCTCCTCAGAACACAGGCAACAGGCTGTCGACAGGAGCGGTTAATCCGGTGACCGACGCCAACAGGTCAATGGTCGGGGTAAACGCGACCGAACTGGGGCTGCCGGCAGCGTCGTGGAAAGCGGTCTGCATCTGCTGATTGCTCTGCGATCCCGTCAACGAATTGCCCGACGCCGAGCCGGTCGAGACCACGCCGGTAACCGCTGGATCGAGGTACCAGCGCGGCGGTCCGTAGTAAGGTTCGGCCGGCTGCAACTCGATGCCGGTCAGCTCGGTCTGCACCGTCGTAACCAGGTTCGTGCCCGTGTACTGATTGACGACGCTGCCCAACAGCGTCGGATCATCGCCGGCATTCGCAAGGGCCGTGGCGGTTTCGCCCTGCGCCACCACCGTGACCGCGGTCGCCCGATTAAGCAGACTGGTCGGATCCGGCGCGGTGTTCACCAGGTTGCCCAACAACGTATTGCTGGCGCCGACAAGCTGCGCGACCGCCGCGCCGGGACCGGCCGATACGCCGGAGGCGTTGGCGAGCTCCGCGATCGTCGCCTGGTTCGTCAGGTCGATAATCGTGCCAAACGGGGCGTTGCCGATCCTCGCCGCGAGCACCGCCGTGGGGTCGCCGGTTGCACCGGCTGCTTCGAGCAGGATCAGCGTGTTCAGCGCAGCCGTGGTTGCGAAAACGAGCCGGGAGCCATCGGCCTGCCCTGCTCTCACCGCGGCGATCGGATCCACCTGCGTGACCACAGTCGTCGCCGGGAGCCCGAAGGCCGCCGCCACCCTCTGCTCGGCCGCAAAAACGTTGCCGCCATTGGTCGCGGCGATCTTCTGGACCAGCGTGGTCAGCGCGGTGACGCTGGTCGATCCGCTCGGCGCCGTCAGCGTGGTATTGAAAGGCAGATGGGTCGAGGTATCGGTGCCGCCGGTGATGACGATCGAGCCGCCGAGGCCGAGGGGCAAAGCATACGCACCGTTTGCGTCGGTGGTCGTGCTGAATTCGCCGTTGTCGAGTATGCCGTTTTCGTTGAAGTCGACGAAGACTGTCGAGCCCGAAATATATCCGTCCACGGCATTGCCGAAATAGAAATCGCCGTAATTGCTGCGCGAATGCGGGAAATGGTAGCCGGCATTGGCGACCGCGCCGACATCGCGGACGATGCGCGGCGGCGGTGGCGGGGAGGAGAAGAGCCCGCCGACAAAGTCTGCAACCGCTTTGGCCTCGTTTACGATGTGGCCGCCGAGCTCCTTCCCGGCCTTGGCAAGCGCAATAATGCTCTCGGGTATTAGTTGGCCGATTAGCGTAGCACCGTTGACGATCGCGGGAACGGCGGCGGAGAAATAGACGTTTTCAGTGAGGATTTTTATCGCGTCGGCACCGAGCGCCTTGACATCATTTTCGAAATCGCCGGGATGACCGGTAAAGAGGTCGGCTAGCGCGTGGCCGGCATTTGTTCCCACCCCCCTCACATGCTCCAGCGAACCACCCGTGACCACGGCCCAATACGATGTAGCAAGGTCCGCGGCCAGATCGCCAATCCCGGATAAGTCGCCAGTTTCGATCGCGTGGTACGATTCAATCAAACTGGTGATTGCGTTGTTGACTGCAGGCTTGGCTGCAAACACGATGCCCGTAGCGGTATTGTTAAGCGTGTCGGAAAGCGCGACAACAACATTGAGCACGGAAGCGAGACCCAAGCTGGTCGCGCCAAGGCCTGCGTCATTGAGAGCACCTGAAACGGCGTTCATGCCGAGAACCATCAGCATTACTCGCGACGCAAAACCGGCGGGTCCTAAAACTGTCGGCCCGAACAAACCGTTTACTCCGAGCCGCACGGGGCCAAGAGCCGGAATGGGAAGACCGGTCGCTATGATTTGGAGGCCCAAGTCGATATAGCTTTGATAGTCTCCCGGCTTCGCCGCGACCTTGTCGTGGATAATACCGGCAAGCCCCTGCTTTCCTTGCATAAGCGCAAATCCGGACTCGAAGAAGGCGCCGGCGGTGCTTACGTCGATCGCCAGTTTGGTAACCTTGTCTGAAAGCGTAGCCGCAGCAGCGAGCCCAGCTGGATCGCTTGAGGCAAAATTCGTCAGAATGGTTTGCGCTACCTTGAACGCCGACGCACGATCGAAGGCGTTTACGAGCGTAGTGTTCGCGATCGACGCAATCGCGCCCAGCCCGCCAAGTACGTCGTTTCTGTATGCGGAGGTGTTCAGCAGGTTGAAAAGCGCTGTAACCGGGGTGAATGGCGAGGTAACCGTCTTCTTTCCGTCGTTGGCGATGAAAGTGACGTAGTTGGTTTCGATGTATCCTGCCGCCTTGTTCGCCAGCCATCCGAATGCGAGTTGCCGTGCCAACGTCACGTTGTCGGCGTCCTGGCCCGCGATCAGCGGCGCCAGCATCGCGTTGAGCGCTGCGATCGCCTGTTCCGGCGTCATGCTGCCGTTGGCGACCTCGTTGACGAGATCGATTTCGGCCGCGCCAAAGAACACGCGGCTGCCGAGCCTGTTGAGGGCTTCGTTAACGATCGACGTCCCGAGGGCATCCGACCTCAGATACGGCAGGTAATTGATGTCGGTCAGCAACGCCTGATCGTAGGCATAGCCGTTGACATGGTACTTGCTTGCCAGCCGCCCTTCCCAGGTCGTGTATCCCGGATTTCCAACGGTGAGATAATAGGACGGATCAAGGGTGCCGAGATTGGATGCGCCCAGTTGCAAGATCCTCAGGTCATACAGAAAATTGGCCTTGGCCGAGATCATCGATCCATCAAAAGAACTAGGGAAGTTTTGGTCGAAAGTGGCAAACTGACCCAGCGCCGCATCTCGCGAAATGATGCCCCTGATGACCTGTAAAGCGAGCTCCGCTGACGACGCACCACTTTGGTAACGTAGCTGGAGCTCATCGGTCACCGCCTGAGAGTCGTTGACCATCTCGGCATACATCTGGCTATGGCTGCCGGACGGCTTCGCGCGTTCGTTAAGCTCTTGTAAGGTGAACAGACTGCCGAGCACGCCGAGCGCCGCGTCAACCGATGCATGCTGTGCAAGTGCATACTGCTCGATGTCCTTGATCGCAGCCGCAACCGTCATCGTGCCGTTGTAGACTTGGGCGAAGTCCACGCCGGCCCGGGTCAGGGCGCCGCGCCAGACCGCGTCGTTCAGTATCGTCGACGTATTGGCAAAGGTCACGAAGGCAGCGCCGACGGCCTCACGCGTAGCCGTACTGCCGCTACTCGCCATGGCGAACAGCAGGTCGAACTTCTGCGACCTCGACATCGTGTCAGCCATTTGCATGGTCGAGATAACGTAGGCAGCCGTCACGGCGTTGGAATTGACCAGCGTGGCGAGTTTGTTGTCGATCGTCGTCAGGATGCCGGCATAGGTCGTCTGGATGCCCCGCTTTTGGACCAGCAACAAGTTGAGCTGCGAGTCTGGGCTATAGTCGACGCCGTTGCTGTCGGTGAAGAAGTAATTGACGTTCGGCTGCAACTGCGCGAGCCGCGCCGTGATGCTGGCCTGGTTCACCGCTATGTCTGCGGCAAGTCCGGTGTTGGCCGCGCCGGCGACACCAAAATACGCTGCCGCCGCAGCGGCGGCGGTAAGCGAACCGGCAGTTTGGGCATCCGATATCTTGGTGATCGCCGAAGACGACCCGTTGCTCGCGATGTAACCGCCAACCGCTATCGCGATCGACGTGGAGCCGTTTGCCGCCTGGAATTCGGCCGCGAGAACGTCCGCGGCCGAAATCTGGCCGTTCGTGATGTAGGACTGAATATGAGACGACACCAGCACGTTGGCGTCGGCAATTTGCGCCGCGGGCAGACCGTTGGCGATCCCGATCAACAGCCCAATGGCGCGGACGACGCTGCCCTGGTTTGGCGCGAGCGCGACCGCGTCCACCAGGTTGAAGGTTGCGGCGGCGGTAACCGATCCGGAGGCGATTGCCGCAGCGATCGCGGTGGCAGCGAGCGGCACCAGCGCCGCACCACCGTAATTCTTGACCAAACCGACAAGCGCGGCGACTTCGGTGGACCTGGAAATCGTCGGCACCGGAGAATTAGTTGCGCCGGCGGACGTCGCAATGGCCACGATATCGGCGACCATCGCAGCGTCCGTGAGCACGGAATCACCAAGCATCGTGGCGAGCGCCACGGAAGCCCCATCGCTGATGACCGAAGGTGACGCGGCCAGGCTGGCGAGCCAGTAAACCAGCTTATGCGCATCGACACCGGCACTGCCGGCGATCAACGCGGCGGTCCCATAGGCCCCTTGCAACATGTTGTCGGCATAGAGACGTGTCAGGATGTTGGTGGCCGCCGTCGCCGCCTCGTATTTGGTGGCCGGGTTCGACGAAGGACCTGTCGTGGCGATGGCGGCGAGGATCGATACCGCGTGCGCGCCGTCCAGGAACTGTTCGTTGATGGCGGCTTCGAACAATCCGAGCAGCTGGGTTTCCGTCGCCGAGGTGGCGAGGCTGGCCAGTTTCTGGCCCACCGCCACCATAACGGAAGCATCGCTTGGGGACCCGGACGCAATAGCCAACAGCGCCAGGCCGTTTTGCGCGGCGGTGAGCCCGGCTGCATCGAACGCAGCCAGCGCGGCGCCGGCGCTGACGGTGCCGCCCTGGATCAGGTCTGCAATTTCATCGCCGACGTCTTTCTGCAGCGTCACATCTGATGTCGCGGACATCGCTTCGATCAAGGCAATCGACGATGCAGGCACCGAGCCGTTGACCGTGATCGACAGAATGTCCGTGAATACCAGCGAGGCGATCAGAGCATTGCTGGTGACCAGCCGGGCGAGTTCGGCGCCCAGGACGGCGGCATTTCCGGGCAAGGAGATGCCGGTCGCCAGGGCCGCGATCAGCGCCGCCTCGCGATTGGCGCTGAGCGCGCCGCTCGCGACGGCCGATTGCAGATCGGTGACGATTTGCGCCGCCGTCAGTCCACTGGCGTTCAAGATCGCCGCCAGGGCCGCGCCGCTCGCCATTTCAACGCTGTTGGCCTGCCCCGGCGATGCCGCCCCAACGGCTGAAGCGAGGAACAGGACGGCGTTATCAGCTGAGATCGACGGCGCCGCGACGGCGGCGGTGAGTGCAGCACCCGTCACGCCGTTGGCAAGCAATGCCGGCAGCGCAGCGCCATAGGTCTGCGTGGCCGCGGCCGGACCGCCGGCAGCCAAGGCCACCAGCACGCCGAGCGCGTGGTTCGGCGAAATCGTGTGCGACACTGACTGCGCCGCGACCAGATCCGCCGCGACTTGGGTGGCGTTGGTCAAGCTCTGGCCGACCAGTGAGGAAGCGATCCCCGCAATGGCCTTGTCGGTCTGGGCAGACGTGAAGTTGAAATCCTGGCCACCGGCGGCGGCAAACAGCGCAGCCAGCGCCTCATCAGCCGTCATTCGCGCGCCGCTGACGAGGCTGGCCACTTCGCTTGCCACCGATGCCGCGAGCGTCGAACCGGTCGCGGCCATCGCGACGAGCACCGCGAACGCCGGATTGGCCGAAAGCAGCCCGGACGACATGGCCTGATCCACGCTCTGGATCACGGTCGCCGGTGTCAGTTTGCCCGCCGCGATCAACGCGGCGAATTCGACGCCGATTGCGACCTGGGCCTGGAACGGCGACGATGCCGCCACGCCAATCAGGATCGCCTCGGCCTGGCTGGCCGATACGCCGCTGCTGGCACCGATCGCCGCATCGATCGAGGTGATCGTCGCGGCAACCGCGATGGCGCCGCGCGTAAGCAGCGCGCCGATCGCCTGCCCCGCGGCGGTCTGAAGACCGGTGGCGACATGGCCCGCGGCGGCGAGCAGAAGCGCGGCCTCGCCGGCGCCGGCGCTGACGCCGTAGGCGGCGTCCGCGGCCTGGATCGCCGCCATCGCGTTGGCGACGCCGATCTGGCCGGCCTCGATCATGGCTCCGATCTTGTCGCCAAGCACGGGGGCAAACGATCCGGTGTTGACGATCGCAGCACCGGTATAGATCGCAACGGCTTGCGCCGCTGTCAGGCTCGTGCCGACCGCGGCATCGACGAGCCCGACCAGCGTCGTAGACGTGGCCAGGCCGGCGCTCTGCAATGACGCGATCAAACGGCCGGTGGCGGCCTGCAGCGCGACGGAACCCGCGCCCGCTTGCGTCACCAACGCATTGACGGCAGCGCTGACCGAAAGACGGCCAGACGAGACAAGGCTGTTCAATTCGGTATCGAGACCACCACGAATAACGTCGCTGTTCGCGCCGTTGGCCGCCAGCCCCGCGCCAATCAGCGCCAGCACGCTGGCCGCATCGGTTGCGAGCAGCGCCTGTGCGGTCACGCTGCCGTCGAGGGCGGTCGTAACCTGAGCGACCGAAAGCTGGTTGCCGTTGGTTTGCAGCAGAGCGGCAAACAGGCTTCCGGCGTAAGTCCTGGTCGCTGCCGTTCCGCCGACCGCCATTCCGGCGAGCAGCACCGTCGCCCGGTCAGGCGTCAGCAGCGTGATCAGCTTGCCGCTGTTGGCGAGCAGATCGAACGGCCCGCCGCTTTGGTAGACGGTGGCGAGCGCCTTGCCGGCTTCGATCTGCTGCGATGCCGAGCCGATGCTGGCGACGCCGAACAGAACCAGTGCGCGGTTATTGGCGTCGATGCCGGTGGCACCGGTGATGCTGGCAAGCGCCTGCGCGATGGTGAATTGCGGTGAAACCAATCCGACGACGATCGCGCCCGCCGCGACACCAAGATAGGGATAGATCGCGTTCAGGCTGGGCTGATTGAAGCTCGCGGCGTCGATCGCGGCAAGGTTGGCCAGGATCGTCGCGACCTGAGCGGCCGGCAGCGCTGCCGATCCGGTGCCTGCCGCGACCTGCGCTGCGGTTTCGCCGACGAAGAATCCTGCAAACGCCAGCAGACGCGCCATGGCGGCTTGCGAATTCGGCGACAGCGTGACGAGGACGCGGCCGACAATCGTAGCCGCATCGGTTTCCGATATCCGCCCGGCCAGTTCGAGCTTGCCGATCTCGTTGCCGATCAAGCTGTCCGTATTGCCGTTGACGGGCAGGAACTTGGCCAGCACGTCGACGATCTGCCCGCCGGACAGATTGGATGCATCGAGTGCGGCGATAATCGCCTGAACGCCGGCAACCTCGCCCAGTGACGTCAGCAGGCCAGCAATTTTGGTCTGAATCGCCGAAAAATACGCATCCTGCGCCAGTATATTTGTCGTGTTGGCGGCGCCAATCAGCAGCAAGAGCGCATCGGTGCCCGGAAGCTGAGGATCCGACAACGCGGTATTCACCTCCGTCGCCGTCACGGTCCCGGCGTTGATCAGCAAGGTGAATTCAGCACGCACCGCATCCTTGACGGCGGCGTTGCCATGCGCGGCAAGCTGCGCCAGCACGGAAAGGCCAGCGGCATGCGTCAGGCCTGTCGGCGAAATCAGATTGCCGATCGTGGTCGCGACAAATGTCGGCGTGCCCAGCGTGATGAGCTTGGCGTAGATATCGTTGAGGAGCGAACCCGGCGTGGCGCTGGCCTGCGCCATCACCGCAAGAATATCGATCGCGGGCGTCGCCGATATGGTGTGGGCTTGAGACACCATATAGCTGCCGTTGATAACTCCATTCGCAACCAGGCTTGCGAATTTCTCGCCCACCGCAACGCTGGCGACGCCGGAGAACTCGTTGACCGCCGGAATGGCAAGCATGAGCGCCACGATCTGATCCGGCGTAGACGGCGGAATTCTCGTCGATTGCCACGTCCACGCCGCCTCGACCTGGTCGAGCGCCGCCGCTGTCGCGATCGCTCCCGATCCAATCAGATTGGAAATCTGCTGCACGGCCTGGGCGCGGTTCGCCACGTCGTTGGCGATGACCTGGGCCGAAGCACCGCTTTGGGTATCGGCCAGTTCGAAACTGGCCATGCGATTGTAGAAGATGGTCAGAACGAACGCCGCATCCGCGGCCGTGAGGCTCCCCGATGCCACCTCGGACACGAAGGCCGACAATGGCGCTCCGGCACCGTCATGCGCGAGTTCGGCGGCCGTGAGACCGACGGTGGCCTTCAAGGCCTGCGTTCCGCCGCCCGCGAATCCGGCGAACAGCTTCGTCGCTTGGGTCACGGTCAGCCTGCCCGCGGATATCGCCGTCTTGATGCTCGTCATCGCGGTGGAAGTATCGCCGTCGCTCACGATGGCCGGTGCGAATCCCTTGCCGATGGCACCCGCCAGCGACCCGGTCGATGCGCCGATCAGAACTTCCAGTGCAAAACCGAAATCGATAACGTTATTGGTAACACCGGCACTAAAAGCCGCGACCGCCTGCTGGACCGTGAGCGCGCCGCCGCCGATCACCGCGGCGAGATCGGCGCCAATGGCGGTTCTTCCGGCGAGGTCGGTACCATTCGCCAACCCTTCCAGGATGGCCACGAACTGGTCCGCTGTGATCGTCGTCGCAGTCGCGCCTATCAGGGTGCCGAATTCGACGATCGCGGCGTGGACGGTGGTCCGGCCGGCCGTCACCAGCGCCTGCACGAGGAGCGCGGATGCGTTCGCAAGCCCGACCTTGGCGAAGCCCGCGGCGACATCAAGGCCCTGGAGGGTGAGCAGCGTGTTGCCAACAACGGCATCGCGAACCGCGGTAGACGCCGCGGTTGGATTAAATTGAGCGATGTTCGCGATCAACGCCGCGCCAACGAATGGATTGCCGCCAGCCGCCGCACCTACTCCGATCGCGTTGGCTTGCGCCGTGGACAGCGCGCCATTCACGACGGCCAAATGCAAACTGCCGCCGGCGTCCATCGCCGTGATCGCACCGCTTGCGACCAGTGAGGAAATCGACACGCCGGTCGCCGCCAGGTAACTGCCGCCCAACTGCCCGGCGACCCCGGCCAACAGACTGACCGCATCATAAGCAGAAATGGTCGGAACCGCGGCCGCGATCTGCGCGGTCACGAACGACGCATCGCTGGCCATCGACGACAGGGCAACGATCAGGTCGCTTACCGCGGCGATTTCGTTGACATTGGCAAAATTGTCCTTGGCCGCCATCGCGACGGCCGTGAGATTGGCGCCGCTGGCGGAATGGATCGCCAACTGAGCAAGGATCGTCGCTTTCAGCGCTGCGGTCGCCTGCGTATCTGATGGCTGAAGGAGAGATTGCGCGACAACGGTTTGCAGCCGCGCCAGATAGACGTTAGCCAGGAAGGTGACCGCTTGGGCACCCGTAGCTGCACCCTGCCCGAGCGCGTAGGCGATATCGGCGGACAGATTCGCGGCGATCGCTTTCTGCTGCACAATCGCGTCGGCAACACCGGCTTCCGCGGCGCGCTGCAAGGCAGGCGCCGAACCCGCACCGATCGCGATCAGCGCTTCAAGACCAATCGTGGAGGTGATGTCGCCAGCTGTGACGGCGTCGACCAGCCCCGATACGATCGCACCGGCCGGAATATAAGGCGACACGGTTACGATAGCCGTCAGGAAGTCGGCTACGCCGGACGACTGAATGATGGGCGCCAACAAAGCCATCGCCTGCTCGGCGGTCAACGACCCATTTTGGTAGAGCGGTCCGATCGTGCTGGCCGTGGGATGCAGTTGCGTGAGGCGCAAACTAAAGGCATCGATCGCGGCCTGCTGCGCCGGCGAAGATCCCTGTTGATTGTAGAGACCGAGCAGTCCGGTCAAAATGTTGGTCTGCTCGGCGCCCGAAGCGCCCGCCAACGCGGCAACCATGTCGGCTGGCGAGATGTAGAACAGGAACTGATAGAGTTCGTTGACGGTGGTGTTGAGCCGGCCGGTGTTGTCGCCGTAGGTTACGGCGATATCGCGGATGATGGTGTTGACGGTGAACGCTTCGCCATTGAGCAGATCGGTGTTCGAACGCTGCAACAGGAAATTGATGATCCCCTGCTCGACACCGAGAACGTCGAGCAGATTGACCAGCACCTGAAGCCAGGGCGCCTCGCCGACAATGTTTCCGCCCTGCTGCGCGATCGACGCGGTGATCAGGTTGGCAATGGGAGTGGTAATGTCGCTCGCCAGCGGGTTACCCGCCCCCACTCCGAACGTGGAGGCCAATATGACCAGTTCGGCCATGGCGTCGCTATTTGCGACAGCGTCGCCACTGTTCGCGCGCGGCGCGACCAGCGCGAACGCCTGAACGGCAAACGATGGGTTCGCCGTGAGAAAACTGTTCAGCCCGGTATACCCGGCGCTCCGGATCGTCGGATCGGTGCTATAGACGATATCGACCAGCGCCTGCACGGCAAGACCTCTGGTGGTCTGGTCGGTGGCGAGCGCGTTGATCTCGGCAATTGCCTGGGTTTGCAGCGAGCCGCCATTGTCTTTCGCGAACTTTCCGAGCGCACCCAGCGCGTCGGCGACCGGAAAGCTGCCCGCCTGCACCGCGGCGTCGATCTGCGCGATCGTAATATGCGTTGCGCCGGTGCCGATGGCCGCGGCAAGCGCCGTCTGCGTGAACGGGAATGTCGAGTTGTTGTAAATCGAGAAGCTGCCGAGAACGGCAAGCGCGGCGCTGCTGGAGAGCTTGCCAGCCGCCAGCATGGTGCCGGTCGTGCTGATGACCGTATCGTAGCGGATAATTCCAAATCCCTGGCCGATCGGGGTCGACAGGGTTTGAAGCGCCGCAACCGCCGTGCTCAAGCCATTGGGGCTGCGTCCCGCAAGATCGAGCAAGAGTTCGATGGCGCCGGCGCTTGGCAGTGTGGCACCTGTGATGCGCCCGCCGAGATGATCCAGTACCGTTTGGCCGTTTGCCTGATCGCCCGGTGAACCATTGAGCAGCGAGTCAATCCCGATCGCCGCGGCCAGGATCTGGGCCGAATTGCCGGTGCCGGCGGTCGCATCGAGCGTGCTGAAATCAGCGAGGAGAATACCGAGTTCGTTGTTGATGACCGTCTGCAGCGCCGCGCTCGCGCCCGCCAGCATACCCTGCAGCACCGCGACCGCCGCCGCCGAGGTGATCACGTTGCCGCCGATCAGATTGATAATCTCCGCCTGCGCAAGCGGTTCGATTGCCGCGTCGGAAGCCGCGGCGCTCATCAGCACCCGTATGGCATCCGCAGCCGTCAATTTGTGGGTGGTGACGACCGCGGCATCGATCGCATCGACCGCGGCCTGCGCGCTCAAGCCGGCAGCCGGCGTCGTGGTCAACAGCGCAATTTGCGCGCCGATCGTTTCCTGGAACGTATTCTGGTAGCTGAGCAGGTCGTTGTAACCCTGCGATCCAACCGTAAAGCCCGGCAGGAACAAAGCCGTGACGGTGCCCACCGTGCCGGCGGCGCCGGCGAGGACGCCGGCGGCATGTGCGGCATCGACCAGGCCACCCGTGGCAAGCGCCAGGATTTCGTTGGCGGCCGCGGTCTGGGTGGCGCCGGTTGAATTGGCTCCGAGCGCGGTGAGGAAGAACAGCGCCTTGTCGGCCGTCAGGGCGGAGGCGACCACCGCGCCGTGGACCGCTGCGATCGAATTGGCCCCGTAGTCCGATGAGACCAGGCTCGCCAGCAGGTCGGTGTAGGCGTTCTGGGAAACACCCTTGATCAGGATCGAGTTCGAATTGCCGGCAGCGCCGGCCAGAAACAGCGTGGCCTGGCTCGTTGTGAGCGTGCTGGCGGTCAAGGCCGCCGTAATGGCGGCCGCGGACGTGGCACCGAACCCGGCGCCCTGCATCAGCGAGCCAAGTTCAGCTCCCGCAGCGACCTGCACCGCAACGGCGCCCGTGCCGGCCATCCCGATCAGAATGCCCGTGGTCTGGGCAGCCGTGATCACCTGGGTCGGGAACACGGAGTCGGCATGAATGGCCGTGATGACGGTTGAGATGGCGCTCGCGCCCGCGAACGGCGAAAGCCCGATCAGATTCGTGAGCGCGGCACCGACCAGGCCGGATACGGCCGTATCCGAACCTGCAACGCGGATCAGGACGTCCACGATCTGCGGCCAGAAGATATTCTGGTTCGACATCGCGCCGGCGAAGTCGGCCGCAAGCTGTTGCGCAGTCAGGCCGTTGGCCTGGATCAACGAATAGATTTGCGCTGCGGCGGCCGCCTTGAGCGCGGGTTCGCCGACGAATTGAAAACCCGAATTGAATGAGCCGATGCCGCCTGTACCCGCGAGAATCGTGACCTGCTGGTCCACCGACAGGCCGAGCGAGGCGAACCCTGCGGCCAATGCCGCAACGGCCGCCGTGGCGGACAAACCATTGTTCATATCGACGCGAATGGCGTCGCCAATGAGTTGCAGCGAATATTTGTTGTTCGACTGCGACAGCACATTGCCGAGTGCGCCGATGGCAGCCAGCATCGAAAGCGAGGCCTCCGGCATCAGCTGGGCGTGGTTGGCAATCATATTGATCGCGGAATTCGCATCCATGGTGACGCCGATCAGGCCGGCGAACGCGGATGCCGCGGCCATCTGGACCGCGAAGTCCACCGGCGTCACCGCCGCAATCGCGATCAGAGCGCTGGCGGCCGCAGAGCTTTCAGGCGTACCGGGTGCACTTGCCGCATAGGTGGCAAGCGCCGCAAAGGCGTTGCTTGCGGTAATGTCGCCGTTGCTGATCAGCGCTGCGATGTCCTGCGCGCCGCCGGGCAACTGGCTCAGCAAGACGACCGCTTGCGCTGCCGTCAGCGTCGAGCCGATCAGGCCGGCAACGACCGCATTGGTCTGCGTGGTGCTGAAGCCAACCCACGTCGCAACTTGCCCGATATAAGTCCAGGCTTCGTCGTGGGAGTTTGTCGCAAAACCGGTAGCGAAAGCCGTGATCGCACGCGTGGCCTTGGCAGCGTCGCTGCCGACCAGGGCCTGCAGCGCGGATTGCGAGTCGCCGCTCGGGCCGGAATATCCCAGCGGCATCCCGGCTAGCATATCGATGGCCTGATTGACCGTCAGACTGCTGCCGACGGCGGCCTCGATCTGGTCAATCGCCAGCGGATAAGGGCTTGTGCCGCCGCCACTGATGTGAACCTGGGACAGGATAATCGACAGTTCGCCGCCGGCAGCAACGGCATTCGCCGTATCGCCGCTCTGGGCGATAGCGATAGCGGCGGCGGTTGCCTGGGTTGCCGTATTGGTTGCGGTGACGGTGTTTGCGGCGATCAGCGCAACGAACGCGGTCTGCACATATTGGACCAAACTGGTGTCGTGATTGAGAGCCACCAACTGATGGATGAAGGTGACCAGCGAGGTGATCGGGCTGACGCCGTTGTCGCTGGCGACTTTATTAATCAGCGCAATCGCGCTGTTGGTGGCGGCGGCGTGATCGGGCGCATTGATCGCCGCAACGGCGTCGGCGATCGCCTTGCCCCCCGTGCCGCTGGTCAGCGCCGAGGCGGCGAAGGCGTCATTGTTATAGAGCGTGGATGTATCGAAACCACCGAACGAATCGTAGAAATGCGGGTTTGCGTTAAGCGGCAAAGTCTAACCCCTCAAAAAAAGAGACGTAGAGAAAACGGCAATCTTGAGAAAACGCCCCGGGGACCTCCGGGCGCGGGCATCGCCTTGGCTCAAAATCAGCGGCTCGTAATGTCTGAGCAGAAATGCTCATTCCGCTCTGCCGGGTCACCAATCGATATAGATGATCCGGAAACCTGTCGATGGACCTAACCTGATCTTAGTAAACCCCTGCATCGCCGCTTCCGGCCGCTTGCTGATCCACGTTATGCGATCAGAATTGGCTGACGCGAGGCCCTTGGCAGGCACCGAGTCAGCGGTTGAATCTCCCACAATGCGCACGCAGGCGTCCTGATACGGGGCTGCAGCTTTCTGAAATTTTTCTGATATCTTTCTATCTGCGACGCCAACCGAGCCACTTTTCCGGCATTTCTTGGTGTATCCGACGCTTTGGACGGTCGCGGGCGTGCAATGTCTCATTTGTTGGTCTTTCGACCCATCAGTGCCGACGCGTGGGCTATCGAGGGTAAGCCCGCTAGCTACGCTACTGGTGCATGCCTTTTCGGGCCATCCGGCACCCGAAAGCCGGCACGCCGCAAAGTCAAAACTGAATCCTTTTGGGTCGCTGCACCGATCCAGCGTTTCAATCGCCTCGACCAAACAGAATGGGCCGCGATCTGGACCGGCGGCCATTGGGGGAATCTTGCGCCACAGGCACCAAGCGGTGCGACCACCGCCACGCTCGTCAAGAGAATTTGTCCGGCGCGCCGAGGTCCTCGGCTTCGGCCGCAGCCGATTCCACGATCCGAGGGGGTGTCAGACGACCGCCTTGCTTTTCCAGCCTCTAACTGATTGATACCGCCGCAACGGAAGAGTGGCCGAGTGGTTTAAGGCACCGGTCTTGAAATTCTACCATTGATGTCTCTCCTCGAACCTCCTCGATCCATATTGTATTGATCTGTTTGGCATTTCTGACGTCGTGAGCGTTCTCTATCCGTTTCTTTCTTCGCTCGTACCTGATGGTTCAGTAGCAATTTCAGTAGCAATCGCGCGCCGTTAACACAGCCTTGTCTTTCAGCGAGTTTTGGTACGAGATACCGGTCAGAGCCGCTGAGACGGTCAGCCCGCTGCCTCTGAAGCGGTTAGCTTCTCTTCAAGTTCCTCCACGAAAGGAGAACGGCCGAGGCGCTGCGTGCCGTAGCGGCCTGGGATCCAGCCGGAATATAGCATGTGCACGGCATCCCGTGCGCGAGTCAGCCCGACGTAGAACAGACGGCGGCTCTCGCGCAATTCGGAAGCCGTCTCACGTCGCCATGGCATGGCGCCCATATCCATCCCGACCATGATCACGACGTCATATTCGCAACCCTTGGCCGAGTGCAGCGTGAGAAGATTAACGTGTGCCGGAGAGCCGTCGCGCCCACCGAGACTTTTGAGGTCGAGCGCTTCGAGCTTGCCGCCAGCCGCGAATGCCTCCCCCATTCGCCGCACCTGTTCCCGCTGATCGGCGAGGCTCGGTTCGCAGGCCGTCAATGGATCTACCAGAGCGGCGCGGATCGCGGCGACGAAAGAAGCCGCAAGGCTGTCATCGGAGCGTTGTTCGGACAGGAATGACGTCAGTTCCCTCGCCGAGTGTCGCGCCTCAAGTTCGCTGGCGTGCCCCGACCGAAACCCCGTCCATCGGTTAATGAGCCCCCCTAGTTTCGGGTGGCCTTCGCGCCAGCCACCTGAGCACCACGCGGCGCAATCCTCGATCCAGCTGGTAAGCCCTACCTTCTTGTAAGGAGCGGCATTATCAACCCGAACATAGTCGTAACCGGCGGAAGCAAGTGCTTCAGCAAAGACGTCTCCAATGTTCGCCGCCCTATAAAGGATCGCAATATCGCCGACCACTCGTCCAGCTTTGTCAGCTAGAGCCTGGGGAATAACCGTTTCGACGACGTAGTTGGCCTGATCCTCAAGGCCACCGGGTCGCTCGGTAAATTCGATCAAAGCCTGACGACGCGGATCGTGAGCCTGGTAGCCGCGTGCCTCACCCAACGCCAACTCGGAGGCTCGGATGATCCGGCCAGCCGAGCGGTAGTTGAATTGCAACCGCACCGCCTCAACATCGTCTCGCTCAGCCAGTTCCAGCAGCAAAGCGCCATCGGCACCGGTGAAGCCGTAGACTGATTGGTCGGCGTCACCGACTGCGAACAACCGAACACCGCCGTCGAATGCAAGCCGCTTGACGATGCGGTGAAGCGGTAAGCCAAGATCTTGGTATTCATCCACCGCCAACACCGGCCAGCGCGCCGCTATCGCGGACAGCACCCAGTCATGATTTGCTACTAGCTGGTTGCCGCAGATGACTAAGTCGTCGAAATCGACTAATCCAGCTATCCGAAGCGCACCTTCATAGCCCTCGGCGATGCGCGCGAGGTCGGGGTCAGCTTCCCAGTCCTGCACATCGCGATCGAGGTGTACGCGGCGATACTTGCTCATGTCGTGGAGTTTGTAGGGCTGGCCGACGCCAAGTAACCTTTCCGCCACTTGTTTGAAAGTGGTCTCGACCTGTCGCGTAGTGGCAAGCGTTAGAGGGTAGGGCGCATCGAGCCCGGCCAGCCTCGCGTAGGGCGTCAGGACGTGGCGCAGGCAAAAACCATGGATGGTGCCAATGTATAGATTAGGTGCATCGCCTAGACCGAGTTCTTCCAACCGCCGCGTAAGCTCTCTTGCGCACTCTTGACTGTAGGTGATGCAAGCAACACCGCGTGGCGCCCTCACATCCTCTGCGAGAATGCGAGCTAGCTTCAGGACCAAGGTCTTAGTCTTGCCGCTTCCAGGCCCAGCCAAAACCACGCAATGTTCACGCGAGTCGTAAGCCGCCTGTTGTCCCGGGTTGCCGAGTAAATCCGCGGCGTGCCCGAGGTAAGCAGCGCTCGTGCTACGCAACGGCATCACGGATCCTCTCCAACGCGGAACGGATGTAAGCGGGACACCGCGGCGCGGTGGCACTGGATGCGAGCCTTTGAGCGAAGCGACCTTTGCCGACCCGTTCGATCAGGCCAATGAGCCGGTCAACATCCAACGTCGCCGGATCTGCCACCCACCCATCAATAAGAACGCGGCTGGCTTGGCGCAAAGGTAACTCGGATCTGAGAATTGTGCGCATTTGACGTGCCAGGCCCGATGCGAAGAGTTCCGGCTCAAGGGTGTTGCTGTTGACGAAAATGCCATGCCGCGTACCGCGTCGGAAAATCGCAGCGTCGGCGAGATCAGCATAGGCTGGACCCGGCTCTAAGATCTCCAGCAGTTTCTGCACGCGCCCACGGGCTAACGGCGTGCCACCCTCCACCGTGTCGCGGTCGGTCAATACGACATGCGGGATAGCTAAACCGGCTGATCCAAGCAACTTCACGTACGGCGCGAAGTTTGTCCCTGACACCGAGCACACCGAGATGCCCAGCTGATCCAGGTGGATGTCGATCGCCTCGGCGAAAGCCGGTACGAGAAAGCGCTCGGCATCGCCTTCAACAAGAATGACGCCGCGGGCGAAGAACAGCTCGCCGCGCGTGACGTCGATGTAGCGCTGAAGGTCAGCTTCGTCAGTGGTGCTCAACGGCGTCTTTGCCGCAGAGACACCGACCGTCCGATTATTCGCGACATCACGGCGGAGCAGCACGATAGAACGCAGCGGCGCGATGCTGGCGATGTGGGGCGAATGAGTTGTCAGGATGGTCGTCAAACTTGGCGTGCGCGTTGCAATGGCGCCACCTCCCTCGCCCTCCTCATCATCTTCGTGAACATCGGTTAGGAAATGTCGGTAAACCAACCGCTGAACATGCGGGTGCAAATGCGCTTCAGGCTCCTCGACGGCGAGGAAGGTATGGTCGCGCTCGCCATCTTCCACGAGACGATCAAGCTCAAGGCTCTTGAGAGCCAGAAAAATCAAATTGGCCGTACCTAGGCTCGCATCCGCGACTCCCCGTACGCCGCCGTCGATGAGCAGACGCAGCGCGCGAAGGAGAGCGTCGATCCGAGCCGGCGCCAAGCCGAGTGCGACGGACGTTGTATGCGCCGGCCCAACCATCGCCTCCAACCGCTGGCTCATGGTCTCCGCAACCTGTCGTATCTCGGCCCGAGCTGTCAGGGTATTCTGCGCGGCATCTACGGAATTTTGGATCTCTTCGCGGTCGGTTTGGTTGAGCGCCGCCGTTAAATTTTCGATTAGCGGACGAAGTGGCGAGCGACGCCACGTCGCGAGGTCGTTTTCGGCGTCGCGCAAAGCCGCGAGAACGTCGAGCGGTAACATGCGTCGCAGTGCAGGACGTATCGCGTTATCAGGATCCAGTCCGCCGAAGATTATATACTCGTAGTCACCTGTGCTTTTGGGTTCACCCTCCAATCCGGCCTTGGGCTGAAAGCGATAAGTCAGCCGCGACACCATCGGTGGGCCTGGATCAACGATACAATCGCCGAGATGCGCGAGCAGTCGCGGATCATCCTCAAAGTCGGTAAACTCGATGACAATCTCAATCACCGCTCCGAGTTTACCTTCGCCGAGGCCGTCCCAGAAGTGCTCAAGGCCCAACTGCCGGTCCCGTTCTGCTAATCCAGGATCGAGAATGAGCTGCAATGCGAAGATTAGGTTGCTCTTACCAACCTTGTTCTCGCCGACAACAATTACGTTGTCGCCGGTTTCGATCTCGAATTCCGAGAAGTTAGAAAAATTGTTGATCTTTACTCTGGAAATACGCAATCGCCCCACCTGCTATCAACGGATCCAGTTTCTGCAGCGAATTAAGAGTCTAGAAATATGCAGCTCCCGTCGGCCCCACGGTATCGACCAACAGCACGCGATCAAGAAGCACATTCCGCGCCTCGCAACTCGTCTCGGAGATCAGCAGACAACCATGGCAGGCGGCACCGTGGAGCATCCGATCATCGTCCGCTCTTGCGGGGGCATGATCTGCGCATACTGGGTCACCGGAGCACAGGCGCTCGCGTTCAAGGGCGGACCTCAAGACCTTGGCGAAGCGATGGGTGATTTCGACGAGACCGCCCAGTGTCCCCTGATTTCCCGCGCTCGCTGTGTAAATCAGGATGCCGCACTGGATCGGCTGACCGGGAAGCCGCGGGAGAAGGTATATGCGTTCCTTCAGGGCGCTCGCCGGGTAGCCGCAGTCGATCGCCACTTCGGTCATGAGGGCATGAGCCAGGCTGTGAGCCATGACGTATTCGGGCCGCTCGCGCTCGTTGAGAACGTTCGCGCTTACGGCCATGCCCCTCGCACGCTTTGCGTCTATCCAAGCAGTGGCGCCTGCCTGAAGCTCCTGAGCACGCACGAGCACAGCCGGCCGAATTAGCCACTGGGCCAGCGCGTCCGGAGAGAACCGAATAAAGAACCCTTCCCCGAATTGTTCTACGGCAGGGAGCCAATCAGGATTTTGCCCGAGAGCAGCACCGTTCACAGCGAGACCTACGTCCTCCAGATCTTCGTTGGCCAGAGGTGCAGGTTCAAATCTCGTAAAACCATACAGGCAAGCCACTTCTCGCAATCTATGTACCGCGACGAGCGAACTAATGCCGCTCAACGCGGGATCTGAGTCAGGATCCCAGATCGATCGGTCGAGGGTCTGCGCGTGCAGGTGTGCGCCGGCCGTGTTCTCACCGATCAATGCGTTGCCGCTCGCGAGCAATTTGAACTCTGCGATCCTTGGATCCTCGACGTCCACCACATCGGCCTTATTGCCTCCGCTGGCGATCGAAAGGACGCTCGCGAGTATCTCTTCGTCGGAGTAGTCGGCCAAATTCGCTCTCACCTCCGGGTTGAAGCGTCGTGCGGCCTGAATATCGCCGATCGTCTTACAGTCGCTCAAAATGGACCAAACTACCTCAATTCGCCGCGACAATTCGTCAACGGTCTGAGGGAGTGAAATCACCCGCGCGACCTGCGGAAAATAGGTGTTGGTGGCGCTCCGCGTGAGCAATCGGAGGCCCTTCTCCGCATTGCACGGCTCGGCCTCTCGATCGATGATCCATGGCCGTTCGCCCGGGCAGGAGCCAAGACGACCGGGCTGGAATAGCTCCTCCAGCGACAAGGACGCTCCGCAATCGCATGAGATACGGGTGTCCCGCGGATCGGCGCTGGTCCCAGAGTCTTCAAGCCACATCTCTCTGCGGCAAGGGCCGGCGGTTCCGCCAGCTTCCCCGCGGAAGTTTTGATGGACCACCCCGCGCCACTCGATGTCCTGAAGATGACCATTTTCGCAGCCGCAGACAAAGCGGATTGGCGAAGCCTTTCTACGCTTTCCATCGTCGCCCTTATATTCAAGCCGCTTCGGCGGTTCGAGATCCTGGAAGCGCGCGAGCCGCCGACGGTTCGGTGGGTCACCAGCAATGGCATCGCAAGCGAACCACCTCGGGAAAACCGTTACCTTGACCGCCGGCGATATACGTTTTGGATCGCCAACGTCGATTGGCGGCGTCCTGAACTCCGGGGGACGGTCGCCGACAACACGAGCATCGTCCTTGAGGCGCAGGTGAAGCAGTCGCTGGAGGCGCGGCTCCTGAATGACCTTGAACGTTCCCGTTCCAAACATCTCCCAATGATCCAGGCCCAGGACAAGCACCGATCGCTCTGGAAGATCGAGCATGGAGCCGGGCCCGAACGTACCGACTATCTGACTGAGCCGGACCTTGTTGTCTGCCATGGGTGCGCTCGCTTCAGATCAGGGTCTGGCCATAGGGATCGGTGACCTTCAAGGCCGCCACATGTTCGACATCACGCATCGACCGGCCTGCTGTAAATCGTCGAAACTCCGGATCAAGTGATGCAAGCAGAGGGTCGAGCGGATCATGGAGGAGCGCCTTCTCTCTCGGGTAACTGTAAAAGAGCCGCTCCGCATTGTTCTTTCGATCAGTGGCTAGCCCTTCCCACGAATCAATGAGCACATTGATTGCTGCGCTAAGCGCGGCGTGTCCTCCAACGACGTCGCCGGGAGGCGCCCTGTCGAGGATCATCTTTACGATCTCCGCTCGTGCGGTCTTGTAACCGCCGACCTCTCCGGCCGAGCCGTCGGCTGTTAGATCCGGAATCAGATGGCGTGCGGCAGCAACGACGACTGCGGCCAGCGCGCGATCCATGGCACGCGCTGCCCATGGGGTCACGCTGGTAGCCTCTACGGCGCGGTAGAAGCAGGAATGGAAATGCCGGAAGCCCTCATAGTGGAGCCTGTCGCGCGGTTTGTGCGCATTCAGGAGCACCAGTACCAGGCCAGGCTTGTCCGTTTGGCGGCCAACGCGACTCGTCGCCTGGATATATTCAGCGGCAGCCTTAGGCTGTCCTTGCACGACCATGAGCCCAAGGCGGCCGATGTCCAGGCCGACCGAAATCATGTTCGTAGCCAAGGCCACGTCCACTCCGTTCTTCAGATCGGAGCAAGGCTTTCCGAGCGCCTCTTTGGCCGCCGCGACCTTGTCGGTATTCTCACGCGACGTCAGTTCCAGAACCTCTCGCAAACGCCGGTCTGCGAACGGCTGATCTCGTGGGACATCCCTCCGCCGCTTGGTGCCATAGGTGGCCAGGCGTGTCCGTACCTCGTCCTCGACGATCCTGCGTGCGCCGCCGAGTTCGCGAAGCGCGTTGAAATAGCAGAGCGCGGTGAGATAGGTGTCGGCATCCCCTCCCGCCTGCGCCTCCTTTTCCGCCGCGGCGAGTAGCGTCGTGAGTACCCGCATGAAAATCAGCTTTGGACCCTTTCCAGGCGCTGCGAGCCCGAGATAGAGCCGCGCTGGTTTCGCCGCGGGCGATACGGTTTTGGCGAAAAAGCTATCGCGCCTGTCCGGTCCGGGTGGCGGGAAGACTTCGGTCCGGTGTCGATCGAACAGGGCTTCAATTTGAGCGCTCGCCCTGCGCACAGTGGCCGTGCTGGCCACCACCTTAGGCCGGATGAGTTTGCCCTCTCTCCGCCGAGTTGCCAGACGGTCAAGCACCACTTCGTAAAGTGCGGCGACCGTCCCGAGCGGACCGCTGATGAGGTGCAATTCGTCTTGGATAATCAATGCGGGGGGCAAGAGACTCGCTCCGCTATCGAGCCTTCGACCGACGCCTACCGGATCAGCTGCACCGTAGAAACCCCACTGATCTTCCCGATCGACATTGCCGAAAAACGCCCCGGCTTCAGCGAGCCAGGGTAGGCCCGCAAATTTATCAACCGTTGCAATTACGAACGCGGGCAAACGACGATAAATAACCTCGTCGACAGTCAGAATGGGCAGCGACCTTCCCCCGGTGAACGGACACGCAACGTTGGCGCATCGGATCTCCATGCTCTGCGGTGCCCTGTCATTGGGGTGACAGGCAAAGCTGTCGCGCGAAAACGGCTCAGCGCACCAAGGGCAAGCCTTGATGGGAGCCGGTGCTTCGCGGCCGTCCTTACGAAAACGTCGAACGCGCGCAACCGCGGTATCGTTTCGACCGTCCCCGGTCTTTCCAAGCCGATTTGGAGACGCCGCCGAACCGACCCAAAGGCCGATCTCGATCGGCCAGTCTCCCAGCATCTTCTTTTCGCCGTTCTGCCAGGCAGGTTCGCCCCGCATCAGTTCCAGCGCGCAGACGACACCCGCGGCGCGCGAAAGCTGGTCGAGCGTGAGCAAGCGTAGTGTATAGCGCATGAGCACGGCGACGCCCGCTCCAAGCGTTCCACCGTTGGTGATGCGGCGATGCGCGATCGTCCAGGCTGCGAGACCAAGGTAGGCTTCCGTCTTGCCGCCCCCCGTCGGAAAAAACAGCAAATCGACGATTTCGCGCTCGGGATGCAACGGTTCCTGCAAGCCAGACAGATTGAGGAGGATGAAGGCCAATTGGAACGGACGCCAAGTGGGTTTGCGCTGTACACTCGGATCGCCGCCAGCGCCGGCGTCACGCTGACGAGCGGCGCGCGCGACAGCCTCATTCATGGCGCGGAACGCCAGACGCGCATATTGATCGGTGCGCAAAAGCTCGATGCCTGCCGCAATTCTATCTCGTGCTTGCCGGGCCGCGGCAACCAAGCGACGCGCCGTGGCCTGTCGCGACGCGCCCGGAATTCCGACAATCCCGCTATCCTGGGTCGCGATCCAGGTCTCATGGTGGAGCGGCAGATGCCGTAGTGCATCCGCCAGAACATCGGGGCCACCAGCCGCCAGTGCCGCCAAGGCTTCCATCCCAAATTCCACGTCTAGGATCTGCTCGTTTGGCTCGACGCGCTCGACCTCGGCTGCGGGAAGAAAATCGGTATGGGCGGTGCAAACCCGACCATCTTCCTCGAATTTCCACCCCGCCGACGTATTACATCCGACGGCAAATTCCGCGACGTCGCGGTAGTGCAGATCGGCGAGAGCTGCGTCTGGATCCGTGGAGCCATAGCCCGTTAGGTCACCGCGTGGATGCAGGCCGACTGGGCAGTGCACCTCAAGCCGGACCTGAAACGCGAAAGTAACGTCACTAAAGCGGCGGACCGTGCTCTTGCGGCGGTTCACAACCATAATGGTAACGGCCCGAAGATGCTTCTTGCTGCCATCGGGCTGTTCGAGAGAATATGGACGGGCGTGAGCTTCCAAAACCAAGCCGCCACCAGGGTGCTGCCGTCCAGCGGAATTAGGCACGATCACTCGTTGGCCGCGACCGTTCTCGGGAACGGTCAAAGGCACGGTTTCCTTGCCTGGCATCCGCTGCCACTGGACATTCCGATAGGCGGGGTCGAACTGGGCCTTCTCGTCGAGGAAGACTTCATCGGGCAAGGGCGGAAGGGTGACATAATCGCCCCAGCTTAGGGTTACCTCGATCTCACGGACTGAAGCATCGATCATGACGGTCAACCCGCAGGAGGAAGGCGCCCTGCTCTTCCGAGCCGACGGCTCATCATCTGGCGTATCGTCCGCGGCCCGCCCGCCGCCCGCCTCAGGATCCGCGCCTTCATCATCCCCAAAGAGTGGATCTCCCACATCTTCCGTACCATCCGCTTCTTCTCCCGCCCCTTCGGGCGCGGCTGCAAGGAAGCCAGCGAGATACCAGCGGGAAGGATTGTCGGTGAGCCGCTCGTGGTGGAGGTCAATGTCCGACGGATCTGGTCCAATAAGATCGCGACGAAGCACGTCGACGAGCTGCCGACGGATCGTTTCGGCGCTGGCGACGGGCGAACCTGCGGTGATTGTCATCAAGCATCGACCTCTTCATTTTCTTCTTCGTCGTCGACAACCGCCGTGAGACCTGCCGCATGTTCGGTAGCGGCGCGTTCAGCGTTAAGGGCGAGAAGGCGGGCGAGGACCTCGTCCTTGAATTCCGCCGTCCAGTCCAGGCGGGTCTTGGGCGCCTTGCCCTCATCGGCGTCCTGTTCGATAAATTCGGGCCTGGCTCGATCGGCAAGGTCGTCCCAGCCGTAGGCGCGCAGGACGGCGACATCCATTGCGGCATGGAGCGCACGTAGACGGGCGATGTCATGCGCGTTCTGGTCACGCGCGTGAAAACGGTTGTAGGTCTTTGTCAAACCTTCATTGCGCTCGCACATCAAGTTCGCACGGAAGGCGTGGTACGTTTCCCCCGCGACTTCGAGGGACGAGCTTGTGTCGAAGCATACCGGGAGTGGGAAGGTACGGAAGCAGTCTGATGGATTATAGCGAAGGTCATCTTTCATCGAGGATGAAAAGAACCGAGCCCACATCTCATGCACAGACGATTGAAGTACTGCAAGCGCTGAGAAAGTTGAAAATGAAAAAATGTTGAGTGAGTTTGCAAACACGCCCTTCCCATCTATTAGACCTATCGTAAACTGGGGCGCGGCTTGGGCGTTGGTAGCCAAAACACGATCGAGCTGGGCGATGGTCTTGTACAGATTTGACCTACGCTCTGCGTAACGCCACCAGCGGCGACGATAAGCTTCGCGCTCATCCTTTGCCCGCTTAGGCGCCACGAAGCGTTGGACTATTTCAAGGAGATCGGGCCAATCTGCCGCAACTGCATTTGGATAGTCGCTGGGAACAATCCCGTCGCGCAACGATATTTCCTTTTCACGTCCGGTCATGGATACCCACGTCTTATCCATGGCCTCACGCTTCAAAGGAAAATCGGCAAAATCAATAACGTAACGATGATGCGCGTGGCTTGGAGAGCCATTCACTTCTTCCCCTCCGATATAAGGAAAAATGCGCTCGGCATTGCGTGGCATCTTGGAGACCAGCGCCCGCATCGTCTCTAAGCCTTCGGCCTCACCCTTCGCCGCGGCGACATCGTCGAAGGTGAAGCCCATACCGAGAATGATTGAGCCCTGAAAAGCCTTGCCAGAATTGGCTGCGAGCGCGACCGGCGAGGTATCGAGGTCACCCTCGACCAGATAGGCCGAAATGCGGCGCGCCTGCCGGCCATCAAGCACAGGTGAAGTCACCGCGCCCTTCGCGATGTGGACGACGGATACCACCACTGCGGCCTCGCCCGGCCATCTCAAGCGCCGCGTAGCGCGCAAAATTGTGCCACCTTTTTGCAGGATGGCGGTGAGGCCAGACGCGCGCGTGTCGCCTTGGCCGATCGTATTGGTCGCGATCAGCCCAAACACGCCGCCTTCCCGCAAATGGCAAAATGAACGGCGGAAAAAGTGCGCAACGAGATCGGCGTTGCCATGCGCGCCTTCGTGCGACGTTTGCAGCCACGACCCGTATCCCGCACGGCTCCCCGCTGCAATTGTGTTCTTGCCGGCGAATGGTGGATTGCCGACAATAGCGTTGAACCCGCCATTCGCCCGGGCAAACACCTCAGGAAATTCGATCTGCCAATGAAAAGGCGGTATTGGATGTTTGCCGTCTCGGAGACTCGCGGCAGCAACTTCGAGCTTTTCCACTTGTGCTTCGAGCGAGCCGGTCAAAAAGCTTTCGATTTCGGCACGCTTCTTTTCCCGCGCTTTCGGCTTATCTGCGGCGAAGAAGGCTGAGACCACCGCATCACCCATGGTGCGGATCGGCGCCAGCCGCCCTTCGACAGCACGATGCCTAGCTTCCTGGACGGCGCGCGTGGTATCGTCGGGCGCAGCCTGAATCTCTGCGCGAGCCGTCATCGCCTCGGTCACGCGATCTTTTACGAGTTGCCGGAACAGCGGAAGGCCCGGTTTAGACTCGTCCCAGTTTGCCGCCGCAATCTGAGACGTTGTTAGACCCACGAGGGAGTCACCGCATTTTAGCGCATGATCGAGGAAGGTGAATTCATGGTCTCGGGCAAGCGTCGCGAGCCAGAGTGAGAGCTTAGCGAGATCGACCGCGCGCGGGTTCTTGTCTACGCCGTAGAGACAACGTTGGGCGACGAGACGCCGGGCATGAAGCTGGTCGTCCTCGTCCTCCGGAATCTTCGGCCGTGTTTCCGGCCAACGGTCCCATGCTTTGACGAGGAGCTCGCCGAGAGCACGGCAAGCCTCGACGAGAAATGCGCCAGATCCCATGGCCGGATCGCAGACCGTCAACCCAAGGACATTTTCCGGACGCGCATCCGGCCCCAGTCGGTCGAAAGCCGGCTTAAGCGCATACTGGACAATCGGCGCTGTCAGAGAACGAGGGGTATAATGGCTTCCCGTGCGCCGTCGTTCGTCCGTCGGCTGCAAGAGCGGTGACCCTGATGGAGAAAGTGCACCGCCCGGCGAACCGCGCTCGTCGACGATCGGCCTCAGTGCCTCGGCTACCGCGGTGGCATTAGTAGCCGCTGACAGGACCTTGCTGACCTTGTCGCTCAACGCATTGCGACCAGCCTCCTCTTTGAGAAATTTCGCTCTGTCAGGCCCCTTTTTTGCCACCAGCGCGTCAATATCGACGAAAACTGGCGTGCGGTCGTTCTTGCCGGCGCGGATGGCAAGGGCCGGCCCCGTCCGGGTTTCGATCGTAAAGCCCATGACGGTTTCATAGACGCTGCCGATCTGTTCCACGTCGAGGGTGCGGTAAGATAGTTTCTCGCCATCCAGGTTCAGAAGAAGATCAAGGATGCGCAAGATGCATCCATCTGAAACCGCAGCGGGGGATGGAAGATCGGATACTCGCTCCTGCCCTTGCAGGAAGGGGAATTCGGCGGTGTCGAACAACTTCCCGCCCCTGCCCCGTATCCAATTGCCGGTGCTGTCGCCCTGATGAACCAGCCGGAACAAGGCCAACAGCCGAGGCCAGGCGCCGCGTCGTTCATCCATCGTGTCGGGGTAATGCGCCCTGTCGTCCAGGAGACGCGCATAAAGCGTTCGGACTCCGTAGCCTTGATCGTAAAAGGCCCGGGCGGCGGCGTCGGTGCGCGACGGGATCAGATCACGGTCCTCTGCGTAAAGCAGGAACACCAGACGAAGCAGCACAGTCAGCAAGCCGTCGTAGAGATGTTCCTGGCGTGTCGCCGCCAGCGTCTCGATCCTACCGGCATCAGCGACGTGCAGGCCGCGCAGCAGCTCGTGGAGCGCGCCCAACACCTGGGATGCCAGCTTCGTCGAGACTTCGGCCTGGGCATCGCGGCTGGCTTTCAGAAGCGCCGGCAAACGCCGGTTCGGCGCATCATTGTGCAGACGGAAGGACGAGAGAAGCAGCTTCAGACCACCCAACATAGGGCGTCCGCCGACCTCACCTAGCGAACGCAGGGGAAAGCACATCCAGCCGCTGGTCTCGCCGCGCGGCGCGTAAATGAATCGCAGTTCCTCGTCGGTGATCAGCAGACCGGTCGGCACTTCTTTCTCACGAAGCAGGCGCTCCAGCCGTTGATGCGGCGAAGCCTCCCAGCCTTCAATAGCGCCACGCTCTTTCGCCTTTATGCCAGACGCCTCGATCCGAACGAGGATCTGCCATCCACCGTCCGGTTCTGCCACCGCCCAGTGCGGGGCGATTTCTGTGTCGCTCTCGTCGATCCTGAGCGAAAGCTCCTCTGGCACGGGTGGCCCGCCGGGCGCGCCAGCAACAAGTGAGGTTCGCCAACCCAGAATTTTCTCAAAGAACGCCCAATCGTCATGGAGAGCACGAGGTTCACGGTTCTTCGCACTCGCGCCGTCCTCCTGCGAGGACAACAGCTTGCGCACCTCTTCCGAGTCGGCGCGCGTTTGCGTTTCAGGATTGAGGCCATGGCGGGCCAGCACCACCGGCGCAACGACCAGGCCGACAGGCTGGACATGGCCAAGCCATTCTTCGTTCAAATCGACACCTGCCATACTCAGTTTCCCTCTGGCCACAGGTAGACAAGGCCGATCGTCTCCAGCCGGTCGGCAACTACTGAATAGCTGCGGCGGACACGAGCGGGTTCCTGCGCGATGTCCGCGGTCAGTTTTTCCAGCTTGGCCTTCCAGTGGCGACGGTCCCGCCGCCGCTGCTCGGCTTCGGCTTCAAAGAGGGAAAGCTGTGCGTCATCGGGCTCGGCATCAGCTTTGGATACCCGAGTGCGCTGGTCTTCCAGCAGACGCTGGAGCGATTTGGCCTCCAGTTCGCCGAGAGCGGTTAGATCCTTGATGGCTTCGATTTTGTGCGCCTCGGTTCGGCTGCGCAATTCCGCTTCCAGGTCGGCGGCGTCCTGAACGGCCCACCGCCGGATCCGCTCGACAATTTGTCTCGAAGGCTCGCGAGGGTTCGCGAACGCTTTGTCGAGTTGATCGATGGTGGCCTCTTCGCGGATCGCTCCGAACGGCCGCAGCGGCTTCGTCCCACGTCCCGCCTCCGTCCAGGCAGCCGTCACCAGGATGATCTCCTCGTGAAGTCGCGCTGCACTCGGCCCATAGAGCGCCAGCCGGCCAATCAGAACGACCCGCGGCTGCGCACCCGGCCCTATCACGACGGTGGCGCGAGACAGACCCGATGCAAAGCCCTGACTGAGAAACCGAGACAAAAGACGTCGTACCAGTCGATGCTCAAGATGAACCTGGAGGACACCTTCGGCATCCGCACCCTCTTTGGTGGTTGCGGGCCGAAACGAGATCGCGCGCAGAGGTGTCGTGGCGCGCCAGTCTTTGAGCCGCTCGTTTCGTTTGCGGCGGCGGATCCTAAGATCGTCGAGAGCGTCAGGCCACCCACCGCCAGCAAACGCGGGATCCGACGGATCGAGCTGGTAGAGCGCAGTTCCATTGAAATCACTGACCCGAACCGCGTCGAGAGACGTGCCGGCGCGCGACATCGCTTTAGCGACGACCGCGTGCAGCAAATTTGGATCAACGCCCACTTTTACCCGCGAACGCTCAAAGATGTCGTGGAGATCGTCGAGTTCTTTAGCCTGACGTTCGCGCCGCGCCGTTGTTTCGTCGTCCATCTCGGCGATGGCGGTCGTCTGGAGATTTTCATCGAGCGCTTCATCGATCTCACGCGCTTGGGCCGGAGCCCGCCAGATTCCCTCACGCTCCAGCCGCTCGGACAGTTTGAATCCGATGACCTGCCCGGCAGAACCAAGCTGGTCGCGAATGCGCTCTGTCTTTCGGACAAGTGCCTGAAGTACGACGTCCTCCGGGCGTTGCTCGTAGACAAAATAGCGGCACCAGACCTGTTTCGAGGGTTGCAGTTTGCGGTCGATCCGGCCGTTGCGCTGTTCGAGCCGCGCGGGGTTCCACGGCAGATCGATGTGAATGAGGTCATAGCAGCGCATCTGGAGATTGATGCCTTCCCGCGCCGCGTCCGTGCAGATCAGGATCCGAAGCGGATCCTTGGCTGGATCAGAATTGAATCGACGTTTCAGTTCCTCTCGGCGGTCGCTTGGCGTCGAACCGGTAAACGATGCAATGCGATCGTCGGGTTGCAGGTCATCGAGACCTTCAGCCAGCCGCTTTTCCAGCCAGCGGCGCGTGTCCTCGTATTCGGTGAAAAGGACCAGCCGGCGCTCGTTCCACCCGCCCTCTGGAGCCATGTTCGCGCGGATCCACTCGACGAGCTTTTCGATGCGAGCATCCGGCCGATGTGCGTGCTTGCGGGCTATCTCCAACATCTTGTCGATGACGGTGAGGTCTGAAATACCTGCCGCCAAGGCGCCGGCAGCTTCTGCGGCCTGGTCTTCTTCTTCCTGAATCAGACTTTCCCCGGTTTCATCATCTTCGGGATCGTCCTCGGTCTCAGCACCACCACGAACGAATGCTTCGGCCGCGGCCACTGAAGCCGATTTATCCAATCTAAGCAGTCCCTTGCGATGGACCTCTAAGGTTTTGGCAAAAGCCGCGATCGATGAAAGCAACCGCTGCTGAAGCCCGATGAACGTGAGGCGAACATAGCCAGCCTCCTTCGGCGGCAGGTTGCTGGCGCGCGCGCGTACTGCCTCTCCGTAGGCGGTGAGCATACTTGAGAGAACCAGCTCCGGCGCATCGCTCGGCAGCCCGGAAATGCTGATGGACTCGACCTTGCGTTCCGGGAAGGTTTCGCCGAAATGGCGCAAATCGGACTTCAGGCGCCGCACCATGACGGGATCGAGATCGCGTGGCTTCACGGGCACGCCGCGGGTGAACCGCTGGGGATCGAGGATTTCCAATAGTGCCGAGAACGAATTGGAATGGCCGTTATGTGGGGTCGCGGAGAGGAACAGACGATGCTCGAAGCGCTCGGCCAGCCCGCGGACGGCGCGGGTGAACTGGCTGTCTATGGCATAGCGTGAGCCGCTCGCGGGCGCGGCGTGATGCGCTTCATCCAGGATAAGAAGCGCCCGGGGGCGGAAATTGCCGAGCAGATCGCGAAGACCGCCGACATAGGTCTCATCAGCTAGCAGTGAATGCGAAATGATGAAGCGCGAGCCCGAGGCCCAGGGGCTTGCGCCGTAGCCCCTCTCCCGACGCAGCGTAGCCAGATAATCACGATCGACGATGGTGAAGGATAGGCCAAACTTGGCGTCTAACTCTTCCTGCCACTGGCGCACCATACCAGCGGGCGCTGCGACCACGACGAAGTCGATGCGCCGGCGCAGGAGCATTTCGCGCAACACCAGCCCCGCCTCGACGGTCTTGCCGGCGCCCACGTCGTCGGCGATCAGCAGGTTGACGCGAGGCAGGCGAAGGGCCTTCCGCAGGGGAAGCAGCTGATAGGCGTCTTGGTGGATGCCTGCGCGAAACGGAGCCTGAAACAGGTCGCGATCAGCCGCCGTGGCGGTGTTCCAGCGGAGCGTGCGGAAATAGGCCGAAAAGACGCTGGGGTCATCAGTTCCCAAGTTGGCAACGCTAGCCCAGCCTTCATCGCCAAGAACTGAGCCGTCGATCTCGGCATCCCACAAGACCTCGGCTATCTCGCCTTGGGCGTCGTCATCGACACAAGCCAAACGAAGGGTTTTCAGGCCATCGATCGGGCGCTCGTCCTCCACGAGCCAGCGACGGGAACGCACACGAACGAAATCACCGCGTTGCGGCACGGACCCCATTTTCTCTCCCAAAACGTGTCAACCTTGGTTTTTCAATCAGGGATAACTGTCGTGCCATCCGCTCCGAAGGTCAACCGGGCATCGCGCGTTTTGCCATCACTGACTATCCCCAATTCGTCGGGCTTACGCGGTCAGCGTTTTCGGGATTCCACGAACGACTCGTTGAACGACGCTGGTGCCGACGCCCAGCTTCCGGCCGATCTTGAGGATGCCATCCCCGTTAGCCCTGAGCTCCCGTATCTGGACCTCGACTGACGATTCAACCGGCGTCGACCTAGTTTTGTGCCCTTTGCCCGCGCACGCGCTAGGCCGGCGTTGACCCGTTCCGGGATGATGCCCCGCATCTTATTCAGCAACAGTGTTTTCTTGGCTCACGCGTTCGACATCTATCGGACGCGCTGAACTGTCCCGGCGGCTAGTTAAGCCGGACAGCAATCTGAACGGGCGGGTAGAAATCGTCCCAACCTGTGTCATCGAACCTTGGCACAGGTCGTGCACAGACATCCTCGCTGGGGATTGCAGGGCTCAGCTTGAGACAGGCGCCGCCGGGGCAACGCTTTTCGAACCCGGCGGCGTATTTTTTGAGACTCGAGTTCTTCAGATTGGATGACCAGCCTCGCGGCTATGTCATCGAAGTTTGTACTGCAGTAACAGACACACCCTTGCCGGAAAATCTGAGTGTCCGGGGCTAGGCCGACGCCGCCAAGCGATCATATTCCGCTTGAGCGGCGTTGTGCGTTGCAGCGACTATCGTCCGGTCGCTGTTGTTGGACCATTCAGCGCGCCACTCAACAGATCTACGACGAACGTCTCAGCTTTGAAGTACGTCGGGTAAATGATTTCCAACATCGGCTGTCCTTCTCCGCGGCTCCACTTTCGGGCTTCGCCGGTCTGATATTTCCGTTTCCCTTTCTCGAAGAGATCACGATAGCGATATGGCGAAATACCAATGAAGCGTTGAAAGTTTACGCGCTTGCTGTCGGATGGAGCATCAAGCTCGATTGAATCTGAATGCAAATCCTCGGCGTAACTCTTTGGATACGGCTCGATGTATACGACGCGCTTTATCCCCGCAGCAACAATGTGTTTTGCGCACAGGTGACACGGAAAGGTAGTCGAGTAGAGAGTCGCCCCTTCGATCGGCACACCCTTTCGAGCCGCATCGGTGATAGCGGACATTTCAGCATGGATGTCGCGGCCGAATTCAATCAGGTCCATGACTTTCGAATCGCGAACGCCGTCTTTTGAGTCGTCGAGCAGTAGTTTCGCCGCAACGCTTGCTGCATCCTCGTTACCTACGAGTTGAGGCGAGAGTTGTTTGCGTTTCATCAGCCGATCAACGAGATCGACAAGGACCTCTGTCTTTTTTTCGTCATTCGGATCTCGTCCCCCTACAAAATCGCGCATATCTGAGGGATCGCCGCTCCAATACGTGCCCCCGCCAGCTTTCGGCACCTCGTTGCATCCGAGCGAAATCACCTCGCCGGAATGTCGAAAGATCGCCGCACCTACTTGCCGAGTCAGGGCTGAAGAACGAAGCGAAGTCGATTTGGCGAGGTACATTCCGTACTCATCATGAGTCGGTGATGCCTCGTTGTCGCCAAATAGAGCAGTTACAAATCTCGTGACCGTTTCCTTGCAAGACTTCTTATCAGGAGCTTCGATAAACAAATCACCGAACGGAAATGCGTCTCGCACGTTTTGTCCGAAACCATGATCTTGCTCCATCTCGTCTTGCTTAACTAACGAGTTAGCGGCGTTTTCCGCATCAACAAGCGAGATGAGATTTCGTTTTGATTGCCTTTCCTTTGTTGCGATTCTCCTCTTTCGATATGAGGTCGGCGCATATGCCGATATCTGGATGAACTGCCGACCATAGACGCTTCGCAGCAGTTTGACTTCTTCCGGTCTCTTGAACTGCCGTATGATGTATGCTTGCTTCGGTTTTGGCTCGTCAATGTTTCCGGTCGCCTCGAACCGAAACTCACGGATGGCACTGATTGCAAGGATGGCCAGGGCGTCATTGCGCTTGAGGACCTCTCGGACTTTGTTCGCATAGTCAATTCGCTGCCGGTACGAATCGATATAGCCTGCTGCATCGAGAGGGAGCCCTAATCCCACCTCTTTCATTAGCTCGGTGATCCTGATGGTTTTGGAATCGTAGCCGACGTCGGCCAGCGCGTTGGAGAGGCATTCCGTTACTGATTCGAGATCGACGCCGATCGGGCCTACCAATCCGAATATAAGTTCCGGGTGCTCTTCAATAGGAAGTGACAATGTGGGAACCGTGGAACCGAGCTTTGCTGCTACCGTTGCCTCGTTACTCATCATTCAATACGCCTTTGGATAATCAACTGATTAGAAGGATCTAAGCCTACAATTGCTGGGTGATTCGTCTATTATGGGTAAAAGGGAGATTTGCATGTCGGAGTTAAAGCTGAAGCCCGGCTGGTTGGCGAGAGATGTAGCTCGAGCCTCGGAGCGTGCAGGGGAATTGAGGTCTGAACGGGTTTTTTCATCGCAGCAGGCGACCCAAGGTCAGAGCACTGACCGGAACGAAAATCAGTTTCCGAATCAGACTCTTAACGACCAACAGTCGTAAAAGCAACCTAAGCGCGCAATGGGGCTACGACGCCTTGTTGCCGCCCCTCAGCCGCTGCTAACGTCCGTCGCACCAAGGCTGCCGCTTGGGGCAGGAAGTCCCGCTGCACACATTCGGTTGTGCAAGACCTTCGCTAATCAGGATCTGCCCGGCGTCCCGTCCGCCGACCGTCAGCACTCCACAAAGCCGCCCATAATTGCAGCGGCTCGTGCCCTCCTCCCCTGGCCGGCAGGCGCACGCCACCCGCGTCAGCCGGGACTGCCCGCGCTTATGAGGCTTCGAAGGCGCTGGGTAGCTTTCTCAGCTCGTTGGCGCTCGTCATTGCATCGTGCCTTGTCCCCCCGCTCTGGCGTGTCGAAGCCGACCAGGCGATAGGTGAAGCCCTCGTGGCCGCACGGTATCGCCGTCAATGACATCGATCGGACCCGACGGACGTAGCTCGGGTCGGAGGATTGTGACTTCGTTCTGCTGAATGGCGGGATGTTGGACAGCCGGCGCCGCCTTCCAATTTAGGAATGCCATAGTCGCGACAAAAGCAACCACCGCGGCGGCAGCCGTCGCCAACGCGAACGTCACACCCGATCGCTTAAACGGAATCACCGGCCCCATGGCGTTCATGGTTACAGCCGATCCGCCTGCAATGGTACGGGGTTTCCTCTTTCCAGCTAGCCAGCGTGCGGCGAACGGGGAATTGTAACTTGCTTGCTCGCTCTGGTTGCGGAAGGATGCGGCTTGAGAAGTACCCTAAGCCCAAGATAGGCGCAATCTATGGTTTAGCGTTATCATCCAGCAGCATCCATGCTTTAACTTTCAGCCCGCGGGCAATACGCGCAATGTT
The DNA here is from genome assembly GCF_964252915.1 of Bradyrhizobium sp. LjRoot220. Lineage (NCBI taxonomy): Bacteria > Pseudomonadati > Pseudomonadota > Alphaproteobacteria > Hyphomicrobiales > Nitrobacteraceae > Bradyrhizobium > Bradyrhizobium sp. LjRoot220. The sequence goes on from NZ_CAXUPS020000001.1 coordinate 1,854,545, forward strand.
GTCGATCGAGACGTTGCGTTCGGACCGCTCGACCCCGCTGAGGTAGGTGCGGTTGATGCCGCTCTCATGGGCCAGCGCCTCTTGACTGAGACCACGCTCCGCCCGAAGGCGACGCATATTCCTCGCCAATACGTCCCGCAGCGGCCCTTTGTGAGTCTTTTTCACGCAGGGGATTTCGTCCCCGTAACGCTTTTAAGGCGACCGCTTTTAAGTTACATTCGTACCCAATAGCTGCAATCGCGGATGCTCCTGCGCCTTAAACGTCTTGAGAAGCTCGCCGATACAGCGGTGGACGGAGCAAAGCGTTGCCAATACTTTCTTGTCCCGGCTGTAGTAAAAAGCTGCGAGTCCCTGACAATAAGCGGGGAACGGTCACTTGCCCGTTGTGCGGCTCTGAATGGTTTCATCCGGAAACTATTGAACTGAGCAGCGTCGAGTTCAGGTGTTCGGCCAGCGGCGCCAAGTTCAACGTCATATCGTCTAGGCGCTCGCCCCTCCACAAATTCATGGTCCAACAAATTGAGACAGCCGCCAAAGCAGCCCTCTCTCCTGAAGTCGGACCGTCTGCGTCTTCCTCAGTCCTGAATTCTCACCATGCTCCGCCGGCGCCGGCACCGGCGGCTCCGCGAGGCGGTTGGTTGGCCCGAATATTCGGACGAAAAGGCGACCACGTTACCGCGAAGCCGATGAGCGGGTTGCCAAACGATCGACAAACGCCCATCGCGGTCTCCACCAGCACGAACAACGCCAATGAATACAACTGGAGCGGATTTTCCTGCCCCTATTGCGATGCGCCTGGTTTCGTTTCATGCGCCGGAGGCCACCTGGCATGTGACGGGACTGCCCAAATTAGGAAAGACGGCCGCTTTCATCAATGCTTCTGTGGCAACGCGGGATTTATCGTTGGGACCATCAAGACATTTGAGAACGAAAGGCTGTCTGTGGAAGCGGATACTGCGAATTCGTCACCGGGGCATCGAGAAGAGCAACGTGGCACGCCCGCTGATATTGCCCTTCCATCGCCAACCCGACCGGTGCCAGCAAAGCGGTAATTTATGCTGCTCGGATCGACAGCCGACACTCGCTTTCAAAGGCGACAGTTTGGCGACCGCTAAGGGCCGTCAAAGGCTACAGCAGTTTAGTTTTCGGTGAGCCATCCCCGCATCGTCGGCATGAAACTATATTGTGTTTGGGAGCGAGTGGATCGATGCACCAAGCCGCAGCGAGATATTGGAACGAAATAGCCGAGAGCCAGCTACTCGTGACCGACTGGGCAAGGCAAATTTTTGCGCTACCACAAAGCGAAATGGACGTGGCCTTGAATCGCGAGGAAGAGCGGCTAAGCAAGGAAACTTGCGATCCGGTTCTGGTCGCGGCGTATCTCAAGGTCATGCCCCTGCTGTGGGAGCGGCAGGCAATCGCGAACTTCCTGGTCGAGAACCCATCGCTGAGGGCGGCGATGCCACCGATCGAGGGTGCGAGCGAGGCCTTGTTGATAGCAAATAAGGATTTCAGGTTGAGTGCGTTACAAACGAAAAAGCTAGCTGAAATGCTCGAAAATGAACCCGTGCCCCCCTTCGATTTTTCCCACGCCGGCTATCCCGGGGCAAACGAAGTGCCGCTGATGACTCATTTGATAGACGACCCAGGACCTTTCGAGACGTTGGAGGCTTGGGAGCAACACCTAACTATGCTGCAATTGCTACCTAAGTCACTGACACAGCAACTCAGCATCGATCAAGCAAAGGAGATCATTTCACAGAAGCGCCGCGAGCAGGCAATAGCTAAAGCTTTAGGAGGCCCAAATCATTATATTCTGCTTTGCGCACGAAATTATGCCGCTGCGCTAGCTAAATATCGGACTGTTAGAGGCAACGAGCGGAATCTCCTCGAACAAGAGATGAAATACCTTCTTGAATCCGGAAAGTTGGAAGTCGAAGCGGAGCAACGCCGGCGCGAGAACCACTTAGCGTCCGATATTCGGAGTTCTGTTCGGGACAGAAAACCTCTTAGCCGCATGGTTAGTGCTACGGAAGCGGAAGCAATCCGTCATTTTTATGCGACACCTCCCGCACCACTGCTCGACACATTGTCGGGCGAGGAATTGATCTCATTGGGTGGCCTTTTCCTGGGATGGGCGCAAGAACGCGACCGACTCGATCCGCGAGCGATGATCGAATTATCGGGTTGGTCCGATGGGATGCGTATTTTAGCTCACGCAGTCGGAAAAGAGTTCGACCCTCTTCCTCTTCCCGAAGGCGCTCCTGTCCCGTTGCTGAAATTCCTTGCTACGAGAGCGGGTGGCATTCTCAGAGTTGAACGAGACTGATCAAGGCCAAGTCCGTCAGCGCACGCTTTAATCTCGAAGGAGCTCGCTCGATGCATATCGTCCAAGGTCTCATCATTTCCGATCGATCGATCGGCTACATCCTTGACGGCAGTAAAACGTGGGAAATGCGATCGGGCCCAACGCAAGTGCGCGGCGCGATTGCCCTGATACACGAGGGGAAAGGCGTGGTCTCTGGAGTTGCTACGCTTGCCAATGTCGGATGGGCTCTTACCCCGTCTGAGATGCTGGAGACCCGCCACTTGCACAAGATCCCGACCGAGATGCTTCGTTCCGGCGAGGTTTCGAAGTGGAATACCCCCTGGATACTCACGGATGTCAGACGGCTGGCAACGCCGGTGCTTTGCGATCACTCGAGCGGCGCCATCACCTGGGTTAATCTTGCTGACGATGTTTCACGAGCGATTGCCGCTCAACTATAGATGAAGCGGCGGACACGGCCCCTCCTGCTGCGGCCCGTAGATGACAGGAAAGCCGCAGTCATTGGGTAGGTCTTAGTCGACGGCCGGCCAGCGTGCAAGGTGGCCTCGTGGCACTGCTTGAGCACTGTTTTTAGTTGGTGGACACGTGGCCGATTACCGCCTGTGCCCCTTCACTAATATGGACATGCTCGACACGCACGATTTGGGAACTGCCATTCCTGAGACGGCGAAGTGTCTCAACCTGAATTGCATAAGTTCGCATCAATCGCGAGGCCGCCGACGCCATTATTGCAACGTGGCGATCGCTGCCGTGACCACCACTGATCCGGCCGACGACAGCCATCGCCGCCGAATGCGTACAGGCCATCTGAATGACCAACGCGCACTCCATCTCGTCCCGAGGGTTGGCATTCTCGATAAGGCTCAGCGCCGAGTTAACCGCGGTCTCGGAAACACCGGTGTTCGGTAACCGTGCAGCGGCCTGAAGCTGAACCAAGGTCGCGTTCACGAAATCACTGGATGCTGTACCCATCGCAGCCTTGAGCCTATTCCACCATTCCTGATGTTGCCCGACTGGTGGGCAGGATTTTGACATATCGGAATTGATGCGCTGCAACCGGACGCGGACTGGCGCCGGCCGGTTTGCCGCAACAGCGGCAAGGTCCCCTTTGTTGCTCATCGTTGCTCCCCCTTACCAAGTGTGGCGACCATCGACTTGATCCAGCGACGTTCCTCGATAGCTTCAGCGGTGAACGTGCCGTCGACGTAGTTACCGTTTTTTATCCCCTTAGGTGCACCCGGGCTCCGACCACCGTGGATGCGGCACCGTGCACGTCCACGAATAGCAGGACATTGGCACTCCCTCCCAGTTCGGGTTTTGGCACCGCACCTGTCCGCGGCACGCAAATGGGTCAATTGAGCTTCCAATCGTGCCTGGTTCATAGGGTTGTCCGTAGTTTTCATTCTCCCCCCTCCTTCGATACGTGTTCTTGCTGCAGAACCTCGTCAGTCTGTGCACCAAGCGCGCGAAACGCCACAACGCCACTTTCCTGACTGCCATTGAGTTGTGGCGCTTTCGGATGTGCCACGGAGGATACTGACGTGGCACCTTGTAGATCTCCGGAATACCCTTGGCTTTTGCCTTGTGGCGTTGTGGCGGCATCCTGGGGCAAATACCGCGCAAATGCGTCGTCAAATGCCCGACGATAAAAACCTTTAGGTGTCCTGTCATCGGGCAAACGAATTGAGCCGGAATAGATTTTGAACTGACTCAACATGCGTGACAGCGCCGCCTTGCTGATCGGTTTGCCGGAACTCCACTCAGCCCACGGCCGATCTTCCTGGCCGATCAGGTGCTCAACCAGTTCCTCTGTCGAAAGCCTATCCGTGTCAGCAGCATCGAATGCTGCACGAATATCGCCGAGCAAGAGAACCCTTTTTGATTGGTCGTTCTTTGCAGCAGCTGCCTCCTCAGCAATGTGGCGTGCGTGCTTTGGCCAATCACCTCCAACCGCGTCAGCCACAGCGATCAGTGCACGCCAGTTGTCGGCGGCACGGTTATGCAGCGCTTCCGGAATCGATGGTTCGGAATTGGCCAAGCGCTGAAAATGGTCTTCAGCCCAGCGTGTTGCCATGCGGGCAATCTGCTCAAGATGGTCGGCGCGATCAGGACGGAACCGGTGCACAATCTCGTCCCCGCGACGACGGCGCAGTCGCACCGAAATTGATCGATCCTCTAATGTATCGGGTAACTTCCCAATCATGGCGATGGCGGCAGGAGTCCAAGTCGAGAACATCCGGGGTTCATGCTGGTCGCCAACTACGCGAAGAACAGAGCCGCCCTTGCGATGTCCGGAGTTTAAAATGCCCCGGAGCTCATCGCTATTGTTTAAGAAGGTGTCGGCTTCGTCGATCAGCAAGGTTGGTCGCGAAAGTTCAATGGCGCGAAAAATGGGGGACGCGCTGGTATTCGCGGTCAGCAACGGACGGGGCACCAAACAACTCAAGACATCGAGGAGCGTGGTTTTACCGCACTGCTTTTCTGGCGACGTAATTGCCAGCCTCGGAGAAATGTTGAACGCATCGAATGCGTGACAAAGCATGACCCATAGCGCGACGGCGGTCGCCTCGTTCGCGGACAAAACGACGTAGCTGCGGACGGCACCCACCATCTCATCGAGCAGCGCCGAACCGTCGACCTGAATAGGCCACGGCTCATACTCCCGCAATTCGAGAGCGCGACCTTGGCCGGATTTCTCGATGGGAATTGCTTTGGCTGCTTTCACCAGCTTGTCGAGGCTGGCTAGGGGGATCCCCAACCCTTTGGCCGACACGAGGCGCTGGCGGTGATAATCGAGATCACTCAGTACAGTGAGACGGGAGATCTCGTCCTCATCAGACTTCGGGATGGACGAAGACAGTGTGGGCTGACTGATCCGCTCGCCCTCGACCAACTTCAACTGCGACCTGATGTCCGTCGGGGATACGGGCGGCTGAGGGCCGGACCGCCCCGGAAGGTCCCCATGGGGATTGCCCAGGCCGGCGGTGAGACCGCTTTCGATGGTGGCCTTGACGACATCGATGCCGTCGTCCGCGACCAGCTTGTTGGTGTCACAAGCCTGCAAAATAGCTCCGAAAACCTCTGCTCGGTCAAGCCAACCCCGCGCCACCATGCGTCCCATGCGATAGGCGACCGCGTTGGCTTCATTATTTCTGCTTCCGACGCCGGCGGCGGCGAGGTCAGCCACGCTGCCGTTGAGCGCCGAGAGCGCATATTTCGTCTCGCGCGATTGCGCCTTGGTAGTGAAACTCGCGCCGGCGCATTCGGCCGCCAAAGTCGTCTTCGTCGGCCGTTTTTGAATGAGGTCCACAACCCATTGCGGCAGCCGGGGAACGCCGTCGGGGAAGACCTCCGCCAACTGCGGATGGTCCGCCAGCGGCTGCCACTTTGAACCATCGGGCCGCTTGCTTCCGGGTGCCACGATCCAGCCCCCCGCGCCTCTTACATCTACACCTTCGGGAAGTGATCCGCGTCGGTTTCCCAGCAAAGAACCAATCGGTTGCCGGAATATAAAGTGAAAGCCGCCGCCGGCTGTCATGGTGACGGGACCGACCGGCAGAATAAACTGGGTGGCGAGCAGCTGAAATGCTGCGACGCCATCGGGGCCACCGTGGCGATCGGCATCAATGACGACGAGGCCAGCTTGACCAAGCTCGATGCCGGCAACAGCATCGGGAAAGAGGCGCCACCAATAGCGAATCCGCTTGTGGTCCGTCGTGGCCCTCTCCTGCCACTGGCTTATGATTGGTTTTTTTTGCCACTTGCCGGAAGCAGTGTTCAGGGAAATCCGTGCCGGGAAAACGGCAACGCCTGCACTGGCAAGCTCTATGGCGGTAGAGAGATTGTCCGCTTCAAATGTTTCGGAGTGAACTACATTATCAGCGGCCAAGGTCCCTTTCTCCGCGGTCAACGACGGCTGCTGGCCGGCGGCGGCATTGTTCTTCGCCGCAAAACCATCCGAAAAATCAGGAACGTCGGAGGCCCAGTTCTGAATGACCAACGGGCAGACGCGCTTCAACTCACCGCTCACGATTTTTCGCTCCTGCCTCGCGCCAGCGCACGCAAATTGACGGCAGATGATGTATCCGCATCGTTCAGCGTCTGCGGACGTGCGACCTCTTCCTCGCCTGAAAGCATCCGCAGGAATTTCGCTCTGGGTACGCGCAGCTTCTTTCCGAAACGGATTGTTGGGATCTCGCCACGACGGGCGGCTGCGTAACTGGCGTTCTTCCCAATTCCAACCAGGCTGCCGGCAAAGGGGATCGAGTACGTGAGAGGCTCTTGTGTTTCGAGGAATTCAGACTTGGCTTTCATTTGGTCACCAATCGTTGCGCTGCTGACCTTCTTACTCACTTGCGATCCCTGTTTGTATCGGATAATGTAGCTTATCCGTCACACAGGCAACACATCGATGTACCCTCTGAAACTTCATTTAAATTGGTTCAAAGATTCAGCGGGTTACCGCTTTAATGACTATGGAAAATACGGAACGCGCATTATTGGAAACGGTGGAAAACTCCTCCCGTCCTCACCCTTAGAGAACGACTGCGCCTTGTCGGCTTTCGCTTCCGTGACGTCGGTCGACTCGTTGATGCAGTTTGTTGAGGAGTATGGGTTGTTGAATGTGCCGGCTTACGGCGTTGATGTTGATCTAGACGGTTACACAGGACCGATCGCCTTGGGAGCCGAGATCATGGGGTTCGCCGAAGGCCGCCTTACGAAGATCAAAAACAGGCCAATACTTGAAGGAGAGGACGTTGATCCTCATCTCGAAACAGCCAAGCTTTTTCGCGATATTCTCGGCCAAAGCGGTAAAGGATGGCGACGAACACCGCCGTCCCTTGCTCGCTCAATCGCGGAGGCTCTCGACGAAGAGCCGCTTGGTGAAATTTGTTTAGCGAGCGACCGTGAGCACGGCTTTCGCATGGTTTTGACCGCAAATTCATTGATGGACGGGCTTTGGTTGCAGCTTGGGCAGAAGGTGGCCGGTCAAGCTTTGTTTCGTACCTGCGAGCTTCTTAGCTGCCGCCAGGTTTTCGAGGTGGGGTCGAGTTCTGGCCGCCGCCTCGACGCTCGATTCTGTTCAGACGCGCACCGGATCGAGTTTAACAGTCGCAAGCGAACGAAAGGATCCTAACGATGCGTCCGACTGGCCATATCCGCCAACGCTCGCCAAAATCATTTGAAATCCGCTATAGCTTGGGGACCGATAAAGCGACCGGCAAGGACCGTTACGCCACCGCGACCGTCGTCGGTACCCGCAAGGATGCCGAGCGCGAACTGCGCCGCCGCCTCCGCACCCTCGATACCGGCGAGCACGTCGACCCCAACCGCATCACCGTCGCCAAGTGGCTGGCGGACTGGCTCGCCACCGTACGGGGCGAAGTCGCTCCCAAATCTTACGAACGATACGCCGAGGTGGTCGATGGTTACCTGACGCCGGCGCTAGGCAACCTGCCGCTCACCAAGCTGACGCCGTCCAACATCCAGAAGGCCTATAACAGCTGGGCCACCGGCGGCCGGCGCGACGGCAAGGAAGGACCTTTGGCACCCCGCACCCGCCGGCATATCCATCGCATTCTGAATTCGGCGTTGTCGCGCGCGGTCGAGCAGCAGGTGCTGGCCCGCAACCCGGCCGACGTGTTCAAGAAACGGCTGCCGAAGGTCGAGCGCAAGCCGATGGCGGTGTTCACCGCCGAGCAGTCGGCAGAGTTCCTGGGCGCCATCAAGCACACCCACACCTACTGGCCAGTGCTGATGGCGCTTGCGACTGGAATGCGCCGCGGCGAGGTGCTGGGGCTGCGCTGGAAGAATGTCGATCTTGATCGGGCATCCCTGCGGGTGGTCGAAAGTGTCGAGCAGACCAAGGCGGGCTTGCGATTCAAGGCGCCCAAGAACGAGCAGGCCCGCGCCGTCACCCTGCCCGCCTTTGCCGTCGAAGAATTGCGCAGGTTGAAGCGCCAGCAGGCCGAGAATCTGCTCCGGTTGGGCGTCAGGCTGACCGGTGAGACGCTGGTGTGCTGCCGCGAGGATGGCCAGGTCTTGCAGCCGACCAGCCTCACCCATCAGTTCACCTACCTGATGGGGCGCTCACCGGATCTGCCGCGGCTGCGGTTTCATGATCTGCGGCACAGCCATGCCACCCAGCTGCTGGTGGAAGGCATCCATCCCAAGGTGGTGCAAGAGCGCCTCGGACATTCCTCGATCGCGATCACCCTCGACCTCTACTCCCACGTCATCGGCACGTTGCAGGAAGATGCAGCGGCCCGGCTCGACTTGGCGTTCGGCCCTGCTATAAGGCGCCTGTCGCTGGCAGCTCAGAAACCTCAGTAGCAATTTCAGTAGCAACGGGCTTTTTGCCCATTCTTCCGAAGTTGTTTTCGACAGCGATAACAATGGTTTGGAAGGGTGGCCGAGTGGTTTAAGGCACCGGTCTTGAAAACCGGCGTACCTGCAAGGGTACCGTGGGTTCGAATCCCACCCCTTCCGCCAGAGGAAGCCTTCTACTCATTGAATACGTTGGACTTATTTCTAAGCGAAGCAATCCAGCCCTAGCAACAGCCCTAGCTTTTGGGATCCGATACTTTGGCCAAAAAACCTCCTCCTGCTCCTCAAGACATTAGGCTTTCGCCAGCCGAAATGCGTGCGGGCATTGCCCGGTTTCACAGGCGCATAAAGGATGTTGAGGCATTCGAGCCGGAAAAGGTCACTGATCGACGTGATCCCAACATCGACGCTTTGGAAGCTTCGATCGCCGAAGCTCTTTCACAGACGTTTGGACACGATACGCCCACCGGGCGGCTCTACCGCCCTGCAGCGACTCTCGATACCGCCGGAATCAACATGAACGGCACGCCGCATCACAAGGTGATCGAAGGCTTAGTGCGAGGGAAGGCACGAGCGCTAGTGTTGCTCAATCAGGCCATCAAATCTTTCGAGGAGCAAATTGCCGATCAGATCGAGCAGGATGGGTCAGCCGGCCAACTAACTCTCATGGAGGCAGTTCCAGAGACGACGCGTCAGGAGCCGTCCCGCGACATTTTTATTGTTCACGGCCATGACGTTCAGTTCAAAAACCAAGTTTCCGACGTCCTACGACGCGCTGGTCTGAATCCAGTCGTCCTTCACGAGCAGCCAAACGGTGGCCGCACCATTATCGAAAAGTTTGAAAAGCATGGTGCGGCCGCAGGGTTTGCTGTGGTTCTGTTAACGCCCGATGATGTTGGTGGTCCGACGCCCGAACAACTCCAACCGCGAGCACGACAAAACGTTATCGGTGAGATGTTTTGGTTTGCGGGAAAACTTGGAAGGTCGCACGTCTGCGCCTTGCGTAAGGGAGAAGTCGAAGTTCCTTCGGATTTCGCGGGCGTCGTTTATACAGCAGTCGATGATCGAGGCGCATGGAAAACCGATTTGCTCAAAGAACTTCAGGCCGCTGGATATACCGATCTGAATTGGGGCTCAGCACTTAGCTAGCCGCAAGCCCTAGCGGCTTGCCGATACCGGCTACCCGGGCGCATTCTTGGCCTATGGGCACCAAGTCACGTGAGACGATCTATGGCGCATCCATCAGGGCCGCGGCGGAGGACGCCGCCCGCGCGCGGAAGGCCGCTGATGAGATCGCTTGTCGAGCCTGGAATATGCGCATGCTTGGGTTTCAGGGCCCTGCCCAGCCCTCCCCTGCGCTTGGCGACGCCCTCAACGCCGGTTACCTCTATCTTGAGGTCAAATGCCTCGGCTGTAATACTCACCAGACAGTTGCGCTGAACGTCGTGCGCCGGCCTAAGGCGACGCCAATTCACGAGCTCGAGCGCTACATGCGCTGCAAAGACTGTTCCGAAGTCCGACGCCATCCGTACAAGCGCAGCCATCTGATCGCGCTGCGGCCCACCAAGATATCTGCGACAGATCCTCCCTCAAAGTGGTGGCCAGGAGAACGATGAAGATTTCACTCGTTCAAGATCAAGCAATAGCCGCCCGCATGGCCCTGATTGTTGGGGCCGATAACTTCGATCGACTTTTTCGAGGCATTCAGTTCGATGAGTTCGATGGCACTGTTCTGTACGCATACGCTGCGGATGAGTATCGAGCAGCGGAGATAGAGGAGACGTTCGCCTTGCATATCTCGACCATCGCGGGTGCCATTCTTAAACGCGAGATACCTATCGTGATGGTGCTGCCCCAGAAGTTAAAGCAAGCTCGCGATGTGTAACCTCTATTCCATCACAACCAACCAAGCCGCCATCGCCGCCCTGTTTCGCGTCGTGAACCGCTACATTGGCAACCTGCCGCCGATGCCCGGCGTGTTCCCCGACTATCCCGCGCCGGTGGTCCGCAATACGGATCACGGCACCGAGCTGGTCTCGATGCGTTGGGGCATGCCGCCGCCGCCGAAGTTCGGCGGCCCGCCGGTCACCAACATCCGCAACACGTCGTCCCCGCATTGGCGTGGCTGGCTGAAGCCGGAGAGCCGGTGCCTGGTGCCGGTGAACAGCTTCGCCGAGTACGCGCCGGAGCCAAACCCTGAGACCAAGAAGAAGGACGTCGTCTGGTTCGCCATCAACGATGACCGGCCGCTGTTCGCCTTCGGGGGCATCTGGACCGAATTCAAGGGTGACCGGGGCACGAAGTCCAAACCGATACCCGGCCCGCATCTGGTCTATGGCTTCCTGACGACCGCGCCGAACGCGGTCGTTGAACCGATTCACCCGAAGGCCATGCCGGTGATCCTGAAGACCGACGAAGAACGCGACATCTGGATGCGCGCGCCTTGGGACGAGGCGAAGGTGCTGCAGCGACCGTTGGCGGATGATGCGCTGAAGATTGTCGCGCGCGGCGCGGATAAAGAAGATCGGGTACTGGCATGAATAAGCGCGAAGTTTTCGTCGCTAATGACAGGTGACGGTGTCGCCGCTTCGAATGCACGTACGGGGTCCGCTCGCGGCTTGCTGGGCTGCAAGTTGGCCTTGAGATGTTCGGAAATCGATCCAACGTCGTTGCGCTTCGCTCTCCGTCATCTCACGTCGTTCGACAGAAGTGGCGAGGCTATCCCCGTATGCCATGACTGCATTGCCGCTGGCAGAGCATCCATCAAACGATCCCTGGCAGTTTGCAATTCTCTTCTGTTTTCCGCACGCGATCATTTCACGGAATGGCAGGCTCCGGGCAGAGCATTCGTCGTACGCGTCAATCGCAGTCTTGTTGGAGAGACAACCCGCCAAAAGGGGGCCAAGCAGTAAGACAACCGTTGCGAATAGAAAACGCATCCCTTACCCCCGAAAGCAACACTGGCAGCTCAACCTTAGGGTATCGTTGCGAAAAAGTCACGTAAACCGCCAGCCGGAATCCCCTCAGAATTTCCAGAAACTGCCCCTTGCCCCGTCGGGCAAATCAGTGGTCCATCTATTCAATGCCGCTCGGTTGCCCCGGGGCGGCATTTTTTTGACCCTACCTCAGCAACTGATTAGCGGCCTTGCAATCGCATGTGCCGGAGGAGAAACCATGTCTAACGAATCCGAAGTGGGAATTGTGCTCGCCAATGCTCCTCGCCTGGAACGGGCGTTCGGCCGCAAACTAGCGGCCTTCATCACCGTGATCAGTCTTTATTTTGCACGACGTCGGCCGGGGCAATTAGGCCTACTGGCGTCGGCTTTCCTTGTCGCCGCGCTGGCTCTCCAGGCCTGGCTCAAGCTTGGCGGCTAGCGTTGTTCCCATGTCGACAATTTGCTAAAACCCATTGGCCAACCGGACATCCGCTGATGGGCAAGTCGCTTGTCGTGCGCAGGGGGGCGGAACTGGCGGAGCGCATGAGAGCGCTTCGCGCCGCACAGTATGTGCGCATGTCAACCGACCTGCAGCAGTATTCCCTAGTGAACCAGGCCGCGGCGATCGCGGCCTATGCCCAAGCTCACAACTTGGCGATCGTGCGCACCTACCGAGACCGCGGAGAAAGCGGCCTGCAACTCAAGAACAGGCCGGGTCTGCTGAGCCTGCTTCGCGATCTCCGCCACGCGGACTTCGGTCACATTCTGGTCTATGACGTGAGCCGCTGGGGCCGCTTCCAGGACGTCGATGAAAGCGCGCATTACGAATATCTCTGCAGGAGGGCAGGAGTAAAGATCTCCTATTGCGCGGAGCAGTTCGACAACGACGGCAGCCTCCTGTCCAGCATTGTGAAAAATCTCAAGCGGGTGATGGCTGCGGAGTATAGCCGGGAACTGTCGGCAAAAGTTCATGCGGGCCAGTGCCGGCTGGCCAGCCTTGGCTTTAAGCAAGGCGGCCCGGCCAACTACGGTCTCAGCCGGACGCTCATCGACGAAAACGCGCAATTCAAACTGCATCTGAAAAGCGGTGAGCGCAAATATCTGCACACCGACCGCGTCAAGCTCCAACCGGGCGCGCCCGAAGAGATCGAAACAGTGAGATGGATTTTCGACCGCTTTCTCACCACGCGATCTGAGACCCAGATCGCCAGAGAGCTAAATCAGAAGGGCATTCCAAACAACAAAGGCAAGCCGTGGAACCGCATGACCGTGCACTGGATTCTCCAGAATGAGATCTATGTCGGAAATCTCGTCTTTAACCGCCAATCTTGTCACCTCAAGCAGAAGCGCGTGCACAACCCACAGCACAAATGGGTCAGGTGCACCAATGCGCTGAAAGCTATCATCGATCCAAACCTTTTTGCGCAAGTCCAGGAAAAGATGAAGGGACGATGGGTCAGCCTCCCGCGGGAAGAAATGTTGGTGGGCTTGCGGCGCGCCCTCCACAAACACGGCCGTCTTACCGCCAAGATCATCAACGACACGCCGGGCCTACCATCGTCGCATACGTTCATGGACTATTTCGGCACGCTCAGAAAGGCATATGCCCTCATTGGTCATACTCCAAAACGCGACTATGACTGGATGGATTCCCAGCGTCACTGGTCAATTGTCTTCTCGCAAATTACCGCTGACGTCGCCGCCACATTGAAAAAGTCCGAGGCACGCGTCGATACCAACAGTGCCGGCGATTGCTTCCTCATCAACAAGTCGCGTGGCGTCTCTTTTCGCGTCGCACGCGAGCTGACGCCAAAGAGCGAGGCGCACGCGCTACGCTGGGCATTTAACCGGCGCACCTATCTGCCACCGGGATGGATTGTCGTAATCAGGGTGATGAAGGATCACAGGACCGTGCGCGACTATCTCCTGTTTGAGACAGGCAAGGTGACCGAGCGTTCCGTCAAGTTTTCGGACCAGTCGTGGCAGCGGTACCGATGGCAGCGCTTCGAGACTCAGCAGGCGCTGGTGAAGGCCATTCTTCGGCGCGCACGCAGATGGTGCAACCGCTCCCATCGAGCGTCGCACTCGCCAAAACGAAAAAAACATAGACCTATGACAGTAATTTGCTGAAGAGTTACAAGCATATTTTGGGTGCAAACACTTTGGAGGCGGCATGTCAGACCAAGCGGTCGAAATTCTCATTACCAACTCCATCCACACCGCCTTCATCAAATATCCCGAAGGCGATGGCGGGCCCAATCTCGACTATGAATGGATCGCGCCGGATCAGAGCAAGCACGTCGCCAAAGCGATCCTTCAGGATCTCGCGGTCAACGGATATCAGGTCGTGAAAAAGGTCGCCGGTGCCCGTTAAGAATGAAATGGCCAAGATAACAGCCGGTGCGATTACCGCCGTCGTTATCGTTGGGCTGCTCGCGGTGATCGCGCTGGGGTTTCTTTGGACGCCACCGCCACCATAGTGCCAGGAGCCGAACGAGAGTGGCGGATAAGGGCTGGCAGCGAGCGTTTGACGAACCGATCATGGCGCCAGATGGAACACAGCTGCGCACGTTGCGCGAGGCAGTCGCCTATCTCGCCGAAACTGTGCCGGAAGCCGAGCGCGACATGCCTGCTGTCACCACCGCGGCGGAGCTGCTGACCTACGCAGCGGAGCGCGGTATCGCCTGGATGTTCTTGGCGCGGATGGCTACGCTGAAGGCGCTGCATCGCCATGAAGTTCGACAGTTCAATCCCGATGCCAAGGAGCATCATTGGGGGAAGCGGAGGCTGAAACGAGACCAGTGACCGCCGCGCGCGGTTGGTGCGTCGCTAAATAATGCAGGCCTGATCACATCCCGGCGCGGCCCATCCCGGGCGCGAATCAGGAGATGACTATGTCAGACGCTGTGAATTGCAAGAGTTGCTTCGGAACCGGCCAGAAGGTTGAAGTGACACCGGCGAAGTTCGGCCACCTACTGCCGCCATATAGACCCTGCCCGCATTGCAGCGGCACCGGCATCAAGCGTGGCGAGCCGACGAAGCCTTGATAAGCCGAAAAATGGAGGGTGCCCGCCGGCATGAACCGGCGGGCTATTCCGCCGCATCCAGTTCCCGGTCGATATCAATCCGAAGATGACCGCCACGATCCGTTGCCCACTCGCTTTGATCGGCGAGTGCGTCGAGACTTCCGAGGGCGTATTCGTCATCGCCGCAATCTTCTGTTTCGTCCCCCACCCTTGGCGGCAGATTACCCATGCTGGGCTCGAGTTCGACGTCGCCGTCCAGCCCGTCCAGGAAAGCGATGAACCGGTCGACAATAGGATCTTCGAGATTGGCCTCGATTGCGCGCTCGAGCGCATCCCGCACCGGACCATCCGGCGGATCCGCGTCACAGGTAAAGCTTTGGCAGAGGAATTCCGGTGCACTCAGGAAACGAGGGCCGTCAGGCGTCCAAATTAGGCGGTGTCCTTCCATCGTCGCAACCTTCCCTCTGGCTTTATTTTAGGTTATACAGTTATATGGCGAAGTCAAATAAGGTTATACCCAAAAAGAAGCGTGGGCGGCCGGCTACGGGCAAAGACCCTCTAACGGCTTTGCGATTGCCGCCAGACCTCACCAAAGCGATAGAGAAGTGGTCTGCTGACCAGCCCGACGAACCAAATCGCTCAGAGGCTATCCGTCGGCTTGTCGAGCTCGGGCTGAAGGCGAAGGGGAAGTGATGGCCGACAAAAACCCAATGGATCCGCTCTACGAGGTTCACGCGTTGGCTGGCGAGACACTAGCCCTCCAATCGATCCTATTCGGTATCCTGCCGCGGTTGGCTGCCCTCTCGCCGGAGATCAAGGAGGCGCTGAGCGCGGGCTTTGATGATGCCGCCAATCTCGTTGAGCAAATCGCGTTGAAGTACGGGGACCAGGCTCACCCCGCGCACGCGGCCAAGGCTCTCCAAATCGTCGAGGGAATACGCTCCAGCACCCTCGGCAAGCCTCAGAAGCCAGGCTGATAAAAAAACATCGAAAGGTGCCTTCCATGGCGACTGAGACAGATCTAGCAACTGCTGTTGCGACAGAACTAGTCAAGCAGGTTCCGATCAAAGAAGCCTATCACGACGGCCTATCCCCAGCAGTCCGTGAAACGGGTTCGGCGCTAACGGATTTCGTGAAAACCATTCGCCTGGCCCTGGCTCCGCTACAGTTCACCGCAGCTTTGCAAGATCGCTATGTCAAATTCTTGGATCGATCGGTGCGGGGGATACCGGAGGAGCGGCGCGTTCTTCCCGCGCCCCAAATTTTAGGTCCCGTCCTCGAGGCAATAAAATATGAGCCGGAGGAAACGCTGATCACCGAAATGTACAATGAACTGCTGTCAAAGGCCTTTGACAGGCAGGCGGCCGACGGAGTTCACCCCGCATACGCTCCGCTCATAAAGCAGCTTTCAATGGACGAAGCGATCATCCTCAAATCGATCTACGCAAAACTAGATGATCATTACCTCTATCAATACACCCTCGATTACAATCGCGAGACAAATCGGTTCTCAAATCCAAAAGTGGAATTAGACGAACTGCCAAGAAACGAGTTGAGGAATCCAAACAAGATCCAAATCTATATGGAGCATCTGGAAAAGCTGGGCCTAGCATCCATTCAGCAGTTCAAAAACCAAGAACCAATAGGGTCTCCTGGCGCTTTCCAAACGGGGTCGCGCAGCTTTGCGCGCTACCAATTGACGGCATTCGGGCTTGAATTCATGAAGGCAGCGCGTCCGCCCACCACATGAGCGAGCGCGCTTTTCTTACCAAAGCGATGGCGCGGGCGCCCGCTGCTGACGCGGCGTTCATGGGACAACCCGGACATCGCACTGCGCGATCAACACGGATGTTAGCGAGCGATGATAACGTCATTCCGATCGCGGAGTAGCTGAACGATGAAGCCATCGACTCGATTTCTTTTGTTCACGTTTGTTTGTGCTGTCGTTCTGGGGCCAGCGTCGGCACAAGAAACCGACTATGATCGCGCAATCCAAGAAGCATATAAGTTGGGTGAGGACGACGCCAGATCGAAGATGGCCGACTTTCAAAAAGGCGCAAAGGTCGAAGCAGAGCGGAAGAAGCGTGCTGGAGAACCCGCTGTCTCACCCGAAACCGTCAAACAGGGTCACCGAGTCAGCAAGTTTTTGGTTCACAATCGGACGGCAATTCGCGCCATTTGCGCAGCAACCGGGTTGAAAAATAAGCGGCCATTTTCCGACGTGGAGGCCTGCGTCGCTGCAAAAAGTGCTGCGATGGCAAAGTATCTAAAACTTGACGAGTACGTCGACAACAAGACACGCAAGAATTGTGAATTGAAAGCGCGCGATTTTGATACTGAGCGTCGTATCCCTCCATTTGAGTTTTTGGCCGATGGATTTGGTCCTCCCATCCTCGATTTTGACATTGCGAATGCCTGTATGTTGGCCGGCCGTTGAAGTACGGCCTAACGCGAGCAAATGAAACGCCCGCGCTGCTGAAGCCTCGTCCACGGCGTCACCCTAACAATGCAGTCGGCTACTAGCATGGGAGATGCGATCGCGTGCGCGGCGCCGCCCGTATTGTTGGAGGTCACGGCGATACTATTGTTACCGGGAGCGGATGGAGCGCCGTCAGATATGGGATTTGTAGAACCGAAACCGCCAATCCCGTTTTGAAGCGACTGTTCGACAGGGACACTCCCCGAGTAGCGGACATAAGACGTCAGGGTCACATTGATCGGCTGGACCGCGTTTGATGATGTGATCTGCGGAATTTGGGCCGCCTTAAGGGTCGACTTTCCGCGCCCCCCGCAACTCCGAGAATCGCGGAATTTGCACCGAACCAACTTGTGGTCAATCGGTTCGCGAATGAGCCTGGATCATCACGATCCCGACCCGCGAGCGCACGGCCGCGGCAGTCGCCGGCGCCAACGGTGCTCGAATTTCTTCCGGTACCGTAGCCCCTTGAGAAGACGGTGACGGTCGAGGCGCCCGACAGCGTCACGCATCCGGCCGAATTCAGCGTGATCGAGGTATTGGCGACAACCGGGTGATCATCGCATTAGACAATTTCATAGCAGCTTAACTCGCGGTGGCCGCAATTGACTGCGCTCGTTATCGTTGTAGCAATTTGATGACAGGCCGGAACTCGTCGAAACTCCATGCTGTCTCTTCATCACGACGGGTCGTCGCAAAAAGCGGTTCTTTGAAATCGCTATTTCTAACCTTGTATTTTGTTGCATAAGAAGATGCGACTTCATTAAACTTTCCTAGTTCGCCACTTCGCAGATAACCCCATCCCTCCACTTCTCGTGCCACCTTGAGTAGGACTTCTCTCTTCGGGTCGGTCGCGGGTATCGCGCTCTCAGCTGTCGTGGTGATGAACGTCGCAGTACCAATAGCGTCCTTAAACTGACCAGCACCGTAGGCCGAGCGCGCCAATTCCGCGACCAACGGCAAGCGCTCTGATACTTCCTTTGTGCTCGATGCCGCCACCGCGTAAAGCCGCATACGTTCCGCGGCATTTGTGGTTCGTGCTGCTTGGTCTGCCACGGCGGCGGTCTTGTAACCCAAGGCATCAAGCGCCCTTGTGTTAATTTTGATAGCGACTTCCTCATCGCCTTGAGACCATGCCTTAGGATCAAGCGAAACAGGTATCAAGTTTCCGGTGCCTACCGCCTCGGCAACCAGTAGCGAGGCATATTGTTCGTTCGCGCCAGCTATTTGGACGGCTGCGCTCTTGACAGCTTTACCATACAGGGCGCGGATAAATTTGCGTAGGGGTTCGCTTTTGACAATCGACGTATGATCGGCCTCTACTTCCTCCGTCTGCGACGTGCTGCTGACGAGGAAGTTTTGCGCGCTATACATGGGCACCGTGCCGTCACCTTGAACGACGCTTGAGCTAAAGATACCCGCTGTCTTTATGCGAAATTGGAATCTACCATAGGTTCCCGGCGCATTCTGTCGACCGAAAAGATAGACTACATTAGTAGTCTGCGACGGGTCGAAATCCGCGATCTCGCACAGCAGCTGCTCTGAACGATGGAGCATCGGTGCGAGCTCATTGTCGTAGTAACTTTTGCGAACCGGCGCCGATCCGATGCGACGAAGCAAATCATAGCGCCGCCAAGTATCAACATCGAAAAGATTTAGTGGGTTGCCATCGTCATCCACGACAGGCACTGCTGCTTTTAGCAGAGCTGGCTTTTTCTTGTTGCAATACTCGCTACTTCGTATGGGCATCATTTCATAGATACTAGGGAACGAGATTCCAGCTTGGTTAACCGCATCGAGCAGATAGTTTCGCTCAAATATTCCCAAATAGCGTTTCAGGCCTGTGAGTTCGTCAAACAATATGTTGTAGCCCTCTGCGATCGCTTTGATCGCTTTGGGAGATCCTAGGTGCGGAGTTGCGACAAAGACGATCTGCGTGACATCCGGCTTGACGCCGTCAGGGCAATTTTCATTGGCATGACGTGCTGTCCACACCTTGGTGACAAGGCCGCCCATACTGTGGGCGATAATAATGATCGGTGACGTTTTAGCGTTGGCGCGTACGGTGCAGACTCTATCTTTCAGAAGCTTGGCGTTATCGCCGTTCGACTGTCGCCAGTCATAGTGAAAAATTGTCAGAAGCGGGTCGTTCGCTTCGTCAGCGACTAACGGGAACGCTTGTTCCCTAATGAAGTCGAGTGTAGTGCCGTAAATGTCGTTAAAAAAAATGTTGTCCACAACATCGGTGCGGTACTTCCGATCAGATCGAATACTCAAATCAAGGTCGCGCTGGCCAACGGCCCCGGCTGTTCCCCAAATATTTTTACATTGACTGCCATCGGTTCGGCACTCGTCAATCTTAGAACCGAGGATGCCTGGTACAAACACGATGCGCGGTGCATTCTTCCGCTTTGCAGCGCGTTGCTCGGCATAGAAGTCAACCCGCACTGGCTCGGGTACGCTCGCGGCCAGGTATCGACCTCCTTGCTCATTCGCTGGGACGATCTGCGCATTTGCTGGCGTCGTTGATCCAATCGCAAGAAGTCCAATTCCGAGTAGCCATCTCCGTGCCATCCTCATGCCCTCCGCCAGCAATATCCTTTCATCAGTATGTGCTTGTATCCGTTCAGTTGTCTACCTCCCATATTTCAACCGCACTTTGCAGGTTCTCTGAAATTTGAGTCTGAATGTCTAACTTCGGAGTTCCGCGCTACGAGAGCCGTCCTAGATTTGATGGCCGTTCGTCGGACCTTTTTCGACGGTATCATCTGCTGGTCCGCAGCCACCATTTGGGCAGCACCGCGGATATAGGCGGACGCGTCGAAGTCCGACGAAACTCGCAAAGATGAGAGGGCTACTCCGGACATCAGGCGGCCCTCGGGCTATTGCCGGCGGCCGCGGAAGGAGAACTTTCGCGGCCGCCGGCCGCAGCGCCGCCATCAATGGAACCACAGAGTTTTATACCCGGCTCGGTGATTGGCGGCTGCAGTCGTATGGCCCGAACCTTGACAGCCTCGATCTTTCCGTTGGTGTCGGGCGAAACTTCAAACTCAACGATCTGTCCAAGATAGGGAGCACCGAGCCCGGCCACGAAAAACCAAACATCGCATCCAAAAATGTCGTATTCGCGCGACTTGCCGACAGGCGTCAGCAGCACGAAGCGCCGGCTCGAGTTGTAGTATGAGACACTGCCGATCATGGCGCCCTCGGATGCAGAACGGGACGACCCATCGCACGCCAACGCCTGAGAAACGTGGCTCGGTTCTTTTCGAACTGCAGTTCGGCGCGGAGCTTTGCCAGCTTTTGACGCTGCACGGCCGCCAGCACGGGATCCCGCGGTGCAGACCTGCCGAGCTCGAGGAGCAGATGACTTCGGGCGGTGGCGATCAGGTTCATGACATCGCCTCCAGGGCAAGTCGCCTGCGTCTGGCCTCGGCGGTCATTTGGAGCGGTGCCACAAATGCAATCATCCGACCCAGCGACGCGACCGACTGCAGAGCTAGACTTGGCGTGTTGATCTCGTCGATCATTCCGACTCGTTTCGCGACGGGCGCCGAGAAGCAGCGACCGCCTCCGAATTGGGACCGGACGACAGCGCTGCTCGTGTTTCGCCCGCGAGCGACGGCGGCCAGGAAGTCTGCGTAGGTCTGGTCGACTTCGGATTGGAGGAAGGCTCGAGCCTTATCACTCAATGGTTCCGTTGGGTTGCCTTCAGTCTTGTGTTCACCGGCAAAAATGAAAGTCGCTTTCACACCGGCTCGAGCAAGGGCTCCAGAATAGTCGACGTGGCACATGAAGACGCCGATCGAGCCGATGTCACCGGAGGGGACCCCGATCAGCTTCGAGCACTGGCTTCCGATCCAGTAACCGGCCGAGGCGCAAAGTGGATTAACGATCCCAACGACCGGTTTCCGTTTAGCTACGGCCCAGACCGCATCACTGGCTTCTGGAGTGCCGGTGACTTGGCCGCCCGGTGTATTCAGATCCAGCACAATCGCACCGACCGAGCGGTCTTCTGAAAGCTCCGTCAGGGTTTGCGCCAATACCCGCGTCGAGAAGGCGTACGGAGGAAAATCGAGCTCGTATAATGCTAAGCCTTTGACGGACACGATGGCCAACGACTTTCCCGAGCCGCCCGCGAGCGGCACCATCTGCGGCGCTGACCGGAACGAAAACGACTCGAATTCGCCGCGGCCCAACCCCTTCAACGTTTGGTCCGATACGTCGATGCCTTGTGCCAATTCGGCAACTATATTGGTCAACATCGGTGCATGACGTTGGTCCAGCGCGACCAACTGGCCGGCCACGCATCGCAGCGCGTCCCGAAGCGGATCCAATGCACTCATTTTAGAATATCCGATTGCCGAATGCGGCGCGCCCAGGTCGCCGCAACGCTGTGCCATTCGAGCAAAGACATTCCTCTCAGATCGCTTGACCAGTCGAACAAGGCAGCGCTAACCGGTTCGGGTGATACACGGGCGAACTCTCGTCGTACGGCGCGTTCGGATTCAATCGCCTGGCTGAGTTGCTCCACCGCCGAAATCAGCGATCGTACTGCAGTGACATGTCGCCCGCGAAAGAGCGCCGCGATGCGTCCCGCTTCTAGTCGCTTTGCCTGTTCGAGCAACTCGTGTTCGGCAGAATACTCTGGCTGCGATTCTAGAATCTTGTCGGTGACATCTTCGAGCTCCATCTGGACACGGCGGGGGTTGCGCTCAATTTGCCGGAGAAGTTCCGCGTGCTTTTCGCTCAGAGGCTTTACCCGTTCCGGGAATGGCCGCGGTACTGAGGCCAGATGAATGGCCACCGTCAGATCTTCCTTTCGTGAATTGAGCGCACGCATTTCAGCGCGCTTCCCTCGCCAGCGTTCCAGGGCGACCGCGTATTCGGGGGAGTGCGAGATCGTCGCTGCGTCGGTCTCGGGCGGATCCGGGCGTGACGCCGCCAATGCTGCTGCTGTTCTCACGGTGCACCTCAAAAGCTACGGTTCGATCCCGGTCGCAACGGCGCCAGTACGCCCCGCGGTATCAGCAGTGCTTTGATTTGCGGGTAATCAAAAGTGCGAAGGTTTACCCAGCGCGGAGAATTTGGCGGATACGCTCTGACCCCAGAATGGGACCGTGCGACAAAATTTCGAATAGATCAGCACGCCGTCGGTCCGAACTGTCCGGTACGACCCTGTTCCGCAGCGGGCTTTCAGCGAAGCGTGCGAGGTCGCGCTCAATCTGCCGAGCGGCGCCCCGATCGGTGAGATCGCCGCACCAATCAAAGCGATAAGCGCGGATCAGACCGGCCTGCTGCCGTGCCATGCCGGCGCGCGATCGTTTCCGGAGTTCGGCGGCCAGCCGGGCGCAGTCGTCGGGCGACATGTGCCGCAAGACGATCGCAAGGAGTTGCTGGACGACCGCCGGCGTCATTTGTTCACCTCATCGCTGTAAAGGTACATCGCGCTTAGCGGGCTTCTTCGTGCCAGGTGCGCCCCAGCGGCCGTAATCCAGCAGCGAGCAATAGTGGTTTGGATCGCGCCACTGCTTGCTGTTGACGCCGGCAAGAAGGGCGCGCACGTATTCGAGATCGATACCGGGACGTGTTTCGCGTCGGTCCGTCGCGATCGAGTGAATAGCCTGCAGTTTTGCCCCGGCAAATATGCGCGACTCGGGGGGCCAGCACGGATCGCCGGCGACATCGAGCAGCTTGCGGATATCCGCAATATCGAAAACCTCGTCGATGGCCTTGCGTACGACGACGAGCCTCTCCTCAGATTGACAGTCGTGCAGGCCAACGCCGCGGTGGATCCCGACAATCGGGACGGAATCGTGGTCGGTCATACCTTTCCTCCGTTCAAAATACGAAGCGCACGGCGGGATACCAGGTCGCCCTCCAAGTGCTCCGCCGGTTTCCTCTCTTGGGGAATCGTCTTGGCCAGCGCCTTTGCGGCCGCAACCCGGGCGGACGCCGGTGCGCTGACGTCCGCCGCGATCGCGCGCAGAATCGCCAGCGGATCGACGGCAGCCAAGTCGATTCCGGCCAGAGCTGCCCGGCTCGCGTCCAATCGCGTGGGCCTTCCGGGTCGGCGTTTTTTTGTTTTCTTAGCCATCAGTTTTTTCCGAATGTGCATTTCTGGAGATTTTCATCACCGCGCGCGCAGGGGTTGCGCGTGCAACCCAAAGCGGTTGGAGCCCCTACTGGCTTTCGGGAACTTGGTGGGGGGTGGGTCGACGTTCATTCCCTGTCCGTGTCCCTGCGCCGCGGCATCGACATCGCATCGAGTTGCGCGGCCAGCGCCCGCGCGTCGTGCTCGTCCATGCCTGACATCATGCCGACGACCATCGAGTCCGCCGTGCTCATCGGCCTGCGATGTTGCGGCTTCGGTTCGTCGAGCCAGCGCTCAGCGTTAAGCCAGCTTGCGCCGTGCGCAGTGTACTGCGGGTCCTCGCCCACTCGCTCGGCGGCATACCTCATGACACCGGCGAGCAACTGATCCGGTGATGCGATTTTTTGAGCCAGCACCCGCTTGAAGGCTTTCTTGGCAGCGCCCCGGGCGACTCGCCGCGGATATTGCTTCCACCATTGCTCAAACATCTCATCGACGGTTAGGTGGGCGCGGTCGGGTGGTTCGATCGGGAACAGCCCGAGCGAGCGATCATGCGACATCGCGTGCCCTCCCCGAGATATAGATAGTAGTGGTGGTTTCCGAACTGAGCCCCGTAGTGTCGGTTTCCGCACCATGACCCACCGGTCTTTGGTGCGCTTTTCGGGGGTCGCTTCCGGCGCCCTTCGCCACCAGAGATTCTGATTTTGCGAGCCTGGATTGCTTCGCTAGGATTGCAGCCTGCTCGCTCGTCTCGATCTTACGCCATTCGTGGGTACCATCGTTTCTGGCTCCCTTGGTCGGCCGGAATGTTAGCCTGAATCGGTTGGGAGCCCGCCGATTTGCGCTACCGGCTCGCCCGCGTTCGGTCACCTCAATGAAACCCAACGCTTGTGCTTCGCGGATTGCAGGCGCGATCGCATGACGATGAATGCCGTACTGTTCGAAGTCATCGAAGGTGACCGGCAGGCGCCCGTTGTCCTGCCCGCCATGGTGAGCCAGCTCGATTTCGATGCGATTGATAACCCGAATGGCTGAAAGGCTGAGCGCGCGATAAGCCGGCGATTCTAGCATTTCCACCAGGCGGCCCGCCCACTGACCGCTGAAAGATGTCGACCGCCGGCTCACCGGATACCTCCAGGGGCGTCAATCACGGCCTTCCAAAGCGCGGCCAGGATCGCCACTTCCATGCACTTCACCTCGAGTGCGATGAGATCCTCGGCGATGCCTTTGCGACGCATGGCGTCAACTTGGCACTTCACCTGCTGCTGGATGTGGCGCTCGCCAGCGTGCTGGTTGAGCTCTGCGGCCCTGGCCGCCTGACGCAGGATGAATGCTTGCCGCCGCACGAGCGGAAACGGAATTATCTCAGCCATTTGAGCCCTCCAGACGTGCGGCGGCATTTCGCTTCGCCCACGCCTGCGGATCGCTTTTCCAATCCGCGATGACGGATCGATGGGCGGCGTTTTTCTTTGGTGACAGTTTGAAATACGGAGGAAAAAGCCCAGCCTTTTGCATGCGCCAAATCGTGGGCGCCGAAAGCCGGACGTCCTTCTCCACCTCTTTCGAAAGCATGATGTCGTCGTGGGCCATAGCGAACCTCCAAACCTGGTGGCCGCTCAGCAGCGCGACCAACTCAAAAGGTTCCCCCTGCTGCTGCAGGGCGCGCGGGAATGCCTTGCGGCAGTCACCGTTTTTTTCCTTTTGACGTTGGCACAATCGCCAGATTTTGTAGGCTTGGCTTCAGTGGGGGAAGCCGCGGCGGAGATGCTCTCGACGCCGACGCAAATCAATTGCGTGAATCGCTTGTCTCAAAGAAACGATTCTTCGTCAATCGAAAAATCAAGCCGCTAATTGCGGACCACTGAAAGCGATTACCATGCTGGAATTATTTTCCAGATATGCCGCCCATGCATTCATCAGCTTGCGACGCTTCTCTAGCGCGTCGCTGCGACGGTACGCGCGCTCAGAATCGTCACCGACCAGATGCGATAGCGCTGCCTCCGCGACCTCACGTGCAAACTCGGTTTCGTCGCCGCACCAATCGCGGAAAGACGACCTAAACCCGTGAACGGTATACTCGGCATGGCCGGCCCGGCGGAGAGCCATGGTCAGGCTCATGTCGCTGAGTGGCCGTCTTGGCTTTGCTCCGGGGAAGACGAATGCGCTTTGACGCTTGCCCGCGATACGTGATGCCAGTTCAAGGATCTCGATGGCCCGTGCGCAAAGCGGTATCCGATGCTCCCTGCCCTCCTTCATCCGATCGGCGGGAACGGTCCAAAGAGCTTCGATGCGGTCGACCTCGGTCCAAACCATCTCCCGGGCTTCGGTCGACCTCGCCGCTGTCAGCATCGTGAACTCGAGTGCCAGGTTTGACATCGTCGTCCGCTGCCGCAGGTCGTGAACGAATGAGGGTACGCCTGGATAGGGCATCGCCGGATGGTGTCCCCGGCTGAGCTTGGTGCGGCCGGGCAAGATCAGATCTAAATGGCCGCGCCAGCGAGCCGGATTCTCGCCCGTACGGTGGCCGTGGGCGCGTTCAGCGTCGAGGACACGCTCTATGCGCCCCCGCAGCCGCGAAGCTGTCTCGGGCTTCTCCTGCCAGATTGGACGCAGTATCTGGAGCACATGCTCGGTCACGACCTTGTCGACCGGTTTTTCTCTGATCGCCTTGCAGTAGTCGTACTCGGTCGGCTTACCGTCAGCATCGACTCCCAGAAGGGTCATCAGCCACTGGGCCGCGTGCTTTTCGTTCTTCCAGCTTGGCCGCATCGTATCGATCAAGGCCTTGGCCGCCTCTCCGAAGGTGGGGACGTCGTCCTCCGCGCGTCGCGCTTCAAGCGGATCCTTGCCGTCCGCCAACAGCGCGCGCGCCGCTGTGGCCTTCTCCCGCGCCCGCGCCAGCGGTACGTCACGGGCGGCACCCAGCCCCATCTCGATCGGCCGGCTGTTCGCGCCGCGATAGAGGAAGACCCACCGCTTCGTGCCCGTTTTGGAAATGCTCAGGTAAAGATTGCCGCCGTCGGCATGTCGACCAGGATGCAGTTTCTTGCTTAAAACGTTGGCGGGTAATCGGTTGAACGCTTTCGCCATAGCCCTATCACCAGCCCTATCAGCGGCATGAAATCCTGCGAAAGAGTCTGATCCGATTTGAATCCGGCAGACAAGAGCCAGCGAGAGAAAACCCTTGCTATGAAGGGGTTTGAAACAACAAGACTTAGAATGAAACCGTAGGTTCGGAAGACACCCCTTCCGCCATCAGATTGTTTTACCTCATATTTTCACTCGAAAACTGTAAAAACCACCGCCATTTTTTACACTCGTTCTGGGCATGTGCATTTTCAGTTCGGCCAAAATGCAAAAAGCCCCGTAAGATCGGGGCCTTTGTTCTTTTCGCAGGCCGCGTACATTTCAACGGCCGTCGCAATCCGTAGCGGCTTCCCTTACGCGCACAGTCGCGCTTCAATAGCCCATGGGCACAAAGTCACCGGAAACCATCTACGGCGCCTCCGTCCGGGCGGCGGCGGAGGAAGCTGCCCGTGCGCGCAAGGCCGCAGACCGTTTGGCCTGCGACGCCTGGAACAAGCGCATGCTCGGCTTTCAGGGCCCCGCCCAGCCCTCCCCGGCCCGAAGAAGCGGCTGACGCCGCCGCGCTCCTGATTGGCAGGTCACGGCGCGATGCGCCTGCGCCGGCGCTTGGAAAGATGTCCCAAAACGGTCACATCGGAGCGACAGCATCGTTGCCGACCGTCGAATTTTCCACAGCAACCGCTGGAGGGAATGGCCGTGACACCTTTAGAACAACGCCAAGAGCCTGCGATCTATCAGGCAGGTCGCACTATCGTCGCTTGCTCGCTTGGATTGAAGGTCTGCGGAATGGCGATTATCGCCGTGCGTGACCTGACTTTAGGAGAGGTCGACGTCGAAGAGCGCCAGTCGATGTCACTCATAGATCGAATAGCCCTGTACTCTGCTGGTACCCTCGCTGACCGGATGTTTTCGATTGCGACGCCTGTTTCGCCTGCGTTTGCCGACATAGCAGAAATGCGTCACTTTATGGAGGGGCGCGAGCAGCCAGTGGGATCAGGTTTGCGCGAAATTGCTTACAACAAATCCGAAGGATTGTTGCGTCAGCACCGCGATAAAGTCGCGCGGTTGGCAGATCCTCTCAGCGACCGGCTGGTTCTGAGCGAGGCTGAGATCGCAGCCCTTTGGGAGGAGCGGCCCGACACACAGTAGCTCCCCTTCGCGCCCCGCAGAGACGACCAGCTGAGCCGTTAATTTGCTGTCTCGCAGTCGCTTTTCAAAACATTTCCCTACTCGACTAATCAGGGAGAGTAATTCGCGAAACAGCAACTTTTCATGAGGTAACACCGAATTGCGGTCGAAACTCCACAGCCCGTCTCGCAGTTTATTGTTCATCACTACGAGAGCCCTGCCGGCGCGCCCCTGCCGCCTTTGATGCTGGCGTCCATCAGATCAAAGACGTTGCTGGCTTCGGCCTTCTTGGTTGTCGCGATCGGCGAGCACTGCGTCCGCACTCTTGGTCAGGCCGCCAGCTACTTGCTTTGCAGCATCCGGGCTCAGCGCATAACCTTCCTG
Source organism: Bradyrhizobium sp. LjRoot220 (assembly GCF_964252915.1). Lineage (NCBI taxonomy): Bacteria > Pseudomonadati > Pseudomonadota > Alphaproteobacteria > Hyphomicrobiales > Nitrobacteraceae > Bradyrhizobium > Bradyrhizobium sp. LjRoot220. The sequence goes on from NZ_CAXUPS020000001.1 coordinate 1,882,332, forward strand.
GTTTTCCAACCGGTGATTGAGAATAAGCAGGACCAGGCCCCTGCCCTCAGTGTCCGCCGTCACGGCGAAGGTCTTCGGGATTTCAAATCTGACTCCGTTCGAGTTGCCCCCCGAGCGAGCATTTCGCTTGGGTCCCGCGGCGGAGTCCACACTGGGAGCGGCCACTGCAAGGGTTGACCCAAGCGTGCCCCGCGCGCTGACGAGGGCATCGATAAAATCGTCCACACACTCGCGCGCTATTTTGAGCTCCACGTCGCCAATATACTTTCCGCTGCCACCGACGATGACCTCCTTCTTGTCATCCGAGAGCCTGGACGACTTTACCTCGCTGATCCTGATCGCCATCTATGAACGCTCCGTGCCAAGCGTGCCCCTACCTGGTCATGCTCTTCTCACGTTCTCGGACCAGTCGTCGGGCATCGCCCCATCGTTTGCGCACTGTATCCAATGCTGTCGATCGCTGCTAGATTAGATCATCACGGTATGACAGAAGTGTGCCTGTAGTGGCGTCTGCCGCGAATATGAAGCCGTCCGCCGAGTACTCGCCGAGCAACGAGATGTTGGCGGTGTGAACGCCGTCGCTCACCGTTAGGGTTCCGCCGGTCTCCTCCGAATTCTCTACGTAACTTACGCTGGTGCCTTCTCCAAACGTGACATCGAGCAGATCGAGGTGGTCATCCTCGTTAAATCCCGAAACAATTCCGCTGAAGTCGAAGGAGTCGCCAAGCTTGAGCGTCCCAGTCGCTTCGGCACCAATAGTTACGTTGACAGATGAGGCTGCTTCGAACTCGATCGTGGCTACACCATCGATCAATGCAGTGCCGCCGCCAGTTACGCTGCCGTTGAGGGTGATGTCTGCTCCATTCGCCCACAGCAATCCGGAATTATCAAGATTGCTGTCGATGACCAGCCCGCCGCTGCCGGTCGCTTCGAGCGTTCCGGAATTGACGACGGTGTTCGCACCGGTATCGATCTCGAGGGAATTGGTGCCGGTGGCGATGATCGTGCCTTCGTTAACCAGGATCATCTGCCCTGCGCCGAGCTGTCCGGCGCCCGAGATCGTGTTGTCTAGATTCGTGAGTGTGACGTCGGAGACCGTTGCGCTGATGACGTTCTCCGTGCTGTCGGACAGGATCACCTGCCCGTGGCCCTCGAGCGTAATGCCATACTCGATAAGCTGGAGGTCAGTGTCGTTGCCGGTCGAGTTCAACTCGATTGTGCCCGTGTTCACGATCCTTCCGCTTAGCGGGATGACCGCGCCATCGCTGATTGTCATGCTGCCGGAATTCTGTACGGCCGGCGTTTGATCGAACACGAAATCGTCGGCTGAGAGCGAATTGGCATCGACGCCATGGAGGGTGATCGACTGGCCATCTCCCAAGGTGATTACGGCATCGCCGAGATCATTGTTGATCGTCTGCACCTGAACGTCCACAAACGTCGTGAAGCCGGCGTACCCGATAAGGTCGATCTGGTCGTGCGCCGTGTCGAAGTTATAGATCGTATCATGGCCGATCGGTTGGGCGACAACGAACAAGTCGTTGCCGCTCGAACCCGTCAGGTTGTCGTCGCCCGACACGGCGAAGATTGGGGAACCGGGCGCATAGGCTTCCACGTTGTCGAAGAATTTTGCAATGCCCGTGGTGCCGTCCGCGTTGGTCCAGGTTTGGGTCACGTGGAGTACCGTCGCTCCTGTGAGTCCCGCCTGCGTGGTGACGGTCAGCGTGCTCGGATCGTTCGTCTGTACGGTCCAGCTGCCGTCGCCGTTGTTCGTTCCGGCGTTCAGGCTCCAACCCGAGGGAATGCCGGCAACCGTGACCGTGACTAGACCGGTCGGATCGACCGAAGGATTGGTGAGCGCCAGGTTGATCGGCTCTCCGGCAATACCGGCCGGAAAAATATGCGAGGGAATCAGTGTAGACAAATTCGTTACGGTTACATTCCATAGGTCGACTAGGATGTCGTTGCTTGATACAGTGTTGTTGACCTGTTCATAAATATAGGTGTGAGCTACCCCACTAATGGTAGCTGTGAACGCCACCGTGGCGCCGGCATTACCAAGGTCATTGGCATTAGGCTGTGCTTTCAGATATTGAACAACCGCTGCGACGTCCGCCGTCGAGGTCAAAGCTACCGGCGTATCAAATGCGCCCGAGGTGTCGAACTGGATAATGCCGTTTGTTATTCCATGCGAACTTACCGTATTCCCGCCGATCGTCAAACTGGAGTTGGTGCCGTTAATACTGGTATTGGCTGCGGCAGTAGCCGTGCCCTGCAAATCAAGGAAGTCGGCGGCCGGATCGAAATCGCCGATTACGTCATACCCGGTGATCGTTCCGGCGCCCCCGGCACCACCGACGGCGGCCGAAGAATCTCCGCCACTGATGATAAACGTGTCAGCAAATGCGCCGCCGACCAGCAGATCACTTCCGCTTCCGCCCGTGAGCGCGTCGGTACCACCGTTTCCAAACAAGAGATCATTCCCACCTGATCCGGTCAACAACTCGCCAGCAGACGAGGAGGTAACCACGTCATCTTGCCCTCCTCCGCTTAGGGACGTGGACAAATTGTGGGAGCCCGTGCCAAGCGCGTAGCCGTAGACCATCCCTCCATTGACAAAGCTGATGGCTTCGACGGAATTGCCGCTATAATGCCCCATAACGGTGATGTGGGTCGCTCCGGCATCGACTACCAAGTTGTTGCCGACGTGGTCGAAGTTCAGTGTGCTGATCGAGGCACTGGGCGTAATAGTAATAGCATCATTCCCGGCGACGTCGCTGATGATGTCAGTCCCATCGGACAATCCAAATTGGTAGGTATCTTTTGCATTGGCTCCGAGCAGAACGTCGTTTCCTGTTCCGCTGATTACGGTGTTAGAGCCACCCCCGCCTTGGCTGATGATGATGTCGTTTCCGGCCGTCCCGTCCAGAGTGCCGACAAGATCCTGGGTAACTGTCGCCGCTCCCGTTGTGTTAGGGGGCGCCCCATCCGTTACGACGTAAGTGAACGAGCCTCCGGCTGGGCTGTTGTCGGTATAGGTTACCGTTACACCAGCGTGTGAAGCAGTATCCCCAGCGGCCGTCGAGGTGGCGCTCGTGATCGTTACTGTGGCTGCCTCTGGATCGAAGTCGTTGAAGAGGAGAGCCCAATCCGGAATAGAAATTGCGGTTCCCAAGCCAATATTCGTGATTACGGCGTCGCCACCGGCAACTGGTGCCTCTTCGACGTTTGTCACCGTGACCGCAATTGCTTGCGTATCCGTGGCGCTTCCGTCGGAGACCTGCACTATGACGTCGTAGACGTTATTCGCGCCCACGTCGGCCGGTGACTCGAAGTTCGGTGCCGAGACAAAGCTCAGCGCGCCGGTGGCGGCGATGATGGTGAACTTCGCGGCATCCGCCCCACCCGAGATCGAATAGGTTAACGTTTGAGCGGGGATGTCAACGTCCGTGGATGTGACCGTGGTCACCGCAATAGTGTTCTCGGCAACCGAGATTGAAGCCGTGGGCCCGGCGCCGTTGGACGTAATCACCGGCCCGTCGTTGGTGCCGGTGATGGTGATGGTGAGGTCGGCAACGCTGCTGTCGCCGTCCTCGTCCGCCAGCGTG